>JAVEDP010000039.1 GCA_030841085.1 Pyrinomonadaceae bacterium
GGCGAAGGGACTTGAACCCCCGACCCTCTGATTACAAATCAGATGCTCTACCAACTGAGCTACGCCGGCCCGCTATAGAGTACAAATAGCGCATTCCGACAAAATGCGGATACTAACAACCCGCATACGAAAACGCAAGTCGCACTCAGGATTGCAGATATCCTAACACTTATGAGAGGAAAAGAATGAACGCGGCGCTTCAAAAATCGCGCGCGTCAAATTTGAAAACGACGACAGTGAGGCCGAAGTTTAGATGCCATCCAACGATTCACTTCATTCTTGAATGACTCTCACGCTAACTGCGGACGGGAAATGACGGCCCGGTAGAACGAACGGAAGTAACCATACATGGACAGACAAGACGAGATGACTACCAACCAAAGCATCGCTCTACCAGCAGTGTAAAGCAGCACCTGCCAATCATTTCCGGTGACGACTGCGGCACCAAATAAGTGTTGCCAGGCAATCTGCAATTCGGGCACAGACCAAAACTTGATTGCCGGAAATGGTTTGCCGAAATTTGCGACTGGCGGTTTCCCGGCAACGCTCGCGACAATCAGCAATGCGACCGTCAATACCTGGAGTAGCATTTTGAACTTTCCCATCTTCGAGGCTGAGATCACCAATCCATCCGCGGCGGCAATTGAACGCAGGCCGGTTACAGCAAACTCGCGCCCAATAATGATCACGACGGCCCAAGCTGGCGCTAACTGATTTTCAACCAGCGAAATCAGCGCGGCCGAGATCAGCAGCTTGTCGGCAATTGGATCAAGTAACTGGCCCAGTCGTGTGACCTGCTTTCGGCTGCGCGCAAAGTGTCCATCCAAATAATCTGTCAAAGCTGCGCCCAAAAAAAGCACCACACCAAAAATGTGACGCGGCACGCCGAAGCTTTCCGAAAATGGCGTCAACAAAACGACAACCAGGATAGGAACAATGAAGATGCGCAGCAGTGTTAAGCCGTTTGGAAGATTCACTAATCAGTACCGCCTAGAAGCAAATGCTGAATTTCACGAAGTCAAAACTCCCCTCTAAAGCATAAAATCCCATTGATCGTTACTACCTTTTACCGAGTCGTACTACCTTTTACCGAGTCCAAGGAAATCGTTTAATCGCTCGGCCATTCGACCTGCCCGAAAGTCGAGAGTTTCTTCGTAAGCCTTATAATTCAAACGCTCTGAGTCTCTAAAGAAAAGTTGTTCCTCCGCTCTGTCCCGTTGGGTTGGCGATAATTCTCTATGGGTGACTTGAGGATCGCGATCACTCAACTCGGCGTTATCAGCTTGGGACAGGATCGCATAATTAGCCGCACTGTTTAGCTTCTCTACTGGAACCTCAAATTGATGCATGAACTTCTTTGGAAAGATGTGATGAACAGCCAGGAGATCGCCCGTCACATCTCTAGCGGCAATCTCATTTATGGCTCTCCCGCTGGGCCAACTCTGAGCGTCTTGCGCCACGAGGTAAGCGAGATAAGTCTGCATCAGAGCGGAGTACATCCGCGTATTGCTCTTAATATCCTCCGGCTTAATCTTATAGAGACGGTTTTGGGGTATCTTCTTGATTAATAAGGAAGCTCTATTCTTTTGACGAGGCGATAACTCCCGGATGGGATTGATATAAGTATTGATAGTCGTCTCTACCGAACCGCGGAAGAGAGCGCGAAAGCCCGTCAGCAAAAGGAAGCGCTTCAATTGCTCTTTGTCTGATTCGGAAATTTCCCCCGTGTTATCCTTTAGCAAATAAGCTACGGGAATGAGGGCATTCACCGATGGAAGCCATCGTCGGGTTGTCCACCCAAGCTCTTCGCGAACCAGACGACAAGCTAATCGAAGGCCTCGTTCCGTTTTGCGCCAAGACTCCTTTACATCCGATGTTTCTGTCGCCCAATTCTTCGGTAGTTTCGAGAAGCTTGAGTTTCCTCGATGGATTGTTATTAAAGCGCGAGTGACGAAAACAAAATTCAATCCCAAACTGCTTAACTCAGCCTCCTGAACAAAGTCTCGCATCGGTCCGACGATATGAGCTGTGGCCTCTTGTGATAACCGGGCCGCTTCAACATCCCCTGCCGAAAGCGAAGTTCCACCCTTATTCAGGCGCGCGAATAATTCAATTGCATTTTCTTCGTGCTCGTCCTTGAATTCCTCACAAAGCGCATCTACATTGAGCATTGACGCGACACGGTGAAGGCGCTTGCGAACCTCTACTTCTTTTATTCTGTTCAGTCCAAGTTTATGACGCTCAGAAAGACTGTCTATCACGCTCTCGACACTATTAAGTAGATGGTTCTCATCAACGGTGTGAGTAGATATCAAATCTGACAACGGCACGAGCGTCGGATCTTCCGCCTCAATTCTCCTTTGCAGCGTCTTCTTCATCATTCCCAAGAAGAATTGCTCATTCTCCAAATCGAAGAATGCGCGAGTGTTTAAATTCTCATCGGCTGCACCTTCTATCGCTCTCGACAGACTAGTAAGTCTTTGCTGGCCATCTAACAAAAAACCGTAAAAGTTGTCCATGGATCTCAGAGAAATCTGGTTACCGCCTGCTCTTCTTTTCGCTGCTCGATCGTGCCTTGTATTCCAAACGTAGAAACAACCTATCGGCCATTGCCGGTACAGCGAGTCCAGCAATTTAACTACCTTTGCCGGTCGCCAAACGTAATCGCGTTGCATTAGAGGCAAGCGAATTTCGCCGGTGTCAAAGCGTTTCACAAGATCAATTATTCTGACATCCATATCGTTCTCCTGCGTGAAGTGAAGAATGATAAAACAGGCCCAGTGAAAGTAGACGAAGGCCAGAAATCAAAGGTCACCGAAGGGTAGATCATAACTGCATTAAGTAACCGAAAACTAGACCGCGAAAAGGTAACGAGGTTTGAGGTCGAAGATTCCTGTCCATTCCAGATTCACTATTTGGCAATTCTATCCCATCAAGCATTGGGTTCGGCAAAGATCTTTCCAAACGTCCTTGGGGTCAAGCACCCTCCCGCGTGAATCGGAATCTCGCGTTATTGGCCCGAGGCGCCGAGTATTACTGAGGCTCAGTTTCTCTTTTACTCTAATCTGCGTTGGGTTAGACTTTGCGCATGACCTCATACGAAGAAATTCTGGAATCGGCAAAGCGGCTCTCTTCGACAGAGCGTTTACAATTGGCCGATGCTTTACTGGCTGAAGAGTTGGGCTTTGGTATGTGGCGCGAGCGCGAAGATATGGCCGACGCGGCGAACTACGTGTCCGCACTGCGCAAGGCCGAGATGCGCACGCCCAACGGCCGCGAGAAGACTCCCAAGGAGTTCCTGCGAGAGATAGAGACTTTGGATGAGTAGCCCCGCCTGGCTCAACCTCCCGAAGGCACTGGCGGACACAGGTGTTTTCATCCTCTGGTATCGCGGCGAACCTAAAGCGAAACTCTTCTTCCGCAACCCGAATATCGAGATCTACTACAGTCGCATGACGCGAAAAGAGTTGCTACGTCCTCCGATCAGCGATGCCGAGCGCCGGCGAATATTAATGATGTTGGGAACTTTGAGACAGGTTAATCCCGATCCAGCCGTGAGTGATGCGTACGCCTCACTTCTGCGTCGTTATCCGAATCTGCAACATCATTTGGCTGATACTTTGATCGCGGCTACGGCAATGGCGAAGAACCTGCCGCTCGTGACCACGAATGTCAGGCACTTCAAAGGTATTGCGGAAATCGAAGTGGTTTCCTTTTAACTTCAGTTAGCGGATAGGATGCTACGAAGCGTGTCAGGGTCGCTTGAGAATGTTAGCGTGCCGTCGCGTAGCTCCCCGAGACTAGTTTTGTAGTTCTCCTCGATCTCCCGCCGTCGCTCCTCGATCAGATACCTTTTGAGGAGTTCCTGCAATTCCTCCTTCTCGGCGGTTGAAAGCTGCTTTACATCTTCAACTACTCTTGAAAACTCCTGTGCCATTGCTAAACCTCCATAGTTCTACCGGAGGATACTTGATTTGGTTATCGGCTTTCAATTCCTAGACCGGCGTGAGCCTGTAGCTGGTTTTGATTCCTTGACACCTGGTGGTGAGATCCCCGTGAACCACCTGGCGGCGGAGGAGTCGGTTTGCTCAACGTATTGGGTTGGGCTAAAATTCATGATTCGCTACTTGTCGATATTCTCGTCTGTAGCGTGTCAACTAGTTATTCGTCCCATGGCAATAGATCTCATCACAGTCCGAGGTGCGCGCCAGCACAACCTCAAGAACATCAACGTAGAAATACCCCGCGACCGCTTCACTGTAATTACGGGCCTGTCCGGCTCTGGTAAGTCTTCGCTCGCGTTCGACACGATTTATGCCGAGGGGCAGCGCCGTTACGTCGAATCGTTGTCCGCTTACGCCCGCCAATTTCTGGATCAACTGGAAAAGCCCGACGTCGATTCCGTCGATGGTCTCTCGCCGGCAATTTCAATCGAACAAAAGACAGTTTCGCGCAGCCCGCGTTCGACCGTCGGCACCGTCACCGAGATTTACGACTACATGCGCCTGCTGTTTTCTTCAATTGGGCTGCCGCATTGCCACAAGTGCGGCGCGGCAATTACGCGCCAAAGCGTTGAACAGATCGTGCAGAACGTGCTTGGTCTTACTGAAGGCGAACGCGTAATGATTCTCGCGCCGATTGTGCGGGGACGAAAAGGTGAGTTCAAAAAAGAACTCGAGAAACTCGCGAAAGACGGCTTCCTGCGCGCGCGCATCGATGGCGACCTGTTATCTCTGGATGAAGAAATCAGACTCGATAAACGTCGCAATCATTCAATTGAGGCGGTCGTGGATCGCCTTTTGATCAAGCCCGGAATCAATGAGCGTCTAACCGAATCAGTGAGAACGGCACTCAAGTTAACCGGCGGCGCCGTGCTGGTTTCGGTGGTCGACGGTGAAGAAAAACTCTATTCGGAAAAGATGGCCTGCGTGATTTGTGGCATCAATGTGCCGCCGCTCGAGCCGCGTTCGTTCTCGTTCAACTCCGCTTACGGCGCCTGCAAGCGCTGTCATGGACTGGGCACTGTGCTCGAAGTCGCTGCCGCTAAGTTGATACCCGACGCAAACGTCGCGGCCGACAAACTCACTTTCATGGGCCAGGCAGATCGCCAGGGCTCGGCATATCTAAAGAGCGCGCTGGCTGCGGTCGCCAAACATTTCGGGGCTGACATCAGGAAATCATTTGCTGAACTACCAAGAGAAGTCAGCGAAGGATTCTTGCGCGGCGTCGCCGGCGAGTTAACGTTCCGCCAGGGACTTTATTCTTATCAGAATCCCTGGAAGGGTGCGGTCCGCTGGCTTCACGATCGTTTGAACGAAGCGCCTTCGGAAAAAGTAACCGCCGCGCTTGAAGAGCTGGTGTCCCCTGTTGTTTGTCCGGATTGCAAGGGCCGGCGGCTTAGATCTGATTCGCTATCGGTCCGGCTGGGCGGGCGTGGCATCGCCGAATACACGGCCCTGCCGATTGAAGATGCTGTGCCTGCGTTTGAAGCGATTAAGCTGAATCCTCGCGAGGAACAAATAGCGGGACAGATATTGCGCGAGATAAAGAATCGCCTGCGCTTTTTAGAAACTGTTGGCCTTGGTTACATAACTCTTGATCGATCTTCTGCAACTTTGTCTGGCGGTGAAGGCCAGCGCATTCGTCTCGCCACTCAAATAGGTTCGCAGCTTCGCGGCGTACTTTACGTGCTGGACGAACCGTCGATCGGCCTGCATCCGCGTGATAATCAAAAATTGCTCGATACCCTGACGGCGTTGCGCGACCTGGGCAACACGGTGCTGGTGGTTGAGCACGATGAAGAAACAATTCGGCGCGCCGACTACGTGGTCGATCTTGGACCAGGCGCCGGCGCGCATGGTGGTGAACTAGTTGCTTTCGGAACAGCGGACGACGTGGCGAACAACCCACGTTCGATCACCGGTCTTTATATTCGCGGCGCCAAAAAGATTGAAGTGCCAACACATAGACGAGCGGCAAACGGAAAATATCTGACGGTGCACGAAGCGCGCGCTAATAACTTGAAAGACATCGACGTCTCGTTTCCACTGGGTTTGTTGACGGTGATTACGGGCGTTTCCGGTTCCGGCAAATCTACTTTGATCGGCGACATTTTGTATCCCGCTTTGGCGCGCCATCTTTATGGCTCGCTGGCCGAAATGGGAACCTGCGCTTCGGTAGAAGGTCTAGAGCACATCGACAAAGTAATCGAAATCGACCAGTCACCTATCGGTCGCACCCCGCGTTCAAATCCGGCGACTTACACGGGATTGTTCACGCCGCTTCGCGAACTCTATGCAATGCTTCCCGAATCGCGCGAACGTGGTTACAAGGCCGGGCGGTTTTCTTTCAACGTTAAAGGTGGACGCTGCGAAGCCTGCGAAGGCGACGGCATGAAACGCATCGAAATGAATTTCCTGCCGGATGTTTATGTGCTTTGCGACGTCTGTCGCGGCGCTCGTTACAACCGCGAAACGCTTTCGGTGAAGTACAAAGGGAAATCCATTGCCGAGTTGCTCAACACCACGGTCGATGAAGCCCTGCCGATTTTGGAGAACGTTCCGCAAATTCAACAGAAACTACAAACGCTGCTTGATGTCGGTTTGGGATATTTAAAGCTGGGGCAATCGGCAACGACGCTGTCGGGCGGCGAAGCGCAACGCATCAAGCTAGCGAAAGAACTTTCCAAGCGCGCGACGGGTCGGACGGTCTATATGCTTGACGAACCGACGACCGGACTGCATTTCGCTGACGTTCATAAACTGCTGGACGTCTTGCAGCGGTTGGTATCCCTCGGCAATACCATCATCGTCATCGAACACAATCTCGACGTTATTAAGTCCGCGGACTACATCATCGATCTTGGACCAGAAGGCGGCGAGCACGGCGGACGCGTCGTTGTCGCAGGCACACCTGAAGACGTTGCGCGCTCGCGCCGTTCGCATACCGGCCACGCGTTGCGCCCATTGCTCAATGGCCGCTTGGCGAAGAACGGTAACGGTAACGGGCGAAGAGAGGAGAAAAGGATTGCGTAACTGGTTATCGCTCTTCGCATTGTAGTGCCTTATTAGTTTGTTACAATGTTGTTGCATGAAAAAAATCAAGAGAGTTTTCAAGTCATTCGATGAAGCGGAAAAGGCTAATCGAGAATTTCACAAGTCGCTCTCGGGAACCGAGCGTTTGGATATACAGCTAACGCTTATCAGTCAAAACAAATCGAACAAACATGATGAAGCTGGACCCGGACCTAAGAGAGTTTATCGAGTTATTAAACGCTCGTGAGGTTCACTACCTGATTGTCGGGGCGATAGCGCTGGGTTATCACGGCCGGGCCCGATACACCGGCGACATCGACTTCTTCGTTGAGGCGTCACAGGAGAATGCAACATTACTTACACAGGTTCTTGACCACTTCGGTTTTGCCAACATTGGAATCAATCGAGAAGATTTCACAGCTGCTGATCAGATCGTTCAACTTGGCGTCGAGCCCCACCGAATGGATTTGATGACATCGATCTCGGGTGTTTCGTTCGAGGAAGCGTGGAACACTCGTGAGTACGGTGAACTCGATGGTATCCGCGTCCCCTTCATTTCTAAGGAATTACTGAAGCGAAATAAGCTTGCGGTTGGTCGGACTCAGGACCTTGCAGACGTCGAATACTTGTGACCGGAGAAAAACTTGTCTAGCACGTACGGTGATGACGTTAAGCCACTTGAGTTGGATAAGGTTAAGACTTATCCGCTCGCCTCCCGTCCCAGCAAAGTTTCGCTTGACGACTTTGGCAAATCAGTTACTGAAGATTCATCGTTGAAAGACTTTCTCGCCAGCCTGCCAAACATTCTCGCCGTTCAGAGCTTAAGAAAACTTGCCGCGCAAATGCAGCGCGCGCGTGAGCTGCACAAACCAATTATCTGGGGCATCGGCGGCCACGTGATCAAGACCGGCCTCGCGCCAATTATTATTGACCTAATGAAGCGCGGGTTTGTCACAGCCATTGCGGCCAACGGTTCGGTGCTGGTCCATGACGCAGAAATCGCGATGGTTGGCTCCACTTCCGAAGACGTTGACGCAACGCTCGGCGAAGGCGCATTCGGCGGGGCGGACGAAACTGGAAAACTACTAAACCGTGCGGCGCAGGAAGGCGCGCGGGACCAGATCGGACTGGGCGAAGCAATGGGCAGGGCTTTAATTGGTCAGGCACCGAAGCATGCGGGCCACTCGCTGCTTTGTGCAGCTTACGATTCAAAGGTTCCGTTTACCGCGCACGTCACCATCGGCGGCGACATTGCGCATTTTCATCCTGAAGCAGATGGGGCCGCACTCGGCACCGCGACGCACACCGATTTTCGTTTGCTTGCCGAACTGGTGCGGCGCATGAATGGCGGCGGCGTTTACTTGAATGTTGGATCGGCAGTCGTGCTGCCGGAAGTTTTTCTAAAGTGTGTAACGCTGGTCCGAAATCTCGGGCACGACTTGAACGACATCACGACCGCCAACTTCGACTTCATTCAATCGTATCGTCCTTTAACAAACGTCGTGCGCCGCCCCACCGCTGATGGCGCCGGACAAGGCTATTCGATCACCGGACATCACGAACTGACTATTCCCCTGCTCGCCGCCGAATTAATCTGCGGATCTCACGATTGAGTTTTCTCGCGATTATCAAACCTAGTTCAATCTCTCGTTGCAGCGCAATGAGGTTAATACCGCCTGCGGTAGCGGGTGGGTTGTCTCATTGCGAATTGTCGATTTGCGATTGCCGATTGGTTTGTTCCCCAACTGGCCATTCGGCAATCGGCAATCAGCAATTGGAAATCGGCAATCCAGGCGGCCCACTCGCTACCGCAGGCGGTATGCCCTCATGTCACTAAGTTAAGGCAAGCCAACCAATAATCGGGCAAAATCCCACCTTCGTTAGATCGGCTTACTCTCTTGACAGCCTTATCGCCGTTCGCCTATCCTGCCCAAATTGAAAATGGTTTTCAATTTCAACTAACACCGATTCGCGCGCGGCATGTCAGCAAAAACTATCTTAAGCTTTGTCCTCAGCTTGTTCTGCTCCTGGTTGATTGTTGCAGATTCTCTTTCAACAGTGCGCGCCAACGAGGCCGCGCCCTGCTCGCAACTACGCGGACGAGTGCTCGATCCGAATCGTGCCGTAATTGCGGGTGCGCGAATTACAGCCATGCGAAAAGGCATAGCCGCCTCCTCTGCTCTAACCAATGCCAACGGCGAGTTTTCACTGTCGCTCGAACCTGGCGAGTACACACTGCAAATTTCTGCTGAAGGGTTTGCCGAATCTCTTGTAAGCGTCCGGTCAATGCCCACCACCTTTGAGCCGGTAGAGATTCTCATGCAGCTTGTCGGCTACAACGCCATCGTGACAGTGACAGACATGGCTGGCGTGGGTACCTCCGCGATCAGCAGTGCCACCAAAACCTTAACGCCGCTGCGCGACCTACCACAGTCCATCAGCGTAGTGTCGCGAGAAGCGATTAGGAACCAGTCAATGCAAAGTATTGCCGATGTGGTCCGCTATGTTCCGGGAGTCACAGCTATCCAGGGAGAAAACAATCGCGATCAAGTTGTGATAAGAGGTAACAGCTCGTCTGCTGATTTTTTTGTCGACGGTGTGCGCGACGACGTTCAGTATTATCGCGACCTCTATAACCTTGATCGCGTAGAGGCTTTGAAGGGACCCAACGCCATGATCTTTGGGCGCGGCGGTGGTGGTGGAGTAATAAATCGAGTCACCAAACAAGCAGGCTTCGCGTCGTTGGGTGAGTTAACATTTCAAGGCGGTGCCTTTGGGAACCGACGCCTTGCGGGAGATTTTGATCGCCCGATCAACGATCGAATCGCTTTCCGCTTTAATGGTGTGTACGAAAGGTCCGGCAGCTTTCGTGAACATGTCGATCTGGAACGCGGAGGGCTCAATCCGAAACTTACGATTGTTGCCGGCAAGCAAACACAAGTCAGACTGTCCTACGAATATTTCCGCGATAAGCGCACCGCGGATCGCGGAATTCCTTCCTATCGTGGCCGACCTTCTGACGCCCGCATCTCAACTTTCTTTGGCAATCCCAACTCAAGTTTCGTTCACGCGCGCGTAAATCTTGCCTCAACGATTGTCGATCATCAGATCGGTAAACTGAATATTCGTAACCACACGCTGTTCGGTGACTATGACCGCAGTTACCAAAACTTTGTTCCTGGTTCAGTCAATGCCGATGAGACTCGTGTCAATCTTTCTGCTTACAACAACGCGACACGACGCCGCAATATCTTCAATCAAACTGATCTGACTTACGCGGCGAAGACTGGCCCGCTGCGTCACACGCTTCTGGCGGGAACGGAATTCGGGCGCCAGCTATCGCATAACTTTCGCAACACCGGATTTTTCAACAATGCCGCAACTACAATCAGCGTTGAGTTCGCCGCGCCTACAATCAACACCCCAGTGACTTTTCGGCAGAACGTTACCGACGCTGACAATCGTGTCCAGGCCAATATCGTTGCCACATACGCGCAGGATCAAATCAAGCTGTCGCGGAAAGTTCAGTTGCTTGCGGGGATACGATTCGATCACTTCAATCTAAAATTTCACAACAACAGAAACGGCGAAAACTTCAACCGCACGGATAATCTCCTGTCACCGCGCGCGGGCATTGTATTCAAGCCGGTTGAGCCATTATCGCTGTACGGTAGTTACAGCATTTCATATTTGCCCAGTTCAGGCGATCAGTTCTCGGCGCTGACCGCCAGTACGCAAACGCTCGAACCCGAAAAATTTACCAACTACGAATTCGGCGCGAAGTGGGATATCGGCCAGGCACTTTCATTGACGACTGCCGTCTATCGATTAGCTCGCACGAACACGCGGGCGAACGATCCGAACGATCCGACAAAAATCGTTCAGACTGGCAGCCAGCGCACCAGCGGCTTTGAAACAGGCCTGAACGGCAGCGTCACTCGATCCTGGAATGTGCTGGGAGGGTATGCCTATCAAAACGCGCGTATTACCAGTCCGACCATCGCCGCGCCAGCAGGGGCACGAATTGCACAAGTTCCACGTCACACATTTTCGCTTTGGAACAACTACCGTTTCGACGGGAAGTGGGCCGCCGGTCTGGGTCTCATTCATCGGTCCGATATGTACGCGGCGATTGACGATCGTGTAGTTCTGCCCAGCTACAACCGAGCGGATGCCGCCGTGTTTTACACCATCAACGACAACTTGGCGCTCCAGACTAATTTCGAGAACCTGATGAACAAAAAATATTTCATCAATGCAGACGGCAACGACAACATCTTACCAGGCTCGCCGCGCGCTGTTCGCTTCGCTCTCTCCTGGAAGTTCTAATTCGCACCTTGTTCGTGTCAAGCATAAGCGCAAGCATCGCAACAATCACGTTCAGGCGCATTACGATAAACAAAGTCATTGCGCTATAATCCGGAACTCCTAAAACAGAGGAAAGCAAACAAGGGGAACAAATGCAGCCTGAGAAACTAGCGCGCTTCAAAACCATATTGCTCGCCGCACTGCAACAGCACACGGAACATGTACGGGACGATCAGGCCGCGGCGCTCGAACTATCTGACGACGGCGTAAAAGACACCGTCGATATGTCGTTAATGGATGTGAATAAAGAGATGGCGCTGCGCCTGGGCGAACGCGAATCGCAAATGATCGCCGATATAGATCAGGCGCTGTTACGAATTGAAGAAGGTTCTTATGGTAAGTGCGCGCGCTGCGGTAACTTGATTGACGAGCGTCGCCTCGAAGCCCTGCCTACCGCCCGCTACGATGCCGCCTGCCAGGCGATTATCGAAGCCGCCAACGGTGAAGACGAACACTCGACCCTTTAGTCCAAAGTCCAACGTCCAAAGTCCAATGTCTGTCTAGCGAAGGCTGAAGCTTCGCCGGAGAATTCGCTTGCAACGAAACGTTATCAAGCTTGCAATGCAAAGAATGTTGTTTCGCGCAAACAGACATTGGACATTCGACTTTGGACTTTGGACTAGGCTTTGGGGTGCGCCTTGTCGTAAACCTGAATCAATTTTTCCATGGAAACGTGAGTATAGATTTGTGTGGTTGAGAGTCGCGCATGCCCCAGCAGTTCCTGGATATCGCGCAGGTCGGCGCCGCTGTCCAGCAGATGTGTGGCAAAGGAGTGACGCAGCGCGTGGGGGCTGATATCGTGTCGTTCAGCGCAGATGTTGATGTGTTTGCCCACCATTCGGCCCACCGACCGCGTAGTAATTCTGGTTCCCTGGTAATTTAGAAAGAGCGCTTCCGGTTCGCGTACCGAAATCGGCGCGGCATCCAAGAGCTTGTCGCGAATATCCAGATAGGTGCGCAAAGCATCGAGGGCCGGCTCACCAAACGGCACGATGCGCTCTTTGCGCCGCTTGCCTATCACGCGAATCAATCTATTCTTGAAATCAATGTGGCCGAGATTCATCTTGGTCAACTCGGCCACGCGCACGCCCGTCGCATACATCAACTCCAGCATGGCCCGATCCCTTTTGCCAAGATCGGTTGCCACGTCCGGCGTTTCAATAAATCTGATTGCTTCTTCGATCGATAGGTGTACCGGCAGTTTCTTTTCCAGGCGTGGTGTGGCCACGAGTTTTGCGGCATTCATTTCCAGCACACCTTCGCGCACCAGGAATTGGAAGAAAGTGCGCAACGCAGCCAGCTTGCGCGCGATTGAAGACTTCTTCTTTTGTGCATCGTGAAGCGTGGATAACCATTCGCGAATGGTAATGTGATCTATCGCCGCCAACGCGGGAGTCCTTCTCTTCCCTGTTTTCGGATGCGCCGGCGCAAGATAATCCTGGAACTGTTCAAGATCGCTCTGGTAATTGCGTAGGGTGTGCTCGCTGACGTTGCGTTCGTAACGCAGGTGCTCGAGAAACTGTGTTAGAAGGTCATCCATACGCGAAGAGTACTTTTACTCGCCATGACAAACAGCGTAGACGCTGATCAAAACTACTTCTTCTCGTTCCAATGCCCGCTGAGCCGCGCTCCTCACCCAGTCGACGTATTGTGCGATAGCTAGTCGATCTCGGGCCCACAAAAGTGGAGCGTCGGAAAAGAGGATGTTGATTTTGTCGGTGAAAATGGCTCCGTCAAGGGAGCGGTATTGGCCCGAGGCTGGCACTTGCGTACATCCACCGAACGCATAGCTAAGTTCAGTCGCCAGTTCCTTAAGCAAGTCACGATACGCCACATCCGAGGGATCAGGAATGAAGATCTCGATGCGTACCTTTTCGGACAGCGGCAATGAATTTCTCCCTGCGTTTTGGGAATGACTTCATTCGCTCCAACGCTTCCTCGCGGGCTACTTTTTCTCGCTTTGGGCGCTCGGGCTTCGGTCGTTTCTTTAGTTCTTTCATTGGTTTCTCTTCTAGGGCCAATCTACCATCTTGTCAAGACCGATTCCGAAGGAGGTTTGTTAGTTTGCCTGTCAACTTTTTACAAGATTATTGGCATTGCGAGTTCACCCATCATTTGTCGCAACGTTCGACGGCTTCGGCGAATAATAGCCCTTGCGCGCGCGAACTCGCACGTCTTTTCTCGCCTTCACTCGAAGATCGATCAAGTGGAAACGGCCGTCGCGCCGTTCTTCTCCGGGATAGAAACTAAGAACATATTGCTGGGCCAGGTCCGCGGCGATTTGTTGGAAGGCAACATCCAAATCATTGGTCGTCTTAGGAACGTAGACTGCGCCGCCCGTCTGACCGGACAGTTGTTCCATGCGTCGCTCGGCCGCCAGGGCGCGCAGATTTGCGCCTTCGTAAAGTCCGGTTTGCACAATGAAAATCTGGCAGTCATCCGCGAGCACCTGCCGAATCGTAGTCTCGAAATCATTTCTGCTCGTCGTCTCCACGCCATCGGAAACGATTACCAGCACGCGCCGTCCGGTGTAGGGACGCAGATAGGCGGCGGCCTCAATGATGGCATCGAAAAGTGAGGTGGAGCCTTCGGGCCTGGCAAAGCTTTCGATGGTCCGCTCGAGTAACGAAACATCTTTCGTCAACGGCTGGGCCAGGTAATTGTCCGACCCGATCGAAAAAATTGCGGCTTCATCTACAGGTCTCATGACCTTGCGGAAAAAATGTTTTGCGGCTTGCTTTTCAAACTCGCGCGCGAAATCGATGCTGCCGCTGTTATCAAACAACATCGCCATGCGCACATTCGTTTCCGTACGCGTCAGGTCGCTGATATTCCGCAACTGACCGTCCACGCGCAATTCAAAGTCCTCCAGCCGCAGTCCGGTGAGCGCGATGCCGCGAGCATCAAACACCGAAACAGGAATGGGCACGAGATTCGAACTAACCCGCACAATGTCTGTGGAATCGATTTCACCGTTTGCTTTGTCAGCGGATGAAGGCGGCGTCTTATTTGGAATCGCAGGCGGTGAAGGCTCGGCAACCGGGCCGGCCGATGTTTGCGGCTTCTTCGTGGCAGACTTTGAGGCTGGTTTTTTGAGCCGGCCTGATTGCGCAGCCAGGTTTAGTCCACTAAAACAAAACAGCAGACACGCGCTTGAAAGAACGCAGATGCTTCGCGACGCGAGCCTCTTTAGACGGAAGCTTGCAGCGCCGGTTCTCGATTCTGAATTTGCTGAAGCCAAGCGTCCCATTCTTTCAAAGCCAGATTTACTTGCAGTTCGTGCCGATCGCGTTTGCGCCGAACGCGCCGTCGCTGGTCGTCTGATAGCGGCTCGAGCAAAGCGAAGGTAATGTTAACCGGCTGAAAGTTTTTCGTTTCGGCTCGCGAAACATAACGCGCCAGTGCGCCGACTGCGCTCAATCCGGGTGCTCGAATTAGATCAACCCCCAAAGCCCACCTTGCCGCATTTACTCCCGCCAGCCAACCCATCGCAACCGATTCGACATAGCCTTCGACGCCGGTAATCTGCCCGGCAAAAAATATATTTGGCCGCTCGCGCATTTGCATGGTCGCGGCCAGCACACGCGGCGAGCAAATGTACGTGTTGCGATGAATCTGGCCAAACTGAAGAAACTCCGCGCGCTCCATTCCCGGAATCAATCGCAGCACGCGCGCCTGTTCGCCGTAACGTAGATGATTCTGAAAGCCAACCAGGCTGTATGCGTCGGCCATTAAATTTTCCTGCCGCAACTGCACCGCCGCGTAAGGCTGGCGGCCAGTGCGCGGATCCACCAGACCGACTGGCTTCATCGGACCAAAGCGCGGCGTATCCACACCGCGTCGCGCCAATTCTTCAATCGGCAGACAAGCTTCAAACCAACGGGTGTCTTCAAAGCGCTGCAAGGGAACACTATGGGCATTGATCAGCGCCTCGTAAAATATCGCGTACTGCTCCTCATTAAACGGGCAGTTCAGGTAGTCATCGCCGCCTTTGCCGTAACGCGCGGCGAGAAATGCGATCGAACGATCAACCGAATCGGCCGCGACAATCGGCGCTATCGCATCATAAAAGTAAAGTTGATCGCTGCCGGTGATCTTCATTATCTCGGCGGTCAACGCATCAGACGATAGCGGTCCGGTAGCAATGATCGTTATTTCATCCTCGCGAATCTCTTTCGCTTCTTCCCGGACCAACTCGATATTCCGATTCCTTTCAATTTTCTCGGTAACTAAGGCCGCGAACTTTTGCCGGTCGACAGCCAGCGCGGCCCCGGCAGGAACTTTCGTGGCGGCTGCGACTTCCATTACGAGCGAACCGGCGCGACGCAGCTCCTCCTTTAATAAATAGGGAGCCGAGCCTGGTTCGTCTGACTTCAGCGAATTTGAACAAACAATCTCCGCGAGTTTGTCCGTGCGATGCGCCGGCGTTTGTTTGAGCGGCCGCATTTCAAATAAGCGCACTTGAGCACCGGCGCGCGCCGCTTGCCACGCAGCCTCGACACCCGCCAGTCCACCGCCGATTACGTTGATTTTTTTCATTTGGAAACTGACCCGCAACTGTGATGGCTCTCAACCTGATGCGCTGAAAGTTTGTGGCGCTACCGTTGGGCCCTCCTATTATGGCCGAGGCTGTGCCTCGCGACGGCGGCCGAGACGGCTGGGATCCCAGCAAAATTATTTCTTCTTACTCTTCGCGGCGCGCTTTGTCGCGGCTCGCTTCGCAGGGACGGCTTTTACGCCTTCTTTCTTGCGCTTTTTCTCGACCTTTTTATGCGCGGCCGCGGTCACCTGCGCCACCCGTTCAGCCTGCGTCAATCTTTTGGCGACGCGTCCTTGTTGACTCGCGTGCTCCTGCTCGGTTATCTCGCCCTGATGCTTCTGGTACTCAAATTCGTTTATTGTGTTTCCGGCGCCGACCTTGGCAACATCAAGGTTTCTCATTTGCTCTCTACCCATAATGCTCGTGTCCTCCATTTGTTATTCGCCTGCTTGTGCAAAGCAAACTGTTAGTTTGCGTTGGTTGTTAAGCCTTCAGTTTGAATGGCAGCGAACCACCGCAAACTAACAGTTTGCTTTACCAAATCAGGTCACCACTTTCTTGTTCGCCTGCTTGACACTCAAAAGCGCGCATTCGTATAGTGCAGACTCGTTCGCCAGCGCTCTCAAGCGAATGCAATCAGAAGCCGGCTTAGCTCAGTTGGTAGAGCGTCTGATTCGTAATTAGAAGGTCGCCGGTTCAACTCCGGCAGCCGGCTCCAGCAAAATCCAACATTCCCCAACAGTATAGGTATCAATTTGAGAGGCGGCAAAGTCGAGCTGCTGTGCAATTGACTTCCCAACAACTGGCTGACTACAAGCGCGATGGATTCCTTGTGTTGGCAGACTTTGTGAGAGAAGCAGCTTGCGATGATTTGCGAGCCGTGCAGCGCAACTGGTTCATAATTTTGATCCGGGCGGCGTCGCTTCAATCTTTTCCACTCACGAACAGAACCGGCTTGCCAACGATTACTTTCTTGAGTCCGCCGCCAGGATTCACTTCTTCTTTGAAGAAGACGCGTTCATGCCTGAAGGCACACTGAAACAGAACAAGGAACAGTCGATTAACAAGATAGGGCACGCGCTTCACGATCTCGATCCGGTCTTCAATGAATTCTCGCGCACGCCGGAACTACAGCAACTTGCGGCGGATCTTCGTTTGGTCGATCCTCTTTTGCTTCAGTCAATGTACATCTTCAAGCAGCCGCGTATCGGTGGCGAAGTAATCTGTCATCAGGACAGCACTTTCCTTTACACCGAACCGCAGAACATCGTCGGGCTTTGGTTTGCGCTGGAAGATGCCACGCTAGAAAACGGCTGCCTGTGGGCCATCCCCGGCGGACACAAGCTGGGATTGAAGCAGCGTTGGCGGCGAGGAGTATCAGGAATGCATTTCGAAACTTACGATTCAGAACCATGGCTCGAAGATCAATTGGTTCCGTTGGAAGTCAAAAAAGGAAGTCTTATCCTGCTTCATGGGCTGCTGCCTCACAAGAGTCTCGCCAATCGTTCCGCAAGATCGCGGCAGGCCTATACGCTTCATTTGATCGACGCCAGCAGTAACTACCCCGCGGACAACTGGCTACAACGTCCGGCGCGCATGCCGCTGAAAAGCTTCTAATACACTAACTGGCAACGAAATCATCTCGCTTAAGGAAGACTCTTGCGGCTCGGCCGCGGCCAGTGCGGTAAGGCTCCGCCTTACCGTTCAGTCTCAACTGTTTTGAGGCTGCGCCTCAGAAGCTTTGAGGCATAGCCTCAAACTCAAGATTGAGTTTCTCGGAAAGGCAGAGCCTTTCCGCACGGGTTGCGGCGAAGCCGCTGGAAGGCAGAGCCAATCCAAGGTGTCCGCGGCAAAGCCGCTCGGAACGCAGACCCTTGCCCCACGGACTGGTGAGCGCAGGGTAACCTCCGTTTTTATTGGCTTATTTGTTGTATTGATGTTTACGCGGTCGGCCGCAGCAGACCGCGAAAGATGCCCTGGACGCTGATCTGATTGGCGGGCAGGGTGAGCGGCAGGAGTTGCGAATTGGCAGGATGCAATTCAACGTTGATGCCTCGTCGGTAGATTCTCTTTAGCGTTGCCTGGTTCTGTTCGACCAGGAGCGCAACCACAATTTCGCCGTCGCGCGCGTCGGTGCGATTTTCGATCAAGGCAATGTCGCCATCGCAAATGTGTTCGTCAATCATCGAATCGCCCTTGACCTTTAATGCGTAAACTCGTTCGGGTCGCACCCGGCCAAGTAGGAAGCGCGGCACCGCCACTGTCTCGTCACATTCAACTACATCGAGCGGCGCGCCGGCGGCGATCCGTCCCAGCAGTTTCACTTCGCAAAGCGCGTTGGGATCGTCAACCGTCACGTTGAGAGCAAACGATCCGTCTTCATGCTTGCGGGCCAGCAGTCCACGCCGTTCCAGCGCCCCGATGTGTTTTGCGATCGTGGCGCGCGACTTCACGCCAAAGTGCCGGGCAATCTGAGCATATGAAGGCTCGTAACCATGCCGCTCGGAGAAGCGCGTGATGTAGTCGAGAATGTCTTTCTGTCGTTGAGTGCGTGGCAGCATCAGTTCAATTCAATCGCGCTGTTCGCTGAAGAGAGCAGGATGACCCTTGAGGTAACGCGCGCATTCTATGGTGCGCTAACGAAAGCGTCAAGTGTTTGTTGTTAGAACACAGACTTTAAGTCGGTGTCGTCTTGCGTCAGAGCCACAGCCTAAAGTCTATGCCACCGCACAGACTAAAAGTCTATGCCACTTAAAACAGATTCTTAGCGTACTGAGTATCGCGCCAGCGTGCGCGGAAAGATGCGAACGCCGGCAGGCATCTGCGTCAACGTCATCGCGTTTCCAGTTAACACTTCGCTGGCTTTCATGTTGTAAACCGCTTCGTTGAGATGGTTGTCGGGACTAATCACCGCGCCTTTAAGTGCCGCGCCGATGAAAGCTCCCTTGCTACGGGAGTATGAAAGAATTCCTGCATTGAGCGTCGTGGTAGTTGAAGCGGCTGCTTCACGTCCGACTGGACCAGCAGCAATTCCTATTTCGCCACCGAGCTCAAACTTGTCTTCGAGCAAACCCTTCAGTCCTTCCTGATTCATGATCAGCAGCACGTAGTCAGTTTTCGTCGCCCCTATCTGAGCTCCAAAGCTGCCGCCACCGATATTAAAGAAAGCCGGCGCGGACCAACCCTTGGCCGTGCGCCTGCTAATCAAGCCCTGACCACCCTTGCCGCCGATAATGAAGGCGGCTTTTATGACGTCGGGAAAAACCGCGATTGCCTCAGCTTTATCGAGTAATTCCTTAGGAATAGCGTGCTCGCGCACATTCATGATCTCAGTAAAAACCTCAGCAGCCTCGCGCGCATGCCGTTCCGCATCCTGCGTTCTCGATTTCTTTTGCGCCGACACCAGACTTGTAGAAATCACCAACAACACGCAGACGCTAAACACGCCAATCAACCGCTGTCGTAACGAATACTTCATCCTTCATTCTCCTTGTAAATTGAAATAGACTCCTCGGGAAAAACCCACGCAGCCGCGCAAATTCTTGCTCATTTGTCGCTCTGATACTACACTTCTTAGCCTGCGGAGTGGTAGTACGACGACGTTGAAATTCATTGTGGTTGAATGAGCTTGAGAGGCAGTAATGACGGAAAGCGAAAAGTTAGTGAGCAAGATCGTGGAACAGATCGACCACCTACCGGAGGAGTCGCTTCATGAGGTGCTCGACTTTGTGGCACGTTTGTCCAATGGCGAGCTATCGGAAGAAATCACGGCTGATGCTCGAGCTCCGGAGCTTGATCCGATCTTCAAATTCATCGGTGGCGTTTCGCATGGCTCATTGGCCCATGACATTGATAACGATTTGTACGGTAACTAGCCTTGAAGCTGTTTGTGGACACTTGGGGTTGGTTGACGCTGCTCGACAAACGGGAGTCTCGCCATCAGGAAGTTGTTGGTTATTATCGCGCCTTCAGTTTCCAGCGAGGCCTTGTCTACACCAGTGACTACGTGCTGGATGAAACCTTAACGCTTCTTTTCCGCAGGCTTCCTTTTACAACAGCCCGCGAATCACTGGACAGGATTAACGAGGCGATCACTGAACGTTATCTAACTCTATTGCGGATTACGCCGGAACAGTTCGATCATGCGATTCAACTTCGTCTCAAGTTTCAAGATAAGCCTCGCATCTCCTTTACGGATTTCACCTCAATGGTGCTGATGCGCGATCGTGCCATTGCCCACATCTTAACCGAAGACGATCACTTCACTCAGGTCGGCATGGCATTTCAAAAAGTGCCGTAAGACGCTTAAACAACCTCACTCCAGTTTGATGCTTTGGGAGCGATGCCCGATTTTAGATAGAGATTCTTCGTAATCGCAGCGCATTCGCAATTACCGAAACTGAACTAAAACTCATCGCCGCGGCGGCAATCATCGGACTCAGCAGTACGCCAAAAAACGGATAGAGGATGCCGGCGGCCACCGGCACGCCCAGCGCGTTGTAAACAAACGCGAAGAAGAGATTCTGTTTGATGTTCTTCATGGTGGCGCGGCTGAGCCGGATGGCGCGCACAATGCCGCGCAAGTCACCTTTTACCAAAGTAACCGCCGCGCTCTCCATCGCCACGTCAGTGCCGGTGCCCATCGCAATACCAACATCGGCCTGGGCCAACGCCGGCGCGTCGTTGATGCCGTCGCCGGCCATAGCCACTCTGCGCCCTTCAGCCTGCAAACGTTTCACGACTTCGGCCTTCTGGTTTGGTAAAACTTCGGCGACCACCTCGTCAAGGGAAAGTTTCGCCGCGACGGCTCGCGCGGTCGTTTCACTGTCGCCGGTCAGCATCACGATACGAATGTTTTCCGAGTGCAATTGTTTGATCGCTTCGACACTCGTAGCTTTAATCGGATCTGCAATGCCGATCAGGCCAGCTGCTTTTCCGTCAACGCCGATGAACAACATCGTCTGCCCGTCTGCGCGCAACGCTTCAGCGCGCTCGTTCAGACTGTTGATATCGATATTCACTTCCACCGCGAGCGCGCTGTTGCCGAGACTAACTTGCCGGCCATCAACTTCGCCTCTTATCCCTTTGCCGGTGAGCGATGCAAAATCTTTTGTGTTGGCCAGCGAAATTCCACGCGCCGCGGTTTCAGCGATTATCGCTGCGGCCAACGGATGTTCGCTGCTGCGTTCGACACTCGCGACGAGCCGCAGCAAAGTTTGTTCGTCAAAACCGGAAAGCGCGATCAGCGAAAGTACTTTTGGTTTGCCTTCAGTCAGCGTGCCCGTCTTGTCGACCACCAGGGTATCAATCTGTCGCAGCACCTCGATTGCTTCAGCATTTTTGAATAACACGCCTGTTTCCGCGCCTTTTCCGCTGGCCACCATGATCGACATGGGGGTCGCCAGGCCGAGCGCGCAGGGGCACGCAATGATGAGCACTGCAACCGCGTTGACCAAACCATGGGCCAGGCGCGGCTCTGGTCCCCACAAGCTCCAGACAACAAAAGTCAAAATAGAAATCGCAAACACCGCCGGAACAAAATAAGCCGAAACGAGGTCCGCGAGTTTTTGAATGGGCGCTCGACTGCGCTGCGCTTCCGCTACCATCTGCACAATTTGCGCCAGCAGGGTTTCGGCTCCGACACGCTCGGCTTGCATTACAAACGAACCGGTACCATTGACCGTGGCGCCAATTACCCGGTCGCCTGGTAGCTTCGCCACCGGAATAGGTTCACCGCTGATCATCGATTCATCAATCGCACTGCCGCCTTCGGTTATTACTCCGTCGACGGGAATTTTTTCGCCGGGACGCACCCTCAACTTGTCTCCAACGTGCACCTGTTCGAGTGCCACGTCTTCGTCCGAGCCATCTGCGCGAATGCGCCGCGCTGTCTTCGGCGCCAGTCCGAGCAGAGCTTTGATCGCCGCGCCGGTGCGACTGCGCGCGCGCAACTCGAGAACCTGGCCCAGCAACACCAGCGTCGTAATCACGGCAGCGGCTTCAAAGTAAAGCGGCACGTTGCCCATCGAATCGCGAAACGACTGCGGAAAAATTTCGGGAAAGAGTTGCGCAATCACGCTGAAGAGATAAGCAACACCAACGCCAACTCCAATCAGCGTGAACATGTTTAGCGAGCGATTGACCAGCGACTGCCAGGCGCGCACAAAGAAAGGCCACGCGCCCCAAAGCACCACCGGCGTCGCCAGCGCCAGTTCGATCCAACCCCGAATCGCCATGGGCAGTAACTTGTCGAGCGGCGCGCCGGGAATCAATTCGCTCATGCCGATCAGCAGCAGCGGAACTGACAACGCGAAACACACCCAGAATCTTCGCGACATCTGCTTTAGTTCAGGATTCGCTTCATCGTCGAGTGAAACTGTGCGCGGCTCGAGCGCCATGCCGCAGATCGGGCAACTGCCCGGCGCGTCGCGAACGATTTCCGGATGCATTGGGCAGGTGTATTCGATCTTTTGTTTTGGGACCGTGACGGTCACCGGCTCCAGGGCCATGCCACATTTTTGGCATGAGCCCGGTTTTGACTGGCGTACCTCCGGATGCATCGGACACGTGTAGGTGCTCGCGTCTTCAGCTTTTGCGATGACACTGGCGCGCTGTATTGCGACCGGTTGAGGCGTCATCGAGACGGCGGATTTATTGACGAACGAGCCGGGATCGCTTTGAAACTTCGCGAGGCAATGTGTGCTACAGAAATAATATGTTTGGCCGTCGTATGCGAAAGACCCGGCGGCATTTTTCGGCGATACGGTCATGCCGCAAACTGGATCGATTGCTGGTGCTGGGCCACTCGGAGCATGACTGATTTCATTTGAGCGATGCATTTCTTCTCTTGCCTTGTTTATAATCGCCGCGCCCCTTAACCCGAGGTTGCCGGCTTGAAGGCATTGCCTGGAACAATAAAATTCAGAATCACAAAGGAGAATAGTAATGGTTACTGTAGCATTGCTTGTGCGGCTGGAAGCAAAGCCCGGAAAAGAAGCTGAAGTTGAAAATTTCCTAAACAGCGGACTAGCGCTGGTCGAAGCCGAGCCGGAAACTACTGCCTGGTTTGCAATCCGCATGGGACCGTCAACGTTTGGAATCTTTGACGCTTTCCCCGATGATTCAGGACGTCAGGCACACCTCTCGGGAAAAGTTGCTGCGGCCTTGATGGCCAACGCTTCCACGCTGCTGGCCCAACCGCCAGTTATCGAAAAGGTTGATGTGCTGGCGGCAAAACTTCCCTGACAAAATTTTGGCATCGGTTTCCAGCAAGATAGGCGCGTTCGATCATGAGCGACCCTTAAAGCTCTCCGTGTGGGGGTCTCCGGTCGAGGTTGATGCTATGAAAGAATTGGAAGAACTACTTGAAAAAAATAGAATCTGGGCCGAGGGCATCAAGGCGCAGGATTCCGAATTTTTCCATGCGCTCGCCCAGCAACAGAATCCGCGCTATCTGTGGATCGGTTGTTCGGACAGTCGCGTGCCCGCCACCCAACTCGTCGGTTTGCAGCCCGGCGAGATGTTCGTCCATCGCAACGTGGCAAACCTGGTGGTCCATACCGACTTCAACTGCCTGTCGGTGATGCAATTCGCGGTCGACGTGTTGGGGGTCAGTCACATTATCGTCTGCGGCCACTATGGCTGCGGCGGCGTGCAGGCAGCCATGCAGAACCTGCAACTCGGTTTGATCGACAACTGGCTAAGGCACGTGCAGGACGTAATGCACAACCACGCGGCGCTACTTACAAAAATAGATGACGAAACAAAGCGCCTCAACAAGCTTTGTGAATTGAATGTGATTGAACAAGTGCTGAACGTCAGCCGCACCACGGTCATGCAGAATGCGTGGGGTCGCGGGCAGGAGTTGGCCGTACATGGCTGGATTTACGGGATTGGAGATGGCCTGCTCCGCGATTTAAACATTTGCATTACGAATCAAAACGAGCTGTCGGCCGCCTATGAAAAGGCTGTTAATGCCTCTCATTAATACGTACTGCAGAAGTTTTGGTAAGTAGAGCTTTGATTTTCTCCTCGAACTCCTCCGGAAAGATCACGCCTTCGATCACCGCGCGCACGTTTCCCGCGCGATCAATCACAACCGTCATCGGCAGAGTTTCGCTTTCGGTAAACAGAAGCTTCGTGGCTTTTGTGCCCAGAGTGACCGGGTAGTTTACTTTTGTTTTCCGTGCGAAGCGGCGCACTTCCGCGAGCGTCTGGGGCGGATAAGTAACGCCAATAATCTGCAGCCCGTCACGCCGGTACTCCCGCTGCCACTTGATGAGTTCCGGAATTTCCGTCCGACAAGGCGCGCACCATGTTGCCCAAAAATTGATAAGCACTACACTTCCCTTGTAATCCTCAAGACGAAAAGTACTCCCCTTAATGCTCTTAAGTTTCAGGGCCGGTGCGGGCCGCGGCGTCTGCGCCAGAGGAGCAACTGGTGCAAGCAACAGCAACAAAGTGATGACAGCTACTCGCATGACTCAAAAAAGATATTTAACTCCGAGCAGAATATTTCGATCGTTACGCAGGACCGATGGACCAGTGTTGCGTACCAAAGGAAACTGAAAACTCGCTTCGATCACGAATTGGGGCGCAGCGGCATACTGTAGCCCGGGCGCAAGGTAGTACTCAGTCGAATTGCTTCCCGCCACAGGTGTGCCGGCCAGCCGGCCTAAGCTGCGATGAACGAAAGTGGTTTCCATGATTAAGAATAGTTCGTGACCGGGAGCGGCGTAGTGGCGCGGCAGCAACACATACTCCGTGTCGGTGTTGAGGCGAACTTCGTGGCCCATGCGAAAGCCGTCGCGCTCAGCACGCAAAATACCTTCAGCGTTTCCGCCAAAAATAAATCTACCGCCCGCCTGCGAGAATGCAAGATCGAAGTGCGGAGAAAAGCCACCGCTGATCGGCGTCAGTTGTTGGCGCACAAATGCAGGCGCGTTCACCTGCAAAGCGGTCGGCGGATCTTTTTTACCTGTCGGCAGTTCTAAACCGACGCGTACCGCCGCTTGCCGATCTCCATAAGTCTTGACCTTACGAAAGAAGCGGTACTTGGCCCATGCAGTTATGTTTCCCAAACCTGCACCCGCCACCGAACTCGTGCCGTCCCCGAATGATGTGCGCGAGACTGGCACCTCAACTTCCAATTGCACGCGAGGGGATGGCGTATAAGAAACACTTACATCGAGGACCTGACGATCGACATTCAGATTGCCAAGGTGCTGATGGATAAGATAGAGGCGCGGAGTGACTGCGCCTCCCTTGTAGACTGTCAGGCCAGGTGAAGTGACGCGAATGGGCGCGGCTGGTTTTGCCGCAGATCCCGGCGACTCGTTCGGTTGTGCCGCGTACGCAAACGAATCGGCATTAGCAGCAGCGAACCTGGCTGGAACAAACCAGGCGATGGGTTGTTCGTTGGCTTCGAAGAATGCAACTTTCGGCGCCGCTACGCTCGTTGGTTTTATCGCCGCGTGCGGAACGATTACTTCATGGCTGCTTGTCCCTTCGCCAACGGTTTTCCAGTCGCCTGTGATTTCAACGACGCTGTCGGCAGCTAAGCCGCCAATGACTTTGTCGATGTCATTGCCCTCTAGTATGAACCGCTGACCCGAGGCCGGGACCATTAGCGCCCACCGCTGATCTTCCTTAGCCAGCTTTCCCACCAAGGTAATGTTCGCGGCGTCGAGTGTATAGCCCGCCTTCTTCAGAGTTTCCTTCAGCGCGGCAAACGAAACCGGCTTGTCAGGTTTCGGCGTGAATACTCCGATACCCTTTTTGATGTCGGTCACCTGAATCTCTTTTAGTTTTGGTGCGTAGTCTAGACGGCTCACGGCCTTCTGAATGTTGAAGACTCAATTGCCGCAAAGGTAGCCGGCGATGTGCATTTCAACTTGTTTGACCTGGGCCTGCGAGTCTGACGCGCCGCCAAACAACAAAACCAATCCCAACGTGGCTAACGAAATTATTTTTCTCATGTTGTTGCCTCAATCCTTCACGCTGCTTCGATGGTGGTCACATGAATCGTGTTGCCGGTGACGCGACCGGTAACTTTTACTTTCTGCCCGGCAAACTCTCGCGCCTTTTGCTGGCCGGTATCGTCGAGTTGGTAGACCTTTTTTTGGTCACGATCGGCCAACACGAATTTGCCGTTTGCAACGCACATGAGTACGCACGCCTTGTCGCTCTCCATGCCGTCCATGTGTTTAAGCCCGCAATGATTGTCGCTGATAAAACCGACAATGGTCCTGGTCGCGGTTTTTCCGCCTTTGGGGTTTCGCGCTGCGCTGGTCACCGGCGCGGCCATTGCTACGCCTAACACAAGTGCCAAAAGAATTAATTTTCGTCGCTTCATTTCTCCTCCTTGAACTAATGCGTACTGTGCGTGCTGCTCATGTCCATCTTTCCGGGCCGGAAGCGCAGGAATATTTTCCACGAAACTGGATTGTTGCCGTAAAGCTGATCGAGCACCGCGGGTTTGGAATAGAAAGTCACATCGCTGCCGAGGGCCATCGACACGTTATTGTTTGTGAACAATTCACGCGCGCCGCCGAAAGTGTAAGCGCCAATGCGGAACGAAGGATGGTCGTCAGTAATTCCCAATCGCGCTCGATCGACGGCACGCAGCAGCTCGTTCTTGTCCACCAATTCCAGACGCGTATAGAGATAATTCTTGTCCAGGAAATTTACAGTGGACTCAAACGTATAACCGTTGAGGTTATGGGTTTCACCCGAACTGCTGGTGTGATTGCGGCCCCAAACAAAAGCCGAAGCCCAGTTGCCACGCTTGAGCGGTTTGTTGTACTGGACCGAGGCCGTTGTGCGGCGGATGTCAGTGTCGGCTTCCGAAGCCTCGGGACTTCGCAGGAAGCCGTAGGACGCCTGAATGACCCAGTTTTGATTGGGCATGATCGAGATGCGCGCCGATCGCGAGTTCCATTTGTGAGCATCGAAGTTGTAGCGATTCTCATCAGGCTCGCGTCCATTAAAAATCGAACCTTCCAACTTCAGCCAGCGGTACGTGAATCCGGTCGTCAACACACCAAATGCAATATGCGTTGAGTCCTGCAGGTGATGAGCAAGCGTTGCCGCGGGGTTCTCCGACGCGGACATGCGATGCATGAACGCTACTGGTCCAAGCGCGGGTTCGCCGGGATAACCAAAGTAGGTGAACCAGGTGCCGCGCTCGCCTACAGGATGCGTGTACTGGGCCGACAATTCCATAAACAGATCGTGTGGATGCTGCCTGTCGATCAGCGGCTGGCCTTTGTAGGTCTCGCCGGTTTGAAACAGCAGCGGCGAACCGCCCGGCGGAAATGTAAAGGGCTCAAAGCTGAACATGCCGCGCAGTTGCAAAGTGCCCTTGCCAAGTTTGTGATAGGCCATCGGCATAAACCAGTTTGCGGACTCGAACTTGGTCACACCTCTTGGACCACCCTGGCGATTAACGCCGACGACCGCGTTGTAGTGAAACATCAGCAACCAGTCGCCTGACTGTTTATGAATCATGTGCATTGGTCCAGAGGATGGTTGCCAGGTAGTTCCGGAACCCATCGCGCCCATTGACATAATGTTTGTGTCACTCGAACCCACGCGGATGCCCATATCGTTGCCGGCCATCACCATTAACGGACCCAGGTTCATAGAGTCTGTGCCCGACATTCCCGGCATGTCTTTCATTGCACCACTGGCGGGCTCGCCACTGTTCGGTGCATTCATGTCCATATTGCCCATAGGCGCGGCGGGTTGATTGCCATGCGTGTGACCAGTTCCCGTTGCGGGACTCGCCGCCGGCATCGGCATGTTCATGTCCATCTTTTGCTGTGGCGAAGCTTGCGGATTCGGTGAAAGTGAACTCGCCGGCATATTCATCCCCGGCATGTTCATGTCCATCGGTTGCGGCGACGCTTGCGGATTCGGTGACGGTGAACTCGCGGGCATATTCATCCCCGGCATGTTCATGTCCATCGGTTGCGGCGACGCTTGCGGATTCGGTGACGGTGAACTCGCCGGCATCTTATGACCCGGCATGTTCATCCCCGGCATGCTGCTCATATCGTGCTTTTTTGCCGGCTGCTTCCTGCGCACCGTCGGTTTCCGCTTTCGCGCCGCCTTTCTTTTCGTCTTCGCTTTGACCTTAGGTTTGGCCTTGCTCATGCCCGGCATCTTGGACATGTCATGTCCCTCATGCTGCGCGAACACCGCCTGGCCCATCGCTAGAAAAGTCACAACAGCAATGATTAACAGCAAATTCTTGTGCAGTGAAAACATCTTGTTCAACCTCGCCTTAGACGTTGAGTCGCAAGTCGTAAACGATGTGATTATGCGCGGCTTTGCCGCCTCCCTTACGGTAAGGCTCTGCCTTACCGGTCGCCGCCTCGAATTTTCGAGGCTATGCCTCCGCGAGGCGAAGCCTCAAGACTCTTACAGCACTTATCGGTAAGGCAGAGCCTTACCGCAAGGGGGGCGGCAAAGCCGCGAATGTTGTGGGCGCTTCGACCAAATTCGAAACGCCCACTACTTCCCTCCTTTAGTTGTTCGTGTTCTTATGCTTCATCTCTTTCATTTTCATCTCGCACGAATCACCGCAACAGCCGCAGCAACCTGCCATGGTCGAGTCGGCCGCGTGATTCTTCGCGTCGTCTTTCATCTTCATGTCACACGAGTCACCGCAACAGCCGCAGCAATCTGCCATGGTCGAGTCGGCCGCGTGATTCTTCGCGCCCTCTTTCATCTTCATGTCACACGAATCGCGGCTACAGCAGCTGTCGTGCTTCGAGGACTGCTCTTTCGCACCTTTCATCGCTGCCGAATCGTGATGACAGCACGCCGTCGTGCAACACGACTCAGTGGTTTTCTTTTGATCGCTTTGCGTAATGGTTTGCGCCAAGGCAAGGTTTGAAAGAAACAGACCGAGTGCGAGCGCCAAACCGAGTCCATACCGGTTCATATTTTTCATTTGGGAGTCTCCTTAGGAAAAAGATCATTGCCTGGTATCAGCAAACACACACTGATACCTTTGTGGAACAGACTTTTGGTCTGTCGACATAAAGGGACAGACAGGAATGTCTATCCTACTGGGCGCGGATCTTTAAATCAGGAAGGAACAGCAGCGAAGGTAGGTGTGGCCGCGATTCGGCAAGCGCACCTGAGAAACAAGCGGGGCCGGTTGTTCGATAAGATTCTGAGTAGGTAAGTTTGGATTGGCGACAGTCGCCGCGGAACGTGTTTCCCGGGCGCCGCTCTTTGCAGCGACTACCGTTCGGCTCATGGCCAACGGACAGTCAGACATGGCTGTGGATGCCGGATCGGTCTCGATGAGCGTCGCTGCTTGCTTTTCGGCTGGTTGCGTTTTTGCCTGAGCGCGCTGATTGCGTTTGGCGCAACAGTCGTGCGATTTCGCTGAAGCACACGCGTCGCCTGAAACAACCAGGTTGAGATCGCCGGTCGCATGCTGCGGTACGTCGGCGCTCTCACTCGCTGCGGCCGTCATCATTCCTTCGCAGCCCAACAGACAGCCGGCGCCGGCGACCCAAAAAGCGAGGGCCAACGCGAGAACTATCCGAACCATTTTGAAAAGTGAGAACGGCATGTCAGACGTTAGTCTAGCTGGTCGATACGTGGCTGTCGAGCGGATCGAGCAAATGTCCGATAAACTTCAGTTTGTCGCGGCGTTACGACAAGCTAAAGGAAGCTCTGAACAAGTACATGAAAAAGTTTGCCCTGAGCCCGCGGTGCGCGGCGATAGCGTAAAGCCTGGGGTGAAGCGAAGCGCAACCCCAGGATTGTTCAGGGGAAAAAGTAAGAGCCCACGAAGTGGCCGACAGCCCTTTACGAAAGGTAAATTGCCAGGGTTTGCTCTATCGCACGCTCCGCGCGCTTGGGATTTTAACGATCGTCGTCCTGGGGTTCCGCTCCGCTCCACCCCAGGCTTTATGCTTCCACCCGCTACGCGGGTTTTGGAAACGCTAGCCGCATTGACTTGATCAGAGCTTCCTAAAGCTTATCGGACATCAAACTCTCACCCGCCCGTTGGGCCGCTGGCATCGATTCGTTTGTTTCGCTAGACTGCATTCACAGAATTTCATTTAGAGCGAGGTGGGCATGGAGATCGATAAAGATCGAATTACAACGCAGGAAGAAACCGGTGAAGCGGCGCCAATGGATCAAGTGGAAGCGCGCGTCGAGGCGCGAATGAAAAAGCTTCAGGGCGAAGCCAAGCAGCAGGTCGCGGACGGACTGCAAGATGAAGAGCTGGCGCGAGAGGGTGAGCGGTTACAAAAAGAGGGTGAACAAGAACTCGAGGAAGCCAAGGATCAATAGTGCAACGTCCTGGTTGTGAAGCGGCGAACTGGTTGTGAAGCGGCGAACCGCGCGCGGCGCTTGTTTAGTCTGCCGCACCTTTGTCGTCAAGAGCTTCCTGAATGGCTTCTCTTATTTGCTTAGGGGTGTCCATCGGATTAAAGCCAACGAACCGTTTGACGATGCGACCGCTGCGCGAAATAACGAAACTCTGCGGGATTGCATCACGCCCCTGCATCAGTGTAATTGCTACTTCCGGCGTGGCCCAGCCGATGCGGTAATCGACGTCAAAGTTTTGAACAAACTCACGCACCTTGTCGGCAGACGCGTCCGGATTCTCAGTCGACAGTCCCACTACTTCTACCCCTTGCGAGCGAAATTCTTTGTGCAGCTTGACCAGCTCGGGAGTTTCCAACCGGCATGGACCACACCACGTCGCCCACAGGTTCACGAGCAACACTTTCCCGTTATAGCTTGAGAGTTTGATCGGCGCGCCAGTAACGGCCCGCAGTTCTGTGGCGGTGATGCTCGCTGGCAGCGTGAGCATGGGCGCGGGCGCGGCTGGGGCAACCGGCTGCGGCGCACTGGGGTTATTCCTCACTACGGGCGCGGGCGTTTCTCGTTTTTCATCGCTCGAGCTGCAACTGGAAATTCCAAAAGCTGCAAACAACGACAGCACGAGAATCGTGAAAGCGACGCGCAACGGCGTCCACAATGGTTTTGTTGTTTCGGTTGGGTTCGACTTTTTCATTATTGCTTACTCAGATATCCGGATTACGCAAAGACTATAACCGAGAATGAATTAATTTCGCATTGCTGCACTAAGGTTTCTTTCCAAAGCGGAACGATTCCAGGATTACCGGCGTCTCGCCTTTTGTCCCCACATCATCAACGCTGGACAGTTCGGGAGCTAGCGATGTTGCCAGCATGATCAGCGTCGCGCCTGTTTGATCGCCGGCAACTCCGGTGGGCAAAAATATTACGCGGCCCCAAACTTTGAGGTCACCTTTTTCCGTTCCTTTTGAGGTGCTGGTGAAGCGAAATTCGTAACCGTCGAGCGAATTCACTTTGGTGGGGCCTTCCGAAACTTTCTGATACTCGGGAAAGCCATTAGCTAAAGTGTTACCGAGAACCTGGACCAGTTGCGGGAAAGTGGCTTCATCGGCCGCGAAGGTTCCTTTGCTTCCATACCAACCGACAGCGAAGTTTTCCTGCGTAAAATCAGGCGGCAATCTTCGTTCGACCTTGGCGAAGTTGCTCGCGCCTGGCGTTCCCGCCTTCGGATCGAGCTGCCAGTCTTTCGGATAGTAAAAAGAAAAGTCGAGGTAGTGTTCGGCCAACTTGCCGTCGAGATTCGCCTGCGAGTTCATAAACTTAACCGTATTCGGAGGCGCGACAAACTCAGGTTCAGTTTTAGGTTGTTCAACCGCGACGCTCGTATTGCTATTCGCATTCTCGTCTTTGGTCGGGTTCGTCGCCACGGGTGCCGGGCGCACCTCGTTCAGCCGCGGTTTGATCACCAGGAAGAACACCGCGGCGACGGCGCCAACACCAAGCACCAGGAGCAGTAACAAGATGCCAATGATAAGTGGCATTTTTGATTTCTTCGCGGCGCGCGGCGGTGGAATTGGAATGCTCGGCGTGTCTTTCGCAAGTGGTGCGCTTCGTTGTTGCGGCAATGGCGCGCTTGGAACTGGAGCCGCGGGCGCCGGTCGATCGACGATGGTGCGCGCACCGGTCGGTCCGGTTTTCTTCGGCAGCACTGCAGTCGGAGCGGATGATGACGTTGCGATCGTAGCGCCAAAATCCGGTTGTGTAGGCGTGGAGGCTTTGTCGGCCGCTGGCGACGAAGCCGCTGGCGGCGTGGCCGGCGGCGGCGTGCTGGGTGGTGTTAACGGCGCCGACGCGCGGAAGGTTGCGTTCGGATCAAATGGCTGTTCCGCCACCAACAAGCCACCATCGATGGTGCAAAACTTTTGATTGTCATCCGGGAAAGTGCGACTACACTTTGGGCAACGCTTCATTAGACAGGCTCCACTCTTGTGTTCTTAATTCGAAACGGGGACGATTTTGGGTGTGAACAACGCAGCAGGTTACGGTTAACTTGCTTTAGAAAGTTTTTGTTCCAGTTCCTTGTTTCCCGGATCCAATTCCAGGGCACGGCGATAAGCACGCGCGGCGCTCGGTTTTTTCTTCGCTTTTAAGTAACCGTCGCCAACTCCAGCAAAGCCAAACACGCCTGCCAACTGCCGTCGATCGCCAGCGGATGCAAATTCCGCGGCGCGTTCGTAGGTCACCTCCGCATCCTCAAAGCGATCGAGCGCCAGGTACGTGCGGCCCAATAAATTAAAGGGCTGAAAGGCACGCGGGCTCATCTCCGTCGCCGTCTTCAGGTAAGGTTCCGCTTCCTGATAGCGCTTGAAAACGACCAGCATGCGGCCTAATAAAAGCACTGCGGTGGGATTGCGAGCGTCAAGCTCGAGCACTCGTTTTAATACCGGCTCGGAATTCTCCCACTGCTGTTCTGCTTGCAATGATTCGGCGATCAAGTTCAACGTGGCGGGGTCCTTAGCGAGTTGAATTGCTCGATCATAAAACGGCGCCGCTTCGTCTTTTCGTCCGCTGTGTTTGAGCGCCCGCCCAAGATGCGCATAGCCCACCGCAAATTCCGGATCGAGTTCGACTGCGCGGCGATAGGCATGCTCGGTTTCCTCGTTGAATACTCCGCGCGATTGCAGGGCAACGCCCAAACGATCCCACGCGACCGCATTCTTCGGTTGCAACTGAATTGCGCGACGGGCGAAACTTTCAGCATCGGCAAATCGTTTCGCGTTGCCGGCGCCGGAACGCGGCTGCACCAGGACCACACTCAACGCGACCAAAGCATCGACGTCGGACGGGCTCCACAAAACGGCGTTGCGATAAGCCGCTTCCGATTCGTCCCAACGCTGCTGATCAGCATAGATGTTGCCGAGACCATACGCGGCGCGGCCATCGCGCGGCTTAAGTTTGAGAATGTTTTGATACGAATCTTCAGCTTCGGCAAAACGCCGCGCATCGCGAAACTGATTTCCCTTTTCCAGCAGGTCGTCGACGCGGTCTTCGATTTCGGCGCTGCTCGGTCCCGTTGCGCGCGGACCGGGAGCGGGAGTTCGCCGGGCGTTCGGAGCTGTACGACCAGTGCGTTTCCTGGTTTCGGGATTCTTGGGTCTGAAAATTCCGGCGCCGCCACCAACGTCGACGCCGACATCCTGTCCGCGGGCCTCAGGGCCTGCCGCCGATAAACAAAACGAAAGCGCAATGAGGGACAACGATGCGCGAATTATCGAGGAAGCTCTCATCGATCTACTCCTGGTCTGTCGGGTAACTATAGATTCAACCACGGCGATAAGTTGGTAGATAGCTTGGCAGAAGCCGTTGAAACGTGTGGAATTGTAGCCTAACTTCGCGAAGATGATCTAACTAAGAAGTAAAATCAGGTTGGGACGGGGCTGGCCGGACCGCGCGCTCAAGCAGAACGGACCAGACGGAAGCCGAAATTCTGATGTCTTGTAGTAGGGGGATACCAATCCCGGTAGGTGGCGGAAACTGGTATTTGCCGGTCTTTGGGATCGCTGGCATAGGAACCGCCGCGCGCCACAACCCATTCTTTCGACGCGGAGGGAATCTCGGCCGCATTGTTGTAAATCGAGGCTTTTGAAGAAGTCCACTCCCAGGCGTTGCCGATGAGATCAACCACACCCCAACGATTTTTCCCTTCAGGATAGGTGCCTACTGGCTGCGGAGTGGCTTCTCTTACGACCGCGTGACGGTCCTGCCACGTATCACCCCAGGGGTAAGTTTTGTATTCGCCACCGCTGCGCGCCGCAAACTCCCATTCCTCCTCGGTCGGCAGGCGATAGGTGACGCCGTCACGCTTTGAACGCCAGGCGGCGAAAGCTTCGGCATCCTTTGGCGAAACATTTACCACCGGCCACTGCTCTTGGCCGGGTAGTGGTTGCCCTCTCACCCAGTGACTGGGAACCTCGTAGCCCATGTCGCGGACAAACTCGGCATACTCGGCGTTGGTAACTTCGGTGCGGTCCATAAAAAACTTCGACACCGTCACCGAGTGCTCAGGCCGTTCCTGCGGTGGTCCATCGTTACGGCCCATCTGAAACGTGCCGCCAGGAATTTCCACCAGATCGGCCTTAGTTGTCCCACTCGGGTTGTTGGTTGGATTGGTTGGTGGAGTCGTTGGACCAACGCCGGTAGCAGCAGGTTTTGGACGAGTTAGAAAGTAAGCAGTACCACCGCCGGCAATCAACAGGACAACGAGCACGACACCGCCAATAAGCAACATGGACTTGCCCTTGGCCGGCGGCGCAATCGTGCCCGGCAGCGATGACGAAACTCCAGGAAGAGAGCTTGCAACACCAGGAAAACTGTTGCCGCCTGCGCCGCCAGTATTCACTCCGACGGCTGGCGCGGATTCGGCAACAGTAGCGCCCGGATGCATGCTGGTCGCCAAACGAGAGAGGCGTTCTTCGAGTTCTTTCGCTTGCTTCTCAACGCGCTCCATCTGCTCACGCGCCTGGCGTTCTCGCTCAGCACGCTCTTCTTCTTCCTTGCGCTTTTGTTCCTCTTCTTCTTTGCGCTTGCGTTCCTTTTCCTCGGTCGCCTGTCGGCGGGCTTCGGCTTCGCGACCCAATTCGTCGCGCGCAATCTGATCGCGTTGCTGCTGTTCTCTTTCGTACTCTGCGCGCGCCGAGGCAATTTGTGCTTGTTCTTCCGCGCCTAATGCTGACGAGCTAACGGTTCCCGCCATTGAATCGAAAGCGACCTGCGAATTAGGAGAAACTGACTGGCCGCCGGTGCTGACGGCCGGCGAGTGCATGGTCGCGCTCGCATCGAGTTGTCCAGTCTGCCGGTTGCTGTGCATCGTTGAGCCAAAGTCGCCGATGGCCGCGCGCAATTCATCGAGGAATACTTCAACCGAAGGCGTGCGGTCCGCTACTTCCTTCTCAAGGGCATGCTGCACAACTGCTTCGAGACGTGGCGAAACGTCAACTCCCATCGACTTGAAAGTCGGAAGCGGCAGCGTGAGGTGCTTCTTCATGATTGAAGGAATCGACGAGCCTTTGTACGGAACATCGCCGGCGAGCATTTGGTAAAGAATGATTCCCAGGCTGTAGATGTCGGCGCGCGCATCGGGCTCGTCATCCGACCATTGTTCCGGCGCCATATAAAAAGGAGAGCCCATCAGCCCGCTGGTCTTGGCTTGAATAAACGAACCGAGCAATTCACCGGACTTTATTTTGGCCAGTCCGAAGTCGAGGATCTTCAGACCCTGCGAAACCGGCTGGCCCAACTGGGTCATGATGTTCAAAGGTTTGAGATCGCGATGCACGATGTTTTGGCGATGTGCGGCCGCTACACCGGCGCCAATGGCCGAGGCAAATTCCAGGGCGCGCGCCGGCGGCATTACTTTTTCGTCGGCCAGAATGTCCTGTAACGATTTGCCGTTAACGAACTCCATCACCAGAAAAGGCATAGTGCCGCGCACCACACCAAAGTCTGTAACGGAAATAATATTTTGATGACGAATGGCGGCGGCGGCCAACGCTTCCTGGCGAAAGCGTGTAACGAGCATTGGATCGTTGCCAACCAAATCGGGCAAGATCACTTTGATAGCGTGCGATGTCTTGAGGAAAATATGCCGCGCCTGAAAAACAACTCCCATGCCTCCCTGGCCCAAACGCTTCTCCAACTGATAGCGCGCGTCGAGTATTGGTTCCCCCAGCAGCGAAGGCGTGGTGGCATCGCCGTCCTGCGGACAGTGGTTTATGTCATCGGGGAAACAGCGCCTACAGGCTGGGCATTCTTTCATTTAGTGGCTCAGTCGGAAAACTTGCACAGAAGAATTTTAACGGGCACGAGAGCGAGCAGCAAGCAAACTATTGAGGAGAACTTGTTGGTTGCTCCTCCCAACTTAAGCCAGGACCGTTCAGGACAAGTGCAAAGTGGTTTAGAACATTTCTTCCTAAGATGCCGCTGTCCGAGTTGATCAGAAGGAACCGACCTCGAAAAGTGCGTGTTTGAAATACTAAATCCAGTTGCACTGACTTTGCCGCGCTTTTTTGTCCATCAAATGATGCCAACTCGTAGCTCTCGTTTTGATCAAGCTCTAACCTTAATTCATTGATTAACGTTTCAGGCATCAGAGTGACATCAGCTCCGGAATCAATGAGCATCGGCACGTCAGTTACGATGGCGCCATCGTGAAGAGCTTTCAGACTTACTCTTGCTAGTGGCGCCGGCGGGTCGAAAACCTTGGAGTCATACGTTGGCATCGACAGTGTCTTCGGTAACTTGCATTTCGAAATCTTTCGCCTGCTCTGGATGGGCCAAACGAGGACTAGCGACGTAAAAGGTGGGCAGAGTCTCAGCGTCGGGTACAAGCACGTACACGCGAGTCTTATCGGGAATGTCGGAATCTGGAGGCAGCGTTACGCGCCCATTCTCGATGATGCCTTCGTATGTCGCGACCTTTCTCATTTTACGAACCTCTTATCGAGCTAAATCTAACATAAGCCATGTCTTGCGTCTAACCAATGTTGCTCGGGCCGGCTACTTGAGAACAATATTCACCAACCGCTGCGGCACCACGATTACCTTTACGACCTCGCGCCCTTCGATCAACGAGCGAATCTTGTCGTCATTGAGCGCGGCCGTGCGCAACTCTGCTTCTGAAACTTCCGGCGACGTGATCAGACGCGAGCGCAGCTTGCCGTTGACCTGAACGGGAATCTCCAACTCTTCGCTGCGAGCTAATTCCTGATCAGCCTGCGGCCAGCGAGCGGAATTCAGCAATCCGCCTTGATGACCTAATGCTTCCCACAGTTCCTCGGCAGCATGCGGAGCAAATGGCGTAAGCATCACGACCAACGTTTCCAGCGCTTCGCGCGCAACAAAGACATCTTCAGCTACGGCAGTTACCGGATCTGCGTTGAAGTCGCTGATCTCATTAAACAATTCCATCAGCGCCGCGACATTGGTGTTGAAATGCAGGTCGTCGAACTCGTTAGTGATGCGCGCGATTGTCTGGTGCGTCTTACGCCTTAAAGCGCGGGCCGACGAACTGAGTTCAGCAACGGGTGCTTTGGAGTTTCGATCTTGTGCAGACTCGTTTGAAAGACGTTCGTGCCAGCGCCAAACCATCGTGTACACGCGGCGCAAAAACCTGACTGCCCCTTCAACGCCCGCCTCTGACCAGCGCAATTCATTTTCAACCGGTGCGGCGAAGAGTACGAACATTCGCGCAGCGTCTGCGCCAAACGCAGCGATCATTTCATCCGGATCGACGCCGTTGCCCAAACTCTTGGACATCGCTTTCCATTCGTCGGTTCCCTCGACTTGGTTCGTTACCATGCCCTGAGTCAACAAACGTTTGATAGGCTCGTCAAAAGAAACCAGACCGAGGTCGCGCATGACCTTGGTCCAGAAGCGCGTGTAAATGAGGTGCATGACCGCGTGTGAGTCGCCGCCAATGTACTGTTCCACCGGTGTCCAATGTTCGGCCATCGCCGAATCAAATGGTGCTGTTTCATTGCGGGGATCGCAGTAGCGAAAGAAATACCACGAGGAATCGACGAACGTGTCCATTGTGTCTGTGTCCCGGCGGCCGGGTTTATCACACTTCGGACAAGTTGTATTCACGAACTCCGCGACACCTGCCAACGGAGATTCGCCGGTGCCCGTGAAGGCTGCGTTCTCAGGCAACACAACCGGCAATTGATCGTACGGGACCGGCACGGTGCCACAATTTTCACAGTAAACCATCGGCACCGGCGCGCCCCAGAAACGTTGGCGCGAGACGCCCCAATCGCGAATCCGATAGGTGACAGCCGCTTTGCCAAAACCTTTCGCCTTTGCTTGCGCCGCCATTTCCTGCATCGCAACTGCGGAAAGTTTTCCGCTCCACTCGCCGGAGTTCACCAGGATTCCGTAGTCAGTAAACGCGTGCTGCATCGCTAACGATTGATCTTCGCTCAACGAGTCATGCACTATCGATTCCTGTTCGTGTGACACGCGTTCGATCACCCGGCGGATCGGCAGCGAGTACTTTTGCGCAAACTCGTAGTCGCGTTCATCGTGCGCAGGCACACTCATCACCGCGCCGGTGCCGTATTCCATCAAAACGTAATTCGCAACCCACACCGGAATCGTTTCGCCGCTGAAGGGGTTGATCGCCAACACGCCGGTATTGATGCCCAGCTTCTCTTCTTCCTGATCTACCACCCGGCTGCCGCCGGCATTTTCCTTTTTCATCTTCTCGGCAAATCTTTCCACGTCATCTTTCAATGCCGAGCCTTCGAGCAATTTGTCGAGCAAAGGATGGGCGGCGGAAAGTACGACCGCCGTGGCGCCGTAGATGGTGTCGATGCGCGTGGTGAACACACGAATCTTTTCTTTGCTTTCCTTAACGGCGAAGTCGATGAATGCGCCTTCACTGCGGCCCACCCAGTCGCGCTGGCGCTTTAAAACTTTTTCCGGCCAGCCTGTTTCGATCTGCTTGATGTCGGCAACGAGTTGTTCGGCATAGTCGGTGATGCGCAGAAACCATTGCTCGAGATCGCGCTTCTCGACCGTTGCGCCGCAACGCCAGCACACACCGCCGGACGATTGTTCATTTGAAAGGACGGTGCCTTCTCTTGGGCACCAGTTGACCGGCGACATTTTTTTGTACGCCAGCCCGCGCTCGTACATCTTCAGGAAGAACCACTGGTCCCACTTGTAATAGTCAGGGCGATGCGCTGCGATTTCGCGCGACCAGTCGTAACTTATTCCCAGACGCTGCATCTGGCCGCGCATGTGCGCGATATTTTTTTCGGTCCACTCTCGAGGATTGATACCGCGCTTGATGGCGGCCTGCTCGGCGGGTTGCCCAAAACTGTCCCAACCAATCGGATGCAGCACGTTGAAGCCCTGCAGCCGTTTGTACCACGCGAGCGCGTCGCCGATTGCGTAGTTGCGCACATGGCCCATGTGCAAAAAACCCGACGGATAAGGCAACATCTCGAGCGCATAAAACTTTGGCCGCGGATCGTCGTTGCTCGCTTCAAAAGCACGCGCTTCTCGCCAGCGCTCTTGCCATTTCTTTTCAATTTGTTCTGGAAAATATTTTTCGTCCATCGTCTTGTCCTAACGGTCTTTACACTTAACATGAAATCGCCGGGAAGTCGTAATGCAGACTGTTCGTTTGCGATTGCGCCTTAACGCAAACTCTTAAGTCTGCGTCGTTCCCGAATCTATTTTGTTGTTGGAGGATTTCGCCGCCCCGCGTGAGCGCGCCTAGAACGCGCAATGCAGAAGCGGCACCGTTAGGAGGAGTTTGGTGAGCAAGTTATGTCGCGTTGTCGTCATGATGAAAATATTTTAACGGAGGCTTTGAAAACTGTCCAATATCCAGAATAGGTCTGCGTTTCCTGCGCTTCGCTCAAGCTTTGCTACGCTGATGCTCTTCCATGTAGGCTCTTAAGAGCGCATTGATCTTCGTCTGATATCCCGAGCCAAGTTTTCTGTACCATGCTACGACATCGCTATCGACCCGTAGAGTCAATTGCTTCTTAGGCGGTATGGGTTTCAGTCCGCGGCGAACTATGCCGCGTGCGAACATCTCTGTGGGAACCTCCGGATTATCGGAGAAATCAATGTCCGCATCCGTCATTGCTTCAAGACGCGCATAGTCTGTTTCGTCAGTCGTCGACCTTTCGGAAGTAGTCTTTTTCTTCATGCTTCGTTGCCTTCCTAATTGAAATGAGTCGCATCACGTCATCAGTTTGTGTATGAGTGATGGCGACTACTTTGTCATTGAGCAAACCAAACGTCTGGATGCGCATCTCGCCGTAATCAAACCGATCATCTTCAACGTTGATGGTCGGGCCAGCCAGAATTTTCTCGACAACGTTAAAGTCAATTCCGTGGCGATGGAGATTCGCTCGCCGCTTTTTCTCATCCCATTCGAACCGCATAGGTAGTGTAGTTACAAATTGTAGTTACGTCAAACTTAGCGGCGGAAATTACGGGGTGATTAGAACCAATCGTGCGACTACGCGTCGCCGTTGTCAACAAATGATCGCAGCATGTTCAGGTTCTGCAAATCCGCCCGCGGATCGTCGTAAGGAGTTTCTAAAATGAAGGCAGCGTGCGCGAGTTTCGGATGGCGGGCCACGCGACGCAGCGCTTCCGCGCCGATGTGGCCTTCGCCGATGTGCCAGTGTCGATCGACACGCGAATTATAAGGAGCACGCGAGTCGTTGAAGTGAATGGCGCGCACGTTTCGCGTTTTCACGGTGCGTTGAAGTTTCACGATCAACGCTTCCAAACCGTCTTCCTCGCGAATGTCGTAACCGGCCGTGAACGCGTGGGCGGTATCAAAACAAACGCCCAGCGGGATCTTTGGGCAGCCATCCATTATTGAACGCAAATGTTCGAAACGATGCCCGATGCATTCGCCCTGGCCTGCTGTGTTCTCCAAAAGTATTCTCAGTTTTCCTAAGTCGAGCCGACGACAGCCGATCTTGATGCTGGCAATGCAGGTGTTTATGCCGTCGGCTTCGCATGAGCCGCGCGCGCTGCCGGGATGGACCACCAGGTAATCTGCGCCGAGCAAGATCGCTCGTTGCAGTTCCTCACGAAAAGAGTTTCGAGATTTTTTCAGGAGTAGTTCGTCGGCCGCGGCGAGGTTAACGAGGTAGTTGCAGTGAATTGCTACCGGCGTAATTTTTGTTTCGCGCCTTACTTTCCGAAAGAGTGCAGCGTCCGCGGCCGTTAACGGTTTCGCCGCCCATCCCCGTGGGTTGCGGGAAAAGATCTGCAAGGTATCGCAGCCGGTATCCCGTGCCACGAGCAGCGCATTGTGAAGTCCGCCTTTTATTGGAGCGTGAAAACCGATGCGAGGCACCTTAAATTTCGGCTTTGAGTCGGGCATTCTTTCAACAGCGGCTTTGCCGCCTTCTGTGCGGAAAGGCTCTGCCTTTCCGAAACATTACAAGAATTAGAGGCTGCGCCTCGACTAACTTCGAGGCGCAGCCTCGAAAAGAAAAATGCATTCGTTAGCGGTAAGGCAGAGCCTTACCGCACGGAAGGCAGCAGAGCCGCAGGAACCGATAAGTATGCCTGCTCTACTTCTCTACTGCTTCCATCACGCGCAGCATGTTGCCGCCTAAAATCTTATCGACATCGCTTTCCGAATAGCCGCGCCGCAATAACTCACGCGTGAGATTCGGCAACTGCGAAACGTCCGCCAGGTCACTCAACGTCGATTGCACGCCATCGAAATCCGATCCAATGCCGACGTGATCGATACCGACGAGCTTCACAACGTGATCGATGTGATCGACCAAACGCGAGACGGTGACCGGCGGCAAACGCTTCGCATACTCTTCACGGCGCACTGCATCGCGCGCCATCTTTTTATGCGCGACATCACCCTTCTCTTCTTCCGAAGCCCGCTGAACTCTGGGCGCTATCTCGGCGTCAAGCTGTTTTTTCTTTTCGCTCCAACCCGGCTCAAGATGTTCAGGGTAGAAGATCACGTTAACGACGCCGCCGGTTTTTGCCAGCGCCTTAATCATGTCGTCGGTCAAATTTCTTGGCACATTCGCCAGCGCGCGGCAACCTGAATGCGTTGCAATCACTGGTTTCGTCGACGTATTCACGATGTCCCAGAATGTCGGATCAGAAACATGTGAAACGTCAACCATCATGCCTAGGCGATTCATCTCGCGAACCACCTGCTTACCGAATTCATTCAAGCCGCGCTCTGCGCCGACCGCATCGCCTGAGGAGCCCGCCCAACTCGTACTGACGCTCCAGGCCGGCGACATGTAGCGCACGCCCAGCTTGTAATAGCGTTCGACGTTCTCCAGCTTCTCGTCGATCGCATACCCGCCTTCGAGGCCTGCCAGCGCCGCCAGTTTTCCTGCCGCAACAATGCGCCGAATGTCGCTTGTCCTAGTGGCAAACTGCCAGGTTTCCGGATGCTTTTCAGCGAGCTGATGCACCGCTGCAATTTGATCGTCAGCCCGCTTCATCGCTGGTGGACCACCGCCGCCAAACAAGTCCGGCTCAACCCAAATCGAGAAAAACTGCGCGTCCAGTCCACCCTCGCGCGCCCGCACAGAATCGAAATGCCCATCCGGTAATCGCTGAGCCAGGTCCACATTTTCGTCGAGCAGCCGTTGCGTGGTATCGGCGTGCATGTCGATGGCAACGGCCCGTTGGTGAATCACAAGCGGATCATTATTTGTCGCGTTTGGGGAAGATGCAGGAGGTGTCGGTGAATTTGTGTTGTTCATACGGCAGTCAACAAAAAAAATCGAAAGCAGGATAGCTCCTGCAAGAAACAATGAAAGGTTAAGAGGTTTGCGACACTTCACCGGAAAGCGTTAGGGATTGATAATCTTTTGGTATTTGAAGAATCGTTTTGATGGTACTCGGGGCCCGCCTACCGAAGCAAGCGCACCTTGCAAAACGCTTCAAATTTACGGTATCGTGCGCTGTACCGATATCCATATTGTCGTTTCCGAAAGGCCGAAAGGGTCGACGCGCTTCCTGTATTATTTGTTCCCTGGCAACCTTCAGAGCGTTAACTGAATTTCCTGATTTCCCTCGCTGCCCGTTTCCAAAGCTTATCCTGTTAAGGAGTACCACGCATGTTCTCAAAAGATGGTAAAGCGAAAGATATAGCAACTCCGCGCATTTGTGATGTCGTGTGGCACGATGGCGAATTCATAAAATGGGACGACGCGCGCGTTCATGTAATGTCGCACGTTCTGCATTATGGCTCGAGCATTTTTGAGGGTATCCGTTGTTACGCGACTGAACGCGGGCCTGCGATTTTTCGGCTGAAGGAACACATGCAGCGGTTTCTCAATTCCGCCAAAATTTACCGCATGGACCACACCTGGAAATTGGATCAGTTATGCGAAGCGTCGGTTGACCTGGTGGAGCGCAGTGGTTTGGATCAGTGCTACATCAGACCAATTCTGTTCCGCAGTCTTGACGAAGCGCGCCCGGCTTTCGGCGTCAATCCTTTCCCAAATCCGCTGGCCTGTTACATCGGCGCTTGGGACTGGGGCAAGTACCTCGGCGACGAAGCGATTGAAAAAGGTGTCGATGTTTGCGTCTCAACCTGGAACCGGTTGACGCCAAACTCGATGCCGGCGATGGCCAAGAGTGGCGCGAACTATATGAATTCCCAGTTGATCAAAATGGAAGCGCTGGTCAACGGCTTTGCTGAAGGCATCGCGCTCGACGATCGCGGTTACGTTTCGGAGGGCTCGGGCGAAAACATTTTCATGGTGAGCAATGGCGCTGTTTTAACGCCGCCGCTTTCGTCATCGATTCTTGCTGGAATCACGCGCGACAGCGTCATTCAGATTTGCCATGAATTGGGAATCACAGTTAAAGAGCGCAGCATTCAACGTGCTGCGTTATATGTAGCGGACGAGTTATTCTTCTCAGGCACGGCCGCGGAGATTACGCCGATACGTTCCGTCGATCGCATAACGGTCGGAGTGGGCGGTCGCGGCGAGATAACTGAAAAGATTCAGAAAGCCTTCTTTGAAATCACGAAGGGGGAACGGAAAGCGCCCGGCGACTGGCTGACATATGTGAACGCCGCGAATAAATCGCAACCGGGCAACAACGGCAACAGCGCGGACAAAGGAAGAACTGCGAACGCGCCAGCCACAACCGCTGATGAACCGGTATTGAAATATCAGACCGCGGCGTCGATTGCTGACTAACGTCAAAACCATCTTCAAACAAAGCGCGGCGGGCGAGTTCATCGTCCGCCGCTTTTTGTTTTCGCCGACAAACATTGACGATTCTCATTTAGAAACGCTATCATCGCCCTGGCTTCGTGATGTTTTCTCCGCGATGCCGCCCCGCAGTCCAACGCCCCATCCGGCGCAAACTCCTAACAGTCCAGTTCAAAGAACCGAAGTTAAGAAAGGTACGCCTTCCGTTATGCCTTTAAAAATTGACGATCTCCTGCGTATCGCGACCGGCCAGGGCGCGTCCGATTTGCACCTTAAAGTTGGCGCGTTTCCGGTGATGCGCATCGGCGGCGAGCTGCACCCGGTGGCCGACGCGCCGCGCCTGAAACAGGAAGACACGCTCGACATGGCATTCGCGATGATGTCGAACCGCCAGAAGCAGCGCTTCAAGGAAGTTTCAGAAGTTGACATTGGCTATGGCGTCGCCGGCCTGGGCAGATTCCGCGCAAACATTTTTCAGCAGCGCGGAACGGTGAGCATCGTGCTGCGCGTCATTCCCGATCAGACCAGAGACACCGCCGCGCTGGGACTGCCGCCGATCATCGATCGCATCGCCGAAGAGCGACGCGGATTGATCATCGTCACCGGCTCAACCGGCTCGGGCAAATCAACTACGCTGGCGGCGATGATTGACAGAATCAACGCGCGCCGCAGCGGACACATCGTAACGATTGAAGACCCCATCGAGTTTCTGCATCGCGACAAAATGTCGTTTGTGACGCAACGCGAAGTTGATGTTGATACCCGTTCGTTTGCTGAAGCACTTCGCGGCGCACTGCGTCAGGATCCCGATGTCATCCTGGTTGGTGAGATGCGTGACTACGAAACCATTGAAACAGCATTGACGGCTGCCGAGACGGGACACCTGGTGTTATCGACGTTGCACACGCTTGATGCGACTGAAACTGTCATGCGCATCGTCTCCAGTTTCCCATCGCATCAACAAAAGTCTGTGCGCATTCAGCTCGCCGGCATTCTCAAGGCTGTCATTTCCATGCGCCTGGTCCGTGCGGCCAAAGGCGCGGGACGAGTGCCCGCAGTTGAAGTGATGGTCTCAACCGCTTTGATTCGCGATTACATCATCAACGAAGAAAAGACCTACATGATGCGCGAAGCGATTGCAGCGGGCACGTCGCAATACGGCATGCAAACATTCGATCAATCGCTTTTCCATTTGTTCCAGTCGGGACTGATCTCAATGGAAGAAGCGCTGCACAACGCCAGCAACGCCGACGAATTTCGCATGCGTGTCTCCGGCATACTTTCCGCCGAGCAAGCGATGAACGGCATGGCGCCGAAGCCAGCGGCGAGTCGCGAGAGCGAGAGTGAGTTTGTGAAGCACTAGCTTAGTGGGCAGTGGGCAGTGGGCAGTTAGGACGCGAAAGCAGTCTTGTTATCGTGTGAGTGAACTCATCAAACCGTTCAGTAGCCTTCCTACTTCGCCAGTCCCTCGCATTACCCGCTCAACAGTTGTCGCCGCCACGTAACCTAATCGCCCTGCGATCAAGATCTGAGTTTCAACTTCGCGCAAAGAACCATAGGCAATAGACAAGTGTCGGAGAAAATCTGGAGTGGTTCGACGTCCTTGACCTTCTGCAATATTCGAAGGAATAGAAACTGCGGCACGCCGGATTTGACTTGTTAGGCCATAGAGTTCTTCCCGAGGGAAGCTCTTTGAGTCTTTATAGATCTCCTCAACCAGATCCATAGCCTTTTGCCACGCAATAAGTTCTTGGTAGTTTTTGACTTTCATTTTGTCTCCTTAAGGTTGTACGAACATGTCTCCGGCATGAAACAGCCATCTGTACACTGATAGTTGCTGCCCTGCTCACCCACCGCACACTGCTCTCTGCCCACTGCCCACTGCTCACTGCCCACTCACTCTCACCCGCCGCATCACGCGAACTCCGCTGCGCCAGTCTTCGTTGATATCGAAGCGATAAATTTCGATGTCGGGCGCGATTGAGCGCGCGAGGGTGTTGAAGGCCGGATGAACGCGCAAGGTGGGCGCGACCAGGTAAATTAAAGGAGGCTCATTTTTGATCTTCCTATCGCCGAAAAGTTTTGCTCTTGAGATGTGCCCGCGACGCCGATGGGCTTCGACGCGCTGCCAGTAGTCCACTCCCTGTAAAACGTGTTCGCGGTCTTCAGAAACCTTTAACTCGATCACCGCCAGGCGGCCGTCGTGTCGCAAGGCCAACAAGTCGATCGGCCGAACGCTGATGGCGCCGCCACGAGAGGTGCGAAACTGCGCATGCAACGGCGCGATGATCAAGCCGGGATCGAGTTTGGTTATGTCGCGACGGAGTAATGACTCGAGCCATGCTTCGGCGGCGTTGCGATATAACGCGTGTCGACGATCCGCAGCGTTAGCGGCACGATGTTCCTCCAAATCGATGAGCAGATTTTGAAACTCACGCTCGCTGCTCTCATCGAGCAAACGCCGCTTTGAACCTTCAAGACCAAACCACATTCGCTCGCTTCCCAGCAGGCGACGCACACGCGCAAACGGCAACCCAAAGTAACGAAGGGTTTCGCCTTGCCGCGCGCTTACAATGTCAATCGCATTCGGAACGATGGATTTGATCCGCGCCGCGGCATGGCTGAACTCGGCCGGAAGCATGGGCGGGAAACGTCGCAAGCGTCTCTTCCAAAGTTCCTCTCGAGTGGGTACGTCGACGAGCGTCAACTCTGTCAACTGCTGATCAACTTCATAAACTGTGATTGCGTCGCGCAGGCTTTGTCGTAGTAAGGCGACCCGTTGCAGGACCGGACGGGCGAGATCCGATTCCAGGATAAGCCGAAGTTGTTGGACGTACGGCGCGCGCGCCCGTTCGCTGGTCCGCTTGAACCACAACAGCGCCGCGGCAAGAAAGGCATCGGCGTCGCTGGGTCGGCCCGCAGTTACCAAACCGGTGACAGCAATTCGTTCGTGCTTAAGTCGCAGCAGGATGCGCGCATAACGACCGGGCTGACCACGACGCGCACCCGGGCTAAGCGAGACTCGCTCAACTTTCGCGCCTATTTGATTCGCACAAACCAGTTGGGCCAGGGCTTCGCAACGCGCCCGCCTTGCGGTCTTGACGGTCAAGGCAATCGCTGTTGCGGAGGCGCGCGGAACAAGTTCGATGACCGGGCGCTCGGCTCCCATACGTCTTGACGCTTCGAAGATAAGTTTTTCGCTGGTCCATTCCCAGGAGAAGATTTTCCAGGAGCGCGTTCCCTTTTCGGTCCAACAGCTAAGCAGCAAGCGACCGTGCGCGACAAAGATTTCGAACTCGCTTTGGTTCAGTGCCTGCGAATCACCGCCGGCAAGGGTAAGAAACCATTCGACGTGAGATTGGAAGAGACCGTTGATGATTGCGCGCGCGGCTTCCAGCCGCTCGGACGTGTTTACGCGTTTTGGCATTGAGGCGGCGGACCAAAAGAACGCAGACAAGGTGCGCAGGAACTACAGCTCGGCTGTGCTTTTTGCGGCGGAGTTGAGGGTGATGTTGCGGCGGCGGACGATTCTCAGATGTTGGCTGACTTTGCTAGCCCAAGCATTCTTAAGAACTTGGAATTCCAGATTCCAGATTCCAGATTCCAAATTCCAGATTTCAGATTTCAGATTTCAGATTACAGATTTCAGATTTCAGATTACAGATTACAGATTACAGAATTCCAATCTGGAATTTGGAATTTGGAATCTGGAATCTGGAATCGCAAAACCCCGTCCGTTCGGCGTTACTTCTACCGTGTGCTACCATTTTCAGTCAACAATATTCGCGTTAATAAACAGGAAAAGTTTGCATAGAAGAAAATGACAAGCGTTTATCTCGTAGCTTCCGTGCGCACGCCGATCGGCCGTTTCGGCGGCACGCTCGCTTCATGGAGCGCAGCTGATCTCGGCGTGGCTGCGGCAAAAGAAAGCATCAAGCGCGCCAACCTCACGCCGGATCAAATTGAACAATCGATTTGGGGTTGCGCGCGCCAAGCCGGCGGTGGTCCAAACGTGGCGCGACAGATTACTTATCGTGCCGGCGTGCCGGAAACCGTGCCCGCGTTCACGGTCAACCAGGCATGCGGGTCAGGTCTGCAGGCAATCATCCTCGCGGCGCAGCAAATCATGTTAGGCCGTGCAGAAATCGTCCTCGCCGGCGGCGCCGAAAGCATGTCACGTGTTCCTTATTTTGCTGAAGGCGCGCGCTGGGGCATGCGTATGGGGAACACCGAACTCGTGGACGGCATGTATCGCGACGGCTTTAACGATCCGTTGTCCGGCTTGGTGATGGGCCAGACAGCGGAAAACCTTGCGGTCCAGTATCGGATCGATCGCGACGCTCAGGATGAGTTTGCTTTGCGTTCACAACAGCGGGCGCAGGCGGCAATCGAATCGGGCCGGTTCGATGACGAGCTGGTTTCGCTCGACGTAAAAGGCCGCAAAGGCGACACGACTAAATTCGTTCGCGACGAACACTGCCGTTTTGGCACCACTCGGGCCGACCTTGCGAAATTGCCGTCGGTCTTTTCGAAAGATGGAACCGTGACGGCTGGAAACTCTTCGGGCATAACTGACGGCGCGGCGGCGGTTGTTGTTATCAGCGAAGCCGCTCTGAAACGCAGCGGCGCTAAAGCACAAGCACGAATCATCGATTACGAAGTCGTCGGCGTCGCGCCGGAAATCATGGGCATTGGACCAGTGCCGGCAGTCCGTTCGTTACTGGCGCGCAACAAACTGACCCTGGACGCGATCGATCTAATCGAGCTTAATGAGGCTTTTGCGGCCCAGGTGATTGCCTGTGACCGCGAGTTGAACTTCAACCACGATCGATTGAACGTGAATGGTGGCGCGATTGCGCTGGGACATCCCATCGGCTGCACCGGCGTGCGCATCACCACCACATTGTTGCACGAGTTAAGCAAGCGCGGCGGCAAGCTCGGGTTGGCAACGCTTTGCGTTAGCGGCGGCATGGGACTGGCATTGCTTTTGGAGCGAGTCTGACGGCCAGGCGTTTGCTTTTTCATGGTTTGTGCAGGGCCAGGCCAACCTCTCGTAACGGCCACGGCATCCGAAAGGGCACATTAGTTCTAATCATGGACAGGCTGGAAAGCCTGTCCTACTAAGAAAGGTTCATTGTGAAGAAAATCAGTTTTACAGGATTAGTCGTCGCGTTCGCACTTGCTTTGGTGTTGCCAGTCGGAAGTTTTTCGCAGCGCAGTCGAAAATTGGTTAGCGCTCAAGCTAGTCCGGCTTCAGGTCTGTTGTCATCGCTGCCGCCATCCGACGCAGTGGCGCTGGTTAACGTAAATCGCCTGCTGGCTGAAGTGATGCCCAAGTTGTTGGCGGAAAACCCGGCGCGTCTTACTGAAGTGACAAACGAACTCGCTAATTTCAAAACGCAAACAGGACTCGATCCGCGCTCGTTCGATCAAATTGCTCTTGGCTTTCGCTATCTGTATCCGGCCGAGGGTGTAACGAAGATGGGCACGGTCGCGCTCGTGCGCGGCACGTTCAACGCCGGCGCGCTGGTGGCCGCCGGACGGCTGGCGGCGAACGGCAAATATGCGGAACAGAAATATCTGGGCAAGACGATCTATATTTTCACTCTTGATCGACAATTGAAACTGCTTGGGCTGTGGGACATCAAGGTGAGCGACCTTGCGGTTACTTCGGTCGATGGCAATTTGATTGCGCTGGGCGAACTGGACGCTGTGCGTGGCGCGATTGACGCCAGCCGCAGTCACAAATATGCAAACCCGGAATTGATAGCGCTCGCCAGCCGCGACCCGAATGCTGTGGTTGGCTTTGGCGGTAACTTAACTGACAAGCTGCGACAAAATTTGAGCATTACCAATAACAACATTGCTCGCGAACTAACGGCAGTGCGGCAGGTCTACGGAACGTTGGGAATGACCGCAACGGATCTGGAACTGATGATGGCCGCGCGCACCGTCGATCCGGATTCGGCGCGGAACCTCAGCGACACAGTCGAAGGGCTAAAACAGGTTGGAGCATTTTTTGTCGGACGATTGTCAACCGCAAAAGGCACCCTGGCTCGAAGCGCTCTCAACAATCTCAAAGTCACAACTCAGGGCAATGAATTACAAATACGTACCGCGGTGGCGCAGTCGCAGGTGACTCCGTTGATTCGGGGGAACTGAGGACATGAAAAGTGCTGAGTACTGAGTACTGAGTACTGAGTACTGAGTGAAAAACTTAGTGCAAATTTGAAGCGCCGCGATTTTTTAGCAATCGCGGCGCTGTTATTTTTAAGTAATTCTGTGTTTTGAAGTAACCACGCGGAACTCAGTACTCAGCACTCAGCACTCAGCACTGCTTTGTCCCCACTATTTCGTTCGTATTGGAAATTGCGGTCGCGGCGCCGGCGCGGCGACGGGTTCATCCTCTTCCATTCCGTCCAGCACGTCGGTATAGATCTTGATTTTCCCTGCCTGCTTCATGCGCTGGGTTACCGCCGCAACGTAGTCGTCAAAGACCTGGTTTTGTCGTTCACCAACCATTGTTTGAGTTAACTGATCGCGCTGTTTAGCAAACTCCGCGAGATCGGCTTCGGTTCGTGACTTCACGCCGACGATCACCCAGTTGTCGCCAACTTTCACCGGCATCTTTACTACTTCGCCTGCCTTCAACGCATAAACCGCGTCGTCCAGCGCTGGACTCGTGCCTGCCTTCCCCAGCGGCGAGCCGAGTTTGTAGCCAATGTCAGACCCGACTTCGAATCCCGTCTTCTCGCCGGCCGCTTGCATGTCCGCTGCCGAGTTTAGAGACGCCGCTAGTTCCTGTGCCTTTTGTTCCAGTTGCTGTTTGGCGCGTTCCTGCTTCAACGCTTCCGCGACTTTGGTTTTGACTTCGTCAAAATCAGGAATACGAGGATCTCGCTTTTCAACCAGTGTCGGGATTGCGAACCCGCCTTTGATCGCGGTTAGTTCGCCGACGTCTCCTGGATTATTTAATGGCGCAACGACTGCTTCAAACTGCTGACTGCTGCCAATCTCCGGGACATTATCGCCGGGTTTAATGAATGGTGTTTCTTTGATCATCTCCGCGGGTTTCATGTTTGCTTCGGCGGCGAGCTCCTGCGCAACTTTTTGCACATCCTTGGTTTCCTTCAACCGAGTTTGAGCACGCTGGGCCAGTTGGGCTGCAACTGCATAGCCCTTGCGATTACGCAGCGAGGCCAGCAGTTCGGGTTTGGCTTCGTCAAACGTTTTGGGAACTGACTCGCCGCGCCGCAGGATGTACCAGTTACCACCGTACTTGACGGGAATGTCCGAAACGTCGCCGGGCTGCATATCAACCACGCGATCATAAAGCGCATCAACTTTGTTTGGATTCTTCTTGAAAGGTCGAGCAAGATAGCCGCCGCTCTTGGCGGTCGCGGCGTCTTCGGAATTGCCGCGCGCCAGGTCGGCGAAAACTTTCTCACTAGTATCCGGACTTGCGGCCCGCGCCTTGGCCAGCAGGTCTTTCGCTTTCGCTTCCACCTGTGCGTCGAGATCTTTGCGCGCAACTTTCAAAACTATCTGCTGAATCTTGATGCCGCCTTCTTTGGCCTGCGGCGGCAGCTTGTCATATTCATCGCGCAAATCTTTGTCCGAGATTGCGATCTTCGCGCCGGTCTTTTCCTGGTCGATATAAAGATAGCGGACCTTTTTCTGCGGCTCTAAATAACGATAATCGGTTTTGTGCTGCTCGTAATAAGCCTTTAGCTCGTCATCTGACACTTGGATCTTTTCGGCAAGTTTTTCGGGCGAGACCACGATGTAGCTGACATCCAGATCGGTATTTTTGCGTTTGTAGTCGTCCTGGACTTCTTGATCGGGCACTCGTACCGCCGCAGTGACGAAGGCTTTTAGTTTCTCGAGTGCGATTTCGTCGCGCACATTGCGCTCAAACAAATCGATGCTGCCATAGCGCGCGGTAACGGATTCTTTATAGCGGTCCATACCGACGAACTGACCGGAAGCATCGGAAAACTGCTTGCGAATTTTGTCCGCAACTTCCGCATCGCTGGCTGCGAGTCCAAGCCGGGCAGCCTCCTGGGCCACCACGCGATCACGTATTAGACCGTCAAGGAAGCGTTTGTTGCCGCCTAGTTGCGCCAAACTAATGCGGCCGCCAAACATCTGCGTGTAGTTTTCTTTGAGCTGCGCGACCTGGGCCACCGTGATTTCGTCGCCGTTTACTTTGGCGATTACCTGAGTGTTTTTGGAAGGTTCTGCATTGCTACTATTTCGTCCGGGACCGAAGAAGGCGATCAGACTTACGGCCAATAAGATAACAAACCCAAAGATTATGATGCGGCGGGTGTGTTTCAGCCGCGATAGCTGTTTGAGCATTAGTTCTCCCTCACCTGCAAATGGCGGATTGTAAAGGACGAGCAACCGCACTGCAAATAGAGGAGCCTCAAGGTTAGGCGCGGGAATAAGGTTTGGGTGCAGCGAATCGGAATAGTGCAGGCAACAACGCAAGGCAGCGAGTCACTTCAAATGTCATGGGCCACGTCAGATTCGGCTTTGCCGCCTGAGTTGACTACGTCGGCGGTGGCTGTGCCTCGCCGACAGAACCAGATTATTTCTGGGCTATGCCCCGGGTCCGGGCTTGGCCCTTCAGATTGATTAGGCTAAGGGCCGAATCAAGGGCATAGCCCAAAAGCGTAAGAAGCACCTGAACGGCGGGGCGTAGCCACCGCCGACGTAGTCAACTCGGGCGGCAGAGCCGAAGCCACATCAACGAATGACACTTAGGGCAAAGCTCCTGTTTGCCGCACTCTAAGCGCGAATGCTATTTTCTCTTGCGAATGAACTCGCTTAGTAGCACGGCGGCCTTATGGATCGGATTCTCTCTATTCATCCTTTTCATGCTGAGTCTGGATTTGGGACTCTTCAATCGGCGTGCTCACGACATCAAATATCGCGAAGCCGCCATCTGGAGCGCAGTCTGGATCGCGCTGGCTTCGGTCTTTGCCGCCATAGTTTTTTATTACCAGGGATCGTCGCGCGGGCTCGAGTTTGTTACCGGCTATCTAATTGAGCTCTCGCTGTCGGTTGATAACCTGTTTGTCTTTCTGCTGATCTTTTCCTACTTCAAGGTCCCTTCTAAATATCAACATCGCGTGCTGTTCTGGGGCGTGCTGGGTGCGCTGGTCATGCGTCTGGCGATGATCTTCGTCGGTGCGACTCTGATTGATCGCTTCCATCGGATCATCTACATCTTCGGCGCCTTCCTGGTTTACACCGGCATCAAGATGTTCACGCAGAAGGGTAATGACTTCCAACCCGAAGACAATGCGCTGGTCCGGTTGCTGACGCGGGTCATGCCGATGACGCGCACTTATGACGAGAAACACTTCTTCACCAAAGTTAATGGAAGGCGGATGGGAACTCTGCTTCTGCTGGTACTGGTGATCGTGGAAGTTGCCGATTTGGTTTTTGCAGTGGACTCGATTCCCGCCATCTTTGCGATCACCACCAACGCGTTCATCGTCTACACCTCAAACGTCTTCGCGATTCTTGGTTTACGGTCGATGTACTTCCTACTCGCCGGCGTGGTGGAAAAGTTTCACTACCTCAAGATCGGCCTGGCAATCGTCCTGACCTTCATCGGCGCCAAGATGTTGATAGTGGCGGTTCACATCAATATTCCCATCTGGATTTCACTCGTGTTCGTCGCCATTGTGTTGCTCAGTTCCGTTGCCGCCTCGCTCGTTTGGGCCAAACACGCCGACACCAACATCGACGTGGATCTGCCTGAAGACTTTGACTCGCCCTTCGAAGACGACGAAGTCGAGAAGGAAACCGAGCAAATCCGGAAGTAATCTCATGTTGCACGTCGGCCGAAAACGCCTGTTGAACCCACTCTCCCCGCTGTGTTAAATTCGAAATGACGGTCAGCGGCTTGCGAATGTTGAAATTTGCCGCTGGCTCCGCCCGACTTCTTCACACCTTTTGCGAGCCGCCGGTGCCTTTGCCCGGATCACCGATTAAAACGGCGAGCGTGCGTCTCGTTAGTTTGCCCCCTCAGTTTTAGCTCAGAAACATGGCCACTAAATCCCGTTTTGTATTTGACTGGTGGGTAGTCCAGAAACGCATCGTCTACCTCGTCATTCTTATCGTTGCTCTCTGCGGGCTCGCCGGCGGAGGCGCGCTATACGTTTGGAAGTATGGCAATCCGCTGCGGAATGTTGGCGCCGGAACGAAACCTGCGGCGGGCGCGCGCTTCGTGTCGTTTGAAGGTGAGGTGCGGGTTATCCGCGCCGCTACGCGCGAGACGATCACGCCTGGGGGCGACACTGAACTCTATCCGGGCGACACCGTGCAAACGCTGGCGAGTGGCCGCGCCCGTGTGGGCATGGCCGACGGCTCGACGCTGGTCGTTCGTCCCAACAGCACGATCATCATCCGCGACAACGCCAGCGAAGACGGCGGGAAGAAAACTAACGTCCACGTCGTCGTCGACAGCGGACAAATGTACGTGCGCACCGAGCAGCAGCCCGAAGGCACCAACAATGTGGTCGAAACTCCCAAGACCAAAAACAAACTCGGCGAACAGACGGGCGCCAGCTTTGGCGTGAACCCGGAAGGCACGGAAGAAATTCGCGTCAACAACGGTGCGATTGAAACTACAAATCGCTCGGGAGAGAAAACTACTTTGCATGGCGGCGAGTATGTATCGGTAAATCCGTCGGGAACTATTTCACGGCCGCAAAAGTTGCTGGACATTCCCGCGCCTTCCGAGCCGCGCGATCTCGAACGTGTTTTTGTTGGCGACAATGGTGCGGCGAACATTTCTTTGAAATGGCAGCGGCCACAGTCAGGCACGGCGTCGTTTTATCGCGTGGAAGTTGCGACTTCTCCTTTCTTTGTGGCTGATGGAAAAGTTATCGAACGCGATCAGCTGGCCTCGAATGAATTCACGGCCAGCGACCTGCGGCCCGGCACCTATTTCTGGCGCGTGCGCGCGACGGCCTCGAGCGGTCAAACAAGCGACTGGAGCGATCCGAAAAAATTCATCATCGCAACGCGTGGCACGGGCTCGCGCGTGACAGTTTCAAATCTCACAGCGGAACTGCTCGGCGGTAATGTCTATTTGGTGCGCGGGCACTCGGAAGTCGGCAACACTATTCGCGCCGCCGGCCGCGATACCCTGGTGGCCATCGACGGTTCGTTTCAACTGCAAATCACTGCGGCGCCTGGAATGCAGGAACTCGTAGTTGACGCAGAAGACCCGCGCGGTAACAGCAGCCAGTACCGTTTATCTCTTTCGCGCGGTGGCCGCCGCAGTTAAGTGTTTTAGTTTTTGTTATGCCCAGACATGTCATTCTGTTAACTGATGCGCACGAAGCGCCCGCCTATGAGCTGATCGAAGCGCTGCGTCTCGCCGGCGTGCAAACGCTCATCGAGGGGTTGCGTGAAGTCGAAGCTGAAGCCGCTTTGATTCGCCGCCGGGAAAGCGAAAGCGTAAGCGAACACTCGCAGGAATCGCCGTTGGCAATTCTTTACGAAGTCTTTGCCGGAGCTGACACGGTGGAACTTCACGCGGCCATCGATCACGCGAAAACCTTTTGGCCGGGGACACCGGTAATTGCCTGTCGCCGGCACTCGATTGGCTTTCATGGTTTCAATGCGCGTGGGCTCGATGGCGCTACGCTCAAGCGGCTGGGCTTTCGCGCGATTGCCGACAAGGCGGCGCAATTGCCGGCAATCCTGCGTGAAATCGAAGGCCACGGCGCCACTGGCGATTTAGGACTTCCGGAGACGATTAGGCCGGTAACAGATCCGGGATTGGCATCGCTGCCGACTAAAATGAAAGCGGCAAGTTTGCGGGCGGCATTTGATTTAGTTTCCTCGCTGCATTTCATCGGCGATCAAAACGACGCGGCCCAGGTCGCGGTTACGGGACTGACTGCGCTTGCAAAAGCCGATCGTTGGACCATCTACCTGCTCGCCGATGAGAAGGGTCCGCAGGCAGCAACGTTGGAAGCCATCGCTTCGCTTGTGCCTGCGGAGAAAGTAATGCCTGAGCTGCACGACGACTGGCGTCAAATGTTGCTCGCTGGAGAAGCTGTCACCTCGGTCCATGAATCTAAAGCAGCCAGACTTGCCGGCGCCGGCATGGGCACGATTCGAAAGAAAGAACAGGGCGAATTCGTTGTCGCCATTCCGCTCATTTGCGGCGAGCGCGTTCTCGGTGTGCTCGAGGGCCGACGCGAGCGGGGCTCGTTCAAGAAATCCGAGCTGGCCTTGCTTAACGCGCTATCGCTGCCGATCGCATCAGCGCTCGCGAACGCGGTGCGAATCGGCGAGGCCGAGCGGCTTTCGCAAACCGACGATCTAACTAAACTTCATAATGCGCGTTACCTGCGCCAGTTTCTTTTGAACGAGATCCGCCGCGCCCGGCGTTATGGCACCAGTGTTTGCGCTTTGTTTTTGGACCTCGACGACTTCAAACGCGTTAACGATGCGCACGGACATCTGGCCGGCTCGCACGTGTTGATGGAAATGGCGGGCGTGATTCTTTCGTCGATCCGCGACACGGACGCGGTCGCTCGTTATGGCGGCGATGAGTTTGTAATCGTGCTGCCGGATACCGGAATCGAACTCGCCGGCACGGTGGCCGAACGCATTCGCGAAAAGATTGGGAAACATTCTTTCAATGCGGGCCGAAACTTGAAATTGTCGTTGACAGCCAGCTTTGGTGTCGCTGCTTTTCCCGAGCATGCTTCGTCGCCGCAACAGTTGATCTCGTGCGCCGATACAGCAATGTACGAAGCAAAGGCTGCGAACAAAAACTGCGTGCGCTTTTCGCCGCTGCTGCGCAGCAAGGAAGAAAAGTTGCTGGCCGAGGGCAGCGTGCCGGGATCTATTCTCGATGCCGACGAAGGAAAGGCGTTTTCTTGATAGCGCAAAGATCGAAGTTCAGGTATCTTTGATCGTTCGGAGTTGGTTGAAGGTTTCCGAGGTAAGTTGTAAGTGGTAAATGGTGTTTGGGCTCCCCCGAGTTTCAGCCCACTTCCCCGTCGCCGTCAGGTCAGTTGCTATTGCCGCTCACGACTTTCGCGTTGCCACCCGCCGATGTTTTCTCGTTTTCATTACACTGGAAGTGAACAAATAAATGGGTTTTAAATCGATTTTTAGTCTGTTTTCCAGCGATCTGGCAATTGATCTGGGAACGGCCAACACACTCGTTTATGCCAAAGGTCGCGGCATCGTAGTTTCCGAACCTTCGATCGTGGCAATCAATAAGGTCACCAATCAGGTGGAGGCTGTCGGCCGCGACGCGAAAGACATGCTCGGCCGCACGCCCGGGAACATCGTTGCCATTCGTCCGATGAAGGACGGCGTCATCGCAAATTTTGAAGTGACTGAAAAGATGCTGCAGCACTTCATTCGCAAAGCTCACAATGGCAAAACGTGGGTCAGTCCCCGCGTCGTAATCGGCATACCGTCAGAGATTACTCAAGTCGAACGGCGCGCGGTTGAAGACTCGGCTTATCGCGCCAAGGCTTCGGAAGTGTATCTGGTTGAAGAAGCAATGGCGGCGGCAATCGGCGCCGGGCTGCCAATCACGGAACCGCACGGCAACATGGTGGTTGACATCGGCGGCGGCACGACGGACATCGCGGTGATCAGTTTGAGCGGCATCGTTTATTCGCGCGCGGTGCGCGTCGCCGGTAACGAAATGGACGAAGCAATCATTTCGTACATCAAACGAAAATATAATTTACTCATTGGCGAGCGAACCGCGGAAGCGATTAAGATCGAACTCGGTTCGGCTTATCCGCTTGATGAGCCGCTGTCTTACGAAGTGCGCGGCCGCAACTTGATTGAAGGAATACCAAAGACGATCACGATGACGGATGAAGAAGTCCGCGAAGCACTGGCTGATTCAGTCTCGACGATCATTAACGCCGTGCGTGTGGCGCTTGAGCGCACGCCTCCTGAACTTTCCGCCGACATCGTGGAACGCGGCATTGTGCTGACGGGCGGTGGCGCCTTGTTGAAAAACCTGGACAAGCGTCTCTCGATTGAAACTGGTTTGCCGGTGTCGCTGGCTGACGATCCGCTGGCGTCAGTTGTGCTTGGAACGGGCAAGATGCTTTCCGACTTTGACCTGCTCAAACGGGTCAAGTGGGAAAATACGATGACCAGCGGCATGTAGGGCCAGTCGGCAGTAGGCACTCGGCAGTAGGCAGTAGGCAGAAAAATCTCGAACTCCGAACTCCGAACTCCGAACTAGAAACTCGCAACTCCGATTGGCGGTTCGATTCACGATTTACGATTTACGATTTACTAGCCAATGGCCGCCACCCGCACGCAAAGAGAAATTCGTCAGAAAGCGCCACTGTGGCTGGTGATGCTGTTGCTCACCAACCTGGTGATCATGGCTGTCGATGCGCGTGACAACAACACCAAGCAGCGCTTGTTTCGAGTTTGGATTCAGGCAGTGGCCTCGCCGGTCCAGGGCGTTTCGTCGCGAGCCAGCGGCGCCGGCAGCGGCTTCATTCGCGAGATCATGAACTTTCGCGGTGCGGCTGCCGAAAATGCGCAACTGAAAGAAAAACTTTTTGCCACTGAGTTGCAGTTGCAAAATGCGCGGCAAGCGGCGGAAGAAAACGAACGGTTGAAGGGTCTCCTCAATCTCAAACAACAAACTGGTTACGATCAGGTCACAGCGCACGTCATCGCGCGCGACTCTTCGGTCTGGTTCAATACGGTGACGCTTGATCGCGGGACCTCTTCCGGTGTCGGGCTGAACATGCCGGTCATAACCGCCGGTGGAATCGTAGGACGCGTTATTGCAGTGAGCCCGGTGACGGCACAGGTGATGATGGTCACCGATGAGAAAGCGGCAGCCGGCGCGATCGTCGGCCAACTTGGGGCCTCGGGAGCGCTGGGCTCTGTTCGCGGCAGCGGCGAGAGCGGGCTTATCGAGATGCGCTACGTCTCCGGATTGCAGAAGGTGGAAGTTGGGGACTCAATATTGACGACCGGCCAGGATGGAATCTATCCGCCGGGACTCAACGTCGGAGAAGTTGTCGAAGTAAAACATGGCACCGCCACGCAACCGCACCAGATTTTGATCAGGCCCGGGGCTAACCTGGACCAGTTGAAAGAGGTAGCGATTTTGCTTTATCAGGCGCCACAGCGGCCTGCACCCGAACAGACCCTGCCAAACGTAGAGAAGACTAAGAAACAGTGATGAGTGCTGAGTACTGAGTGCTGAGTAAAAGCAAAACTTGCGGATACTCTCTTGTCACTCAGCACTCAGCACTCAGCACTCAGCACTTTTTCGACCATGCCCCAACTTAAGATCGCGGCTGTTCTCGCCCTGGCAATAATTTTACAATTGTCGTTGCGAGCCGTTTGGCCGCCACTTTCATATATTGACTTTCCGTTGGTGGTGGTTGTTTATATCGCTTTGCAGCGACACGCCTGGCAGGCCTTGATTGTCGGAACGATTGCCGGGCTCGCTGTTGACGCTGCCGGCGGCGGACTTATGGGCGCCGGTGGCTTTTCAAAAACCTTGACCGCCTATGTGATTTATTTTGCCGCCACGCGAGTTAATCTTGAAAACACTCTGCTGCGAATTCCAGTGCTGGCGACGGCGACCGTACTCGACTCGGCAATCTATGTTTTTTGGCACCGCTCGCTGGGATACGCGCCCAGCGCTCCTTTTGTCCAGACAGTATCCTATCGATTGATCGCCACGACAGTGCTGGGAACGTTTGCGCTTTACTTGTTGGACTCGCTGTTCACCCAAAGTGGACGCCAACAACGTCGCGCCTTTGCCTCGCGCCGCAAAGGCGCGCGACGAGTAACGGGCTCTATGGGTAGAAGATGAAATGAAATTCGAAGACTCTTCACAAAACTTACGCGGCCGCATTTGGCTGGTTCAGATCTTCGTTGTGCTGTTGCTGGCGTTGCTCGGCGTCAGACTCTATTACCTGCAACTGGTTCGCGGTCAGTACTACGCTGAGATTGCGCAAAATCAACGCATCAGGTTGCTTCCCATAACCGCGCCGCGCGGAGTCATCTTCGACCGCGACGGCCATCCGCTGGTCGACTCTCGCATTATTTATAGCGTCATTCTTTCCCGTGAAGATCTGCGCGGCCGCAATCCTTTGACGCTGGTGGCGCCGCTTGCCGCTGCGCTCGCTGTTGACGGCGATATTCTGCGCGACCGCTTCGTGCAGATTGCATCGCAGCCGGCCTTTGAATCAATTTTGGTGAAACAAGACGCGACGCCGGGGGACATCGCCTGGGTCGAGGCGCATGAGCTCGAGTTTCCCGAACTGCGTGTCGAGCAGCAGCCGCAGCGGCGTTACCCGCCAAACGGATTGTTGGCCCACGTGCTTGGTTATGTTGGCGAAATCAGTCCGGAGCAGCTAAAGCAGAACAGTTACAAGGACAAGGGACTGCGGCCCGGCGACGTGATTGGCCAAAGTGGTTTGGAACAAACTTATGACGACTACCTGCGCGGCAAAGACGGCTATCGAAAGGTAATCGTCGATAGTCGCGGACGCATTCAGGATGAAATTGAAACGATCGCGCCGCAGCCGGGACAGGATTTAGTTACGACGATCGATTTGGATTTACAGGAAGTAGCCGAAGAACAACTGCGAACGTCAGCCACCAAGCGCGGTGTCATCGTCGTCATGAATCCAAATAACGGCGAGGTCCTGGCACTAGCATCCGCCCCAACGTTCGATCCGAATCTCTTTTCGGAACGCATCGGCACCAGAGAAGGCCGCGCGGAATACGCGGCATTGCTGAATGATCCGGACAAACCGCTGATCAATCGTGCGGTGCAAAGCCGTTACCCGCCAGGGTCGACGTGGAAGGTGCCGATGGCCATCGCCGGTTTGCAGCAGGGTGCGATCACCTTGGACCACTCGAATCTTGTTTGCGGCGGCGGTATTCAAGTGGGCAACAAGTTTACGCGCTGTATGGGCAATCATGGAACGCCTGATCTGAAAACTGCCATCACAAAATCCTGTGACGGTTATTTCTATCGTCTCGGATTGAAGATGGGCATCGACGGCATCATGGCTATGGTCGACGAGTTTGATTTGGGAAGGCGGACCGGGATTGATATCCCAAATGAAGTTATCAGCCTGACCCCGTCACCCGAGCTCAAGCAAAAGACACAACCGCAGAATGCTGAATGGAAAGACATCGACACCGTCTACGCTTCTTTCGGGCAGGTGTATGACATCATCACTCCGATTGCGTTGCTGCGCACAATCGCGGGCATCTCGGTAGGCGGCGATCTTTATGTGCCTCATTTCTTAAAGGAACTCAGGCCGGTGAATGCGACCGGTCCATTCGAGCTGCGCGCCGGCAGATCTTTTCAACCGCTTGATGGCGCGCGGCCAAACCCCAAAAAGCTTTCGATTTCAGAAGACTTTCATCATCTCGTGGTTGAGGGAATGTGGGGCGTCGTGAACAACGGCGGCACGGCCGCATCAATTCGCATGGCCGGCTTCGACATCGCCGGCAAGACGGGCACGGCGCAAGTTGTGGAGAACGGCAAAGACACGGGCAAGAACAAAGACCACGCGTGGTTTGTTTCCTACGCCCCGGCTTACAAACCTGAAATCGCGCTGGTGGCTTTGATTGAGAACTCGGGCTTCGGCGGCCAAAACGCGGCACCTGCTGTGCGACGCGTTTACGACGTTTACTATCGCAAGACGCGCAATGAAGAGCCGCCGGGAGCGCTGCCGGTGGCAAAGACGCCTAAGCCCGAAGATAAAAATGAACCAAAGAAAGCGCCGGCTGAGATTGCTCAAAACCAATAAAAAGAAGTGCTGAGTGCTGAGTGCTGAGTGCTGAGTTTCGAGTTTTCCGTAGAGTTCTGTTTCTGACTTCTGACTTCTGTCTTCTGTCTTCTGTTTTCTGTTTTCTGATCCATGGTTGCAAGAATTCAAAAAAGAGGCCTACGCGATTTTGATTGGCTGCTGGCAATTCTGGCGATTGGCATCGTCTGCTTTGGCACCATTCAGATTCGTTATGCGCAACCCACCGAAAACTTTTGGGTCAAACAACTGATCGGTCTCGGCATTGCAATCGTCGCCATGCTGGCGGTCGCTTTTAATGACTATCGCAAACTGCTGAACATCGCTCCCGCGTTCTACGTCTTTGGCTTGCTGCTGCTGGTGATTGTTCTCATTCCCGGCATCGGTCTGAAAATTAACGGTCAGCGCGCCTGGATCCGAGTTCCCGGCATCGGGCAATTTCAGCCTTCCGAATTTGTAAAAGTCACAACCGCAATGATGCTGGCGCGCTATTTCGGTAAGCATCGCACCAATGCCTTGACGCTCAAAGAGCTGGCGATGGGCGGCTTGATTCTGGGTTTGCCAATCGCGTTGATTCTGCTGGAGCACGACATGGGCCAGGTGCTGACGTATGTGCCAATACTGATCGTTGTGCTCTTTTTATCGGGAATAAAAATGCGTTTCGTCGTGGCGGCAATCGTGCTCGGAGTTGTGCTGTTGCCGTTTGCTTACTGGGTCGGAATCAAGACCCACCTGATCAAGAACTACCAACAGGAACGCATCAACGTCATTCTGGATCCCGAGAAAGCGGACCGCCGCGGGTTCGGTTACAACACTTGGCAATCGATCCTGACAGTGGGCGAAGGCGGATTGCTGGGCGCCGGCAACTCCTCGGCATATTCGCAGAGCAGTTTGAAGTTCCTGCCCGAACCGCATACCGATTTCATTTTTGCAGTATTAGCCGGCAGCACCGGGTTTGTCGGCTGCATTATTGTTTTGCTGGCTTATGTTTTGCTGCTCTCGCGTTTGATCGCCGGCGCGAAACGCGCACCCGATCGCATGGGCATGCTGGTCGTGATGGCGACGGTGGGCGGGCTAACCTGCCAAATCTTCATCAACGTCGGTATGTCGTTGGGAATTCTGCCGGTAATCGGCGTGCCTTTGCCGCTGATGAGCGCTGGTCTAGCTTCGCTGATCGCCACCTTTATCGCGATCGGCTTTGCGATCAGCGTGCAGTTGCGAAGGTTCGTAAATTAGCCGCGGATTCTCGCGGATAAACGCGAATCAGAATGACAGGACAAATGATTATTGATGACTGTTTCAGATTCGCGTAATCCGCGTTTATTCGCGGCGAATCTTGCGGTTCCAAGTAAGTGCAGAATGCCCGTGAACCAGGATTCGTTTCGCGTTTACCTCGTCTTCGGTTTATACTCCGCTTAGCTCGCCTCTGCGGACTTTTCGTTTCAACTAAGAAACTTCGAAAACAAGCAAGCAGCACTTAGAGACTCGAAGACGAGTACTGTGCTCCCGGCAAGCGAGTTACGAATTTTATCGTCGTCCGAATGCGTGACGATGTACCAATCAACTTTTAGGTTAAGCCGTATTGGCGAGTGCCGCCAAGCAAGCGCGTTAAGCCAGTCGAGTCCTTTGAAAACAATACGAGGTTGCGGCGTTAAATTCTCTTGAGAATGAACCGCCGCTCTGAAGACTCGGTTGTTCCAGGTTTTGCTGAGTTCCGGTTTTGCCGGATGCGCGCGGCTAGTTAGGTTTTCTTTTTGAATAGTTCCATGGACCGGCGCCTGCGAATCCAATTGGATTCAGATCAATCGGCGTCCCAGCGACAATCCATTCTCTTTCAGCCCGCGGGCAAGCGGTTTCTTTCCTTGTCTGCCACCGGGCCAACAACACCATTCAATCCAATTCACAGCGCGACGCCCGGGCGTTTCGTTATCCAATGTTCTGCGTGCCTCGCTCCGTTGCTTGAAGCGCGCGCAGTCCACCCCACAATTTTTCATAGCGCATATGGACCAAAGAGACTGCTTAGTCGTCGCACACCGAGAGGGGCTTTTACCTCGGCTGCGCTGCCGCGGTTTCAAGGTGGGTCCGCGCTTCAGGAGATCACGAATACAAAATGGCAAAAGAATTAATAGTCAGCGTCAACGGACGCGAAAAGAAAATAGCGATCATTGAAAACGAGAAAGTCACCGAGTTTTACATTGAGCGCGGCGAAGGCAATCAGGGCATCGTTGGCAACATCTATAAAGGCCGCGTGATGCGAGTGCTGCCCGGCATGCAGTCGGCGTTTGTCGACATCGGACTCGAGCGCGATGCATTTCTTTATGTCTCAGACTTCTTCGATGAAGAAGAAGAGTTTGAGCGCATCGTTATGGATAAGTCTAAGAAGGGCGAGGCTGATGACGCGCAGCGCATCGCCGCCGAGCAAATCGCTCTCGGACGAGTCGAACGCGAGCACCAAATGGAGGCCACGCAGGAACGCGCTGAACCGTTGCGGGAGATAGAGGAAGCAGCGGCGCCGGTTGAAGCTGAATCAGCCGAAGAAGCTGAAGAAAACAAGCGCCGTGGACGAAGAGGCCGACGACGCGGGCGCGGCAAGGACGAATTCGATGCCCCGGCTCGAACTGCCGCCGAACCGGAAAGAAAACGAATCACGCCGGAAGAAATCGGCACTCCTTTCGTCGCCTCCGACCCTTCGGTTCATCGCATCATCGATGACGAAGAGACGGCCGCCATCAATGGCGAAATGTTTAAAGACGCGCGCGTGCAAGAGCGCCTGTTTGATCAAATTCACGCCGGTGAGTTCAATCTGGAAGACGACTTTCGCACGGCTGAAGTCGGTTCAGTTATGTCGTCTGAAGAACTTCGCGGTGGCTCGTTTCAGCGCGTAGCTGATGATGAAGAGGATGCAATTGATTCCGGTAAATCATCGCGAGCACGCGAGACCGTAGCCGCGCACATCGAAGGCTTTGTCGATGACATTGCTGATACTCCGCTGCAGGCCGGCGGCTTTCACCGCGTGAGCGACGACGAAGAAGCCGCCGCGGCAAGCGGCTCATCGCTAAGCAGCTCCGGAGCTAATGAAGTAGAGGAAACGGACAGCGCTACGAAAGGCCGAACTGTCGCGAAGCGATCCCGGTTGGGCAAACTTCTGAACAGCGTCGCGGGCAAGAAGAAACCTGTTACCAAACGGTCAACAAAAAAACCCGCGCGCGAACTGGCGGCAGAAACAGGTGACGACAGCGAGACACCCGAAGGTGCAAGTTCCGAAACTTATAACGACGCGGAAGCTAGTTTGACTGACGGCAGTTCGCGCGCTGAGTTTGCTACTCGCAGGGGCGGGCGGCGGCGGCGGCGGCCGACGAAAGGTGGCGCCGCAGAGACAACCACAGAAGGCGCGCCAGCCGATGAGGTTCAGGAAGTTGAACCTGAGGTTGCACCCGAAGCACCCGCAGAAGAACCTGTAACCGTTGCTACTAGTCCCGCTGCCAATTCAACTGCCGGTTCACCTGCGCCTTCACCCGTTGGCCCAGCGACAAAGCCGGCGCCTGCACGCGATCGTGCTCGCAGCGGCGGTCGCAGTCAACAACGCGGCGGTTTCTCGCGGCGCGATCGGCATCAACCGACAATCACCGACCTGCTGCGCGAAGGCCAGGAAATACTGGTCCAGATTGCCAAAGAACCAATCGCGAAAAAGGGCGCGCGCATTACTTCGCATATCGCGTTGCCCGGCCGCTTTCTAGTTTACATGCCGACGGTGGAGCACGTCGGGGTTTCGCGAAAAATTGAATCCGACAGTGAACGCCAACGCCTGCGCAAATTGATCACGTTAATCCGCGGAACGGAAGATATTCCCTCCGGCGGCTTTATTGTTCGCACGGCCGGCGTGGGCATCAGCGAAGCGGACCTGCGCGAAGACGTTCGCTACCTGGTGCGCACCTGGCTCGACATTCGCGCCACTGCCGAGAAAACAAAACCGGCGACGATGGTCCATAAAGACCTGGATCTGGTCCAGCGCATTCTGCGCGATCAACTGTCGGATGATTTCGCCGCGATTCGCGTCGATTCGGAAGAGGAATACGAAGGCATCGTTGAGTTCATTAATCGCATTCAACCGCGCCTGGTCAAACGCGTAAAGTTGTACACGCGCGACCGGCCCATTCTTGAAGCGTATGGCGTGCAGGTTGAGATCGATAAAGCAATCAAGCCGCGCGTTTGGTTAAAGTCTGGCGGCTATCTGGTCATCAACCAGACGGAAGCGTTGGTCGCCATTGATGTGAACACGGGCAAGTTTGTCGGCCGTGGCAGTGGACGTCTGGAAGACACAATCACGAGAACCAACCTCGAGGCGGTTGAGGAGATTGTGCGGCAAATTCGTCTGCGCGACCTGGGCGGCATCATCGTGCTGGATCTGATTGACATGGAAGAGCGCCGCAATCGGCAGAAGGTAATGCAGACGTTGCAGGACGCGCTGCGGAGCGATAAGTCGCCTACCAAAGTGCTTTCGTTCAATGACTTTGGTCTGGTCATTATGACGCGCAAGCGTGTGAAGCAATCGCTGGAGCGAACATTGTGCGCGCCATGCCAGTATTGCCAGGGCGCCGGCCTGATCAAATCGCCGCAGACTGTGTGTTACGAACTGCTTGAAGAAGCACGCACGCTCGGTAAAGCAATGAATGGCGATAAAGCGAACAAGCAAACAACGTTGCGCATTCATCCCGAAGTCGCGAAAGCGCTGCGCAGCTCGGAGCGCGATGTGCTGAACGAGATTGAGGAATACCTCGGGCCGGTGGATATCAACAGCGATCCGATGGTCCATCAGGAACAGTTTGATTTTGCGTTTATCTAAATTCTAGTTTCAAGTTTCAGAGTTTCAAGTTTCAAGTTCGTCATTTTGGACGTCGTTGTTTACTCGGAACTTGAAACTTGAAACCCTGAAACTTGAAACTCTCTCATGTCCAAACTGGGAAACGTCTGGAAAACTTTGCTGGCGGGCGGCGCCGGCGTCGCCGCCCTGGCGGCGGTCAACGCCTCAATTCGACGCAATGCCAGCGAACCTGACGAGAGCGTGCTGGGCGGCTACGCGCGGTTTTACGATTGGAAACACGGGCGCGTTTTTTATAAAACTGCCGGTGCCGAGCATGCTGGACCACCTTTGGTTTTTATTCACGGCGTAGGAGCCGGCGCCTCCAGTTTTATGTGGCGCAAAAATTTTGACGAGCTTGCCAAACACTTCCGTGTTTATGCTTTCGACCTGCTCGGTTTCGGCTTTTCCGACAAACCGGCCGCAGCCGAGTATTCGGCCGATCTCTATGTTGAACTGATTTCTGATTTCCTGCGCGACGTGTCGGGTTACCCGGCAAACGTCATCGCCAGTTCGCTCGGCGCAGCCTACGCGATTCGCGTCGCCGACGAACATCCCGAACTCATCAAGGCTTTAGTCTTGAATGCGCCCACCGGTGCGGACACGCTCAATCGCCGTCCGGGCATGGCCGGCGCCGCATTTTATGGATTGCTGCAATCGCCGGTGCTGGGCACGTCGTTCTACAACGTGATGGCCAGTGAACGCAGCATTCGCGACTATGCGCGCAACAATCTTTTCTACGATCATCATCGCGTCACGGATCGACTGGTCACAAATTTTTACGCGACTAGTCATCAGCCGGGCGCGCAACATGCAATCGCGGCATTTCTTTCGGGTTACCTGAACACCGAAACGCGTGCGCCTTTTGCGCGCCTTACGCAACCCGTAATTTTGGTTTGGGGAAAACAGGATGCGACTACGCCGATAGAGAAACGAATCGCTCTGCTCGAGCTGAACGAACACGCTCGTCTGGAAATTTTTGACTATTGCCGGATGATGCCGGAACAGGAACATCCCGAGAAATTCAACGAGTTGGTTCGTGAGGCATTTCTTGAAACTGGTGAAGAACTCTCTTTAGCAGCCACTGACCAAGTCTAGGCCAGCTACTAATTCTTCGGCTAGCTCTACCCTGAGAATCCTTAGTTAGTGCAGCTTCGGCTTTCCCGCCTTTACAAACTTTTTGCACCGAACGTATCGCCCTGACGAATGTCGCCGGTTTCCAGTCCTTTGCGGAACCATCGGATTCGTTGCTCTGAAGTCCCGTGCGTGAACGAGTCGGGCACGACATAACCCTGACCTTCCTTTTGCAGCCGATCGTCTCCCACCGCGCTGGCTGCATTAAGCGCTTCCTCGATATCGCCTTGCTCGAGCAGACCTTTTTGTTGCGCATAATGCGCCCAAACTCCGGCAAGAAAATCTGCCTGCAGCTCAAGTCGAACCGAAAGTTGGTTCGCCTGTGCCTCGCTCACTCGACCGCGCGCCGCGTCAACCCGGTCCATGGTGCCCATTAACTTTTGCACGTGATGACCCACCTCGTGTGCGATCACATACGCCTCGGCAAAATCTCCGGGCGCGCGAAACCGCGTCCGCAGTTCGTTGAAAAACGACAGGTCAAGGTAAAGCTTTTCGTCGCCTGGACAGTAAAACGGACCCACTGCCGCACCTGCTTCGCCGCAACTCGAACGCACCGCATCGGTAAACAGCACCAACTTCGGTTTGCGATAGGTGCCGCCCTGCTGGCGAAAAAGATCGTCCCAAACGTCTTCGGTGCTGGCCAGCACAGTCGCTGAGAATTGTTTGAGTTCTTCTTCCTGTGGATTGAGTGGCCGAGAATTTTGCGTGCCCGCCGACGGCGCTTCGCCGGGAGATTGTTGCAGCAATTGGCGCGGATCGGCACCGAGGAGCAACGCGATTACCAACAGAACAATACCGCCCAGCCCGCCGCCAATAGCCAAGCCACCGCCGCCCATTCCCCGGCGGTCTTCAACATTGTCACTTTGCCGCTGACCTCTCCAAAGCATTACACAAACCCTCCCGAGTATGATTGTTCAAAAGTGACGTCACTGCCTCGCACTTGGCAGCTTGGTCCAACCGCGTTCTTTGCGGCGACCGCGCGTTCCTTCGCAGCTACAGCACAAACCGTAACTGCAAACTTCGCAGAGGCGCCGCAAAGTTCGCGTGGGGGAAAACTTAAAGCACCAAATTGTACGTGGGGGGATTGGTTGAAACAGGGGAACGGTTACGTTCAGTTCCTGGGGGTTGTAGCGAAGAGCGTAAGCTGGATCGGCTGCGTTTGCAAACTAAAAATGCTGTAACAGTTCTTCGAAGGAGTTGAGGAAGATGTCTGGTAACTGACTTTCCAACTTCCAACTCGTTGGATAGTCGCTGCGCACACCGACCGTCAACATGTTTGCGCGTTTACCCATTTCAATATCCTCGGGACTGTCGCCAACGTAGGCAGCGTGTTCGCACTTGCAGCCGAGCGAGCGCAGCGCCGTGTCCAAACCTTCCGGATGCGGTTTCTTGTTCGTCATCTGTTCATTGCAGATTACAATTTCAAAAACATTCTCAAGCCCCAACTGTTTTATCTCACGAATAACGCGACACTCTGTTCCGCTGCTGACAACGCCGAGCCGGTAATCTTTGCGCTTCAGCTCGTTGATTGTTTCCCGCGCGCCGACGACAGGTTGGGCGATCTGTTCGCCATAGTGATGCACCCAAAGATCGTCGGCCCTTTGCCACAACTCTTTCGGCAGACCGAGCGCTTCATAAACTGAATACCAGTTTGGCGAATAAACCCGCGCGTAAACTTCGCGATCAAAATCATGGCCCAACGCAGCAAACGATTGTTCGAAAGCAGCGAGACCAAGTTGCGCGGAATCGACGATGGTGCCGTCCCAATCGAAGAGCAACGTATCGATTGAGGCCGTTTGCGAGTTCATCAAAAGAAGGGTTTGCCCAGAGAAACAAAGTCAGTCCGCGATGGCGACGGTTAGTTGATCGAGTGGCTGCGACTGAGAAAAATCATCGACTTGTGATGATTCCCGGTTAACCGGCCTGTACAGAATGTCTCGCTGTTGCGGGGTGAAGCCGGCTTCGCGGATCAGGTAGCGCAGCATTTTTTCATCAGCACGATTGTGAGCGCCTGCGGCCGAGACGACGTTCTCTTCGATCATGATCGAGCCCATGTCGTTCGCGCCAAAACGCAGCGCCACCTGGCCCAGCTTCAACCCTTGCGTCAACCACGACGACTGAAAATTTTCGACGTTGTCGAGGAACAGGCGCGAGACCGCGAGCATTTTTAGGTAATCAATGCCGGTTGGTTCGTCCTTGATGCGCCGGCCCAGTGCGGTGTTCTCACGCTGAAAGGTCCAGGAAATGAACGCCGTGAAACCACCGGTCTCGTCCTGCAGATCGCGCACACGCTGCAGATGCTTGACGCGATGGCTGACGTCGTCGCCGATGCCAAACATCATGGTCGCCGTCGAGCGCAAACCTACTCGATGCACTGCCCTCATCACATCCAGCCATTCGTCCGTCGTACATTTTGTCGAGACGCGTTTGCGCACTTCATCGTCGAGTATCTCTCCGCCGCCGCCGGGCAAACTATACAGGCCGGCATCTTTCAAACGCTGCATGATCGTTTCGTAATCGAGCCCTGAGATGAGATGAATATTGTGAATCTCGGGCGGCGAAAAGCAATGCAGTTGAAACGTCGGATACTTCGCGTGCAACGTGCGCAGCAGATCCTCGTACCACTCGATGCCGAAATCCGGATGAAGGCCTCCCTGCATCAGGACGCCGGTACCGCCCAGCGCGATCGTCTCGTCGATCTTCTCGCAAATCTGTTCAATGGTGCGTACGTAAGTATCGGGCGCGCCGGGCCGGCGATAAAAAGCGCAGAAGGTGCAAACCACGTTGCAGACGTTCGTGTAGTTGATGTTGCGATCGATGATGTAGGTAACAACATTGTCCGGATGGCGGCGTTGGCGAATTTCGTCGGCGGCGGCGCCGATAGCCGCAATATCATGCGATTCGAGCAGCGCGGTGCACTCGTCCGCAGTCAGACGAATGCCAGCGAGCGCGCGTTCCAGAATCGGTTTGATGTCGGTCATGCAGAGTTAATTCTTTAACTGAATACTATCCTTGCTTTCTACAAATTCAAAGGCTTGAGCCCGGGAATAAGCTTATGCTTGTATGCCAGGTCGTAATAAAGCTGAAGACCTTTGCGCAAATCGTCATCCAAAAAGAAAGTGATGTTTTCCGTCAGATAGCTTTCCAATTCACTCCGCGAAAGTCCCAGGCTCTGTTCGTAAGAGTCGATGATTTCGTTTCGCTGAGCTAAACCTTCTTCAGTTGCTTCCCTGAAGTCTATTGCCGGCGCGGCACTGGTTTTCTCCGCCATCCACATCGCGAATACGAAACCGCGGCCGGTGAAGTCGTGCCAAAGCGCCGCCAGGTCCCAAACATGCAAGCCATCGCGCGGAAATGTCATCGCCGGATCGCCGATTATTAATGCCGCATCGTTGTCGCGGAGCATCTGTTTAAGCTCCGGAGATCGCGTGGTCCACTTGGGCTCAAGCCCCAGGAATTCTTTGAAGATTATTTTTACCAGCGCCGCCGACGTGCGCGAGGAATCATCGAGCGCAACTGTCCGCACCTTCTTCAAATTATTTAGCCGCGATACCAACACAACACTGCGCACTTTCTGCCGCGAACCAACGCACACGCCCGGCACCAGAGTAGCGTCCTCGATCCGCTGATATTCAATTGCCGGCACCAGCGCAAAATCCACCTCGTGTCTGGCCAACAAGTCGGCACATGCAGATGGCAACGCCTCGACAAGGTCCGCTTCGTCTTTACGCGCACCGTGTTTGAAGCTCCAGATCAACGGCGCTGTATTCAGGTAGTTAGACGCCGCCAGTCGCGGCTTAGTTTTAGAGTTCATTTGATGTGGAATGTTTCAGTTTAAGTTAGACGATGCTAACGAAGGCTTCGCTCGCATCGCAAGCCTCGCCGTTTTCACGGACTGATTGATTTTCAACTCGGCCGATATTCCAGGTCAGAAGGACCGAGAGTTAGTAGCCGGTCCGGCGCTGCGCGGAGGGCGGGGGACGCTATCTTCTGAGATCGCCGAGGCCCGAAGGGCCGGCACCAATCTGTCGCACCTTCGGCGCTCCGGCAATCAATCATGATTCCAACCCCGCCCTCACGGACGGAGCTACTAACTGCTGGTCCTTCGGACCTCAAGCACGATGACGAGTGAAACTGAACCAGTGCCTCAATTTCAAGATTCATTGACACTCTCTAAAGACGGCAACTACTATGCGGCGCAACGTTAGCCAGAGCGCGATTAATTCAGATGACAATCTACGACATCAGCGTGCCGCTTTCCGCGGCAACTCCCACTTATCCCAGTGATCCGGCCATCGAGATCAAATCCTGGTCGGACTTGGAGCGCGGCGATCACGCAAACGTTTCGCTGCTTCACTTTGGCGCCCACTCCGGCACACACGTCGATGCGCCCGCGCATTTTATCGCCGGCGGTTCGAAGGTTGAGGCTTTGCCGCTTGAAAGTCTGATGGGCGAAGTGACAGTTGTTGAAGTGCCGTTGGACGTGATGTCGATCGACGCGGACTTCGTTAGTAACAACTGTAATCAAGCGACACAACGAGTGCTTTTCAAGACGCGCAACTCCAGTTTTTGGAACCATCCTGAAGCGGGCTTTCGCACGGATTATACTTATCTGGAAGCCCACGCCGCGCGGCGTTTGACTAAAATGGGAATTCGGCTGGTTGGCATTGACTATTTGTCGATTGAGCAATACAAGTCCGAAGACTTTGAAACACATCTGATTCTTCTATCAAAAGGCGTGGTTATTCTGGAGGGCGTCGACCTGAGCAATGTTTCCCGCGGGCGTTATGAATTGATTTGTTTGCCGCTGCGAATTGCCGGCGGCAGCGGCGATGGGGCACCCGCTCGCGCCGTCCTGCGGACCTTGGCATAAGCGAAAATGGAACCGAGATCAAAACGTACACGCGAGCCGGACAAGAATTATCGAGAACGCGTCTATCGTATCGTTCGTTCGATTCCGCGCGGCCGAGTCATGACCTACGGGCAGCTTGCGGAAATTCTTGGCGAGGGCTACACGCCGCGAACGGTCGGTTTTGTAATGCACGGCTCGGACGACAAAACGCCCTGGCACCGGGTAATCAACGCACAAGGTGGCTGCTCGACGGGAAGAATTGCGCTGCCTTTTGACAAACAGCAACGAATGCTGGCTGCGGAAGGTGTAGAATTCAATGAACGCGGCCGCTGTGATTTGCAGCGTTACTTGTGGATTCCGCGCGAGCGAAAGGCGAGAAGCAAATCGCCGCTAACCAAATAGGTGGATTCAAGTTTCGCTATTCAACTAAAGGAACAAAACATGAACAGTGACCCTCTTGATAAACGGGCTCCATACAACATTAGTCCACCGCGTTATTCCGTTTCGCATCAAATGGTGACCACTGCTTTTGAGCTGCCAAACTTTCGCATCACGCAAAACCTGGGCATCGTGCGCGGCATCGTGGTTCGCTCGCGAAATATTTTTGCCACCATCGGCGCTGGATTTCAGATGGTCGTTGGCGGAAACATCACCGTCTGGACCAAGCTGTGCGAACAGACTCGGGCCGATGCGTTTGAGATCATGATTCAGCATGCGACTGAAATCGGCGCGAATGCAATTATCGGCGCGCGCTATGATGCGACCGAGGTGACCTCCGGCGTCACCGAAGTCCTCGCTTATGGCACCGCGGTGATCGTTGAGCCAACAAGCGAATCGAGTTACCGATCATGACCGGTGCCAGCGTGCCGGCCGAGCGGCTGGACCGAATCGATCGCGCAATCGAAGCGGTGCCATACGCTCGATTGCTCGGCATTCAACTGGAAAAAGTAATTCCGGGCGAGGCCACTCTTACTCTCGCCATTCGCCCGGAACTAAGTCAAAACCATGGCGTGGTCCATGGGGGCGCAATTGCTTCGCTGATCGATACGGCCACGGCATTTGCAATTCTCACCTTGCTCGAACCCGAGGAACGAGTCACAACCGTGGATCTAACAATTAGCTATCTCAGGCCGGGCTTCGAAGGACAAATGAGCGCGACTGCGCGGGTGCTGCGCCAGGGCCGTAGGCTCATTGCCACTACTGCGGAAGTGACCGACGAGAGCGGAACTCTCCTCGCGACCGCACTTAGCACGTATATCAAGCTTTAGAAGAATCAGGAAAAACCTTAGATTTTGTGGTTAATTTCGCTGGACACACGGTGTTCATCCGTGTAAAATCTTTTTGGCCTTCCGTTGAGCCGCTCCCCAAACGGTGTTCGCCCTCGCAAGCTGCCATAGCTCAAAGCCCTTCGGTGATTGCTCACCTATGTACTCCCTGTACCACTCCCTCCTGGCCCAACATTCCCGACAATTGACTCCCGTCTCTTGTGCGGGTTCTACCATTGCGCAACTTCAGCGTTACTTCGAAGACGTCGTACTCGAAAATAATTTGGCCGCATTAGTGGTCGAAAGTTTGCCAGCCGCCGCTGTTCGTCCACCGCGTGACATTACGCGCATCAAGGAACTGGATCAGGCAGCCAAAAACCTCTTCTTATGGGTTAGTCCTCAAGATGCACTTTCGAGTTTGGTTCTAAGCCGCGGAAAAGAGAATACAAAGTCGGTTGTCTTTGAACGCACCGATCTCGATAAAACTTATGAGCGGTTTGTAGTGATTGCCGACGCGCGTTTCTCGGCGGTGCTGGCTTCGGTCAAGAATGAAGAGAACGACGACACCTCACGTGACTTAGTCATCTGGACCTTCGAGCCCGACGTAGTGTATTCCGCGCTGGAGTATTTGATGGCCCGCGTGACAGCCGAACATTCTTTCTACTCAAATGCGTTTTCAAAAGCTGTTCGCACCTCGATGCCTAAAGCGACTTCGCTGCAACTTACCCTGGGCGTCACCACCAAATTAGCTCGACTGTTGCAGGAACAAGCCGAACGCGAGATTGCCGTCAACCGCCTGGCGACTGCGATTAGGAATTCGCTGGAGCTCGATAGCGTCCTGCAAACTGCCGCTGATGAAGTTGGTCGCGCCCTAAACGTACATTCGTGCGCGGTTCGAGTAGAAGGCGCGCTCGTGGGACGACAGATGACAACGAGTTATTTTCGCCGCGACCTTGGCGATGATGGGGCGCGCGCGCTGCTGCTGACCGATGTTGATTCGATCAGCGAGCGGCTGTCCGCATCGCCGCAAGCCTACGTCGTCGATGGCGATAGCTCGCAGGACGGACCCGTACTGGCAGATGCGGTTGTGCCTCTTATTTATCAGGGAAGTTTTGTCGGACTGTTGCTGGTGCGTTCCGACGATATGTCTCGCATCTGGGCAGAAAATGAGTTGCTGTTGCTGCACACTGTCGCCGACCAGCTTGCGGTTGCGGTCAATCAGGCCCACTTGTTTGCGCAGATGCAGCAACAAGCGCTGACTGATGGCTTGACAGGCTGTTATAACCGTCGATCGTTTGAGTTACAGCTCGAGCGCGACTTGCACCTCGCAACGCGCATGCGCCAGCCACTTTCGTTGATCATGCTCGACCTCGATCACTTCAAATACATTAATGATCAAGCTGGGCATGAAGCTGGCGACGAAGCTCTTTGCATGTTGGCGGATAACTTGCGCGCCGAGTTGCGCGCTGTCGACACAGCGGCCCGCTTTGGCGGCGATGAGTTTGTAATAATTCTGCCCCAGGCGAATGCTGAGGGCGCGATGTTGGTCGCCGAACGCCTGCGCCAGCGCATTGAAATGATGGAAGTCCCCGGCTTTGGTCGGGCGACGGCTTCTTTTGGCGTTGCCAGCTTTCCTTCACATGCTTCATCTCGCGACACCCTGGTGGTGGCCGCAGACCGCGCGCTTTACAATTCCAAGCGCGCCGGCCGCAATCGCGTTAGCCTTCCTGAAGAAGAAACATCTGAACCTTTTTCTCCCGCGGAACAGCCGCCGGTAGACTTTGACTCGACCGACGCATTGCAGCGCCTTTGATAGTTTCGGTTCTGGTTGAGTTTAGTTCTCAAGTCCGAATGACAAACAAGATAATGGGTGAAACTGCATCAGTGCCGGTTTCATAGAACGTCAGTCCTACCGAAGGTTGTTCTAAACTCCACTTCCCTTCTGGCGTCCAGCCACAAAATCGCGCATCATAACCTTTCGCTTTCATAGCCGAGGTTTATTGGTTCGCGTTTTTTTTGCGCATGGACGATCTACGAAAATTCGGCCGCTATTTTTCTCCTTATAAACTGTCCCTGACAATTGGGATTGTCTGCATTCTCGCCAGCGTCCTCTTCAATCTCTACATTCCGCTGATTGTGGGCCAAGTCGTCGACGTCAAGTGGGCTCAGATTACCTGGTCGCGGCTAACGCTGGCGGCAGGCAAGGTGTTGGGCTTCAGCATACTCAGCGGCACCTTTCTCTTTCTGCAACGGCGCATCCTGATCGGCATGTCGCGCAAAGTTGAATACGACCTGCGCCAGGATTTCTATGCCCATCTGGTAGATCAGCCGCAATCTTTTTTCCAGGAACATCGCATTGGCGATCTGATGGCGCGCGCCACGAACGATCTGGCCGCGGTCAGGCAACTGGCCGGACCAATGATTATGTATTCGCTGCAAACGGTCTTCGTGGTGGTTATCGTGATGCCGCTGATGTTTATGATCAACTGGCACCTGACGCTGCTGTTGCTGGTTACCATGCCGCTGGTGTCGCTGACAGTAAAGTTTTTCGGCCAGCAGGTTCACATTCGCTTTGAAAAAATTCAGGAGTTCTTTTCGCAGATTACCGCGCGGGCGCAGGAAAACTTTACCGGGGTGCGAGTGGTGCGTGCTTATGCGCAAGAGGATGCTGAGATCGCCGCCTTTAGCGAGCTGAATCGGCAATACGCTGAAAAGAATTTAAGCCTGGTCAAAATCGACGCGTTGATGCGGCCGCTGATGACATTTTTTATTGGCATGGGTTCCGTGCTGATCATTTGGGTGGGTGTACCCGCAGCGATTCGCGGCGAAATCAGCGTCGGCGAATTTACAGTTTTCAATATGTACCTGTTCCGGTTGATCTGGCCGTTAATCGCCCTCGGTTACGTGGTCAACCTTTATCAGCGTGGCACCGCCAGCCTGAAGCGAATGAATTCCATCCTTGCCGTCAAGCCGGCGATTGCCGACTCGCCCAACGCCATTGATAGCACGCCGGCCGAAGGCGAAATCGAGTTTCGTAACCTGACCTTTACCTACAAACCAAACGAGGAGCCGATGCTGCGCGACATCAATCTGCGCATCGCACCCGGGCAAACTGTAGCGTTTGTTGGCCGGACCGGCAGCGGAAAATCGACGCTCGTGAATTTGATACCGCGCCTCATCGAAGCTCCGGACGAGACAGTGCTGGTTGATGGCGTCTCCGTGCGCGACTATCGTCTGGCGAAGTTGCGCGCGAGTATTGGCTATGTGCCGCAGGAGACGTTCTTGTTCAGTGAAACGCTGGCCGAAAATATTGCCTTCGGAGTTGAGCACGCCGAGCGTCGCCAGATCGAATGGGCTGCGGATGTTGCCGGCTTGATGGAAGACGTTGCCGGCTTTCCCGATGGTTTCGACACGCTCGTCGGCGAGCGCGGGTTGACACTTTCCGGTGGACAAAAACAACGCACTGCGATTGCACGCGCGATCTTGCGCGAGCCGAAGATTCTGATCCTGGACGATGCGCTGTCCTCCGTCGATACCTACACTGAAGAAAAAATTCTGGAAAAACTTCGCGGCGTAATGCGCGGCCGTACCAGCATTATCGTCTCGCATCGAATTTCAACCGTGCGCGATGCTGATCTAATTTGCGTGCTCGATGAAGGTCGTATCGTTGAGCGCGGCACGCATGACGAACTGCTGGCACGCGGCGGCGAGTATGCGGCGCTGCACGAGCGGCAGCTACTTGAAGAGGAGTTGGCTGCGACTTCGTAGCAATGCAAAAAGGGGTCAAAACGAATGGAAGCTGATCTCGACAAAAGATATCAAACGTTGGTCGTCCTGTGGTTCGCTCTGTTGATGAGTGTGGCGATGTATTTCCTCTTCTCGCTGATCGCCCCGCCAATCAACGACCAGTCAAGTAATCAGCGCAACTCAATTCTGGTTGTCACCCTGATGCTGTGCGGATTCTTGCTCGTCATCGTTTCATTTGCCGTCAAGAGCAAGCTGCTTCGGCGTTCAGTGGAAAAGCAGGACATCAGTTTGGTGCAGAAGGGTCTGGTGGTCGCTTGTGCCATGTGCGAAGTCAGCGCGCTGCTTGGACTAATGGAGCGGTTTCTAATTGGCTATCGCTATTACTATTTTCTGTTTTTGTTTTCTGCCGTGGGTATCGCGTTACATTTTCCGCGGCGCACTCAATTGCTGAATGCCGGCTATCGAAATCAGGGACCGTTAAACTAAGAACGCATGTCGACCGCGGCCAAACAATTTCACGAAGAAGAAGCAATCGGCAAGACGTACGACTTTCAAGTTGCGCGCCGGCTGTTGCGGTATCTGCGACCCTACATTCGCCCGCTGAGCGTGGCGCTGTTGCTCACCTTCATGGTGAACCTGCTGGGAATTCTGCCGCCAAAGTTCACTCAATACGCAATCGACTGGCACATCCTGCCCCGTAAATATGCGGGAGTGGGATTATTGGTGGGCCTTTACATTGGCGTGCAATTTTTGCGGTTGGTGTTCTCGTATTTCCAGTCTGTCATGCTAAACACGGTGGGCCAATACGTGATGTTTGATATGCGCCGCGAGCTTTACGACAAGCTGCAGCATCAGGAAGTCGCCTACTACGATCGCAATCCCGTCGGTCGCATCATGACGCGGCTTACCAGCGACGTTGATTCGCTCAATGAACTGTTTACCGCCGGCATCACTGATCTGCTCGGCGATCTCGTAATGATCGTTGCCATCATTAGCGTGATGCTCTGGATGGACGTGCGCTTAACGCTGGTGACTTTGTTGACGGTGCCGATGCTGTGGGCGGCAACTACGTGGTTTCGCAAAGGCGCGCGTAAAGGCTATGACATGGTGCGCACTCGTATCGCTCGCATCAACGCTTTTCTTCAGGAGCACTTTGCGGGCGCGCAGACGGTGCAGATTTTTAATGCGGAGACAAAATCGCTGCGTAAGTTTCAGGAGATTAACGCCGACTATCGCAGCGCCAACATCGATACGATTTTTTACTACGCAGTCTTTTTTCCCCTTGTCGACTTCATCGGCGCCGTTGGCATCGCGTTAATCATTTGGTACGGCGGCTATCGCGTGATGAGCAACACGCCGTCGCATACCGTGCTGACGTTGGGGGCGTTGGTCGCGTTCATCCAGTACTCGGGCTTTCTCTTTCAGCCGATTCGCGACATCTCTGACAAGTACAACGTGTTGCAGGCTGCCGTTGTCGCGTCGCACCGCATCTTTCGCACGCTTGATTTGCCGATCGCCATCACGTCCCCCGAAAAGCCTTTGAAGTCCGGGCGCGTCACGGGCCACATCGAATTTGAAAATGTTTGGTTCGCTTATAAAGACGATGATTGGGTGTTGAAAGACGTTTCGTTCAAAGTTGAGCCAGGACAATCGATCGCGCTGGTGGGCCACACCGGTTCCGGCAAGACGACTATTACGAATCTGCTAATGCGTTTCTATGATGTGCAGCGCGGCCGAATTTTGCTTGACGGCGTCGATCTGCGCGAATGGGATTTGAAATCGCTGCGCGAGAATTTTGCTGTTGTTTTGCAGGATATTTTTCTCTTCAGCGGCACAGTCGCCGGCAACATTCGACTTGGCCGCGCGGATATTTCGGACGAGCGCGTGCGCTGGGCGGCGGGCGAAGTGCGTGCTGAACCTTTCATCATGCGCCTGAAAAACGGTTACGAGGCGGAAGTGAAAGAGCGCGGCGCCGGACTCTCGGTGGGCCAGAAGCAATTGATTTCGTTCGCGCGGGCGCTGGCGTTTGACCCGGCAATATTGATTCTGGACGAAGCCACAAGTTCCATCGACACCGAAACTGAGCAGTTGATTCAGCAGGCCATCGAACGTGTAATGCGGAGCCGTACTTCAATCGTCGTGGCCCATCGGCTTTCGACGATTCAGCGCGCCGAGCAAATCATCGTCCTGCATCACGGCGAGATTCGCGAGCAAGGCAGCCATCAGGAGCTGCTGGCGATTCGCGGGCTTTACTGGCGGCTTTACAAGCTGCAGTACGCCGACGGCTCGCGCGCGGAAAGTCGTACCTTGCAGGAAGGCGATGAGTCCAATATTCGTCCTGCCGATCAGTTGCAGTTTAGCGAGTAGCAGTAAAGCAAATTGTTAGTTTGCGGAAGGCTCGTCAGCATCAACTTGCGCCTACTATCCAACGCAAACTAACAGTTTGCTATACAGCTGAACGCAACTGAGAGGAATACTATGCTATTCATTTAAGAGGAATAACCATGGCCAAAAACAAACGGAATAATGAGAAGACTTCATTAATCGATCTTAGTGACGAAGAGCTGCTTGCCGCCTATCGCAACAGCATTCAAAATGCATCATGGACGCCGGCAAATTATCGCAAGGAGATGTTCTGGCGCAGCCAGGAGCGCAACACCAACGCCTACAATCGCTGGACCTCGATCATCGCACTCGCTACTTTGATTAACACCCTCGCGATTATCGTGCAGTTGTTAAAAGGGTTGAATGTTCTCTAAAGATCGCTAGGGGCGCACCCATTCGAAAATACAAGGAGTGGCTCGCGCTGGTGGAAAAAGTCACCGCACCCTAATTCGACAATTTACTTTCGATCCCGATCCAACAACTCGCTCGTGACGGCGGCAGGAAACCGCCAAAATAGTCGGCAGTCGGCAGTCGGCAGTCGGCAGTAGTACGAGTCAACTAATAACTGAATTGTCTGGCTTCTTTTTCTGCCTACTGGTGCTGCCTACTGCCTGCTGGTTTTTTCATCCCATACCGTTCACTCGTGAATCATATCGTTGCACTGTTGTTCCTGAATTCGCTTATAGGGCCTTCTTTTCCTGATGGAATGGTACTTGCCAAAAGAGACTTGCCGAAGTGTCGGGCGAACTTAATCTCCCGTCAACGCCATTATCAAAAGAGGGGTATATCGATGAAAGTAAATTACAAAGGCCTTGCAACATCAGCGCTCGCCTTCGCGGTGCTTGTCGGCGCTAACAGCGTCAGCAACGCGCAGGGTCGCGGCCGCGGTCGCGGGCAAGAACGAAAACAGGAAAATCAACAGTCTACCGAAGCACAGAATAATCAGGATCAAAACGACCAGCGTCGAGCGGAGCAGGAAGCTCGTCGCAACGCGCAACGCCAACAGCGCGATCAGCAACAGCAACAACAGCAGGCTGGACAACAGCAGGCTGCCCAACAACGCGCCGCGGAACAACAGCAACGTGAGGCGCAGCGCGCCGCACAACAGCAGAATCAGCGCGCCGAGCAGGAACAACGTTCGCAACAGAACCGCCAACGTGTTCAGCAGAACCAGGGACGGAATAGCGACCGTTGGGAACAGAATAAACAGCGCGTCGAACAGAACCAGGACCAGAATCGAGCGCGTTGGGAGCAAAACAAACAGCGCGTGCAACAGAATCAGGATCAACAGCGCGCCGAACAGCAACGACGTTTGGAAGTTGAGCGTCAGCAACAACAGCAGAATCAGCAGAACAACGATTGGCAGCGACGTCAACAACAGCAAACCCAACAAAATGGCGATTGGCAGCGACGTCAGCGGGAATCGCAACAGCAGGATGCGTGGCGGCGTCAACAGTCAACCGGCACCTATTCGGATCGCAACAACAACAATCAGCAGCGCGACTGGCGCGCCTATCAAGAGCAGCGCGCAAGTCAGTATCGCCAGGAACAGTATCGCCAGCAGAGTTGGGCGGTGCAGCAGCAGCGCTTGCTCGAACAGCAGCGACGCCGCGCGCAGTTGGCTTATCAGCAACGTTATTTACAGCGCGTGAGACAGGATCAACTGCGTCTGCAAAACTGGCAATACAATGACTATGGTCCAAACAACTATCGCTACAATCGTGGCGGCAGCTATTACGAAACCAATCGCTATGGCGCGCAGATGCTGCAACAGGCAGTCAACAGCGGTTATTCAGAAGGCTTCCAGGCCGGTCAGGCCGACCGTCAGGACGGATGGGCCTTTGGTCCACAGGACGCGATTGGTTATCAGGATGCCAGCTATGGTTACAACGCTTACTACGTGGATATGAATGAGTATCAGTACTACTTCCGCGAGGGCTTCAACCGTGGTTATGAGGATGGCTACTACAGCCGCTCGCAGTATGGCCGTTATTCCAACGGCACCGGCAGCGTCCTCGGCACAATTTTGCAGACGATTCTAAATCTGCAGTTGGTGAATTAACTGGTACTGGGATCGCGGCCGTCTCGGCCGCAATGAGCGCGCAGCGCGAAGCAGATCTTAAATCTGCAATTGGTGAATTAACGACGGCTCACCTTGAGTGAGCGCAAACGAATGCCCGGTCTTGTCCCCAGCAAGACCGGGCGTTTTCTTTATCTATTAGCTCATCACTCACACTCATTACTCCACACTTTTATCGCAAACTGCTTATAGAACATGGATTCGTCGTGGCGGCTCTGCCGCGTTCCGTGCGGTAAGGCTCTGCCTTACCGGTTGGCTCAGTTTTTGAAAGAGGCTATGCCTCCGGCATTAACGCTTAAGGCGCGGCCTTTGAATTACTAACCAGGTAACGGTAAGGCATAGCCGGCATAGCCTTACCGCACGGAATGCGGGAAAGCCGCGATGCTACTCGCGCGGGAAACCAATTCCTTTCCCACCGACTTTATTTCCAAACGCCCGCGATGAAGAACTTTGAGATCACCGACTCGCCTTCCATCGTCGGTCGTCTCCATCACAGACTACTGGGACTCATCACTCATCACTCATCCCTCTCGACTTCGCACTTAGCTTTCGCTGGATCACAAATCAAACTCTTTGCGATAGAATCAGCCTGTGAAAAAGCCAACCATCCCAATTTATCAGCTCAAGATCCAACTCGAAGGCATTAACCCGCCCATCTGGCGGCGGTTATTTGTACCGGGCGATATCAATCTCGGACAGTTACATGAAGTGGTTCAAGAAGCGATGGGTTGGACTAATAGTCACCTCCACGAATTCGTAATCAAAGGCCACCACTACTCAGATCCTGAAGCCGAGCTTGAGGGCAGCCGAAACGAATTGCAATATCGTTTGAGCCTGGTCGCTCCGGCGATCAGATCTGAGTTTGACTATTTTTACGATTTTGGTGACGGCTGGGAACATAAGATTGTCGTAGAACAAACTGTTGAGACGGACAAGCGCTATCCCGGCCATCCGGTATGTCTCGCCGGCGCGCGTGCCTGCCCACCCGAGGATTGCGGCGGTCCGTTAGGCTATGAAGATTTTCTAGCGGCGATTACGAACCCGAAACACAAACGCCATCGAGAAATGCGCGACTGGATCGGCGGCGACTTCGATGCGGAACATTTCGAGCTCAGCGAGATTAACGAGATCCTAAAAGAATCAAGAGAGTGGTCGAGTTAAAACGAAGTCCTCCAGCACCGAGAGTGAGGCAAACAACTCATCGCACGCTACGTCTCAAAAGCCAACGAACAAGAAACTCGTTTGGAACAACTCGAAACGGAGCGCCGCACCACCATCGCCGAACGCGCACGGCTACAGGCTGAATTGGACTTACTGATCCGCAATCTGTCGTTCCGTAAGCTCGAAGTGTAATAACGGGCGCGCGTAGAACGTCGTGCGACCATTCACGATTTACGATTCACGATTCACGGTTCTTAAGAGCAACTCGAGAAAGAACGTCGATTACTAATTGACCAAAGGGCCAATTCACAGGTTGAACTCGACGGGGCGATAAGGACGCTCAGCCTGGATCGCAGACTGTGACTAGAAACCTAGTCTCCCTGTTCTTTCCTTTTACTTGTCACCCATCACTTGTCACTTGTCACTGGGGTTGAGCCATCCTCACCCTTTCTCTCGACCGCCGGCTCTGACTGTGGAAATCCACTCCTTCTCGCTGCGAGGAGCCTCCGGTCTCCAGTAAAATCGAGACTGAACGCTTTTGATTGTCTTTGCCTCATTCTCTGTGTCATTTGTAATAGATGGTTCCAGAGAATTTTTTTTGTTCTTTCGAAAGCAACTTGGCTCCTTGACTAAGCGCAGACTATTTTAATAAAGTCCCAACCTCGCAACTGTGCGGCGGTCGAGTTCCTTGCAATCCAACTCAAATCGACCCACCGGATTCCCGTCCGTGTTCCTTCATTTTTTCAGGCGTGGTTTTTCTTATATTCGCGGATTATCGAACAATTCTGAAAAAGTCTTTTATCACCTTTTTGTTCGAGCAATAGAATTCATTAAGTTGGTTGGGAGAAGGTCGTGTTCAATCAATCTTTGCAGGACCACTTGGACGAAACGTTAGTTAGGCTGGGTGCTTCCTCATGTACGCTGTATCTTCAAGATCCTCAATGGCCGGGCGAGTTTCGCCTCATAGCGATGGCGGGCGTGCGATTCCAAGAACCGATGTTTGGGTTTGTTTACACGGAAAGGGCTCGCGGGTTGTTGGGCACTCCAGAAAAGGAATTATTTGTATCGGTTCCCCTTAAGCGGGAACAGGACATATCACCGCTCATTTGTGACATACCGCTCTCAAATCGACGACTCTTTGGCAATTTTCAAGAACGGGAAGGTGTGATGTCGTTCGCCCGCCTGACCGAGACTGAGGGATTAGGTGACTGCCGCATAGTTCTTTTTGTCAACTTTTCGGATTCTTTGGAGTTCGCCGATGACGAGAAGCAGGCCATGCGAACAGCATTGGCAGGCTTAGTCGACATAGTCCGCTCGATTAGAACAGCCTTAAGTTCCTCCGATCTCGAATGGCGTTCCGAAGCCACACGAATTGCTTCACCTGGGCAAACCGTAATAAGTATTAGTTCTTCTGCCCTTAATGAGCCAAATGCATTCTTTAGCAAAGTCATAGAAGCGGCATTAGTAGCCTTGAATATAGCTCCAGGAGCTGGATTGGGAGTGATTCATCTATACAATGCAGAGCTCCAATTGCTGGAACTCCGGGGATCGTTTGGTCGAATTCAACATCCTGAAAGAGCTCAGGGCTTATCTGTGCGAACGGGAGAGGGTTTGATTTCCTTGGTTTCCCTAACCAGACGTTCAATTCTCATTCAAGATCTTGTGAACTCAGAGTTCAAGCGAATACACGTGTGGCTGAATGATGATACCAAAAGTGAACTGGTAGTTCCGCTAGAAATAGAAGGTGAACTGGTAGGCACCCTGTGTCTGGAGTGTACAGACCCGAATAGATTCGTACCTCACCACGCCCTTTCCGTTTGGTTCGCTGCTAACAAGGCGGTTCTGGCGTATCAGCTTCACCAATTGAGCTCGATGAACCGGAAATTGCTTAACCTGTGTTGGCGAGCTACGGCCGTGGAAGGCGGGGCTCGCGTATCGTTGGACGATCTTGCAACTCTGGCGAAGGACTATCTGCAGGCAAGCTCGTGTGACATCTCTCGTTTCAATTCACATACCGATGCGTTTGATACTGGAGGTGCAAGTTTCGGCAACTTTACGCCTCAAGTTAGAAAGGGTGGGTGGACTGACTTTATTCGAATCTTTAGGAAGCCTGTATGGATAAGTGACATCGGTAAGCAATGTAAACATGAGGTACATGTTTGGGAGGAAGACCAGTGGCGGGCTGCTCAAGGGGAGAGTTTTCCAACCGGCATTAATCAAAGCGCTATTGACAGTGGAGTGCGAAGCGCTTTGGGAGTACCAATAAACGTGCTAGGCGAGTGTGTTGGTGTCGCCTGGATAAAATATAAGCGCCAAGGTCGAGAGTTCCCCAAGCAGGGATTAATGTTTTTGGCGCTGGGTTTTGCAGCTGAGGCCGGTCTCGTTTTGGATTCGATTCAACGTCGCGAAGTCGACCTCAAAGACAAAGCAAAAATAGATTCAGTCGCAGAACAAGTCGCTGCGGCTATTCATGAGCGCTGGCAATTAAATGATTCTCCAATTGTCGAATCCTATGTCGCGTCTCACCCGCTACATAGCAGACTCGGAGGAGACTTCTACGCAGGAAAAATAATAGACACGCAGACGGTCAGCATTCTACTACTGGACGGCCAAGGACATGGAGTGGGCGGATCGCTGCACATGCTACCTTTAATGACAGCCTTCGAGGCCGTCTACAATTCATATTCAACTGCTCATGTTGTTAGTCAGCTCGCTAGAACAGCTCAAGCGCTTGGTGTTAAGGGAAGTGCCATTTATTGCATTCTGACTTCCATCGATAAGAAGAGGTGGCTCAGCGTTACGTCAGCTGGTCATGAGAGCTTGATCCTTTTCACAAGCACCGATGGGTTTCGTTGGCAGTACGAATTTTTTCCAAAGTCTCGTGCCCCCATGCTTGGACATCCGCTAAGCGAACCCTTCATGGATCATCGAATCTTGGTCTCTCCTGGTGATGTGATGGTTGGTTATACAGATGGAATCGCCGAACAGGGTCAACGCTTTAATGCGACGCATGTTGCCACATTTGTTGCAAATCTATTAGATGAGAAGAATGACGCTGACACAAGTTTTATAGCAAATGCGATTGTGGAAGAGTCGAGAAGACAACATGGCCTGGCTTTTGAGGATGACGCAACGGTGTTCGTAGCAAGAATTAGATAGCGCCATCTCAGCGAACAGAACCATTGCTAGCACGTCAGCAACGAGGTTCTCGTTCAACAACATGTTGGGAAGAGTCTCCACGTTCGATCGCACAATGTCACCAGGGCTTTTACTACTATTTCACGTATTAATTTCACCGGACATATCGTGGTGCTAAATAGAGATTAGGAATTCTGCTTGACTATTCCCTTACATCTGAAATAAAGTCCGCGCGCTTCACTCATAATTAACCTGAAGCTGAGTTCCTCTTTAACTCGAAACTTGGGACTCGAAACTCAAAATTTCGCGAGTTCCTCCATCTCCAAACTCGAAACCCGGGAACTCGACACATAGAGTAAAGTCGGGGAGCCTTGCTCTGGCTGGAAAAATTCCACCTGAGAACTCTGTGTGGACTTGAGTAAAAGCAGCTGAGTGGAACCTAACAATGAGGGGTCTCGGTTGCAATATTCCCAGACAACACCATGAAACTATTACTACCAAGACTATTTACTTGCTTATTCGTCCTTGTCGTCATCGTCGCGGGAATGATGAAAGCTCTTCCATTTCTCTCAAAGGCCTCCGGTGATGAGAAGCTCGCCACAGAGTTCCGGACGTGTGGAATTGATGACTTGCAGGAACAACTGAGAGCCGCACAGTCGAATAAATTCCTCGTCGTAGTTGTTGGTGATGGTGTTAAAGATAAGACTCTTGCGAAGACAAGACCATACTCATCCAACTATGCCCAAGGCTGGGATCTGTACGAGGGGGTGGCTCACGCAGCGAATAAGCCTCCCTTCACAGATATTTCTCAATTCGTTGAAATAGTTTACGTGGACGACGGCGGGGATAGTCGGTGTGCGGAACTAATTAGCGAAGAGATTATCAAAGCCCCAAAGGTCATTGGGGTGATCGGACATGCGTCGACAGGCACAACCAAGATCGCTTTACAAAACTACAAAAAAGCAAATATTCCTACAATCATTCCTATAGCAACAAATCCCAATCTATTAGTGGGTTGTAGCAACTGTTTCCGTCTTCCTTCCAACGACGCTGTTCAAGCTAAAGTTATTGCCGATTACGCGGTGAACATTTTGAAGGGGGAGAACATATATCTTGTATGGGACGAATCAGAATCCGCCAAAGACTACTCCGAATTCCTACAGTCAGAAGTCGTCAATCTCATTGGGAGCAAGATAAAATTCCGGCAACCCATTACTTTTCGGCCAATGAACTACGAATACCTGTTAAAGAGTATTTCCTACAATAATACCGACGTTCTGATTTTTTGTGGCTATGGCTCGATGGCGCGAGAGTTTCTGAACGGACTCAGGTTTGAATACGTTGGCAAAGAGAACTTCCTTAAAAGACCAAAAGTGATTTTGTCAGATGGCGCACGGATATCAGATATCAAAGAAGTTTCTACGATCTTTGGTTTCGACGCCTACCTGTCTTTTCCAAGCGACAAATTGGCAAGCAAACGCCAGTTTGCCGATTTCAATCCTGAAACACCTCCTCGTGGTCAAGAAAAAATGAAGCTCGAAGAGTCATATGAAATTTTCGGTTACGATGCGTTATCTCTGTTCTCGTTCGCTTTCAAAAACCTAAAAGGAAATATATCAAGACAGTTGCTAAACGAATCGCTTAGGTCAGAGAGTCTAGAAGGAAACGAACTTTCATATAACTATAAATTTGTTAAAGGGGAAAATGTTGATGCTCGATATTTTGTTTATGAGGTGGGCTCAGACTCGATAGATACACGGTACGATGGGGCCTATCTAAACAGTGTCTTTACCGACAAGGCCGTGGCGGAGTTCATCGGTCAATATGACAACAAGGCCGCGTCCGGTACTGAATTGCTCGACATCCTGGCGAATAGGCTCGAAAGCGACCCAAGCGCCAAGGCTATCATCATGGTGTCGGACGATCGGCAGAGAGACGACGCCACTCGGCATGCTACCGAATCACTCAAATACCTTCTCGGCCATCAGAAGATCGGAGCTAAACGAGTAGACTTTGCGGTTGGTGTTGGCCCGAAATCCCAAACTCGAATCTGGTTGCTTCCACTGGAGGCTGCCTCACCTAAATCTCCAGACAATCTCCTTCCAGTCAACGGCGAAGATCTACTCTCGAAGTTACCAAGTGCAAAGCAGCTTAAAAAAAATTGATTCCAAATGCGTGTCACGTCCTTTCGCGGCTTAAGTTAAATTTCTCATGCTCATAGTTCAATTATGTCGATGAAGGACAAACTGAAAGATAAACTGAAATCATTGGTTCGCAAGGCGGACAGTATTTTCGCCCTTATGAAAATTGGTAGCGGTTGGAAACTGTTTTACTTCGATGTTTTCATTCTGGCCTTCATACTTTTCGACGGGTGGGCTATCTACAACTTGAATTTGGACATGTCCCACTTCTCCTTCTTTCGGAGGATTTGGGAAGCCATCAACCCTTACTACCTCACAATCGCCGTATTGATCATCTATCTGCCCCCAATAATTAGTGCTCTGGTAGATTTCTTATTTCGTGACGCAGAATCCTTTAAAGAAAAAACAATTCCTTTGCGATTCCGGAGTTTGCTTCTCATCTTTCATTTTTTCATCAGTATTGTTTTCGTCTTCGTGATGTCAATTTCTCATGAACTGCAGGTTCTCTCGGGATTCAAGACCGGTTTCGGAAGCCCCGCCATATTGTCCTATGACTATCGACCTTTATATTCTTGGATATCTCTCTGGGCTGTAACGATTGGCAGTATTTTGGTCGTTGTCGCGAAACCGATTCTTTCAGCTCTAGCTAATCGAAAGGATGTGGGGACAGAGTTCAACTTGTGGTTTAAGCTCTCGGATACTGCCAGTGAATATTTTCCAAAACAGAGAGAGAGTCTAATTTTCGTAAATACGGCGTCTATGGCTCCGTCTATAAATTGGATAATCACCCGGGAGGAATCGTACAGACATTCCTACCAAAAAAGAGTACCAACGTCCGATGATGCCAAAGAATATCTTAGAGCCGCCGCTGAGAAGTGCCGGGACGGTCTCCGCGGGTACTTATTTCAAGACACTGCAGCCAGGGCACCTCAGTTCTCTATTGAGTTTCTCCCCGGGACGAGCCGGGGGTTAGAGGTGGGTCTAAACCAGATTGACAAACTTGATACTATTATCGTTTCTCCATATGAACACCCCAGCCAAGATAAAGTAGTTGAATGGTTTGCGGCTTTGAATCCCTCTATCAAGCACACCAGGCTCAAAATGGAGTACTCCATCCTGAAGAGGGGATGGAGTGAACAAAAGTCATGGCTTCTGGGCCAAATACGGTCGGCGATTCCGGTAGAGGCCAATCGCAAGGTTGCAATACTATTGAGCGAAGTGCACTACCTCACTGGGATGGTAATAAATGTAGACGAGATTATTAAGACCCTACGCGTAGACTATTCCAATCTTGTCTTCATGGTTGACGGCTCCCAAGCGGCTGGCAACCTCCTAAAGCCATTCAATAGGCTCGCTGATAACCTTCATCGTGAAGATTTTTATTACTTTAGCGCTCATAAATGGTTACTTTCCCCCAACACGTGTGGAGTGCTCATTGCTGAACAAAATCCAAGCCGATACAAGGTGTATCCGTACGATCTCTTTGGCGCCGAGCTCCCCTCGGCAACAATTGACCCGGGTGTAATATTCGGAATTAGGTCAAGCTTGAAATTTTTGATCGGAAACAAAATGTTTCACTTGAAGAAGTTTCATGAAAAGTCCAATCACTTGAAGTCCTATTTTATGAAAAATATTGGTGAACAATTTGAAGTCATTGAATCTGCTTCGCACGAAATGAATCAAAGCAATTTTATTGCCGTTCGACCGCGGAGTGGGAACAGGTGGAAGGAGGAAACGAGGCAGGAATTTTGGAATCAGATTACAAAAGACGGTGTTGATTTAACAGTGGTCCCGTTGGACGGAGCCGAAGCTAACACGTGGTGGCTACGAATCTCTTTTCCATATTTTCTTCAACTCCACCTGCTTAAACAACTCATTAAACACCTTAAAGCTAGAGTGACGTCCATTAATTGAAAGTAGTACCGTCTGAGATAAGGGAAATGGCGCACAGCTATTCTGATCGGTGGGCGATTGAATCTTAAATTATCCACGAAATCTAAAGACGGAACGTCAATCTCCAACATCGTATCTAAAAGGACAGGATCCCTCCGTCATCGATCTCCTCATCTGGCACGATTTTCCTTGTCGGATTAGCCTTCACTTCCAAACGAACATCGACATCAATTTGTTTCCGGCGGCGGCGTTTGGGGCGTCGGCTTTCTTTTTCGGCGATCCGCGTCAATGGGTCGGTGTATTGGCGATAGAGATCGAAAAGGAATTCGAGGCGTTCGAGATCGGTTTTGAAGCGACGCGTGCCGTAAACAGAGTCAACGGCTTCGTCGTTGGCGCGGTGCGCATCCAGCAGAGGCTTGGGCATTGCGTTCGGATCGTAGAGGTCGGCGAGCGTTGCGCCGGTGAATTGTTCGCGCGCCTCAAGAATCGCTTGCGCAGTTTGTTCGACACGCGCTCGCTTTTTCTCGTCGGGCTCCGGAGGAAACGGAAAGTTGTTATAGACGAGGTTGTTTGAGTAACGATAATCACTCTTCAAGCGGCCACAGACCTGTCGCATCCAGGCCATGTGCATCGCTGAGGTTAATACGCCAAAGTGGTACGGCGTCGCATTTGGAACTATTGAAACGAGGTCGTTGACTACGACTTCCCTAGGTAGAAATCCGATGGGCACATAACGACGGCTTTCGGAAGATACCCGTGGCACTAGTAAAAAATCACTGTTAGGCTGCCTAATCTCAGCAAACAAGTACGGGACATCTGCGAGCCTCACCGTTGCGGCCTTCTTACTCTTCAAGCGAAACTCGCGTACCGCTTGAACCCTTTTCGCCACCTCTGGTAACCCCCGCCATTCGGCTGGACTTACATCCTTTAGCCATAGACACCAGCGCGGGATCCCATTGATGAACTCCTCGGAGCCTAAGATCTTCCGCACAAATCTTTCTGCTTTGGGTTCTCTCGCAAGAAAGTCTGCGTGCTCCTCTTCGCCATTTAGGAATAAGTGTCCATTGTCGACAGGCTTGTTCCCGTAGATCATTTCCGGCACATTACTGAGTGGAGCGTGCCGGGTGGGTATTACGAGATTCGCCGCGTCGATCAAATAAGGATTGATATTCTTTGCTTCAATTTCATGAGGATCGCTAACTGGCGTTTGATAGTCGAAAAGATGTTTGCGCGAAATATCGAATAAGGCGAAGCCAATGATGACGCAATGCACGGCAGCTTGGCCGCGCGCTTCGTTGTTCCACTTGAAGGTCCGATGCGCGAAGTGAATCTTTATTCCGCGTTCAAGCAAATAACTCCAAAGAATGCCGACTTGTTCTCCCTGCGTTATTGAGCTGGTAGAAACAAACGCCACTTTGACCTTCGTGCCCTGGATAAATTGAGCGGCTTTGATGTACCAGGCGGCGACATAATCAAGAGTCTTATAGTTTGCGACATCAGCACTCGCTACTCCCATGTCGGCTGTTTGCTCAGCACTGCGTTTGTCTTTCCCTACAAACGGCGGATTGCCAAGGATGTAGAGCGTTGTCTCAGTCTCATTCCCTTCCGTGCTAACAACAGTGGCCCAGTCGATACGCAATGCATTAGTGTTCAGCACGTGCGGCGTCTTTTTCAGTGGCAAACGAAAGCGTTCAACTCCAAACTCGATTGAGAGTTCCTTGTTCGCGATGTGGTCGGTAATCCATAAAGCAATCGTCGCAATTTGCGCGGGAAATTCTTCGAACTCGATACCGTAAAAAGAATCAACGTCGATCTGGCTGACGTAAAGCTGGCCTTGAGTGGTCTTCGTAAGGCTGCGAAGTTGCTTCAGCACTTCCAACTCAAGCCTTCTCATTTCGCGGTAAGTGATGACGAGAAAGTTTCCGCAACCACATGCCGGATCGAAAAACTTCAGACCAATTAGCTTCTGTTGGAATTGCTGCAACTTGCGGGAGTCGTGTCTAATCGATTCGAACTCCGCTTCAAGCTCATCAAGAAACAGGCCGCGCACTACCTTGAGGATGTTTTGCTCGCTCGTATAGTGCGCCCCCAAGTTGCGCCGCCTCGCGTCATCCATTACCGATTGAAATAACGATCCGAAGATTGCGGGCGAAACTGCACTCCAATCGAATGCACAAGCCTCAAGTAAAAGCTTGCGCATCTTCCGATTAAATACCGGCAGATCGATTCTCTGCTCAAAGAGCGAACCGTTGACATGAGGAAATTGCTGTAAGTCTTCGTCGAGTTCTTTTTGCCTTTCGGGTATTGGCGTGTCGAGCAATTGAAATAGCATTCCCAACATGGCGCCGAGATCGGAACCGCTTTCATCCGTGCTGTCATCGATGAAAAATCTGAAATGGTCTTTGGGAAAGATTCCAGTGTCGTCGGCGAACAAACAATAAACGAGGCGAACAAGGAGAACCTCAAGCTTGTGACCGGAGTAGCCGCTCTCTTTGAGCGCGTCGTGAAGCTCACCCATCTTTAGGGCGACAGTTATATTGACGGGATCTTGATCTTTGTAAGTTCGTCGGGTGTAACCAGAGATGAAACCAAAAAGCTGAATCCGGTTCGGCAATTCCTCCAGCGCGAAACCATACTCAGCACCAGATTCGAGATCGTATAGGCGAATGCGGGCGAAGTCAGAAATGATCACGAACTTCGGCAGTTCACCTTCAGGAGTGTTCTCCAGATATTCAAAAGCCTGTGAAGTAGCTTTGTCCAGATTTTCGCCGCGCGACTTATGTTCTGCTAACAACACTCCGCGCCAAAACAGATCAATCGCGCCGAAGTTGCCACTTGTTTTCTTGACTGCCTTCTCGAAGATCGCGACTTTGCGGCGGCGTACTCCAAAGACTTCGAGAAATTCGTTCCAGAAAGTCTGGGCCTCCGCGCGTTCGCGCGATTCTTCCTTCCATTCCTGAACAAATGAAACGGCGTTGTTTCGGATTTCAGCTTGAGTGAGTTGAGGCATGATTGTCGCCGGCTAACGAAAAGAATTTGTCACACGGCGAAAAGTAAAGTCAACCACGAGAAGACGGTGGTCGTTGGTGCTCGGGCGATTAGAAGTGATCTTGAACCGCCCTCTGAATTTAGGGCTTGAATGTGGCTGCAAATCCCCTGTAATCTGGTTAGTGTGTCCAGGCAGCAACAGACAAATCCCATTTCCTCTCACATGTCAGTCATCAGCACTCTGTTATCAACAATAATAAGCGAAGACATAGTCAGTAGTTAACGCGAGACGACCCGAAAATGGCGCTTCAAGGCTCTCTAAACACGATGGGTGTTTCCGATTTGCTGCAGTTCCTGGCGGTGAGCCGGAAGACTGGGTTGCTGAAGTTTAGTCAGCAGAAAGTGCTCAAGGGGATCTATTTTGAGAATGGAATTATTGTAGGTTCGAGCACCAATGATCCGAAGGAGTATCTCGGGCAGGTGCTGATCCATTATGGGAAGATTGATGAGGCGCAGCTGCAGGTGGCGATGGAAATCCAGCGCGGCGAAGCCGCGGTCCCGAGTCCAATGTCCAAGGTCCAAAGTCAGGGCAACGAAGTTTCAATTTCCAAGTCTCAAGTTTCAAGCAACCCCGAAAAACAAATTCCAGATTCCAAATTCCAAAGCTCCGCAGCCACGGAAGTTTCAAGTTCCACGTCTCAAGTCTCAAATCAAACTCAAAAGCAGATTCCAGATTCCAGATTTCAAATTCCAGATTCTAAATCACAGGTTCCAGATTCCAGATCTCAAATTTCAGATCCGAAATTAGTGGCACAGACTCTAGTCGGTGGCGAGCACAGACTAAAGTCTATGCCACAGAAACCGCGCAGGTTGGGGCAGATATTGGTGGCGGATGGAATTTTGTCCGACGCGCAAGTTTCGCAGCTGCTTGAAATTCGCACGCTCGACATCATCTACGATCTGTTTCTTTGGAAAGAGGGTCACTTCGAGTTCGTCAGCGAAGGTCCGCTGCCCGCGGATTTCACGCGCGTGCGCGTCGAAGCCAACCGCGTCGTCATGGAAGGAATTCATCGCGCTGACGAGATGGCGCGCTTTCGCACGCTGATTCCCTCGGACCGCACGCTGCTGGAACTCGGAGCCGGTTGGACTTCTTCGCTGCCCGCGGGGAAAGCGACGCGGCAACTGCTCTATTTTCTCGAGAAGCGCATGTCGGTTGCGGAGATTTGCTACAACATGCATTCGTCCGCGTTTGAGGTTTATGCGCAACTGTTCGAACTGGTGAAGGATGGCGTGGTCCATGTCGTCGGCGAGTTGCCTGAGACGCCGGACCCGGCAAGCCAGATGCCGGATCTGCCTGACGCCGCCGCGGACCTGCTGTTGCTAGCGCGCAGTGAACTGAACAATGATGAAGCGGAAAAATCGCTTTCAATTATTCATACGGTGCTGGGCCGAGATCCGAAAAACACGGCGGCGCACACGCTGCTGGCTGAAGCGGAAAAGAAGTTTATTGACCGCGTCTATGCGGAGATTTCCCCGAGCGGCGTACCCAAGGTTTTAGTTCAACTCGAAGACCTGGCAAATAAAGAGATTGGATCGCAGGAGGGGTTCGTGCTCTCGCGCATCAACGGCGTGTGGGACATTCAATCCATCCTGTCGATCTGTCCGTTTCGCGAAGCGGATAGTCTGAGTTTGATCAAGAAGCTTTGGGATAATGGAATTATTGGTTTCTGAAAACGCAGGAGACAGAATCAATCCGCAGATTACGCAGATTAACCAAGTAGAACCGGACTAACATCAAAGGCACGCCTTTTCGCTCATCAGTTTCACGTCAACTAAGAAAGAAGGACAGCAAAAGACAGACTGGAAAGTCTGTCCTACGTTCGCGCTTCGCGCTCATTGCGGGCGAGACGCCCGCGGTCCCAGTATTCAGTTGATCTTTCCCATGCAGCCGCAGCACTCAGTACTCAGTACTCAGTACTCAGTACTCAGTACTTATACGACGACGAGTGTTGAATTGATCTTGGCGAGTAGCTCGTCGACGTCGAACGGCTTGGGAAAGATTTCGACGCAGCCGGCGGCGCGCACATCTTGCTCAACTTCCTTCGTCACGAACGCGCTGATTACGAAGATGGGTGTGTGCGAGAGTTTCGGTTGCGCGTGAATGCGGCGCGCGGCTTCGACGCCGTCCATCTCGGGTAAAGCTAAATCCAAAATAATCAGATCAGGGCAGTTGGCGCTGGCTTTCAACAAGCCTTCGAGGCCGTCCTCCGCTTCGATGACGTGGAAGCCTTTGTAACGCAGCATGCCGGCGAGCAGTTCGCGCGTGTCGCAGTAGTCTTCGATGACCAGGATTGATGCCGGCCTGGTCGCCAGGGCTAGAGCTGGAGTCATGGGTTTCACCTCATGGGGTTAGTACTGAGTGCTGAGTACTGAGTGCTGAGTTTTGAAAACAGGGATTCGCAGTAATTGTCTCCACATGCAGTTGGGAATTGACGGCTGCTTTGAACCGCAGTACTCGGAACTCAGTACTCAGGACTTATTAATTAGGAGTGAGATAAATCGGGGACTGTTACGATGGGACTAGCTTAACATTCAGCCAAAGAAGGAATCCACAGATTCCGCAGATTACACAGAAAAGACAGAATTGGGGGGTTAGGGTGTGGGGTGTAGCCAGTTTCGAAACGGCTGGCCCCTATTAACGCTTTGAAAAAAAACCCGAGAAATTTAAAAGGCTAAGCCCCGAATCAGGGGCATAGCCCAACCCAAAGAGGTTCCATACGGCGGGGCCAAGCCACCGCCGCACATCCGGCGGCATAGCCGAACGGCGCGGTCCATAATTTTCTAAACCAAAGCCTTCACCCCACACCCAACACCCTAACCCTTCATCAGTTCCGCGGCGACCTCGTTGGCGCCGAAGATCTTCCGCAGTACCTCCAGCATCGCGCGCGCATCCACCGAAATCGAGCGGTTGATTGATTCGTCGTATTCAAAGTCGCCAACAATCGATTGAATGTTGCCGTCAAAGATCAATCCCACCAGCTCGCGGTTCTTATTAATTGTCGGCGAGCCGCTGTTGCCGCCTGTAATGTCGTTTGTAGAAACGAAATTGAACGGCGTGCGCAGGTTCACAAACTTACGCTTTGCGGTCCAACGCGGCGGCAGGTTGTACGGAAACGCGTGATGAAATTGATTTGAACGCGCATATAGCCCACCCAGCGTCGTGAATGGCGGCACGAACTTCCCGTTTTCGCGATAGCCTTTCACGGCTCCATACGACAAACGCAACGTGAAGGTCGCGTCGGGATAAAGCTTGGTTCCCTGCTGCTCAAACAGTGCGCGCGCGATCTTCGCATAGTTGGCGCGCTCGACGGCGACGACTTCTTCTTCATAACGCTTGCGCACCGCGCGTGCTTCTTTGTCTACGCTCTGGGCCAACTCGATCATTGGATCGTGGGCGTCTTCGATCGCCTTCTTGCCGCCGGTTGCAAGCTGGCGCCGATACGCGACGTCTTTAAGTTTGGTGCCATCGATTAACTCGGCGGCGCGCGCTTCGGGAGTCTTGCCTTTGAGAACCTTCTTCGCCATGTCGCTGTTTGGCCCATACTCTTTTTGCAGGAACGCGAGCGAGCTGGCGAGCTTGATCTTTTCGAGATCGTCATAGATGGGATTCGTGGAATACAACGCGCCTTCGAGCGCCGGCCGTCGCGCGTCAGTGTATTCAGGCAGGCGTTTCGCGTTCGGTTTTTCGCTTTCTTCCGCCAGCCGCAGCAGCGTGCGCGCATAACTATAAAGCGGTGTGTAGAAACCTGCGCTCGCATCCAAGAAGCGGCGATCCCTTTCGTAACTCGCGAGATCCTTGCGTCCCTTCCCGATTGCCTCCCAGGCGCTGCCGTATTCCTGTTGCTTCTTCGCATCGGGAGCGATCGAGTTTCTCAACGCCTGCTCCGCTTTGCGTTTCTTGGCCATCACGGCCGGATCGCTCAAGCCCTGGATTTGTCCCTTGTAAACCTTGATTGAATTTTCAACGCTATTCAACTCGTTTTCCGCGCGGCGATTTTGTTCTTCGCCCTGGGCCATGTACGCCTTGAGCGCCACTTGGCGAGACTGAAGCATGCGCAACACCAAGGGGATTGAAGTGTCGCGCAAGGATTCGAGATGGGCGACTGTGTCGAGTCGTGACGTCGATCCAGGATGACCGGTAACAAAAACGAGCTCGCCGTCGCGCGCGCCGGTCTTGGACCACTTGAAATAATTCTCAACCTTCAGCGGCGCGCCGTTTTCATAAACTCGCACCAACGCCATGTCAATGTTGAAGCGCGGGAAATTGAAGTTGTCAGGATCGCCGCCAAAGAATGCGGCTTGGAACTCCGGCACAAATACGACGCGAATATCGTCGTAGCGCTTGTAGCGATAAAGGTTGTACTGGCCACCCTGGTAGAGCGTGACTACGTCGCTACGGAAACCGGTTGCTTGATTCGATTCAGTCTCGATAGCGCGAATCGTGGCGCCTCTCGCGGCGTTTGCATCGGGAGCTGACATGCCCGTTTTGACTGCGGCGTTAACGCGCTCGGTGACGTCTTCGATGCTCATCAACACGTCGATGAAAAGATCCGGCGCCTTTAACTCGTCCGCCTGCTTGTGCGCCACGAAACCTTCCTTCGCGTAATCCTTTTCCGCAGTGCTGGCGTCGCCAATCGCTTTTTCTACTATGTGATAGTTGGTCAGTACCAAACCGGTTGGTGAGACGAACGAACCCGAGCCATTAGGAAAGCGGACGGAAGCGAGTTGAACTTTCCGCAGCCATTCGTCAGTAACATCGAAACCATATTTTTGTTTGATATCGACTTTGGGGACGTTATTAAACGTCCACATCCCCTCGTCTACTGCGGAAACGGGAATTGTTTGAAAAGCAAAAAGCGCCAGGATTAGTGCGCATAGCAGTGATCGGAGTTTCATGCGTAACCTCGATATAGTCTTTTTTGCGGAGTAGCTTTAGTAGTAAACTGTAAACTGTAAACAGAGAACTGTAAACCCAGCACCGCCGCTCAATATCACCCTCTTAACCTTAGTCTCGAAGAAGAGGACTGATCATGCGACCCCACGAAAATCTTAATGTTTGGAAGAAGGCCGTCGATTTCGTAGTCGAGATCTATAAGACAACCGAGCACTTCCCAAAAGAAGAACGATTTGGCCTAACTTCGCAAATCCGGCGAGCATCGGTTTCGGTGGCTGCCAATATCGCGGAAGGTGCAGCGAGGAAATCCCCAAAGGAGTTTTCTCATTTCTTGTCCAATGCCCAAGGCTCGGCCAGTGAAGTTGAGACAGAACTTCTGATCTCTTACCGACTTGGATATTTAAGCAATTCTCAGTTGGTGGAATATCAAACTAGTCTCGACAGCATCGGAAAGATGATGAACGGCCTTACTCGTCGCCTAAGACAAAAAATGCTTTAGGCTCAGTTTACTTCCGTTCACTGTTTCCCGTTTCCTGTTTACTTCACTGCTTGTACGCCACAATCGCTTCCATCGCCGGGTCGCGATTGGCGCGATAGGCGGCGAAAGTTGGCGGCGTGTAAATCTGCGGCGCGACCCAGGTGCGATAGTCAAACGGCCACGAACTTTGCCAGTACAAATCCGAAACGTTAACCAAGACCTTGCTGTAAGGAAGCGTGAACGGCGTTTCTTCGCCAACAAAGTTGGGCCGTGACCCGGTTGGTTCACCAACGAAGATCGCTTTCGTGTGGCGCTCAAGAAATGTGGTTGTGTTCTGCGCGGCTGAAAATGTCCGGCGGCCAATGATGACGAAGAGCTTACCTTTTTGATTCACCTTGTCTGTCTTGATCAAGCTATAGAGCAGCGGCGGGGCGAGCAACGTGTTTCCGCCGTTGTTCCAACGCATGTCGATCACCAGTTTGTCCACGTCGTGCTCATTAATAAATTTGAATAGTCGTTCGGTAAATGCCGCCAGCGATTCCTTTGTGTCATCCAGGACGCCGTTGAACTGGAAGTAAACTATTTTCTGCGGCTCGAGATACTCAAACCAATAGAGTGTTTTCGTGTTTTTCAAATAGAGAGGAAGCGGCGACGGCAACGTCTGCGCGAACGTTATCCATTCGTCGGGAAAATGGTTCCAGATGACGCTGTTCGCATGCGTCGCATCGGTTTCGACGTTAACGACTCGATCGGTTCCCTTAACATCGCGCAGGCGCAGATCTATCTTCTTAATGTCTGAAACCAAACCCAGCGCACTGAGCAGAGGCAAACTGCGCATGTGATAGGGCGCCAGTTGGCTGGGCCACAGTTCGTTGTCGCGGCTTATCACGCTGTCAAGCGCTTTCATAACCTCATCGACGCTACGCGCGCCAAACTGCAGGACCTGTGAACCGAACAACTCCTTATACTTTGGATCGCCCCCGGTGATGTAAAGCCCTTCCTTGAATAGAAAGAATTGCAGCGGCAGTGCCTGCGCGTAATCAGGTTGCTGCGGTGGTAGCAATAAACCGGTGTGGCCGTCGCCGATCGAGCGCATCAGTCTCATAATCTCGACAACCATTTGCGGATCGGTAAGTTTTCCAATGCGATTGGCTAGATTGGTTACCGCGTCGTGAAACTCCGCCTTGGTTGTCGTGCGAAAGACTCCATACGCAAAACCCTTGCGGTCGACTTCCTGTTCGAGCAGCGCGAGGTCATAACGCCAACCTTGCTCGCGCGTCATCTGGCTAACGTCATCGAGTCCAACGAGTTTCAAGAAGCGCGGATTGTCGTGAAGCGTTTGCAGGTCGGAATCCGTTTGCGCATTCTCAAGACGACGAAAGCCGAGCGCGAACGCTTTCTCAAGCCAGTTCAGCGCCGACTGTTTGTCTCCAAGCAACGCATAACAGCAGGCAATGTTGTAGGCCTGATTACCGGGCACGCCGGCGCCAAGTTCTAGTGCTTTTTGATAAGCGGAAATCGCCTGTTTGTATTCCTTGTTTCGGTAAAGGGATTGCGCATACTGTTCCCAAAACCTGGCATTGACCGGGTTCTCAGCAACGACGCCGGCCCAATAACCCGCCGCCGCTTTCCAGTCTTTTTGTGTCGTGGTGCTCTCTGCGCTTTTCAGTGTTTCTTGAAACGACGACGCCGCCGGCTGTTGCGCGTGCGTCACCAGAAAGCAGAGCGCGATCAATGCGGCAGTGTTCACAAGGAGCGGAAAGCGAGATCGAATTTTCATGGGTGGTTCTCCGGAATTATGGATATGCTTGTGTTGTAAACACCGCCGCGCAGTTTTTCAGGACAGAGAATCTAGTAGTGGTTTCAAACAATGATTCAAGGTACTTGAGATATCAGGTCGGGAAGGGTGGCTTGCCCCCGCTCTGCTGGAATGGCATTCAACGAAAGCAGGGCAAGCCACCCTTCCCAACCAGATATCTCAAGTACCTTGAATCATTGTTTGAAAACACTACTA
>JAVEDP010000008.1 GCA_030841085.1 Pyrinomonadaceae bacterium
CGCGGTTCATCCGAACAATCACAGACTGAAGTCTGTGCCAAGTGGCGATGTAGCTCAACTGGATAACAGAGCGTCGGTCTTGTAAACCGAATGATAAGGGTTCGACTCCCTTCATCGCCTCCATGAACAGATGGTGAGTGATTGGAATAACGAGGAAACGATTTTCCATTCATCATTTTCCATATTTCATTTTTCATTGGAACTACTTAAGACGCGCCCCAGGGCGATCTCTTAAATGGCAAATGAAAAATGGAAGATGACCGATGGAAAATGGTGTTGCTTTAGCACCCATCCACCATCCCCATCGTATTGTGGCGTAGCCAAGATGGTAAGGCACCGCACTGTTAATGCGGCCATGCGAAGGTTCGAACCCTTCCGCCACAGCCAAAATTTTGGAGTGCGCTGACTTGTCAGCGCTTTGATAGGCTGCGACTTGTCGCAGCTTCCAGAGTCGAATTGAGATGAGACGCGGCGTCAAGCCGCCGCTGAAGAAAAAGCGGTGACAAGTCACCGCACTCCCCATTTTGATCCGGAGCTCGAGGGACAGAGCAGCGGCCTTTTAAGCCGTGAGGTGCGGGTTTGAGCCCCGTCGGGTCAACCAATTTGGAGTGCGCCGGCAGAGCGCAGCGCGACGGCGCTTTGGATTAGCCGTCCGGATTGTTTGACCTCCAATCAATTCAAAGCGACTAATCCGAGGCGATTTAGCACTGACGGCGCCGAGAGGTTCATAGGTTTGGTTGAGTAGCAGTACTCTGCCGTTTAGTGCCACCTCGGCACCTCCTTTCATTTGGGTTATTAGCCGCGGATGAACGCGGATTTACACAGACAAGAAAAAACTTACAGACTCCTTAGTACGGTTGTGTTCTTATCTGCGTCTATCGGCGTTCATCTGCGGTTGGTTTGATTTGGAGCGCGCGGTGAGACTTGAACTCACGATACCGGATTTGCAATCCGGAGCCTTGGCCGTTGCGCTCTGCCGCCGCACTTCAAATCGCGGTGTAGCTCAATGGCAGAGCACTCGATTGATAATCGAGCGACGTCGGTTCAATTCCTTCCACCGCGACCAATGTCTGACAAACTTCAGTTTGTCGGCGCGCTTTCGATAAAAGTCCTCTTGCGAAACTCGGCGATAAACTGAAGTTTGTCGAACAAAAACGGGGCATAGCTCAACTGGTAGAGCAGCCGCCTTATAAGCGGTCTTAGCGCCAGATTAGCGCAAGGTTCTGGGTTCGAATCCCAGTGCCCCGACCAATAATCAGTCTCAAGTTCCATGTTTCAGGTTTCAAGTTCCACCGGGGGGGCCGACTTGAAACCTGAGACTTGAAACCTGAAACCTCGATTGCGAGATGGTGTAAACGGCAACACGTCGGGCTTTGGACCCGAAGATGAAGGTTCGATTCCTTCTCCCGCAGCCAATCTTTTCACAATCAAGCAAGATGTTTTGAGCTCGATTCATCGGGCTTTCCCGCAGGGTTACTAGGCCAGCCGTTTTACGGCTGGTTCGGATTGCGCCCGTCACCTGAAGGCCGTTTCAACGGCCTTGCGCCGATTCGGCTTTGATAAATAACTCGGCGGCTTAAGCCTCGAAGGAAGAAGCACGCTGAAGCCCGCTCCCCAGAATCGCAAAGCTCTTAGCCAGCCGTAAAAACGGCTGGCCTAATAACCCTTCGTGAAAGCCGCATGAATGCGGCTAAAGGCAAATCACTATTCTTCGCAAAAAAGGCGATTCGATTGTTGTTCGATGAAAAGAACGCGTCGTCAATGCTGAACCACCTCGATCAATTTGCTGGTTCAAGTGCACGGCCCACGAACATTTGGCGCGAGCACGAGAACTGGTAACGATTCTGGAGAACCAGGACGTTTTCATTCGAACGGTTAAGTGTTACAAGACCGGTTACGTGCTGTATGAAGACGACGTCCAGGTTCTCGCGCAGCCGTTCGCCGATATGAGGTTTCGCTTGTAACAGGAATAAGATGGAGGTAACAAACAATGAAGCTAGCAGAAGCACTAATCCTACGCGCTGATTGCCAGAAAAGATTCGCGCAGCTAAAGGCGAGGCTGCTCGTTAACGCGAAGGTACAGGAAGGTGATCAAGCCGCGGAAGATCCGAAGGAAATCTCCGCTCAACTCGAAGCGGTCGCTGATCAGCTCGCTGATCTGATCAAGCGCATCAATAAGACAAATTCGAGCACTGCGTATGCCGGAGGCACGATCTCGGACGCGTTGGCGGATCGCGATGTGCTCGCGTTGCGCCGGGCGGCCTATGCCGAACTGGCGCAGACCGCGGCTATTACACAGGACCGCTACACGCGTTCGGAAGTGAAATATGTCCGGACGATCAATGTGGTCGAGACCCAGAAGCGCGCTGATGAGCTCGCCAAGAACTATCGCGAGCTTGATGCCCGCATCCAGGAACTCAACTGGCAGACTGAACTAGTCTGAGATTTCATCATTGTGAAATCCCGGATCTCATAAAGGCGATGCAGACGGTAGCCGGAGAGGATCAGAAGCGAGCACAAACCCGCCAACTGGGGAAGTTGGAAAAGCGCTGAATAAGCGCTTCATGGTGACGTCAGGGGCGGCGTCAATGGGTTCGAATCCCGCTTACAAATAACGCCCAGTAAAGTCACAAGCGCAAGGGGTAACGTTAATGTCACTACCGCGTGCTGATCTGTTCCATCCGGCGAGGGTGGGTAAGGGGCAACTGCATCGCCTTGATGTTTGGGAAACGAAAATGGCGGAGGGGACAGGACTCGAACCTGCATATCCTTTCGGACGGCGGTTTTCAAGACCGCTGCACTACCATTATGCGACCCCTCCGCGCTGCGCAAATAATATAACCCAAGCTCGGTTCACAGAAAAACAATCGGGCACGATGTAAAGCAAACTGTTAGTTTGCGATGGTTGGGAAGAGTTTGGCCTGGGCGAAAGCGCGGACAAAGCAAACTATTGGTTTGCGGCCCCCCGACTCTCACCTTGAGCGGAACCGAACCACCGCAAACTAACAGTTTGCTTTACGATGCGGCCGCTTGTTATTTGCCTGCGCTACCAGCAAAGGTCTAAGATCAAAGAACAAAGTTCAAATCCATGCGCGTCACCATCGGTCAAATCAACACCATCAACGGCGACTATGAAGCCAATACCGCCAGCATCATTCGCGCGATTGAGTTCGCCCGCAAAGACAAATCCGACGTCGTCGTTCTGCCGGAAACAAGTATCCAGGGCTACACCTCGCTCGACTGGTTTCTGGATCGCGACGTCGCTCGTTGTTCCTTAAGCACGCTCGACCGAATCATCGCCGCGACCGCGGGACTAACCGCCATCGTCGGCACGGTCAGGCCCAACGACACGGGCACCGGTCGCCGTCTATTTAATTCCGCTGCCATCATTCGCGATCAGAAGCTGCTTGGGTTTGCAGACAAGACGTTGCTGCCGGAATACGACGTGTTTGACGACCCGCGCTATTTCGAACCAAGCCGGGAACGTCATCTGTTTCCGCTTGCTGATTGCAAACTCGGCGTCGCCGTTTGTGAAGACTTCTGGAACGACAAAACATTTTGGAGAGAGCGACTCTACGTCAACGATCCGGCAGACGAGTTGATCGAGATGGGCGCGCAATTGCTCGTCTCAATCAATGCTTCGCCTTTCAACAAAGGGAAGATGGGCCAGCGTTGCCAGATGGTTTCACATCGCGCGAAAGCGGCGCGGCTTCCTATCGTCTTCGTCAATCTCGTCGGCGGCAACGATGGTGTCATCTTTGACGGCGCGAGTATCGTGGCTGACTGCGAAGGAAAAATTATTCTGCAGGCGCCGCCTTTTGAGGAATTCTTCGGCACGGTAGATCTTGAATGTGGCGTTGCCGACGAGCGTTGCTTGCCGGGCGACGACATCGAAACGGTGCGGAGCGCGCTGGTCCTCGGCATTCACGATTACGCGCGCAAAAACCGGTTTGAAAAAGCCGTGCTCGGACTTTCCGGCGGCATTGATTCTGCGCTGGTGTTGGCGCTGGCCGCGGAAGCGCTCGGCGCAAACAACGTGCTGGCGGTGATGATGCCTTCGCCTTATTCGTCGCGTTCGAGCATCGATGACTCAGTCGAACTCTGCCGCCGCCTGGGAGTGAACGTGATCGAACGGCCAATCACGGACGCTTTCAATGTGTTGATTAACGAACTGCATTTACCGGCGCCGACCGCAGGCGGCCGTTCGCTAGCAACCGAGAACCTGCAATCGCGTTTGCGCGGAAATATTCTGATGACGATCTCGAATGCCGAACAACGACTGCTGCTTTCGACCGGAAACAAGTCGGAGCTGGCGTTGGGTTACTGCACGCTTTATGGCGACACGAATGGCGGGCTGGCGGTGATTGGCGATGTGTTGAAGACCGAAGTGTATTCGCTGGCGCGTCACATGAATCGCGAGCAGGAAATCATTCCGGAGTCAATTATTGAAAAGCGTCCGTCGGCAGAACTGGCGCCCGATCAATTTGACGATCAGTCGCTGCCGCCTTACGACAGGCTGGATCCAATTCTCAAAATGTATTTCGAGCAGAAGGCTACGCCGGAAGAGATCATCGCCGCCGGGCACGATGCGAACATGGTTTATGACATTCTCAACCGCGTCGAGGCGCCGGCCAATGAATTCAAGCGGCGGCAGTTGCCACCCACGTTGATCATCTCGCGAAATGCGATCGGCATCGGACGCCGCCGGCCAGTCACCCATCATTACCGCCGCGAACCTAACAAATGCTAATTGGCTTTACCGCACTATGCAGTTTCCGGAACGAGTGGGGGCATGCCCGCTTCCCAACCTCGAGGTAATGACGGTTCTGCGCCGGATCTTATTGCAAGGTTCCCGACGCGGATCCACCACGCTCTTCGCTAAATTTCAGGTTGGGAAGGTGGGCACGCCCCCGCTCTTCGCTGATTGAAATAGCTCAAGTGGCATAGCGCGCATAAACTGATTTCACTTTATCCAAAAACTCGCGGCGATCCACGATGTGATAGAGCTTCACCTTGCCTTGGCCACCTGCAATTTTGTCTATGATTGCATCGAGCGTTTCAGACTGATCCGCCCCCGAAAGTTCTTTCATGTCGAGGTAGCCGCTGTAACGCAGGCGCCTAACCAATTCAAACAAGGTTAAGCGTCCTTCCATCGTTTGTCCGCCATGAACATGAGAACGGCTCACTAGATACTGAACGATCAAAGCTTCGTTGTAGACGGGCGGTGCGAGAAACAGTCGCGAGCCTTCGCGTTCCCAACCTTCACTTAATCGTTGCGAACGCCGCACCGCTCGCAACTCTTCGAAAACTTCATTCCAGTTTGTCTTGGGCTCAAGGCGCGCGAGATAAGCGCGCGTCGCTTCCCCCAGCCAGCCTTCTTCATCGAGGTCCACGTTTCGAACCAGCGTGTCCAGCCACTCAAAAAAGATCGCGCGCTTGTCAGACCTTGTTTCGATTAACTGAAACTGAGCGTCTTTTTGCGGCAGCTTCTTCAGCAAAGCGCGGCGCGCGGCATCTGTGGCTCTGCTTCCTTCGATGCGAATCGTTTCCAGCCGTGCATGCCAGCGTTTCGCAGCATTGCAGTAGGGGCAGTGCGCCTGTTTGTCGTCGGAGTCGAAAAACGGACGCACGGCTTTTGGCGCAGTCAGCTCTGCGATTGTGGCCGAGTATTTCCTGATTTCTGAATAGGCCGTGCGCGGCGCGAAGCCGAGTTGATTAGTGAAAATGTCGAAGACGCAGGCGAGGCAAACAAGGGTGCTGTATTCCGTCACGCTGCCGGTTGGAAAGGCGCTGAGATCGAGTTCGAGCTTCTTCTTCGTGATAGGCATTCAGAGAAATTCATCCGCAGATTACGCAGATTACACAGATTGATATCAAAAGTTAGACAGTGCTCGATTGTCCTGCGGGCTTTCTTCTTAGTCGGGAGAATCTGCGTAATCTGCGTAATCTGCGGATACTCTTTTACTATACGATCGAAACGAGGGTTGCGCTCAACTCCAGATCTGTGTGGCCCACCGCCAGATCGAGTTCTGCCTCGACGTCGCCGATTCCCTGCCGCAATTTCTTGAAGTCGAACAGTTCATGGTCCAACAACTGTGACGGCTTGACGTTTCCCATGGCCGTCAACATCGAACTGCGAATGTGTGGAATCTCGTCTTCAAGTTCCGTGATTAATCGCTTGATGCGCGCGCGCTTAAGATTGGGTTGCGAGCCGCAGAGGTCACAAGGAATGATCGGAAACTGTTGCGCCGCGGCATACGCAGCGATGTCAGACTCGCGGCAATAGGCCAGCGGCCGGATTACTGTGTTGCGCCCGTCGTTGGAACGCAACACGGGCGGCATCGCTTTCAACGAGCCGACAAAGAAAAGGTTTAATAAAAAAGTGGTGATGATGTCATCGGCATGATGGCCCAGCGCGATTTTGTTGCAGCCTTCTTCCACGGCGATGTTGTAGAGAATCCCGCGCCGCAGCCGCGAGCAGACGGAACAGTACGTCTTACCTTCCGGCACGAGCCGCTTAACGATTGAGTAGGTGTCACGTTCGAGGATGCGAAAAGGCACCCCACGCGTCTCGAGATATTTGGGCAAGACGCCGGCAGGAAAGCCGGGCTGCTTCTGGTCCAAATTGACCGCGAGCAGATCAAAATCGACAGGCGCCCGGAGCTGCACATCCAGTAACAGATCGAGCAGCGTGTAGCTGTCCTTGCCTCCCGACAAACAGACCATCACGCGATCGCCATTTTGAATCATGGCGAAATCGGCGATTGCCCGACCCATGCCGCGCAGCAAATTGTTTTTTGTTTTACTTTCCATAACCAAGCTAAAGGTAACATTCGTTGTTCCGAAACGTTCTCAGAATGCCACGTCCAGTTTATAACTTACAAATATAGCGAGCGCTTTTGCCGGTGCTTCAATCGATTTGCTTAGATACGGCAATCGCTCTCGGGTCTACGCGCTTCGATCAGTAAAATCCTTCCCGCTTATTAACGCTTCGTCTCGGTTCGCTTTGCTTGTAGTTTCGGTTCGGCATGTGATACTTTGCCTGCCATTCAAGGTGGTTTCAAATTTCGCTCCCGACATTTAGAATCCAAGCGGTTTAGAACGGTTCAATCCTCGCCCGAATTGAAGTTCTTAACGAAGAGTGACCTATGCTCGAAGTTGAGCGAACGCACGATAGTAAATCTGGGCAGCGTGGGACTGCCACAGCGCGAGCGTTGTATCGGCAAACGCCCGCGGTTTCTCGCTCCGTTTCTGCCGAAGCAAACTTAAACTCGCCAGCCTCTCCCGTCACTGCGAATGGTTCTGCGCCTCGAATGTCGCCGGTGGACAGCGGAAGATTTCAAACCAGAACGCCAGTGATTACCGGCGAAGTGAACTACAAGGGCATGCTGCCAATAGATGGCGTTATTACCGGTCAACTCGGTGGCAGCGGCGGCAGCCTGGCAATCAGGCAAAAGTCAGGGATCTTCTCAACTGGTCCCGAGCTGTCGGGCGAAATCAGCTTTCGCGACGCAGTGCGAGTGAACGGCCATATAGCCGGCACTGTCTACTCCGAACGCGGCACCTTAATGGTCGATGACACAGCGCGCGTTGATGCCAACATCGAGGTGGCGGTCGCAGTGATCAATGGAACGATCAATGGCGATATCGTCGCGCATCAAAGAGTTGAGATTGGACCAGGTGCAAAAATTTACGGCAATATTTGGACGCGCTCGATTGCCATCAAGGATGGCGCGGAATTCGAGGGTGTCTGCACGATGATCGAAAACTAGGCAATTAATACGAAGAGACCTTTTTTGGTTTCTTGAGTAATTCTAGCTGGTGGGGGCTAAGGGCAAGACCAAATGAGCGCTCTTCTGGAACGTGACCTGGTGGGTGACGAGGTCACCGATTTATGCGACGCGGTATTTGATCCCGCTACTTTTTTTGATCGCTGGCTCGCGGACGTCGCAGCCGGCAATAGTCAGCCTGCCGCCGAACTCCCTTTAACAAACGACGACGTGGATCAGGAATTTTTTGTCGAGTCGCGTATTGGCTCAAACTGCGACTTGAATTTCGAGGGGGTGCTGCACTTTGACGGTTATTCCCTCGGAAATGTCCTTTCGCCAGGCGGCACATTGGTGTTGACCAGGCGCGGCCGGATCGAGGCGGATATCGACGTCGGCACAGCGATAATTTGCGGCGCCGTCACCGGAAATATCACCGCCAGCGAACGCGTGGTGCTGGAAAGCGACGCCCGGGTAAAGGGACAAATATTTACCCGCAGCTTGTCGATGCATTTAGGTGCGATTTTGGATGGCGATTGTCTTCTTTCAAGCACGAGCGACGCGACTCAGACGGAGTCCAGCCCGATATTACCGGTGGAAGATGCCCGGCTAGCAGCGGATCTGTCAGTCGTGTGGGCGGATGAACCCGCCGAGGAACTCGAAGAGTTTTTGCTTAGTGCTTAAGCGTCCTGACGCTCTTTGAGCCAATGACGACTCTTGAGCGATTACATTTTGATTGCAAAGCTAGACACCCGAAGAGTTGTTTGTCTATTATGTTCTTCCCCGCTTCTGGGCGGTTGACCAATCAGAGCCAGTCACGCAGGACTGGATAATTCCACAACACTAGACACGCGCGTCGTTTTGTTACTGCCAACGTCCCGATGGTGACGAACCTGCGCCCCCAAATTACGGAGGTTTACTGATGCTTAGGATAGGAAAGAGTCCGAAAGACACGGCCGACCACGAAAGTCCCGCCGAAAAACACGACGTTTCAAACTATAGTGCTGCCCCCAGAACGTTCCCCTCTTACCAGACGCCACCCGCACCGGAAGCAAAACCACAATCTGAACCTGCTTCTATGGCGCCGCGAGCATTGACGGAAAGCGAATCACTTGCGCGCGAGATCAAGGAAGGCAATCTTAGCGGTTTTGTCGGCAGCGGCACGCTGGTTACTGGAGAAGCCAATTTCAAAGCGTTAATGCGCGTTGATGGTCATCTGTCCGGACGAATCACGTCGAGCAGCGGCACCCTGATCGTCGGCGCCAATGGCAAGGTCGATGCGAACATCGAAGTCGCGATCGCCGTGATCCATGGCACCGTGAATGGCGATATTATTGCCACGCAACGTTTGGAGCTCGGCCGTGCAGCGAAACTGAATGGCAACATCCAGACACCTTCGCTGGTGATTGAGCAGGGCGCGTTGTTTGAAGGCAGCTGCAAGATGATCAAGATGAACGCCGGCGCCAGCAAGACAAAGTTGGACGGACGCGATGTGCAGCCGCTGGATACGAGCAGCATGAAATCCATTGCCGCCGATTCAAACAATGAACAAGCCAAGATCGCGAATATGTCGAGCGCCTCGAGCGTCGCCAGCTAAGACCGATCACAATTGAAAGTTTTGTCAGGCGCTTCGCCCGTAAGAACGGCGAGGCGCCTTTTGTTTTTTAGCCACTTGACGGTCCGGTGTAATGCAGTTTGAGTCAGAGGCCTTACAATGGCAACGGAGAGTGCGCGTTAGATTTCCAGTGTTGTGGGATCAAACTTCTTCATTGTTTTTTATTAATTCCCCCCGCCGCCAGATCACAACAAATAAAGTCCACTTCAATTATGCTCAGTTGGGAAGGGTGGCTTGCCCCCGCTCTTACTCTTGGAACCATTCGTCAGTATTCCCACACTGAGCGGGGCAAGCTCCGGGGTCCCCAGTGGGGCAGCCCCACTGGGGTGGAAGACACCCTTCCCAACCTGAAAATTTATGTTACTTGAATGGTCACCCTAACCCAGCATTACCATCTGCGGTTAACTGGTGGGTGCCGCGATTGCCGATTGTCGATTGCTCCCGGAACTGGCGATTAGCTTGACACGAACGCACTGCCTCGCCGATACATAGAAAGTAATCCCCAATTCAGAGGAACTGTCCCACAATCGACGATGAATGCTTTCTTCTTTTGCAAAACACTCTGCGCGCGCTGGGTCTCAATTTCTTTGTTAACCATGTGTGTGCTACTGCTCGTTTCACCTGGCGCGTTTGCGCAAAAACGGCAGCAAATACTTCACAATCCTACTTCCGGCGATCCGGTGCCCAAGCTTTTACTTCTGCGCATCATTCGCGCGGAAGACGAGCGACGTTGGGACAATGATTTGCGGGATTTGTTCCGCGCCCGTAATGCGAACGTGCGCAGCCGCGCCGCGCTTGCTGCCGGCCGAATCGGTAACGAAGCTACGATTGCCGATTTGATCGAACTACTGCGACACGATGATGAAACTGAAGTGCGTGCGATGGCAGCATTTGCACTCGGTGAAATCGAATCGCCGTTGGGAGCCGATGCGCTGTTGGCAACTTTGAAAGAAACGCGGGAAGAGATATTGCGCGCGCGGGCCGTGGAAGCCTTGGGGAAAATAGCGGGGGCATTGCCAAAAGAACAAGAGGCGCGGAGTAAGGAATTGGGCGACGCAATTCTTGGCGTATTGAACTTTGAAGCGCGGCGCCGGTCCGCTCCGGACCGTTTGACGATACTGCTCGGCCTGACTGCCGCGTTGCGTGCTAAACCGGCAAACGCCGGCCCTGTCATTGCTGAATTTCTAACTTATTCAGATCCGCGCATCCGCGCCGATGCCGCAAACGCGCTGGCACGCTTGAAACTAAAAGATGGCAACGATCAACTGCGCAAACTTCTGACCAGCGATCCGGATCCAATCGTGCGCGCGAATGCCGCGCGCGTGCTGGGCACAACTGAAGACAAAGCTTCATTTGATCCGTTGCTTGATCGCGCGCTCAAGGACAACGACTTACGCGTACGTGTCAGCGCCATTCGCGCGCTGGGGTTGCTGAAAGATCCCCGCGCCGCTGGAGGATCGAGCACTTGGAGAAGCCTTCTGATGGAGCTGCACCCGACGCGAGACAACGAAATTCTGGAATGGGCGGCAGCGCTCGGGACGATTCTTCAAGGTGCCCAAGATAACAAAAATCTGGACTGGCTTGGACGCGTACGCGATCGCTTCAACAAGGCGGCTCCCCAGGCAGAGATTGCCTACGCGCGTGTATCTCCTGAAAAGTATCTTGCTGAGTTGGGAAGCGGCAAGATCGCGCGGCAAAACGTTCAGAAAACTCTACTGCTCAACTGGCGAGTGGGATCAAGCCTAGCTCAAGGGCTCGGTGAAGTTGCCACCCTGCCAGACTCAAACAAAGACAAAAAACGTCTGATTACACAGGCCGAGGAACTCTTGGGCAATATGCTCGACTATCGCAACTCGGGCCTGACCATCAACACGCTCGTCGCTGTTCATTCTGAATACGCGGTTCCTGATGTGCTTCGCGCGTTTGCGGCTTTCAAGCCGAATGATCTCGCGAAAGTTTTGAGGAACCATCTAAAAGAGTCGGACGTGGTCATTCGTGGCACAGCCGCCGAATTGTTGGGCGAACTTCCACCCGACGAAACAAATGCGCGCGCGCTAATAGATGCTTTGCCGGTGGCACTGGCTGATAGGCAACTAAACGACGCGGCACTTTCAATTCTCGATGCGCTTGCCAAGCAAAAAACCACGAAAGCAAATGAAGCGATCAAGACTGCGCTTGATTCCAGCGATCATCTCGTTCGGCGTCGCGCGGTGGCGCTGCTAAAAGCGAATGGCGTTGGAGATTTCTCAGCGCGCATCGGCACCGTCAAGGCGACCAATACAGCAGCGGATTATGAACGCGCCATCGCTCGTATCGGTAAACAAGTGCGCGCGGTTGTCGCAACTTCGCGCGGCTCGTTCACAATTGAATTTCTTCCTGAATCCGCGCCGCTGACAGTCGACAATTTCGTTCAGCTTGCCAAACGAAATTACTTCAACGGCTTTACAGTCCATCGTGTCGTTCCCAACTTCGTTATCCAGGATGGCGATCCGCGCGGCGATGGCAATGGCGGTCCCGGCTATCAGATTCGTTGTGAGATAAATGAAGTACCTTACGAACGCGGCGCGATTGGCATGGCGCTTTCGGGAAAAGACACCGGCGGATCGCAATGGTTCGTGACGCATTCGCCGCAACCGCATTTGGACGGCGGCTACACCGTCTTCGGCAATGTCATTTCAGGAATGGATGTCGTCGACAACATCGCGCGCGGCGATGTCATTCGATCCGTTTCAATAACGGAAAAAACGATCCGGGCCAATCGCAAACCGTGATTGACCCGCTAAGTTGAAAGTAGCACAGACTAAAGGAGTCCCTGAATTAGTTGCTGAAAAGTTTGCACTGAGCCCGCGAAGCGCGGCGATAGCATAAAGCCTGGGGTGGAGCGCAGCGAAACCCCAGGTTCGTTCAAGCAAAAAAGGACGAGCCCACGAAGTGGGCGGCAGTCGTTCTATTACAGGTAAATCGCAGGTTTTGCGCTATCGCACGCTCCGCGCGCTTGGGAACTTTTAACTATCGTCGTCCCCTGGGGTTCCGCTCCGCTCCACCCCAGGCTTTATGCTATCGCCGCGCTTCGCGGGCTCAATACAAATTGTTCATTGCCTTATGAGAGATTCCTTTAGTCTTTGATGTAGTCGCCCGGCACAGCCTATAAAGTCTGTGCCACTAAAAATCGTGAAGCAAGTTCGTATCAAATTCGGGTTCGCGGTTACGTTGTTCTTTCCGTGTCTGTTGCTCGCCGGCGCCGCGCTGCCACAAACTCAAACCGCCGAGCAAAGACGTCTCACTCATCACTATCAGATTGAGCTAAAGCTCGATTTCGAGGCGCGCTCGTACAGCGGCTGGGAAAGTGTGCGCTGGATAAATCGCGACGATCACTCAGCTTCAGTTGTTTACTTTCATCTGTATTCCAACTTGCGCGTGATGAATAATGCGCCGCCGTCCGACACCGGACCATCTTTTATGGAGGACGACGAGCCGCGGCTGGAAATCACTGAGGTGCGCTCGGCGGCCGCCGGCCCAGTGCTGAACTACTCACTCGAAGAACAGGGCACGTTGTTGCGCGTGAACGTTCGTGAGCCGGTTGCCGCCGGTGCATCGACGGAAATTTTCATCAGCTTCAAAGGCAGCGTTCCGGAAATTGATGCCGAAGAAACCGGCTTAACAACGCACGTGGTGAAGCAGGTCAGCGCAGCATTGCGCGCCGAGCGCGAAGTCCGGCGCGCGCGCGATCTTAACTTTCGCTGTCGCGGCGTGATGCTGCTCGGCACAGCCTATCCCGTCCTGGCGGTGCATGACGGCGCCGATTGGCAACGCAAAGTCGATCCCGGAATCGGCGACCTCATCTTCAATGAAGCTGCAGACTACGACGTCTCCATACAAGCAGCGTCTGGAATTGCTGTTTTCACTTCCGGCGAAGAAACAGGACCGACTGGCGAAGGTGCATTCTCGGGAAAAGCGTTGCGCGACTTTGCCATACTCGCTGGTCCGAATCTGCGCTTCGAGCAACAAAAGGTCGGCGATATCACCTTGCGTTCAATCTTTCTTCCCGAGCACGAGCGCATCGGCAAACGCGTGCTCGCAAACGCGGCCGAAGCTTTGCGAATCTTCCGCTCCAAATTTGGCCCCCTGCCATTGAAGACGATCAGCATCGCCGAAGCGCCGCTGGTTGCAGGGCTGGGGAGCACTGAGTTTGCCGGCCTGGATGTAATCGCCAGCGCCTTTTATGTTGATTTCGACTCGCCGAGCGTGCGCAACCTGCCGGAAATTATTCGCGAACAGCGTCCGGCGGTCGAGCAGAGTTTGGAATGGAGCGTGGCCCATCTGATCAGTCATCAATGGTGGGGCGGTGTGGTCGGCAACAACCCGGCGCGCGAACCGGTGTTGGATGAATCAATGGCCGGTTGGTCGGCGCTGCTGTATTTCCGCGAGCTCTATGGCGAGCAAAAGGCTGCGGCCGTGCTCGAAGACCAATTGCGCGGCGTCTATCGTTTGTATCGGACCTTCGGCGGGGCCGATATGAATGCCGATCGACCGTCGCGAGATTATCAAAATAGTTTTCAATACTCGGCCGTGGTCACGGCAAAAGGCGCGCTGATGTTTCTGCAGTTGCAGCGCTTGCTGGGCGAAGAAAAGTTACTGAAGGCTTTACGAAACTACTACCAGGCGAATCGAGGCGAGATTGCCGAGCTCGATGACTTACGCGGCGCGATTATGGCGGAGACTTCGATCGAACAAAGACGAACGGTGGCGCGTACTCTCACTCGCTGGCTTTCCAGCAAACGTGGCGACGAAGATATTTCGGGCCCGGATCAGGAACTGGCAAATTCGCTGGGGATGCCGGCCAAAGCAAACGCGCAACGCGGGAACGATCGGAATGCCTTAAGCGCTTTTGCTCGCGTCGGCAAATTCTTTTGGCAACAAATGACGCGGATACGTTAAGCGCTTGCGCTTTGGTCTTTGCGGCTTTGCCGCCTTCCGTGCGGAAAGGCTCTGCCTTTCCGGTGGTGGTTTATGTGTCTTGAGGCTATGCCTCAGAACCGAGGCGTAGCCTCTTTTGATTATGCATTGACGGAAAGGCAAAGCCTTTCCGCACAGAAGGCGGCAAAGCCGCGCGTCAGTCAAACACCTGACTCTATTAATATGAAACAATTCAAACGGGAAGGACGAGCGATCGAGCGCGCCGAGAGTTCTATCACAGTCGACCAGAACCTCGAACATCTTGCCTGGTTAATGGATGATCTGATCCGCATTCCCGGTTTGGGATGGCGCTTTGGCCTGGATGCATTGGTGGGTCTAATTCCAGGATTTGGCGATACGGCCACGTCACTTGCGTCCTTCTACATTCTCGCGTCTGCCGTTCGCTATCGCGTTCCTAAAATCACTCTGCTGCGCATGGGCCTGAATATCGGCATCGATTATCTGGTTGGTTCGTTGCCGCTGGTGGGCGATCTTTTCGATGCCTGGTGGAAATCAAATCAAATGAACATCGCGCTGGTTCGGAAGCGCGCCACCGTTTCCGCAGAAGACGCTCGCAGTGGAAAATTGAGCGACTGGTTGTTTGTGGGCGTGATAATTGTATTGTTGGCGGGTTTGGCGTTGGCGGCGGCGGCCGTCAGCATTTACCTGCTCGTGATCGTTTTTCAGCAACTGGCAAGAGCGCTGGGTTGAGGTTACGACACCGCTGCTTCCGCAGGCTGGGCCAACACCCGCTCGAGCGTGGCCTTGAGCAGATCCAAACCTCTTTCGCCGGCGGCAAATCCTCGCAACTTTCCTTCACGATCAAAAAGGTAATACGCAGGCACGTAGCCCTGCTCGTTTTGAAAAGCGTCGCGTAGTTTGTGCTCGTTATCTATCGCGCAGGGCTCGGTGATGTTGTGCGTCGCGATCATGCCGCGAACCTGCTCGACATCGGTATCTGACTCATAGCGCGGCATGTGCACCGCAATTACGCGCAGACCCTTGTCACGTAATTCGTCGCGCCAAGCGGCAACGCGCGGCAAATTTTCCTTGCACATCCCGCAACTGTTTGACCAAAAATGGACCAACGTTGGTTGCCCCTGCGCCGATACTTCAGCTTGCGCCTGGGTGGCGCCAAACCATTCGGTCGCGCCATCAAGCGATGGCATTGGTGTTCCGATTCTCATTCCCATGGTTTTTTGCCTCATGAACCGTAACCCGCAAACCGGGAACCGGAGTTCCACGATTCACGATTTACGATTTACGATTCACGATTTACGATTTACGCGTTGAGCGTCTTCTGACCCGGCTTCCATTCAGCCTGACAAAGGCCGCCCGTTTGCAGCGCCTGAATCACTCGCAGCGTCTCTTCCGCCGAGCGTCCGATGTTCAGATCGTGGACCACTTTGTAGCGCAGAATCCCCTCCGGATCGATTACGAACAAACCGCGCAAGGCAATGCCGCGATCTTCGATCAGCACGCCGTAATCGCGCGCCACAGTCTTTGTGGCATCCGCTGCCAACGGATACTTCAAGTCCGCCACGCCGCCCTTGTCGCGCGGCGTCTGAATCCAGGCGCGATGCGAAAAGACCGAATCGGTGGACACGCCGATAATATCGGCGCCGATGCCTTCAAAATCTTCATAGCGATCGCTGAAGGTTGTCAGCTCCGTCGGGCAAACAAAAGTGAAATCGAGTGGATAAAACAAAAGCACAAGCCATTTGCCTTTGTAATCCGAAAGCTTGACGTTCTCGTTGAGCTTCTCGATGTTTTTCGTCGAGGCCATATCGAAATCCGGCGCCGGCTGGCCCACCATCGCCTTTTCTGTTGCTGTTGCTGTAGCTGTTGTCATGAATCCTCCAAGTAGGTTTATTGTTTCGAAATCAGAAAGTTTTGTTAAGCGCAGCAATCGGGACACACGCCTTTCAGCGTCAAGTGGACCGACTCAGGCTTAAACTTTGAGCGGCGCGCTGCTGCTTTCATCAACTCCGCAGCCTGCGGCAGATCGAAATCGACCAATTTTCCGCACTGGCTGCAAAGAGCGTGATCGTGCCGGTCAGTCTCGCGGTCATAGCGGCTGGCGCTGTCGCCAAACTTGATTTCATGCACCAATCCCGCTTCTCTCAAGAACCGCAGCGAGTTGTAAACTGTGGCGTAACTAATCCCAGGCAGACGCCGCCGTGCCGCCTCGAAAATGTCATTGGCAGTGGGATGATCTTCCCGCTCACGAATGACCCCAAGCACGGCCTCGCGCTGTCGCGTCAGCTTCTCACCGGTCCCTGTCTTAATCAGCTTTGGCATGAATTGAGATTTAGACTAACTCTAAATCATAGGATTGTCAACCAAGCTGAGGCACGGCTTGGACTGCTAATCCTCTCGGCGTGGTTTCGGCTTTGCCGTCTGATGTGCGGCGGCGGCTATGCCCCGCCGTAGGGATGCTTTCTAGGATTTTGGGCTACGCCCTTGGCGCCGCCTTTGGCTCATTAACTCCGAAGGGCGCTATGACAGGGACCAAGGGCATAGCCCGGATTAATATGGCCGCTTACGGCGGGGCATAGCCACCGCCTCACATCCGACGGCAAAGCCGAACCTGACTAGCCATTCAGTTCACTGCGAAGTTCGCTTTCTTTGGTAGGTCAGGAAAGGTGCGGGTGGCTCATGGCGTAATCGACAATCGTCGTTACATAACTTGAAAACGGTGGACAGCTCACGGCGTGAGGCGCCAGCAACTGGGTCGCTTGCGTGGTGTCGTAACTCTGCCTCAGGAAAAAGTATGGAACGCCGCGATGTGGTAAGCCGCTCAGGGCCGGCGAAGGCGGCAACATCAGCGAAGATTCGACCAGGCGTGCCGGAACGGTTATGCGCGCTTCCTTGCCCACCAGGCTGCGCGCGATCAGGTTAAAGAGTTCGCGGGTCGTGAGCGGATCAGGATCGGCGAGTTGCAGCGTCTTTCCCACCGCGCTTGCGTCAGTGGCCAGCGTCGACATTGCTTCCACTACGAAATCAACTGGCACCAGATTCAAGCTGACGTCATCGTTGCCAATGTTGAAGTTCGAAAGTAACGACGGCCATTTGAGCAGGTAATTGATCAAATAGTAGATGCCGTCATACTTGGCCGTCTCACCGCTGCGGGAATCGCCGCAGACCACCGCAGGCCGATGGATAGTAATAGGCAGCTGCGATTTCAAATCCTCTACTTCGATCTCTGCCAGATACTTAGTCTCTTCGTAGTAATTGCGAAAGCCGGCGTCATGCCGCAACTCGTTTTCAAATATGCGGCCGGTGCGTTTGCCCGCCACATAACAAGTCGAAACGTAATGGTAGTGGCGCAGAGCGGGCAGCGACTGCACAAAATGATTGACATTCCGCGTGCCGCCGACGTTGACACGCATCGCCAGGTCCTGCTTCACAGCCAGGTCGTAGATCGCTGCGAGATGGAACAAGATAGTTGATTCAGACCGCGCGCGCTCGAGATCGTTTTTAGTCAGATCCAAATCCGGCTCGGTAATGTCGCCTGGCAGAATCTCAAAATTTGAAAGCGGTGTTCCGCTCTGCTCGGCAATGGCGCTCAGTTCCCTGCCGGCTTGAGCAGCAAGCGCCGGTTGCACGAGCAGCAGAAACCGTGCACCACTTTCTGCGAGGCGCCGCAACAGGCGGCTGGCGATAAAGCCCGGGAAGCCGGTGATGAAAAATGTTTCGTTAGCCATGCTCGTGCATTAGATTACTCGGATCGCCGGACAGGCGCCCGAAATTCCAAAATTATTATGCTTAAGCTTCGCTCAGCCGACGCGGGCCGAGTATAATTCATGTTATCGATTCTCCGGCCCAGGAACAAAGTAGTAAGCGTCGAACAGCCCAAGAGATGGCAAACAGAAATTTAAGAACCGATGGATGAAAAGGTTTACGAAGACGATGCTTCGCCGGCGGCGAAGTATGAAGCCAGGCAGCTTTTCCAGGAAGCTTATCAGGCGCAGCTCGCCGAGAATTTCGACGAGGCAATCGGACTTTACAAACGCTCGATCGAAACGTATCCGACCGCGGAAGCGCATACGTTTCTGGGCTGGGTCTATAGTTTTCAGAACCGCTATGACGAAGCGATTGAGGAATGCCTTGAAGCAATTCGCGTCGATGAAACGTTGGGAAATCCTTACAACGATATCGGCAGCTATCTGCTAGCCAAGGGCGATGCTTACAGCGCCGTGCGCTGGTTCAAGCGCGCGCTGTATGCGCCGCGTTATGAATCGTACGCCTTTCCGCATTTCAATCTCGGCCGCACTTACGAAGCCCGCAAGAAATATCTCGACGCCGCGCGCCACTACGGCAAAGCACTGGAACAACAACCCGGCTTTAGCGAAGCAGCCAGCGGGCTTCACCGGATGCAAGCGCTGTTGAATTAGATAATCTTCCCTATTCCACTTGAATGTCACCTTAGCTGGAATTGAAAATACGATATGACGAAAGTTCTTATTGATAATGCGACCATATCGAGCGTGCAGAGAGCTCTTGGTAAAGCATCCTTACGCGAACCCTCCCTACTAGATGTCGAGCAGGTCGCGCTAGCAAGATTCAGTGAAGCGGTGTTACTGAATGACAGCGTCATAATTCCCGACAACTACAAAGCAGAACTCACGCCAAATAGAAAGTCACTCCTTACCGGAGACGTCTTTCAATTCCAAAGGCTTGAAACTGGCGAGGACGAGGCTATTAATGAAATCTGCACCGACCTTTTGCCGATTTGGAGAGAAGCATTCCACGCAGGTTCGGACCGCTCTGTGTTTTCTGAGTACTTCTCCCAAGTGCAGGCATTTAGTAACTTCATATGGGAGCATGCCAGCTCCGAGTTTTTTCTTGTCTTTCGTGCTCACGGCATAGACAAGGAAAACCCCTTAATAGAGGCCGTTTTAGCGAGTCCAGCAAACGACGCTTTGGGACAAGAACTTAACATAATCGGTAAGGACGATAAGGTTGTTTCTTGGAAGAGGCTATCTCGGCATGTACAGCGAATGCTCGCCGTTATGGGATGGCTCGGCCATCAATACATGTGGCATCAGATCTTTTCAGCCCAACATGAGTTGTCGTACATGCCGCATCCGCTCCGAGATTTCTTTGCCTACGACTTCCTGACTCGGTTGAAGTCTGGAGCAAAAAGCGCATCAGAGTTTTCTTCTGTTTTTAACCAATCAAATCGGAAAGTTCCAAGGAAGAGTGAAGGACTCACTTGAGGCGCTCGGTCAGCCAGAATCTGCAACTACGATTGCTTTGCCAGGCTTTCTTCCGCTTCTAGTAAGAGAAAGCTCAAGTCGAGATGACTTCTTAAGGGTCCTTAACCAAATGAGAAACGAGCCGGAAGTCGTGGAGCTTCGTGAGCTGTTGAAACAAATCGAAAGCGAAGTCTCGAAGGGAAACTATAAACCTCTTGCAAGAATGAAAAGAGAGATTGAAACGCTTGGGAGGAGTATCCTTATCGAAAAAGGGCTCGAAGATCCGTTGATCAAAATCACACCGACGACAACTGTCTTTGGAATAAAGGTCGAAGGTGACGACTTATCGGTCAAACTTCCAATCCCCTCAATTTTATACAAGCAGTTCTTCCTCGGGAGGCGGTATAGAGCCTTCGTCAAACGCGTAATGGACGAACTAGCTGTCCCTTCAAAATATGGTCAGCTGAAGACAAAGCTCAATGGGTGGGCATGGATCGAAAAAGAAGGTGGCTCTTCAAAGTTTTATCTCAAGGGGCACTGGGCCGCATCTATATTTCATAAGCCTTTTGGAGAGGCAGATGAACAATTTGACTCTCCCTTGTACTAACGAGTTGGGCGCTCATGATTTTGATCGAGAGCGCAGGCGAGCTCTTGTCTCACTCAGCGGCACTGAAGAATTCGGATCGACGTGATGCCCCGCCAAACGTGACTCAACCAATTCTTCATCGGTTGCCGACGACTCATCGCGAGACCTAATTCTCGTCTTCTGCCGCTTCTCATCCACGGCAACGTAGACGACTTCCGCTTCGGTGACGCGAAGTACTTCGGTTGTCGCCCCTACTCTTTCAGTTTCAACTATCACCCGAATCGTTATCGAAGTCTTTCCCACGCTCACTGTCTCGGCATAAAAACTAACTAAATCGCCAACAAACACGGGCTTGTGAAAGATGACCTCGCGCATCGCCACGGTGACGAAGCGCGGCATGCCGGTATGCCGGTGCGCCTCGATCGCGCCAGCCATGTCGATGTAGCTGAGAATAACCCCGCCAAAAATTGTGCCCGCGGAGTTTGTGTCGCGAGGTAGCAAAGTAATTCGTATCGCCGGATCGCGTTTGGATTCCATGTGTTAATTTCTCGGCGTAAAGCAAACTGTTAGTTTGCGTTGTCAACGTAAAGCAAACAGTTAGTTTGCGTTGGTTGCCGGCCTTCAAGTTGAATGCTAACGAGCCATCGCAAACTAACAGTTTGCTCTGCGCTGTTTGACTTCACTGTTTCACTCGTAGCTGTTTGATAATAGGATCGAACTCGCCATGCAGAGCAGGATCGAGTTGAAAAGCCTTATCGAAATCCCGTTGGGCTGCAGCATCCTGGCTGCGCTTCAAACTGATCACACCGCGCACAGCATAGGCTCGTGCGAATTTTTCATCCAGGCGAATGGCCTGATCCAAATCAGCGAGGCCAAGCGTATCCTCGCCGCTCTCCTCGTAAGCTGTGCCCCGATTCGTATACGCCTCTGCCGACGCTTTCAGCTTGAGCGATTCCCCGAAATCGGAAATTGCTGCTTTAAATTGTTTCTGAGAAAAATAAATGTTGCCGCGATTATTGTAGGCATCGCTGGTGGGATTCAGTTCAATGCTGCGCGAGAAGTCAGCTAGCGCAGGCGCGTAGTCCTTCAAAGCCAGGTAAGCGACGCCCCGATTGTTATAAGCGTCAGCCGTGTTGGGGTCACTCTTTATTGCACGCGTGTAGGCAGCAATCGCTCCCGCAAGATCACCGGACTGCTGCAATTTGACTCCTTTGTTGTATTGCTCGGCTGCGGCATCGGAACTGCGGTTCTGTCCTTTGAAACTGTACTCTTCGAAATGCGGGTCGGCTGCGAGTTCCTTCTCTTTCAAAAACTGCCAGGCCGCCTCGTTGATCTTGGGGGCGAGGTCGTAATACCAATGGTCGTGCCCGGGTATTTCCGTAAGCTGCACCGGAAAGCCTTTTGCGACCAGCGCGTCGCGAGTCCTTCTTACATCTGGCAGCGGGAATAACAAATCAACCGTTCCAACTTGAATGTAGATCGGCGTCTTTCTCTTTGCCAGGCTGGTCAACTCCAAACTGCGCGAGTCCAACGCGCCCGCATGAATGGCCGACGCTGCAAAATATTCGGACTCGTAAAGCGACATCAAGAGAGCAAAACCGGCGCCGCCTGAATGTCCAAAGAGGTAAACCCGTCTGGGGTTGATTGGGTATTTTGATTTGATTGCTTCAACCAGCTCATGCAGCGCCATTGGTCCATCTCGTGGAACCGACCAGACCGAAGCGTCCGCAGAGTTTGGACCCAGCAGAATTACACCCTCGGCATCTGCCAGGCGTTTCCACTTCTCTACCAGCGACAGCCCATCTCGATTTGAGCCATGCAATAAAACGAGCAAAGGAGCGGGCGCCGACGTCTTCGCACTTGCGGGAACATAGAGAAAGTAAGTTCTCTTTTTACCTTCAACGAGAAGGGAATCTTTCGTGATTCCTTGCGCCAGGATGGTGAGTGGGGCTGCGGCAATCAGGATTGCGAAGAAAATTATCCTCAAGTAAACCATGTAATAAGGCGCTCGCTTGGAATTGGGAACAAAGGTACTGCAGCGTTAGTCTAAGTTAAAAGCTGGCCACGGCAACCTTGCATAAAGAAAGGTTTGAAAAGCCATGCCAACCACGCTCGCACTCTATCAACTCTACCTGATCTCAATCTGTTTCTTGCAAGACGAGACCACCGCTGATTTCAGCGAGCTTGGCAGTAAGCTGCTGGGCGGTTTTGTTTTAGCTGTCGTTGTCGCCGTCACCTATGCATTCGTCAAACTACGATGGCGCGATAAAAATCCTCCGGCGCAGTTCATTTCGATCAGTCCTAACGAAAGAAAAGATGAGCCGGCGAAAGTCGCTCGTGATTAACCCGTGCAGAGATTGCCCCGGCTAACTCTCAAACTGAAGCACGGTCCAATCCGTGATCGTCTGCTTCAATTCGTCCAAATGCCCTTCAAAGAAATGGCCGCAGTCCTTGATGACCTGTAGCGTTACGCTCGCGTTGTGCTGTTTGATCTTGTCCATCAAATTCATTAGCGCGGGCAGGCTGCCAAACTCGTCATGGTCGCCGTGAACAAAAAGAACGGGCTTGCGGTTGGCTTCAAGAAAACTGAAATCATATTTGTCCACCGGCGTGCCGATGCTGATCAGGTTCACAACTCGCTGATCGGAAATCCCAACTTCCAAACCGACTCGGGCGCCAAATGAAAAACCGCATAGCGTGATTGGCTGTTCGGGAAACTCCTTTACAAGATAATCCAAGCCGGCGCGCACGTCGTCCAGTTCACCTTGCCCTTCGTCATGCTCGCCGGTGCTCTGGCCGACGCCGCGAAAATTCAGCCGCAACGTCGTCAGGCCGGCATCGTTTAAGGCGCCGGCCGCGCGAAAGACGACTTTATTATGCATCGTGCCGCCGCCAAGCGGGTGCGGATGCAGCACCAGCGCGACGCCTTTTGCCGGCGCACGCGGCTGTTTGAGAATAGCCTCGAGTCGTCCGTGCGCTACCGGCACGAATAGATTGCCCGCTGGATACACTTTTGAACCGCCATTTAGATAAATTGACCGCTCTCATACTACAATCGCACCTCTACGATTTGCGAATGAGCGGGATCAGGTGTGGGTATTAGTTTGGCAGCCAATAGTTCAACGACAAATATTCCAGGCTCAACTGCCTCATTGCTGGACATCGTCGAAAGTTCCCGCATCATCGCTGAGACGGCATCCGACGCAATAATCACCATCGACGAAAAAAGCACGATCCTTTTTGTTAATCGCGCAACCTCGAATATTTTTGGTTACACCGCGGAAGAACTGATCGGATCCGATTTGACCATCCTGATGCCGGAATACCTCAGGCATCTTCATCGCGCAGGTCTGGACAACTACCTAACCACCGGACAGAAACATATATCGTGGGAAGCCGTGGAACTTCCCGGCCTTCATAAGAGCGGCAGGCAATTAGCGCTGGAGCTTTCGTTTGGTGAATTTCAAAAAGATGGTCATCGTTTTTTTACCGGCATCGCGCGCGACATAACGCGAAGAAAACGCGATGAGCAACGTCTAAAAGTCCAGCATTCAATTACAGCTATCCTTGCGAATGCTTCATCGTTGGACGAGGCTGCGCCCAGGCTACTTTCGGCAATTGCTACGGATTTAGGTTGGCAGTTCGCTGCGTTCTGGTCGGTCCAGTCTCAACTAAACGAACTGCATTCCATCGCCACGTGGCGCGATGAATTGTGCGCCGGCACCGCCGAGTTTGCTGAAGCAAGCAGCCATTCTCGCGTTGGCGATGATCAAAGTCTTCCCGCAAGAATTTGGGCGAGCAGGAAACCGTTATGGGTCGACGACTTTGGCGCTGATGAAAGCTTCCCGCGCGCCGCCATTGCCGCCCGCGGAAGTCTTCGAACCGCTTTTGGCTTTCCCGTCATCTCCGCCGATGCCGTGGTCGCTGTTATCGAACTCTTTAGCGAGCAAAATGAAGAACCCGATGCGACGATGCTCACCACGCTCGTTTCAATCGGCAGTCAGGTTGGCCAGTTCATCGAACGGGTGAACGCGGAGACTGACCGGCGCGAGGTGTTGACGCGTGCCCAGGAAGCGCGACGCGAAGCAGAAGCACTAACGGAGCAGCTGGCCGCGCTGCAAAAGGTGACGGATGCAGCGCTGGGTCACCTCAGTCTCAAGGACCTGCTCGCGGAATCGCTCAAGCGAATCAGCGAAGTTTTGCATGTTGACACGGTCGCCATTTTGCTGCTCGAAAGAGAAGAAAACGAGTTAGTCGCCTGGGCCGCCCAGGGATTGGAAGAAGAGGTCGAGTTAGGCGTTCGCATCCCCGTCGGCCGTGGTTTTGCCGGGAACATAGTAGCGAAGGCAAAACCAATAATTATTTCCGAAGTTGAAAACGCCGATTTATTCAATCCTCTCTTGCGCGAGAAGGGTATCAAATCGCTGCTGGGCGTCCCCCTGATGATCGAGGGCTCGCCTATCGGTGTATTGCATGTGGGTGCCTTTAAACACAGGGACTTTAAAGATGAAGAAGTTCGATTGTTGCAATCGGCGGCAGACCGAATAGCTCTGGCCATAGAGAATGCCCGGCTCTACCAGTTTGAACAAACCGCGCGCGCTGAGGCTGAGACTGCAAACCGCGCCAAAGACGAGTTTCTGACGATCTTGTCTCACGAATTGCGCACGCCGCTGACACCGATCATCGGCTGGGTGCACATGATGGAAAGCGGCATTCTTGCGGATGGAGATTCGCACAGGGCCCTCGAGGTCATCGGCAGGAATGCCGCAAACCTCAAACGGCTCATCAGCGATCTACTCGATATGTCGGCAGTACTGAGTGGAAAAATGCGGATAGAACAAACATCCGTCGCGCTCGCTTCCGTGCTTGACGAATCGATCGAGACGATGCGGCCATTCGCGCATGACGCCGGAGTTGATTTGAAATTGCAGGTTTCTGAGGAAGCGCGCTCGGTCACCGTAACTGGCGACCGCGGCCGTCTAAGTCAATCCTTTTGTAATGTGATTCATAACGCCACGAAATTTTCACCGGCGCAGGCCGTAGTCACGGTTTCTCTCAAAGCCACGGACTCCGACGCCATCGTTACCATTGAAGACGAGGGCGAAGGCATTCCAACTGATTTTCTGCCACATGTTTTTGAGCGCTTTCGCCAGGCCGATGGGTCGCGCACGCGATCGTACGGAGGTCTCGGGTTAGGGCTGTCGCTGGTTAAGAGCTTTGTCACCGTACACGGCGGAACCATTGAAGCAAGCAGCGATGGGTTAGGTCAGGGCAGCACGTTCACTATTACGTTGCCGCGCGAGGGCATGGCAGGGCACGCTTCGGAAACAACCTCAACGCCTTCGAAACGCACAGCCGGCGACTCCGTTCGCATTTTGATTGTTGAAGATGAACCCGACACTCTAGAGATGCTGGATGCAAGTTTTCGTAGTCGCGGGTTTGATACGATCGCGTGCGGCTCGGCAGCCGAAGCTCTCGAGTGCATTGGCCGCAAACAATTTGACATATTAATTTCCGATATTGCCATGCCCGAAATGGACGGCCTCCAATTGATTCGCGATTTACGCGCGCGGCCAGAGTTGGCAACGGTTCCGGCTATCGCCTTGACGGGTTATGCTTCGCAGACAGACGCGAAAGCTGCCATTTCAGCGGGCTTTGATTTGCATTTATCAAAGCCAATTGACCCTTCCGACCTGCTCGCCGCCGTCAACAACCTGATAGCGTTGCGACGCCGGCGAAAGAGTTCTGATTCAGTTTGAGGCTAGCAGTTCAGAGTCCAGCCTTTAGGCTGCCGTTTTTTTTGCTTTCAACCGAAAACGCAAGCTAAAGCTCGTACTCAAGACTGCTTGAGTACCGGCGTAAGGTCTAGACAGAAGGTTTTGTTTCGGCTAAATTAACGCTTCCCCTTTGTGACCGCTATCAACCCGACGAATGGAAGTAATCTCATGATTCAGCATGGTTTTGCTAACGTCCTAAGGAATTTGCCAAGTCCGGTTCTGTTTAGTCAGTTTCTGCCTTCGCAAGAAAAATCAAATCAAAATTTTCCGGCGCGGAAGGGTTCCCCGATCGAGGAGTCTGAGCGGCCTCGTTCAGCTTTGGTCGTGGATGACGTTTCGGATGTCACCGATATGTTGTCGGTGCTCTTAACGCATGCGGGCTATGACGTGACCTGTGCTTCTACAGCGCCTGAGGCTTTAGGGCTCGCGCGTGAACAACGGTTTGACATAGTCATTTCCGACATCGGCATGCCGGAAATGAACGGATATGAACTCGCGGAAGCCTTGCGATCGTTGCCGGGTTACGATTCTGTGCCGCTGGTTGCCGTAACCGGCTATTCGATGTTTGACGATCGTACGCGTTCGCTGACCGCGGGATTCAATGAGCATGTAACTAAGCCTATCGATCCGCGCGCCTTCCTCGATCTTATCGAACAACTGTGAGATAAAGCGTTGCTCATCGCTAAAGCAGTTGGCCGGTAGATGAAAATTCCAAAACATCTTTCCGTTTTTTTTCAGTCTGAGTCCACCCTGCGCACGATTCAATTGTGCGCCGGCGCTGTCGCCATCGGTCTGATCTTTTGGCAACTGCAGTTCTCCACGAATGCGATTTGCTGCGGCGATTTTGACGGCTATTACCATATCAAGTGGAGTCAACTGCTGTGGCAGTCGCTGCGTAATCACACCTTTCCGCCGCCGTTCACGTGGTTGCCGCTAACCACACTCGACGCGCGTAACTACGTCGACCACCACCTGCTGTTTCACTTCTTTCAGATTCCGTTTACCTGGTCGGGTAACCTGCGATTAGGTGCAAAAATATCCGCCACCATTTTTGCGAGTGTCGCGGTCTTCACTTGCTATTGGTTATTGGTTCGCTATCGCATTCGTTATGCGCTGGTGTGGCTGCTGGCGTTGCTTGCCTGCTCGGCGCCGTTTCTTTATCGCATGAACATGGCCAAGGCGCCGCCGTTCGCAATCATTTATCTGATCGTGGCGATTCACCTCTTGTTTCGCAAAAAGTACTGGCCGCTAATCCCGCTGGCTTTCGTTTTCGCGCTGACTTACGACATGTTTGTGCTGCTGATCCTGGCGACGATTCTTTGGACTGTGGTGATTGGTTGGACGGAACGGCGGTTTGAATGGCGGCCGCTTGTGTGGGTGCTGGCAGGTTCGGTGGCTGGTTTGATTCTTAATCCTTACTTTCCGCGAAACCTGCATCTGCTCTATGAACACCTGAAGATAAAGTTAACGCCTTCAGATTTTTCCACCAGCGTCGGCAAGGAATGGTACCCCTACGATTCGTGGGAATTTCTCGGGAACTCCATAGTCGCCTGCGTCGCGATGGTAATCGGTTACATAAGTTTCGATCCGGCCGACCGCAAGCGCTCGACGCATTCACTTTTCTTTCTGCTTTTCTCGACCGCGCTGATGATTATGACTATGCGCTGGAAGCGGATCGCGGAATACTGGCCGCCGTTTGCGGTAATCTTTGCGGCTTTCTCGCTACAGCCGTGGCTGGTGGGAACTCGCTCGGCATTCACTCAACTCTCAAGCGATATGCTCGACGAGTTGCAGCCTTTTTTGGATCGACCTGGCGGCGCGACAGCGAGTGAAACTGAACTCCGCCAGCTTTGGCGGACCATTGGTGTCGCTGTTGTCGCGGTCGTGCTGGCCGTCGCTCTGTTCATCAATATCCGCGTCACCATGAAAGATATTGCCTCAAGCGACCCGGACAGCTTTTACAAAGCAGGCGCGGGGTGGCTGCAAAAAAACGTTCCTGCGAACGACCTGGTCTTCAATACCGATTGGGACGACTTTCCGCGACTGTTTTATTACGACCCGACCCATCGATACATTACCGGGCTCGATCCCACTTACCTCTACGATCGCGATCCGGCGCTTTCGAAACTTTACGATCGCATTACGCTGGGTAAGGAAGAAGACCCTGGCCCATTAATTCGCGATCGTTTTGGCGCGCGCTATGTATTCAGCGATAATTCTCACGACGACTTTTTCGACAACGCCAGGGCCAGTGGCTGGTTTGATATTGTCTATGAAGATAAGGACTGCACGATCATGCACATTCGCGATCAGAAGACGGAACCGCCGCCCGAAGACTCGGAATCTGATCAGGGTGGTGACGAAGAATCGAACGACAACCGCAATCCATGATTTAACGCGTGGCGAATTATGAACTAATATCTAGACTATGCTTATTAAATTCAAAAGCCAGCCGTTGCTATTCGTTATTATCGCTTCACTCTTCTCGCTTATTGCGTGTAACGGCGGCAACACCAACACAGCGCCAGCTGCAAATGAATCTCCCACCGCGCAATCCTCGCCGACAGTCAATGTTACAGGCTTTGAAGCCGATCTGGATTACATTCGCAAAGGTGGCTACACGTACATCTGGGTCTTCTCTCGTCCGGACGGAAAACCGATAGATAAAGAAGACGCCGCGTTTCTTAGGACCAACGCGCCGCAGGTGGTTGATTGGGTTACGACCGACGAAGGCAGGAAAGTGATTGCGGGAACGAACTTTGATTTGGCGCAGGGAAATCTTGGGTTGATCAAGAAGCGATTTGTTGCGGAAGACTATACTGGTAGGTGACTCGTCTCACTTTTGGTCTTTGGTCTTTGGACTTAGGTCTTTGACTTCTCGCGCTGGCAGACTCAACTTCATAATCGAGTCAAAGACCCAAGTCCAAAGACCCAAGACCAAAACAGAACGGCTCACCCTGTGGTCACGGGATTAAAACCAATTTCCCAAACTGCGCCCGGTCTTCCATCAGCTCATGCGCGCGTCGCGCTTCCGCCAGCGGCAACTCCCGATCGACGACTGCACGAATCTTTCCGCTCTCGACAAACTTCATTGCTTCCAGCAGCTCAGCTTTCGATCCCATGAACGATCCCAGAATCGTCAGATGCCGGTAAAACACCTGGCGCAGATCTGTTTGCGCGGCGAAACCGCTGGTGGCGCCGCAAGTCACCACGCGTCCATTCGGTTTCAGCGATGCGATTGAACCGGGCCAGGTAGCCGCGCCCGTGTGCTCAAACACAACATCAACGCCACGGCGGTTTGTTAATCGCTTGACCTCTTTGGGCCAATCGTCCTTGCTGTAGTTCACCACTTCGTCGGCCCCCAGGTCTTTGGCTTTCGCTAGTTTGTCATCGGAACTGGCGGTGGCGATCACACGCGCGCCGCGAAGTTTTGCCACTTGAATTCCTATCGAGCCAACGCCGCTGCCCGCGGCATGGACCAGCACATCTTCGCCGGGTTGTATATTTGCGCGCGTCACCAGCATGTGCCAGGCGGTGACTGTGACAAGCGGCAACGCGGCTGCCTCGGCCCAACTCAAATTCTTTGGTTTCGGAATTACGTTCACGGCCGGAGCAGCCACCAGTTGGGCATAGCCACCATCGCGGCGATAACCAAGCATGTCGTAGTCGCGACAAAGATTGTCGCGCCCCGACAAACATTCCAGGCAATGCCCGCACGACACGCCCGGCTGCAACATCACTTCATCGCCCGGCTGAACCCACGAAACCAGATCGCCAACTTCACGCACCACTCCGGCAACATCGTTGCCAAGTATGTGCGGCAAAGGAATTTCAATCCCCGGCAAACCGCCGCGCGCCCACACATCGAGATGATTCAAAGCGCAGGCTTTGACTTCAACTAAAACTTCGTTGGCCTTGATGGTTGGATCAGGCGCGTCGGTGTACTCAAGTACTTCCGGACCGCCGTGTTGATTGAAGATGACAGCTTTCATTGTTTGACTAAACCGAATAATACACGTTATCCGGGTCCCTAAAAAAGAAGGCCGCTCGAAAGCGGCCTTCAGGAAGTTTGGGTTGAAACAACTGGCGACTATCACATTCGGCCATCAGTTGAAGCCCAAATGGATGCTAAATTGGGGGTGGATCGTCTAGGCAATCGGTGGCTCTTCAGGCAAATCTTTCCTGATGAAGTCGATGCTGCCGCAATCAACCGAGGAATCCACGCCGGTAAGCTCGAAAGTCGAACCTGTTGCTTGAAATTCCCCAATTACCGTGTTTCCGGAACCATCCTCATAACCAAACACATAGCGTTGGCCATTTGTCAGGCCCGTAGCTATGCAGGTTTTCGTTCCACTGCAGGCCCCCATACCGGTCAGAACGGAAAGCAGAAGCGCGGTCACAATCTTCTTTCTCATGATGCGTTCCTTTCCTGAATATGATCCAACATTAGATTGATGGTCTGCTCGTCGAAAACAAGATCGAGCGGGGTAGACGTTAGGTAGCCGTTTACTCCGTAGGCAAAGTGGCCGTCGGGACTCGGGTAGTTCTCGCCGAGATACCGGGTCGTCCAATCCTGAGAGCCTTTCATTTCCTTAGCGAGATTTGCTTCTGAGCCACAGAGAAGATCCATACTGGCGACTGAATAAGCAATTAGGACGGCTTGAAGCGGACTAACGCCTGAGTCTCCGTCCCTGTCGTTGGTGACGTCCCACGCACCAGCGAACTTTTCCGGCACTGCCTCGCTCAGAGTACTCATACGCCGATGCACGACATCCTCAATTTCTCTGTGCGTGGCGCCTTTCAAGATCCCCCCCAGCGGTGTGTTCGTTTGGTCTCTCAGGGCCTTGAGCTGACTCACGAACTTGTCAGTGGAAATCAACACTAACCGGCCGGGCAGGTGAATGTCGCGGCGTACAAACCTCCGTGGCAAATCGGGGGCGTTGAATCCGCGAAGCGTATCATCCACATGTAGAATCTCTTCATCAGTTAGTCTTCCCAGCCGCTCAAAAGCAGTGCTGGTCAGCGCGTCATTAAGCTCACTGACGCTCAATCGCCTTGTGCTTCCATTGAGTGTGAGCCGCTCCATTTCGGCTAGTCTTGTTTTTGTCGGGCCGCTGAGCTTTACGCCTGAGCGCTTGAAAATGAAGTTGTCAACCGAGTTAACCGAGGCGCGGATCGTTCCGGACGGGTCACCGGGCGAGGCAAACTGCACCTCGCGGCCGACACCGTCGCGAATCCGCGCGTGATATTGGCGTTTTCCCTCGGCCTGTTTGTCAGCCTGCAACGCAGACGATCTCCAGATGGTTGCGGCCGCAACCATAAATCCGAGAGCTCCGAGCACAAGCAAGAAAAACCGCGCCCGGCGAAATAGCGAGAGTAAATGTTTCATGTGAGAATCCTTTCGGGTGAAGGGCGAATTGATTACTGTCGTGGGACAGTGAGTTATTGGCTAGCGAACCAACGACACCGCACAAGCACGCCACTCATTGGGTGAAAATTCGAGGTAAGGGGCGTACCACTCGGCATCAAGCGACGAGGGGAGTCTGAACGCGTATCCTGAATAAGTCAACGATTATTTGACAACGCCTTAGCCGAATGTGATGCAGACGTTCTTGCATCGAAATCCGCAGGCGCTTCAGCTTGTTGCCGCGCGTGGTATGAGGAGCGCGTCAACGGGCTCGACTCAACGTGCTTGAATCCCAGCTCCATGCCGACTTCGCGCCAGCGCTCGAATTCTTCCGGCGTCACGTAGCGTTCTACCGGCAAGCGACGCGCGTGAGGTTGCAGATATTGTCCGATGGTCATGATGTCGCAAGAAGACGCGCGCAGGTGCTTCATCAACTCGACCACTTCGTCAAACTCTTCGCCCAGTCCAACCATGATGCCGCTCTTGGTCAGCATGCCACGCGCTTCGCGATCGCGACGGTCCGCTGCGCGGCGCAATAGAGTCAGCGACTGTTGATATTCTGCGTCCGGCCTGACGCGCCGATAGAGTCGCGCGATCGTTTCCGTATTGTGATTGAGCACGTCGGGTTGCGCATCGAGCACGGTGTTGAGCGCCGCTTCATCACCATTGAAATCGGGAATCAAAACTTCAATGCGGCAGGAGGGATTCAACGCGCGCACTTCGCGAACCGTGGCGGCCCAATGCGCCGCGCCACCATCCGGCAGATCATCGCGATTCACTGACGTGATTACCGTGTGCGCCAGATTCAAATGCTGCACTGCTTCGGCGACATGCCGCGGTTCCTGCGGATCGAGCGAGCCGGGCAAGCCTTTGCCAACTGCGCAGAACCCGCAATGACGCGTGCAAATGTCCCCACCAAGCATGAACGTCGCCGTTCGATCCGACCAGCATTCGAAAATGTTTGGGCAGCGCGCTTCCTGACAAACCGTGTGCAGGTTCAGGCCCTCAATCAACTTCAGGACGTGATTTTGATTGGTGGGATCGCCCAGACGAATCTTCAGCCAGTCGGGTTTGGGCTGGCGCGATTTCGGAACGTTGTTAATGACGCGTAGTTCGCGAGACAAGAGTTTTTCCTTCAGTTAGTTTGCTTAGTTGAATTCTAACATTGCCGACTCGATTAGGCATTTGTAGGACAGGCATTCCTGCCTGTCCCTCATTTTGAATACACTAAATAATGCAGCGAAACAGGGACAGACAGGAATGTCTGTCCTACCCGATTTTTGCGCTATACTGCGCGCAATTTGATAGACAGCAACGGAGGTATCCCCTAATGAAACGAATGCCAGCTTTTTGTGTTCTCTGCATTGTGCTCGCGGCCGGTGGCAACACCTACGCAGACATCGCTCGACCTTCACCGTCACCAGAACAGCCCAAGATTATCTTTCACACAAGCATGACTGTGATACCGGACAAAAACGCGCGGGACGCACGTCTGCAAATTTCGCAGGATAGTCTGAATGAATTGAAGGCGGCGCTTGCCAACACGTCTGCCGACAATTCGATCCGGCAGCGCATCGCTAACAGTCCGGCACGAACGGTGATCGCCGGCTTGTGCTTGTTTCTTTCGTTGTCAATTGGCGGCATTTGGTTAATGCGTTCAGCACAACCTCGTGGCCAGAAAACGGTCGCGGTGTTGCTGCTTGGGATAGCCGTCGTCGGCGCCGGCGCGATCATTACACAGGCCAACGCTGGTCCGCCGCCTTCTTTTCAATGGCGCAATCTTTCGCAAAACTTGAATGCAAACAAACCAACCTACGCCAGCGTGGACATTGAGATCCTGCCTGAAGGCTATGGCATGAAGCTGGTCGTGCCGGTTAAGAATCAATAAGTAAGACAGGCATTCCTGCCTGTCACGGTTTAGGACAGGCTTTCCAGCCTGTCATCGTGTAGGACAGGCTTTCCAGCCTGTCCGTTACTCGCGAGAATATCAATGGAGCGCACTCTTAGTATTGATTTACATGCCTGGCGTTTGGGCCACCGCGCTCGACGTCGCAATGGCGTGAGATTGTTTGCCGCAAGCGTCATTGTCTGCGCCTGCCTGTCGGCAGCGTTGGCCACTTGGTTGCCGCTGCAACTCTCCATTGTCACAGTGTTTCTCTTTGCCGGCCCGCACAACTGGTTTGAGTTGCGTTATTTCCTAATGCGCCTGCCTGTGCGTTTCGGCAAGTCGCGCAACTTTTTTGTCGTCGCTTTCGCCGGTATTGGCTTGCTGACCGCGGGCTACCTGGCGCTGCCACTGCTTTACAACTTCACTTCGTGGTCAAGCGATGCCTGGTCCATGGTGCTGGCGTCGTGGAACACGCTTTTGCTGCTCTGGTTGGGACTGTTGATATGGTTGCGCGGGAAGAACAAACAGCGACGCGATTGGTCATGGTCCATTCCAGCAGCGCTAGGCCTGTGTTCACTTAACTGGCTGGCGCCGGAGCTTTTCAGCCTGGCGATCGTTTATCTGCATCCACTCGCGGCGTTGTGGTTTTTAGATCGCCATCTGCGGCGGACGCGACCTGAATGGTTGCGCACTTATCACCAATGCCTGGTGATGGTAGCCCTGCTGCTGGCCGGAATTGTTTTCAGACTAATACAAACGGATGCGCTGCCGGACGACAACGGTTTGTTCTGGCGCATCACGCAACACTCAGGCGCGCAGTTGCTCCCTGGCGTCTCCAGTCATCTGCTTGTTTCCGTTCACTTGTTTCTCGAGCTGCTGCATTACGGAGTTTGGATCGTCGCGCTTCCCTTAATCGTGCCGGCTACAATTCGAGCAAAACAGAAACCAAATCGTATTTGGGAAGTTAAGACAGTGGGCATCGCGCGCCATCCGCGCGGCTTTCCCAAACTTGTCGGCGCAGCGCTGTTGCTGGGTTTGTGTGTTGTCGCCGCATTATGGTTTGGGTTTTCAATCGACTACTCCACCACGCGCGATATCTATTTTACGGTCGCCATCGCGCACGTGCTGGCCGAGGCGCCGTTCCTGCTGAAGATGCTTTGAACCAGTAGGCAGACGGCAGCAGCAGTCGGCAGTGCGGTTGAGTGCTGCCTGCTCCTGCCCACTGCGCCTGCCGACTGCCACTGATTGCTTATGTCCCCTAACGAACTCTGGCGCTTTTTTCCGCTTGGCTATCTCTTCACGATTCTGATCGAGACGCCGATCCTAATTTTCGGTTTGTCTCGACGTCATTCACTGAAGCGCAAACTCTTTGCCGGCATCTGGCTCACCGCCTGCACATATCCAATCGTTACCCTCGTGCTGCCGCTTATTTTCGCGCAACACTCACGAACGCTCTATCTGTTGGTGGCGGAAACTTTTGCGCCGGTAGCGGAGTGCGCGCTGTTCTGGTTGGCTTTCGGTGAGCGCGAGCACCGGGGCCGCCCCTGCATGTGGCGAGACTTCGCCGCGATCATCGTTGCCAACCTGGCATCGTTTGGAGTTGGTGAAGTGATGAACGCGTGGCAGTGGTTTGGGTTGCTGAACCAGTAGGCAGACGGCAGAAGCAGTCGGCAGTCCCCGTTCAATGCATCTACTCCCGCCATCTGCTCCTGCCGTCTGCTCTTGCCGATCGCTCCTGCCGACCGCTCCTGCCGTCTGCCGCTGATTATTTTGGAGAGCTGTCTGACTCCAAAAGCCTGGCAAGAAATTCCGCGTCAACATTGCCACCCGAAAGAACCACACCAACTCGCTTCACATTCCCGGGCAGTTTGCGACTAAGGACAGCGGCAGCGGCGGCGGCTCCGGAAGGTTCAACCAGTAGTTTCATGCGACTGAGAATGAACTTCAAGGCCTCAACTATCTCGTCATCGGAAACAGTCAACACGTCTTCCGCGGTTTGCTGCAGAATCGGAAACGTCAACACACCCGGCGATTGAACACGTAAGCCATCGGCAATAGTTGGCGGTGGTCCAATCGCGACTCGCTCACCCTTACGAAATGATTGTTGGGTGTCATCCGCAGTTTCAGGCTCGACCGCAAAGCAACGGATGCGCTGATTTAACGCCTTCGCCGCCGTGCTGACACCGGCAAAGAGACCGCCGCCGCTGCAAGGCGTCAGCAAGCAATCGAGGTCAGGTATCTCTTCCAGAAACTCAAGGCCACAGGTCCCCTGGCCGGCGAGAATTAGGTAGTCATCATAAGGCGGCACCATCACCCGCCCATCCCGCTGCGAAATTTCAATCGCTACCGTTTCACGATCCTGGTGCCGGCGATCGTAAAAGATTATTTCCGCTCCGTACTCGCGCGTTGCCGCCACCTTGGACTTTGGCGCATCGTCAGGCATGGCAATGACTGCGCTGACACCGGCCTCGCGCGACGCGAGCGCGACCGCCTGCGCGTGGTTGCCGGACGAAAATGCGGCGACGCCGCGACGTTTTTCCTCTTCAGTCAGCGAAAGGATTTTGTTGGTCGCGCCGCGAATCTTGAAGGCGCCGGCGCGCTGGAGGTTTTCACATTTGAAGAAGACTTCACAGCCGGCGCGGTCGTTGAATGAACGCGAAGTCATAACCGGCGTGCGATGGACGTGGCCGTTGATTCGCGCCGCGGCTTCTTTAATTTTTTCGAGATTCAACATTAACAATTAATGAACGTGCAGGGCATGCCTTGTGGCTCAACGAATACAGAACCGGAAGCCGTAGCGACCGGGTCTGCGAGTTTGGAGTTCACCGTCTTCGTAAGCTGGCTTTCTCGGCGATCTGCAAGATCTTTTTTATCGCAAGTCCGACCCGGTCGCTACCGCTTCCGGTTCTGTATTACTCGACCCACAATGTTGTAACACCGACATCACACCACAGCTTGAGAAAACTCGACTACCGACATGTCAAACACCTCGGCGAAATGGCTGGCAATGCGATCTTCGACTTCGCGCATGTCGACTTCGTGGCCCAACAGATCCTGCATCGACGTTACCTGTTCGCCATCGCAGGCAATAATCAGATTAAAGAAACTAAGGTCGGTGTTCACATTCAAGGCAAAGCCGTGCGTCGTGATCCAGCGCGCGATGTGAACACCAATGGCCGCAACCTTGCCGTGCGCTGTATGCACGCCGGTGAAGCCAGCAATCCGAAATGCGTTTATTTGATAGTCAGCCAGCGTGCGCATCAGAACTTCCTCCAGGTCGCGCACGAACGCATGTACATCTTCACGATCGGGACTGAGGCTGATGATCGGATAACCAACGATCTGCCCAAAGCCATGATAAGTAACTTTGCCGCCGCGATTTGTTTCAAAGACGGTAACGCCACGGGCCGCCAGCAGGTCGGATGACATTAAAATGCCGGCACTATCGCCGCGCCGGCCCACGGTCAACGTGTGCGGATGTTCGAGCAACAACAGCGTGTCCGGCTCGCGTCCTTCTTTAACCGCAAGCTCAGTTATTTTTTGGATCGCCAGCGCTTCGCCGTACTCAACGCGACCCAATCGCTTAACCAGTAGTTTTCGTTTCTCGTTCACAATGCAGCCTGGCTAGGAACTTTCGCGCCATTCTAACAGTCGAGACTCTTCACCAGCGAATAAGCCTTTCGTAGCCCCCCAATTTCGTTTTTCTCTGTGCGTCCTTTGTGTCCTCTGTGCCTTTGTGGTGGACGTAAGCATTAGAAAAGGCCCACCACAGAGACACAGAGGACACAAAGGACGCACAGAGAGATTTCAAATCATGAGGTTACCCTCTCCCGCAACGCATTCGCTTTAACCGACCGACGACAACTTGACGTAGCGGCGACAGCAGAATAGTTTGATTGATAAATCTGTCAGCAACAGGAGAATTCACAGTGCACCGAATCGCCGCCCTTTTGATGATTGCAGTTGTAATCTTTCCCGTTACCAGCTTTGCCCAAACGCGAAAACGCACTACCACAAAATCGTCGCGCTCAAGCGCGGCGCCGAAAGCGGCTGATGCCGAACTCGCTGGGGCGCAGCGCGTCGCCGATCAGATAAAAGTTCTGACGCGTTTCATCTATTTGCTCGGCGGCGTGGCGAAAGGGTTGGAGTCGGACGACATTGCCGCGCAGCATAACGAATTGTCACCGTCGCTGCTTGAACAAGCAAAAAACAATAAGGCCAGGGTGCGTGGCAATATTCAAAGCGTCAGAGAAGGACTCGACAAATTGGAAATCGATTTCCGCACGACGCCGGAGCTGCAGCGTTATTACATCAAGCTCGCGGGCGTGGCCTCAGGCGCCGCGAACGCCGAAGATCAGGCAGCGGCGAATCAATTTGATAAGGCTGGACGGACGCTGCTTGATGTTGTGAATCGGCTGACGGATGTGCTGTTGGAGATGCGCTGAAAAAGTGCTGAGGACTGAGTGCTGAGTACTGAGCCGGAGTTGCTGAAACTCAGTACTCAGTACTCAGTACTCAGCACTTTTTACCTCTGCTTGGGATAATATCCCTGCCGCGCGCGCACGCGCAGTTCAGGATGAGTTGGCAACCCCACCGCGATGCGGCGAAACAGCACGCCCGGCGCTTGTGAGTTTGAATAATATTGCAGCAGGTATTGGCCGCGCAGTTCCGCGGCAACTTCCCCAAACACTCGCTCCAAATCCTTATCCGAGTCAGGCACATAAGCCGTGCCGCCGGTCGATTGCGCAATCGATGCCATGTCATTTTGCGCGCGCGTGCTGATCAAGTTCAGGTGTACTGATGGACCACCCGGATTGATTGAATAAAACGCAACGTCAGCCTGTTGTACTGCGCGCTGCACTTCGGAAACCGCGCGCTGCCTGCGAGCCAACAAATTCTGCCGCGCCGCCGCGGGCGTCGTTTCTCCTTTTTGCTCGGCGCGCACCTCAGCGACAGTCAGGTCCTTGATGAGGTTGCTAAAGTTGTCGTCGCCGTCCGAGATGACAAGGATTACGCGACGATGACGGTCCGCGGATTTCTCATTCAAATATTTTGCGGCGGCGACCACCGTGTCATAAAACGCGGTAGGCACCGGCGAACTCGCGGCAGGAATCATCAACAACCTCGCGGCCGCGATCTCGGCCGACGCCAACGGCTCAACCAACCGCGGCTGATCCGTTATGGTAAAAACTGCAGCGCGATCGGCCGGCTTTAAGACTTGTTTGAGAAACGCAGCCGCCGCTTTTTGTTGAAACGCAAAAAAGCCTTTATTGCTTACACTGCTCGAAACGTCAAACAGCAGCGCGATGTCCAGCGGCACTTGATCCGGATTTCCGATTTCGACTATTTGCTGCGCCCGTCCTTCCTCGTCCAGGCGAAAGTCGTTGACTTGCAAACCGTGGATTGGTTGGCCCGTGGCGTCGACAACCGAAACCGGGACCATCACCAGGTTAGAGTTTACTTTGATGACGTCAAAATCTTCGTCCTTGGGCGGCGCCGGCTTAGGTGTAGGTTTAGGCGTCGGCGCCGGAGGCGGCGGGGGAAAATCTCTGATGTTTTGTGCGTTGACTGAGCCACAACAAAAACAAAGAGCCAGCACCGCGATAAGCAGTACCGGCCCAAAATGTTTTCCCCAATTTCCGTTCGTCATTAAACCAATCCTCATGCCGCCAGTTGTTAGCGTTCTGCTGTTGCTGGCCTTACTCTCTTATCTTAACAACTGGGGCATGATTCATGGCCGTTAGTGCCGCGCGATTACTGACTGGTTGCACCACACGGCAACTCTCGTCGGGTTATCTGGTTAGTCTCCCGAGCTAGTGGTCATCGTCGGCGCCTGTTGAATCAGGCCCTTGTTGACCAGCAGCTTCACTTCGACGCGACGGTTCTGTGCGCGACCGGTGCGCGAGGTGTTCTCGGCAACCGGGTGCGATTCGCCGTAACCATAAGGCGTAACAATGCGTCGCAGTGGGATGTTGTGGTTCTCGACCAGATAACGAATAACGTTGTCGGCGCGACGTTGGCTCAGCGCGCGATTTCTCTCGACGCTGCCGGTGGTGTCCGCAAAACCCGAAACCTCGACGACATAGCCTTTAGCGTTTAGCGCCTTGGTGGCAAGCTCGTCGAGTTTCGCCTTTGAGTCAGTCGAAAGCGCCGCGCTGCCAACTTTGAAGTTCACCGCCAACACGGCTTGCGGTGCGTAGTCGTCAAGTGCTGAGATGCGATCGTTGGTAGCAGTGACGCCGGCGACGGCTGAGTCAGCTGTTTCCTGCGCGGCCCTGGCGCCGCCCTTGGCGGTGTTTGCGACGGCTGCGAGTTCATCCATCTGCCCCGAAAGGCGCTGAGCGTTCTGTTCGACCTGGCTCAGTTTCGTTTCGGTGCTGCTGGCACGTTCTTCAAGCGGAGCGGCGCGAGATTCCACAGCGCGAGCTACGCGCAAATCCGATTCGTTGAATCTGATCTTCTCAGCGGCCAGCTCGCCGGCGGCATTGCCGCGGCCATCTACTTCCAAATTCAAGCCGCGCAGAATTTGTGTTTGCGCGTAATTTGAACCGCTGCGCAAAAAGCCGCCATTGGCTTTCACGTTAGTGCGACTATCGAGCCGCACCGTGGTATCAACACCATTGGCGTCGCGAATGATGAAAGTGTCGGAGTCACGTCGCACCACCACGCCTTTGACCTTCATTTTCTGGCCGCTCACAACCGTGCGAGCGCCGACGGTCGGCGTTGTGTCCTGGGCCACGACAGCCACGGCTGAAAAAGCCAGCAGGGAGATAGCAAGCATTAGGGAAGGAAACATCTTAAACTTCGGGATTGGCATAAATAACTTTCTCCTTATTTTTCGAAAAGTGAAACAGCTCGCCTGCGGGCCAGCTATCGTTGAACTTATCTGACGAACATTCGAGGTCAAGTGTTGTCCGCCGCAAGAATGATCCGGCATTTCTTATCGTCAACGGTATTTCAAGTCAAGCCCTTAACCCTCAATCGCTCTATTCATCATCCAATTGCCACTCGATCGCAATACGCCGGTCAAAAAACAATTCGCGGTGACAAACCAAACGCAAGGTCCATCACCGCGAGGTATCGTAAAGCAAACTGTTAGTTTGCGTTGGTTCGCGAGCTTCCAAGTTGAGTGACAACGTACGCCCGCAAACTAACAGTTTGCTTTACGGCTAGAGCGAAAATTCTCCTGCTTCCAGTTGTTCCTTAACATAAGCAAGAAAACGTTCCGCGTCCGCGCCATCTATCACACGATGGTCGAAACTCAGCGCAAAATACGCCATCCAGCGAACAGCGATGTAGTCTTCGCCTTCGGGCGTGGTTAACACCTTCGCGCGCTTCTCGATTTTGCCGACGCCGAGTATCGCCAGTTGCGGTTGATTGATGATCGGCGTGCCGAACAAACCACCAAAGACTCCGGGGTTGGTAATTGTAAATGTGCCGCCACCGACTTCGTCAGGTTTCAATTGTTTCGCGCGCGCGCGTTCCGCAAGATCGTTTGCGGCGCGGGCCAATCCGGAAATGCTGAGATCGTCGGCGCGTTTGATGACCGGCACGATCAAACCCCAATCAAGTGCCACCGCCATGCCCAGATTGATATCGCGCTTGTAGATAATTTGATCCCCGCTGACCTGCGCGTTGAAAATAGGAAACTTGCGCAAGCCGTTATTGACTGCCTGGAAAATGAACGGCATAAACGAAAGCTTGGTGCCGGTCCTTTCCGCAAACGAGTCCTTATGTTGTTCGCGCAGTTTGGCAATGCGCGTCATGTCGATTTCATAAACGGTGGTGACGTGTGCAGAGGTGCGTCGCGAAACGACCATGTGCTCCGCAATCTTTTTGCGCATCACCGTCATCTGCTCGACGCGATCGCCTTCGGCTGGTTTCGTTGATGGAGCAGTTGGCGTTTGAATCGCCGGGCTAGCTTGCGTTGTGCGCGCTGGCGCCGCAGCGGGCGCACCCGCTTCAATAAAACTAAGAATGTCGTTCTTGGTTACGCGACCACTCATTCCGGTGCCTTCGAGGCCGGCAATGTCAACGCCATGTTCCTGGGCGATCTTGCGAACGAGTGGACTGGATTTTGTGCGCCGCAACTCTTCAACGGTAGCGGTTGTGCCACCGCCGTTGCCCGTGGGTTGCGCAGTTTGTGCCGCTGCCTCTTTGCGCGGTGCCGCCGGTTTCTGCGCAACGGTTTCCGCCGCTGCCGGTGCGGGTTCTGATTTCGGTTGAGCAGTATCCGTAGCTGCCGGCGCTTGCGTAGGCGCTGGTTGTATCTCAGCACTCTGCGCTTTGGCTGCGGTGACTTCGCTTTGTTTTTGTTCCGGCTGCGCTTCCTTTGCCGCCGTCTCAGTTGACGCTGTCGCCGGCGCAGCGCCGGCAGTCGCACCGCCATCGAGCACCGCAACCGTCGTGTTAATTTCTACCGTGTCCCCTTCTTTGAAACGGATCTCCGTCAACGTGCCTGCCGCCGGCGAAGGAATTTCCGCATCAACTTTATCGGTTGAAATTTCAAACAGCGGCTCGTCGCGCTCGACGCGGTCGCCTACTTGCTTCAACCATTTTGTGATCGTTCCTTCCGCGATGGACTCGCCCATCTGCGGCATTACAACTTCTGTGCTCATAAGTTCTCCAAAAAACTGCTGTCAGCTTTCAGCTCTCGGCTCGCGGCCATGATCAGCTGCTTGCTGAGCGCTGACTGCTGACAGCTGATTGCTCAGCGGTTGTCGGATCGATGACTGACTTGATTTCCGAGATCCGATTCGCCGGAAAGCCGCCCTGCTGGGCGTGCTCGCGAATCATTTCCTCGTTGGGCGCGATGTAAACGCAATAGACTTTGTCGCCGGTCACATAGCTTTGCAGCCATTGAATCTGCGGACCCATCTTTTGCAACACGCCGCATGAAGTCTGCGAGATGGTCTGCAAATCCGCTTTAGACAGATTCCCCGCGCCGGGGATTTCGCGTTCGATTAGGTATTTGGGCATGGCACACTCCTAAAACTTTCAAATCTTAGATTTCAAATTGGAACTTCTGACCTCTGACCTCTGACCTCTGACCTCTGACCTCTGACTTCTGACTTCTGACCGCTGACCTCTGGTCTCAGTACGCCGCCAGCTTGCGTGCCGCTTCCAACACATCTTTCGTCTGCGGCAAATAATAATCTTCCAGCGGCGGCGAATAGGGCACCGGCGTGTCGATTGAAGCAACCCGCAGCACTGGCGCATCAAGCCATTCGAAAGCTTCTTCGGCAATGGTGGCCGCAATTTCGCCGCCGATGCCGCCGGTGCGCGAAGCTTCGTGCAACACGATTACGCGGTTGGTCTTTTTCACACTTGCCAAAATCGCCGGTTTGTCGAGCGGAGCCAGCGTGCGCAGGTCGATCACTTCGACATCCAGCCCTTCCTTCTCGAGCTCTTCCGCGGCATCGAGCGCGGTCAGCACCATGGCGCCAAACGTAATGATCGAAAGATCGCGACCCTCGCGCGCCGTTCGCGCCTTACCGATTTCGACAATGTAATCGTCTGCCGGCAACTCCTCGCGCAGGCGAGGCAGTCGATAAAGTTTCTTGTGTTCAAAATACAAAACCGGATCCGGATCGCGAATCGCAGCTTTGATCAAACCCTTGGCGTCGTAGGCGGTGGATGGCTCAACGATTTTCAATCCGGCGGTATTAAGAAAAAACGCCTCGGCATTCAGCGAATGAAATGGGCCGGAACGCACGCCCGAACCGCATGGACCACGAAACACAGCCGGGATGTTCGCGCCCCAGCGATAGCGGCACTTCGCAGCATAGTTCGTCAGCAAATCAAAACCGGCGGAAATGAAATCGATAAACTGAAACTCGGCGACTGCCTTCATGCCCATCAAGCCCGCGCCACAAGCCGCGCCAACAATCGCGGCTTCGGAAATCGGCGTGTCAATGACGCGTTCTTTGCCAAACTGATCGATCAAGCCATCGGTGACTTTGAACGCGCCGCCATACAGCCCGACGTCTTCACCGATGACGAACACTGTCGGATCGCGTTCCATCTCTTCCCAAATGCCCTGGCGAATCGCTTCGACAAGCGTCGCCTGACCGCCGCGCTCGGGGCGTGATGATTTGTGTTCTTTCTTAAGTGTGGCTGACATTGCGTCGTTTGGTCTTAAGTCTTGGGCCTTTGGTCTTTGGTTTTGGTCGGCCGTATGGTCTTTGGTCTTGAACGGGCTACTTAGTCCCGGCTGCGCCGTCTGATGTGCGGAAGGTCTATGACCTTCCGGCTGCCCTTCCTGATCTTGGGCTACGCCCTTGTTTGTCAACTCTAAAATTTACGGGCGCAGCCCGGACGAGAACCGTCTCTACCGGAAGGTCATAGACCTTCCGCACATCAGACGGCATAGCCGCAGGAAGCTTGAAACATTTGGAACTATCACATTTCAAGCGTGCTATTCAATCTCAAGCCCTCTTTCTTTCGCAATCCCGCGCGCTTTCATGATCACGTCGTCATCAACCGGTTCCGCGGCAGTCATCCAGCCTTGCACTTCTTCCAGTGGCCGGCCGAGTGCAACCGCTAGTTTTTCGTCGCTTCCTTCAAAGCCCGCATCGCGCAGGTGCTTTAATAGAGCGCGGCCTTCAGATTCAGTCGTTCCTTGATCATCAACCGCATTACTGGAATTAACCTGTTCGTTATCTCCCATTCCGTTCCTCCGCGTAAGGCCTTCATCGTTCGAATTCTCTTTTCAGATCCGCGTCAATCCGCGTTCATCCGCGGCTGAAATTCTAGTTTTTCAAAAACTCGGGTCGCAGCGCCGGCGGCACAATGTTGTTATCGAAAACTCCATAAGCCGCCTGTTCCGGATCAGGCATCGGCGAAGATTCGGCCCAGGCGCAATCTTCTTCAATCTCGCGCAGCACGCTGGCAGTAATTTCATCCAACCGTTCTTTGGTCGCAATTTTCTGTTCCAAAAGAAAGCCTTCAAAGCGATCGACTGGATCATTGTTCTTTTCCCACCATTCAATTTCACCAGATGGAACGTAACGTTGATCGTCGTGTTCGGCGTGACCTTTGCGCCGGTAGGTCTTGGCTTCAATCAAGACTGCGCCGCCGCCGCGTCGCGCAAAGTCCGCCGCGCGCCTGGTAACTTCGTAACAGGCAATCACGTCGTTGCCATCGACGATGTGCGCCGGGATGTTGTAGCTGGCAGCCTTTTCCGCCAAGTCACGAACCGAAGTTTGTAAATTCGTGGGCGTGGAGTACGCGTAATGGTTGTACTCAGCAATGACCAGTAGCGGCAACTTCTGAACGGCCGCGAAATTCAGACCTTCGTGAAAAGCGCCCGTGCTCATGCCGCCGTCGCCGATGTAGGCGATCGCCACCGCGCGCTTCTTTTGCATGCGCGCGGCGAGCAAGACGCCGGTCATCACTGGAATCATGTCGCCGAGATGCGAGATCGGGCCGATGAAACCTTTAGCCATATCGCCGAAGTGAATATTCAGATCGCGACCACCGGATGGTCCCCACGCCTTGGCCATGTATTGCGCAAAAATCTCGCGCGGTCGAATCCCTTTCACCAAGACCGCGCCCAGATCGCGAATCAACGGCGTTACAAAATCCTGTGGCGCGAGCGCGTAGGCGCTGCCAACCGCGGTTGCTTCCTGGCCCAGTGAACGAAACACGCCGCCGACAACTTTGGTCTGTCGATACAGATTAACCAGCCGCTCTTCCACCAAACGCGTCAGTTTCAGATAACGATAAAGCTCGAGCATCTGCTCCGGCTTGAGAGAAGTTTCGCTCGTGCAGCCCATCGGCTTTCCATCGACAGGCCGCCGCGGCGCATATTTTGTGCTGACGCGCATTTGAAACGGAGCTGGGTGCTGGCGATGGCGGCGCCGGTTCTTGTCCGCGGGAGAGCGTTGCGCTGTTTTGTTTGGCGGATTATCCATTTGCGAAACAGTGACAGACAGGAATGTCTGTCCTACTTACCGGGACAGACAGGAATGTCCGTCCTACTTAAATATGAACTGCTAAATCGTGCACGCCCTCAGCGGCTTCCATGACTGCTTCGGAAACTGTCGGGTGCGCGTGCATCGTGCGGCCTAATTCTTCAGCCGTCGATTCCAGTTGCATGGCGACACAGGCCTCAGCGATCAACTCAGTCGCGTGTGGTCCAATAATGTGCACGCCGAGAATCTCGTCATACTTTTTATCAGCGACGATTTTCACGAAGCCTTCTTCTTCGCCCATGATGCGTGCTTTGCCGGAAGCCGAGAACGGAAACTTGCCTACCTTCACGTCGTAGCCTTGCGCCTTAGCTTTCGCTTCAGTCAGGCCGACTGAAGCAACTTCCGGATCGCAATAGGTGCAGTTGGGAACCAGGCGAAGGTTGATGGGCCGCACGCCTTTATCGCCCGCCATATGTTCGACCGCGACGATGCCTTCCTTCGATGCCAGGTGCGCGAGCAACGGCGTCGGCACCACGTCCCCGATCGCGTAGACGCCCTTCTCGGCTGTCTGCTGATACTCATCAACCTGGATGAATCCTTTTTCGACTTTGATCTTACTGCCTTCGAGTCCCAAACCTTCGGTGTACGGCATGCGGCCGACAGCGACCAGCAGCATCTCAGCCTCCAAACTAACGGCCTCGCCTTTTGAAGTTTTGCCGGTCACGCGCACGCCCGTGTCTGTCTTCTCCAACTTCTCGAGTTTAGTGTCGACCTGCGATTTGATACCGCGCTTGCGAAACGCGCGTTCGAGATCTTTGGAAACTTCTTCATCCTCCAGCGGCACTATGCTTGGCATTAATTCAACGATCGTTGTCTCGGCGCCAAACCGCGAATAGACAGAAGCGAACTCAACTCCCACCGCGCCGCAGCCCATCACAATCAGCGACTTGGGAACGTCTTTCAACTCCAGAATGTGATCGCTGTTGACGACGCGCTTGCCGTCAGTTTCGAAACCCGGTATCGGACGGACCACCGAACCGGTGGCGATAATGATGTTCTTAGTTTGAATAGTTTGTTTCTGGCCGTCGGCGCCGGTCACGTCGACCTTGCCTGGCAACGCCAGCTTGCCGGTCCCTTTGAACACCGTCACCTTATTTTTCTTCATCAGGTATTCGATGCCTTTGGAATTCTTGAGCACAACTTTGTCTTTGCGCTTCTGCACGTCGGCAAAAGCGAGTTGGATTCCCGTTGCCTGCACACCGAAATCCGCCGCGTGCTGCATCTGCTCGTAAATGTGCGCGGACATCAGCATCTGTTTGGTCGGGATGCAACCGCGCAACGTACACGTGCCGCCCAGGCGCGTGTCTTTTTCAATGATTGCGACTTTTAATCCCAACTGTCCGGCGCGAATTGCGGCGACGTAACCGCCTGGTCCACTGCCGATGATGGTGACGTCAAACTGTGCGTTTGCCAAATTGGTGGTCCTCTCGTAACAACTGACAAGCGACAATTCGATGAGTTGCAACCGTCACCCGTTCTGTTACCGATTATGGTTTCTATTAAGGACGGGCATTATAATCATTTGCTGGTATTTCCTCCAATTGCCTGATTCGTAAAGCAAACTGTTAGTTTGCGGAGGTCCGTTGTAGGCGCGATCACTTGTAAGGAAAGCGGCGAACTTTATTATCCGCAGATTTCGCAGATTACACAGATTGGGTAAAACAGATTGCAATTGCCTGTTTGTCGTCTTTTGGTTTTCCGAATCTGCGTAATCGGCGTAATCTGCGGATAGTTCTTTTAAGGTGGAAACAATGAAACACTCTGAAGGTTTTTTGAAAGTTGTCAACGACGCCAAGAGTCGCATCCGCGAAGTCTCGGTTGACGAAACGAAGCAGCGCCTGAAGGCTAACCCTGATGCAAAGCTGATCGATGTTCGCGAGGACAACGAATGGGAAGCCAGTCATGCCTCCGGTGCGGAACACCTAGGCAAAGGCATCATCGAACGCGACATCGAAGCCAGCGTTCCTGACAAATCAACCGAGCTGATTCTTTATTGCGGCGGCGGCTTTCGTTCCGCGCTTGCTGCCGACGTGCTGCAAACGATGGGTTACACCAACGTCTTCTCGATGGCCGGTGGTTGGAAAGCATGGAAAGATTCCGGCGCACCAATTATTCATGAGTATCCTGGAAATCAACCGAACTGATCGGTAATCATATCGTTTGGCAATGGCTTGGTAGTTTGCGAAGCTAGCACCAAACAAATGTTCAGTCGCCAGCGCATAATCGGAAGAGTCGAAAGAGTGAGGCTCATCCGTTGAAAGCGAAAACCGGCCGCAGGAGGCAAAGTTGAGGTTTTCGCCTCGGCTATGAGTCCCGCTTGGCCTTGACGAGCGGTGCAGCTTGAACACCCGGGTGAAAGAACCTTCGCCAAAGCGCGCTTAGAAGGGGAACTATTGTGTATTCAACTATTGTCCCTTCCCCAACAATATCCGCTCTTCTGCGGGCGTATTCCGTCGGAGAGATAGCGCCACTTTCAGCGGCTTCGGTAAGTGGAATAGTGTCCTCCATACTCCGCTCATCTGCATCAATCATTCGATTTTGATCCCGTCCCATGCGCACCTCCTAAGTAGACTGCAAGATACGGCCAAGAATCTGGCTTCCGATTTTCACCACTTCAATATCTTCAGGCGGAAACCCTTTGCGTATATTCTTGACCACTAGCAACACACCCCGCTTTTCATTCTTACCAACTATTCGACAACCGACAAATGAGCCGATCTCAAGCCACTGGAGGACGTTGAAGCCAAAGCCATCTTCCTCCATCCGCCGTAAGAAACTATTGTCCAGCGCTAGACATTTTGATGCGTTTTCTGAGATCAGGACCTCCTGTTTATCATGTATCCATCCGCAAACGCTAATGTAACTGTGGCGTTCTGCCATATTCAGATACGAAGTCTTCCAACCTTCGGGGTTTGCGCGCTTCGCCACTTCTTTTAGTTTTTCAAATTCAGGCTCATTTAGTAGGCAAGGACGATGGTTCTCCCTGATCCATCTGAATCCTTCAAGAACTTCGTCTGGGACCGCTTCGGGATAAGACGCCGCCACTAACTGAAAATATTTTGTTGAAGCATCATGAACGAAGTAAAGAACTCTTATTTGATTAAAGCTTTGCCGAAAAAGAGTACCTAGTCTCAAAATTCTGTCAGCAAGGCTGAGCCGAATAGCATTTCTTAGCCCTCGCAGGACAGTTTGAATTGCCTCAGTCCTTCTCACCTCTAATGTCTTGCTCCGGTCGGAGAGGATTGCCTCGACTCGGATGAGAATATCTTTTGTCGCACCCAAGCGGCTCTCAGCAAAACGTAAGGCGTGAAATTTCCAGAGTGCATAACTCAGGAGTATTCCGACCGCTACAACCATAGCCATGAACGCCAATGTTATGGTCCTTATGCGGACTTCTTCTTCACTGTGTTCACTTGCCAAGTGTGAGGGGTCGTGCTTGAGAGTAATAATAGAAACAGTAGCAAAAAACACAAGACATAAAACAACGAATATTATTACCGGAAAAGCTGCACGCTGAATCGATAAAGGAAGTGACCGTCCAGTCTTGTACTGGAAAATAGTTTCCAGAACGCCCCCTAAGAATCCAGCGACGACTATAGCTAGTTCGAGGGATATACCGTATTTCAGCGTAGCGATCGCAACGCCGCCTAATGAGAAAGATGTTATTAGTGCTTGCCTGCCTATTGATCTGAGCCGAGGAGGGGTCTGCCCAGCATTTGAGCGCCCTCCCGCTCCGAAAGATCTTTGCGAGGCTAGAATCTCATCTCGGGTTGCCTCATCGATAAACTTGTTTTGAACCAGCAGCTCGCCAACGCGCGTGTGAGGTTCCAGTTTTCGGCGGCGCTTTTCATTTAGAATAAGCGTGCGAGTGGCTTCGGTAATCTTCTTCATTCTTACAGCGAGGCGGAGGAACTTGATTTTGCGGGGCATATGTGAGCAGAGCCCTTTCCATGAGAAGTACTCGATTGAGGCACGTCGAGTTTTTCAGTAATGACGTCGCGCATTCTAGCGGCTCAAGGCACAAAATGCCACAGTAATGAGCCTGATGCCGAAGCCAGAGGTCGTCTTAACAAATCAACTGAGATGCCTTCTTATTGGGGCGGACTGTGAAGTCGTCTATTGCCTTTACTTAGTTCTCGGTACTTTTTCCGTCAGTCAACCGGCGCACAATCTGCAGCAACTGATCGAGGTCGAGTGGTTTAGTCAGGTGTTCAGCAAACCCTTCCTCCAGTGCCCGGTCAACATCGGCGCCGCGTCCATATCCTGTCAACGCCACCGCCGGCACATTCACCATCGACGGCAGCTCTCGCAGTTTTTGCAGTAGTTGATAACCGTCCATCTCCGGCATCGAAATATCCGAAACAACCAAATCGAAATTCTTGCGTCCCGCAATCTCGAGCGCTTCCGCGCCGCTGCGCGCTGATTCGACAAACGCGCCTTCCAGTTGCATCAGCTTGACGAGCATTTCAGCCGTTTCCGATGAGTCGTCCACCACCAGAATAAATTTATTACTTAGTGCGCCGGTGGCGCCCGTTCTCTCGGATTCGAGCCCGGTCAATCCGGCCTTATATAAAGGAATCCAAACTGAGAAGCGCGCACCGGCGCCGACGCCTTCCGATTCGGCACTGACGCGACCGCCATGTAATTCAGCGAGTTGTTTGACCAGTGCCAGCCCGATACCCATGCCGCCCTGACGGCGGGCGCTGCTGGCGTCGGCCTGCCGAAAAATCTCGAACACGTGCGGCAGAAAATCGGGCGATATTCCCTGGCCGTTATCTGCAATGACCAATTTCGCATCATCCCCGTCTTTGGTTAATGCAATCTTCACTTCGCCGTCGACGGGCGTAAACTTTACGGCGTTGTTCAGGAGGTTCCAGGCGACCTGACCCAGCCGGACCGGATCGCCTTCGATGACAAGAATTTCGGAATCCATAGCGATGTTTAATTCGATTCGCTTAGCTGTAGCTTCGGCCCTGACTGTTTCAATTGCGTCAGTGATAATGGTCGACAGCGAAACCGGTTGCTGGTTCAGTGCAACTTTGCCCATTTGCAAGCGCGACAGATCCAACAAGTCGGAAACGAGCCGCGCCTGGGCCAGCGCATTGCGCCGGATTGTATTGGCTGCTTTAACAACGAACGCGTGTGATTGGCTTTCGTCGCTGCGGCGCAGAATTTCCGCATAACCGATAACTACGTTCAGCGGGTTACGCAGCTCATGTGACAGAGTCGCGAGGAATTCGTCTTTCAAGCGATTAGCGTCCTCAGCTTCGGCCCGCGCCTGCTGCTCGCGTGCCAGCAATTTGTCTCGCTCTTCTTCGGTATGGCGGCGGCTGGTGTTATCAACGGAGACGCCCACTATACCGATTAGTTCTCGTTGATCGTTAAAGATAGGCGAGTCAGTAACCAAAGCGGGAAATTCCGTGCCATCGCGCCGCTTGACGACAAATTCTCCCGACCAGCTTTGCCCTTGCTTGACAGTTGAAAAGATTTCCACAGCCCGCTCGCGTAAAGACGCAGCGGGCGTGATGTCTATAATGTTTGCAGCGAGCGCCTCCGAACCCTTCCAGCCGTACAGCCGCTCGGCAAATGAATTCCAATAAATGATGTTGCCTTCGAGATCGGTAGCGATGACGGCTTGCTCGACAGCATCCAGCAGGTGCGCTTGAAAACGTATTTCCTCTTCAGCCTGTTTGCGCTCGCTGATATCGCGCAAATAAACCGACACCTCTTCCTCTGCGGGGTAGAGGTGAACTTCAAACCATCTGTCCGCGAAAACACTCGACTGCATTTCAAAGTGGTATGGGGTTCGTTCCTTCACTGACCGGTGCAAGTTCGCATACAGTGCGGAATTGACCGCGCTGGGAAACACTTCCCAGAGCACTTTACCCAGCAACTCATCACGAGTCTTGCCAAAACGTTCCAACGTTTGCCGATTGATATCGGTGAAACGCCATTCAATGTCCAACGAATAAAACAGATCGGTAATGCTCTCGAGGATAGTTACAATTTTTTGCTTCGACTCGCGCAGGGCCTCAAACGTTTCATCGCGCTCGCGCGTAGCCTCGGCAAGTTCCATTTCATAAAGGCGGGCGTTGCGCAGCGCGATTGCTGCCTGATCGGCGAGCGCCGACAATTGCCACTGCTCTTCGGAATTTAACGGTCGCGCGCGTGCAATCACCAGCAGGCCGTTCAGTGCCTGCTTGGCAATGACCGGGACGGAGACCAGTTCTTCGCCGGGCCCCAACAAGAGCGCGTTCCGCAATTGTCTTACTACATCTTCTTCCAGACGACCGCTGAACTTTTTGATCAGATCCCGGTCGATGCCCTGGGCGGCGCGGATACGAAGTCGACCTTGTTGGTCCACGAGTAGCAGCACGCTCACCTTGGCCTCAACCAACTGAGCTGCATTACGGACAATCAAATCCAGTACTTCATCAAAATTTAGTGAGGTGGTGATAGCGCGATTGATTTCTGCCAACCGGCGAGACGGATCTTTTTTTTCAAACGCTGGCTCGGCCATAAACAACTCTATGCCTTTTTCCGATCACCGCTTTGTCTGGAATCTGCGGATAGTGTTAATGATTATCGTGAGTTCCCGGGATTAATGGCCAAACTCTAAAGCAAAGCGATAGAGGTGGCAAGTTCTTCTCTCAGTTGCTGTCAGATTACACCATCGGTGTACAATGAGAGTCAGGACAAGTCCAAAGTCCAGACATCCCCTATGCCTCAGGAACAACCAAAAAAACAAGGTGGCACTCGGATCGAATCCGATTCTATGGGCCAGATTGAAGTGCCCGCGGACAAGTATTGGGGCGCGCAAACTCAACGCAGCCTGATTCATTTCGCCATCGGCGACGATCGCATGCCGCGCGAAATGATTCGCGCGCTTGGCATTCTCAAAAAGGCCGCCGCAATCGTCAACCACGACCTGGAGAAACTTCCGACCGACAAGTTGAAACTTATCGAACAGGCAGCGGACGAAGTTATTGCCGGCAAGCTTGACGATCACTTTCCGTTGCGCGTTTGGCAAACCGGCAGCGGCACGCAGACGAATATGAATGCCAACGAAGTGATTTCGAACCGCGCGATTGAGATCGCCGGCGGCGTTCTCGGAAGTAAAACTCCGATTCATCCGAACGACGACGTGAATATGTCGCAGTCGTCGAACGATACGTTTCCCACGGCAATGTATATTGCAGCGGCCGAGCGGTTGACGCGGCTGATTCCGGAAATCCAGAACGTTCACGACGCTATTACGGCGAAAGCGGAAGAGTTTAAAGACGTCGTGAAAGTTGGCCGCACTCACCTTCAGGACGCCACGCCATTGACTGTGGGCCAGGAGATGTCGGGCTGGGCCAACCTGCTTGAACGGGATATTGAACGATTGCAGATGGCTTTGCCGGGCCTATTGGATTTGGCAATCGGCGGCACTGCCGTCGGCACTGGTCTGAATTCGCATCCTGAATTCGGCGAACGCGCCGCGCGGAAGATTGCTGAGTTGACGGGACTGCCATTCAAATCCCACCCAAATAAGTTTGCCGCGCTCTCGGCTCACGACGAAATTATTTTTGCGAGTGGCGCGCTTAAGACGCTGGCTGCTTCGCTGACGAAGATTGCCAACGACATTCGCTGGCTGGCGTCGGGCCCACGTTGTGGTTTGGGTGAATTGACGTTGCCGGAAAATGAACCGGGCTCGTCGATTATGCCGGGCAAGGTCAATCCGACTCAAAGCGAAGCGATGACGATGGTGGCCGTTCAGGTTTTCGGCAACGATACCGCCATCGCGATTGCCGGCTCGCAAGGTCATTTTGAATTGAATGTGTACAAGCCGGTGATGATTCACAATTTTCTGCACTCGGTCCGATTGCTGCACGACGCGTGTCATGGGTTTGTTGAATATTGCGTCAACGGCATCGAATTGAATCGCGAGCAGATTGATGAGTACTTGAAAGACTCGCTGATGCTGGTGACCGCGCTCAATCCGCACATTGGCTATGACAAGGCAGCGCTGGTAGCCAAGAACGCGCACAAGAAAAAGATCAGTTTGCGCGAGTCGGCCGTCGAGCTGGGTTTCTTGAGCGGCGAGGATTTTGATAAGTACGTCAAGCCCGAGGAAATGACGCATCCGTAAGGATTTATCCGCAGATTACGCAGATTTCACAGATTGAGAAAACAGATCTTGCAGGTGGCGGTTTAGTCTGGTTTTCGTAATCTGTGAAATCTGCGTAATCTGCGGATAAGTATTGATTGAGTAGGTTTCGCAATTGCCTGACAAAAACGATCGCGTACAAGAAAATGTTGCCGGCGAATATTATGTCGACTCGACCTGCATCGACTGTGATGTGTGTCGCGATACGGCGCCGGAAAATTTTATGCGTTCCGACAAAAACAACTACTCGTTTGTGTACAAGCAACCTCAGTCGGACGAAGAGAAAACCCTGTGTGAAGAAGCGGTGCTGTGTTGTCCGGTAGAAGCGATCGGGAATGATGGCGAAGCGTAGGACAGGCATTCCTGCCTGTCCTTAGTTGTGCGAGACGTATTTGAAAGGGAAACGCAGGATTATCGTTTGGCATTCCTGCCTGTCGCTTTGGCGGGAACGAATAGGCTCGGCGTTGATGACAGGCAGGAATGCCTGTCCTACCAGGCGCAAGAATACGGCGGCTTACTCGTTCTCAAAAAGTGACCCGAGCTGAATGTGAGGCGCCTAATTTGGAAAGTTGGAAGAGGAAATATTATGCGTGGAAAACTTTTAACGAAATTCTCAACAAGATTCTTGACAATGCTCGGCGTGATTGCCCTGCTAGCCCTTTTCGCCGGGCAGACATTTGCCAAAGAAATTACTGTGCGCGGCAAGTTGCAAAAGACAGTTGAAGCCGGTGGTTGGATGATTGTAGCCGGCAATCAGAAGTATTTGCTTCTCAACGCTCAACGCTACCAAAACGAGAAATGGTTCACGGCAACGTCGGAAGTGGAAGCGGTCGGCGAAATCAAAACAGATGTGATGACCATCTACATGGAAGGCACTCCGTTTGACGTGCGCATGCTGCGCCCTTTAGCAGAAAGCGGTTCCACCGCCGCCGTGCAAAGCGATACCAGGTCGCTGACTAAAGTTTTGGTTACCGGCAATTCGATCGTTCAGGCGCAGCCCGATACTGCGATACTTAATATTTCCGTTGTGACTCAGGCGCGGGCCGCGCTCGAGGCGCAACAACAGAACGCTAACAAGAGCGATGCGGTAGTGCGCGCGCTTAAGTCGGCGACAGGCGCCGGCGCTGAAATCAAAACCAGCGGCTATAGTCTGCAACCGCAGCGCGTTTATAAAGAAAACCAACCGCCCACTATCGTCGGTTATGAAGCGCGCAATAGCGTGACTGTCACACTTGCCGATCTTACAAAAGTCGGCGCGGTGATTGATGCTGCTTCGCAAGCGGGAGCAAACGATGTCGCCGGCATCTCTTTTACTTTGCGGAAAGATCGGCCCGCGCACGATCAAGCGCTGGCTGATGCGACGCGCGAAGCGGTTAGCAAGGCGCAGGTAATAGCCACGGCGCTCGGGGGTCGCGTGGTTCGGATCGTGGAAGTACAGGAAGAAGGCTTTGAACGACCACGACCAATTTTTACGGATTCGCTACAAACAATGCGCGCTCAAGTGGCAGCGCCCACCCCGATTGAAGTGGGTACGCTGGACATTACATCGCGAGTGCAGTTGGTTGCCGAGGTAGAAGTTGGCGGACACTGAGCAAGAATTTCACAGGTCCCGCAGGTGCTCGTACTGGGACCGCGGGCGTCCCGCCCGCAATGAGCGCGAAGCGCGAACAATTCGATCATTCAACGTTAGTGGGTAACGTAGCCAAGCGGGCGGGACGCCCGCGGTCCCAGTAGATTGTTGGCCGTAACCCCGGTTTCAAGTTATCATCCTCGCTGTTCCCCTTCTTAAAAGTAGCCCCCCGGAAAATTCAAAAAAAGCTCGCCTCGTTTTCAAGCGGGGCTTTACTTTCTTTTGTGAACACGAGGAGGGAAAACAATGGCAAGATACCGAAACGATAACGACCGCGAATTTAATCCGCGCAATGAGCGCTTTGACCGAGAACGACCCTGGAATTTGAATGATGCTTACGAAAACCCGGGACGGCCGGCAAACGATTACGACCGGCGTGATTTCGGCCGAGGAAGATTTGGCGAACGCGCCGATTACGAATCCAACGAGCCGCGCTATAACGATTATTCACGAAACTACCCGCAGGAAAATTTGCGCCGCCCAACTGATGGCCGCGACTATCAAACCGAACCACGCTATTACGATCGCGGCGCACGCTCGCGACTTCGCTGCCGCGACATCATGACCCGCGATTTGGCAGTAGCCACCCGCGACACCACGCTGCGTGAAGTGGCGATCATGATGCGTGAAGAAGATGCAGGCGTGATTCCGGTAGTTGATTATGGACGCGGCAACGGCAACGGCCACGCTAATCCAGCCGACAACCGGCTCAGCGGCGCCAGCTACGGCACCGGCAAGCTGGTTGGACTGATTACCGATCGCGACATAGTGGTGCGCGGCGTTGCGGAGGACAAAGACTGCGCTACCATCCGCGTTGAAGAAATAATGTCCACCGACGTGCATACAGTTCGGCCCCACGATCGCGTAGTTGATGTGATCAGAAAGATGGCCGACAAACAAGTGCGGCGCATCCCGGTGGTCAGCGAGAATGGCAACCTGCGCGGCATTATCTCCATGGCCGACGTAGCGGTCGAAACTGAGGCGGACAGCGAACTTGGCGCGGCGCTCGAAGACATTTCCCGGGAATCATCTTTCTGGGGAAAAATCTTCGGGTGACATTTCGCGAAACCATGCCGCTGAAGGGGCTGGGCAACCTCGTAGTGTCTTAGTTTGAATAAAACTCTGTGCGTCCTTTCTGTTCTCTGGGTCTTCGTGGTGAGCAATCGGTAATAAAGATTCACCACCGAGGCACCAAGAACACGAGGACGCACGGAGAAAACAGAAATCAAGACACTACCCCAAGCTCGGCCTTTTGCACCTTTGCACAGTTCCCGTATCCTATGATCATGCGCAACCCTAATGGTGAGTTTTCCCTGCTAACCGTGTCTCATCGTGTTCGGCCGTCAGGTCGCCTGTGGAATCCGGCCGCCGACGTGTATCGCACGGCGGATGGTTGGATGGTTAAGCTGGATGTTGCCGGCATTTGCGCCGACGAGCTGGAGATCGATTTGGACCAGGCTAGCTTGAGAGTCAGAGGTTGCAGGCGTGACACGGTCTACAAAGAAGGCTTTAGTTACCAGCAAATGGAAATAACTTATAGCCGGTTTGAGAAGACCATTCAGTTTCCCTGTCCCATCGAGGAAGCATCACTCGCCCACGATTATCGCGACGGATTCTTAATTATCAATCTGCTTTGCAAGTAAGATTGCGTGTCACAAGAAAATTTCCAGGATAATTAACGATGGCAGAAAATGCTGACAAAACAAAAGCTAAGGCTGAAATAGTAGCTCCAGAAACCGGAAATCCATCGCCAAAGCCGGGCGAGCCATTTGAAATCGCGGTTCTCGCTTTGCAAAACACCACGTTGTTTCCGGAAACGGTTGTTCCCTTGTCGGTTGGACGTCCGCGCTCGGTTGCGGCAGTTGAAGCGGCGCTGAGCACTGAAGAAAAGCTGCTGGGCTGCATTACCGTGCGCCCCGACATTACGCTGGGTACTCAGGACGCGAAGTCTGCGGACCTTTATCAGGTCGGCACGCTGGCGATGATCAAACGAATGGAGCGCCTCGGCGAGACGGTGCATATCATTGCGCAAGGCAGCGACCGCATTAAGGTCATCTCGTGGAAACAAGAGGGGCCTTACCTGCGCGCGGTCGTGCAGATTCTGCCCGCGGTGCAAACGAAGGACACAGAAGAAGTAGAAGCAACCAAACGAAATGTGCAGTCGATGGTCCAACAGGCGCTGGCGTTGTTGCCGGGCATTCCACCTGAAGTTCGTGTTGCAATTCTTGGTTCGGTTGAACCGGTGCGGCTTGCTTATTTCCTCGGCTCGATCCTGAACCTGGGCGTCGAGCAGGAACAGAAAATGCTCGAAGCCGATACGGCCGACGAGCTATTGCGACTGGCCCATGCTTATCTGGCGCGCGAGCTGGAAATCATTCAGCTGCGCTCGAAGATTGCCACCGAAGCGCAATCCGAAATGGACAAAGCGCAGCGCGATTACGTATTGCGCCAGCAGATGAAGGCTATCCAGAAAGAATTGGGCGAAGACGAAAGTGGCGAGCAAGCCGAAGCCGAGTTGCTGCGCGAGCGACTGGCAAAGACTGACTTGCCCGATGAAGTAAGAACGGAAGCGGAACGCGAGTTGAAGCGTCTGGAAAAACTTCCCGCCGCTGCGCCTGACTATCATGTGATTCGCACTTATTTGGATTATGTTCTTGAACTGCCCTGGCGTAAGTCTTCGGAAGACAAGCTCGACCTGACCGAAGCGCGCAAGATTCTCGACGAAGATCATTACGGCCTGGAAGATGTGAAGGAACGCATTCTCGAGTTTCTGGCCGTTATTAAACTCAGGCCGGATACCAAAAGTCCGATTCTTTGTTTTGTTGGCCCGCCGGGCGTAGGCAAAACGTCGCTGGGCCGTTCGATTGCGCGCGCGCTGGGCCGTCAGTTTGAAAGGATGTCGCTGGGCGGCATGCGCGACGAAGCCGAGCTGCGGGGCCATAGGCGCACCTACATTGGTTCGATGCCCGGCCGGATCATTCAATCGCTGCGGCGCGCGGGCGTGAACAATCCGGTGCTGATGCTGGATGAAATCGACAAGCTGGGCAACGACTATCGCGGCGATCCGTCATCCGCGCTGCTCGAGATTCTCGATCCGCAGCAGAACAATTCCTTTCGCGATCACTATCTGGACTTGCCGTTTGATCTTTCGCGCGTCTTCTTTATCGCCACCGCGAATCAGCTTGGTCCAATTCCCGCGCCGCTGCGCGACCGCATGGAAGTCATTGCCATCCCCGGCTACAGCGACATGGAGAAGCTGCAGATTGCCAAACGTTATTTGATTCCGCGGCAGACCGAGGAGAATGGTTTAAAGCTGGGCCAATTAACAATCACCGATGCAGCCGTTGAGTTGATCGCCACCCGTTACACGCGCGAAGCCGGTGTTCGTCAAATCGAACGGACCATCGGCAGCATCGCGCGCAAGGTAGCGCTGAAGATTGCGCAAGGCGAAGCAGAAACCGTCAACGTGGATGCCGCCGACCTTCACGACTATCTTGGCGCCCCTCGATTCTATCCCGAGCAGGCGCGCAAAGAGTTGCCGGCCGGTGTGGCCACCGGCATGGCCTGGACCGAGATGGGCGGCGAAGTTCTTTTCATCGAGGCGACGCTGCTTCCCGGCGGCAGAGGTTTGACTATCACCGGACAACTTGGCGAAGTGATGCAGGAATCGGCGCGCGCGGCGCAGTCGTATTTGTGGTCACACGCAAATGAGTTTGGTATCAATCCGGATATGTTCAAGGACTATGGCGTGCATCTGCATGTGCCGGCCGGTGCGATTCCCAAAGATGGACCAAGCGCGGGCGTTACGATCACCGCCGCACTGGCTTCGCTTTATACCGGCCGCCGCGTACGTCCGGATACGGCGATGACGGGTGAGATCACACTTTCCGGATTAGTCTTTCCGGTTGGCGGCTTGAAGGAAAAAATATTGGCGGCACATCGCGCGGGCATTCGTCGCATCATCCTGCCGGCGCGCAACGAAGCCGACATTGAAGACTTGCCTGACGATGCGCGGAGGGAATTGCAGATCGTCTTTGTCTCGCGGATTAGCGAAGTGATCGACGCCGCGCTTGAAGTGTTGGTGGCAAACCCGCCGCCACCGCTCCCGCCTGGCACCGGCAGCCAACGTGATGCCGGCAGCAGGCCAACAGAGGCGACACTCGAACCAATCGCGGTGCGTCAACCGTAAGCAAGGGTTGAAGTGGCATAGACTTTAGACTGCGGTTGCTGACGAATTCACAGACTAAAATCTATGCCACTCAGTCTAAAGACAAATAAAAAAGGGCGGGAGTTACCCCGCCCTTTTTGTTTGCAGCAAACGTTTCGCCCTTTAGAGACCAAAACGCTGGCGATACTCGGATGAAACTATGAAGGCCTTGACCATTTCTGCCTGCTCAAAGTTGCCATTGAACTGATTCAATTTGTTAAGCCAGAACTGGTAGCCACTCGCGTCCGGATCGCGACGGAGATACCCAAAATATTCCATCATCACAAACATCTCGTTGCGCTTTGCGGCAACGAACCGATCATCTTCGACTATTTGCCTAAGCACGTCAGCTCGCGTCGCCGCTCCGCTATTGAGATCATTCACGAAAGCGTCTCGCTCATTCCGACTAACGCTGACGTTAGCATTTCTTAAGAGGCTGTCGGCATAGTCGCCATTCGACAACCGGTCATAGGCAGCGCGAAATTCACTCCGCTTCACCCAGTCTTCAACGAACGATTGTTTGTTGGCGGACAAGCGCTGGATCCAATCCCCGCGTCCGACAATCACCTGGTTCGCAATGCTCGCAGTATCAGGCATGAACTCCGAATAAAGCGGAGCGCGGCCATATGATGCGCGATAAAGTCCATCCACGACTGCGCCAGTTTGCTTGAACTCGATCGACAGGAAGTAAGCAGCCGACACATTGATCGTGCGTCGCTCAACACAAGCTGCATCCGCTCCGCACGACAGTATCTGATCGCTCCAGAAGTTGAAGCCTGCCTCGTCCGGCTCGCGTCCCAGGAAATCGAGATAATGCTGGCGGACGAAGTATTCCGGTGAATCGATCCGGTTGTCACGCGACACCCCATCAGGCGTTGCTGTAAAGGCAGCGCTGGTATTGTTGCCGAGGAGCGAGAAGGAGCGGTTCTCGGGACTAAAGTGATAACCACTGAGCGAGGGCGCGACGACATAGAAGCCCGTCGTTTCGACATTGTCGAAGCGATAGTTGCCGCCGGCATCGGTGATGAACTTGCGGTTCTGCGTCCCGCTCAAACTGACCACGGCGCCTCCGACAGGCGTTCCGTCGCTGTTGGTTATGTGGCCGGTCACTGTTCCGTTCGCTGCGGTTGGAGCCGACGTATTGTTATTGCAAACGGTCACATCGTTCAGAGTGGGCGTGACCGCGGCGTTTGAAGTTGTCAAATAGGCTTTGTATTTCAGATAACGGAACCCGTTGAACTGCGTGATGTTTGCAGGGCTGGTAGTAAAGAAGGTTGCGGCCGTGCCGTCGGGGCCGACGAAGTTGAAGAAACCGGTCGCGTTATTGTGGCCGGCCACCTGGAATTTGACGGCTGTACCCGCTGGCGTTGTGGCATTCCACGACATGCTGGCCCAATGCGGATAGATAGTGGCTCCTCCGGGATTTGCATCCTTTGCCGTCGAGACGAGGTTGCCGGATGCGGTATAGCCTGTGTCTATGTAGGTATGGAAGCCCAAGTCTCTAGGCACTCCGCCTGAGATGGTTAATACCCAAGTCCCGCCGCTATTGGATGAGGTTATCCATCCGCCACCCGCGTATACGTCGCTAGCGCTTATGACGTACGCATAAGTTCCGGCGCTGGGATTCGACACCGGCCGCACTATCAACGCGTAGGTTGTACCAGCCGTAACGTTCAGGGGAGTGGTAAAGGTTCCGCTGAGATAGCCCGAGCCGTTGGTGCCGGGAATTGTTGCCGTTGCCAGGTCTGCTCCGGTTGCCACGCCAGCGCTCGTAGCTCTAACTGAAAGCGTCAGGTTAGGAGTGGTACCTGTGCAGCCGCTGCAGAACAGGGAGAGGTCTGCCTTGGTCAACGGACCGGTCACTCCTGCGGTAAAGGTTTGTCCAACCCAGCTTGTGGCGTTGAAGCCGAAGCCGGAGTTGGTAACACTTGTGTTCTGCTGATCCACGGTCGGATCATTCGTCAGGACTACATCGCCGGGGCTTACCGTCAGATTGACGTTCGTTGGAACTCCGGCTTGAAAGTCTGCCTGCGTTGTATCAGTGAGACAGCCGCTCGGCGCAGATAGCGTGAGCGGAATGTCCTGCGTCGTAGTTGTACCGTACGCTAACGTCACGCTAACCGTGTTGGCAGTGTAACCAGGCGCAACTGCCGATACGCTGGTGATGTCTGGCGAGAGGTTTGTGAATTGGTAGAAGCCGCTGCCGTTGCTAGTTGTCGTATTGTCGCCGGCAGTAACGGTTGCGCCGCTAATCGGATTACTGGTGCTCGAGTCTTTAACGATGCCCTGCAATGTCGCGGGAACGGTCCCCGGGGTAAGAGAAATCTCCCACATGCCGCGACCGTGCGTGGCGATGCGCAGAATGCGGTTGGGGTTTTGGATGGCCATGTCAAAGACGGCCACGCGCGGCAGACCGTTGCTAAATGGCGCCCAGGTTGTGCCGCCATCGGTCGAACGATAAACGCCAATGTCTGTTCCGGCGTAAAGATTAGACGAATTCGCGGGATCCACCACGAACGCGTTCACCGGAATGTCGGGAATAGTGCTGCCAATCCCAGTCCAGGTCGGCGTGGCATTGCTAAGGTTAATGGTTTTGTAGATGTGCGGCGTGGCGTTGCCGAAGTAACCCGAAAGCGTTACATACGCGGTGTCGGCATTGTTTGGATCAACCACAGCGCGCGCGATGTACTTGGCCGGAACTGTGCCGGTTATGTTCGTCAGCGTCGCGCTGCCGGTTGCCGTCGCCCAGATGTTCCCATTGGATAAGCCAACGATGCGCACATTATCGTTCTGCGGCGAGATGCCGACAGCGGTGATGGGGACACCGGAAACAATCGGCGCCTGGCTGACAACCGTAAAGGTGTTTCCGACAGTAGCGAAGCGGCGCAGACGGTCGCTGGCAAAATAGAAGGTGTTGGGATTGCCCGGACCCAAGGCTAAAGGAGCGTAGAAGGAGACGGCCGTGTCGGCAGTACCGAAACTCAAGGTCGTCCAGCCGTTGTCCTGTGCATTGGCAGTGTTCGTGACGCGTGCAAAGGCGACGAGTCCCCCGGCACCTACAATGTTGAAATAGGTGTGGTACATCGTCACGTTGGTGGTGTCGGCCGCGTTCTGATCAATCTGAGTGAAGCCGCCATCGCCAAAGTCGGCGCGCGTCCAGGTATTGTTCGGTTTCAGCCACTCTGTGCCATTGTCCTGAGTCCCGCCGATGGTGAAGTAAGCATCGATGGGGTGGATGGCGAGAGATTGAAACTGCGTGGCGTTGTATCCCTTGTTATTGAAGCTGGTCCAGTTGACCGCACTGTCAAAGGATTTCCAGATGCCGCCGTCGCTACCGGTCCAGACGATGTTGGGATTGGTAGGAGAGATCTCGATAGCGTGCTCATCAGCGTGGAGGCCGTTTTGCACGACGCTGAACGTCGGGGTCGCTGATAGGGCATTGATTGATTTCTGAAAAATGTGCGCGGGAGCGCCGTCCCCAGGGCCGCCGATATAAACTATGTTTGCGTCGGTCGGATCAACCGCGATGGGCATATCGTAGTTACACTGGCCGCCGCAAAATCCGGTCGCGTTGGCGAGCGCCGCCGACCACGTTTGCCCGCCATCAATTGAACGCTTCAACGTGCCGCTGGAATCGGCGGTCACCGAGTACACAGTAACGACGCCTCCGACCTTATTGATAGCGATTTCCGCCCGATTGAGAGTAGCGGCACTGATGGTGGCGAGCGTGCGCGTAAAGACAGGAACCGCGTCCAGGGCATTGGTCGAACGATAGACTCCGCCGCTGCCGGCGACGCTCGTTCCGCGCACCGTTGTCAACACTGTGCTCGGATTGCCTGGCTCAAACTCTATATCCGTCGAGCTGAGGTTACCGCCGTTGTCGGTTGCGACCGCGAGCCTCGAGAACGTCGGGCTGGCCGAAGCCGCGTTAGTCGAGCGAAACAGGCCGCGCGGCTTAGTTGATGCAGCACCAGTGTCATTCAGCGACGTCCCAGAGATGCCCCCGATACCTGAAGCGACGGCGACGAATATGATATTCGGGTCGGTAGGATGAACGATGATCTTATCAATGGCCCAACCGCTCAATACATCGGCGCTGCTACCATCCTGGTTAAAAGGCCCACTCAAAGTCGGAGAGTTGCTGTCAGCATTGTCGATTCGGTAAACACCCACGCCGAAGTAGCAGTCGGCTGAAAAATTACCTTCGCCAGTGCCAACATAGATTGTGGAAGGCTGCGAAGGCGCAATTGCAACCGAGCCCACAGCCAGCGTTTGCGCGTTATCGAAGAGCTGCGTCCAGGTTCCGCCGCCGTCCAGAGTGCGATAGACGCCGCCTTGCGCCGCAGCCACGTAAGCGATATCAGGATTCGTCGGATGGAGAGCAATTGAGGTGGTACGACCGCTGACCGCTTGGGTTACACCGAAGGTCTGTCCGTTTGCCAGCGGCGCCGGGCCAATTGGCTTCCAGAGAGTATCGCTGATCGGCAAGCTCGGAAAAATGGACTTGATCAAACTTACAAAAGTAACGTCTACGGTAGTCGTCTTGTCGTTCGGCCTTCCCTCCTGCCGATTCATTTCGCGAATTGCTCGAACACGGGCTGCCGGGTCGAAAGGCTCTCCCGGCTCGATACCGCGCAGCCTGTTGATATGCTCTTCGCGCAGGCGCAGGTAGTCTTCCTTGTCGAGTTTCCCGGTCATAAAGTTCGGGAGGTCGGGATCATCTCCCGATTGATCCGCCTTTTCGTTGGCGCTCTCTTGACTAGACTGTGAGCGGGACAGGACGGCTACAGGCTCTTCCTGTATTGCAACCTTCTGCACCTTAGTAAGCGAACCGCTGTTTAGGTCGAGCCGGTTGTCGCCGGTTGTCGCCTGAGCTTTCGGCGCCGGACTATTCCGGGTCTCGGCAAGCGAGACCGTCAGGGCCATGAGAATCGCGCCGACAAAAACTAAGACAAGGCAGGCAGCCAGACGCCCGCTCAATCTGCCCGACACAATGTTTCCGGCTGTTGCCCGAAAGGTAAACCGAGGGTTAGGGGTATTTCTCATGGAGACTACCTTTCAATTTTCATTGCGAAGCGATTCGTCGGCACGCCAAAACACGCACTGCAAACTCCATTTTGTCTAATGACTATCTGGTAAGACGGTCGACGTGTTACGACGAAACGATCTCGAAACCAAATAATCGATGGAAATTTGACTTGAATCGGAACCGGCAGGATTAATGTTCAAAAACCTAAATACAACAACAGCCACTATTGGTGCGCGGTAATGTATCAGCGAGGAGTAATACTGTCAATCTTCTTACAAAATTGACTCTTTCATTTTGCACGACGCGTAATCTGGAAGGCTTAGGATATGATGGCCGCATGGCCACATCAATTCTAACGCTAGTGATAGTTGTAAGCTTTTTCTGTTGCGTCGCGCCCGCATCATCTCGCGATAGCTTGTCTCGTTGTTTACCAGCGGACATTGATTTAGTTCGTGCTGTAGTTGTCGAACAGCCAAAAGTCAGTAAGGAAGAGTCCGAAACCAGGACGACTGTTAGAACGCGGCTGTCGCAACTCAAGGCCCGATGCAAAAACGGCAAGCTGCTATCTTCGACGGGCAGGCAAATCCGTTTCGTCACACTACTCGGCTGCTGGGGTAACCCTCCTGAAAACTATCAGGAAATGCTTACTGAGCAAGCTAAAGAAATTGAGCGATTGAAAAAGAAGTACATCCTTATTCAAATACCGTGCGGCGGAAATGTTGATCCACGCTTAATTAACTGAATACTTATTTGGGTGACGCGGCGTCGAAAATCGCGAACTGCGACCGCCGGGGCTCGCAATGAACGCGCCGCGCGAATATTTCTTTCTGATTGAACTCGGTCTCAGAAAACTGTGCAAGCCGTCGCGCTGCGCGATCATTTCGGGCGGGACGCCGCGGTCCATAGCCCAACCCTATTTAACGCGGACGCTGCTCAAGGTTGTTTCTGTCTACAGTATTGAGCGACTGCCGGGACTGCTGCCGCGCCGCACAACGCGCAGCGGGCCGCGTCAGGAAAATGTATCCATTATTGGCAAACCGTCGTGCAGCCCGGCGCTGGCACCGTGCACGCACACACACCTGAAGTGCACTGTGCTGTCGAGATACAAGGCGTGCCTGGCGGAAATTGCGTGGCCGCTTGCGCCGGCGTAGGTGCCAGGATGGTAGTGACGAGTGGGACTGCGATGACTGCGCCCAGACCCAGGGCGCGTACCATCTGGCGGCGATTCATGCCACCAATTATGAAGGCAGGCATTTCAGCATGTTCTTCCAGCAGATTGTCTTTTGCAAACTGCTGGAGCGCATATAAAACGAGCTTTTGGTCGCAGGGCGCACGCAATTCCCGCGACAAGGAGCTGCACGCGGCGGCCACGGTCGTCACGCCATCACAATGATTCCAGACCTTGGCGGCGGTTTCGTTCAAACAATGCGCTTTGTTGCGCTCGAGGTCGTAAATCAATACTTCGCCCTCGGCTTCTTTGATAATAAGTCCGCTTCTTCGCGCGTGCGGCATCTTCTGCATTTCTTGCTCCTTTATCCCAACCAAAAGTTTTAATTGCGTGGCGTGTGCCTTCTGACGTTCCAATCACATAGCTTCAGATAGCAGGTGAGCGCCGCCCGAAGCCCACCGTCGACCTAAGTTTTCCCTGAAAGTGCTGAGGAAAAATCTTGTCTGACTATTGATTGAGCGCTCTTTGAACGATATTGAGCGTTGCTGACAATATCGCCGACCACTGTTACTAGTCAATAGCCAACTTCCTCGCTGTAAAGAACCTTACTTAACGGGCAAAGCGTTGCCGGTATTCCCCGGAGACGATGAACGCCTTGACCATTTCCGCCCGCTCAAAATTACCGTCAAACTGGTTCAGTTTGTTGAGCCAGAATTGATAGCCCTCTGCGTCCGGGTCACGTCGCAGATACCCGAAGTATTCCATCATTACAAACATCTCGTTGCGTTTTGCTGCAGCGAACCGATCGTTTTGCGCGATTCGCAGTAACACGTCGGCACGCGACAAGTTGTTGTTTGCTAACCCGTTGACCAACTCGTTTCGCTCTGTCTGTGTCCAGATTATCCGCGTGTTAGTCAGCAGCGTGTCGACATAGCCACCATTACCCAGGCTGTCGTAGGTGTTTCTGAATTCCGGACGATTTACCCATGCCGCCACAAATGATTCGCGGTTTCGCTGCAACTGCTGCGTCCAACTCCCAGGTCCCACAATAACATTCTGAGCTATCGTGGAACTGTCAGGAAGGAACTCACTATATTGTGGCCGCCGTCCAAAGCTGGCCCGGTAGAGACTATCGACCAGTCCACCCGTTTCCTGAAACTCAATTGAAAGGAAGTAAGCGGCCGATACATTTACGCGCTTGGCGTCGACGCAGGCCGCATCGTTTCCACACGATGAGATCTGATCGCTCCAGAAGTTGAATCCGCTTTCATCAGGCTCGCGTCCGAGGAAGTCGAGGTAATGTTGCCGCACAAAGTAGTCGGCCGAATCAATCGCGTTGCCTCCGCCTCCGTTGCTTGCATCGAGCGTAGCTGTAAAGACGGCGTCCGTCTTGTTGCCAAGCAGAGAGAACGCGCGTTCATCCGGACTGAACCGATAATTCGCGAGAACGGGTCTGAGGGTATAGAAATTGTCGGTGTCGACATTGAAGAAGCGATAGTTACCATTGCTGTCCGTTATGGCCCTGGCGGAACGGCCTCCGCTCATTATCACTGTCACTCCGCCGACACCCTGGCCATCTGCGGTAGTAATCTGGCCGCTTACGATTGCCGGCGCCGCAGTGGGTGCTATCACTTGATCCGCGCCAATGTCCGGCTTAATAGGCGGACGCGGATCGTTATCAAAGTCGTTAGTGACACTGGCGATTGGCGTTCCTGACAATCGCGCCGGACTGGTGGTAGTGATGTGCAGGTTAACAGTCGCCGCCGTGCCATTGGGATTCACGAATTGCGGATCGCCGTTGATACTGTTGGCGTCCTGACCGGTGGCTGTTCTCCAGTCTACGATCGTTAGTTGGTCAACGCCGCCGTATTGGCCCACAAAGCCTCCGGTTCCGCTGGCGTATAGATCGTTGAAATTTGAAGTTAGCCCGGTCGGGTTTACCCCAGTTCCGCTCACCGCGATTGCGTAGTTCTTGCCGGCGCCGGAAGCGTTGCTGCGCGCATTCCAGAAAATATTATTGATGTAGTTGCGCGTGTTGGTGACGACGTTACTGACAAACCCAAATGTGTTGCTCACCGAGGCTACACCGGTGCCGCCAACATATACGCTGTTGTAGTAGAGGTTGTTAGTTCCCGCTAATTCGAACATCCCATAGATTTGGAAGCCACCCGTAATCGGAGCGCCGGCAGCATCAATACCGAGACGCACCATGTTGTTTTGGTAGGTCCCGTTTCCGGCTACCGGAAGAATACCGACCAACTGGCCCGTGAAAACGGAAGACGTCATCGAAAGCGAATGCACAAAGTTACGTTCAACCACGTTCCCTGCAACCGCGGCAAAGCTGCAGTAAAGCGCATAGATCGAATTGCTCACCGCACCCGAGTTGTTGCTAAGCGAATGAATGACATTCTGGGAAATGGTGTTTACGCCCGTGCTGCCCGTGGTCAGAATTCCGCTTGAAACTACGCCGCCGGCGGTAGTTGAATTACCCACCATGTTGCGAACAAGGTTTCCGGTAGCCGAGATGTTCGCCGCACCGGACTGAATAGCATACATGGCGTAACCGCCCACGATGTTATCGGTGATTGAACCGGCGGCTGTTCCCCCGATGATATTGTTATTGACAATATTGTCGACGCCCGCGGTTTGCGCCAGCAGGATACCTCTAAACCCTGTCATCGTTCCGGTGCCTCCGGAATTGATCGTGATACTGCCAATCTTGTTGTTGTTGATTTGATTGCCCGTAACAAAACTGTTATCGCAGATTCCCGTTATCGAGGCTGTATTTGCCGTAGTCGAGGTTTCATTGACTACGATTGTTGACGAAGCATCTAAACTTCCAATCGTGTTACCGGTAATCGTACCAACATCGAATCTTCCGGTTGTTGTGCCTAACACGATGCCGATAAAAGCCGAAGACGTAGAAGTTGTAGACCCCCTGCTGGAGGTCTGACTGATTCCGGAAATCGTGTTGTTCTGCACGCTCGTTGCGCTGGTGTTACTCACACTTGCTAAATCGAGCCCGCGAAACTCGTTCGAACTGCCGGTGATTGTCGTCGTTCCGGTACCGGCAGCGGATGCGAATCCGACCACGTTGCCGGTGATAGTGAAGAGGTTACCAGACGAGGATACCGTTATACCGGCGTAACGCAGGGCAGTTGTAGTAAATGTCCTGGTTGCGGTTTGGAAGATTCGGTTATTTGAAATCGTCCAAGTGTTGTTATTGGCTTGAATGCTTATACCGCTTACTGCGATGGCACCGGTGCCAAAGAAATCGAAAACATTATTGCTATCGATCACGTCGCTCAGGTTGTTATTAGGACTGGCAGTCCCCAAAGCGGTAATTCCTTTTGTGGGCAGATTAGCGCCGGCGGGACCAATGTTGTTATTGGAAATAGTATCGTTGCTGTTGCCGCCTGCAACTGTAGAAGTGCTGATGAGGACGTTGGCGGTCGCCGTGACCACCGACCCGGTGGATGAGCCAAGTACAGTACAGTTTTTGACTATATCGTTTGTAGCGCCATTGATTAATCGAATTGTGCTGGTACCCGCAGTCGCTGACACCGTTGTGTTCGAAAAAGTTAAAGAGTTGCCGCCGGTATTGAAACCATCAATCGTCACGTTGTCCGCGCCGGCAAGATCTACCAATGGGCTGCCGGCTGTGATCGCACCCGAAACCGTGCGGGCGCCTGAAGGTTGAACAAAGACACTGGTGTAGGAGGCCGATCCAGTGCCACTCGCGTTCAACAGAGAAACCACGGTCTCAGTCGTGTTGCCGAGAATGAAAACCTGGATCGCTCCCTGATGAGTACCCGCATTGATCGCCGCAAACGCTAGTTGCAGTGTTGCGTAATCAGTCGGTCCAACAGTTCCAGCGGTCGCTGTCACTGTTACAGGACCGGCAGACGCCGGCGCCGGAGTTGGGGTCGGTGTTGCCGTTGGTACGGGTGTGGGTGTTGGCGTCGCTAACGGCGCAGCGACGCAGGTTGGAAACTTAAAGCTGCCGACGCGGGTATTCCAGATTGCTCCGCTGGTTATCGAGTAGTATTCGTTTGTGTGATAGAAAGTGCAGCCATCCAAAGGATCAACGAATGTCGAGGAGTAATCGCCCCAGCGCCCACTGGCGTCCGTTTGATGTCCGCCCCCCGGCGTCATTACTGCTTCGCCCTGCGCCAGAGTATTCGGCGGATCGGCAAACAAACGGCCCGCGTAGCGAATGCTCGGCTCCACGGTCCCGCTCGAGGAGCTATAGCCGACCGCAACATTACCCTGCACGTCGACGTTAATACTCGGCATCAAACGCCAGAGACCGTCCGCGCCGTTGGTAAAAGTTTGCTGCTGCGTTGGGACAGCTGGAATTGTGTTAGCAGTTACATTGAACTGATACCAGCGAATGCCCGTTGGGCCAGTCCCGCCCTGATTATTGTTAACGGTATGCGACGAGTAAATCGACTCAACGCCGGCAAGATTCTGGTAAACGAGCGGGTACATCAACTTGTCACCCAGCGTGTCCAACAAAGCTGTGGTAACGGGTTGCGGCACGATGTTAGTTCCATTTGTCCCGTCAAAGGCGTCCACAAAGCCGTTAACTGTAATGACCCCATCCGGAAGATGGGTAGCACCGACGCCGAAAGTTGAATTGGCTGGCGTCACGAAATCTGCGTGAAAGCGTCTGACAAAAACTTGAGTTTCAATCGTACCCGCAGTGGCGGAGCTATTAATATCCATGACCCACTCGGGTTGGCCCACTGGAGGCGGACTTCCAAATCTGAAGGTCGTGGGTAACAAGCTATATTGATCGCCCAGGTCGGCCGGCAAAATTGTGAAAGCGATCGTGTTAGCGGCGCCACCATTGATCATGGCTGCGCGATCGAGAGCGTAAACGCGAACGCCGTTAAACGTGGTGCCGTTGCTGAACATGTTCACCGACAGGTAATAGGCGTCAGGCCATAAGCCAAACTTCGGATAGTCGCCCAGGAAACTGGGGTTAGCGGGATCCACCTGCACCGCATACAGCCAGTAACCACCCGAAACAGGGTTGCCCGTTTTCGACACACCGATACATTGATAGAACGAGGTTCCGGGAAATGCAGGATATGCAAAGTCGCTGACTACCCAGCGATCAGCAATATGATCATAAAACACGACTCCGTCCCCACCATTTTGCGCATTACCGCAAGGCGTACTAGCTCCCATCGGCGCAAAGAAGGAGTTGTAAGTGATCGGCCCTGCCAGAACGTTCCCGGCTTTATCGTGGACTCGTATCGACGAGTTAACCGATTGCATGTAGTGGTTTGGACCTACATCGCCATCGGTGTCCGGCGGCAAACACCCATTACACGCAATGGGTGAGCTCATACCCGCAAATGTCTGCGTGGGACTCGGCATGTCGGGCTTAACCGACGAGGTCTTTGCTGCCACCATTTGATCTGGCTTGCTTGAGCTCTGTCCGGAGACGAAAGGATGCCGCGTCAGTCGAGCCCCTTCGTGTTCTTCGTTCGGCGCAATGTAGGGAAGGTCGCGCAGATCCAGATCCTGCGAAACTGCGGTTATCTGTGCCACGTCCGGCGTTATTTTAGAGACCTGGGCTGGCTGCTGTGGAACGGGTTGATCGAATGATATTTCGTTGGCGGATTTGTTAGCCAGACGAAGCGACTTGGTTAACGCGCCGGCATAGTCGGGCGGATTGTCGCGCTTCGAACCTCGAGTCATTCGCGGCTGTCTGGTGCTGCCTGCTTTCGCTAACACCGAGGCGCTTTTGTCGTTCAGATTCCGGGACCGTCCCGAGGAAAAGAACATAACTGATACGACGGTGATTGCCGCTGCCAAAAGCACAGTTGCGCTTAGGTGATGTTTCATCTCTGACTCCTGGTTTTACGACGCTGGTTGGATTGCAGACCGAATTGCCTTAACTGCCCTTGCAGCAGCTGCGAACTATTGTGCTGATCCCGGTAAAACTGAGTGATACTTCAAGACTGCTTTTGGAAAAGCAGCTTCCCACTTGAAGCAAATTAAAAGTAAAGATGCGATTTTCAGTGATGGTAGGAATGAAAGGGTTCAAAAGTCCGAAACGCCTTCGCACTTAACCATATTGTGATGGCGGAATGTACCTTCTGCCGTTCCCTTCTGTCAAGGTTTTCGTTGATTTTGATGAGCGAAAGGGCGGATTGTTTCCCGGCCTGTGCTGCTTTAATCAAATTGCTGTCAGAGCCCAAACCGTCCGCGGTACTCGCCGGAAACGATGAAGGCCTTGACCATCTCCGCCTGCTCAAAGTTGCCATTGAACTGGTTCAACTTGTTCAGCCAGAATTCATACCCGGCCGCATCCGGATCTCGTCTCAAGTAACCAAAGTATTCCATCATCACAAACGTTTGGTTGCGCTTGGCCGCAACGAACCGCTGGTCTCCAGCTACTTGTCCCAGCACCGCGGCTTTCGTCAGCGTTCCATTACTTAAGCTGTCGACCAATGCGTCGCGCTCGCCCTGACTCCAGCTTACGCCCGTGTGC
>JAVEDP010000024.1 GCA_030841085.1 Pyrinomonadaceae bacterium
ATCGGCACAGACTAAAGTCTATGCCACGGCCAAGCATCTGCAGGTCTAGACAGCGAAACAATTTGAGGATCCGATGTGAACGCCCAACGCCCAATCCTGAAAGTGTTGTCGCGCGCTTTTAGCTTGCGCTGCCCAGCCTGCGGAAAATCATCGCTCATCGAACGCCCGTTTCATATCAGGCACCACTGTCCCGAATGCCGTTCGCTGTTCAAACGAGAAGAAGGTTTCTTCGTTGGCGCCATTCTGGCAAACGTCATCACCACGGAATTCATAATCCTGGTTGTATGCCTGTTTTCGTTGTTGGTGGTGGGCGCCAGCTACGAGAAAGTTTTGATCGGGTTGTTCCTCGTGGCGGTAACGTTTCCGCTTTTGTTCTTCCATCACAGTTGGAGTTTGTGGCTGGCGTTCGACTACCTGATTGAATCGCTGCCGAAGTACGACGAATCCAAGCGGCGACGATAATTGCTCGGTTGGTGTAAAGCAAACTGTTAGTTTGCGGTGGTGCGCTATTCAAAGTTGGGGGAGCCAGATTTTTTCGTTAACGATTTCGTTGCCATCGACCGCAAACTAACAGTTTGCTTTACAAGTAAGGCATAGCCGCCGGTGCAATTACGCATCAAGCTCAACTTCGGCCAGCAACGGCAAATGATCCGACGCTCTCGTCTTAGCCGCTTCGCTTACCACTTCACAACTTAGCAACTGCGCGGCAAATTGTTTCGGCAGGAACACGTAATCGAGCCGCAGGTGTGGATCCCAAACGGGAAACGTATAGCCTTTCTCATCAGGGTGTAGCGTTCGGTAACCGTCGATGTAACCTGAGTCGCGCATTAGCTGAATCGTCGCGCGCTGAATGTCGCGACCGCTCAACCACACAAGCCCACGAATCCATGCCGGCATGCGGCGCACGTCGAGAATCTCGCCCGGCGCCAGCGTGTTAAAGTCACCCACCAAAACGTGAAAACCTTCCTGATGCCGTTTGATGCTGGCCAGCAGCGATGTGATCTCGCGCACCCTGCGGCGCTCGCTCCACTTTGAAAAGGTCGAACTCAGATGCAGACCAAAAATTCGCGCTTCGCTGCCTTGTAAAACAATTTCGAGAAATGAGTGTTTGGCGCCGGCGGGATAATGCCATTCATGGTGGGCGATATCTAAACGACTGATGTAGCCGATCGAATGTTCCGGTCGCGCGGACCAAAACGGCAAGTTCGTTTCGTTCGCCAGGCGGCTGATGACTCGGGTGTCGGTCGCTTCCTGAAAGACCACCAGGTCGGGCGCGACGCTGCGAATCACCTGGGCCAATTCCCTTTCGCGCCCGCGCCCGCCAAAGCGGATGTTATAGCTGAGCAGCTTAACGATCACGAAACTTTTTCTGGTTCTATGACTGTGTAAAAAGGCTCATCAAACAAAACGTCGCGCGAGTAGAGAATGAAGTTTGCGGTCGCCTGAAAGTTCACCGGTCGCTCAGCTAACTTTTGCAATTCCTCGCGCAGCGGATTTAGCGCCGGCGCCACCGACGGATCTTCGTCACAAAGCGGCTTGGTATGCAGAGACGGAATGTAATACGCGTCGGCATTCCAAAATTCCATGACCTTGGCGCCAATAAGAGTAACGTCGAGATCGCTGGTGCCGCGGCCGCCCGCATCGAATGGCTTGCCATCTTCCCAGCGTTTGTTAGTGACTACGCTGCCACGCAAAGCCACGCCGGTGCCGGCAGGCAAACCAGCTTTTAGCTTTCCCACGAACTCGCGAAACCTAAGCGCGTCCCCGTCGAACGCCAGTCTGGTGATTCGTTCCTCAATTTTCTCGTCCGTCATTTATCCTCCGCGAATTCAACTCTAAAGTGCAACCATTGCAGAACCGCGAGCGGTAGCGACCGGATGTTACATTCAATCCTTACGACCGCTTGAATGCTCTATCTCATCGTCGACCGTAACATCCGGTCGCTACCGCTCGCGGTTCTGCATTGAGCGCGTTCGTGATTTCGTTAGGAGCAAAGTCGTCGAGTGCTCGATGGTTGTTGACGTATTCCGGTTGCACTTGAAACTTCTCCCCCCCTTTTACCCGGCGTTCGTTGGCGCCTGCTGGCGGCAGAACCAACTGGTATGATGCAGGTTGGATTTCACTACCAAAGAGCATCAGTATGTCTTTCGAGTTGCGATGAGTTTAGTGTTCGACTTATTTTATACCGCCGTTAACATTAACTAGTCGAGCGGAGGGGACAAATAAGATGTTTGCAGCCGGAAAATCTACTGTTGGCGAATGGAAAGCTTTTCTTGGCGAGTTTAAAGACACGTTGTCCGACGCGACCCCCCGACTGCTGGCCATTTCAGAAGAACAAAGTGAAATCCCTCGCGCTGAAGATAAATGGTCAGCGAAGCAAATCGTGGGGCACCTGATCGACTCCGCGGGAAACAATCATCAGCGTTTTGTGCGCGCGCAGTTCACCGACGATTTAATCTTTGCCGGTTACGAGCAAAACGAATGGGTGCGCGTGGAACATTTCCAGGAAGAGCCCTGGCGCGATCTGGTCCAGTTTTGGCAACTGTACAATCAGCACATTCTGCACATCATGAAGCACGCGCCGGAAGACACGCGGACAAAACTGCGTCAGCGGCACAACCTTCATCAACTTGCTTCGGAACAGATCAAGGAAGACGAACCGGTAACGCTCGAGTTTTTCATGCGCGATTACGTCGATCATATGAAGAAGCACTTGAGTCAGATATTTCAGACTTAAAATACTTGAAATAACGAATAAGCCTAGAGTGGGGGGCAAGCGTCAAGCAGTTCAGAGTACAACCTTCAGGTTGCTCTTGCGCACGTAAAGCAAACTGTTAGTTTGCGGTGGTGGGCTATCATTTACCCCGCGATATTACGCGATGCTATAAATGAACTATTAGGCTGCTTTTCAAATCAGACTGTTTGCCAGCGGACGATCGCAAACTAACAGTTTGCTTTACGGGGAAGAAGCAAGCTAAATCTTGGACTCTGAACTGCTTGACTCTCGCTCAGCACTCAGCACTCAGTACTCAGCACTTTTTTAAGGAGCAAAAATGGAATACACATTCGAACAGCTAAAGCATAAGACCGTCGCCGAACTGCGTGAGATCGCCAAGGGCAATGAACACGAAGCGCTGCAAGGCTACACTCAGTTGAACAAGGACCACCTGCTGGTCGCGCTTTCCAAAGCGCTCGGCATTCAGCACGAACATCACGACGTCGTCGGTGTGGATAAGGCTGCGATCAAGGCGCAGATTCGTGAAGTGAAGAAGAAGCGTGACGAGGCTTTGACGGCGCACGATCGCGCGCAGTTAAAGATTGCCCGTCGCACGATTCATCGCCTCAAGCGAAGAATTCATAAGGCGACGGTCTAGGTCGATTATCGTAAAGCGAACTGTTAGTTTGCGGTGGTGGCCGCCTCTCGACGTGAGTGCTAACCGACGACCGCAAACTAACAGTTTGCTTTACAAGGACCTTAATTACCATTCTGCCGTGCTTCCGCTCGACCTTTGGCAATGAACGCTTCAATGTCCGCGATTTTTCGCGGCAGCGCTTCGGTCAACCATTTAACTCCGTCGGGCGTGACCAGCATGTCGTCTTCGATGCGAACGCCAATCCCTTTATATTTCTCAAACGCAGGCTTCACCGCGGTTTTGAATTTTTCCCATTCGGCGTCGCTCATGTTCGACGGTTTGTTGTCCAACGCGTCCGGCCTTACATAGATGCCGGGCTCGTTAGTGAAAACCATTCCCGGTTCCAGCTTGGATCCATAGCTCCCCACGTCGTGAACATTCATCCCCAGCCAGTGCGATGTTCCATGCATGAACCAGATGCGATATTGAGTCGAGTCGCGATCCGTAATCAGACCCAGTTTCAATAGTCCGTTCTTGATAACTTCGCTCGCCGCGCGATGCACGTCGGAAATCAGCGCTCCCGGTTTTGCTACTTTCGCCCCCGCTTCCTGCGCGTCGTAAACAATCTGGTAAACCTCGGCCTGGCTGGTTGAGAACCTTCCGTTGGCTGGAAAAGTCCTCGTAACATCCGCTGAGTAATGCTCGTATTCTGCGCCCACATCCATCAGCAACAAATTGCCCGACGTCACCGGTCCTTGTGACTCTTCGTAATGCAAGGTGGTCGCGTTTGGCCCGCAGCCGACAATCGATGGATAGCCCCAATGATCCGCGTTACGCAGTTTGAAGGTGTAGGCGACCAGCGCATCAACTTCATATTCCCATTTCGCTGTAGCCGCTCCCAACCAAGCGCGCTCGTGCGCTTCGGTAGTGATGTCAATCGCGTGTTGCATGAACGCGATTTCCATTGGCGACTTTCTTTGCCGCAAATTATCAAACACCGGCGTAATGTTTTTTATGCCGAAGCCGGAAGCCGACCTGGACCAGTCGGCAGCAAAGCGCTGCTCGCGTTTGTACTCGCGGCTATCACTTTCACTTGGCACCAACAGATAAAGTTCTCCTTCATTCTTCGCTGCCGCGGCGAATAATTTTTCAAAACCTAACATTGAAACAGTACCAGCGTCCGCGGGCCTGGCCGAAAGCAAAATGTGTTCTGGCTTGGGACGATAAGGTTGGCGATTGCGCAGCGCGCTGAGAAAAGGCTCAAACTCGCTCGACTCCCAAATCTCTTTGATTCCCGATATCTGGCTGGCTTCCTCAGCGGAATACATGTGCCCCGTCCATGTTTCAAGGGCCGGATTGCGGCGCGGCATAAAAAGAATTTCGGAAAGTTGTTCATTGCCCGGCAACAAAACGACGGTCGCGTTATTCTGCTTCAGGCTCGTCAGGTAATAGAGATTGTTCTCCTGCCGGTATTCGTAGTTGACGTCGTTTGTATAAACGCGCGGCTCGGTGCTGAACAGAATGAGAATGCCTTTCGTACCAACTGCCTCAGCAACCCGCGCTCGCCGCCCAGCCAGTTCGGCCAGCCTGGTGCGATCGTCAAAGATCGGCGCCAGCGGCGCGATGCGAACAATCGAAGGCGTCGTTGGTTGTAGGTCGTTGTTCGCCGTCACGCTGGGCGTACGGAAACTTTCCAGGCCAATCAACAAGGAGCAGCAGATCAGAGATTTAATAACGAATGATTTCATAGGGACCTCTTTCGCGCGTGAATTAGATTTTTAGACTTTGGCCCACGCCACCCTGTCCAAGTTGCTTAATCACGCGATATTGATTTTGAAGGACGAATCCGTAAGCGAGCATCGATAGTTCTTTCGTTACGACTTCGGGCGCAGTCGCTAGTGGATGCAGGGAGAATGCGAAAACCTTGCGTATTATACACGCGGCTTTGCCTACCAGGAACGAAAGGGAGATCGGTAATGCGTTAGTTAAATGTCCGATAAGCTTTAGCTTGTCGTAACGCGCGACAAACAATAAAGTTTACCCGACATTGAGTGGACCACGGATAGAGCGTATGCTAGCCGCACATGAGCGAAAGGTTCAGGTTGGCGGATAACGAAGTCATCGACGTAGGCCAGGGCAAGCGCCGTCACTGGCGTCGTTGGGTGTTGGGCGGAATCGTTTTGCTCTTGTTCATCCTTTCGCGCACCCTCGGCATTTATCTTTCGGCAGCCTGGTTTTCTTCACTCGGTTTTTCCCCGGTTTACTGGTACATCTTCAAACTAAAGCTGGGACTCTTCTTCGTTTTTCTGGTCGCCACTGCCGTTCTGTTGAGGGGCGCTTTTTGGTTGCTCGAAAGGCATTTCAAGGCCTACGCTCTCGAAAAGCGCACCATCATGGTAAATAATCAACCGGTTCAAATCTCTCCCGAGCGATTTGTGCGGCCCGCTTCCTGGGTAATCGCCATCCTGTTTGCACTCTTTTACGGATTGGCAATGAAAGGTGCCTGGCAAACCTTCGCCCTGTACTTCAATCAGGCGCAAGTCGGCACACTGGATCCAATCTTTCATAAGCCGGTTAGCTTTTATCTTTTCTCGCTGCCATGGTTGGACCTGATTAGTTCCTGGCTGATCACTTTATCGTTCGTAGTTTTGTGTGCGTCGATAATCTATTCGCTGCTCGCGGCCCCACCAAAGGTTAGCAAGACAAATGGTGCAGCGAACGGCAAGCGCTCATTCGGCGCGGTATCCATCTCGCTGGCAGTGTTTTTGGTTTTGCTCGCGTGGCAGACGTATCTCTCGCGCTATCCGTATCTCTGGGAAGATCACCAAACATTCACTGGCGTTAGTTTTTCGGAAGCTCAGTATCTGTTGCCGGCATTGCGGCTCGTCGCTATCGGTTTGCTGGTAGCCGCGGCGGTTGCACTGATAAACGCGTTCACGAAACGTGGATTGAAGCTCATCTTGTTTGGCCTGGCGCTGCCGTTGGCGATTTTCATCGTTGGCGTGTTGCTGGTTCCGGCCTACGTGACGAGTTTTATCGTCAAGCCGAATGAACTGGGACGCGAAACTCCTTACATCGAGGAAAACATAACCTGGACGCGCCGTGCCTTCGGTCTCGAGCAGGTTGAGCTGCGAGAGTTTGAGGCTGACAGCTCGGTCGAATCGCTGGATCTAAATGCGAATCGACCCACGCTCGACAACATCCGCCTTTGGGATTGGCACGCGCTGCAGGACACGCTGAAGCAAATTCAGGCGATTAGAACTTATTACGATTTTCCCGACGTCGATGTCGATCGCTACAAACTTTCCGATACGACTCGGCAGATGATGATTGCCGCGCGCGAGATCGATCTCAAGAAACTTCCCGACGCCTCTCGCAATTGGATCAACGAGAAGTTGATCTACACGCATGGCTATGGAATTACGATGAACACCGCGAATGGCTTCACTCCGGAAGGCATGCCGCGCTTCGTTGTTTCCGACATGCCGATTACTTCGTCGTCGCCGGAAGTAAAAGTAACTCGGCCGGAAATCTATTTTGGCCAGGAAACAAATTCCGACGTTTACGTGAAGACCAAACAGAAGGAGTTTGATTTTCCGCAAGGCGAGTCGAATACCTATACGACTTACGAAGGCACCGGCGGCATTCAAATCGGCGGACGTGCGCGACGTATGTTGCTTGCCTGGGCGCTGGGAGACCTTTCCCGACTTCCTTTTTCAGATGATGTGACGCCCGAAAGTCGCGTTCTGATCCACCGCAACATTCGCGAGCTGGTTAACGGCATTGCGCCTTTTCTAACTTACGATAACGATCCTTACATCGTCGTTAATTCTGAAGGTCGATTGTTTTGGATGCTCGACGCCTTTACCGAATCGGCAACCTACCCCTATTCCCGCCATCAGAACGTCGGGCAAAACAACATCAACTACATTCGCAATAGCGTGAAGGTAACAATCGATGCGTACAACGGATCTGTTCATTTTTACGTCTTTGATCCGAACGACCCGCTGATTCAAACCTTTAGAGCAACGTTCCCGGCTTTATTTGAGGATGCCGGTCAAATGCCGGCAGACTTGCGCGGCCACGTTCGCTACCCGGAAACATTGATTCGCGCTCAGGGCGAGATTTACGGCCTTTATCACACGCAAAGTCCGAAGGTTTTTTTCCAGCGCGAAGACGTTTGGAATGTGGCCCAGCAGATTTCGTTGGACGATCAAAATCGCAAGCAGGTCACGGCTATCGATCCGTATTTCGTGCTGATGCAATTGCCGGGTGAACAAATTCGCAACGAGTTTGTTTTGATTCTGCCCTTCACGCCTGCCAGCCGGAACAACATGATTGGCTGGATGGCCGGGCGCTGCGATGGCGAGAACTATGGCAAGCTTTTGATTTACAACTTTCCCAAGTCGCGGCTTATAGATGGTCCACTGCAAATCGAAGCGCGCATCGATCAGAATGCGCAACTGTCATCGCAGTTCACACTTTGGAACCAACAGGGCTCGCACGTGCTGCGCGGACATTTGCTGGTTATTCCGATTGGCAAATCGTTGCTATACGTGGAGCCGGTATATCTAAAAGCTGAAAGCAGTCCCATGCCTGAACTGCGCCTGGTCGTGTTGGCAATACAAGATCGGCTGGGCTATGGAAAGACTTTCGAAGAGGCAATGACAAATCTCTTTGGCGAAACCGGACCACCAGCGGAACAAAAACCGGGAGAGCAACCGGCAAAATCTGCAGAGACATCGGCCCAACCCGGAGCTTCGCCCGCAGCCTCGCCCGGTGCTTCGCCCACGCCCCGTCAAGACGCGCAGCAATTGATCAATAAGGCGGTGCAGGAATTGGAAGACTATCAGCGGCTGACTTCACAGGGAAAACTTGGCGAAGCAGGTCAAAAACTGGAGCAGCACAAACGCACGATGGAAGAGTTGAAACGAATCAGCGTGAAGAGTCCTTAGGTAGTGGCATAGACTTCAGTCTGTGCCCCTTACGAAGCCACAGACTAAAGTCTGTGCCACTTACGATCTGCGCCACTTACAATTGAATCCTCTTCTCCAGCACCTTCGCGCCGGCCACGGCATCGTCGTATTCGGGAAGGTAATCAGCATCGGGCGTCATCTTAAGAATGAAATCAATTTGCTTTTGAGCATCCTGATCACGACCCAGCGCGTGATAACCCTCAGCCAGCCGCAGACGCAGCAAGGCGTTGTTGCTTCCGAATCGTAAACCTTTCTCCAGGTACTCGACTGCCTTCTTGTTGTCACCTCCGAACACCTTTGGCGCTTTGAGGTAGAGTTGGCCCAAACCGAGATAGGCGCTCCCATCTGCATAACTTTCATCACGTTCGATGACCTTCTCCATCTGCGTGCGGATGTCTTGAATGCTCGACAGACTTGCGAGGATGCTCAGCTCCGCGCTGCCTCCGTAGTTCGCACCTAACCAAAAGTGGCCATCGGCTTTGTTGTCCTGCAGCAGCACCGCACTCTTTCCGGCGTCAATGCCGTCGCGGAAAGCCGCGTCTCGTTCCCCGTCATCCTTTGAATGCGAACCCAAAAAGTAGTCGAGTCGTGCCAGTTTCCAAGCCGCCTCGTAGTTCCCCGTGTCGCGCGTCCGTGCCTGCCGCAAGGCAATGATTCCGCGGCGGACATTTGAAAGATCTTTACGCTGTACATAGTGAGCATCCGCTTCGGCAATGCTCTCAGCGGTGCTCTTTTCCGGCGAGGCATCTGCGCTTTCAGCTGGGTTAGCGGCGCGCTTTCGGCAAGCCGAACTCCCAGCAACGGCGAATACCGCCGACAAACAGCACAGTGCGACTATCAGTTTTAGGCCTATTTTCACGAACTCTCCTCAAATTCGCCGATGATTGTCTGGCGTGACTATACACACAATTTGTTGATTACCACGAAACCAACAGTTTGGGTTATAGTGCTGCCCTTCATTAAATCAAACGCTCTGTGGCCCTGCGGAATTCACCGGGTCCTGGATACAAAAGCGACGGAGGCGGTCTTGGCAGCGGCGGCTTTTTACGATCTCGAAGGCACTCTGGTTAGCACGAACCTGGTCCATACGCTGGGCTTCTACGCGCGGAATGAGCCCGCGCTTTTCCGCAGTTTTAAGAAGAGCGCTTCGACGCTGCTTAGCCTACCCGTCTTCGCTATTACCGATCAATACAGCCGCAAAGTTTTCAACGATCTCTACTTTAAACGCTACAAAGGTGTGAAGGAAGATCGGCTGCGGTATTTGGCCGATGATTTATTTCTTTCAGTGCTGAAGCCGGCGGTGTTTCCCGGAACTTATGAGCTGTTAGAGAAGTCGCGTCGTAACGGCTTGCGGCAGGTTGTGGTGACCGGCGCTCTCGATGTTTCCGTTAAACCATTGATGGCCCACCTGGGAATTGAAGACTACGTCGCGAACCGTTTGGAATTCGTCAACGGCGTTGCTACCGGTCGTCTGCTGCCGCCGGTAATGGCAGCGGCGACCAAAGCATCCTGGATCAGAGTGTTCGCCGAGCGCGAAGGTCTTAGCCTCAGCGACTCTTTTGCGTATACCGACAGCATGAGCGATTTGCCGATGCTATCGATTGTCGGACATCCTGCCGTCATTAACCCTGACATGCGTTTGCGGCAAACGGCATTGCATCACGATTGGCCGATCTTGAATTTAAAGTAGCACGGACTTAGTCGGTGCGATTTCCCGAGTTAACACAGACTAAAGTCTGTGCCACTAAAAACCTATGGCCCTGCAACTAAGACGAAAAACGCACGAGTCAGTTGTCTACATCGACCGCGATAGCGCGCCCCGCATCATTCCGTCCGGCGAAGACTTCATTCTCGAAGACCTCCCCATCGGCACGCGGGTGATTTATCCGAACGCGCCCATCAAAGGTCTGCCAAACCGCGAAGCCGCGATTCGTTATGCGCTCAATCATCCGCATGGTTGCGACCCGTTGTTTGCGCAGCTCGAGCCCGGCATGCAAGTCACGGTCGCCGTTGACGACATCAGTTTGCCGTTGCCGCCAATGGCCACTCCGGACATTCGTCAAACCGTTCTTGAAATAGTTTTAGACATGCTTGCCGGCCATGGCGTCGATGATGTTCACATCATCATTGCCAATTCCCTGCACCGCAAGATGACTGAATGGGAAATGAAACGGATGGTGGGAAAGAGGATTTTCGACGAATACTATCCCGATCGTTACTACAACCACGACGCGGAATGGCTCGACGGGCTGATCAAAATCGGCGAGACGAAACACAAAGAGCCGCTAACGCTCAACCGCCGGGCCGCGGAAAGTGATCTGTTGATTTATGTGAACATCAATTTGGTGCCGATGGATGGCGGGCATAAATCAGTTGCAGTCGGCCTATGCGACTACGAATCGTTGCGCGCGCATCACGAACCGCAAACGATTCGCGACTCGGATAGCTACATGGATCCGGCAAAGTCCGAGTTGAATCACAAGGTCCACCGCCTCGGCAAGATTGTTGACGAGCACCTGAACGTCTTTCACATCGAAACAGCCATCAACAATCGCATGTACAAAGGCGACATGGATTTTCTGTTGAAGAATGAAGACGATTTCACCGCCTTTGATCGCATGAAGTTTGAAGCGATGCGTTACACGATGAGCAAATTGCCGCGTCCGGCGCGGCGAAAGCTGCTTCACTCAAAACCGGCGCAATACGAAATGATTGCCTGCCATGCCGGCAACACCGAACCGGTGCACGAAAAGATTATTGAGAAGGCTTTTGACCAATACGCCATCCCGGTGCGTGGGCAATGCGACATTCTTATCACCGGCATTCCGGATATTTCACCCTACAACGTTTATTCGGTGTTGAATCCGCTGCTGGTCCAGGTGATGGGTCTGGGTTATCACTTCAACTTTTATCGCAACAAGCCGCTGCTTAAGAAAGGCGGCGTGCTGATCATTCATCATCCCTGCTACGACGAGTTTGATCACAAATTTCATCCTAGCTATATCGAGTTTTTCAATCGACTCTTGCCCGAGACCCGCGACGCATTTGTCCTGCGCGACAAATACGAACGCGAGTTTGCGAACAATCCCAGTTACGTCGAGATGTACCGGCGCGGCAACGCCTATCACGGCGCGCATCCGTTTTTCATGTGGTACTGGGGCGAGAATGGCCGTCAACATGTTGGCAAGGTGATCGCGGCGGGCGCCGAGAACGCGCATGTGCCGGCGATGCTGGGCTGGGACCGCGCCGACAATTTGACTGAGGCTATCGCGATGGCGCGCAGCTTCATGGGCAGCTCGGCGGAGATCACGATGCTGCATCAACCGATCATCGCCATCGCGGATATGGAATAGAAAGTGGCATAGACTTCAGTCTGTGCTCGTGGAGCAAAATTCAACCCCCCGTGATCTGTATAGCGTGACAAGCACAGACTAAAGTCTATGCTACTAAGATGAACCTATCGCCAACTGAAATCTATCGGGATCGAAAGATCTTCATTATTGGAAGCACCGGCTTCCTCGGAAAAGTGACGCTTAGCATGTTGCTGGATCGCTTTCCCGACGTGGGCCGCGTTTATGTAACCGTGCGCGCTCGCTCGCAGGAAGAATCGGAAACGCGCTTCTGGAACAACGTAATCACGGCGCCGCCTTTCGATCCTTTGCGTGACCGTTACGGCAGCGCGCTTGACGGCTTCATTCGCGACAAGGTCGTAATCGTTGGCGGCGATATTGGCGATACGAACCTCGGCTACAGCGAAGAGCAGGCGCAGCAAATTGCGGACGACGTCGATGTTGTTCTGAACAGCGCCGGCAACGTTACCTTCAATCCGACCCTCGAAAGCGCGCTGCGCACAAACGTAGTTGGCACTCAGAACGTGATCGCCTTTGCCAAACGCATGAAACGGCCGGCGCTAATTCACGTCTCAACTTGCTTCGTCGCCGGCAACCGTTCCGGACCCGTATGGGAAAACGATCCGGTCGTCGGATATTTCCCTCGCAAGGATGAGCTGAAAGGCGTCGAGTTTTCCGTTGAAGAAGAGATACGCGACTGCGCGAAACTCGCCGACCGAGTACGTGAAGAGGCACGCGACGCGATGATGATCGCGCGTTTTCGCGAACTCGCCCGCAAGCGGTTGAATGAGGAAAATCGCGACGTTGACGATCCCGACGCGCTCGGATTGGCCGTTGCGCGCGAACGCAAGGTGTGGACACGCACGCGCCTGACTGAACTGGGCGTCGAGCGTTCTGCGTTTTGGGGCTGGCCAAATATTTACACCTATACGAAGTCGCTCGGCGAACAACTCGTCGCTGCCGAAACAGGAATTGTTCGCAGCATTGTGCGGCCCAGCATTGTCGAGTCCGCGCTTGAATATCCGTTTCCCGGCTGGAACGAAGGCTTTACCACCACAGCGCCGATTATTTTTCTCGTCCTGAAAGGTCAGATAAAGATTCCGGCAAGCGAGAAATTAATTCTTGATATCACGCCGGTCGATCAAGTTTCTTCCGTGATGCTGGCGGTCACCGCCCAGGCCTGCATTGAGCAGCCGGCACTGGTCCATCAGACGGCCACCGGCGATTCTAATCCCAACAGCATGGACCGCATTATCAGCCTGGTCGGACTCTACAAGCGTAAACATTTCCAGGAGAAAGAATCGGGCTTCAAACTCGCCAACCAAATAGCCGCCCGCATGGAGCCGCGAGCGGTTTCCACTTCAAGTTTTGAAAAACTTTCGGTGCCGATGTTCAACTCAGCCGCGAAAAAAGCTTCGTCGTTACTTGAGCGCGCGCGACCAAAGTGGGGCGGCGGTCGCGCTGCCGAAGTTATCGATCGCTTAAAGTCGGGCGTGGATCGCGTTGAAGAAATAACGCACGAGACTTCAGAAGCATTTGATATGTTTCGCCCGTTCACAATTGAAAACGCTTACATCTTCCGTTCCGATAATGTGCGCGCATTGTTTGCGCGGTTAAGCGAAGACGAACAGGGACTGCTGAACTGGTCCCCGGAAAAGATTGACTGGTACGACTACTGGCTCACCAAACATTTGCCCGGGCTGAAGAAATGGGTCTTCCCCACGCTGGAAGAGGACATGCGCGCCCAACCCAAGCGCATTTACACGTATCGCGATCTAATAGAGCTCTTCGAAACTTCGACCAAGCGCCACGCCACCCGAGTGGCTATGCGCATCGAACGCGACGGACGCAAAGAACAATACACTTACGCCGACCTCGGTGAACTGGCGAGACGCGCCGCCGGTTTTCTGGCAAGTGAAGGCGTCAAGCCTGGCGACCGCGTGATGCTTGTCAGTCACAACGCGCCTGAATGGGGCATGAGCTATTTCGGCGTGTTGAAGACTGGCGCGAGCTGCATTCCCGTCGACGCCGAAAGCTCAACTGAAGAAATCATTAATTTCGCGCGCGCCGGTGAGGCTGCCGGCATTGTCATCAGCGAGAAGCTCAACGAGGAGCATTCGGATCTGGCCGAACGGCTTCGGAATGAAGGCTTGACAGTTTCCATTTGGACTTTTGATCAAGTGTTTGCGCTGCATGATGAAGCGACGGAAGACGAACGCATCGCTCTGTTGCCGCAAAAAGTCACCGCGCAGACGGTCGCTTCGCTAATCTTTACTTCGGGAACAACCGGCCGGCCCAAAGGTGTGATGCTTTCACATCGCAACTTGACCAGCATGGTCTCAATGCTGTCGTCGGTTTTCGATATGAGCACCAAGGACGGCGTTCTGTCCGTCTTGCCGCTGCACCACACATTTGAATTCTCCACGGGATTTCTAACGCCTTTGAGCCGCGGCGCGCAGATTACTTATTTGCCTGAACTCACCGGCGAAGCGCTGGCCCGCGCGATAAAGAACGGTCACGTCACCGGCATGGTAGGCGTACCGGCATTGTGGGAGCTGCTGCATCGACGCATCAAGAACAGGCTTTACGAAAACAGCGACTGGATCGGCAAAACTGCCGACGCAATGATCAAGGCGAACGCCTGGCTGAGAGATCGAATATCGCTCAATCTTGGACCACTCATTTTTTATCCGATTCATGAAGGCATGGGCGGGCGCATTCGTTATTTCATCAGCGGGGGTTCGGCGCTTAGCGAAAAACTGCAAAAGGATTTTCAGGGACTCGGCTTCACGGTGCTCGAAGGCTATGGCCTGACCGAAGCCTCGCCGGTATTGACGGTCACGCGGCCTGAGAATCGCATGTTGACTGGAAGCGTGGGCCGGCCACTGCCGGGAGTCGAGGTGAAGATTTCCGATCCGGATGCGAGCGGCGTCGGTGAGGTAATTGCACGTGGTCCAAACGTAATGCTCGGTTACTACGCCGATGAAGATGCGACGCGCAGCACGCTCGTCGAGCGCTGGCTCTATACCGGCGACCTCGGCCGGCTGGACGAAGACGGCAATCTTTTTCTCGTTGGGCGTTCGAAAGAAATCATCGTTGATACGAACGGAAAAAACGTCTATCCGGACGAGATCGAAGAAGTCTACGACACTTCTCCTTACGTGAAGGAGTTGAGCATCGTCGGTTTGGCTGACGGCATTGGCGAGAAAGTCGCCTGCCTAGTCGTGGCTGATGATGAATATGACATCACGCTTTCTCGATCCGAGTTGCGCCGCAAAGTTGAAGAACATTTTCGCGAAGTATCCGCATCGCTTCCCTATTACAAGCGAGTAAAAGTTTTGCACTTCACCGATATCGAATTGCCGCGCACGGCGACTCGTAAAGTGAAGCGTGCCGAAGTGGTTACGATTCTTCAGGCGCTCGAAGAAACAGAAAAGTCCGGCCTGCCTGAATCAAGAGACAGTGTCATCGATTCTGAAAGCCGCTGGCTGATTGGGATTGTCGCCAACGTCAGCAATCGTTCGCGCGATGAGATCTCGATAAATTCGCGGCTCGCCGACCTCGGCTTTGACAGTCTCATGTTTGTCGAACTGGCGGCGGCGGTTGAAAACGCGGGCGGTTCAATTTCTGCTCCCGAACGTTTCAACGAAGTGCAGGACGTACGCGAGCTCGCCGGAGTTGTCAGCAGGCGGCCGGGCGCGGCGGCCGGGCGGGAAAGTGCGAAAACGGCAACAGCGGTCCGCGATGAAGGCGACGAAATCAAGGTTCCGTCCTTTGTTAGCGTTGCGGGCAACAAGGCAGCTGATGCGCTGCAATGGCTGTTCTATGACCGGTTTCTCGACACGCATTACGAAGGCCGCTCGAATATTCCGCCGCACACAAATTTCATCGTCGCTGCGAACCACTCTTCCCATCTTGACATGGGCCTGACGAAGATGGCGCTGGGCGAAGCGGGCAAGGACATGGTTGCGCTCGCCGCGGCTGACTATTTCTTCGACAACAAATACAAGCGCGCCGTGATGGAGAACTTTACGAACCTCGTTCCAATGGAGCGTACCGGGTCGTTGAGACAATCGCTGCGTCACGCGAGTTCATTTCTGGACCGTGGTTACAATGCTTTAATTTTTCCCGAAGGCACCCGCTCTATAACCGGCGAGATAGCGGAATTCAAACCGATTATCGGGTATCTCTCGCTGCACGCGCGTGTTGGTATCCTGCCGATTTATTTGGAAGGAACACACGACGCGATGCCGAAAGGCTCGACCATTCTCAAGAATCGGAAGATCGGCGCGCGCATCGGTCGCTACGTTTCGATCGAGGAATTGGAAGGTATGACGCAGGGCATGCCGCGCGCCGAGGCTTACCGTTTGATTGCGGCCAGAATCAAACATGACGTTGAGAATTTGCGCGATTCAACGCGACGAAGTTTTGACGCGAAGGAATTGCGAGCGCGCTGGAAAGCTGAACGGCGGACGCAGGTCGATGGACGCGAAGCCGCAGAAGAAATTTAGTTAAATTGAATTTCTGGTACCCGGCTCGAGCACAGTGTTCATGGCCCGCGTAGTGGCATAGACTTTAGTCTGTGGCTTCGTAAGGCGCACAGACTGAAGTCTATGCCACTAATCCGGGCGCTTATATCTTTTTATGGCCACAACGAAGAACAACTCGACCAAACGCACCGCGCGCATCACACCCGCAAAGCCCGGCACCAAGCGGCGTGCGGCGATCGAAAAGCGACCCCGTGCAACTACTTTGATAACTGGGGGTACAGGTTTCCTCGGTTCCCATCTCGTCAAGCAGTTGGTCGCTGACGGCGAAAAAGATCTTCGCGTGATGGCGACGTCCATTCCCGATTGGCTGGTGGGCCTGGGAGTGGAAACTTTCGCCGGCTCAATCACCAATGAAAAAGACATCAAGCAAGCGGTTGACGGCATCGCGCAGATTTATCATCTGGCCGGAAAAGTTTCGCGCGAACGCGAAGACGCGCAAGAAATGTACAAAGTCCATGTTGAAGGAACGCGCCTGCTCTGCGACGCAGCGAAAGCCGCTGACGTGAAAACGATCGTGCTTGCTTCAACCAGCGGCACAATCGCGGTCACCGAAGATGGTGAACTGCTGCCGGACGAGTCGTACCCGACCCCGCTCGACATCATTGCGCGCTGGCCCTATTACGCCAGCAAGACTTATCAGGAAATGGCCGCGCTCGAACGATTCAACGGCAAGGGAGCGCGTGTGGTGATAATGAATCCCAGCCTTTTGCTTGGTCCGGAAGATGAGCGGCTGAGCTCGACAAAAATAGTGCTGGACTTTATGGCGCGAAAGATTGGCGCGGTGCCGACGGGTGGTTTGAGTTTTGTCGATGTGCGCGACGCGGCGAAATCATTTCGCGCCGGCATGAAGAAAGGCCGGCACGGCGAGCGGTACTTGCTCGGCGCAGCCAACTGGACGTTTTCCAAATTTTTTGGGCGGTTGGAAAGACTGACAAAGATCTCGGCGCCAAAGCTTGCCTTGCCTTCGCGGTTCGCCATTAGCAGTTCGAAGTTGATCGATTCCTTTTTCAAGCAATGGGACATGACCTCGCCTGTCGAGCCAGGCGCGATCGAGATGGCCCAGTACTATTGGTACCTCAACTGCGCCAAAGCGTCGCGTGAATTGGGCTTTCGTCCGCGCGATCCGGGCGAGACACTGCATGACACCGTCACCTACGTCCGCCAGAACTTCCTCGGCGCCGATGTCTTTGGGAAGTAAGATTTGCCGCGGATTACGCGGATAAACGCGGATCTGAAAAAAGCAAGAAACTGCACCAGCTAGCCAACTCTACGTTTCATTTTTTTTATCCGGGTGACTCCGCGTTAATCCGCGGCAAATAATCTTACTTACCTATTCTCCAAGCGCTGCGTATTTGAACACCCGGAAACGATACCGCTGCTGGTCGCGAATGTTCTTTGCCACCGCGCCATGCAGATTCTCATCCCAGGTTGTGTACTGATCGATGAATCGATCGGCCGCAGCCTTGTCGCCGCCGTACTGGACTTCTAAAACTTTCGCGAGCAGCTTGCCGACTACGCTGTGATATTTGTCATAGTGAATACGCAAGGTATGAGTCGACTGATCGAATGTCAGCAGTCCATTTTCCAAAAAGTAATTCCACTGCATTAGCTGCATCGTGTTGTAAGGCTGATCGCGCCGCGGCTTGTTGTTCTGCAACACGCGCAAGACGCCGCCGGCATAAACACTCTTGAGTTGTGCCTCGGTGTAATAACCCTGTTTGCGCAGCGCGTCGGCAACGAACAAAGAAACCAGATCCGCCTTCATTTCTTCGAGCAGGCTCGAATCTTCCTGCAGCGCATCGTCCAGTTCGCGATTGTCCTTAGTGCGGTCAACGCCAAGATAGTGACCAACTTCGTGCCATAGCGTGCGGTAGAAATTGCCTTCGTTAGTTAAATCCTTCGCCTGCTCAGCGCCGACTGCCGCTGCCAGATTGTTCGACGTGCTCTCAAAAATACTGGTGTCGCGCATAATATTGGCGCGCAACAGAATCGTGCGGCCGTACCGGCGCGCAAGATAACTTTCATTCGGCAGGATGGTGGCAGTATTGCCGCCGCGCGTCTGGCCAAAATCGGCGACCACGTCGTAAACGCCTACGGGAATATCTTCACGCACGCGCTTGTGATGATCGTACGGCAGCGAATCCTCCAGCGCCTGCAGTCCTTTCATCGCCTGGCGCAAGGCGGTCGTTTCCTGCTGGCGCGTTGCCAGCAAACTGAAACCAAAGAACGACTTCACACCGTAAAGCTCATCGTCGTACGTTTCATAAGAACCGATCTGCGCATTTAAGTTTTTGAAGTGGCCGGTGACCCAGGCGGCGTCGCCCGACTCATAATCGTCGGACAACAGATCGCGTGCGCGATTGCGCAGATACCTGGCGAACTCTTCGTCGTCCTTCACCACTAAATCGGCGGCCTCGTTCAGCAGGGCATACACCTTCATCAATTCGTCAGCATAAGCAAGCGAATAAGGGATGGCGTAAAACTTTTGCCCAGCACGCGGCACCGACATGCGAGATCCCGAACGCAGCTTTGCGCCAACAAGTTCACTCAAATTATCCTGAAGTCCGGGATGAAGCGTCGCCAGCACCGAATATTTTTTGAGCTTTAGCAAATCTTCAGAAAGGTTCTGCTGCGTGGCGGCACGCACCACACTGCGCAAGTCGAGAATCTTATCCCGCTCTTCGGGATGGGCGGCCAACTCGGCATCGACATCCTCTTTTTTTACCGCCCAGGGGTACACATTCTTGCCTGGCTCGATGCCGGGAACGGGCAGAAATGGTTCGCGTTTGTTTTCCAGCGTCGTCGCAATTGGGCCCTGGCTTAGCCGGTAAAGCGTCAACAAGTTCTGCGTTGCCGCAGTCGAGCCCATTCGCTTATCGACCTGGACCAGATCGCGATATGACGAGAGCGCATCGGGATGCCGCTGCTTTTCGTAAAGCGATTGAAAGATTTTTCCAACTTCCAAGAGCTTCTCAACAGCACTGCGTTCGCCGGCAGTTAACTGAGATAAAGCTGGATCGAGACGAATCGTCTGCGTCTTGTCGATGATCTGCTGGCTCTTTGCGAGCGGCCAATAACCGGGCGGCAGGGTGGTTGGATTTTTCATGCGAGATGCACTTTGTGCGAATGCCAAAACACAAAAACTAAACAGCAGCGCGATACTTGCCAGTCTAATCATAGATTACCTCAGCCAGGATCTTTCGGATCATTTTGATTTCCGATCATACCGAATAGCGGAGGATTTCGGCTAGCGCGTGTAAAGCAATCTGTTAGATTGCGGTGGCACGGCGGGGTGAACTGCAATCCAACAACGTAACGGTTCGCATTCCGGCAATCATCACGCAGGTTGCGACCGCAAACTAACAGTTTGCTTTACAGTGTCCGAGGATTCTTGCAGCCAACGATGTAAAGCAATCTGTTAGATTGCGGTCGCACGGGATGCGAGTGCAATCCAATGATTCATACCGCAAACCAGTTTGGATGGACAACATTACGGTACGCGCTTCGGCGATCATCAATCTAGACTGCCACCGCAAACTAACAGTTTGCTCTACGGTGTCCGAGCATTCTTGCAGCCAACGATGTAAAGCAATCTGTTAGATTGCGGTCGCACGGGATGCGAGTGCAATCCAATGATTCATACCTCAAAGCAGTTTGGATGGACAACATTACGGTACGCGCTTCGGCGATCATCAATCTAGACTGCCACCGCAAACTAACAGTTTGCTTTACACTGTCCGAGCATTCTTGCAGCCAACGGTCATGAAATTGTCGCGCCGCTTTTCAACTGCCGGTTCATTTGTGCAGTTTTTCTGCTTTGATCGCGCGGCATTAAGCTTGCACCTCACGGCAGCATGTTGGAACCATCATTCTTAAACTCCCATTCACCGGCCTATTCGCCATACGTCATCGGACCACCGCTGCCGCGCTACGGAACATCGCTCGATGTGGCGGACGCCAGGCGTGGCGGTAGCATTCTTGCCGGGCTTTTGCGCAGACTTCGTCGCGAGCGCCGCCGACGAAAAGTCGGGCGCGCCTACGATATGGCATTGGAAATTGCGCGAGCGATTCCCAATGCGTATGAGATTCTGGATGTCGGTTGCGGCAATGGCTTCATAGCCCAGCACCTCGCGGGACTACTCGGCAGTTACGTTTTGGGAATCGATGTGGACGGCCAGCCTGAAGCGCCGGTGAATTTCCGCCGTTACGATGGCAAACACTTCCCCGCCGGCGATCATTCATTCGAGGCAGTGCTGTTCTGTTACGTGCTGCATCACGCGCAGGATATCGGCGCTATTCTCAGCGAACTAAAGCGCGTGCTAAAAGATGATGGATCGGTGGTGGTTTACGAGGACATTCCGGCGACGTGGTGGGACCGTTTTCTTTGCGGCGTTCATAACCGCCAGTGGCGCGGACGTACTGGCGAATGCACGTTTCGCGGTGAAGCTGAATGGCGCGACACGTTTCAAGCTGCGGGTTTTGAGATCGTGCAACAGCGGTCGCTGTCACGCTGGCGGAACTTCGCGCATCCGGTTTGTCGAAAATTCTTTGTATTGAGACTGAGCAAGGCGCAAAATTAAGGGTAGACATCTGTCACTTCCCCGCTCGGAATGGTTGAAAGCAGCTCGACAACTTTCGGCATCAAAGGCTGTGTATCTCGTAATTGGGTGCCAGGCGCATGAAGGACAATAACAGCTATACGGAAACGGTGCAGATCTTGCTGGAAAGTAAGATTGCGGTCTCCCGTAAGAAAGACGTCAAACGACGCCTCCCCCTTTTCTAAAAGGCCCCGTTCGCGAGACCTGTCCAACCCATCTTTTGCACCGAAGTACAATCGTGAGTTATGAGTGCACGGCAAAGTCTCCAGTCGAGACATTCATCGATCAATATTCGCATTGGACCAGCTTAGACGTTTTCTAGCATCTTCAGCTTACCCGCTTCGATAACTGCGATCGCTTGTTCACGTCTCACGCTGGGAAAGCCTTCAAGAAATTCTTCTACAGATTCGCCGCCTTCAAGGGAATCAATCAAGTTCTGCAGCGGCACACGCGTGCCGACAAAGACGGGCGCGCCGCCCATGATTGCGGGATCGGAGTGAACGATACCTTTGAGTTCCTGTTCCGTCATAGTTACCAATGTTACCAATAAAGTCTTTGCTTCAGAAGGATGATTACTCTTCAACCAGATCTGCCGACATAGGCGAGCTTTCGCCACTGCTTGTCACCGCGGATTTGATCAGCGCAAGTAGCTTGTCCGTCTGTTCTTCATTCAATTCAACGAACTGCACGCCAAAGCCGCGGCCGGCGCTGTAGTGTCTGACTTCGCCTTCCAGATATAACCAATCGTCGTCCGGCAGCAGAATGCGAAAGCCAACTATCTCACCGAGGCGCACTTCGCCGACCGAATCGAGAAAGCAGCCGCCTTCCGACAGATCGGTGACGCGCGCGCTGTGGGCTTCGGTTGAGCTGTCCCACATCGCATCGAGGCTTACGCGCAGCCGAGGTTTTGAGCGTCGATCATCCATCGCTCAATCTCTATTCGGAATCCTTTACATGGAATTTGTGCAACAGGCGATGAGCAACGGGCGTCAGTAACAACCCCATCAGTGCTATGAAAACAACGCCGCTGAAAAGCGCGTATGCCGAGGCGAAGAGTTTTGCGCTGGATGTAGTGAGCGGATTGATGGGACCCATGCCGCCCAGAATCATTGATGCTTCGAGCAGTGAGTCAATCCAGTCGAGACCGGCAATCCAGTGGTAGCCGCCCATTCCGATGAACAAGGCAATTACTAGCATTCCCAGCGCCAGCCCCGCCGATCCGATCATCCTTTTGAGAAAGACCGACAGCGGAACTACTTTTTCATGCATGTGTTCGAACATATGAATACCTGAGGTCAGAAGTCAGAGATCAGAGATCTAAATATGAGGATATACGAAGATTTGAAAGCTTTTATGGACCAGAATGATCATTAACGTGCATCTAACCCTGCCCCTCACTTGAAATATCTGACCTCTGACTTCTGACTTCTGACCTCTGACCTCTATCGTTTTTATCCCGCAAACTGCGTTATCTCGCCGGGCTTGCGCAACATTTTGTTGACTTCGCCCAGATGCGTTTCTTCTTCAGCGATCATCTTGCGCGCGTAGTCTTCCAAGAGCACCGAACGATCTTTCGCGAGTTCATACAGCTGCTTGTAAAGTTCAAGTCCCTGCTTCTCCGCTTCCAACGATTCCAGCAGGATGTCGTTAATGCCATGCTTATGTGTTTCCAGCAGCGCGCCAATTCTAAGCGACGGATGCTCGCCGAGATGGGTGACAAGCTCGCCCGCTTCGTTCGCGTGTGTAAGACAGGTTGTGGCCTCACTACGCAGCCAACTAACAATCGGTATGCGACTATGACCAAAAACCATTAGCGCATAATGGGTGTACCTGCAAACGCCTGCGAGTTCTGTTTCCAGAATCTCATTCAATAAAGTAACCGCTGCTGCGTTATCCAATTCTTGTCCTGCCATCTTCGCCTCCGGAAAATTTTGCTACGCCATTCGTTTCGAAGTCGAGCGCCTAATTGATATGCAGTAGAATGCTCTCATTGATGAGCAATAGGCAAACGAATTTTCCAAAACGCCAGGTGATCTTGTACACGCGCCCGGGCTGTCATCTCTGTGATGAAGCGAAGCAGCAGATGCACGCCGCGGCCTGCAAGGACGAATATACGCTTCAGGAAATTGATATTGAAAGCGACGGGGAGTTGCTGGGACGTTACCAGTATGACATTCCAGTCATCACCGTTGATGGAGTCGAGGCGTTCAGACACCGGCTAACTTCTGAGATGTTTCGTGAGAGCTTGCGCAACAGAGCGGGGGCATGCCCGCCTTCCCGACCATGAGATGACTGGGAAACTGACTCCCGAAGTTTAGTTAGAAAGCTTTCCAGCATTTAACTCAAGCTGGGGAAATTTGCAGGTCAGGAAGGGTGGCTTGCCCCCGCTCTTTCAACCTGCAAATTCGACAACCGCGAATACTCTTCGATCGACTCAAACAATCGCTCGCGCTCGTCATCTTTGTCAGTTTGCCGGTACGACATTACTAAATCTTTGAGCGTCGCGAGTTCGCGGTAGACGCCGGCGTTTTCCATTGGCGGCGTCAAATAGGAGATGAGTTCCGCGTAGGAACGCCGCTTGGCGATCGTGCCCTCCGAAGGATTGTTGACACTGTAGAGGTAAACATTCGGCAGCTCGTCAATCAACCTGTCCGGCCAGCACTCGCCCGAAAGTCCCACTTGTTTTCCGGGCATGAATTCCATCGCGCCATGGGTGCCGACATGGACCACTGCGTCGGCATTCAGAATTTTCGAGTGATAGGTGTAGAAGGCCATGAACCCGTGATGCGGCGCTCCGCTGCGCGCCATCATCAGTCGCATCGGATCGCCTTCAAAACCAAATGTAGGCTGCACGCCAATAAAGACCTTGCCTAACTGAATTCCCTGAATCATCAACTCGCCGTCAAACGAATTGAGGTTGCCGGGCGCAACGCCCCACTCGCGCTCAATCTCATTCACGTACGGACAATGCCGGCGATACTCGTCCACCGTCATGCGATACCCGACGTTGGCAGTGGAACCAAACTCACCGGCGTTGCCATTGATTAATCGCTCGCGCAACACGTCGGCGTTTTCAGGTAGTTCAACGTCGTAGCCATCGTCCTTCAGTTTCCGGAGCGCCTGCCAGACACTGGGAAAGACATCAAGGTCAGCGGCCGTGCCGATGTTTCCTTTGTTTGGCGGAAAACAAAAAACCACCAGCGCGATATTCAATTCGTTGCGTGGCGCTGTCTGCAAACGATTCCAACGTTTGAGACGTCGCGCATATCGCCGGCAACGATCGTCCAGCGCGATGGGCTCGACGCCACGCTCGGGCAGGCCGCCATAAATAAAAGGCTCCGTCGCGCCGTCGATTTCCGGGATTGCGATCTGCATTCCCGCCTGGACCGGATTAAGTCCCGTTTGCGATGCGCGCCATGAATCAATCGTCTGCATATCCAAACTCACCGCCGAACGGTACGGACGATTCAACTCGGACAAAAACGCCGCAGCGGCCTCACTATCGTTCATTGCCGGCCCGCCAACAAAACTAAATCCGGTAAGGGAAACGATCTGGCTGACTCGGGAACAGTCAGTGGTCAGTGGTTCGTTGTCAGTTGTTTGGCCTTCGGGCTTTGGTCTTTGGTCTTTGGTTTTTGGTCTTTGGTCTTTGCTTTTGACTTTGGACCTTGGACTTTGGACTTTGGACTGGTCTTTACCGACGAAGAATTTGCCGACCGCTTCACGATTGTCCATCAACGTGGAAAGCGCCGGGATAACGCTCAAGCCTTCCGCTTCGATCGCGCGAATCAGCGCGTTGTAATGTTTGGTCGTCTGACTTACAACCTGCGGCCGCATCAATAACAAGCCGATCGTCGCGGAAGGATCGAGAACCGATTCCGAGGACTTTGGACTTTGGACTTTGGACTTTGGTCCCTGGTCTTTGAAATCTGGAATTTGGAATTTGGAATTTGGACTCTTTGTTATGTACCAGTTCCGATACTCCGCAAACGTTTCAAACAACTGCGATGCGTCCGGATGATAAATCGCGACTGACGGCATATGCTCCGGCGCCGGAATTTTAATTCCCGCCTGCGCCAGCCGCGCGTCGGGTACATATTCCTTCAGCGCACACAGAACCATCGCTTGAATGTTTGCCGGCGTAGGCTGGAGAAAGTAGCAGAAAATATTGAGATAATTCTTGACGTCGCGCATCGCGCCTACGCCCGGCACGAATTTCAGGATGCCCGGCAAGCGATCAACCAGTTTCAGATACTGACCGTGATCGTGTTTGGAACCGTTGCCATTCTTTGCACCGTTTCCGCCGCCGTCTGCCGCACTCTTCATTGCGGTAGTTGAGTGCCCGCGAGTCTGTCTGCCTATCCACGAACTGGCAGTTCCAAACAAACGCAGCGCACGTTTTGATTTACTCCCGTGCGTCTCTCCATTTGGCGCGAAGGCTCCGGCCAACTTTGAAACATCCAGTTTGCCCATGCGCGTTCGGCGCATGAGTTCGGGCATGCAGTTGATCACAATCACCGCAGCGTGCCGCGTCTTATAGTTTTCGAGTGAAGCTAAAAGGCGCGCAGCATTTTCGCCGTCCATTACGTGAATGACAAAAACAACATTTGCCTGCGACAGATCGTGCTCAACTTCGTACCAACCATCGTCATCTAATACCGCGCCAAAGTTATACGCGGCGATGCGCAGATCGAGATTGTAGGCACGATTGATTTCCCGCTCCGCGTCTCGAAGCGGCGCGAGCAAACTCGATCCCACATAAAGCACAGTAACATTCATGCTATTTGTTCGCGCTCGGGTTCGAAGTTATTCAAACGTTCACGCAACGTTTCGAGTACGTCCTCGTCGGGATTCCAATAGCCGCGCTCATGCGCCTCAAGCAAACGCTTCATGAGTGAACGTACGGAATGCGGATTCAGCTCGACCAACCGCTGGAACATGATCGGATCCAACAGGAACGTCTTGGAAATCTCAGTATAAATCCAGGGGTCGACCGCATCCGCCGTCGCGCTCCAGCCAAACGTATTCGCAACGTGGTTTTCGATTTCAGCGACGCCGCGAAACCCGTGTTTCAGCATTCCTTCGTACCACTTTGGGTTGAGCGTCTTCGCACGCGTCTCCAACCGGACCGTCTCTTGCAACGTGCGAACTTTGACTTGGGGCGAAAGCGAATCAGACAGGTAGATAGCGGGACGAGATTTACTGCGCGTCTCTACTGCCTTGGAGACTCCGCCGAGATACTCGAAATAGTGATCGACATCGGTGATGCCGATTTCGAATGAGTCAATGTTTTGATAGGTGGCTTCAACTCTTGAGAGCGCGTCGTTCATCAAGTGTGGCGCTTCGCGGCCCTCAACGCTTCGTCCCTTCGAGTCGCGCGTGTACGCAAAGCATTTGCGCGTAACAAACAGATCGCCAAGGGTCGCCTCGCTTTCCCACTGCGAATCCATCACCATGAAATTCACATTCGAGCCGTAGTTACCGGGCGCATTCGAAAACACGCGAGTCACCGCGTCATCAAAATCACAAGGCTCAGCGGCCGCCATCTTTTCCTGAACGTTGCGCCGCACGTAGTTCATGTCAAACGGCTCGTCGAGCGTCGCGACGCGGCGCACTGCTTTGTCAAGCAAGGCCATCGTCGGCGCAAACAGATCGCGAAAGATTCCGGACACAGTCATGACCACGTCGATGCGCGGACGCTGTAGTTCTTCCAAGGGTATGACTTCGATTTCAGTAGCGCGATTAAGCGCATCCCGAACCGGCCGCACGCCAAGGAGCCAAAGCGCCTGCGCCACGCCGTCGCCCTGCGTTTTAATATTGTCCAAGCCCCAAAGCACCAACGCCATCGCGCGCGGATAGTGGCCCTGCTCTTCCAAACAGCGCTGCAGCAAGGCGGCGGCAGTGTGTTGTGCACGTGCGAACGCCAGTTGCGACGGCACTGAATAAGGATTGACTGCGTGCGTGTTTCGGCCGGTCGGAAGGACCATGGGATTCTGGACAATGTCGGCGCCGGGACCAGGCTCGATGTACTCGCCGCGCAAGGCCTTCATCAATGAATCGAGTTCAGTATTCGAATCGAGTTGTTCCGCAACTTTTGTCAGCAGTGAAAAAGTCGGAATCGATTTGTCGGGTTCGACACCCGCGTGCGAATTTAACCAATCGGCTGCTGAGTCAGCACCGGATTCGCAAAACTTCTGCACCGCCTGGCTGACAAGTCCGTCGATAACCTCTTTGGTTTCGGAAGGCGAAGAGTCGTTCAGAAGCGCGTCGTAGTTTTCAATTCGCAGCGCTTCGGCTACGAGTTTCGGCAGAGCGCGCGTGCCATGCTCGGGACGATCAAACGACGCGACCATGCGCAGCAGATCGGCTTTTTCCTGCAGCTCAGCCGCTTGGCCGAACACGTGCAGGCCGGTGGGAATCAGCCGCTGTTCAATCTCCAGCAGTTGTTCATAGAGCCGCATGACGCGAGCGTCGCGCTCCTGAGAATTGAGCTTGGATGTCATTGCAAGTCGCTGCTTCGAGTGGTCGCGCTATTTGGATAACCAGGAAAGGTTTTAGCTGAAAAGATGAATGGGGGCAACCCGGAAGTTTGCGCGTGGGCGGTTCGCCGCAAGTGTCCGATAAACTTTAGTTTGTCGCGTCAGGCTTTGCCTCATAAGTCGGATTATGAGGCAAATAGCACTTCTGCCTCAAAAACATTTTTAATAGTTCCGCAAGGCAGACGGCTTCCAATCGCGTCGTTGACTTTGTTGCGCAGCTTCATGCGACCGGCGGCATGTTCCCAGGAAGACATCACCAGGAATCACGCCTTCAATTGACGCCAAACTTGGTGCTACACAAACGCTGGTGCTTACCTTGGGGACATTGAGCGCCAGCGCAGCCGAAACGGAAGGCGTACTTATTCCCCGACACCAAGGGCCGTCGCGATCATGGCGGGCGGCCAGCTCGAAATCTTGGAGTGGTAGAGACTATCCTTGAGCACCGCGTTTTTAAAGAAACAGTTAGGCTCTATCTTACCCAAGCTGGCAGCCCCGAACATCGATGAAGTAATTGAGATCATGCGAGAAGCTGGTCTACGGCTGGACCAGGGCGGAACAACCCACGATCCGAAGACGTGCAGAAACAGTGCTGGCTTGGGTTGACTGGTTGATGAGGTTGACCCGCCGAAAAGAACCGTAATGCACACTTTTTGCATAAACCGCACTCACGCTTTTTCCCACCCAACCTTGACTGGTTTCTAAATTGAACTAAGATCCTGTCTATTAGGCTCTTGGTTGCTGGGTCAGCGGTGGCAATGGTGACGGCAAGATCGACAACCGCGATCCGATTTTCTCAAGACTGCGTTTGTGGCAGGACAGGAACCACAACGGCGTTTCTGAATCATCGGAGTTGTCTGCGCTTCCGGATTTGGGCATCGATTCATTATCGCTCGATTTCAAGTTGTCGAACCATATTGATGAATTTGGCAATCAATTCAAATATCGCGCAAAGGTTGATGATGCTAAGCACAAGCGCGTGGGCCGGTGGGCTTGGGATGTGTTTCTTGTCAGCGAGCCATCCGCGGACACCATCAACAGTAACGGCCCAACGAGCAAGTGTAGCCTGGGTTATCGCTCTTTACTGAAATGGAGAACCTATGAAAAGAATAATAGTGGCCTTAACTTTTCTGTTGGCGATTAGCAGCGCGGCATCGGCGCAATTCGCTCCGACCAAGGAAAACTTGCGTGGACTCCCCGGAGTCCGAGTCATAGTCATGTTCGCTCGCGCAGACGGGCTGCCGGATGAAGCACAGCGAGCAGAATTATTAAAGACGCTCGAAGCTGACACGAAGACCCAGCTTCAAGAAGCCGGCATACCGTTCTCTAAGTCTAAATACGCCGACGATCTTGGAAAGGCTCGACTCGTAATATTGGTCACGTTGGACCAGCTAAACGGTTTCGTTCACCCGATTGTGACCGAGGTGCAGCTAGTGCAAAGAGTCCATCTCGCACGCGACCCGTCTATAGAACTGGATGCTGTTACCTGGAGTCGCGATGGCGTGGGCGGACCAAAGCTTGAAATACCGATGATCCGGGACCAAATTGGCCGCCTAATTGACCGATTTATCCGGGATTACCGGTCGGTGAATCCGACGCAATCGGCTAGCTCGCGCAAGGATAGCTCCAAGGATACCAAACGCTAAATTCCTTTGACGGTTACTGGGTAAATCTGGCACTCAAAAAAGTGAAGTTAAGTCAATCTCATCCCCGGTATACACACACAAATTGCTAACAATCCGAAAACGCTTCGCCGAGCTTTCCTAAATACAGCTCACGAAGTACCTAAAAGTTTCACACGTGCCAAGCCGGCACGTAAATCCGCCGGCGAATACTCGGCGGGCACTACTTAGCCGAACGACCACCTCGCGCACGGACGTTCGTTTCAAACTCAACAAATCGGTTTAAGCCCACGACTTTTCCGCACGATTTTCCTAGCCCAAAAACGTTTACCGATCAAAAGTGAGGTTTATGGATCTAAAACGGTATGTGGATCAAAGCCGTCGCGTCAGTACGACAAGCTAAAGCTCATCGGACATCAGACTACATCGCTACCAGGTTATCCACGCATGACAATGTCGTCGCTACTCGGTTATGATCCCTTGGAATTCAATTACCGCACACCTTGAAGGAAATCCGTCAAAGCATGTTGGAAGTCACAAACCTCGACTGCATACGCGGGGAGCGCAAGATCTTCGGTGACATCAACCTGTCGTTAAAGCCGGGAACGTTTTTGCAAGTTCAGGGCGCGAACGGCAGCGGCAAGACCAGCTTGCTGCGTATTTTGTGCGGCTTGCTTGCGCCCGCGCGCGGCGAAGTGCGTTGGCAAGGTGCGAACATTCGCTCGCTGGGTGAGGATTTTTTCACAGCGGTAACTTACATTGGCCATCGCAGCGCGGTTAAGGACGAGCTGACTGCACTCGAAAATCACCGCATCAATAACGGACTTGCCGGTGTGGAATTAACGAAAGAAGCTGCGACTGAGCACTTAGGAGAGATGGGTCTCGCCGGCCGTGAAAATCTCCCAGCACGTTTATTGTCTGAAGGCCAACGACGACGCCTGGCGCTGTCGCGTTTGCTTTCGTCCTCGACGCGTTTGTGGCTGCTGGATGAAGTGCTGACTTCACTCGACCGAGCGGCAGTAACTTTGATTACGTCGGTCATCGAAGCGCATTTGAAAAGCGGAGGGATGGCGGTGGTTGCCACTCACCAGGAATTGAATCTTGCCGCAGGTTCGTTTGAGCGGCTGCAACTTACGCTGTGAGCGCGCCCTCCATGTTGACGATGTTTCGTTGGATCGTCTGGCGCGATCTGACTTTGGCGTGGCGACGCCGGGCGGATGTTTTATCAACGCTCTTTTTCTTTGTCATCGTGGTCAGCTTGTTTCCCTTGGGCATCGGACCGGAATCGCAATTGCTCCGATCGATTGCCCCAGGCGTTGTTTGGGTGGCGGCGCTGCTGGCTTCGATGCTTTCGCTAAGCAGGGTCTTTGAAAACGATTACCACGACGGCACGCTGGAGCAGATGTTGCTAACTCCACAACCGCTGTTCCTCGTGGTACTCGGGAAAGTTTTAGCGCAGTGGTTGGTGTCAGAAGTTCCGCTGGCGTTGATCGCGCCGCTTTTAGGTGTACAGTTTGATCTCGAACCGCACACGCTTTGGATCCTGTTCATTTCCCTTTTGATCGGAACGCCGATTCTAAGTTTGATTGGATCTATCGGCGCCGCATTAACACTGGGGCTGCGCGGCGGCGGCGTATTGATTGCGGTTTTGATATTACCGTTGTATGTGCCGGTATTGATTTTTGGGGCGGGCGCGGTTGACGCAAGTATTACCGGCGGAAACATTCAAGCCAACATTTACTTGCTGGCAGCGTTTTTCTTGCTGGCACTTGTTTTCTCCCCCTGGGCAACTTCAGCCGCGCTGCGGATATCGTTAGAATAAGACGGTCTTTGGTCTTTGGTCTTTGGTCTTTGGTCTTTGGTTTTTAGTTTTTGAGGTCGTCGCCCTTGAGAGGAGGAGTCGTTGAAGTGCAGCCTTTGCGGAACCGCGAGCGGTAGCGACCGGATGCTACCATCGACGATGAAAAGAGCATTCGAGCAGCCTTCAACATTGACGGATAGCGTCCGGTCGCTACCGCTCGTGGTTCCGCATTGAGGAATGGTCCGGCGCTTTGCCAGCAATGAGGCGCCGGTGAGCGTTGCTATCGCGCTAATACTGGCTGCACTTCAACTTGAAGTCGCGAGACATTAGTTCCAAAGACCCAAGACCAAAGTCCTAAGACCAATTAAGAAATGAACCTATACAAATACGCATCGCCCACGGCGTTTTATCCGCTTGCCGGCAAAATGATTCCCTGGTTCGCTGTTGCCGCGGCGCTACTTTTTGTCGCCGGTCTGTACGTCGGTTTCTTTGTAGCGCCCACTGATTTTCAACAAGGCGACGCTTACCGGATAATGTTTATTCATGTGCCGGCGGCTTGGATGGGAATGTTGCTTTATGTGCTGATGGCTTTTTATGCGGCCATTGGCTGGGCGTTTAATGCGCGGCTCGCGTCGATGATGGCATCGTCGATTTCGATTACCGGCGCGCTGTTTACATTGATCTCGCTGGTCACTGGCTCGCTTTGGGGCAAGCCGACCTGGGGCACGTGGTGGGTTTGGGACGCGCGCATGACCTCCACGCTCATACTCTTGTTTCTATACATTGGATTCATTTCGTTGCAATCGGCCATCGATGAACCACGTCGCGCGGATCGTGCCGGCGCGGTGCTGGCAGTAGTCGGCGTAATCAACGTGCCGATAATTTATTTTTCAGTGCAATGGTGGAACACGCTGCATCAGGGCGCGACCATTCGAATACTGAATAAACCAACTATCGCGCCGCCAATGCTCGCCGCTTTGCTGATCATGCTGGCGGCGTGCTGGTTATATTCGATCGCGGTGGTGCTGGTTCGGCTCCGCTATATCATTTTGGAGAGGGAGCAAAACGCGGCGCGGGTTGCCGCGATGGCGGTTTAGTTATGTCACAATTTTTCTACCTGGGCGGTTACGGCTTTTATGTTTGGGGCTCGTACCTCGCGACCCTCATCGTGCTCGGTGCAGAAGTCTTGCAATTGCTGAGGCGCAAGAAAAGCTTGCGGGCACAAAATCGCAAATAGGATTTTATTGGAATGGTAATGAAACGGCGTCATAAACGAATTGCTTTTATCGTTCTCGGCTTGTGCGGGCTGGGCATTGCAGCGGCGTTGGCGCTAAGCGCATTCCAGCAAAATCTTGTTTTCTTTTTCAGCCCTTCGCAGGTGGTGGCGAAAGAAGCGCCAGTGGGCCGAACGTTTCGCGTCGGCGGCCTGGTGGAAAAAGGATCGCTCAATCGCGCTAACGATGGGCTGACAACGCGCTTCGTCGTTACCGACACAGCCAAGAGCATTCCCGTCGTCTACAAAGGAATTCTTCCCGACCTGTTCAAGGAAGGACGCGGTTGCGTGGCGCAGGGACATATAGAAACTGACGGAGTCTTCTACGCCGATCAAGTGCTGGCGAAGCATGACGAGAACTACATGCCGCCGCAGGCAGGCCAGGCGATTGATGCGGCGAAGCACGAGAAGGAAGCGGCGAAGACAGTGGTTGGACCGTGATCTTTTTGGACTGCGGCGGCTTGACGCCGCTTTGGAGCGCGGCGGCTTGACGCCGCTTTTGGAGCGCGGCGGCTTGAGGCCGGTGTCGTGATGCAGTGGGTCGAGGTTTTTTTTACTGGGCACCGATGCCAACCTGAAAAGCGCCGTCAAGCCGGCGCAGTCCAAATTAATCATGATTCCTGAGATCGGACAATTCGCATTAATCCTCGCGCTTCTATTGGCGCTGACGCAGGCGACCTTGCCATTGATTGGCGCCGCGCGCGGCAATCGGGCCTGGATTGCTCTCGCCGCGCCCGCCGGCCAGGCACAATTCATTTTCGTAGCCATCGCCATTTGTTGTCTTGGGTATTCATTCATTACTAACGACTTCTCGGTCCTCAACGTCGCCACGAATTCGAATTCGCAGTTGCCGCTTCACTATCGCCTCGCCGCAACCTGGGGCTCGCATGAAGGTTCGCTCTTGCTCTGGACTTTCATGCTGGGCATTTGGACTGTAGCCGTCTCATTATTCAGCAGACATCTTCCGGATGAAATGGTTGCGCGCGTGTTGAGCGTGATGGGCATCGTCAGCGTTGGCTTTCTACTTTTCATGCTGCTGACCTCGAATCCGTTTGCGCGCCTGATTCCCGCGGCGCCCGATGGCCGCGACCTCAATCCTCTGCTCCAGGATCCGGCAATGGTTGCGCATCCGCCGATGCTCTACATGGGCTACGTTGGATTTTCCGTCGCGTTTGCGTTTGCTATTTCGGCATTGATTTCGGGCCGGCTCGATGCAACCTGGGCGCGCTGGTCGCGGCCATGGACCACGGTCGCCTGGATGTTTCTGACAGTTGGCATTGCGCTGGGAAGTTGGTGGGCTTATTACGAACTGGGTTGGGGTGGCTGGTGGTTTTGGGATCCGGTGGAGAACGCTTCGTTCATGCCCTGGCTGGTGGGCACCGCTTTGATCCATTCACTTGCTGTTACAGAAAAGCGCGGCGGCTTTAAAAGCTGGACGGTGTTACTTGCAATCGCCGCCTTCTCATTAAGCTTGTTGGGAACTTTTTTGGTGCGCTCCGGCGTGTTGACGTCGGTTCACGCATTCGCAACCGATCCCAAGCGCGGCATTTTTATCCTGGCGTTTCTGGTGTTCGTTATTGGCGGCTCGCTGCTGCTCTATGCCTGGCGCGCGAAACAGGTTGGCCTGGGCGGCAAGTTTGATCTGGTTTCGCGCGAATCGTTTTTGCTTTCAAACAATGTGCTGTTGACGGTTGCGGCCGGGTCAGTTTTGTTGGGTACGCTTTACCCGCTGATTATCGACGCGCTGGGCATGGGAAAACTATCGGTTGGTCCACCCTACTTCAATAGCGTGTTTGTGCCGTTGATGGTTCCCGCCGTGTTCCTAATGGGGGTTGGTCCAATCGCGCGTTGGAAAAAGGCAAGCCTGCCGGAACTGGCTGTGCGACTACGTTGGGCGTTCCTTGCCGCAGTGATGACGGCCTTGATACTTCCCTTCGTATTGGGCAAATGGAAGCCGCTCGTTTCACTCGGTCTAATGCTGGCGCTTTGGATCGTTTTCACTGCCGGCTTAAATATTTGGGAGCGCGTTAAGCCGACGTCGGGCCAACTCAGCATTTTTCAAAAGTTAAGAACGCAGACGCGCAGTTACTATGGCATGCACCTGGCCCATCTTGGCGTGGCTGTATTCATAGTTGGTGTGACGCTTGTGACTGGTTACCAATCCGAACAGGACGTGCGCATGGATGTTGGCGACACGGTGAACGCCGGTAACTATACTTTTCGTCTGCTAGGCGTCACGAATGTTCTCGGACCAAACTATCGCGCCGCGCGTGCCGACATTGAAGTCAGCAAGAACGGCAACGTCGTCAATCACATGTTTCCGGAGAAGCGATCATACATCGCCACCGAAAACGTAATGACCGAAACGGCGATCGACACGGGTTTGTTTCGCGATCTTTACATCTCGCTCGGTGAGCCGGTCAACGGCGGCGCCTGGAGCGTGCGCGTTTATTACAAACCATTCGTCGATTGGATTTGGGGTGGGGCGTTGCTAATGGCGATGGGCGGCGGCCTGGCGCTCAGCGATCGTCGCTATGCACTCGTGGCGCGCAAACAACGCGAAACGTTGCGGACAACAACAGCGCCTGCGATTCCCGCGATGGCAACCGCGGCGAAGGAATCATGACAAGATTTGCAATACCGCTGGTGCTCTTCATTCTGCTGGTGGCGTTTCTGGCGATCGGCTTGCGCCACGATCCGCACGAAGTTCCATCGCCGTTGATCGATAAGCCCGCGCCCGCTTTTCAATTGGCACAGCTCAGGGATCCTTCCCAGACTTTTTCTGCCGCGGACATGCGCGGTAAAGTTTGGTTACTGAACGTCTGGGCATCGTGGTGCGTTACCTGCCGCGACGAGCATCCTTTGCTTTTGCAGTACGCGCGTTCAGGGGCGTTGCCGATCTATGGCCTAAACTATAAAGACAAGCGCGAAGATGCGCTTTCGTGGTTGGGCGAACTGGGCGATCCGTACGTCTTGAGCGTTTCGGACAACGATGGAAGAGTCGGCATTGATTACGGTGTTTACGGCGCCCCGGAAACCTATCTAATCGATCGCGACGGTATCATTCGCTTCAAACAGATTGGACCAGTCACGCCGGACATTTGGCAGAAGACAATCCTGCCGCTGGCCCAGAAGTTGAACGAGTGAAGTTGAGCAATCGAAAGAGAATTGATAGGACAGGAATTTCAGCAAGTCAATAACTCGAGCTGGGTAACCTCTCAGGTTGGGAAGGGTGGCTTGCCCCCGCTCAGATTAGGAGCCATTTAGCCTGAGCACGGCAAGCCACCCTTCCCAAACTGAGAGACTTTCAGTCTGAGCTGGAACTACAGACGAGGATGACCAAACAACTGCGATTCGTAGTCTTCGGCTTAGTGCTCTTAAGCACTGCCGGCCCAACCCTTTCAGCCAAAGAGGCGCAGCCTTCCGCGGCCGATCCAGTCCTGGAACAGCGCGTGATGAAGCTGTCGCGAGAATTGCGCTGCCTCGTTTGTCAGAACGAAACGCTGGCGGATTCGCGCGCCGACCTGGCGGAAGATCTGCGCACGCAGATTCGCGAGCAGATGAAAGCCGGCAAGAGCGACAAAGAGATAATCAACTATCTCACCACTCGTTACGGAAAGTTCATTCTCTACAATCCACCGGTTGATCCAACCACGTACTTGCTATGGTTTGGTCCATTTGTTTTGTTGCTTGCCGGGCTGTTCTTATTGTTCCGTTATGTGAAACAGCGCAGCGGCCTGATTGCCGAATCGCCTTTGTCGGCGGAAGAGCGACGCCAGGCGGAAGCGTTGCTTGCCGCCGAAAGCGGAAAGGAGACGGCGTGATTCTTTTCTCGGTAATAGCCGTCGTCATGGTTGCCATCGCGCTGGCGTTTGTGCTCCCGCCGCTGCTTGCGGGTGATGACATCAAGCCGATGGAGGAAAGCAAAGAATCCAATGTCAGAGTTTATCGCGGTCAACTAGCTGAACTTGAAGCTGACCTGCGCAACGGAATCATCGCTGAGGACCAGTATCAGCAGGATCGTGATGCAATCGAGCGCCGCATGCTGGAAGATGTTTCGATTATCAATGACACTGCGCCCAAACCCGCGCCCGGCAATTCGGATCGCCGCACCGCGTACGCAGTCGCATTCGCTATTCCTGTGCTCGCGATAGTGCTTTATTTGCAAATCGGCAATCCGCGATTGCAGCCGCAGGGTCGTCCCGGGCCGCCGCCCAACTCGCCCACCGCTGACAGTTCTCAGCCTGACTCGCAAATGACGCAGCCGAACATAGAAGCGAATGTCGCCAAGCTGGCGAAGCGTCTGGAACAGAATCCAAATTATGTTCAGGGCTGGACCATGTTGGGTCGCTCGTACACGAGCATGGAAAAATATCAGGAAGCGAGCGACGCTTATGCTAAGGCTACGGCTTTGAAAACAGACGATGCCGACCTGTGGGCCGACTACGCGTTCACACTGGCGATGGCCAACGGCAGCAGTCTACAAGGAAAGCCGCAAGAACTGATCGCGAAGGCGTTACAGTTAGATCCGGACAACGCCAAGGGACTGGAACTCGCGGGCAGCGCTGCGTTTGAAATAAAAAACTACAAGCAAGCGATTGATTATTGGCAGCGCCTCTTGGCGAAAACGCCGGCTGGTTCCGAGTTAGCACAGACGATTACGCAAAGAATTGACCAGGCCAAAAAATTGGCTTCGGAGAACGATTAGCGAAACCAGGTGGCATGAGGTCAGTACCACATCGCGGTAGCGAGTAGGTAAACTGGTCCATATCACACGCCTAACGAAAGCGTTGCTCACCATTAACAAAAGGAGTTTCAAATGTCGGACCAAACTCGAAAAGTTGTTGATTGCAGGCTTCATCCCAGCGAGAAAAACTGCACGCTGAGCATTGAAGGAACGCAAGATGAAGTATTGGAAGCAGCCACCCAACATGCGATTACTGCTCACGGCCACACCAATAGTCCGGAGCTGCGCGAACAAATCAAAACTATTATGAAAGACGCCGGCGAAAAATAATGACTCGAGACAATCTTCTTTTTGCAATTATCGGTGTGCTGCTCGGCTTCATTGTTGGGTTCATCTTTGCCAGCACGATGAGCCAACGCTATGGGCCAACCGCCACTCCGGCGACGGCAGCCAACCAAACTCTGCCTGCGGATCATCCTCCGATTGAGGGCGCCGGCGCGGACCAGCAGAATCCGCAACAAGTGTTCGCACAAGTGCAGGCGGCTCTCGCGAAAGCGCGCAGCAATCCCAAGGATTTTGACGCGCAGGTGACCGCCGCAAAACTTGAGTATCAGGTGCAGCGTTACGATCAGACAGCGGAGTTTTTATTGAAGGCGAATCAACTCCAACCCAACAACTATGAAGTGTTAGCGATGTTGGGCGAAGCAAATATGGAATCCGCGCACTATGATCAGGCTGAGACCTGGTACAAAGCGGCGCTGGCAAAGAAGCCCGGCGATGTCAGTTTGCTTGCCAGTTTGGCGTACATGTACCTACAGAAAGGCGATGCAAAAGCGGCTGAGAAAGCAATCGGCGATCTGGAGAAAGCTGATCCCGGTAATCAGGACCTGCCGCAGTTTCGCGATAAGCTGGCGAGTTTGAAATCGAAGTAGGACAGACATTCCTGTCTGTCTTTTCTTTAACTTTGGTGGTGTGGCGGCTCAACGGGGCTAACTCGAGGACGGCTACGGCTATGCCGCCTGATGTGCGGCGGTGGCTATGCCCCGCCGTTAGGTTAGGTTGGGAATCGGGCTATGCCCGTAAAATTCGCCAGGTCGTATTCGAGATTCAAAGAAAGGCATCTCCAGACAGGACAAGTCTCTCTGCCTTTGAGCTGCCGAGAAGCGCGTACCTGGGCCTAGCCCAAAAACATTCAAGAACATTCCGGAAGGTCAGAGACCTTCCGCACATCAGACGGCATAGCCGAGACCACGCGAGCGTGAAGGAAGCCTAACAAAGACACTCAAGGCGCGATCGACATGCGCACGATGTTCGCCAACTGCACTCTTTCGACCTTTCCGTCTTTCCCCAGAATCACAACCAAACCGTTTTCAACTGTGACGCGGCGCACGCTGCTCATGTAGTGTTCGATCAACGTGCCGTCATCGGTTTCAATTACCAAACGCGGGCCCGTGTTCGGCTCGGGCTCTGGCGCTGGTTCAGTCTTGCGAGCTGTCGCACTTCTTCGCGAACCGCGTCGCCGCGGCGTCGGCTTACTCTCGATCGCAGGCTCGGCGGGAGTTTCGCTTGAAGTCGCGGCCGGTGATTCTGTCGCAACGGCTTCGGCGGTTTGGTCTGGCTTCGTTGTCGTCGTGCTCCTGCTGCCGCGTGCGCCCCGGCGTTTGCGCGGGTTGCGCGCAGTCTTTGCGGTCGCCGGTTTTGTTGCTTCAGTGGGTTGCTCGGGCGTCGGCTCAGGTGTTGGTGCGGCTGCAACCGTTGGCTCAGGAGCTTCCTCGATGCGCGCACCGACCGAGGAAACTCTTCTTCCCTTCTTACCGGTGTTAGCGCCCGGGGCAGCGGGTTCCGTCGAATTGTTTTCGTTTTCAGAGACCAATGGCCCACCGGCTACCGGCTCAAAAGCGCCGCCAAAATGAATGCGATAAATCGCGTCGTCATCGTTTGGCGTGCGCGCCTCGACACGCAGGATCAGATCCAGTCGCTGGCGCAGGTAAACGCTTTTTGTAATTAGCGCTGACGCACCTTCATAAATTGTAAATTTCAAAAGCGGCCGCAAGCCTATTGCGGTAAACACATCCACGTCGCCGTTCATGTTATGGCTGTCAACCGTGATCAGCAGATCACCCGGCGTTCCGGTAAACGCATAAAAGTGATCCGTAAGACGCGAATCACCAAGGTCACGCGCCGCGATCGTCGCGCTGACTTCATTGCTACGCACCGGCACGGGCGTGGCGATATCGGTTGATTGTGCGTGAGCGACCAGTAAGGGCGTTACCAAAGAAACAAACAACAATAGTACACGTAGTGTGATTCTGATCTTGTAAGTCTGCAAAGCTCTTTTCATAAGCATTGTCTGATAAATGGACTTCAGAGTTAATGACCCTAATTACTCCGCCCAAGAATATCAGATTTGAACTTCGAACCGAACGTGACCTTGCGGCAACGTGACGCGCGCGGCTCTGCCGCCTTCCTTGCGGTGAGGCTCAGCCTCACCGGCAACCCGTCACCAAAGTTTTCGCGAGGCTCAGCCTCGCGAAGATCACTTTAAATGGCAGGCCGGTAAGCCATAGGCTTTACCGCACGGAAAGCGGCGCAGCCGCGACCGCCACGAAATTGAAGGGAGTAGTTTGAGTGTTTCCTGCTATCCTTACCGAATGCGAAAGATTTTGTTTCTTTTACTCTTCTGCTTTTCATTCGCTCCCCAAACGCACGCACAAACCTGGACCGCCAAACTCGATAAGACCGTCCGCTTTTATCAGACCACGGACATGGGCGTTGTAATCGTCGGCACTGAAAAATCTATTTACGCTGTGGATGGCGCAACTGGCGACGTGCTTTGGCGGCGCAAGGATGTTGAGCTTGATGAAAACGACGTCGCGCCCGTGCCGGGTTCGGATTTACTTCTGCTCAGTTTTGAAAAGGGCGAACGCACGCGCATCGAAGCGGTCGACATCATGACCGGCAACCGCATTTGGCGCAGCGACAAAATAAAAGGCGCCGTAATGCAGATGGCTGTTGAGCCCGAAGCGAATCTGCTTGCGCTCGTGCTCGCCAAAGACGCGAAAGGCCACGCGAACGACAGCATCAAACGACATCCGCTCTTGCACGTGCTTGATCTTAGTTCCGGCGACGAGCGTTGGAAAAATGAAGTGGGCGAAGTGGAGTTAATGGCTTCGCGTTGGCCCGACGGCAACAGCGAGGTTGAATTTACGCTCGACAACTACCACGCGCCGGTTTTTGCCGGCGGCCGGCTATATGTTTTCTATGAAGGGTTGACTTCGTTCGATGCGCAGACAGGAAACTCGCGGCTGCGCGAGAAGTTTCGCGTGAACGAAGAAGGCTTGGCGTTGACAGAAGCCGATCCGATTTTCACGGAGGGCCTTATTTACACCTCGAGTCACGGACGTGTGCGCGCCATCTCGCGCGAGAGCGGCGACACCGTTTGGGAAGCGAAGGATCTTGGTCTGACTCCCGAAATGATTCTGGTTGGCGAAACGTTGTATGTCCGCACGGGCGGTCAATTCACTCGCCTGAAAGACGGCGAGACGGTTGAGCGCGGGCCTTATGGCGTCAGCGCAATCGACACGCGCAAAGGCAAAGTTCTCTGGCGCTACAAAGGCGCGGACAAAGGGATTACGAATCTGGTGTTGCCGGACGCGCAAACGATCATGATTGCCGATCGCGACGACTTAATATCTATTGACGCCGCGACCGGCAAAAGACGCGCCCATGTTCGCCATGGGATTGAGCGCGCGTCCTTCGGCCTGCTCAATGAAGGCGGCAACGTGGTCATAGGCGGACAAAACGAGCTCGCTGCTTTTGAGCCATCGTCCGGTCGGGAGCTTTGGCGCGCGCGCCACACGCCACCGGGCCGCGGCATCCTGCGAACAGTTGCGGCTGTCGCGGCGCGTGCGGCCTCGCTGTATTTTCGTTATGGCGGGACAGCCTCAACCGCGTTTCGTGGAATACAAATCGCGCGAGTCGCAAGCAGCTTGAGTCTTTCAGGACTGGTGGCGCGAACTTCTATGTCTAATTTACAGGCGCTGGCAACGGGTGCAGCTCGCAACTACGCAACGCGTTATGCCGCATCCAGGTTCCGCACCTTCGGCATGCTCGCGCGCGTGCGTGGTCTATCAAACGGCTCGGGCTTGCCTAACTTGCCGTCGATTTCGGCGACTCCCTCGCTGCCTTCAGCAGGCGACTTGGTGCGGGACCGCACCGTTGACATCGCACGCAACCGCACATCAGATGTCGACGAACGCTTACTAGATCGGCTTGACCCGGCGCACCAACTCGATCGGCTCTCTCGTTTTCTATGGCACCGTGATCGGCTGGCCGCGCTGCGCGGGCAGTGGATGTACTTCTATACCGATCTTAGGAGTCGCGACGGCAATGGCCTGGCTGGGGTGAACATCAACAACGGCCAAACAGATCGCGAAATCCGCTTGCGCGATCTCGACGAACGGTTCATCACCGACGAGCCGTTGGGATTGATGTTCGTCTCTTCCGGAAATCGCATGCTGGCGTATTCAGTTACCAACGCACGTTAGCCCGCGGCAGCGGGCGACGGCATAAAGCCTGGGGTGGAGCGCAGCGGAACCCCAGGAACCGTGGACCTCTAGGCCGCAGCCCGCGGTAGCGGGCGTATAGCCCGAGGTAGTTAACACTGTCGCCCGCGCCGCGGGCTGTCATTATTTTTGCACCGTTACCCTGGGGGTTCCGCTTCGCTCCACCCCAGGCTCTATGCCGTCACCCGCTGCGCGGGCTCAGAACTCGATACTAACCTGATGTCACTGCAACGTGAGAGATTGAATGATTCCCGCAACTCCGCATCAGCTTGGAGTCCGCTGCGCAACTCCGTCTTCCGCGCGCTTTGGATCGCGACCGTCGTGTCCAACATCGGTACCTGGATGCAGGATGTCGGCGAGTCGTGGTTGATGACTTCGTTGTCAGCTTCGCCTGTGCTCGTCGCGCTGGTGGAAACAGCCGGCGCTTTGCCCGTGGTGTTGGTGGCGCTGCCAGCGGGAGCGCTCGCAGACATTGTCGATCGCCGTCGCTTATTGCTTTTCATGCAAGGCTGGATGGTTGTCGCCGCAGGCGCGATGGGCGTCCTGGCGTTGATGGGCCAGATGACTCCCAGCCGTTTGCTCTCGCTCACTTTTCTGCTGGGCATCGGAACGGCGATGAGCAATCCAGCCTGGCAAGCGATCACGCCCGAGTTAGTTCCCGCGGACGAATTGCCGGCGGCGATCGCGCTGAGCGGCGCCGGCATTAACATCGCGCGGGCAATTGGTCCGGCGTTGGGCGGCTTCATCGTTGCTGCATCTGGTCCATGGGCAGTCTTTTTCCTCAACGGAGTTTCATTCATCGCTATAATGATTGTCCTCTATCGTTGGCAACCTGCTCCACGAAAAAGCAAGCTACCTTCCGAAGAGATCGTCGGAGCTATGCGCACCGGCACGCGCTATCTGCGCCACTCGCCGGAACTGCAAACAGTCCTGATTCGCAGCGGCATCTTTGTTGTTTGCGCGAGCGCGTTGTGGGCGTTGCTGGCGCAGCAGGCTCGTAGACATTTAGGTCTGGGCTCGTTCGGTTACGGATTGCTATTGGGTTGTATTGGTTTCGGCGCCGTGGTCGGCACGTGGTTCTTGCCAAAGATTCGCGAGCGGCTTTCAATGAATGCGTTGGTAGCGGCTGGCACTGTCGGGTTTGCCTTCGCTACAGTTTCCCTTGCCTACGTGCATGAATTCGCGGTGCTCGCTGTCGCGCTGGCAGTCGGTGGTGTCGCCTGGATTGCGGTATTGTCGAGCTTGAATGTAGCCGCGCAGATTGTTACGCCTTCCTGGGTACGGGCGCGGGTGATGGCTGTTTATTTGCTGGTCTTCTTTGGTGGACTCGCCGGCGGCAGCGCCGTATGGGGTTTTGCGGCCGCCCGCGTCGGTGTTTCAACCGCGCTCTTGTTCGGCGCGGTTGGACTGCTCGTCGGTCTCATGGCAAGTTGGCGCTATCGTCTCGTTGGCGATGAAGATTTGTCGCTGACGCCTTCGATGCACTGGCCGGAACCAATTGTCATGATCGACGCGGAGCCAGAGGAGGGACCAGCAATCACTGTTATGGAATATCGAATCGATCCCAAAACCGCTGACGGGTTTTTGCAGGCAATGAAGGAGATGAAGCGGATACGTCAGCGCGACGGCGCGATTCGTTGGAACTTAAGTCGTGACACCGCGGACCCCGAAAGATATGTTGAAACCTTCGTGACTGAATCGTGGGCCGAGCATCTGCGCCAGCACGAACGAGTGACCGCCGAAGATCGCGAAGCCGAGCAACGCGCCCGCGCCTTTCATCTCGGCCCCGAGCCACCCAAGATAACCCACCTGATCGCTGAACAATTACCGAAGTGAGAGCGCGACCTACTCTGTGTTCTAACTTCCGATTCAATAACCGGGAAAATCCTTACCTGTTTCGCGATACGCTGCTGCGCCTTTTGCAAACGTCGAACCTTGAATACAAAACTCTCACGAAAGATCAGCATACAAACAGGAAGTTAATTACCGCGATTTATGTCCGATAGCTATTGCTGCTTCGACGAAGCCTGAAAAACAACTGCCTTGATGGGATACACCACCTAAATCTAAGCGATCCTCTCCAATAAGAATCGGTGAGTACCCTTGGTAGTAAAACTGTCCAAGGACTTTTATCGCGCGCGGGTTTAAATATCTAACGAAAAGGACTATTTGATCACTGCCGTTTAGCACATACAAAGTCTGAGCATCCGGACTAAATGCTTCGTAATCTAGCGACTCGGCATGAAATACATTACGGGTGATAGTAGCAACGACTTTGTAAGTAGGGTCGCGAATAGTGGCACTAATCAACATCCCGTCAGAAGTTTTCTCAACGTAACACAACTTCTCGTCTCCAATCTCTACTACAGCGAACGAGGCAGATGTCGTACTCGCGACGTTAGAGCTGCCTAAATAAACTGCCACAGCACTCGCTGCCATTGGGCAGTCTGTGAGCGGGCTTGGATCGTTTCCGGGGATCAGTATGCCTCTTAACTTGGTATGACCTTCACGGGGTATTTCCTTGGCGAGTTCCGCCGCAATTTCCTTGGCGCTCGGTGGTAATGGTTGCGGCTCTGGTCGCGTTTGTTGCCACACGTAAAAGAGACCACAGAAGAGGCCGACGTACATTACGGAATTGCCGAATTTTCGCAGCGACTTATGAAGGCTATTGCTAAAAAGCTCTAATTCCGACACGAGCATAACTAATAAGCCCCAGCCACCAAGTACCAACAGGAACGACAAGATCGTATTTCGAAGTTGAGTTCCAGCAATCACAGCGATAACGCCAAAAATTCCCTCGGCGAGCTTCTTGTATTTTTGGGATTGTTGCTTGGGAGGCACCCGACGACTGGCACGTTTGCCGCTGGGAAGCCTCTTATCGGCTTTTAGGAGGCCCCTTTTAACTTCGGGAGTAGGTTCTGGCCACAACGACATGAAAGGCGTGTGAGGCTTGAATACTTCGCGCCCGAAATCGCGAACTTTTTGATCAAGCCTCTCTTGATCTTTCGCCAAGTCTTCTCCGAACTTAAGTAAGGAGTCATTAACGCGACTAATATCTGGCTGCGAAATAGTGGAATCGTTTTCAGTTTCAGCTTGTTTGAAAAGTTCCGATGCGTCTCCTGCTTTAAGGCCTGAACCTTCGGGCTTGTTGTCCGGTGAAGTGAACGTCTGCGCTTTGCGAGCAGCGGCCTTGCGATCCTTTTTCCACTTGCGCCGGTAAAAGTTAAGGATGCCTTCTCGGTTTTCACCGCGTTGGTAATGATCCCAATTAGTGTCGCCCATAACCTGCTTGAGTTCCGCTTCGTTTGGATCAGGAATACTGCGCCAACAATCTTCGAGTTGTTCCCAAAATTTTACGCGCTCTTCTGCTGTTCCTTGCTGGGTATCCCAGTAGGCGCGCTGATCCTCATCCATGAAGTCATTAATGTCGTCGTGAGAAGGATCGGGCGAAACGAGAAGAACCATGCCGCGAATTTTACCGCGCAATATGCCCCGCGTGAAGTATAATTACCGAAGTTTCCGACAACAAATACACTGCCCAACGATTACTTTGCTCAAGGCTGCTGGCTGCTTCGTTTCCATCCCAGCCTACTTCGGCAGCTGACTGCGTTGGCTCGGGATGTCGCCGTTGAATTCAAAATTGGCGACGACGATAATTGGTTTGTCTGAAGTAACTCTCACGCTGATCGCAACGTTAGTAATGCTGTCTGGTATCCACTTCATGAAACTTGATCTCGCTTTTGTTTGCGGCGAACGGCGCCGCGAGCAGCCGCGACGCTCCTACCATTTTTCTTGCGCTTTGCTTCCTCAGGTACAAAGGTTACGCGCACCCGCGCGTCAAGGGCGCCGGCAACGCGTCGCAGGTTTGCCAGAGAGTGTCCTTCGTAACCGGGCGACTCGAGGCGGCTAATGTGCTGTTGCGAGGTCTTTAAGCGACGAGCCAGTTCCTTCTGCGAAAGCCCAGCCTCCTCTCGGAGAGCGGCGAGCTGGACCGCTACATCCCAAGCGTCGCCTGCCCGCTGAAAACGAGCCGCAAACGCCGGGTCTTTCATCTGCTCTTTCAGATATTGATCGAAATTAGTTTTTTTCATCACTTCCCTCTCTTAATCCAATCAGCCATCCGTTCGTGCGCCGTTCGTAGGTCGTGGGCCGGGATAGCCTGGCCTTTGTTTCGAATGGCATGAACCGCGACGATGCGCCGCCCCTTCATAAAGAACCAAATCACACGTGTGTTGAGTTTGCCTACATGTCGCAACTCGAATAAGCCATCGCCTAGCGCCTTTGATAGCGGTTCGGCGTGATAGCGCCGGTTTCGCAACTTGCCAAGACCGGCAAGTACCGTCGCAAAGTCGCCCGGATCACTCCGTTTGAGTTCATCCAGGAAGTCTTGCACCGGACACTTTCCGGCGACAGTTTCATAGAATTCTACACTGAATTCCATCAGGAGGCAACATCAATATTGATGTATGGAAAAATGGTTCCGGTGTCTAAACTATTTCAGCTTGTGCAAATCACTTCGGCAGCAAACTGCACTGGCTCGGGATGTCGCCATTGAATTCAAAATTGGCGCCTACAACAATTGGTTTGTCCGAAGTCACTCTTACCGAAATCGCAACGTTAGTGATGCCATCGAAGCCTGGACCACTTGTCGTCGGCATCACCCAGTCAACGTCGCGCGTGTGAGCCGCAGCCAGGGCGACGGTGGTCGCGCCGGTTTCACCGGGGTAAGTGCGCGCGGGGCTAGAGCCGGGAATGGTGATTCCAGCGAGATTCGTCCCATTTCTATCGAGAATGTTCACGGCGATATTCGCCGTACTGCTGCTGCCGTTAAAGACGTAAACATCATCACGAGGACTGCCACCCGCCAATGGACGATGCGCAGGCGTGCAAACCCAAACGTAAGGTGGCCCAACGCCTGATCCGGGAGCGCCGGCAGGTCCTATTGGTCCAGCAGGACCAGCAGGGCCGGCAGCGCCTGCTGGGCCAGTTGGGCCAGTTGGGCCAGCGGGACCCGCGAGGTTCCACGTCACTCGTTTCTCGTTGTGGCGGCAAGTGGTGCTCGCGTCGACCATTCGCATGTTTCCATTCACCTTGTTAACGCAGGCCTCCAGCGTTGGAGGTGGTGGCGCGGTTAGCGCGGTCGGAACTATCAATGCGGAGCAGGCGAGAAAAAATATACTTGCGATTACACCTCTACGGCCAAACTTGCTATGCATGGTGTTTCTCCTTCCGGGGTTTGAAGAGGTTAGTGGTTTGTATTCGCTCCGGAGGAGCGAGATGTTTATAGCAATGGAAGCCCACTAAGAAATATCGCTCCGTTAGGAGCGAAACCCGGCAACGCAACCTTTGCCGTTCGGACAAAGGGGTTTCGCTGCTACGGAGCTAAGAACAAGAAAAGGATCGCGAGGCTACAAACATCACGCCCCTCTGGGGCGAAGAACAGAACTCAGCATTCAGCCCTAAGCACTCAGTACTCAGTACTCAGTACTCAGTACTCAGTACTTATGCTCAAACGTCAACCAGCGGCAACGAGCGATAGGCTTTGCCGGTCAACTTAGTCAGTGCATTAACGACCGCCGGTGAGATTACCGGCACCGGCGGTTCGCCGCAGCCGGTTGGCGCTTCAGCGCTGGGCACGATGTGAACGTCGACTGTGACCGGCGCATCCATAATGTAGGGCGGCACATAGCCGTCAAAATTTCGCTGCTCAACGCGTCCTTCCTTCAAAGTGATCTCGCCTTTCGCCATTAACTGCGAAAGCCCGAAACCGACGCCTGCCTGAAATTGACTCTCAATCGTCAACGGATTAACCGCAACACCACAATCGAGAGCAATCGTCACCCGATGAATTTTCGGTCGATCGTTTTTGATTGAAACGTCGACAGCGCAAGCGACTCCAGTTCCGAAAGCTTCATGCAGCGCAAATCCGACTGCGTGGCCTGCCGGAAGCCGGCGACGCCAAACAGCGCTCTTTGTATCCATCAGATCCAGCGCGGCGCGCAGTTTCTTTGCGTCGGGCTTTAATAGTTTGCGGCGATAGGCAATCGGATCCATCTTCGCGCGCGCCGCAAGCTCTTCAATCAACGTCTCCATTACATAAGCCGTATGAGTGTTGCCCACCGAGCGCCACCAAAGCACCGGCACGTTGATTGTCGGGTTATGGACCGACACGTGAAGATTCGGCAGGTTGTAATTGGTATCCGCAACGCCTTCGACTGTCGTCGGATCGATGCCATCTTTCATCATCATCGCGAACGGAGTGCCCGCCATAATCGATTGGCCCACGATCACGTGCCGCCACGCGGACGGAAAACCATCCGCGCCGATTGCGACTTCGACTCGATGGGCGTGCATGGGCCGGTAATAACCGCCTCGGATGTCGTCTTCGCGCGTCCAGATTAACTTGACCGGCGTGCCGCGAAAGCGTTTGGCAATAACCGCGGCTTCGCGCTGCACATGTGAATCAGGAACTGCGCGCCGCCCAAAACCACCGCCGGCCATCTCGGTATGAAACGTGACTTTCTCCGGCTTCAATCCGAGCACTTGAGCGATCGCCATTTGATCGAAAGTTTGAAACTGCGAACCAGCCCAGGCTTCGGCGCTGTCGCCATCGAATCGTATCGTCGTGTTCAGCGGCTCCATAGGTGCGTGCGGCAGATAAGGAAACTCATACTCAGCAACGATGAGGTTCGCTGCCGCAGTGTTCGCAATCGATTTCACGTCGCCAACCGTCTTCGCTACCTTGCCCTCAGTGCGCGCGAGTTGTTTGTAGTTTTCGCGGAGTTGTGAGCTGTCGGCGTGATCAAGCCCGGTCGCGTCCCAATTAATCTTGAGCAGATCGCGCGCTTGTTTTGCGGTCCAGAATTTGTCGGCGACCACGGCGACGCCGGAGCCCTTAGCAAGCGGAATCTCAAACACGTCGCGTACGCCCGCGAGTTTGCTTGCCTCCTTATCATCGAAATCTTTCACACGCGCCGCGAAGACTGGTGGATGAGCAACGACGGCGACTTTCATTCCAGGTTGTTGCAGATCAAGACCAAACTTCAACGAGCCATCGCACTTTGGCCGGCTATCGAGCCGCTTTATTCTTTTGCCGACGAGTCGAAACTCCGAAGCGTTTTTTAGTTTCACAGTCGCCGGCACGGGCAGGAGCGCAGCCGCGCCCGCAAGTTCCGCGTAGGTCGCCGACTTCCCGGCTGGTCCATAGACTCTGCTGGCTTCGGTGCGGCATTGATCCGCGGAGACATTCAAAAGCGCAGCCGCGGCCGCGACTAACATCGCCCGAGTCTTCGCGCCCAGCTCGCGATACTGCTGGTACGAATGCGCGATGGAACCGGAGCCACCCACCATCTGAATGCCAAATACCGGGTCCCTGTAAATATCCGCGGCGGGAGCGAGCTCGGAAACAACCTGCGACCAATCGGCGTCCATCTCGTCGGCAAGAATCATCGGCAATGCGGTATGCACGCCCTGACCGAACTCGAGACGGTTAACCGTGATGTGAATTTTTCCATCGGGCTTGATGTGGACGAAGGCGTCGGGTGGATACGCTTTCGCCGGCGGCTGCTGTCGCTGGTTGCCGGCGCCTTCCTGCGCAGCCGTAGGCCGATCGAGATAAAGTGAAACTAAGAGTCCGCCCGCTGCGGTTGCGGAGACGCGCAGGAAACCGCGGCGGTTCAGTTGGGTCTTTTGCTTCTTTGTTGCAGTGGACATGGGCATTTCCTTTTCAGGTTTACCGACCTATCAATTACAGAAACTGGCGACGCAGCAAGACAATAGTTCAAGAGACATAACCTCGTGGTTGGGAAGGGTGGCTTGCCCCCGCTCGTTGAATGCAATCCGATCTGAGCGTGGGCAAGCCACCGTTCCTAACTTGGAGCTTACGTTTATCGAGTGATCCATTTTCTACGTCAAACGCTGCGAAGCCAGGTCGATTGCCTCGCGGATACGCACGTAGGTGGCGCAGCGGCAGATGTTGCCGCCCATCGATTCTTCAATGTTTGTTTCAGTTGGTTTCGCTGTCGCTTTTAGTAATGCGACCGCGCTCATGATTTGACCGCTCTGGCAATAACCGCATTGCACTACATCTTTTTCCACCCAGGCATCCTGGACCACGCGCCCGATCGGATCGCTTGCCATCGCCTCGATCGTCACGACCGGCCGATTGCCCAGCAGCGATATCGGCAACATGCATGAACGCGTCGCGACGCCGTCAACATGGACGGTGCACGCGCCGCACGCGCTAACACCGCAGCCGTACTTTGTGCCAGTCATGTCCAACTCTTCGCGCAACACCCACAGCAGCGGCGTGGAAGGATCAACCGCGACCTCTTTGGGCTGTCCGTTAACGGTCAATTTATAAGTAGCCATGCTTCCTCCTCAGCGGCGTAAATCGTGAATCGCCCAACCCGGTAAATCGTGAATCGTAAATCGTAAATCGTAAGAACCGGCAACGATCATTTCCTATCGATCAGATCCGTCACACTCAGTACTCAGTACTCAGTACTCAGCACTCAGTACTCAGTACTCAGCACTAGTCATCTCGGGCAAGGCGTGCCGGCATCGACCCAACGCTGCGTCGCCGCAACAAACTCGTCATGCGTTAGCGGCGGCACGGTGCGCATCGTGCCGTCAGGCCGTCGACCAGGGTTCCAGGCCCAAAGCACCAGCAGCGCTTCCTGATGATGTTTCAACAGCGCCGCACCATCCATGTTCTCGTTGCGCCGGCGATCAGTCACCGCGCGACAAACGGCGGAGCTCGGCAACGGCCGGTCGTTCGTGTCCTGCCAGCGCATCGACAACGGCGCGAGATGCCAATCGTGGCCGCCCGGCACACCGGTGCTGTCCGCATTCGCTTCCTGATGGCAAGCGTGGCAGGTAAACGCAGGGACGCCCTTGCCCGCCGGCCCACGGATGACGTTCGCAAAATGACGATGTCGATCGTCGCCCTGCTGTGGATAGTTAGTCGCAGTGTGACAGTTAATGCAGCGCGGATGAGTAAGAACTGAGTACATCTGCTGCCACGCATCAAGGCCCTGCTGGGTGTTGGCGCTTAGCCTGGCCGGGGCACCGGTGCGTGTTGTACGGGTTGTTTGGCCGGAGGTGACAGAGTACGTGGACCAAATGGCGATTGAGAAAAGAAACGCGAGAATGACGGCGACGGTGCTGCCGGATTTTCCGCGGCGATTCGACTGCATAAACGATCCTCCTCTGCGTTTCGGATCGACTGCTTGTTTTGCCAGTGCAGATTTCTGTTTAGTTAAAACGTATGGCGGAAGTATGTGACTGCGGAAGGGTGCTGTCAATACTGCGTGAAGGGGCTTTTGCCGCTCTGGCTCAGGAAAGTTTCAACCTGGTGGAGGAAATGAGGAGGATGGTGCCGAAGGGGGGATACGAACTCATTCAATGTCGAGATCGCTAAATTTGCTAAGAAATTCGGAGAATCTGTGGATTCGCTCGGTTTTCCGTCCTCAGGTAAATTTCTCTTTAGTCTCTATAATTCTCTATATTCTCTCCCGTGCTCTCTCGTAATAGACACCAAACAGACACCAAACCCCTCACTACGGTTCTACTCGGCTATGCTGGGTACCACTGCTGGCTCACGGTCGGGGAAGAATGCAGGAGTGGCAGTGAGATTCAGTCGCATTCTCTCCCTCATTTCTTCGTCGAGACGTACCGATAGACGCGACTCGATATGCTCGATAAGAAACATCAAATCACGACAATAAACAGTCGGAGAGTTGAATCCCAACGCTGGGTGGTAACGATGAGGCACATAACCTCCGCCACAGGCCTTGACTAATCTACAGTGTTGACAGGTTTTTGACAGGTTCTCGAATCGTTCAAATCTTGAGGCGACCAAGTGCTCACTGAGAATATCGTTGAAAGAATGAGCGAATATGTTCTTTGCGGTCGAGACCGCCCCGTCGTAAGTTGATTTTAGAGAATCGACTGCCTCATATGCTCCATCGGTTTGAACGACGGCCAGCTGGACCGCAGACAGCCCATAAGACTCAACCGCATGCCTACCGCCGATCATAAGGTGCATTAGGTCTTCAAAGGTTCTTATCTTGATTTCGTGAACATCATTGCCCCACCAATGATCGAATACTCGAGAAAGCCATAGGCCGTAACCGTAACCATGGTTTTGATCAAAAGCGGAAGGTGGTGTCCGTTCGTGGTTAAAATGAGGAAAAAGAAAATCAACTGGAATTCGACCGAACCTCCTAAACCAATTCAAGAGTTCCACCGGGTCGGAGTCCGGCTGAATAACGCATAACAGGCCACCTTTTATTTCAGCGTACTCTGGCTCAGAGAGTATTTTGATTGCATTCACAACTTGGTGATAAGTGGACTGTCCGCGATGGTCTAATCTGTGCTGATCGTTAAGCTCCCTATAACCATCGATGCTTATCCCGACGCCGATTTTCAAGCGCAGTAGTAGTTCGGCCCAGCCGTCATCTAGCAGAACACCGTTGGACTGCATGCCAAATTTGACCGTGCATACTTTTCCCAAAGTCTTTTTGATTTCAGGAACTGCATATTCAAAAAACTTTTTACCAGCTAGCAAAGGCTCGCCGCCATGGAAGATAATCGAGATCGACTTCAGATCATGCGCAAGAACATGCTCTCTGATTCTTCGGATCGCTTGGTCGAGGACGTCAATTGACATCCGGGAGGGTTTCGTTCGCCAGGATTGGTCAGCTAGTTCGTACTCGTAGCAGTAATCACACTTGATGTTACACCTAGCCGCAACCTTTAAGAGGAAGGTTCTTATAAGTGCGTTTTCCACGTCCCTTTACGGAGTATAAGTATCAGAGTGATCCTGGAAAGCGGTATGGTTGACATGAGGTCCGTCCTCAACCTCATTTTCAAATCGCTCCCGCACTCGCTTGAGGATCTTGTCACCGTCCTGAAACGGGAGATGTGACAGAGACTGAATCTTATTCTCAGTTGCAGGGTCCGTCTCAATCACGCCGTCACTGTGTCTTGAGTTTTTCATGGTTATCCGCTGACATTCGTATGTTCGGTAAACGCGGTGTGATTGTCGAACTCCGTATGTTGTTCAGCAAGGAACCTGTCGCTTTGCGCACTAAGCTCACTGTCATACCGCAACATCACGCGTTCGAGAATCTTGTTTACATGTTCGACCGCGACAACAGTTTTCGGAGAATCCGGAGCGTTAGTGGTCGTCGAGGTGTCCATAATGCTGTGATTCTAATCCAAGGAGCTTTTTTGTCAATAAAAATGGCATGGACAGACTGGTGAATTCGCCTTTGAATGCTATTTCGATTTCAACTGTCGCATTAGCCTCCAAAGGCGTTCCCTCACTTCCCACTAAGGCTTCTAGTCGTTAATTCTGCTGCGTAACTCCCCAATGCTAAGCCACGTTTGACTCCTATGTAGCATACGGTGGCAGTTTGCGCACACGATGGCGAGATCTGCTAGCCTCGTCCGTCGCGTAGCGTCCGTTGCCGAGAGTGGCAAAACGTGATGACACTCTGCGTACCCATCACCAATGGAGCCGTAGAACTCTGAGAAATCGAACCCACAGACCTCACAGGCGAGTTTGCCGAACGCCGCCAGTGCTTCCCGTTTTTTCCGTCGGACTACCGTAAGATTTCGTTCTCGCCATTTGTGCAAACCAAACAGCAAACGCCCCTCACGAAATTGAAGCCCGTCGTCGCCTCTACTCTCGATCCAGGCCTGCGCAACAACAGATGGCGCGCTGTTATTGCTAACTCGGATTGCCTGAGCGGTGTTATGAATCAACGACTGATTCGACGCGAAGTCGTCCCAGACAATTTTCTCCAGGCTCCCACCTCGGCCCAATCCAGCGCCTGGAAACGTGGGATCGAGCCGGCAAAGATTACGAAGCTTCATGTGCACACCACTTGGATTACGAAATGCTGGAGTTCTGGAATTGAAAGGATGAATCGGCAACTTGTTCAAGAATGTGCTCAATTCAACGACCTTAGGCGTGCGCTTGCTTACCCTCGTCATGTCAACGCTAAAGTAGACATCAAGCAAAAGAATCAGTTCATCGCGTGTCCAGTCAGGATTTTTCATACCAATGTGGCAGTGCCAAGCATCAAACCGTAACGGTGCGTGAGGTTTTTATCAATCGATGCCCTGAAAGAGTAAACCCTTTGCTGTTCAATACTCTCTCCCATCCGTCTTTTGTCCCGATCGACTCAGGGTGTTCATAAAGTCCACACCGTTCTTCTTGTTCAGTAAGTCGTTCGAAGCGAGCACGAAGCGGGTGCCCCTGTGCTAGAAGGGTTTCTTTTCGGTGGAGAATAAAAGGATTCACCGATTCAGAGTATTCATTATACTTGATGCGAAAGTTGTTTAGCGGAACTACCAGTGAGCCAGCAAGGGCGGGGTGTGCCGTCTTCTCAAAATCAGGATAATAAAGGTAAGAGATTTGTGGTTTACTTACCTTTAGCTTGATAACGTTTGCGTTCTCGACAGAACCTATGTAGGCGCGCGCGCAACCCTCATAAACTCGTAACACTGAGGGCAAAGCGGGCAGAGCACTCGCATGTAAGTACAAAGCGTCCGGTAGTCGTTTGCCTACGGATGACGTCCGACAGGATTCGCTTATGAGTTCCCTTTTGCCCGCAGAGAATAATAACTGGTCTGCTAGCTCACAGGCCTTGCGGTAATTTGGGAAGAACGCCCGAACATCTAACTGTAAATCGCGCGGGAGTTGAGAGAATCTAGGGCGCCCCGCGAAACGAGATAAGGCGAGATAAACCAAAAGATCTTGTGTTCGCTCCTCACGAATCACCGCCCATTGTTCTGCGCCTGTTACTTTACGAATTATCGCGAAAGCTCGCGGTAGACTACCGATTTTTTCGCGAATCAAGTCCGCGACCGCGATCTCAGACTCATCGGGGAGACGGCCGCGAACCGTCAAAAAGCCCGTGAGAACGTCAAAAAGTTCGCTGTACCGCTCAAAAATTAGGTCGCTAAAGCGCTGCCGGGGAATTGCTGTTTTTCTTCTGTATCGCGAAGCATCAAAGGATTGCCGCAGCTCACTATCTCGGAATACGTAGAAGATGCCTGGCGCAATAGCCAGACTCTTAACATCTAATACGTCATCAATCCAACCGCCCAATTCGTGTTGGTCGTAGAACTTCTGAAATGTTCCTCGACTAGTAACGCAACCGTCTGAGTAAGGACTGCACAGACCTGAGCGGTTTGCCTCCAATGACAAACGAGCCGATACAATGAGGACTTTTTGAGTTAGAGACCATGCATCTTTTAAGACGTCGATACGCTCAGCCACGTCTTCGATTACATTAACTACATACCCTAAGTTAACAACATCAGCCGACCGTCGTTTACTCTCGGGCCGATGTAGCGGGTCCCAACCATCTACATCAACTCCTTGCTGGTTGAGCCGACGAATGTCATCGCCCCGCCCACAGCCGTAATCAAAAACTGACGTGGACTGAGTGAGCAATCCGTGTTCGAGAGCTAACTGAATTGGCCGAGAAAACTCGATTCGTTTTATGGCTGTTTTTTGCCTCTGGACGGATAGCCTCACGCTCTATATCCTAACTCACCAGAATAATAAAACCCGAGAAGTAGCGGCGTGGTTTGCTCTAAATTCCGCCGGACGTCGACCGATGTATATTTAAGCTTTGAAAGAGCGAGTTGCTTATGAAAGATTTATCGCCCTCCTATGACGCCGTGGAGCTTACAGTCGATGGATTTATTTTGCGCGACGACGACTCCGACGAAGATCAATACATTGATGCCTTCGACTGGGCCATCCTTCCCGATTTTGATTTGTGCGTTTACTGCTCGCATCGTCTCGTAAAGGTCGAAGGCGAAGAGCAAGAAGACGGGCACCTACTAAGGGACTACTGTCTCTGGTACTGCCGAAACTGTAGGTTTTGGCAGTCCCGGATTTATTCTGATCCCTACGGTGGTTGTATGCCAGGACCTGATAATTGGGCCTACATTTCGAAACTTCGCGAATTTCCCGGGGAGATACCAGACGGCTGCTCCAGCGAGTTCGCGTCATTCATAAGACGTAATCCAAATTTCCTGCACACATGCGACCCAACAAAGTTTGAAAAACTGGTCGCCGATGTCTTTAGAGCCAATTTCAAGAATAGCGAAGTTATTCACGTCGGTAAGCCTGATGATGGCGGCATTGACGTCGTCATGGTAGACAGCGAGACTCAACAATGGCTAATTCAAGTCAAACGCCGCGGATCGGGGAGTGCATCGGAGGGTGTTGCGACAATTCGCGACATGTTAGGTTCAATGATACTGAATGGGGCAGCGCAGGCAATTATCGTTTCGAACGTGAATCAGTTTTCGTTGCGAGCCAAACAAGCGACGGACAAAGCAAGGGGTCTCGGGCTGACAATCCGGCTCGTCGACAAAGGCATTCTAAATCGAATGCTGGAGCCCGTGTTACCTGATAGGCCTTGGTTAGGGCCTATTCGCTCGGTCGACGAAGTTTTGGCTGCGCGACTCGAGCAAGAGATTCCTAGCGATCCAGAAATGCCGTTATGGTAGTGCGATTAGCCGACAAATAAGGAGAGGCTAAGAGGCCTATCTAATCCTGCCTCGCATCATCGACTTCAAGCTCAGGAACTTCTAACTCAATGATTAACGGGCCATAGTCCCCCTTGATCACTCTCTCCTGATCAATTGGGTTCTTCTGGGGATCAACGTACGGTCCGACAACGGTAACGATATCGTAGCCCGAGTTTTTGAATGCTCGCTCTAATCGATCTCGTGAATAGGGGATTCCTTCTTCCATCTTCGAAAACAGCTCTCGCTGCTCTACGGAAGTTCGCCAACTTTCTCTTAGCTTCTCAGGAAGAGTGTCACTATCGACCTTAACCATCGCAACGCGAAGTTTCCCCACAATATCTGGGGCCAATATCAATCGGTCAATCAGAGCGTTCGTGCTTCGACCGATTAAAACAACAGCGCTTTGATCAGCAGGTTTAACAGAAATCAGTTGATGTAGTTTTCCTTCATGATCTTTGTACGAAACTGTCGCGCCGGCGGCATGCTGCATAGGCGGCAGTACTGGCGTTCCAACCCGTGATAAAGAACTTGTAAACAATTGTTGAAGCTGAATCGAAAAGGTAGATCTAAAGCGACGAACCCTCTGAAAGTTGTCGGACTTAATGTGGTTTGCCAGTTCACTTCTCGTCCACGTGACTGGATTGCCTAAGTCCCACTCGATAACATAATCTTTGCCGTCGTGAAATAATATTGGCGTCACCAACTCCTTGGGTTTTTTGTGAAGTAATAATTCTGAGGGGCGTGCGACCCCAGTAATGAATAAGAATCGCTTTGCGTAGTCGTGCTGTAAATCACAAGCGGGTGTCAAGACAAGCAGGGCAATTCTCTCCCCCTTAGCGAACTCAACTACAGGCGCTACTCCTTCACCTAGAGCATCAACCCTCGTGGAAAAGAGTACCTCCCCAAACTCAAGGTCGAGATGCGCAAGTATCTTTGAACTTCGAAACAGCATCCCATCAGCAATACTGGCCGAAGCGGACGACGGCAGGAAATGAGGTGCCGGATAGTCGTCCCATTGCATCTCATTGAGTTGTAGCGCCGCAGTAGATAACCTCGTATCCTCTTCAAGTTCAAACTGAAAGTATTGTCCAAACACTTCGAGTAGATAGGCACCAATCAATTCTCCTTCGGCATTAAGTATGAGTGTATGCAGATCGGCATAATCCCGTAGATCCAGAAGGCGAACTGTCTTTAAGAACCTCGCCTTCGCGTCTTCTAGGGCTTTGCTCCACAACTCGAGAAAACCCGTTAGCTGTAATGTCTTGCGATAGGAAGAGGTGATCCGATAGAGAACTTCCTGCAGTTCAGGTGATTCCTCAAGCAATGTCTTTCGCATTGTCCGAAATTGAGAACCTACCAGTTCGGCTTCATCACGGAACTCGTCTTTCATGTCTTCTAAGCGAGTGCTCGAAGACATTAAAACAATCATCGGCGGCGCTTCACGTCTGGGCGCGACTATTTCCTTCACTCGATTCATTGCTTTATCCCGTGCTTCCTGATCTTGTCGCGCACCGAGAAACAGATCTACAAATATCAATTGCGCTTCAGCCGCTTTGCCTAATTGCTGTGAATCATAGGTGCCGCCTTGGAGAGTGAGTTCCTTAAATAAGAGATTGCTCAAAGGCTCCAGCTGTTTCTTACCTGCATTTTGGCGTGCGTCATACGAAGCGAAGAGAGCTTTAACCACACCACTTTCGTCCCTGCGATCCCATAAGAATTTCACGAAGGTGTCGTCTTGCTTTAGCTCTTCCAACCTGGTTTCTGCGTTGGTTATTCCGTAAGTTCGGAGAAGGTTGATTTCCGGCTCTGACAAGTCGTCCTGAAAGAAATTCCACGATTCCGCCTCGATGTCGGCGGATGACGGGATCTCATCATAAACATCGTCGATTATCGCTGCGGTAGTAATACCTTCGCGCGTCAATATTTCTCGCAATTCTTTAATCATTGGATTGAGGAAGTTCCAATACGAAGGTGTTCAAGCGATTGGGGTGCACGGTATTCTCGTCCGACAAGTAGAGTTCAGCATCGTTGTAATGCGCACACTCGCGAGCGATATACAGGCCTAGTCCTTGTCGACGTCGACGGTCTTTGGTGGAAAAGAATGGTCTGAATACATCTTCTTTTAAGTCGCTGCTAATACCGGGACCATTGTCTTCAAAAAATATCTGACGCATCTTGGAGTCGACGACCACTGTAATCTTTGGCACAAACGAGTGATCTTCATCAGCTCGCCGTTTTAACCAGAAGACCGAATTCGAAGTCAAATTCTCTATGATCTGAACGTACATTCCTTTTACCCCGGTGACATCCAAGCGTCGCAAGCCTTTGGTTTTTAGCTGCGTTTTTAGCCGGTGACGTTGGAACTGCAGCTCATGTCCCTCAAAAATTTCTTCAATGAGGCTCACTAGATCGAATGTTTCACGACGCTGCCGTCCTGAGATACTTAGTGGATCGAGCACTCTCAGTCGCTTATTCATCGTTTTCATTTCGGCCCGTAATACCTTGAGCGTCGAGGCAATATTTCTAGGCAGGTTTTCTGTTTCCGCGTTTGCCAAGGACATCATTGCAGTCTCAGTGGATCGCGCCAATTCATGAGCAATAACTTCAAGCATCAGACCTATTCCAGCCAGCTGAATCAGTCGAGATCTTTCGTCTTCAGCCTGTTCTGCGAGTGCACGAGCTTGATCAAAATATTGTTTCATCTGATCAAATATTTCTTGCACGTCTTGTAGTTCAAGGCTGCTCTCAGGATGTCTGCTTTTTAATTGACGGATCGCCTGTCGTGCACGTGAATCAAACGCGGAAATACGTTCCTCAACTTGATCGAAATCAATTTCCACATGCCGTTGGCTACGATTGACCTCATCCATGAAATTCCGCAATAAGTTTTGAGTCACGTATCGAAGAATCTCAACAAAGACGTATTTTTCCGGAGTTTCTTTCAATCCCTCCCTATTCGTTTGGTCTATGAGGTCTGGATTTCCTAAACGGGAAATCTGCACCCGACCAATAAACTGGGCTTTATTGAGTTTATATCCAGGCGAGGCAAGCGCCTTACGATCCAATCCCAACCAATCGTCCTTATCTTCCCCGTACGGCAGCACGCGATACCCATCACGAAACAGCATGATTCCTGACCAACGACGCTGAAGTTCTCGGACAGTATTGAGATTGCCGATAGAATCAATTCCTCGCAATTTTTGACGGTTGTACCAGTACGCCTCATATTCGAAAGGGCCAACGGTATTAATTGCGTAGGCCGGAATCTCCTCATTTGCGTCGTCCGTCAAAACGGACAAATCAATGTTCGCGAAATGTAAATGTTTATCCTCCTTCCTTTCCGGGCCTTTAAAAGTCATTTCTACGTCAAGAGATGGTGCTCCTCGACGGATCTTGTAGGACGCTTTCACCGTCGCATGAGCAGCAGCTAGGATCTCTCTGTCCATCCTCGGAATCTCAACTCGTTCACTGTTGAAAAAAATTGCAATTCGGAACCGGCGTTTTCCAAGAGAAAAGGGATCTGACAATTTAGCGAATTCCCTTATTGCGATGTCCCTTATTCTGCGGGGCGACCAATTCCCTTTGAGGCCCGATATCTTGATATTCGTTCCGCTCCACTCCTTGCTTGGTTTTGGGCTTCCTATAGTCGGCTCAATGTCGATGTCTTGCAGATCCAGATCAAGGTCTTCGAAACGTCGCCAGTCTATCGTTAACTCGTTAAGGTTCTTTTCTCGCTCAGTCGCCGATTCCAAATACAGCATCCAACCAAGCCTCATAACGGACAGCCGTCCAACGCCTTTTTCGCCCAAATACGGAGAGGCTGGTGCTGCTCCGTTCCCGCTCGCCGCAAACTTAGCCTCTGCAGCTTCTATTTCCTTTTTTCGAGCTGGTGTTCCGATAACGAGATACTTTGTTTTAATGTCATCAGCGGACATCCCACTCCCGGTGTCTCGAATGTCGATCCAGTTAGTTTCGGAATAAATCCCTGGCAGCCTCTTTTTGAGAATCGGCAATGTCTTACAGAGCGCCAACTCGTGCTTAAGCCTGTTAAGGGCATCAGGCTCCGCCGTAGGCTCCGCATTGACTAAAAGCGAATCTTTTATTTCGTCAACCGGTCGAGGTTTGTCGCCGTCCAGTTCTCGCATCACTTCTAAGAAGCTGCTGTAAGACAGGCAAACGTGTAAAAGGATGTCTACGCCGGTCTTCGATTTCGCGTCGATGGCGTTCTTTACAAGCTCATAGATCGCCACTTCATCAGAGCTGATGAGCTCCGAACCAAGTTGTAGAACCGTCCTAGCGGAAACACGAAAATGCATAAAAATAAATTAGCCGATTACGAAATCAATCAGGAAGGACACCTGTGCCCTTCCTGTTATCATCACGCCATTTTCACTATTCACGTAGTAGTATCTCGCAAGCTCTTTCGTTTTTAGGTATTGGTTTGGATCCCTTCAGAGATGGCGCGGACCGCCCTCTCCATAAATTCGCTCTCAACAAATGGCACTTGAGCATACGTGAGTGGTGCGCCTTCAAGCTTTGCCAGGAGATGTCCTCGACCGAGCAATCGCTCAGCTCCTTTTTCACCTAATGCGATATCCGACGTTCCTTCAGAGTCAACGCGCAAAATTAGCCGGTTTCCTAGGTTGGATCGTAACTGCATCGGCATGACATTCGCATCCGGTCTTTGGGCTGCGAAAATCAAGTAAATGCCGGCGGCCCGTGCCTTGACGCCCAGCCGTCCAACTAATGCAGTTACCTCCTCTTTGTAGTCATCGACCATCATCCATTCAGCAAATTCATCATGTATCACCCAAATGACCGGGAGGCGCTCGTTCGGCGAAACATTCCGGTTATAAACCATTAGACTATTGGCTTTTGCGCTCTTGAGCTTACCGTAACGTCTGTCCATTTCAGTCACCAGCGACCGTAGCTTTTCAAGGGCGACATTCTGCTCATCTATCACTCCACCGTCCAGATGCGGTAAGTCATCAAAATGAAAATAATCGACGCCTTGTTTAGGATCGATAAGCGTTACTCTCGCTTGCGCTGGCGTATTTGTAGCAGCTATCGCCAGAATTATGTTTTGCATCAGCACGGACTTCCCGCTTCCAGTCGATCCCGCAATCAAAGTATGAGGAGCATGTTCTCTAGCCGGAGAAATAAACAGCAAACTTCCGTCGTCCTCCCTTACTGCTATTAGCAACTCCTGATTACCATCGGTGGAGGATGGCTGCCATCGTTGCCATACATCTTGAAGGAGAATAACTTTCCGGCGTTCGCGTTCAACTGAAATTGAGACAAGTCCAGGTTCTGGACGGACCGCAATTAGATTCAGCCCATGAGTGGTCAAGAATTCCGAGCGGCGCTTTAGTACCTGGTCTACCGTAAGGTTTGCACTTCCCTCGAACTTCAACAACGCCGAGTTGGGCGTCAAAATGCTGCTTAATAACTTGGACCGTAACTGGAATTGTTGAAGAGCGCCTTTCGTTCTACCTTCGACTTGCTTGAGCCAGGCTAAATCTTCAGATGAATCCAACTGTTCATTGACTTCGGGTGAAAGTAGTTGGGTTATCTGCGGGAATGCCCATGATCCGTGGCTTTCCGATGCTTGAACTACGGGAGTAAACTCAATCGCTGAGTCGGGCGCGGTTGGCTCTTGCTCGATTGGGGCCACCAGCTCCGCATCCGATTCTTTTTCGGCTGGCAGAATCTCCTCAGGGGCGGGCTTCGTTACGGCACCCGAAGGCCGGCGGTAGACTCGTTTCTTCCAGGCATTACTATCCGCCGCTTTCTCACGAACCTCAATGGGATCTTGATCGGAGTAATACTTCATCACGAGTTCACGCACGCGCGACCTCCCAAACACCTCTTGATATGAGTTTTCTAGGTCAGCGACCTCAACGAAATCTGATGAGTCTGGAGCGTCGCTAGGACCAGAGACAAAAACGTGTGAATAGCCTCTGACGAAAATGTCGCAGTTACCCTCACGTATCGCTCGTCTCCAATCAGTTAGACTGAGGTTCGCGCTTGCCGGGAAGCGAATTCCGTCTAGTATCAGATCGGACAGTCTTGACAGCCAAAGATCTCGATCCAGACGTTCTGGGTTTCCGAACAGAGCGTCATTGATTCGCTTAACTGTATCCCGGAGTTGCTTTTGTGATTCCTTACTCTTGGCCGCGACACTTGCCGCGTCAATGTATTTCGCCTCAGTAATTATGACCGCCAATTGCAACGAACCTTTTGCGTCCAGTTCAGGACTGAGAACAAGAATGTCAGCAGTTTGTTCTTCGCGTTGGCCCAACCAGTCGGCGTAATCGTCGAGGAAATACCAACCCAAATACTTATCGGTGCCCAACTCATGCTGGACTAAGAATCTGCTGAGGACAACACCCATCAACTCACTGGCATTCCGTCCACGCTTCGCAGCACGAAGAACAATGTCACCCGAGATGTCTTTGGCATCATTTATGAACCGCTCAGATAGTGCCTTAAGGCTCGATTCATCTAGTTCTAAGTTCAAAGCCTTGATCCGGCTCAGCACCATCGACTGGAGCAAGCCTAACGGTGCTTTCGACGAGATTATTAGATTCCGGCCATGAGTAGATGAGTGTTTATATCGAATTACGCGAACATCTTGGTTAAGTAATTGTCGTCGGTCTAGTAGCTCGTCGTAGTTTACAACCCAATTTCCCAAGTTATGAGTTTCCTCGAAGATTCGCGCCGTCGTATTATCGCGAAAATCCAGTTGCCGAGCTGGCAGAAGTCTCTGACCTTCGACGCCATCCCAGTTCCCCTTAACAAAAGTAGTTAGAGCTGTTAGATAGGCCCAACCTTCTGCTGTTTGAACGGGACAGCAAAGGTAAACAACAGACTTCATGTCATCAAAAGCTGCCGGTCGTCGTTTAGACCATCTGGCAGGGACAAATGAATTTCGGACTGCGGGCCGCGCATTTTCCAAAAACCATTCAACCCTCGCATGTCGGGCTATGACGTCTTGCGAGAAAACTATGTCCGTCGGAAGGCCTTCCTTCTTCGATGGCGGCGGTGCCTGATCGGCCATGATGCCAATCCTGAGTCGCGCCATGAAGTCTCGGGTGGCCTCGCTGGCATTGAAGCTGTCCGCATCTCCGTCTGAGGTTTCAACAATCTTCTCGTACAAACTACGAAGCCGTTTTGGGTCTCGGTGCCTAAGGATCACCTGACATCGGATCTCGTCTTCCAATTCGTGAAGCGCACCAATCTTCTCGACCACCGCTTGCGGCAACCGTGCTGAGTCACAGTTGTAAAGTACTATTTGCAGATTGGCTTGTTCGTGAGGCTGCAGCTCCAGATATCGTTGCACCAATTCAACAACTTGGCTCGCAGCTTCGGCTGGGTTTTCATTGGTATCGTCGATCCCGTCATTGCTGATGGTCGGAAGCTCATGCAGGCTGTAATCACCCACCGCATCAGTTAAGGACAAAAGAACAGGCTCGTTCTCCTGCCAGCCAAGGACTAACTCGGGATAAAAAGGATGGCTCATCTCCATTTCTGTGTCCCGGAAAAACAGTCTGGGATCGCCAAAATCCACTTCTCTGGTCACCAACAAACGCTTCACTAATTCCGCGACTCTTCCTGCCTTGATAGCAATTGCCGCAATTCGAAGCGGATGCCAGGGAGCAACAATCGACGTCGCTCGACCGCCTTCGACCGCGACAACGCCTAGGTGAAGCAAGGGGCGCAAGAGCAAGTCGCGATTGCGGTCGCCCTTCCCGTCGCGACACACGGCCGTCAGGAGTTCTCCATAAGCTGTCGCTTGATCCAGCAACGCGATATGTGCCAAGCCTTCGTCGGCGATTGCGCCGATCGCATCAGTGTATTTAGTTCGAAATTCTTCGAAGAGATCTTTCAGTTTCGTAGCGACATCAGAGGAAACTAGCCGTTGCTCCCGCGCAGTATCTAAATTCTTGATCCAGATCCGTCCTATGTCATTCGCCGTCTTGTATACGGCAACAAACGATCCTCGATCCTTGCCAAACACCGGCACAAACGTCCGCACATTCGAAAGGTCTACGGTCTGGAACTGCCCTTTGGCACTCAACGTTTCACGATTGGCGACACAGTAGACCATCGGGTGTTCAACCAATCGACTCCAGTCATCGGCGAACTGACTACAAACGGTCTCAGGGTTGTACCTCCAGATCATTTGGGTCGCATACTTTTCAGATCCACCCGATTCAAGGGCCACTTCCAGCTCAATCAAGAACTTCAATTGGAGCGCAGTCCTTGCTGTCGAGTAGGTCAATTTCTTTTTCGCGGCTTGCCAGCTTTCCACTAAGGTGGGAAATTCCAAGAGCGAACCGACCTCCCAACTAACCTTCCTCCCAAAGAGTGCCTTCATCCCTCGATATCGGTTGGCAAAAAACAGTCCAGCATCAACATTAAGATCCCTCAACTCCTTTTTGTTGCTGCGATCGCATCTAATTCTAAGTTTTCTGTTGGCGCTTGGGGTCTCTTGACTGAAAAGCCGTTCAAGTGAACGAATGAGTCCCAATAAGAAATCCTCTGACTCGACTGGTCGACCAAAAATAAACCGATCCCATGCCGCTTTGAGCTTGCGTTCCTGCTTCAGCTCAATTCTGTGACTGTCGTAAAAATTGCGATCTTCATCTTCGGAACCGCTAGTAGTCTTGCGTTTAATCAGCCGTTCCAGATAATCGGTCTCATCGGAAGTGATCAATCCCTCATCTTGCTCGTCGTAAAAGTCAATGGTCTCTTGGCCCAGATTGAACTGTACTCGCTTAAAGCCATCAAAGAGAGGTGCGATCGCTTCCCACTCACACTCAGCCAAGGCACACGCTGCGTCGTTCCACCCGTTCGGTGCTTCGATGAACGCCCGAACGACTTCATGTTTGTCCTCGGGAATACTGTCCTTCACGCTTTCAAAAGTTTCACGTAATTCATCTTCTGTGAGCGGGAACTGCGAGGGTGTCTGCTTTTCCAGGAAGCATGCTCTCTTCTTAACGGCTGAATCATAGAGCTTCTTCCAACGCGAGGCGTGGCCTCGAACCTTGTCATTTAGACTATTGAAGTAAGCCGAGTCTCTAGGAATCCGTAACGCCGGCAAGGATGCGCCCAAGGCAACTATCAAGGGCTGCCCATCGTCTTTGATTGCCTTCCGCGTTCTTATGACGTAATCAGCAGTTCGCTCAAGAGACCATGTTTGCAAGTCACAAATCGCAGCTAGCGATTTCGCCCACCACTTGCGGTGGTCGGGAATCAAACTCAGCCCTTCAGCCGCAACCTTGACCCAAAGATCCGCCTGATCTAACAATTGCGGCGAACCGACTGGCTCGATTTCTTTGATCGATTGCTCTTCATTGAAACCTGTGTTTGCTACAAGCAGTGCCGGCTTCGTTGTGGGTGAGTTTCGAAAGTGAGTTGCGGGTTTTTCGGTAAGTATGTCTTCAGGAAGCCCGAAGTTGGCTACGAAGTGACTAGGTAATCTAATTTCAATTTGGTCGTTTAACTCTGCGTCACCGATGATCTCACGCGCAACGGCTGCTGTTTGCTCAGCATTCAGGCAGTCCAGGATAAATCTTGCGGTTCCTTCAAGCTCATCGTTCCGGTCATCGACCTTGACACGATCGCGCAAGTATTCCGCGGCAACCTTTCCAATGAGCGTCGCGCTGTTCATTCGGTTCCCCGCGAGTATGGGTTTTCAACATATGCGCAGCCGTCTGATAAACGGCGAAGCATTCCCAGACTTCCCAGTCGCTGTTCCAGCCGACGAGAGTTGGCTTGGAAAACCTTCTTATCAAATTCATCTCTGTCTAGAATGCGCTCCGCCTCTCTGTCACCGAAGACAAATCCATACCGTTCGTAAAGTCGTTCAAGAAACTCATTCAACTCCATTCTTCGGTTAACATTTGCCAGCAGAAGAGCTTTGAACAAAGCATCCGTCGGAGCGTACCGAAACTTATTTGTTCCCCTCTTAGATACCAAACCCGCCTCTCGTCCAAAACTGCGATGCACATTTGCGACGTGTTGCCTGTGGCCGTTCAGCGCTTGAACCTTCAACTCGCTTAACATGGCTTGGGCATCGTTCGGACCATCATAATCATCTGCTGCCTCACCCCAGCGAACTCGATCTTGCAGAATCTGGCGACATCTGACAAAGGACCCGGGATCGATCATTGCGGCCTGCCACTCCTCTGAATCCGCGATTTGATCTATATATGTTTCAACCGCCCTCGCAGGCAGCAAATTATTCTCGCTGAAACTGGCAGAAGAAAGTTCACGTACGAGCGTTTTCTTAGGTGCCACAACCTCACACACTAGATACAGCTTCTTCGATGAGTTACTCCACTCGCGCGCTATATTCAGCTGATAGAGCACGATATGCAGCGCGGCTAAAGTGACGAGATAAGGCCAGCCGTCGAACCCCGGCATTGATAGATTGAAAACACTCAGCCAATCTTCTCCCAATCGATCAAACGTTGGATGAGTCTTATAAGGAAGATAGCTCTTTCCCCGGAGTGAAGGGTCCTCTTCATCGTCGGGTTGCATCAATGCAAGCAGTTCATTCCATGGATTCTTACCGGCGAACATGGCGGAAACGTGTGTCCTTAGAGCCGCATTAGATGAGGAACGGCAAAGCATGAGGTAAAGCATCTCGCCAGTCCTTCCAAAGTTGATGTAGTCCCGAGTCGCTGTTCCTGAATTAGAGATTTTAATGTCTTCATACAGGGCCTTTGGTCCAAACGGAAAAATGAATCGCGACGTCCAGCGCTTGTTTGCACTTCCCTCGACATTTGCGCTCCGGATCATCCCGACGAGCGATACGAATTGCCTGAATGAATGAAAACGCGTTCGTAGATAGGAAAAGTCGGTCGTCGACACGCCTTGTGCTTTGTCGCGCATCCATCTAAGCCATTCTTCCCAAGCGGAAGCGCTGTCTGGAAAGAACTCGGCGATACGATCGAGTTCTTGGTTGTTAAAGAGAATGTTACGGAGGTACATTCTCTTGTAAGGAGTAAAGTTCGACAGACCAAACTCGCTACCCTCGTCCAACAGAGCACCATGGCGAAACGACGACTCCGCTACAGTCAAGAACTCCAAGAATAACAACCACGCGGAACCTGCGTCCCAAAGACGATGACCCCAAATTTGTTCATCGATCCAAGGTGAAATGCTTAGGACATTGTCTGAAGGTGGAGGAACCACGATGGACTGGTCCATTATCGAGTCACCTCCACTAATTCTTCGGTCGGATTGCCCATATCGTCGAGATTTAGTAGCCGGAACGTGAGAACACTTTGTTCCTTATCGACTTCGTAAAGTCTTTGCCTGTCGGCCAGTCGGGCAAGCAACTGGCTCTTGAAGGCCAGCATGTCTTCGTAGCATTCGCGTGAGAAGCTGTTCGGCAAAGCACCTTCAGCGACCCGACTCAAGAATTCATATCGAACAAGATGCAACTCCATCGAACAGCTTATCGAGTCGGTCAGCACGACATTAAGTGCGGGCACGCCCCCTTTAAGGATTAATTCCACTCGTTCATGCCCACGCCGCCTCACAGGAATGCTGTCCTCCAGCATTCTGCTAACCCTTGCGTTTGAAAAGGACAGACTTGTCGCCAAGAACAATTCCCGATCGTTTGCCACCAACATTCCAATGAAGATTCGGTTCAGACCTCTAACAATACGAGCCAGGATTGGATGTTCAACCGAAGCATCCTGTCGGAGTACGTTGACCACTCGATCTAGGTACTCACCTGCATATTTGAAAACCGTCAACTCCCAAAGATGAAGATCCTCTTCCTGATCCGGTAAAATCTTGAAGAATAAACCCCGCCTTTGACTGACAAGCATGTCGAGGAATTCTTGGCTACTGGATTCGTTCTCGTCGGCTCCTTCCACGTAATTGCGTTGTGCGGCATAGTAGCTCTCATCAGCACCATAGAATTCATCGCCTGCCAGCAACTGCTCGAAGTAGCTGCGAAGGTCTTCATCCGCTTCTCCGAATATTAAGATGTTGTCGATGCGGTTTGACGTTTCGTACCCGATCCTGAACCTATTTAGATAATCGAATACTGTGATCCCGTCGCGCCGGGTCTCCGACAGGTTCCCACCAAAGATATTATTGTAAAGACTAGCCTTGGCGACTGTTCTCCCTCGAATTATGTTTGGTACATCCTTCGACACCATTAAGCGATCCTTTGCCCGTGAGTGGCCCAAGATTGCGTTTGACAGAAGAAGCAATATTTGGCGGATCGGTATATGTAGCTCATTAAAGTCACACAGTTGAAATAGTTCTCTTAATCGTTTTCGCACCAACGGCGTTTGCAGCAACTCATAGTTACGACGTATTGGACACCTTGGTCCAAACGCGTCAAATTCTCCGGGCGACTCCTGGTAGCACTTCTGCCACCCTTCGTGTGAAATCAAGGCGTCCAGTGCTCGTTCCAACAAATCAGCGGAATCGCCACGACTAAGATTGAAGAATTTTAAGGCTGCACCTTCCTGGCTGCTCAGATTTTCAACGAGAAGGTTTTCGAACAACCTTCGCGTTCTTACTACGGAGTCAGTGTCGGACAGGAAGCGCCAGGAATCTATAAGCTGCCCGTCGTTGGCTGCGATGAGAAAGATTTCTTTGGGCTCAGTCTCATACAATGAATCGCAAAACCGGTGCAACAGTTCTTCCTTCTCGTGTTCCCATCGCGCACCTGGTTGCGGAGCCCACTCACTGAGATCCTTAATGACGTGAAGCGTAATGGTATCCGTGCCCGCGTATTGGATCTCTGTGCTGACGTATGGCTCGTCGAGAGCATTGATGTCCGTGATTTTGTGCCACACTTGACGGCAAAGATGGGTCTTTCCATCGCCCGCAGCGCCGGTCAATATTACTGATGTTGGCCTTGAGCCTGGCTCAAAACAGGCTAGTACTTCATTCTGAGCAGGATGTTCGAAAATTAATGGACGGAGTTTGGCCCTGAGTGCAGATCGGTGGATCGCCTCGTCATACATGTTGTCGTTGCGAGGAATCGGGCCGTATTTGCGAAGAAATCGAATCCAGTTAACACCTTGTTGTTCCATAGGCATTTTCTGAGGTTGGCACCGGTGGACTCCTGGATAAATGTTCGAACTTCAACGAACATGGATAAAACATTAGCATCAGAGCTGGCAGATTAGGCAGCCCTCTCGTTCTTCCTCTTCGTCCTCTAAACCACCAAGAATGTGGACCAAGCTGGTTGAACTTTTGCGGTCGCGTTCCCGATTCTTTTCCCAATTTCTCTTAATTTCCTCGATGCGTTCGGGTTGCTCAAGCTCTTCCAAGGACTCTTCGCCGTTCCAAAAGAACGCATTGCCGTTCTTTTTATTTGCGTATTCATAGGCTTTCGCCTTTTCGAACAGATCGGGGTAGGTTTCCTTTAATCTGACCCATTCAATCTTCTGCTGATAAAAGCAAAAGTAACACCCGGAACGAGTCCGACCCCAGCTCATGAACGTTGGAAGCCCTAGGCCCGCCTCTTCTAAAATGCGAAAAATATCTGCTCGAACCAAGCCATCCTCTCGAAAGGGATACACCGCAGTGATATTAGGCTTACTGCTTATATAACCAGCCCGTTCTTCATCTGCTCGGATTCCGACATAATTAATCACCGGATCATCGCCGATATAATCTTCGAACGGCTTGAGTTTCAACATTCTCGTGCACCATCGGCGATGATTTGAAGGGATCATTCCGCCATAGACATCGAGCCACTTATCGAAGCTGTAATCGGGACGCGTCTTATGAATTTCTTTCCCAAGATGCGCTTCGAGACGACTCAAATACTCGTAGGTTTCAGGTAGTTCCTTATCTGTGTCATGAAAGATGTATTCCATTTCAGGAACACGATCTCTCATATATACCGCGAGCGCTGCGCTGTCCTTACCGCCTGACAAACTCAGGACGTGACGAACTGGCTTTGTCACTGTTTCCCTCCTCTGACGATAGGACCTTCCAGAATGCCCTGGCTGTTGCCGCAAGCCCTATACGCCTCTGTTCTCCCAATAAGGATGTGATTTGGGCTTCGATTGCTGCGACTTCAACTTCTTCACTCTTCGAAACGCAAATGACGTTGTCTACCTCCGAGCCGTCGGATTTGGTAATAGTAACTCGAACGGCGGATTCGTCGTTCGTTCGCTTCGCGCGTCCGAATCCGACGCTCTCGACGCGCCTAAATCTCGATATTAACTGACTAAGCTCGTGTACGAATTTGTCCTCATCAGCATCAACCCATTTCGAGGGCGGCACCGAGGCTACCAGACTCCCCAAAGACTCCAACCATTCAGCATCTGGCAAATTGCGATCAACCAAGCGCATACAAAAAGCCTTCAATCGCGGTTCGTTGACCGCTATAAGCACATCCGCTGACCGGCTAGACATAGTGCTCCGCGCATCTTGGAAACTGTCCGCCAGATCGAAACCTGTCGTTAGTACCCGTTTCATTCGTTCTAGCAACTGAGGATGAGCCATTCTCAGCTCGTTCAGTATCGCTTTCAGGGACTCAACGAACTTCATTCCCTCTTTGCGCGTCAAGCGCCCTTTCGCACGAAAGGAGCCAAATCCACAAGCTTCTGGCAATTCTCTGAACAGTAGGGCCGATGGTTCCCGAGCGTTCAGCAAAACGGAGCGCACTGCAACAGCAAACTCCGAGAGCCTTCTAGTCTTATGAGTGTAAGGTGGCAACCGGGCAGCAAAGATACATAAAGGTCGCACCACATCCAATAGGTCGATCCTTCGTTCATTTGAACGCTCCAGATCTAAAACCTCAAAAAGCCGATCGAATAATTCCAATCGTACACCTGCTACCTTGCAATACTGGATCTCGAAGAGTTCAGGCACCTTCGTCAGTCGAAGCAGGTCCAAGCCGGCCATCTCCCTCATGAAAGCACCGGAGTCATAAAACGCAACGAACTGCTCGTTCAGGACGGCGAATATCGCGAGGAGCATGGGGCTAATCCCATCTCTTACCCCGTACGGCGGTTTTCTTAACTCTGCAAAGATTTCTGAAACTCGAACACGGCTGTCGCGGTTCTTCTCAAGGAGGACCTTGATGCGATGCAGTGCCGGTCGCACTCCGCAGACATCTTGGCGTGCGCTCGGCTCTACTAGCGTTGGCCTCCCATCGACCTCTCGGTGTATGCACCCCTTTTGCAAAATGGATAAATAGATTGACATCTCCGGTGGTTTCTTTGCGGAATCCATTCCCAGCAAAGGCTTGGACGAGGAACTGAAAATGCTTTCTATGAGCCGCGTTCGAGCCGCTGCGGCGGCGGAGCTCAAAGCACGACGATTGACAAGTTCGTTTTGAATCCTCGGAGCCTGTGCATAGACTTCATCGCAAACCGTAGATAGAGATGAAAGCAGTTCACGTCCGTTCCTGACCCGTAATATTTTGCCTTGTCTATACCAAACTAACTCCGTTCTTCCACTGAACTGTTGAAGGCCAACGAATGCCTGGACCCGCTCCTCCAGCATTCGCCTTGCGGCAGATATTTGCCGAGAGACTTCTTCGAAGGCAAATGAGTCATTGTTAAGCTCGGGAGTGCTGTTCCTGACCATTTCCCATCGTTGAACCTTCTCAACCAACTTGGCGAGTATGTTAAGAGGATTCGGAATCGCGAAGAGGATGGCGGGCTGATCATCCAACACACCCGATGTTGCGAATCGGAGCGCTGCCTTCCGTTCCTCTTCAGTCTCGCACAGAGCAACAACGACCAGTCCGTCTGAAGTTTCATAGTCAAATTTAAGGCTTTCAGCGAGCTCGTTAACGGGCGAGAATCGAACTTCAAAATGGCGAAGGTTGCCAGTCTCGATATAATGTCTTCTTGCAACTAGGGGACGCGTCTCTAAATAAGAATGAATAAGGGAAGAGACTTGTTTGGGCTCAGGCCCAAGGGCTCGTGCCGCACTTGCATAGGCTCGTTCAAGATCGACGCTCGTATGTGGCCAGAGGCAAAACCCGCCTGAGGCTCCGCGATTGTAAAGGACCCTTTTATCTTTCTGTAGTTTCTTGATCGCTTCGCTGACCGTGTGTGCTTCGCGAGAATCCTTTCCACAAACCGCGACGAGTAACGCATCCTTGGTTGCCAAGAGATTTCCGGAATCCAACAGGTTTAACAGCCCCACTGTTTTGAGAATTCGTAGATCTAGGTCGTTTTGAGTTCGAAAGCTTTCGATCATTGAATCGATCTCATTCCAATGGCTCCTATAACTCTGAACGCTCAGACGATGACCGAACGCGGACTTTGCATAGTCGTAGAGATTGTGAATGCGATAGAACCGTTCTCGATTAGCAGTCTGTTGCGCGAAGTCCTGCAGGCCGAAAGGCTCCGCTCCGAGAAGGAAACTAAATAACGAGCGTTCGTTTTGGCCAAATCGGCTGAAAAGTTTAACCAAGACCGGAACTATTGACGGATGCAACGGATAGATTCTTTCGCCGTTATCTAACAGGTTCTTCTTTCCAACTAGCGCTCCGTACCAACCCAACTCAACAGCGGCAGCCATATCACGATGAGCTTGCGTTCCGATGGTTTTCGGAAGTTGGGCGACGTTGACTCTCAGGGCATCTCCAACCAGCCCCGCTGTCTGTTCAAGGGGCTGGTTAAAAATGAGTTGCTCAAAACGTCCTGCTACCTTTTCCCATTCCTTTTGTGCCGACTCCGTCAGGTTGTCGGCGTAAGCATTGAAGCCTTGATGTAGCAGCCCGATAAGAAATAGCGGAGTCTTGCCACTTCTTGACGCGAACTCAGCAAGTCGTTGAAGTAGGTAAACATCCTGCCTCTCAGGATGATGCGCAGCATACTCCAAGAACTTTCCTAACTCATCGACGATTAACAGAAGACCATCAGCTTTCTTAGCAGCGCTAACGTAGACGTTCGCATCCGCGAGTAGCTGAACTACTGTCTCATCCGAAACTGCTCCCTCTCCACCAGCGATCTGGGATCGAATCTTATCAATGATTGCCGGCGTTCTCCCACGCTCGCAAGTATTGAGCAGGTCACGATGCAGCGAACGCAATAGCGCGACAGACAATGATTCACGCGAGCCGGTCACCAGGATTGGCAAAAGCTGTGGTTTCGCCACGCCAACCTTCTTATAGTTAATGACATGGCGCAGATGAGGCGGTAGCTGCGCACTCCTCTCACTGAAGAGATGAGCGATCAGCAAAGCGAAGGACGACTTTCCCGATCCGAAATCACCAGTAATACGCCATGCGCGCTGGCCGGACTTCGGCCCAAGGCCACTAGCTAGCCGCTCGACATACGACTGACATTCAGGAGTCAAGACGTATCCCTTGAGCGCTTTCGTGTCCAAGAAATCTCGTTCGAGGTGAGCCGAACGGAGAAAACGGCTTTCGACGTTAAGCAAGTCTGCGATCAGAGTATCGGTCATTTGAGCTTCACACCTGGTAAACGGCCTCCAAACACTGCCGGTCTGAACGACTTGGATCGTCAGTTCGGGTTACCTCCTGCAGCGCTGCGGATTCCTTGTAGGAAAACATCCCATGGGAATCATCCTCTATTCGATCAAGTCGCTCTCGGAGATCCCACTCGGGCAACTTAAAGATCTGGCCAGGACTGCCATGCCCCACCGAGATATCGCGGAACGTAATCTTTTTCTCGGTGGCCCGACGTGTAGTAGTCCAAAACTCGTTTAGACAAAACACGAAAAGCTCGGGCGTTATTTCGGATTTCGGCTCCCGTCTGAAAGCGTAAATCGGCTCGCGCCTGCCCCCCCCGAAGTCCCGTTCTCCTACCCTCTGAATTAATTCGAGTTCGACCAAGGGACAATCAAGATTGTCTTCGAGGATCTCGCCTTTTCTACTTCGTGTAGGCACATAAGTGTGGAGAAAGGTGTCGAAGTGCTGTTCCAATGTAACCGTTGAAAGTTTGCGTTCCAATCGTTTGGCTTCCTGCTGAAAAGCTCGCAATGCAGATGTCCTACCGATTTCCTGATGACGCCACTTATTAAGGAGGTAATCCCAAGCAAATAATGGTTCAGAGACCTGTGTTGAGAGTTTCCAATGAATCAACCAAAGGGTACGCTTGTCTTCCAGAAACGGATCAAAGCCCCCTTGTTTCATTAGAGCTTCTCCAAAATCTGTGATGGAGTAACCGCCATCTTTCAAGGCTGAGGCTATTCCGGTCGTTTGAACCCAGAATCTGATGGCTCGCACCATGTTCTTCCCAACACCCATAGCCACGATCGCTTCTTCCTCATTTCCAAAAATCCGTGGGTTGGCAGTAAGCGAGCGATATGCCTTGGGGAGCCAAGCATAACGACAGGGAAATGTTTCATGACCTGAAAATCTGTAATTCATAGTCAATTGATGCGCGATGACCAGCTAAATTTTGCCAAAGCGCTATATCCTGAAGGCAAAATGCCTAAGGCCGCAATACCTTGTGCTAGAAAGCGCTAAGATTATCACCATTAAGCGGCGCGCGCCAGATAAGCTAGATCTAGGGGACCGGGCTCGTTTCGGAAGTCCTATTGTGTACTAAGACACAGACAGCAGAATGTCCACTGATCGTATGGCTTTTGGAGCATTCTCTATTGCCTCACTGCGATTCTACCTCGGCAATGCCAGAGAGTACGACTGGATCTCGATCAGGAAATTCAGCAACTAGCGACAAGTTGCCGCCCATGGCCTCGACGCTCTTTCGCAATGTGGAAAGCAAAAGGTCGCTGCGCTTCTCAAGCCGGGAAACGCCATCCTGACTAATACCGAGAACCTTAGCCATCCGCACTTGGGTAAGTTTGCGAGCCCGCCGGAGTTCCTGCAACGTCATTTCTTCAGCGATCAAACCGTCAGCACGGGCCTCGATCTTCTTGCGACGCGCGGAACCTATTCTCTTCATTTTCTGGTTGAGAGTCTTCACAGTTAATTCTTCCTTTTCTTCAAGAGCGCTAGATGCCCGTCGAACCTCTTATCGGCCTTGGCTATTAACTGCCGATAAAAACGCTTTTCACTCCCGCCTGACTTGTCCCCCGCGACTAGAAGGATAGCTTTGCGCTTCGGGTCGAAAGCAAAGGCAACGCGCCACACGCCATCATCAGCATCGAATCTCAGCTCCTTCATGTTCGCGTGGCGGGAGCCTTTCAGGGTATCGACCCTGGGCCTCCCGAGTTGCGGACCAAACTGTTCGAGCAATCTGGCGTGGGCCAGCATTTCGTCCTGCACCGTTCCTGACAGGGCGTCAAATTCTGAGTCGAACTTGTCATGAAACGATACTACCCACTTCACTTTCAGAGTATGTACCGAAGAACATTATGTAGTCAACTACATGTTGGCTCGCCAACCGGTTGATCTTTCCTACCGCTCATGGCGGGCGTAGCTTCTCTATTCCCACTTTTGGCCCTGTGGTCAATCCCGCTTCTCGGAGGTACATTCGGACTGCATTACTTTTATGTCCTATGCAAACCCCCTTGCATCTTTCGACCGCGTTTTCAGATAGGAATTAATGGAAAAAATCCAACTTCTTCGGCGGATCGCGGGAACGTTTTTCGCTACTTAAGCATCTAATCTTCCCCGACAACAAAATACATTCTTGGTTGCGCATCTTCGCCGCTGAAGAGGTCGCGACAATGCCGGATTCTTGCAACGCTTTCAAGCCGCAGCCCTGCACCTTAGACATCGCAGATGGTAGTTGGCTTCGTAAAGAGTCTGCCCAGCTCAAAGAAGAAACGGCACTAAGTGTAAAGCGCAGCGTTAAATAATTGTCATAGATTTCGTGGTTCGGTTTCGAAAGCTAGACTCTCCCAAGTCTCCTCGCTCTCGTAGAGGCCCAGAACCTCTGACCTTTCAAGTTAAGCCTGGCAGGGCTTCCCTGATCGGAAGTTAAGGCCGAAGGCCATCACAGTGGTTAAGCTTGTATGGATAACCATCTGCACCCGTATCTTCGCGCGACCGATAAGTCCACGGCGCAACATCGCCTCGACAACCTTCTGCTGGTCAGTGGTGCCCAATTTTTTTACTCCGGAAGTTCCGTGCAGTTCTCCCGTCTTAAGGAGAATAGAAGATCGTCAACTATAGGTTCTTGTGTGCCGACCAGCACTCATATACACGTGCAACGGGAGGGATTATGAGTCGGAGACACTCGGCTCTTGTCGCAGAAGCGAAACAGCACGACGTTTCGCCGCCGGCGTGGAAGGACGAAACCGCGCGGCGAGTGCGGGAGTATCGAACTCGGCAAAGACAAACAGAAGAAAGCGCTCGTCAGATTAAGGATCTCTTCGCTGATCAGTCGAGTCAACAGGCGCGAATAATGCGCGCAGAAATTGAACGCGTAGCGCGACGGTCCTTCAATATTTTGATCACGGGAGAAACCGGCACCGGCAAGACTTATGCGGCACGAGAAATCCACCGACGATCAGCGCGAGCCAATAATCCGTTCTTGGAACTCAACTGCGCCAATTTGCCGGAACAGTTAGTGGAAGCCGAACTCTTCGGCTATCGCAAGGGCGCCTTCACTGGAGCGGACCGCGATCACACGGGACTCTTCGAAGAAGCTGACGGCGGGGTTCTCTTTCTCGATGAAATCGGCGACATCGCGCTGACAGTCCAAAACAAACTCCTAAGAGCAATTGAAGAAAAGCAGATCAAACGGCTTGGCACGAACCGTCACGTATTCTGTGATGTGCAGATTATCGCGGCGACGTCGCGGAATCTCGCCAGCATGACTCAGTCTCGTGAATTCCGTGAGGACCTCCACTGCCGACTTGCTGTATTGACGATAGAGACTGCACCGCTTAGAGAGCGCCGCGAAGACATTCCCGCAATGATCGCTTTTTACTTGCGTGAAGCTGCTGCAATCACTAACCGAACCAATCAGTGTGCTCCTTATTGGATTGAGGAAGACGCCGCAGCATTGCTGTGTCAGTTCGACTATCCGGGGAACATTCGAGCTTTGCGGAATCTGATTTATGAGCTGACGAGCTACGTCAAAGAAAGCGAGCCAATCTCAATTGAGTTGGTGCAGTTCGTTTTGGCTAAGCTTAACTCGCGCGGAAGCAATCCGATCACGAACCGAAATGGTACGCGACAAGCAACTTCTGCGCCGAGCAATGAGCTAGCATCAGCGGGCAACATTGCCAATATGGATGAAGCCACAAAGCACGCCCATTTGCGGTCCATCGCACATGAAGGTGACATTATCCTACCGCTCGAACTCTGTGTGCTGCGGAGTGGCGAAACCTTCAGACAATGGACCGCTCGGGCCAAGCGTTGTAGCATTGAAGCTGCGCGCCAAGCTACCGGCGGGACTATGCAAAGCGCAGCCGAACGATTGGGCCTTAGCCGTAACAGCTTGCTGGGGCATCTTCATCGAGCCAGACAAGCTCAGAATGAAACTCTCTTTGATTGGCGGCGTAAGTCTGACGGCGATTCGCCGGAGCGTTAGATACCATTCCTGAGTTAGAAGTATTGATTCAGGAGGAGCGCATAACTTTAGTGCTCACGAAAAGTGCGACTCGCGAAGGCAAAGGCGATACTAAGATATTAAATCGAGGCGATTGTGGTGTAATGAGCACGGGCCGGTGCGCTCTGAAGTGCAGAATCAGTTTTTATACGGAATCGGTGTTAGTAGAAATATAGAAGCGACTTTATAGAGGCGGTATTTATGATCAAGAGAGCGCAGCCACTCTGGGCTTCTGGTCCGGGAGAAATTCTCAAGCATGGTCTTGATCTACTTAAGAGTGATACAGATACGAAGCGCCGCCTAGCGATGATAAGCATTGATAATGCGGTTGAGTTAATGATGAAAATATTTTTGGGTCTTCCTCAACGGGTTACGGGCTTGAAGATTACCAGGAAAGAGTACCAAGAATTCTCAGAGAGCTTTCCTGCATTGCTTGACGCACTAGAAAATCATGCTGCAGATAAGCTTGACGGAATTGATTTGGGAGAGATCGAATGGTTCCATCGCCTCCGCAATGAGCTTTATCATCAGGGTAACGGTTTGACTGTGGAGCGAGAGAAAGTTGAGGTCTACGCTGAACTTGCCAACGTGCTTTTCTACAACCTATTTGGGTTCCGGCTGGTTGAGTCTGAAAGTAACAGGACTGAACTTTTAGGGAATTTCATGGTTGCGTGGGTTAATTTTGAAAAGGCCCTTTTGAGTCTAGCTGCGCCTAATCAAACGTCCGTGAGTGGTCGCCCATTGATGCCGCTAGACGCCGCCCGGCTTTTGCATCGTAGGGGTCTCATTTTGCAGTCTGAGATGGCGGAGATTGATCAATTGCGTAGGCTTCGCAATGAAATTGTACATGGCAAATTAGACTATCAGTCGGCTTTGAAGCCAGAAATCGTTAAGAGACTTGAAGCGTTAGGACCAGAGCTCTTGAAGCGGGAGGAGCTTAATGCACGGCTACACGGCAAAGATAGTCTCGATGGATAGGATGCGCGTTGTCGACACGCGCAACATAAAAAACCATTGCGGCTGACGGCGCGGTAGCATGTTTCTCCAGTGGCCTTTCATTTCTGCTCGGACGCCGAATAGCGCAGCAAAGGCCAGCGTTGGGTTCCTCTTTGTTACTGACCGCCATGTGATGGAGCACTAATGAAATCGCGAGGTCCTGAGGATTATTTTGCTGGCGCCGTTCCTGCTGGGGTGATCTTTGACATGCAGGTTTATGATATGCGTAGTGTCGCCCGCATGCGTCCGCCCGAGGGCGATCTTCGCGATACTCCTTTCGCTGAGTTGTGCCTGATCGGGCTCGTTGCGTATTTCGAGGGGTTCTGCAAGAACCATTTCGCATCGATTATCAACATTTGTCCACAATTGCTTCGCGAATTGCAAACGCGGGGTCGGGACATCTCGGTAAGCGCCTTTCACCTTCTGGATGCAGGCGACCCCATCCTTCCGAAACTGGGTTATCTTGTCGCTGAGGGTTTCGACTTCGGGACCGCCAAAGCTATCAATGGTATGTACTGTGATCTGCTGAGAGTGACTCCTTTTTCAAAAGACGAGATGGCGCGATTTGCTGAAATCCTTGACGACCGGAATTTGCTAGTTCACCACGGAGGCATTTTTGGACCCCGATACGCTCGTGAACGCTTCATCAAGCGGGAGACTGGCTTGTCGCGTCTCTTTCTTGATTCGCTGGTTGTTACGACGGACCAGTTGGAGGCCGCCGCCACATTCCTTCATTCGATTTCCATGAAGGTTCGGACGGCCACCGAAAGCGCATTGAGTTCTTACGTTCGCGAGCGCCGCTTGAAGCTCTCTCGTGGCGCACGAGAGGCGGTCGAATCACTCGGGTGGGCCGATTCGCATTCCCCAGCCGATTAGTTGTTGCTCAGGACAGGGACCCAACAAAGCGTTGAACGCGAGTGGCGGGAGCGTGTTTCGCAAGTTGATTCGTCCGGCGATGCTTGAATTCGCGCCGCCGCGTCAACTCCGACGTTAGCTGGACCTCCAACCGAAGGCATTATGAGCTTTTCTGAAACCCTGCTTGTCAACGCGCTATCTCTCCTTATAGGTGGGCTGCTCGGCTACGTCTTCGCGGAGTTGCAGCAATTCTATGGGAAGCGGAGGGAGAAGCGCCAAGCCGCGGCTCTAATACGTCTAGAAACCGAGATGAACCTATTATGGCTGGACGACGTGATCAAAACCAAAGTCTATTTCAGGGATGAGGCATTTTTGGAAATGAGAAAGAATGGCTTCCTGTCCTATCTGCCTAGACCCCTTCCCTTTCTCGTAGCAAGAACTTATGACAAGATGTATCAGGTTAACGACCTGTCAAAGCGCAGCCGTGACGGAGAACTAGTACCAGAAATAGAGGGAGAGATAGCAGAGCTTCGGAGGCGACTGGAAACAGTCAATGCCGAAATAGACAACTATTTCCCAAGCATCAGTCGCAATTACGGCCCACCACGTTCTAGCTAACCAGCGATGAGAATTTCGACCTTGTCTTAATCCGCTCCGGGGTTTGATGGCTTAATATACCCGGTGATCCCACCAACACGTGCCAGCTAACAACGGCATGCACCCGAAACCCCGTCACGAAATCTCCCATGCACGTTGAATGTGGAGGCGGGTGCTGAACCACTGGCATTGTTGGTGTCGTCCTTGGAGCTGGTGGTCCTAGCAGGCTGCTGAAAAAATAGTGATAGTTACTGGTTTCGTCTTCATGAAGACTTTTGCTTATCGATGATGTGCGATCTTGTTTCTGCGATTGATCCCTTGAGTGGCTCTTTGGCCACTGTTTCGCCGTTGTACCAAGTGGCCAGGTTACTTTTTCAGCAGCCTGCTAGGGCTACGCTACAGCAGTGCAGCCAACGCTTCTGAGCCTGCTGCCTCCGTATCAGCGGCCACTCCTGCTCCCATTCCTGTCTCATTGGTGGCTATGGATTCAGCTGAAACTTTGTCCAGCGTTCGCCGGGCGTCCTCAAGATGATCGTCAGTTGGTGATTCTTGGTGCGCCATACCTAAACCAATTCCTTGTACCGCCTCTTGTGCGGGATTGCTGATACTTACAATACCGCCTCCGCTGGTGGGCGAAACGGCTATCGCTTCGAACCCTGTTCCAAGGATGGCGACTGTTGGTTGCGCGACGAAGGTCTCAATTTCCGTGACCTCGTTGAACTTCGTTTGAGGCATGACTAGGTTCAATGTCTGAAGGTTCTCGCGGTAACTATCTCCGGTCTCGCCAGCTCCCTGGGCGAATTGCTGTAGGAGATCGCGATCGTGCACCAAGTCCGTGTGATGTTGGTCTAACGCTTGTTGCACGGCAGCGATCTCTAACCGTTGGCTTATCGAGAAGTAGCTGGCTACCTTCTCTCCAAAAGTGTTTGGCGCAAGCTCATTCAGTGTTGCCGTCTTCTCGCTACCATCAACGCCTTTGAATAAGACGGGGAAGAACTCCCGGTTTTCGACAAAGCTTCGTATGCGCTCGCCTGCGCTACGCAATGATGCTTTCGCTGAGTCCTCTACGCTAGCCGCGCGCGCTGCCACCTTCTCCAAACCATCCCGCGCGTCACCATAATGCTGTGCCAAGTAATTCTGCGCCGCGTAAAGCATCTTGGAATCACGAAGCTTTGTGGCGTTCGCTTCCAACTGATCTACTTCCGTCGCATTGAACTCGGTTTGCGGAATCCCCTCACTTTGGTTGACGTGTAAATCAACCTCCACGGCTAATGCACTATTGAGCGTCCGGGACAGTTGCCTCTTCTGCTCGACATTCTCTCGCAGCGCTTTCCGGCGCTCTTCGATGAAGTCAGTGACTCTTTCGCGAATTGGCTGGAGCTGTTTGATCTCTTCGCGCGACTGCTTGATGCGCACTTTCGCTTTTGCGGCTCTCTCTTTGTAGTCGCGGATGTCATAGAGTTTGATCGGGTTGTGGATTACGCCATATAACCTCATGCGGTAAGCAGAGACCGCCCGTTTGTTAAGGTCGATCTCGCGCTCCTTGGTTCGCTGCTGCCGGTCCAAGGTAACAAGCGACCACTGCTCACCGTTGATCTCGAAATTGGCGAAGTGTCTCGACTTCTCGAAATCTTCCATCCGCTTTTCCGCAACCGCGACGTTGGACTCGGCTACGATCGCGCTGCCTTTGAGCCGCGCGATCGAGCAGGAGTCCCTGGCCGCTTGCCTTAGTTCACGCGGCTTCGAGCGCGCGATACTGCCTGGCTTGTCGAATGCCGGAGTACCTGTCTGCGATTCCTTCAAAGCTTCGAGCGCCATCTCCTTATCCTTCGGCCTGTTCAATGCGCCGCCGAGATCCACTGCGGAGTCTGTGTAAACGCGCGCGTCGAATCTGGCGCGCGAAATCGCAACGTAAGCCATCCGCTGATTTAGAAGGAGATCGGTTTCCGTCGTTTCGGCGTTGACTAAGACTCGATCCATCGTCTTGCCCTGCGCCGAATAGCTCGTCACTGCGTAGCCGTGATCCAGGTGCGGAAATTTCTCTGGATCGAAAGTGACGACGCGCTTTCCTGCCAACGCCACGGTCAACTTGCTGTCGGCGATTTGAGTGATCGTGCCCAACTCACTGTTCTTTACCTTCGCTTCTGCAAAGGGCGCGCGAAACTGGATTCTATCTCCCTCGGCAAACTGCCGCTTAGCCTCTTTGTAGACGGCGACCCCTGAGAGTCTTTCCGGGTTGTAAGTAATCTCTCGCCCGCTTTTAAGTCGAACCGTGATCGTGTTGTCGCTGTGATTGGCGCTGAGCACTTGTCCGTAGTCTCCAGGCTTAATCGCGTATAGTTTGCTGGCCTTGTTGTAGCGAATGATGTCTTCACCCGGCACATATGCGAGAGCAAAGGTGCGTTCGGCTCCGGTCATGTCCTGGCGAGTCGCGAGCACTTTCAGTTCATGATCGTCCTGGTTCACAACGCCTTGTTCTTGAAGCTGCCGATGGATGATCGAATTAATAGCCACACGCTCTTCGTTGGCGGGCGAGATTACCAGCGTCTGTTTTGGATTACTCAGGAAGTCTTTAGCAATGGCCGTCAAGCGGTCTTCGTCGTCAGCAATCTCCGCGATTCGCCCTTGCTCGAAAAGCGTCGTAACGGCTGCCAGCACGTCCTTTTTCGAGAGTTGTTCGACTGGTATCTTCAAGTCTGACTTCTGTCGCAAAATCTCATCCAACGTAGCAGTGAGCATCCCTGCTTTGACGAACTGTTCAAACGGCACGCCAGCTTCGACGGCCTGGTGCTGTGCCGTATCACCAACTAACAATAGGCGCGCCACTGGACCCGCTTTCTTGAAAAAGAGAAACATATTTCGAGTGTCCGACAGCGAGGATTCGTCCATCACGTAGAGAATCTTCTTTCCAATATCGGACTCCATCTGGGTGCTTGCCACAAACTTCTGCAAGGTCGACGTCTTTATCCCACTCTCAGCCAATAAGTCCGCTGCTGCTCCTGTCGGTGCGAACCCTTCTATCTCATAGCCCTGTCGCTCAGCTGCTTCTCTAAGGACAGCAAGCGCTGTGGTCTTACCTGTACCGGCGCGACCCTGCAAGCCTACGATCCGGTCGCGACTTTCAAGGAGCGTCGCTACCGCCTCACGTTGACTGTCATTGAGTGTGATACCCTGCCTCGCTGTGATCTCTTGGACTATTCGACCACCTCTTTCTGGCTCAAGAATCGGCTCCTGCGTTCCTCTTCCGGCAACCACTCGTTCGAGGTTGCTCCGCTCCATCGCCACGGTCTGCGAGGTCGTCAGCTCTTCCATGCTGCCGTTCCTCATCAACCGGATGAACTCACCACTCTCAATTCTTTCATTCAGCTCCTTAATCACCGCGTCGTAGGTTGTGAAGCTCATATTTCTTCTGAGCGCGTCCACTATCACACGGCGCTTGTCTACCACCGCCTCTCGCTCCCCAGCGTTCATTCTCGCGAACGTCACGGCTGCTTGCGCCCGAGATTTAATCTCGTCGTCATCGAGGATAAGAGACCCGCGCTCCTGTGCGGATTGCGCAATGCGCGCCGCTTGCTCGCCGAAGCGGGCGTCCATCTCCAAGTGGCGCGAGCGCATATCTTGTCGGTCATATTGTTTACTCATGCGGTCTGTCTTCGCGGCCGCCTGGCGCAAGCCTGCGCCATCCGCGACGTTGATGCCCAGCTTGGCCAGACGCTCTTTCATCTCGGCGGCTTCTTGATCGATTTCCTGGCGGCGTGGACTGCTGGCCGCCAGATACTCCTTAGTGAACCCATTAATCTCCGGTGCGCCGGTGCGCGCATCCACCGTTATTTCGTAGCCAAGCTTTTGCAGTTCCGCAGCCAAGACCGTGCGATAAATCGCCGTCGCGTACTGCTGGCTCCGGAATAACTCGAGTGGTTGGATCGGCTTGATACGGTCGTCTTCAGTTTGCGTCAGATTGAAGATAACTACATGCGTGTGAAGTTGGGGCGCTGCGTAGCCGGTGGCGCGATCAGGACGCGCCGCGTCGTGCTTGAACTTGGCGGCGATTATCTTGCCCGTAGTCTCTGCCGGATTGTTGCCTCCGATGCGCGCTTGGGCGTATTTCTCCAACTCCCGAAGAGCCGCATTCACGCTCCGGTCATGGGCTTCCATGATCCGCTCATCACCGCCCACCAATGTTGCCAGGGAGACACTCTTGGGCGCTGAGAAGGTCGCATCCCAACCCGCACGATGCTCGCTGGACTCAACCATTTCGCCGTAAGCGTTTTCGTACGTTTTCGACGCGACGTGTTTGACAAGCTGCAAGCCCGTGCGCGGGTCCTGACCTTCACAGAGACGCTCGAAAGGCTCCTGCCTTACTTCACCTTCGAGTTTCCAAGCGTCGGCTTGTTTGCCGAACCACTCGCCCTTAACGTTCTCGTCTTCGGTGTAGTAGCTCTCCTGTGTATTAGTGTATTCAGCTTGATAGTAATCTTTGGCCTGCCCTGCGCCCAGGGACTTGCTCATGGTCATCATGGCGGCTAAGTCTTGATGGTTGGGTTGTTGTAGTCAGAATCTTTCATCGCTCGCGACGAGCTTTTACATTTCAATCTGGGCGGCTTCCAGTTCTGGATCGACGCCGATCTCCAGCACCGCCTGCTCAGTTTCGGGCGTTATTGCCTTTTCATCTTCAGGCGCCATGCTGTCGGGATGCGCAGCTTCACTCATGTTTGCGGCCAAGGCACCGCCGAGCTGCTTCTCAGTTTCAGCGATCAAATGCTCGTGGCGTTTGGTGTCCTGCTCTCCTCTCTTTGGTGCACGAGCCGACTTCTTCTTTACATCGTGGGGAAGCGTGGGAATGTGAATTTCGCTCGGCGTCATTTCACGCGGAATGTACCCTCGCGCCACGATCTTTACTGGGGCCAGCGGAAGGCGAAATGGCACTACCACGTCGGCGTATTTCCAATAGCCATGGAGGTCGGGCAAAGACATAATCTCTTCCTTGCTGATGGCCTGTTTGTGCTCCGTGACTGTCGAGTAGTTGACCGCATCACGGCCCTTATCTTCGACGCTGGCAGTCGTGCCGATTTTCGGTTTCTCGACTTCGTATTCTCCTATCGTGTCGCTGATCCAACGGGCCGATTCAGATTCACCGCAACGGAAGAAGAGCTTCAGCTTTGGTGCAGCCAGCATCGCTTTCGCCAGTCGATCGTAATACTCTTCGTACTGCGTTTTGCCCTGTGTTCCCTGAATCAGTTTGAGTCCGTACTTGCGACCCTCGGTCTCGGTTTCGTAGAGCGCAGGGAGCCGGTGGAGCGAATGAACCTCATCCACGATCACCCAGCACGGATGAGCCTGGCCCCATTCGGATGAGACAGACATTAGGCGCTTCATCAAGACGTTGATGAACACCGCCTGTAGTGGGCGCAAAGCTTCTCGCGTATCCATTGTCGAGGTGATGAAGATCCAGCCTCGGCGAAGCCGCGCCCATTCAGAAAGGCTGAGTTCTGCCTCACAGTCGTCCTGCTCGGGGAGTAATCGCAACGTTTCTCCGAGATCTGAGAGCACACCCAAAACACCGGCACGCTGCCCGTGCGCATTCTTCGGAATGAGGTGCGCGTGCTCGGTTCCATCAACGATCATGTCAATGGCTTCCGCGCTTCTCAGCCAAGCGACCATCTGCGCCGGCGTCGGTTTGAACTCAAGCATCCGTCCGAAGATGGCACGCGACGCCTTCAAAAAGAACCCCGAAGTCGAGGCTTGGTTTGCATCGGATTTACCCGGTAAGAAACTTTCAGCCAGTAGCTTCTTGTCGGTCGGCACACGAATCTCTCCTGCGGGGGACCAGTACGGTGATCTGGTGTCGAGCGGATTGAGGATGATGTCACCGCGATTTGGATTGTAGTGGCGCTTGATAAACTCACAGGCCGGGTCATAGATCACGACCGCTTCTGCCGGTCGGCGCGCCGCGATCTGCAATAGGAAGTGGTGAATTGTTTGACTCTTGCCGGTTCCCGGATCGCCCAACAGCATGACATGCTCGGTCTCTTCTGAACGTGGCATCCTGATCCAAGTCGGGTGCTCTTCAAATCCGAAATAGTCTCTGAGACTTGCGATCGCACGCGCTCCGGGACCCTTCGTCGGTCTCAATCTCCCGTTCATTGTTCCGCCCTCCTTGGAATGAACACGGGTAACCCGATGCCCGTTTCTCGCTGCCCGATCTCCCGCTCATATTCACTCGGGTGAAGCACCCGAACACCCCGCAGGAGGTCCCCGGCTTCATACTCCCTATTCATCCTGAGATCGAGCTTGACCGAGATGAGCATGCCGAACGCGATGATGACCGGAAGCGGTAAAAAACAGATCCAATACAATCCAAGCAGCGACCGACCTTCGTAGATTTGGTCTTTCAGCCAGGGGTACATCTGCTTGTCCATCTGCCACACGTCGCGCCAGTGGAAAAACTTGTGAGATATGCCCTCTTGTAAGGCAAAGAATGGCCCTAGTTTCGGATCGAACTTTACTCGACCAGTCTCGTCCCTAACAGGCGTCACTTCATTATCCGTGCAGCCAAGAACCTGCTCTTTGCCGGTAGCCGGATCACTAACGACGCGCACCAATAAGGTGTACCTGGATGGCTTACTGAGTGGCAGAAATGACTTGATTGAGGCTTTGACGTACTGCCTCAAGTACAGCCGTTGTAGGGGCCGGTAGCCATACCTGGTCTTGAGATACATGCCGCCGACAGTTACGCCCAAGCCAATCATCGTCCAGAGAATGAGGTAGGTCGTGATGCGCCTCTGAAAATTTCTAAAGCGCGTTCTTCCTTCTTCGGTGAACGGGTTTCGGCTCTTCATTCCTCCCTCCTTCTCGTCACGTCTTGCTCTTGACTCAATCCCTTTGATCAGACTCCCTGACCGTTCCTTTTGGCGCGCATCGCGAGCGCTCCGTCCGCGATCTCAGAGGTTCGTTCGTTGGCAATAGTGCGGAACTTCTTCCACTCTTCGGCGGTTAAGTTGTTCTCAGCGAGCAGTTGAAAACCTTGCGTAATGAGATACTGCCCGCGCGCAAACTGCTCAAACAATATGCGCTCATTGCCAGTCAATCCGTGTTCGTTATTCAGCTTCTCCAGTGCCGCAGAGCGGCCCCATAGGTGCGGCGTTTCTCCTGTCTTCGCCGCCCGTCTTTCGATCTCCATCCATAGCTCTTCTGAGATTCGATAGGAGATTGTTTTCAGCTTTTTTGTTCTTGGCATAATCAGCTTTTCTTTCTTATTAGGTGCCTGCGGGCGCATGCATTTGTATGCAGCCGCATGCGCCTTCTTCTAATCTCCTTTGCTGCCGGGTTTACATACGCATGCAAAAGCGTGCGTGCGTATGCACCCTCCAGGGGTGACGTGTCATCAAAAATCAGGTGCGAAGCAACTCCTTAACCTTCCCTACTCTCTTGCCGGAACCTCGAAGGTGAACAGAGAGGGTGTATTTCTTTTACTCTTCATTGAACCTCCCAAAGTTTCGGCGAGTCTGATCAATCACATTTGATCTTGCGATTCAGGTAGTCACTGTGCTTGCAGTGGTTCCCTGACTAGCTCTCTTGGTTGTTCTGAAAGTGGAATCGAACTCGGCCTCTGATCCTTGCCCGGCTTGCCATCACGTTTCCCATTAGTGCGCGACTTCCGTCCCTGTATAGGCCCTGTGGCTAGTTTGGCAATCAGGCTCTCTGCGGCGTTTAGATAACTCTCTGTCGCGCTTTTGACGGCCTGCTTAAGTTCGGCATCCACCGCGTCGATGACGCCTCTTTGTTTGAGCAGATCCGTCAACAGGAAGTCATTGGCCGGTGCCGTTAGCGTGATATTGAATGTCCGCATGTCACCCTCAGTTGAATCCTTGACTTCAACTTTCACTCGTTCAGTTTTGCCTGCCATTTTCCATTCTCCTTTCCAAAGTACGGTTTACTTGCGGCCATCAGGATTCGGAAGCTTGAGCGCCCTCAGCGGTTCAGGCGCAAACCCCAACGCAATAACTTCTGCCTCGTGAACGAACGGCGCCGGGACCGTAATTTCATCCAATCGGGTTGCCAGATAGAGCCGCGCGCCATCCTCGCTCGTGCCTTCGTCAGGCACGCGGACTAACAACGCGGGACCGTCGATTCGCTCCTTTCCAACGGAGACGACCTCGATGCCAAGTGGCTCAAGCCGGTAACGCACAAAAAGCTGACCGCGCGACGAACTGACTCCTCCCGAACTGTCGACTAATCGCATTCCTGGGGGTAGCAGACCAGCGTTGTAGACTCCTGCTAAGAGGGCGGTGACGCTCGCCGGCGTACGCTTGTCGAGAGATTCTTTGGCTGCAAATAGACTGGACGCCGTAGCCAAAGCTGCTGCCTCCCGAATCCGTTCTTCCGTGCGCGAGACCTCGCCTTCCGACGCTGCCATGAATGAACGGACTTGCTGCTGCCGCTGTTTTTCGACAATCTCATGGGCTTGGTTTTCCGTTAGGCTGACGTGCGGATCTACCTTGCCGCTTCTCTCCGGCAAAGCGACCGAGAGCAACCGCATGCCGACGATTAGTGCCCCAACTATCCCGACGATGAGCACCGGCATATTGCGTCGTTTGGTCATGCTCTGACCTCCTCCAGTTCCTCTAAGCCCCGCACCCTACGTTCCTCAGTGGCAAATGCCGCTTCTATCCAGCCGTCAATTTCGGCGTGCTCTTCGTTGGCCGCCTCTTCCAGCCGGGCCAGCGCTTTCCGCAGGCTGGACAGTTCCTTTTGCTCTTTACCAAGGCAAGCGAGATATTCGGCGATGATCTCTTCGGTTAGTAATGTCACTCCGTCATCTACGAGCGCAGTGAGCAGATCAATAGACTCACGCAGTCCAGGCTTGTCCCTCACTTGCGGCATATCCCACTTGATGAGCTGCGTGATCTTGACAGTCGCTGCGATGAGATAAGGCCCAGCCTGCGGCACTCGCGCACAGAGGATTCGCACCTCCTCTTCTGGCTTAGCGAGTTCCATCCAAGTGACGAAGCAGCGCGAGCGCAGCGGCTCTGAAAGCAATTTGAGGTTGTTGCTGGTGAGCGCCACTATGGGCATATGCTCGCGTCGCCGAACACCGATCACGCCCTCAAGCTTCGGTACGTTCGCCCAACCACGCGCTAATGGTTGCAGCAGCAGATTCTGAATTTTCAACTCAAGCTTTTCGACCTCATCGACGATCAGCACCGGCGGGGGCTCATTGCGATCCGAGGCTTCCTTAGCGTAGGCGAAGGCTTCAAGAAACTCTCCCCTCTCGTAGAACTCCTCGGTCCAGACGAGCGTCCGCGCGGTCTTTGCATCTGTACCGCCTCCGATTGACTGCTCGATGGCGCGCTCCTGCGCCCGCTGTCGCCAGCCGCCAAGTACCTCGTTAGAAGTCAGTCCTTCGACGCCGGGTACGTAAAAGAGAGTAAGGTTGCAGCCCTGGGCCAGCGCTTCACCCAATGAAGTTTTGCCCGAGCCGCGCGGTCCGCCGAACAGGAGCGGATGATATTGACGCAGGGCTAAAGCCACGTCGCTCAAGGTGTGCGATTGCGGTATGTAGCCGGTAGCCGCGAGGACTTCGGCAAGTGCTTGCTTGCCGCATTCCCGCACCAATCTCCTGGGATCAATGCTTGGTCTCTGTGAGTCTCTCAGTTCCACTTTGTTCGCCTCTGGTCATTGTTCAAGGACGGCTGCTGCGATCTTGCGCAGCTCGGGAGACATTCTCGGCATGGCTGCTCGGATTTCTTCAGGCGAACCGGTAGCAAGTAGTTCAGCCAACTCGCGCTCGCTGAGTCCCGTTGCTGGTCGCGCCGTGTCCACATCCGTGATCGCGGCTAGCGTCTCTTCATTCAGATCGGGACTCGCCTCCGTGCCTTTAATAATGCTCGGCAGATCCGTGACCATCACATAGCCAGTTGTTCCGGCTGCTACCTCGACGAATCCTCGGCGTTGTTTCTGATCCAATTCGCCGCCGATCACGCCGCTGATTTCATCAGTAATAGGATTGACCGCACGGGTGCGTAGCCCGTCAGAGATGATTACAGTGCCATTACCTCGTCCGCCGACAAGCGCCCCTGTTACGTTCAGCGCCGCCGTACCCACTTTGCCAAGCATGCGCGCCCAGCCGCCGTCGAGTTGTCTGCGTTTCCCTTTAAGTCCTGCTCCACCATCGCCGCCAAGCACGTCGCCGCCAAGCTTGACCAGTTTTCCGCTCAGCGGATCAATGAACCCAACGATGCTGACATAGGCGCGGTCGTATTCGCCTCCTTTGCTCGTGCCGACGAGGATCGTTCCCCGCTTCATTGACCACCCATTGCCATTCATGTCACGCGTCAGTTCTAAGCGCGTGAGCGCTCCGCTACGCAGTGTGTAGAGTCCGCCGATCGTGCGAACCGGGAGCATGCTGCCAAACGATGGCAAGACTACGGATGAGCTAGGCTCACGCGCCGATAGTGTGCGGCTGTTTGGTCGCGCACTGCCGCCAACCGTTGAGCGGTTTCTCTGATCAGCTCGTTCGTTTGAGTAGAGAGAAGTCTCAGAGCTGCGCTGAGAACGGAGGGTCCTTGCATCCTTCGGCGAAGTGGTCGCTGTTGAGCTAGTCGGAGCCTTTTCGTTGAAGCTGATCGAATCTGTGTTGGTCCTTGAGTCGAGCGTGTCCGGCTGAGTTTTGACTGTGCCGCCGATGTTCGGCGGGACAGCGAAGGGTGTATCAGGAATGCTGCTTGAGTTACGCGCCTCCTCGGTTGAGGCCAGTGACGTGCTGGTGTTACCAGGCATTGTAGCTGCAGCAGCTCCCTGCCGAGTGTCAGTTGTTAGCCGCTGGGCCTCTTCGATAGCTTGCTCAGTCCGGGTATCTCGACCCGTCGTCGTAGTGGCATTCGGCGCGGGAGGTACGACCCGCGACTGCTTAGCGGTTTGCCCATATTCAACTCTGGTGCTACTTCGATATTGGAGGGCGAAGACGCATACCGCGCTTACTAATAGCAACAATGCCACTCCTGCCAGTACGAGCCTGCGACGACGCTGCGTCTTTTTTCTGCGCTCAGTGGTGTGGTCTAGCGCAGTCGCCTGCTCATCGTCATCGGGCAGGTCAAAGACTTCGTTCTCAGCACTCGCTCGCGTTTGCTGATGCTCATCCTCAAATCTTTGGAGATATGGATTCTCTTCAATGACCGCTCTGGTAAAGGACACCCCAGTTGCATTGCCATTACCGTTTCCGTTCTTCATCGCTCACTCCTTCATCTTGCTGCTGCTGCTGTCAGATCAGCCATCGCCGGCTCGTCGGCGGCACTCATGTGCGCAACGACGATCTTCAAGTGTTGTTGCGCGCCCAAAATTGGTGTTTCGTAGGCCAGCACGAAATAGCGAGTTGCTCCCGGTGGGATCGAATTATCGTCGGCGCTGGAGGCGAGATTAAGCTTTTCGACTTTTGTTCCAGCTTCGACCGGACGTTGCTTCTCATTGAGCGTCTCAACGTAGAGATCGGGGTAACCGGAAATAATTCTTAGCGGCTCCTGTCCGGTGTTACGGACGGCGAAGAGCGCCATGCGCGCGCTGTCGCTCAGCTCACGAGACGGGAGCATGGAGATCTTTAAGCCATGTCGCTCCTTGGTCCATTTCTTGAACCACTTGGGGTTCTTGATAGCCTCGCTCAGCGCCGTTTCGACTGGCTCCCTGTAATCAGCTTTCGGTCGTGGAACATTCGGGGGCTCGGTTGATGCGGTCGGTGTTGGTGTCTTCACCGCTGATTCAGCCGCCGTTGTGCCATTGGCGAGTTCTGTCTGCGAGCTGGCTTCCGGTCCAACCAAATTGATCGCGAGCCCTGCCGCTCGGCGGGCGCTAACAACCTCTTCCGGTTTGTAGTTGATGACTACTCGGTGTGCCTGCTGCTTAAGAAGAGCAACGGGGTAGACCATCACCGTGATCGCCATGCCGCTATCCATCTGGGCTATGATCGAAGTCGCTGGCACGATGGCTTGCGGTCCTCGCGCTCCGGTAGCTGGCACCAAAAAACCACTGCCAGCGCGCAGGACTAGGTGGTGATCCCGCTTCAGGCTCGGAGACTTCTCGACCGTCACGAGGTCTGAGTTGCCCGCGTGAATCGCAAAGAACTTATCGCTGGCCGGGAACTCGATTAGCGTCACACCGTTTTGAGCCATACCGATCCGAAGAAGCGGATTCGAGTTTGCGGCTATCGAGATGCTCGCTTCGCCAGAGAGGTACTCTGGATTATTCAGCACGGTCACGGGCGCGATCACCGATCGGTTGCCCGTAGGCTTGCGATGGGCAAACCTTCTCCCCGGCGCGGCTACCGCAGTTTGGCTAGTGCTCCTCTTCGGGCCGATCTGGTTCTTCGGCCCACTGGCCGAGTCTTGCGCTCGGACGGCAAGACTGACCGCAAAAAGCGCCATCATTGCCAGAGCCATCGTCATGGATCGTGTGAACTTCATACCGCCTCCTTATTGCTTTGGTTGTGGTGGCGCGACGGAAATTGCGGGTTGACTGCTCGCTGAGTCGGTTCCGGCAACACCTTGGTCGGCCAGGATTTTCATCTCGGCGATCCCGGCGATGCGAAAGCCGGTGTTCTGGTTATCCTCTGTGCGCTTCGCAGTATCCGGCCTTAGTGCCAGCGTAAAGACGAGCTGCCTGCTGTTGTGCTGCGCCACACCGCCAATCGTCTTGCTGATCTCCTGCTGGCCGATCAACTGAACTTTGTAAGGATCGTCGCCGCTGATGGTCACAGCCTGCGGTTTCCAGACGGCTTGCCATTCCTCGCGCTGTTGCGTCTCCCACTCGCCTGATTGTTTGACCTGAGTGACGAGTGCGACCGCTCCTTCAGGAGTCATCATCTTAAGGCCGCGCACTATGTCCGCCCGGCGCGTCCGTGGATCGATCTGGAAAAAACTCTCAGCCCACTTGGCGGCAAGGTACTTCTTGTCGCCGTCGCCGGGTTTGTCAGAGAGCACTTGGACCGGCCCAGACATCGTGTAGTGCTGGTCGTCGCCGACGACGCGATCACCTTCGGGCGTACGCTCCACAACTACGAGTGAGGCGCTACGCGTCAGCTTGTAAACGAGCAGCCCTGCCAGCGTCAGGCTGAGCACTGCGAACGCGAGCGCCGCAACTGCCAGCCGCAGGATGGTCCGTACATCATTCGGATCGCGCTGCGTGATCGGATAATAGATCGCTTCCTGCTCTTCACTTTTGATTTCGTCGGCTGGTGTTTCCACGACAGCTATATCCGGCGAATTCGTCAGCGTCTCCACGATTGCGCTCATAGATAGCACCTCTTAATTAATGAAATCGTCTCCGTCTTTGGTGACCTCATCGGTAATCTCGTCCTTCTGCTCGCCCTGTGTACCCTGCGAGAGTTGCGTTCCACGCTCACTTCGCAAACATTTGATAAGACCGACCATGCCCTCGATGAAAAACAGGCCAACGGTATGCACCTGGGCATCAGTAACAAGCAGCTTCATCTCTTCCTCCGCAGATTCAGTGTGCTCATCAACGAATTCCTCCAGGTATTCCTCCAGCGTGAAGCGTCGGCTCATGTCCTGGTCCTCATCTACAAGGGTTCAAAGTCGGTAACTGACATTTCAAATCTCGAGGAACCGGGAAAACAACTGATGTGCCATGGGGGAAACTCCAGAACGTGGAGAAGAACTCGGAGCTTTACGGTTCGGAGCAAATAAAGGTCGGACATCTCACAAGCGTCAAAAGTGTCAAAAGCGTCAAAAGTTTTGACGCTTTTGACGCTTTTGACGCTTTTGACACTGAGCCGATCCGTCGATTACACACGAGGAAAAGACCTATGAGTGTGTCCCTTCACACCTCATAGGTCTTTATTAAGGAGCCGCCAGACTAAGACCGGCATTAATTGACGTAGATCGAACTCGGGACTGGAGCTGTACCTCGATGCTTGGGGGATTTGACTGTGTGTTGGGAGGACTGCGTGCCTGCGGGTGCGGAAGTGTAGATGCTGTCATCTTTTACCGCATCTTCCAAGGCACTTTTGCTTACTGAGCTTCCTCTTTCCGAGCCTCCCGTTGCTGCCGGTGCTTGTCCCTGAAAGAGTCCAGCGCGACTGATACTCTGATAGACGATCTTGCCTCGCGTTACATAGTCGCGGGTTTCCAAATATGGCGGTACGCCTCCGGTGCGAATACCACTGGGATTAATGATCTTGTTGTTTGGCAGCACCAATCTCCTGCCGTCGCGAAAGGCTTCGACTGTGCCCTCACCTGCGTTATAGGCCGCCAGTATTAGATCGCCGCGCGGGCCGAACCGCTTCTGCAGATCGCGGACATAGCGAGCTGCAGCGTCTATAGCTTCTCTTACGTCGTGCGGATTCTTAAGGCCATAGCGCGCGGCGGTGGGCGCAGTGAATTGCATCATGCCATACGCGCATGGCTTGCCATCTTTGTAGCTGATTGCCTCTTGTCTGAAACGTGATTCTAAATATGCAATCGTCCACAACAGGCTCGGATCGACGCTGTGGCGTTGCGCGGCTGATGCAATGAGCGGTTCATAAAGACTGGCGCGCGTACGTACCTTGCTGGCGGCTCCAACCGCACCCGTTTCCTGTGCGTGAGCATATACAATCGGCAGCAACACCAAGATAGGCCAAAGGGTCAAAGTCTTAAGTCTCATGATCTGTGTCCTCGCAAGTGGCAAGTCTGATCCTCGCAAACTTGATACCGTCTCAGATATTCGTGGCACACCTCTTGTTTGTCGCCCTTCACGACAACACTGAAACATCTGCTTCGGTTGCTGACGCGCAAGGATGAACCGTAGCGGCGCGGGGGGATGTCAGTGGCCAGCGCTCAACGGCGCTGGAATGGACCAGCGCCGTTGAGCTTGGAAGTCAATTTTATTCGTAACTGAACGCTCGGATTTGTAAGGAGAACTAAGATGGACCAATCAACCCTTGGCTTTGGCCAATTCGACTATCTTTCTGACCAGTCGCGCGCAACGCGACTGGCGCGGGCATGTTTCAAAGCGGCAGTGTTCTTGCGCTTGATCCAACCCGCTCTGGTTTTCACTGGTGCAGCGCTCCTCGTTGCACTATCAGCGGTCTGCCCTGTCGCCGCACAAACGGGCGGACCGATCATTAGCGGCGGCAATCCCAATGCTCCGATCACCGGGATTCAGAATCTGGTCACACTCGGTGTTTGGTTGTTGATTGCAGCCGGCATCGGCGGAATCGGCTGGGCGCTCATCAATGGGATGCGCCGCCAATCCTGGGGCGCGCAATTGATCTTCGGTTCAGCCTGCCTTGGCTTTGGCGGCATCGTGGCGTTGTGGAATGAATACGCGAACGGTCGCAGTCCCGACTTGCCCAACTTCTAAACCCGAAAGCCAAAGAATGGTTGTGGTCTGAAGACTGTGGGCTAACAGGATCAGCCGGTCACGAAGCTTAAGGGCTGATCCTGCTCTGCCTCGAAAGAGGACTTATGCGATTTCGACCTGTGCGGCCCAACATTTACTTGCCGGTGGTGCGGTTCGGCGTGGTTGTCGCGGACTGGAAATACATCCTTGGAGCGACGCTCGCTGGCTATCTGATCCCGTTCTTCTTTCGCCTGAAGATTGGTGTCGTGCCGCTTTGGTTCGTCAGTGCCATCGGTACTGCCGCCCTATCCTACGCGTTCTTCCGTTATACGAAGATTGGGCGCAGATCTTACTGGTTTCAACACTCAACCAGGGCGCTGCTTGATGGATCTATCGCTCGACGGACGCTGCCGGGTGATCGCGTGCACCGACCATTCAAGTTGTGGTTGCCGAAGGTGAAGTAACGAACAGTTGGAGATACTGATCATGGAACCCATTACCATCGTCGGTGGACTCACCGCTGCTGCTGTTTCAGGCTTAGCGGTCGGTGCGGGAGCCCGCCTTGTCCCTGTGGCCTTGCAAGCGAGCCGTGATCTTCGCCGTTGGTCTAAGAGCCCGGTCGGAGCACTCGAAAGAACTCGACTTCTACAACGCCGCGAGCAGCATCGAGAGCTGAAGGGGCGCAAGCGCGAGTCATCAATCATTGGTCTCTATCAGGATCTGCTTCGCCACACGGACGGCTCGTACACACGCGGTTACGATCTCCCACTCCAAGCTACGATGCTCGCGCCTGATGAGGTTGCGGATGGCATGGTTGACGGCTTCGCCGACATGCTAACCGTGGAGCTTCCGGCTGGAACTATGTTGCAGTATCGCTATGCGGTCGCACCCGATCCGGGACGGGCCATTGCCGAACACTTGCGCGCCCGCGATTACGAGCACGCGCACTTTCCAGCAGCTCGTCTCCATGATCTGAACATTGATTTCTTCAAGGCGATGGCCGATGCCCGCGCCTTTCGACAGGAGCGCGCCTCTCTGTTCGTCCGCGTACCCGTTCGCCACGAAGACGACTACTTCTCGCACGGCTTTAACACCTTCATCTCCTCAATGGTCGCTGACTGGCGAACATCTGGCTTCGGGGGACTGAGGCGCAAGACTGCGCCGAACTGGTCCAACTCGCGCAACGACGGCATCGTGCGCCGTATTCGCGAACATGAGAATGAGGCTCTCCGCTCTGCTGAAAAGGTGTTCCGACTCCTGGAGATGCAAAGTCCTATTAGCTTGCGTCGGCTGGACCGCGAGCAACTCTGGCGCGCAGTCCATCAAAGCCACGCAATGGCCGCGCCTTCTGTCCCTCGCCTTCCTCAATATGATGGGCTTGATCTCAGAGACTATCTCTGCGCCGAGACAATTGAAGATCGCGGCTGGTACGTGATGCACGGCATCTATCCAGCAACCGTGGTTTCACTCTTTGCGCCCGGCGCAGACTTCATCGCCGCGGACGCAATGCGCGCGCTAACGGCGCATCCGGGTCTGTCATTCGCTCATACCATCATTACGGAATTCATAAGCATCGACCGCGAGAGAGCCAAAGCGAAACTGGATTCGCACATCAAACACGTCGAACGATCTGGGACACGCGCCGATGGTCGCTACGAACTGACACCAGAAGCGGAAGAATCTTTTCATGATCTGAAGCAGACGCGCAAAGCCATCACCGGCTCGCGTGAAGCACTGGTCAAGATGCGGCAGTATGCGGTCATCTACGGAGATCCGGCGCGCACACGCAGTGAGTTGCAACGCTCGCTCAAGCAACTGGATATCAATGCTGACACTCTGGTGAGCGCCTTCCAAACGCTCGACGGTGTTCAAGCAGGACGTGAAGAACCGGCGGCGTTGCACTGTCTCTATCCCGGCACACTGGTCGGCGAGGCGTGCAACGACACGAACGGGCGCGAGCTAACTGAAGTGGCTCACTCGCTCGCTGCTTTTATTCCTGCGGAATCTTCCTGGGGTGGCTCACATCGTCCGCACACGCTGCTGACAACTGCCTCTGGACGGCTGATTGGTCTGAACCTCTGGGACAAGTCGAGCCGCACGAATATCAAATCCCCTGTCGTCTTGATCCTCGGCGAGCCGGGTGCAGGTAAGACCATCTGCGGCGTGCGGATCATTAATGACGCGCTGGCTACCGTTCCTAATCTGCGCGTCCATGCTCTGGACAATGGTGGCTCGCTGGCGCCGCACGCTCTAGTCACCGGCGCTAGGTATCATCGCTTTAACCCGGAAGAACCAAAGGCCATCAATATCTGGGACTTTCCTGAACTCACCTACGGCAAGGATCTCCAACTAAATAAGATCACGGAACAGATCTCCCTGATCGTCATGGACGCAATGAGCCTCGCTGACGCGAACGATTCGCTGGCGCGTGATCTGCTCTCCAAAGCCGTGGTTCAGGTCTTAAAGAACATCGCGCCTCGCAACGGTCCTGATAGGCCACGCCGCGAACCTACTCACTCCGATCTCGTGGCTATGCTCGAAGCATACGACTTCGGCAGTGAGCCGCTGAATCATCGCGCCAGGGAGATTGCCCTCGCGTTGGAAAAATACCTCGATAACCCGTGGTTGGATGCGCCGACGCATCCCGACTTTCACATCGATTCACCCTATGACGTGTATGAGTTGGATTCTCTCAACGCTTTTCAACCTGACATCAAGCAAACCTTAGCCAACCGGATTGGCGCGCGCGTGATTCGGGCCATCGGGCAGAAACAACCTGACGGGACGCGCGCTCCGACGCTCCTGGTCTTTGATGAGGTCCATGAATATCGGGAGAGTTTTCCGGGTTTGATTCCAGTCCTCAAGAAAGGCACTCGTCACGGTCGCAAGCACAACGTCGTCACCTTGATGATGACGCACACCTATAACGACTTCGAAGGAATGCACGATGTGACGAGCACTGCCGGAGTTAAGTTGATCGGTAAACAGACCGGCGATTTATCTCTGCTGGCGCGCGATGCCAAGCTTTCATCTCGAACCATTCAGGCTATCGGTGCCCTTAAGAACATTGATGGCCTCTACACGCAATGGGTAATGGTCCTTGGCTCCGGTGACTACCAACAGGTTGAGACTGTCCAGAACAACCTGAGCCCAAGTCTGCTGTGGACCTTTACCACGCATCCCGATGAAGCCAATGCACGCGCGCGCGCCGCAACGCTTCGTCCTGACTGGCCGTTGTCCGAAGTCATTGCCTGGCTCGCGGCACAATACCCGCAGGGTCTGGCTTCTTCCGGCTTTATGTTTGATGAATCTCTGTTGGCACGCGAGCCACTCCAGTTATGAAAAGTGAGGTCACGATGATGCGAATTCATCTATCACGCTACTTGGTTGTCGGGCTGCTTCTTGGGATTCTGATCATACCGGCACCGCCGGTAGAGGCACAGTTTACAGTCTGGGACCCGACAAATTATGCCTTGCAACTCGCGAAGAAGATCGAAGAGGCCAACCGTTGGCTTGAAACTGTTCGGCACTACACCACGATGATTGATAAGACGGTGCAACAGCTCACCACCATGCAGGGCGTGCTCCGCAACGTCGATGAGCAACTGGCGCGCAATGTGCGACTGGTGCGATTCGTCAGCAGTGTGGGCCAGATCGTGCGCGGCTCATACCAACTCAAACGACAGCTTGAAGGGATGATCCGTTACCGCATCGCGATGCTCAAGAGTATTGATGATCGGTTGCGGAACGGCATCTTCGACCCACAGCAGGATCTCAATGATCTGGAGAACTATTTGAAATTCACGATCGGTCGCTCTGCTGACGAGACGGTCGCGCGCTTGGATAAGCTGGCCCGCAATGACAGCCAGCTCGAAAGCTGGTGCGTGCGCCGCACTCAAGTCCAGAAGGACCTGGCAGTCGCTCGTGAAACCTTGAAGCAGGCCGAGCAACAACTAGAAGCCGAAAAGAACAAGCCTGATGTGGATCAGTCCAACGTCGCTCACCTCAACGATGTCATTCTCCAGCAACAGAAGCTCATCTCCGAACTTGAAAAAGAGCATGCCGACTTGCAGGGCAAGATTACGGAGCGCGCCGCCAAGTACGGTCTGCGATTGCAGGACATGGAGAACTTCGCCTTCTCGATTATGACCGTCAACGACGGTTGGCTCACCTTGCAGCAAACTAAAGATCAGATCGAACGGACACTGACTGATCTCATCATCGATGCTCAACCTAGGCCGCACCCGTAATGATGAAGGCGAGAAACCGATGTCGAATACAAAGTATCAACAGCGCAGATTTCGTTTGATGTATCCAGTCATGTTCGTCTTATGCAGCGCGCTGACTGCTCATGCACAGACGCCTGCGCCCAGCGGACCGACGCTTTCGGATCACATCGCGCGTCTCAGCCTTAAAGCGTCTGAGCTTCTTCCCTATCTTCAGCACGAAGTGCTTAGCCACATTCAGGATTGGGTCTACGGCATTGCGGTGGCGGTCGCGGTGCTAGTGCTTCTGTTCAGCTTCCTGCGCCTATGGCGCGAAAACTCCGGGGCCAACTCTAACTTGGTTTTCTTTTTCCTCCGCTCGCTTTTCTTCTTCGGGTTAGTAGGCTCAAGCGTCTGGATCATCGGCCAGATGGCCGCCACTGGAAGAGAGATTGCCGAAGGTAATGAAATGAACGGTAGCGCTGGTCGCTCACTGCTCTTCGAGTTTTATAAAGCGCAGCGGGACAGCTTTAACGAATCTTACGAGAAGATGACGATGGGCACTTTTACGGTCAAGGTTGACGGGCGGGATTTCACAGTCAGGCCCAACACGGCGACGACCGGCACGTTCGTCGGAGTGCTTTATGATAACGAGGGTACGATCAAGGACCTCGACAAGAAGCTGAACGACTCTTCCTACACGCTGCCAACCCTCTTCAACTGGCTAAACGCTTCCCGCACCATTCTCGAGGCGGGCGACTTCTGGCTGCTGCTGTTGGGAGGCGTGCTGGTTCTGGTCTTCAAAGCTGCCGCTCCTCTAATGATGGCCGTCGCTATCGATCAGAAGCTCGCACACAAAGTGTCGTATCCGTTCGTCTGGGGCGCGGGCGTTTTAACTTTGATCTGGCCTGCGGTGAGTTACTTCATTCGCGCGCTCGCTTATCTTTTCGGCAACATGGCTATGGCCCTCGGCGATTCGGAACCGCTTTACAACTGGGACTACTCCACGATGTACGCGATCAAGAGCAACTTCGCTTCGCCCGTGCATACGGTTGCAATTGCCGCTTTCATGATGACGATTGCCGGGGCTTGTTTATGGATCTCGCCCTATCTGGCTTATCGCTTCTCGATGGGCCAACTCTATGAGGGTGTCTCGGCTGCTATGTCGCAGTTCGCGGCGATGATTATCGGAACCGGCGTCGAGGCTTATAGCACCACGGCTGCGGCCTCCATAAATCAGGCAGCGCAGAACACTCAGGCCCAAGGCACGTACGATTCACAAACCATCGAAGCCAGGGCCAACAAAGAATCGGGGATGTTGCGCAATCAGGCTGGCTTCATAGCGGGCAAAGCTCAAGCACTCTCATCAGCACAGGCCAGCGCCGGCGCGTCCATGGCTGCCGCTCGTGCAGGCGCTAGTCAGGCCTATACCATGTTCGGCAGTGCCAACCGTGGCCTCGCTGGTTACAACGAGAATATGTCGCAGATTGGAACTCAGCGATCCATTAGAGACAACAATACGCTCAGCACTCGCCAAGCGCGTGAAGCCAACACAGATTCGCGGGTCGGGCGCAAACAAGAATGGTCAAGAGGCTTGAATAGCATTCCGTTGGTTGGTGGTCCTATCGACCTCGTTCGTGAAGGTGTCTCTGGAACTGTGTCTTCTGCGTCGGGCGGCACATATGGGGCGCTGCCATTAACTCTACATCAACGCGGTTACGACTCTGCCCGAATAGACTCCACCGCTGGGATGAACGCGAACGCCACGCAAAACTTTACCGAGGCACAAAAAGTTGATCGCCAAACTGGTGACCGGATGGCCGCTATCTCCATGCAACAAGGCAGAGAATCTGCTGGCGCTGCTTACGCTGCCGCTGGCACCTCCATCGCGGGGCATAGAACGGCGCTAGGCATCAATAACCAGGCCACTCAGATTGATTTCACGGGCCGGATGAACAGTGCCGGGATAACTCACACAGCGGCTGTTGATTCTGCCAAGCTGCAGGCCATCTCTATGATAGTCAGCCGCATGGGGGCCAAGTTGGCCCAGGACATCGAGAGGGGCATGGAGATGCGCTATTGACTTAGGCTCAATCATCGAAGGGAATATCCAAGATTGCTGAGCGCTCCCGGCACTCCGTCAGATCATCCGAACTCCGTTCCGCAGAACGGAGTTCGGAAAAATCTCTCATTATGAAGCCACATCAGATCGTGGGCTCACTCGCGGTCAAAACAAACATTACGCGCGCGGTAGATCGCGAACTTCTGACGTTGTCCCACACTGTAGCCATATCCATGAATGAGTCCATTTATCGAGTCTTTCCGGATATTTCTTTCTAGCTTTGGTACACCGGACAAGATCCCAACTGACAATCGCAGAAAACATGACAAACATTATGGCATTCACAAGCAAAGCAATTTGGGTTTCGCCATAATCTGACCCCTTTCTCAGATAGATACTCAAGAGCCATAGCAAAGTTGAAAGGAAAAGAAAACTAAATAGGATCACGAAAACAGGAAAAGGCTTTTCCGGTGGTGAGGTAGTATTAACCACACTGTTTCGCTTGGGTCTTATGAACAAACCTAGAGGACCGAAGATCATTAATTTGACAAAGCGACCCCACGAACTAATGCCGATGTTGTAGGAGGCGTGGGCCATCTCAAATGTTTTCATGTTTTGCGAGCCGCAACGTGAACACTCCATAACTTTGTCCTTCTTCCTTCACCTGCCCTACAGCAGAAGAAACCTAACTGTAGTATGCCGTAGAGTTGCGGCATAACCCGCAAGTATTTTGCAAGACACCTGCTTTCAAGCAAAATCAAAAGCTAACTGCGTTTCAAAAATGGGCTGCTTTAGCCAAGGAATCGAAACGACTTCTTGCCCTAAGGGAAAGATCGCTGTCTCTGCTGAACCCTCTTCCGCTCCGACCGCTTGCGTCGAAGGCTCTTCTGCGTGAAGTCGTGGGCTAACATGATTAGCCGGTTCGTTAGCTGAGACTCCCTTTTCAATCGCAACGATCCATTGTTCAAGGTCAACAATGTTCGCCCTGACGATTCCTGACTCTAAGACCGTATCCGAAGTGTCGGACGGAATCTCACTTTCCGCTTCGTCGGTGGCAATCACGGGGTAACGGTCAAGCAACGAAGTAAGGATTTCAATTCCGTTCGTCTCATCGCTAGGAACGAAAAAGCGCTGCTTCCAATTGATTTGCTCATTGATAAATCCAAGCTCGCGAAGTTCGGCGAACTTGTAGGGGTCGGCTCCGATTAACTCAATGGCTGGCTCGGAGTGAATCGACCCTCTACGAAGCTTTAGATTAGAAGCGAGGATTATCTCGTCGCCTTCGTCAAGCACCGCGTAAAAGATTTCGTCTGGCTCTCGGAGATCGCGCGTTAGGCCAATCGACCGCAAAACTGCTCCGACATTATCAGGTGGTATTTGAATGCCAACGATCCTTTGCTGATCCTCGGTAATTACTCGTACCACTCGCAGGCGGGCATCGTCGTTCGTTTTTAGGCGCTGCCAAAGCGGAATGATTGCCCCGCTGATAATGTGAGTTTCGAGCGTTTCAATCGGCGGAATGCTGGCATGTTTCTCTGTCCACCAGTTACGCGCTCGATCCGGTGCCACTGCTTTGTACTTCTCGCTAAGCTCGCTATCGTGAATGTAGGCCGCGTGTGCTGCTTCCGGTTTCCAAACTGCGAAAGTGCGATAGCTGTTGCCCGTTGCCGGATCGGTATGGCGTCCTGATTCAACCGCCAAGATAAAGTGGCCGTTCTTTCGGTGGCGCAGGAAAGCGCCGCTCTTACGTTGCCTTGTTGCCTCTGCTTCTTCGAAGCTGACTGCCCTGGAAGGAACGTCAACCTCAAGAGTGTAGTGAGTCGTTTGCGCTTGGGTGATCTCGTCTGTGTGAACCACGCTCGGCGGAACTGCGACTCTAACTGCAAGGGCCTTAATGTCAGTTACGCCTTCGTCAAACGTTCCGTTCGCTTTGGCATATCGTACCGTCTGATCGAACAAGTCAGCGAAGTAGTCAAATAAGGCGTTCTGTTGCTCAACCTCTAACGCCAGTACCCGGTTAAGAAACCTCGGCACGTTGTATTCATCTTCTTTGCGTATGTTCTCGCCACCGTCTCGATCTCGCACTAGCAAGCCTATGTCTCGCAAAGTCTGCCTTGGGTTGTCGAGTCCTGGCACGTTCTCGCCTTTCATGATGCGGCGCAACGATAGACTCAAGGCGGCTCGGCCTTCTTCCGTTTCAAAGTTGTACTTTGCGAGGTCGCCGTTATCTGCTGCACCTCGGTCGCCTTTCGTCAATGCTCCGAGACTGCCAAGCCTACGCGCAATTGTGGAGCTAAAACGCTTCTCCCCGCCAAGCTCAGTTGAAAGCAAAACGTATTCTGGAGGTACTGCCTGATCTGATCGGTGTGTGCGGCCAAAGGTCTGCATCTGTTTGTCGGCGCTCCAGCCAAGTTCAAGCGTGATATGTACGCGGCGCTGGCGATTTTCGGCTCGATTGGAAGCGTGAAGAGAAATTCCTGTTGATGCTGCGTCGCTAATGATCGCGATCCGCTTCTTGGCGGATTGGAATTGTTCCATCTCGTAGATATTCGTTCTGTCCATCGCTACACCTTCGGGCGCTCGCTTCTTGTATTGCATCTGTCCAGTGCGCGAATCTCGGATAAGGCGGCGCGTTCTCCCTGTGAGTTCTGCAACCTTGCTCTCTCCAAAGTGATTGACAAGCTGGTCAAGCGGATTTTCGGGAAGCTCTAAGGCGGAGAGTCCGTCAATCAACTCCTGTTTCATTCGCAAGGCTTCCTTGCTCTGTACAGTATTACCTTGTGCGTCTTTAACGGGCACTTGGATTGTTTTGCCGGTGCCTGGGTCTGTGACGTCTTGATAGAGCGTCGTCGGGAACCCTCGATCAACCATCGCGGCAATTACTTCACGCGGCGAGAAGTCCAAGTCCTCAAGCATTCCACCGTTAGCGGTGGCCTTCGCTACCTGTTCGCGTGTCCTGGCTTCTCCCGTTCCGACAAGCGAGATCACGATTGACTTACCCTCGCTCAACGCTGCCTCACTTTCCGCAATTACGCTCGGCACTTTGAAAGCGCAGATTACTTGTCGGAAAAACCGCTGATGATCTCCCCAAAACCTATTTAGAGCAGTTGCACGGGCACGGCGCCCACCGTTTGTGATTAGTAACGCTTCGTCTATGTTGCGCAAGACTGCTTGCCACGCTGCGGCTGCGTGGTTGTACATTTCCCTTTGCTCAGGTGTGAGACGGTGAATCCTTTCGCGATACTCAACCGCTTTTCTGCTCTGAGGACAAAGGCCGAAAGAGATCGATCCTGACAGGTACATTCCAAGTGCCTTCATATCGCGGCTGACCATTTCCATTGCGCCAACGCCGCCTGATTCGATCTCCTGCATAAACTCTTGAAAGCCGCCTGGGAAGCTCGTGCCGATGCCCCACAATCCAAGCCGGATCATATAAGCCATGTTGCGAACGTCGGTCGCTCCTGTCGCTGACGAATAAACGACTCGATAGTCTGGATTGCGCTCCGGGTCTTGTAGATCAATAACTGCTTGGCCGGTGAGTGTTGGTTCGCCGAAACCGCTTGCAAGGGCATTCTTTGCTTTGTGCGCCTCGTCGAATATGACTACGGCGTCTGTGCCTAACCATTTCTGAATCTGATCAATTCGGCGCTCGCCTGTTTTGGCGGCGGCGATAAGCGAAGAATAAGAGCTAAAGATTACGCCTCGCGGTAGCGTGATCTCTGCGGCTGCGGGATAGTCATTGATACGGCCAAGCGGAATGCTCTCAAGTCCTAAGTCCGTAAGATCGCGTCTCGTCGCTTCTAGTAAGTCGTTGTTGACTGAAAGCCACAACGCGCGCTTACGTCCTTGATTGAAGTTATCGGCAATGATGCCTGCAAGTATTCGACCCTTGCCGACTCCTGTTCCGTCGCCGACAAAGAAGCCAGCTCGCGATCCGTCTGCTAATTGCTGCTCGTGTCGCTGGCCGGCATAGATAACGCGCTCTAATTGAACGTCGGATAGTCGGCCTTCGGTGATGATCTCTGCTGCAAGGTGCGGCCTGTAGGTAATATCTGGCGCAACGACTGCCGCCATTGATGATGATTCAACGATTACGGCCGGATGCGGTTTGCCGCCTCTCAACTTTGCTGGCGAGTAAGAGACAAATAGATTTTGCTTCGCTTCTTCTGTCTCTCTGTCGAAGTTCTGATCTGTCGTCGTGTCGGGCCGGTCGGCAATGTCGCTCAATGCTCCCCAGGCATCCTCTATGGTTGCGGCATCGCTCCAAACGATGTTCTCAAGCTGTTCTTTCCAGTTGTCGCCGGGCGTCTTTCCGGTCTTATCAATGACGAGAATTTGCAGATCGAAGGTGGTTCCGTACTTTCCATATTCGTTGCCGTTCAAATGAAGATTGGCGCGGACGTTGTAGGCCTTTGCGATACGCTGCCACCATTCGCTAAAGGCGCTCACTTGAAAACGCATTCCTTCGCCAGTGATAGCAACTAAACGCCCGCCTTGCTGCAACCGTCTAAGCGCGCTCTCGATGTGTCGCGCTCCGTAGAGTGCTGAATGCTTCGCTACTCTCCCGCCTGTCGCGCTGAACGGTGGATTCATCAAGATCGCCGTGGGCTGAATCTCGGCGGGTAAGAGGTCGTCAATGATCTCGGCGTCAAGCTGGTAGGTTTCAAAACCTAGCTCCTGCTTGAGTAGCGCATTACGGCGCGGGTTGATCTCGTTGCAGATACTTTGTGCGCCAATAGAACGCGGCCAGATCGCGAGGCTTCCCGTTCCGGCTGATGGCTCTAGCACTATGTCTGTGCTCTGCGGGTTCAGAATTCGGGCTGCGAGGTATGCGAGCGTCGGCGGTGTCGAGAATTGTTGTAGCTCGGTTTGCTCTAACGTGCGGTCGGATTGTCGCGCTAGTCGCTTCGTCAACGGACGCAATATGGATGCAAGCGCATCGGATACGTCCATCTGCATTAGCTCTCGCGCCTGGCTGTCGAGATACTTGTTGACCGCAAGTTCTAAAGCGTCATAGGCGTCGCGTGATGTGTACCTACCTTGTGCGCGAGTCCCGCTAAAACTCCTATCGGCGATCTCCGTTAGTTTCGGATTGTCAAAAGACTCTCCGGCGCGTAAGCGTTCCTCTAGTTCGGCTACAAGCTCATGAGTTCCCGCGACAAGCTCAGTTGCCTGTGGTGTGCGCGTGGGTATAAAGTTCTGGCTTAGCATCAATCTTTCTCCTGACCGGATGAAGTGTTGGTGTGGTGGGTCAGGGAGCGTTGACGCGCTCACCTGACCCTTTCGCTTGCACAACAGATTTCAGTTTGCGTAATCCGTTGCTCGCTCTCTGCTTGGTCGGCCCGCGCGAATGATTTGATCGGCGGCGCGAAAGATTTTCTGTGCGCTCTTTTCGGGGATCGCATCGGCGTTGAAACCGACTCCCTGATAAAGCCAGTTTTGGATATAGCCGCGACAATAGTCGGCACCTTCAAGAGCCAACGATTCGCAGCACAAAAGCGCAACTGCTTCCGCTTCTACTTCGCGCAAGTTTCTTGGGGTCGTTTCGGTATCGGCGAAGTCGGCTTCTGTGGTGTGGCCAAGAATGACGTGTGCGAGTTCGTGGAAAAGTGTTTTGTATGGAAGTTGGGCGACGGGGTTAATTGCTATTTGGCGCTGGCGAGCAAAGCCCTGACAGTTGCCGTCAGTCTTATCGAATGCGACCCGTTCAATGCTGAGCGCTGCAATTGCTTTCTCAGAATCCCACTCTGGAATCGTGGTCGGTTCAAGTTCTCGTCCCTGCGTCTGGCTAAGGACAAACCATCGCGGCTTATAAGCAAAGCTCGTGAATGTGTGTTCCTCGTCGGATTCTTCCTCACGTTGCTTGCGAGTGATTGGCATGCAAAGCGTCAAAGCCCGCTCGCCACGCTTTACAACGCGCCCTAGTGTCTGCCACTTCGGAAAGGTATTGATTGGCCCTGGCTGTAGTCCGCGCAGATGGCATTGCACGAGGGCGAGAATTTGATTGCCGATGCTGTAGTTATGAAAAGCGGAATAGGCTTCCATGATGAGGCCGGGTTTGTTGACCGCTTCCACGAGTAAAGCTGCCCACTTCGGAATGTCTGCTGATTGTCTTTGGTTCTCCATTGTCTTTGCTCCTTTTTGCTGTCGTAGTGTTTTGGTCTTTAAGAGAAGGTGTTTCCCCCTCGTAGAGACGTTGGCTACGACTGGGCGCTTGACCGCGCACACCTGTGGCGGAACGCAGTGGAGCACTTGGAGCGAAGCGCAGAGTTGCGCGGGCGGGCTGTCGTGGACAATGAGAACGAAGAGGGGGAAACTAAATGAAAGCTTCTCGGTCGTAATGGAACGGAGGGGAATGTAGCCCGAGGCTATTACTGAATCGGGTAAGGTCCTGCGTGTTTACTTTCCAGCGACAATCGCTTAGAAACTACAATTGCTTTGAGTTTGTAGGTGGTGCGCTGAGATCCTCATCTCCATGGACATTGAATCATTCGTTAACTGCGGAACCTGCGGTCATCCAATCCAGCTATCTCTTGATCTGCAATCTATAGAGTTCCCAGATGACGACGAGCTTCTCATCCAGTTCTACGAGGGCAGGCTTAACGTCATCGAATGTCCAGTGTGTAAGAATAAAATCCCGCTGGGCACGCCGCTGTTAGTAACCAATACAAAACAAAACTCGACGATCATAGTTATCCCCGATGAGCAACGCGCGAAACTGGAAGAACTTGTGACGGAACTTCCTGATGACTTCAATATTGAATATTGCTCAGACTATCCGGCTCTCTACCGTGCCATGGTTCCCTGGTTTAATGACGAGGTAGTACCGGTAATGAAAATGATCCTGACGAATAAGTTCTATGATCAACCTATGGAGACCCAAATCGAGCAGTTGTCGCCGTTTTTCCTTCGTGTTTTCAAGAGCGAGGTTGATGGCACATTAATGCAACCAATCCTTCGGTTAACGGGTTCGCCTGCTAAACAGAAAGAGTGGGTGGAAGGCATCTACGACCTAATTGTCACTGGTCTAATCAGACAACTTCTCGAGTGGAGTGTGAACTCTCGTGAAATTCATGAGATGAATTCTTTGGTGCGAGAGCGAATTCCTTCAAAATGCATTACCGACAATGTTCTGTCCACCGTACTTGGTTACTCCATGGGCTTTAAAGATCCGTGGAGCGATTCAACCGATTTCCGTAAGGGGTTTCTTCGCGCGTATCTCAATTCCATAGTTCATTCACATGCGGGAAAAGAGAATCCTGAGGGAGACATTTGGGCCACTTATCTTTACTGCGTTTGGAAGCTGGGTCAGGACGAGAGCGTAACTCTGGATACGCAGCTTGTTTTGCCAGGCGAAGTCATTCGTCAGACCGTTGCATTTCCCGACCTTTGGAATGTTACTGCTACAGCAGACAACCTGGATAAGTCAGACGATCGAATGGCGATAATGACGGATCGGCTTGAAATGATGAAGGCGTTCGGCTTTCAAGCTGAATTTGAGGAGACGTTCCTTACTCTTCCGATTGGGATTGACGCTCCCACTGATGATCCGGTTGCCGAAGAGAAGCTCAGTGCTTCATTCGTGAGCGTGACGCTAAAGCACTATCCGTTCAATACCAATCCTGATCAAAGCATTGAGATGGGACGTATCGTTGGCGGACACGTGACAGTGCTTCTAAACAACGGCCTAAAAGATGTGGCCATGTCAGTAGCGAAAGAGATGCTCGATCGCTCCGTAGCATCGGGCGATCACTTTGCTGCGATTTCGATCGGGGCACGAGTTGTTGAAGGGCTAAACAACGCACAGGAATTCGCACAAGCCGTTGAAATAACATCTCCACTGTTATCTTTGCTGGATGACGATGCAATTCACAATGCGTTGGGTGCAAGCCAGCCCTCGCTGATGATGGACTTCTTCAACGAGGTGGGCAATGTGATGCGTCATTGGCACGAGTACGACTTGGCTCTGAAAATGTATTCGTTTGCTGAAGACATTTATGAAATTATTCCAGAAGAAAAAAGAGATCTGCACTCCATATCTGTCTTGAATCGTAATAGGGCGCTCGTCTATCGCGATATGGGGAGTTACAAAAGGGCAAAGACTTTACTTGACGCCGAACTTGCTCAACATCCTAATGATCCCTCGCGGTTTTTTAATCTAGTAATGCTTAACATTCGGACGAACAACTTTCCGGAGGCGCTGAAGGGCTTGAATCAAATCATCGCTATGATTGCTGATAAGAAGCCCACCATTGAATGGTCGGATTATTTTCTTTGTCGGGCAGAGCTAGGACGGACCTTGGGCAATGCTGAAGAAGGACTGCAAGACCTCATCCGTGCTTACGACATCGCATCTGTAGCAAAATCCAATAGGAGCCTTCGTATAGCGGCCTTAGCGATGAGGTTCCGCAGCGATGAGGAGCAGGGACGTGAGTTTATTCAAAAATGCTTACGCACCTTATTGGCGGCGTTGGGTGACAAGGAGCGCCGCTCAGACCCGACTCTGATCGTAACGATAGTCACTCAAATCGCTGAAAGGTATTTGGAGGAAGGAAACGCGCATGATTTCGTCGCGTTATTTCAACCGGAATTCGAATGGCTTGAAGGCTGGAATCTGACTTTTCCGTGGCAGTACGACTACGTCCGTGGATGGCTAGCGTATGAGTTGGGCGACACAAAAGCGGCTTGGCTACGATTAGAAAGCGCTGCGAATAAGATCGACGAGAGGGTTCCGCAAGCCGAAGATGTTTCGTTCTCACCCACTTGGATGCATGACAAAGAGCGCTTTCAGCAACGCCTTTCTTCCGTTGCCATCGAATTAGTGCGGCAACATGATTTGCCGAACACTGAACTCTTGAAGGTGTATGAACTCACCAACGGACGCGAAATCGCAGCCAGACTTGGGGTGTCTTTTTCGCCCGAGGAGATAATTTCGGGAATTGGCGTAATAGCAGAGAAAACGAACCGCAGTATCCAGGTGTTCTTTCCGTTAGTCGAGGAGAAGACGGTTCACTTATGTTGTCTGTCGTCAGATTCACGCCACCCAAAAGTTCTCGACCAGGGTCGGTGGGATCGAGATGAACTTCATAGAATGAGAAAGCAAACCTACCACGCGCTCAAACAGGCTAATCCGGCCGACTTGTCAGTGCTAGATCGCAGGATGCGATCCTGGAATGAATTCAGTTTGTCGTTTGGCAAAGCGATAGCCCCACATGTGGGCGAATCTGATCACGTTTGCATTTTGCCCGGTAGGGACCTTACGGGTTTGCCTCTCCATCTTGTTCAATTGCCGTGTGGCATTAGTTTGCTCGAACGAAACACTGTTACGTATGCGCCTAACTTTGCGATGCTGTTTGCACCACATAACACAGCCCCCTCAAAGTCGATAGCTATAGTTACTGTGACGAAGAGGAGAGACTCTGAGCGATTCCGTGATAGGGCTAATAATACCAGTAATGAACTGGTTGACTTGTTTCAGAATTGGGAAGTTCACGAACTTAACGGGCTTGACGCTAGTGCGAGCAGGACCTTGGACTTGGTTCAACGAGTCAGCGAGTTAGTCTTTATTTGTCACGGTGCTTATGCGGGCACAGGACGTGGATACGGCGTCTGTGTTTCCGATGGACACCAGCTTCCACCAAGCTTATTTCCCATAGCCGAGGTTCCCGAATTGGAACGATTTGTTCTCACTTGGGACGATTTTGAGGAAGTAGCTTCGTGTCCTGATGTTGTAATATCAATCGCCTGCTCAAGCGGACTAACTGAAGTCGTACCTGGAGGCACTCGTTACGGTCTTGAGCAGACTTTATTCGGCCATGGGACACGAGCGTTAATCAGTCCACTTTGGGATATAGATCAAGAATCAGGATTAGATTGGGTAACAACGTTCTGCCGTGCACAAAGTCAAAACCCGAAGCAATGGATTGAGGAGACCTACCGGGAAACAGCTTTAGCGCACAAGGAGCGTTTTCCCCACCAGTATTTTTGGGGAAGTTTCACGCTGAACGGCTCTTTATTTTCGAGAGGTGACCACGATGAGTGATTTGGCCAATTCAATCGAAAAACTGGCGCGAGAGGAAACACTCGAAGCGGCTCAGAATCTGGCGCTACAAATTTCGCAGAATGCATCGCCAGGTGAGCCGGAAGAAGAACTCCTGAAACCGTTCATAGAGAAACCCTATGAACACATTCAAGAAATTGAGCAGTTGGCTCGGCTGGTACTGCTAACCGCCGCTGCCGATTCTGAAAACGAGGAAGCGGTGAGATCTGCAATACAGGGGGCTGGTAGAAAGCAGTTGATTCTTGGAGGTGCAGAGATTGTGGCATTAGCGACCCTGGGCCTCTTCGCACTAAACCTTTTGGTAACAAAAGGAAAGTCGTCGGAACGCCATACAGTTAAAATTGACGAACAGGACGGCAAGACTACGTTTGTAATTGAAAATGAAGTCTCATATGGAATCAGTCCATCTCTAGGACAACTGCTCAAATCATATTTCGGGAGATAGGAAACAGGCCGCACAGAGCACTGTGCCATGAATGACACAGTGTCGGATTGGCGAAAATTTCCGAAAATGCTATTCTCCGCCTCATGGCGGCCTGCATCGTATCATTCGTGGACTTGGACGGCATTCGCCATTCGGTCGAAGTTGAGGCGGAGGGTTTGTACGAAGCCTCGGTTTTAGGTTTGTGTGCTTTTCGCAAGCATGAACTTGAGCCAGGTGGGTTAACTCAATTGGAAGTTGAAGTACGCAGCTCGGTCAAGCACACCTTAACAGTGACGAAGGTTCGAGAATGGCTGCAACGTGGCGTCAGGACGCCAAAAGAGGCAGTCCTGAAGGAGCGCTTGCGAGCCTTACTCTGATTTAGTTGAAGAAATGTGTTTGGACGTTATGGTCCAAATTCCCTGCAAGTCTCTGAGTACATCAGCGCCCTATCCGAAATGTCGCCGACGAAAACTCAAATCAGGATGCTCGGCTGTAATGAGGAAATGGAATGAAAGCTGAGGCCTTACTCAAAGTACCGTTAGGTGTGCCGATAGGAAGATGCAAAAAGTGTTGCATTTATCTGCCGGACCTCTTAATGCCTGACTGATTGACTGCGGTGGAGAACTGAATAGAATGTTCAGACAAAGGCGTTGGTTGCTGGGGTGAGGACAGTAACTGTGGGGCTGAAAGTCTCGCGCCAACCTTGAGAGCCCGGTCAAAAGCCGGGCTTTCGGTTTTTAAGGGTGCTTACTATAGCGCCGTCCACCTGATGTGGATTTCTCTTTTCCGTCCTCTGAGGATTGCTATCACTCAGTTGGCCCAAGCTGTCGTACTAAAACATCAAGAGTGTGGTGCCCGAAGTCTTGTGCCGACATGATCCTGAGTTGAAAGAGTAACCATTGATATAGACGAGTCTCTGATGTACCTGGCACCCTTTCCTTCAGTGCTTTTTCCTCCTTATCGAACGCGTAGCTCTCATCTTTATATGCTTGGCTACGCTTGGTAGTCGGCTAGGTAAATCCAATTCGTCATCAACAATTAGATCCAAACAGATTCCTGCGGTCCGCGCATATCTCAAGAGAACGTGAAGAGGTGGTTCGCGATCTCCAGTTTCGTAGTTGGAGATATTGGTGCGAGAAAACTTTCCGTCGAGGTTCAATTGTCTAAGCATCTCGTTCTGCGATAGACCGAGCGCTGAGCGGATTTTCAGGAGCTTTTCAGAAAGACGGACCTGCTTCTGTCGCGGATATTTTCCCATATCAGTCAGCTCCTCCTGACGGGAAATCCGCAACATAAGGCTTGAGGTTAGCTGCAATTGCAGCTACTCTATTGATAGAAGAGAGGATCGCCGTGAGCCGTAGTAGTTTTTGCTCAGCGGCGATGCTCATCAATTCTCTTGTAGAGCGACGCCTTGCATTGTCAAAGATTCAGCGTAGGTAAGATACCAAAGGACTAGGTAGCCGAGGAAGCATCGGCGGGACGCTTCACGCGATGCCAGTTCAACATGTGTATTGCAATGAATGAGTTCTTCAGCATCTTTGAGCACACTATGACCGAGCTGCCGTGAGGCCGCTTTTTTGTATTCGTTGTAAGGACTACTTGAAGGTAGTGTCGAAGTAACTGTCGAGAAACGTAGCCTCGACGCTCACTCGCTAGGTGGCTACCAAATCAAGCAGGTTCCCTAGTTGGGCCATCTAAACAGTTAGCAAGCCGAGCGCGGCTAGTAAGGCAGACAGCGCAGTCTCTGATAGCTGCTCAGCCAAGCCAGCAGTTGGTAAATCGCCTGGCGAAGTTGTTCCCGTCGCGGGCGACGAAATCCCGGCAGTGGGTAAGTCGCCTGGCGACGTTAATCCTGCGGTTGGTAAGTCGCCTGCCAAAGCTGAGACTGCTAGTAAGCAAGTCAAAGCTATCGCCGATAGTAATCGTTTCATAGGTGGTCTCCTGAAATTTAGAGTTGACGATGCAAGATTTGTTACATCGATTGTGAATACAACAGTATCCGGAAGCTCTTGGCAAGGTCTTAGGAGGCAGTTAGTATTCGGCTCGTTACTTCGCCAGTTTCCTTACATTCAATAGAAAGGTCATCCTCTCATGAAGATAGGTTCGCCGAAGTTGGACACATCTGACCTGTCGCCGAATCACGAAGCACTCGAACGCTGTCGGGTGGCTTTAGACCTTCGGGACAAGAGTGACTACGAGGGTGTTCGCCAAGTAATGCTTCCGTTGTGGAAGCATCTAGGCGACGTTCCGGAGGTTAAGGGCCTCGAACCTCCAGTCGCTGCCGAGGTCTTGCTGTGTGTTGGAATCTTTACGAGTTGGATCGGCAGCAGAGAGGGGATAGAGAAATCTCAAGAGACTGCCAAGAACTTGATCGGCAAAGCAATGTCAATCTTCGAATCGCTCGGAGATTCACTAAAGGTGGCGGAATCACGCGCGGAGATTGCTTATTGCTACTTTCGTGAAGGCGGTTTAGATGAAGCGAGAATAATGCTCACTGAGGCGATGCAAAAATTAACGCCTCAAGGAATTACAAAAGCGCGGGCACTGCTTAAATTGGTAGTTGTTGAGTGGTCAGCTTCGCAATACAACGTGGCCTTGGAGATTCTCACTAACAACGCTTCTCTTTTTACGAGGATCAGTAACCATGTCATCAGAGGTTGTTATCATAACGAATTCGCGATTGTGCTTAGACACCTGGCCGAGTGGGAGCCACTCAACCGCGAGAGACTTTTAGAACAGGCAGTAAAAGAATTTAAGACTGCTGGTAATCATTTTCGGTTAGCAAAGAATAAAGTCTTTGCCGCGTGCGTGAAAAACAATGTGGCTCTCATCCTTCTTAACCTGGGCCGGTTCAAGGATGCCCATAAAAACCTAGAAGAGGCGCGCCGCCTCTCAGTGAGTACAAAAAACAAAGTGCAGGTGGCAGTAATCGACGAAAGTCGTGCACAAGTGTTTATCGCCGAAAGAAAGTTCAAAGCAGCGGAAGAAGTGGCCCGTCATGCCGTACGCGTCTTAGACAAGAGTGACCATCAGGGCCATTTGGCAGAAGCGTTGATCACACATGGCATTGCCCTGGCGCGTCTCGGCAAAAATGATCACGCCCTGTTCACTCTCCAAAGGGCCTTTGCGATAGCTCAGGAGGCGGGAACCCTAAACAAAGCCGGCTTGGCCGCCCTGACAATAATCGAAGAACTCGACGAGGCTCCGACAGAAACCGTGTCGTTTGCTTTTGATCGCGCTAGCGAGTGGTTGCCGGGCCCGGAGAGCGAAGAGTTATGGCCCAGACTTAACGCGGCCGCGCGAAAGGTTTTCGCTCGGCTGCATGGGGAAGTGGGTACTGAAGTAGATACCCAAGCGCTCACGATCAGACCGTTCAAGCTTCACGAAGAAGTACACAGGCTTGAGGAAATGCTCATTCGCAATACACTTTCGGAAGTGAACGGAAGAATTACTCGTGCCGCCCAACACATGGGACTGAGTTATCAGGGTCTGGCTTACATAATTCAGCGGCGGCATCCAAAGTTACTAAAAGAGCGTTCGCCGGTGCGAACTCGCGCTCGCAAAAAAGCCACCGAAAACCAGTCAGCATCCTAAACGTGATCCAGAAGAAACGGCAGTGGCTGAAATCGACGAATTTTTACAAAAAGTCTTAGCTGATCAAAGAGAATGGGACGCGGATCCTACGCCGCAAACACCAGCGTATGCGCTGCTCGCCGCAGGGAGAGTTAAAGAGGCTGAAACGTTGGCGCACAAGGTGGTTTCGGATCTGGAGCAAGATGATGCCGCCACGAGTGAGAACATAGGCTTCAACAATCAGAACTCACTCGCGGAGAACAACGCCCGATTAAATCATTTGGCTGATGCCTTAATTGCGCACGGCATTGCGCTAGCGCGATTGAAAAAGTTGGAAGCAGCCCAGGCAACCTTGGAACGAGCGATCGCCGTGGCGCTAGAAGCGGGCGCGCCAGACAAAGCGGGTTTGGGCGCTTTGACGATGATTGAAGAGCTGGAGCAGCTTTCTCGCGAAAGTCTGTTGAGCGCTTACGAGCAAGCTAGCGTCGGAATGGCAAAGATGCGTAACCGGAAACTACAGTGGCGAGTAATTGGTGCCGCGAAGAAAGTGATGGCTAGTTTTCGGAGCGAAATGAACTCTGACAGGGCGCTGGAAATACTTCTAGCGAGACCCGCTAGCTTGCAGGAGCCAATCCTTCCTTCTGAAGGAACGTTGATTGTCGAACTGAATCATAGAGTGTTGTTCAAGAGACGAACTGAGGTTCACCGTCGTTCACCAAAGAGTGACTTGAGATAGATTCGGTCGCCGGCACATTCAATAATGCGGGGAACGAATGGTGCCGCGAAAACGCCACGTAAGAGGACGACGTGGCGTAGAGACCGGCACGGCCTCCCAAACGTGCCGGTCTTACCTTTCTCGGAGGGACGCCCCGATTTGGACTAACGTGGGATACGAGTAGCGTCGGACTCGGCGAATGCTGCCGAATCCAGACGGAGCGAGGCAAAGGTCCTTGGAGACTTGCTGTGAAGCATTTCCCCGACCACGCCTCGCTTTCGTTCTGATGTTGCGGTGTGGACTGTGTGGCGAGAATGACCAGGATGATCTTGGTAGGTGAGCCATAGCAAATATGAGGACAGTTGATGCTATGCGAATGTGAAACAACTACGTCAAGTATTGTAACGATCTCTTCTTTGCAGTCTTTTGATTCGCATGTGGAGGGTCGTTCGTTTGATCTTTAATTGTCGGGCGGCCTCAGCAAGATTGCCGCCGACATCTGCAACCTGCCGAAGGTACATCTCTAGCTCTTGACGTTCACCTTGGTCTCCAGACGCGACATTCCCATTGAGAGATTTCAGCCGTCTGGAAATGAGAACCTCTTTCAACTCGTTAAGCGCTGCTGGTTCTGCTTCGCGACAATGTGTGGTGTCAGCTAGGCCGTTGAATTCAAGATCAGCGCGCACGTCTGCACCGGATATGATTCCCTTCTCTCCAACCGTGAGGGCCAGTCTTTCGATAACGTTTTCAAGTTCTCGGACGTTCCCTGGCCAATGGTGATTGCGCAATAACCTCAGCGCGTCTGAATCAAACCGGAGTGGGCATTTGCGCTTCGATTCATCCGTGGGTCTCCTGATTAGGAGGTTAATGAGAAGTGGCAGGTCATCTATCCGATCACGCAACGCTGGTGAGCGGATCGGAAACACATTAACTCGGTAATACAGATCCTGACGGAATTTCCCCTCTGAAACGTCCCGCCTTAAGTCACGATTTGTGGCCACTACCACGCGCGCGTTTAATTCGATTTCTTTCGAGTCTGCCAATCCTACTGGGCGAACTCTGTGTTCCTGGAGAACCCGCAGTAGTCTCACTTGCATGGCTGATGACATTTCTGCGAACTCATCCAAAAAGATTGTTCCGCCAGACGCCGATTCAAACATCCCTTTCTTGTAAGCAGTCGCGCCCGTGAATGCTCCTTTGACATGGCCGAACAATTCAGACTCGAGGAGCGATTCCGTTAAGGCGCCGCAATTGATGGCGAGGAACGGTTGACTTCGACGGGTGCTAAGGTCATGGATCGAGCGCGCGATCAACTCTTTGCCTGTGCCGGATTCCCCGGTGATTAATACGGTAGAGCTACAGCTTGCTGCGGTAACAATCGACCTCTTAAGAGCCTGCATGGCTTGTGATTCGCCAATTAGCTTTGCGTCCAGATTAGCTACTCGATGGTCGGGGCCTTCAATGTGCACAGGCCGTAATGTTCTGACGGTCCTGACTCGGGACCGTGGCATCTGTAGAGAGTCAAACGCTCTTTCTTCAACGGAGGGCATCTTCTTAGTCCTGGGCACGCTCCGTGCGCTTCATTCTTGGAACCTATAGCGCCAATACATCGCTGCGGTGATTCGTATGCGAATCAAGTGATTCGTATTTGAACCTATGATTCGTATTTGAACACCCGATCCGCCATCATGATTTCGGCGCTGTCATTGAATCAGCCAACCGCCGGTCTTTGGTCTTTACGCAAAATATCTGCTGGTGAAAATGTTTAGCAGCCGGCTGATGATTTCCTTGCTTTTCGTCGTGGTTACTCCATAAACAAATTCTCTTCACAATGCTGCAAGACAGGTGCCGCTCTCGGGCTTCACAATCAGGTGAGTCGGAAGCGAGTGGCACTTGTGTTGCACATTGAAGCGTTAAGAACTAATCAGCGCAGGTTCGGTTGAGATTTCGAAAATCTCAACCACGGTTTGATATGAGTCACAAGGAAAAAAAGAAGGAATTTGTTGCTGCCGGAGCGCCAGACTTTGCAATGCTGAACGTAAAGGAACTGGAGGCGTTTCTGAAGATTGACCAGAAAACGATCTATCGATACGTTTCCCTCGGTCTGATACCGTATGTTCGCATTCAGTCAAACATACGCTTCGTGAAGCAACAAATCGTCGGCTGGATTGAAGAGCAGAACTTCAGACCAAACTCACAAATCCCTACAAACCAAAGCAAACGCTAACCCTTGAGAGATATGCGGCTCGCAGCTTGTCGCTGGAGGTCATTACCAGGACTAAGATACCTCCGGGTCGTGTCTATATCGGAGTGACCAAGAAGGTGTTGGACCGTAACAATGTCAGCACCTTGCTCAAGAAGTCGCGTTGCATAAGTGTGACGAAACTTATGCAAGGTCGCGTTGTTCACCTTGGCGTGTGTTGCTATCCGCTTCAATCGACGGAGCATTTCGTTGCGCCCGAAGCGATTTCCGTTTAGAACTGGAAATACCCATTCTGCCGATCGCGGCAGATTCTTAAGAAGGGGTATCAAATCCGGGGGCATGGGGATATCTCGCTCCTCGTAGTCTTTGGGTACAAAATCCGCTTTGGCTCGGACGCGGATTAACCCAAGGTGGAAATCCACATCGTCCCACGACAAGTGGGCCAGTTCCTCTTTCCGAAGCCCGGTCAATAGAAGGGTCGCGTACATCGCATGGCTTGCCGGATTGCAGGCAGCCAATAGACGATTGATCTCATCCTGAGTATATGTTTGCGGTTTACTCTTGAGACGCTCTTTCGCAGACCGCAGCATCTTAAAGTGGGCGCATGGATTCTCCGCTTTGATACTACGCTCGCGAATCAAGTAATAAAAAAACGCACGCAGGACTGTTACCTCAAAGTTAATCGTACTCGCCGCGACACAACGAGTGATCCTGACCTTACCTGCGTTTTCTTTGCTCCGCGCGATCTTATAGTCGTCAATGTCCAACCGGCTGACCGCCTCGACATATTTTTTCTTGCCGACAAGACGTTCGAAGTGACTGAGCACTTCCTTATAGCGTTCGAGAGTTCGAGGCTTGGCAGGAGAGTGCGTATGTATGTGCGAGGTAAAGAACCCTACTGCATCGGGAATTCGAGTAAACGCTTCTTCTTCCTGAACCGCCGCACTGAGCGGTTGCCTGCCGCCAGTCGCCATTTCACCGATGAGTTCGTTTCGCTTTCTTCGCTGCGCTTCGGATGCCTGGGTAGGCGTCTGTCCCGCGAGTTGACGACAACGCCTTCTACCTTCCCACCATTCGATGTAGTAGAAGCCCTCGCGCTTGTCCCACACGTAGCGGTTCTTAACGCGCTGTAAAGAAATAAACTGCCAAACGCCTTTCGCGGTTCGAATCTTCTTGGTGATGCGAACTTGTTTTTTGAAAGACCGCGAAGCGGGAAGCTGAGATGCGGGAGAAGTTTCTGGCTGGCTCGTAAAACGCTGATGCACGGGAACCTCCTTGGTGTCTATTTTCTGGTTTTTATAGACACCAAGAGGATATTACAAAAGCTAAGTGGTTGCAAACAAAAACTTAAGGAAGGTATTGGTGCCGAAGGGGGGACTCGAACCCCCACGAGTTGCCTCACACGGCCCTCAACCGTGCGCGTCTGCCAGTTCCGCCACTTCGGCCTTTGCTAGTAAATGGTAAATGGTGAATCGTCAAAAGTGAAGGTCGTCAGAATCGCGCTCTATCGGATACTCGGCTCCACGTCACACCGCAAAATATCTCGCCAGCTAACGTCACACCCCAAACTAACAGTTTGCTATACGCGTTACTTCGAAGCGCTGGGTGATGCGTTTGCCGCCGGAGCACCAGGAGCCGGAGCAATTGGAGCGACCGGTGCCGCTGTCACGGGACTGATTACTGGTGACGGTTGCGGCGTCGGTGTGGCTGTTGCTTCGGGCGCGGTCGATTGCAAAACCGAATGCGTGCCAGTCACAGCCGGCAAAGAAAGCATCAGCGCAACCAACATGAACGCTGCCGCGGCGCCTATCGTAATCTTCGATAGGATGCTTGCGGTGCCGCGCGGGCCGAACGCAGTGCTCGAAACTGAACTGGAAAACAGATCACCAGCGCCGGACTTTCCCGGCTGCAAGAGGATGACAATAATCAACACCATGCATGCCAGAATAAATAGTGCGTATAAAAGATAACTTAACAATTGTTTCTCCGGTAAATGGTGAATGGTAAATCGTCGGTCTGCTGTCAGTTGTCCGTGGTCAGTTGTTCGTCGTTCGTTGTTCGTTGCAACTGACTACTAACAACTGACAACGGACGGTTTACGTTCTTCCGAAATTAACAATCTGCGCAAAACTGTCGGCCTTCAAACTCGCGCCGCCGACCAGGGCACCGTCGATATCTGTCTGCGACATCAAGCCCGCAATGTTGTCGGGTTTGACTGAGCCGCCGTAGAGAATCCGCATCGCCCCTGCAGCGGTTTTTGTGTACCCATCCGCGAAAACGCGCCGGATAAACGCGTGCATTTCCTGCGCTTGCTCCGGCGTCGCTGTACGTCCCGTACCGATGGCCCAAACAGGCTCGTAGGCGACGATGATACGGTCGAGGTCAGACACTGTCAACCCGCTGAGTCCACCAGTTAATTGGCCGCTAACGACGCGCTCCGCAGTCCCCTGCTCGCGCTGTTCCAGGCTTTCACCCACGCACAGGATCGCAATCAATCCAGCCGTAATCGCCGCCTGGCACTTCTTATTGACCATCGAGTCGGTCTCGAAATAGAACTGCCGCCTTTCGGAGTGGCCGACGATCACGTGCGAGGCGCCGACGTCGCGCAACATCGCCGCAGTTACTTCGCCGGTGTGCGCGCCTTCCTCAACTTCGGTCGAACAGTTTTGCCCGGCGACGTGTACATTGGAACCCTCAAGCCGATCGGCCACAGTCTTAAGCGCGGTGAAGACCGGAGCGATGATGACGTCGCAATGATTTGCGTTTGCGACCAGCGGCTTTAGCGCGAGCGCCGTGTCAACGGACTCGCTCACCGTTTTGTACATCTTCCAGTTGCCGGCAATTACAGGTTTTCTCATATTAGTCAATTGTCAGTGGCCAGTTGTTCGTTGTCAGGTCAGTGGCACGGTCTAATCAGCTTCATTCGCGAAACAATACAACTGACCACTGACAACTAACTACTAACACCGTAGGTTATTTATCACTCAACGCCGCCACGCCCGGCAACTCCTCGCCAGCCAGAAACTCGAGCGTGGCGCCCCCGCCAGTTGAAATGTGCGTGATGCGTTCGGCGACGCCGGCTTGAGAAACCGCCGCAACCGAATCGCCGCCACCGACGATAACCGTGGCGCCGCGATCGGCGGCTTCTGCTACCGCATGAGCGATCCCGATCGTTCCTTCGTTGAAAGGCGGCTCTTCAAAAACTCCCATCGGTCCATTCCAGATGATTGTGCGCGCGTCGCTCAATGCGTTGGTGAAGTGCGAAACAGTTTCCACGCCGATATCCATGCCGGCATGGCCCGCATTCGTAAACTCAACCGGAATAGTCTTGGCAATAATCTTGTCGCGCTTAATCGGCTCATAGCTGTCGACGACTTGATGATCGGTGGGCAGGAGTAATTCCACGCCCTCGGCTTCAGCACGTTTCATGATCTCCAACGCGGTCGGCATCATTTCGTTTTCAACCAGCGACTTGCCAACAGTAAAACCCTGCGCCTTGAAAAATGTGTAGGCCATGGCGCCGCCGATAAGGATCTTGTTGACCCTGCGATCGATGAGCGCATTGATGACCGGAATCTTGTCGGAGACTTTTGCGCCGCCGAGTATGGCAACAAATGGATGCTCGGGATTTGTGATCACGCGACCGAGGTAGTCCAGCTCCTGCTGCATCAGCAAACCCGCCGCCGCCTTTTCTACATGTTTCGTAATTCCCACCGTCGATGCATGCGCGCGATGCGCGGCGCCAAACGCGTCGTTGACGTATAGGCCGTCACAAAGACTTGCTAGCTGCTGCGAAAAAGCATCGTCATTCTTCTCTTCTTCTTTATGGAAGCGAAGATTTTCCAGCAGCAGCACGTCTCCATCCTGCATTGTCTTCACATTAATATCGGCTTCTTCCCCAATACAATCTTCCGCAAAGGCAACGGGAATGCTCAGGAGGTGGGCGAGATGTTGCGCGACTGGGGCCAGGCTGAATTTATCAACACGCTGGCCTTTTGGCCGTCCCAGGTGCGACGCGAGAATCACGCGCGCGCCACGCTCGATTGCATAGTTGATTGTCGGCAGTGCGGCGCGAATGCGCGTATCGTCGTCAACTTTGCCGTCTTTAATCGGCACGTTGAAATCGACGCGAATGAAGACGCGTTTACCTTTCAGATCGAGATCTCTAATCGAAAGCTTTTGCATGAAAAGTACTGAGTGCTGAGTACTGAGTACTGAGCGTTGAGTCAGTTTGCTGATTCGAGTTTCACCCGACGCCGCTGCACTGAAGCTCTGAGGCCGCCTATAATTCTGCCGACCTCAATTGCTTCACGCATTAACGACGGAATGTATCAGGCGTGATGTAGGCAACATCCAATGCAATATAGAGTTGATTTCGCAACTCTGCACAAGATTCCTTCGCCATTACTAAAAACCTATGGAAATCCGCCGCACTGCCCCTCTCAAATCCCTCGGCTATGTTGGACATCGTTGAGACGGCGGCCCGTCTAATCTGATCCTTCAGGCTGAAGTCGCGGACAAAATTTCCCTCGTTTGTTGTTTTGTAGATTCGACCAGTAAGCTTGCGCGCCTTCTGCCATGCGATTAGGTCTTCAAATTTCTCAACTTTATCTGACATGAGAATCCCTCCTCTTCGTTGTAGAATTGAGGGTGATAGTTAGACGCTACTGCTCAGTACTCAGCACTCATTACTCATAAGCCTTTGCTCGCAATGTATTTGATCAGATCGCGCACGCGGCAAGAGTAACCCCACTCGTTGTCGTACCACGAGAGCACCTTCACCAGATGGCCATTAATAACTTTGGTGTACTCGGCATCGACAATCGACGAGTTTGAGTTGCGCTTGAAGTCGCTCGAGACCAATGGCTCTTCCGAGTATGCAAGAATGCCGCGCAGCTCTCCGTTCGCTGCGTCCTTAAGCGCGCGGTTCACTTCCTCGGTGCTCGTTTCCTTCTCAACGTCCATCACCACATCAACCAAAGATACGTTGGGTGTCGGCACGCGCACCGAGATGCCGTCAAACTTCCCTTTCAACTCCGGCAACACCAGCGCCACGGCCTTCGCCGCTCCAGTCGAAGTTGGAATCATCGAAAGCGCTGCCGCACGCGCGCGGCGCAGATCCTTATGCGGCAGGTCGAGCAGTTGCTGGTCGTTCGTGTAGGAATGGATCGTAGTCATCTGCGCCGACTTAATGCCAAACTTTTCGTGAATCACTTTCGCCACCGGCGCCAAACAGTTTGTCGTGCATGAAGCGTTGGAAATGATGTTGTGGGCGGACTTGTCATACTTCTCTTCATTCACACCGAGAACGATCGTGATGTCCTCGTTCTTCGCGGGGGCCGAGATGATCACTTTCTTTACCGAGCCGCGCAGATGTTTGCGCGCGTCTTCAGCCTTGGTAAATATTCCGGTTGATTCAACAACAATCTCTGCACCCACCGACTCCCAATCAATCGCCGCGGGATCTCTCTGCGAGAAGACTTGAAAATCGTCGTTGTCGACTTTGATTCCGTTCTCTGTCGTAGCTATCTCGTGATCCAGGTTGCCCAAAACGGAGTCATATTTCAGCAAATACGCGAGTGTCTTAGTGTCTGTCAGATCGTTGACAGCCACGATGTCGATATCCGGATCGCCAATTGAAGTGCGATAAATATTCCGGCCAATGCGACCGAAGCCATTGATGCCCACCTTTACCGCCATTTGCAAAACCCTCCTACGAATTTTCCTGCTAAAACGTGGCCCAGACTTTAGTCTGTGGGTTTGTAGCATCGACTGAAGTCTGGGCCACAAACTAAAACAACGACAGAAACATGCACTTGAGTAAAGAAGAAGCAAGATTATGCGTCGCAGCTTGGCAGTGTCAAGCCAACGGTTCTTGCCATCTTTTTGAAACCCTTTCAACTAAATAGCGTAGTAAAGACTTGATCGCACGAGACTTGTTTGCTAACAGTGTGTTCAGTCCCCGTTGATCCAATAAGCGTCATTTGAAGGAGTTTGGTGTAATGTCGATTCTCGTTTCTCGCAATCATGTCAACAGGCTGCTGTGCTGCGCACTTTTTATTGCGGCCACAGCCGTAGCCGGCTGGGCGCAGGTGCCTTCAGCGAGTCCAACGCCAAATGCGGCCACGCCGCCGGGTCCGGAGACTCAAAATCCGACGGCTCCGCCCGCTACGCAACAGCCGGCGCCGCAAACTCCTCCGGCCGTACCGCCCGTTGCGCCCGGTGTCCAGCCGGTCGCGCCGGGTGTGACGACTACGCCGCAGCAACAATCGTTACCGCTACCGACTCCGGTGCCGGAAGGTTCGATCACAGAAGAGCCGCCCACACCTTTGTTTCCAACAATCGAACAAAGACCATTGCCGCCGCTGCCGAATCTGACGCGCCTGGGCGTGACCAGCGACAACACGATTGCGTTATCGCTCAACGATGCCATCAAGCGGGCACTGCAAAACAACAACGACATCGAGGTGGCGCGCGACGATGTTCGCTTTGCCGAAACTCAACTGCGTTCGCTCGAGGGAGTGTACGATCCAATCTTCAGCATCACGCCGCAATACGACAAACGCATTACACCGCAAACGAGTATTTTCAGCGGCGCCACAAGCACCGGAACGACTTCGCAAACGGTCTATACGTTGAGCCCAACAATCAGCAAAGCTTTTAGCTACGGTGGCGGTCAGTACCAATTGAGTTTTGCCAATACCAAAACGATCACGAATGCGACGAGCAGCACTTTGAATCCAATTTATGCCTCGAATCTGGCGCTCTCATTTACTCAGCCGCTGTGGCGCAATCGCTCGGTCGATAGCAATCGCCATCAAATAAGGGTCCAGAAAAAGCGTCTGGAACAATCGGATGCGGATTTTCGGCAGCGAACGATTGATGTGATTTCCCAGGTGCAAAGCGCGTATTGGGACCTTGCATTTGCCTTGCGCGATCAGCAAATCCAGTTGGCGAACTTAAATCTGACACGCGAAAATCTGCGAGTGGTTGAGGCGCAGATTTCTGTCGGCGTGGTGGCGCCACTTCAGCGGGCGGAAGTTTTGACCGAGATGGCCACGCGCGAATCGGCCCTCCTAACTGCGACGCAGACCGTTTCGACTGCGGAGAACACTCTGAAACAACTTTTACTAAAGGACTCAACCAGTCCTGAGTGGTCTGCGCAAGTCACTCCCACGGATACGCCGACCGTTGATCTCAATCCGGTTGACTTAAATGGCGCGATCACTGAAGCGCGCAAAAATCGTCCGGACCTACAGCGCTTGCGAATCCAGCGAGAGATCAACGATCTCGACGTTCAGTTTTTCAAGAACCAGACAAAGCCGCAGTTTGATCTGCAAGCAACATTGGCGACGACCGGATTGGCAGGTGCACGTTGCGTTCCCGATCCTGCCATAGGAAAGACTTGTCCAACTGCGACGCCGCCTGCGGATCTCGTCGGTGGTTACGGACAGGATCTCAACAACTTGTTTGGCTTTTCGACGCGTAACGTTAGTGTCGGTGTGGCCATTCAGATTCCGCTCAGGAACCAAACGGCAAAGGCGAATCTTGCCGGCGCCCGAATCCAGCGTGAACAACTTGAAGCGTCAATGAGATCTCAAGAGCAGGTAGCGGAAGTTGACGTGCGCAACTCCGCGCAGGCAGTTGAATCCGCGCGGCTCAGAGTTGTAACGGCCCGAACGGCCCGCGAAAACGCGGAGGTTCAACTCCAGGGCGAACAACGGCTCTATGCCGTTGGGCGGTCGACGACCTTCCTGTTATTTCAGAGGGAGAACGCGTTGGCCAACGCACGCGATCAGGAGTTGCGGGCGGAGACGGATTACAACAAGGCGCGTTCGAGTTTGCAACGTGCAACATCAACAACGTTGCGGGTCAACAACGTGGTTGTTGACGCCACGACGCCGTAGGTTCAGATCACACTCTTAATTCCGATTTGCGATTGCTGGGTTAGTCCCGGCAATCGCATTTTCTTGGAATCATGGTTGAAGCAAGATTACGTACGGTTAGACTCGCGTCATGTCAGGTTCGGCTTTGCCGCCTGAGTTGACTTCGTCGGCGGTGGCTATGCCCCGCCGATAGCCGCCAGATCATTCCGGGGCTATGCCCCTCGTTCCTTCAGATTCTCGAGCCCAGATTGAATCAAGGGCGTAGCCCCCGAATTAAACAGGTCACTCTACGGCGGGGCATAGCCACCGCCTCACATCAGACGGCAGAGCCGTTGCGGGAGAGTCGCTCTCCATATCCGCTCAAGGGCGCGCGGTTCTGTATCGAGCACTAACGCGCTGCTATTCTCCGTCGCCGCAAGGCTGTCGAATTAATATACAATGCTCGCGGTATGCATCTCTCCCTAACAGCGATCTCTCCGGATCTCAGTCTAATTCCCCAACCATTCTTTTACATCGCAGTCGGAATCACAGGCGCCATCATTGGCAGCTTTCTGAACGTCGTTATTCACCGCGTGCCGCGCGAAGAGTCGATAGTTTTGCCCAGCTCGAAATGTCCTGAATGCGGTACCGCGATCGCGTTCTATGACAATGTGCCGGTGTTGAGTTATCTGATGCTGGGTGGCCGCTGCCGCAAGTGCAAGACTGGCATCTCCGCGCGCTATCCGGCGGTTGAAGCATTGACTGCGCTGCTTTTTATAGCGACGGCGTGGCACGACGGATTTAGCGTCGCGCTGCCGTTCGATCTTGCGTTTGTGACCGCTGTCACAGCCCTGCTCTTCATCGATGCCGAGCACATGATCCTGCCGAACGCGATCACGTATCCAGGAATGGTGTTCGCGCTGATTGCGCGCGTAGCTATTCCCTATCTCGCAGGCACGCCCCACTTTGACGATCTGCCGATGTTGCTTAACGGTGTGCTGGCGGGGATGCCGCTTTGGTCAGCGTCGCTGATCGGCGCATTCATTGGCGCCTTGATCGGCGGCGGCTCGTTGTGGCTGATGGGATGGACCTGGGAAAAACTGCGCGGCATCGAAGCGATGGGTCTCGGCGACGTAAAGATGATGTTTATGGTCGGCGCTTATCTTGGCTGGCGGCTGACGATATTAAATATATTTCTCGGTGTTTTGTCGGGCTCGCTAATCGGGATTGTGCTTATGGCCCGACAGGGCAAACGAAACATGCAGATGCTTTTGCCCTTTGGAGTGTTTCTGGGAATTGGTGCTATCGCGACTTTGCTCATCGGCCGGCAAATTGTTGAATGGTATGCCGGACAGTTTAGGTGAATTTCGGATTGCGGATTTCGGATTGCGGATTTTCGCTAACAACAGTCGAATAACAATCCCACGCCTATTCGACGCAACTGATGATTACGATCAACTGATGCATACAGTCCAAACTTCGGCTTGCGGAAATTCGAAATCCGAAATTCGAAATCCGAAATTGTCGTGATGCTTCACCGAACTCGTTACCAATTCGGATTGTCGTTGCTGGCCGGCTTTTTTTTGCTGGCAACGGTCTTTGCGATTCTTCTCTATGTCTTGATTCCAGAAACTCCGGCCACCCGCGGCCCACTCCTGCTCGCAGCTTATTTCGCCATCCTTCTGGGCTGCTTGCTCTGCATCATGTTTTTGTTGCGCCGGTTACTGCGACCTTACCGGCAGCTCGTGGGCGAAGCTGAGAAGGCCTCGCTTACCGCACCCGCCAACCGCTCGCTGGATGAAGGCGAGTTCGTTTTGGAGACTTTTCAATCGGTCGTCGCTCAACTGCAAAAGCAACGTGAAGTGCTTGAGGAGTTGCGCAACGAAGCCAGCAAGCGAGCCGTCTCGGCCGAACGCTTCAGCGAACGCATCGTCGCCAGCGTGCCATCGGCATTGATTGCATTCGATGGCAACGGTCGCTCGATCGTAATCAACGAGCCCGGTCGCGCGCTGTTGCAAGTTGACGGTAGCGCGCTGGGCCAAACAGCCGGCACGTTGCTGCAAAATCTGCCGCAACTGGCCCAGATGGTCCAACAGTGTCTCGAAACCGGAACTTTATTTCGTCGCGAAGAAATTGAGGTGGTAACCGGCGATCGTCTGCCGCGGCGTCTGGGCGCCACTATTGCTCCCATCAACATTTCGCTTGAGCAGAACGAGCGCGGCGCGCTCTGCCTTTTGACCGATATCACCGAAGTCACGCAACTGCGCGAGCAGGTTGCGCTTAAGAAGAACTTGGAAAGCCTGGGTGAAATGTCGGCCGGCCTGGCTCATGAATTCAAGAACGCGATCGCAGCGCTTCAAGGCTATGTGCAGTTACTGCAGAACCTCGAGCTGGACGAAAGGGGCGCAACCGTCGCGGCGTCGTTGCTGGGCGAAGTTAGAAATCTTTCCGAGATGGTGACGTCGTTTCTGAATTTCGCCCGGCCGCAGCCTTTGCAGTTGGATGAAGTAAACGTCAACGATCTACTTGCCGAATGCGCCGACGAACTCCGCCCATTGTTCGCACAGCTTCGCGTCGAGCTGGTTGTCAATGGAACCGCCATTACCGGGACCCCGGGCGCCATCACCGGGACCGCCGGCGTCCCGCCCGCCGATGCGGCGGCGCTCATCCGCGCTGATGAACGAATGTTACGCCAGGCTCTACTCAATCTTATCCGCAACGCGGCCGAAGCAATTCCCGACAGCCACCCCGATCGCCGCGTCGAAGTTTCCACCGCAACAGAGCGCGACCAAGTCGGCAAATGGGCCGTGGTAGAAATAGCGGACACCGGCATCGGGATTCCCGCAACGGATCTGCACCGTATCTTCATTCCCTTCTTTACGACCAAGCCAACCGGCCACGGCGTTGGGCTCGCCCTCGCGCATCGCGTAATCACTCAGCACGGCGGAACACTCGCCGCTGCGAATGCAACTGACGGCGGCGCGATATTCACGCTGCGATTGCCTGCCTAATTCACAAAACGCGGGTCGGTGGCGTTCGTGCGATCGCGCGCTCCTGCATTCGTATTGTTAATTATCGCGCCTGGGTCAGCGTGAGCACGGCTATTTCCGGGGGGACGCGAAATCTGACTGGAAAGACACTGGTGCCGATGCCGGTAGTAACGAACATGTGCTTGCCTTCTTCCTGAACATGTCCTGCCGCGTATCGCTGGCCAAACATTGAAGGGACAATCAGGCGTCCGAGAAACGGCAGATTTACCTGCCCGCCATGGGTGTGACCGGCAAGGGTCAGGAGGAAAGCCGGGGAAATCGGGGGAGGATATCCGGATTGTGAGTAAGCGCAATCGCCGGCTCGCCGGTCGGAACTCGTTTCGCAGTGCCGGAGATATCGTCCGAAAGACTCCACGCATCGGCAATCCCAACCAGCCAAAACGGCCGGCCATTTTTTTCCAGCCGCACCACGTCGTTGTCCATTACTCTGATGCCGTGTCCTTCCAGTGCCTGGCGAACTCGCCCCCGGTCGTACCACCAGTCGTGATTTCCCAGAACCGCATAGACGCCTAAAGGAGCTCGCAGTCGCTGGAGCGCTTCGGCGATTACCTGCGGATCCATCGGGTGTGAATGCCAACTTTGCTTCACCATGAAATCGCCCAGCAGCACAATCACATCCGGCTTGGTTTCGTTCGTGCGGTCAACTATCAGGCGCAGCTTATTGGCGTCAATGAAAGGCGAGCCCGCGTGGATATCTGAGACTGCCGCTATCCTCAATCCATCAAGGCTGGCGGGCCACGTCGCCATAGCGATTGTCTCTTCGTGAACGACGAGGCGATTAGGCTCAATCACGAAAGCCCAAAGAGCGAGAAATAGAAACGGGCTGGCGACCAGGCCAGAAATGATGAGGCGTCGTTTTCTATTCGTGGGGGTCACTTTGTTGCCGAAGGCGTAACGCAAATCCGTTAGTTTGCGATCGCTGTGTTCATTAAAAAAGGAATCGGAGACTAATAGTTTGCGCTACATCTCACGCGGAAAATATTCGCGCCAGCGGCGATCGACCAACGCCGAGATGTCATCACGCACAACCAACTCTTTCGGAAAGCCGGGCTTGGTGCGCGCGTCAATAACGATTGGACCTGTGTACGACAGTTGATGGCGCACGACTTCAGTCTCGGCGGCATAAATGTCACTCGCTGGTTCAAAGCGCGTCCAGGTGGACCACAGAAAATCAGAAGTCGAGCGCGCCACCTTTGCATCGTCGTGAAGAATGACTAAAGGCCAATCCCGTAACCAATCTTCTTTCGCAAGCCGCGCCGCCTGCTCCGCATCTTCGGCGTAAGACAACCCAGCGACCACCAGACAGCCCCCGCAAAATACTTCAGCCGCGGTTACACCGCGCGGCAACTGGCCGCGAAATTCGCGCGGCAACTCGCGCTTCGCTTCACCCAAACCCAGCATCACCGCTTTACTGCCTTCGTTCACTTTGCCGCTGGTGTAGTCGAGCGTATCCATCGACACGTTTGAAAAGATGAACAAATCCGTCGCCGGGTTAAACCGCGCCAGCAAATGTTCCAGCAAGCGCGGGAAGTCGTGCAGATCCTGCGGCGTGTCGGTGAGCAGTAGAAACTTGGTTAACGAAAGCTGACCCTCGCCCAGAATTCGGAAAGCTGAAACAAGCGCTTCGCGACCGTAACGTTCGCGCACGACCGCAGCACACAACGAATGAAACCCCGTCTCGCCGTAGGTCCACAGATCGCGAACGCCCGGCATCACCAACGGAAACAACGGCGACAACAAACTCTGCAGATAATCGCCGATGAAAAAATCTTCCTGGCGCGGCTTGCCAACTACCGTTGCCGGATAAATTGCATCGCGCCGATGAAAGACCGCGTCAACTTCAAACACCGGATAGTCATGTTGCAGCGAGTAGTAACCATAATGATCGCCGAATGGACCTTCAGCGCGTCTCAGGTGAGGTTGCGCTTTACCCACCAGCGCAAACTCGGCTGCGGCGGCTAAACGATGCGGGCCGAGCGGGTTTTGTGTCAGCTTCAACTTTTCACCCGCCAATAAAGAGGCGAGCACGAGCTCCGGAACATCTTCAGGCAGCGGCGCGATGGCCGCGAGGATCAACGCCGGTGGGCCGCCGAGAAATACCGTAACCGGCAGCGGCTGATTCAACTTTTCCGCTTCGTGGTAATGAAACCCGCCGCCCTTCTGAATCTGCCAATGCAAACCAGTGGACTTCGCGTCGTAAACCTGCAGGCGATATATGCCCAGATTGTGTTTCTTCGTCAGCGGATTTTCGGTGTAAACAAGAGGCAAGGTGATGAATGGACCACCGTCTTCATCCCAGGTCGTCAACACCGGCAACTCGTTGAGTCGAGCCGGTTGATCCAGAACCTGTTTGACAGGCGCGCGCTGCGTGTTCTTCGTTCCTAATCGCAGCAGTTCAAATGCCAGCGAGCGGTGCTGCCACAATTCGAAAGGGCGCGGCGGCAACAACGATTCCGCAACGTGGGCCAACTCGCGCACCAGCTTTTCCGGTTTTGGACCAAAGGCAAGTTCAATGCGCCGCGCGGTGCCGAAAAGGTTCGTAACAACCGGGTAGCGGCTTCCCTTCACGCGTTTGAATAAAAGCGCCGGTCCGCCACCCTCGATCACGCGACGGTGAATCTCCGCGACCTCGAGATAAGGGTCAACTTCCGCTTCGATCGTTGTAATTTCGTTTTCGCGTGAGAGGAGGTCGAGAAATGTGCGGAGATCAGGATGCATCTTGGGAGGAACTATAGTGGCATAGACTTTAGTCTGTGTCGCGTACCAACCCGCAGACTAAATCTGCACCACTGAGATTTGTGACAAGACTTCAGTTCTGTGTCATTCCACGAAGGCACAGACTAAAGTCTATGCCACTAATTATTTACTCGGCTGCTTTATTCGCAGCAATGCGGAGTTCAAATCCATTTCCGCCACCGGAATCACTTCCACATGGGGAAACTGTTTGCGCAGCGCCGGCAGAAATTCTTTGGCGTTCCCTACCACAATGATGCTGGCATTACTGGCGGCAAGATGACTGCCCGCAAACTTTTGCACATCGCTCGCAGTGATCCCCTGCACGTTTGTGATGTAACGGTTTATCTCGTCAAAACTGATTCCATAGAGCGCGAGGGACGATACCTGCGCAACGAGCCCAGCGGCAGTTTCCAGGTTGCGCGCAAAGTTTCCCACGACCACTGCCTTGCGCGGCGTTAGTTCCAGGTCGGGAACGGCAGCCGATGACAAGCGATCGATTTCGGACAACAGAAGTGCAGCGACTTCTGCGGCTGATTGATTTTTGGTTTGCGCTGAAGCCAGGAATGGCCCAACTTCGCGTCGCGTATCCAACGTGCTAGCCGCGCCGTAACTTAGTCCGCGCTTGATCCTGATTTCCTGATTCAGGCGACCGGAGTATCCGCTCAACATCGAGTTGGCAACCAGGCCCTGGTAATAAGCGGGGTCCTTGCGCTGAATTCCGGTGCGGGCCAACAACACCGCAGCCTGGCCCGCGTCCGGTTTATCAATAACTACGACGCGCGGGCTCGCTGATGCAGGCAGCTTGCCGGCCGGCAACACCGGCATCGCAGTGCTCGGTTTGGCCCAGTCGCCAAAATACTGCTGCGCAAGTTTGAATGCGTTGGCTGCCTTCAGATCGCCACCCAAAACGAGAATGGCATTATCGGGACGATAAAAGCGGCCGTGATAAGTGACGATGTCCTGGCGATGGATGTTGGCAATCGACTGCGGCGTGCCGGCAAGCGGTTGGCCGTACGGCGCATCACCAAAGACGACACGCGCCGCAACGTAACGCGCAATAGAACCGGGCTGGCCCAGCTCCACCGTCAGGTCATCCAGCGTTTGTTGGCGCAGACGTTCGACCTCGTCTTCTTTGAAAGTCGGCCGCCGCACCACATCGGAAAGAATTTCGAGCGCCGGTCCAAGCTTTGACGACATTACATTCATGCCAACGCGCGCAGAGTCCCAACGCGCTGAAGCATCAAGCGAGCCGCCCAGCGCTTCGATCGCTTCGGCGATCTGAGTCGCGCTTCGTTTTTCGGTGCCCTTAGTCAAAAGGCTGGCGGTCATGTTGCTGAGGCCGGCTAACTCCCGCGGATCAACTTCACCGCCGTTTTTGATCAGCAATTGAGCGGCAACCAACGGACTGCCTTTGCGCTCAACCACAATCACGCGCAGACCGTTCGCCAGCGTTTTCTCGACGGGTTTTGGAAACGTCGCCGAGCGTGGGACGGCCGGTGGTGGCGGCGTGGCCTGAGGAGCTTGCGCTTTACCCGCAAAAGCGCACGTTGCTGACACGGCACAACTAATAAAAAGTCGTGCAAAAAAACGTGATGGATTACTGCGCATTGTTCTTCACCTCTTTGTCAGCCTTGAAGTTGTACGTTATGACTCCCTTGACCTTGACTGGAGTTCCATTCTGTATGGTCGGAGCAAATCTCGCTTGCATGGCCGCCTTTTCCGCAACTTCTCGCAACAGCCGATGCCCACTCGTTGCTTTCGCCTTGATCACGTACCCCTTTTCGTCGACTAAGATCTCCACGTTCACAACGCCTGCAAGTGGTTTGCCGTTTGCGTCCTTCGGAAGCCCCGAGGACGTTAAGCCAGTATCTTTAACTTCGGGTGGCAGTGAGCGTTTATCACTAGCTTCGAATACGGCCTGGGGTGCCTCTGCCGTTAATGACGAATCGGCAGTCGAGGGTTGAGCACTAGCACCTGTTGTTTGGTCAGCCTTAGGTAAGTAGTAAATGACCAGCCGGTTCGCCGCCGTGAAATATTTCTTCATAACCCGCTGAACGTCGGCTGCGGTCACAGCCTGCAGTCGCGCCAAATCGGTATTGACTCGATTCGGATCGCCGAGCAACACGGCCGCTTCGCCAAGCGCGAATGCTTTGCCATTGCTCGTCTCACGCTGTCGCAGTTCGTTCGTCACCAGTTGGTTCTTTGCCTTGTCGAGTTCAGCGGCAGTCACTGCGGCGTTCTGCATTTTCGCGATCTCAGCCAGTAATGCGCGCTCGCCTTCTTCAGGCTTCTTGCCACTCGCGAGCACCACGTTGAAATAAAAGACGCTGGCATCTTCGCGCAGGTCAGGCGTCGCGTCGGCGCTTTGTGCCACTTGCTGATCGTAGATCAGCGATTGGTAGAGCCGCGAAGATTCACCTTGCGCCAGGATTGTGGCGGCTACGCGCAAGGCCGCCGAGTCGGGACTCTTTTGCGGTGGCGTCAGGTAAGTCAACGCTATTGCCGGCAAAGGCACATTCGCAGCGTAATGAGTTATGCGGCGCTCCGCAGTTCGTTCCGGTTCTTTGGTGTTAACACGCGGCAGCGCAATGCCGGGTTTGGCAATCGGCGTCAAATATTTGTCCACCCAGGCGTCGAGTTGTTTCGGATCGAAATCGCCGGCGACTACCAGCGTGGCATTGTCAGGACGATAGAAGGTCGAGTGAAATGCGCGCACGTTTTCCAGCGAGGCAGCATCGAGGTCTTCAATACTGCCGATCGTCGGTCGCTTGTAAGGATGCGCAATGAACGATTGTTGCTCGATCAGATAGTCGAGCATGCCATAAGGCGGCGCCAAATAACTTTGCCGGTACTCTTCCTCGACAACGCTGCGCTCGGATTTGAAGTTCGGCTCGTCAACGGTCAAACCTGAAAGACGATCAGCTTCGGCCCACAACAAGGTCTCGAGATAGTTCGAAGGCACAACTTCGTAGTAAACGGTGACGTCGGGATTCGTGAACGCGTTATTGTAGCCACCCACATCCTCGGTGAGCCGGTCCATCATTTCGGACTTCATATTCTTCGTCGCTTTGAACATAATGTGTTCGAAAAGATGCGCGAAACCGCTGCGGCCCGCTGGATCGTCTTTTGAGCCGACGTGATACCAAACCTGAATTGATACCGTGGGGCTGGAATGGTCCACGGCGCTCAAGACGCGCATTCCGTTTGCGAGGTTTCGATCCCGAAAGGCAATTTTCGGGAGGGATCCCTGCGCCCGCAACCCTTCCGAACCGGCAAGCCCGATCACAAAGATCGCGACGAGCATAAACGCACGTACAAATTCTTGCTGCTTCATCAAGTTAGGCTCCAGAAATATGGACTCGGGGAATGCTTCGGGGATTCATTGATCAATCTATGGTCGCTGTTGCTAAATACGCAGCGCATCGGGCGGGGGTTTCAATCCATGGGAGAGAAGCAAAAACAGAGTACAAGCTTTAGCTTGATTCTTTCCAGCGCAAGAGCAACCTGAAGGTTGTACTCTGAACTTCTTCACGCTCAGCCAGTCTTAATCGAAATCGAGGGGGTTTCGGTATGGCTTGTCTTTGTCTTTCTCAGCGCGCTTCATCGCCTCCTGAAACTTTTCCTCAAGAATCCGATCGCGATCCTTCATCGAATTCAGTTCCTGGGCAAATATTTGTTCGCGCACCTGCTTCTGCTTGTCGAGTCCTTTGACCATCTCGTCGAATGAAGCCAAGGGCTTGCTCTTCTCTTCGTGCGAAATCAACGCGCCGGTTTGCGAGTCAACGCCCAGCGTCGCTTCGCAGCAGGGACAGATAACGGTGAAACGGGTCGAGTCGGCCATAACAAGTCCGGCAATCAAAAAACTTGATAAAGCAAGTATACCATGGCACGCGCGGACGAAGCCGTCCCGCCGATTCTCAAATTTCCGAAATCAAACGAAAAAGGGTGGAAAGTTGGCGGCAAAAACATACGCGCGCCCGGCGGATTCGTTCAGTTACAGTAAGGGATAGACTTTTCTTTCGCCGTAGGCCGCGATGGACCAGTATGTATCGAAACGTATGTGGTCCAGCACTGAAACAATTACGTGGTGCGGCTTTGCCGCGTCCCGTGCGGAAAGGCTCTGCCTTTCCGGCACACCTCAGTATCGATGAGGCTATGCCTCCGTCGGAGGCATAGCCTCAATAAAAATAAGGTACCAACGGAAAGGCGGAGCCTTTCCGCACGGAATGCGGCAAAGCCGCCGAGTAGTGGTGCTAACGAGAAGGTTTCGCACGAGGTTAGTTACGCTAATACCTGAACGGCAGCATGCTCGCCAGACAGAATTTTCAACCGATTCAGTTGTTTTTAGGCTAATATTCCAGCCACTAGCACCGAATATCTAACTGACTATTATTCCAAGGAGCTTACTAAGATGGATTCTGTTCCGACGATTTGGATCATTATTGGCGTTGTTTTACTGCTGCTGTTTTTTGTCGTCGTGATCGTCGGGGTCGGTTTGGCGATCTTTTTCGTTTCCCGTAAACGAAAAAAGGCCGCGCTCGCCGCGGCTTCGTCCAGCGCGCCAGCGTTTGATGTCGTTGCATCGCCGGCGCCGGAAATTGCGCCAGCCGATGTGATGGCAGAGACACCGGCTCTTGAATCCGCGCCGGCTGCGTTTGACTCTGCATTACCTGCTTTTGACTCTGCGCCAGCCGAGTTCGAGCCAGTTGTAACTCCAGCTGAACCCAACGCGCTCGAAGCCAGTGCTGATCAGTCGGCCCCGGATTCCGGTGCGCTGGATTTCGATCCGTCACGCACCGTCGCGATCACGCGTGAGAAGACAGTCACAATCAGCTACGGAATTATTAAGTTCACGTCAGGTGTTTTAGCGGGACAGGAATTCGAGGTTAAGCCGGAAGGCGCGTACATCGGTCGCGAGCCGAGTCTGTCGCAGATCGTAGTGGCCGATCCGCGTATTTCCAAACGTCATCTCTGGATCGGAGTGCGCGACGGATTGGTGAAGATCGTCGATCAGGAGTCTCGCAACGGCACGTTCATTAACGACCCCAGGTCCGATCGCGTAACCGAAGCATCGTTGAACTCCGGCGACACCGTGATTCTGGGAGAGTCAGACGTGGCCCGTTTTGAATACCAAATGTGATTGGGCGCACAAAAGGATTGACAGGTTAATGAAATTCACAACGCCCGGCACATCTCGGTCCATGGCGTTGCCAGCGCATGTTTCAGCGCGACGCTAATTTCCGAAAATTTCCAGCCCTTACGCTCCCAGATAGAACCATCGGCGTATTCCACCCGATTGATCAGCACCAGCTCGAGGAAGCGTTTGCCGGAGCCGCTGGCCAACGTGTTCACGCTGACCACGTCGCTTGGTCCAGACAAACTTGATGCCTGCAGATCTTTCTCTTTACCGGGTTTTATTCCGGCGCCACAAAGAAACTGGCGACGTGTTGGGCTCGACGGATTTGCCTGGTCGATAAATTGGTACTCCCAAAAAACAACATCAATCGTTTTCTTGCTGCCGTTTTGGATCTTCGCTTCGTATGAAAAGGTGTCCAGGGATTTAGGCGGCGGCGTGCGTGACTCTTGTACGATCTTTTCGATCGCGGCGCTGCGGCCGTCGATGGTGTCCTCGTTAGGATCGCGTTGTCCCACCGGCTGATTGACGCGAGCGTTTCGCTGATAGGTTTTATTGTCGGCAATCATTTCGCGAGCCGGCGTAACTCCTTCCGCTTCACCTTTGATTGTCTTCCGTATCCGAGACCATTTGAAACTAACCACCGCTATCACCGGGGTACCATTAGCGCTGACGGGTTCCTTGGGCGGCGTCGGATTTTGAGGCAGTGCCAGCAACAGCAGCAGTAAGGGCAGCAACAAAAGAGTTGGCATAACTTATCTCCAACACCCAATCACGAAACGCTGAGTTTTCGCAGCCAATTTGGAGCAAATCTGGAGCGGGCGACGAGGATCGAACTCGCAACATCCAGCTTGGGAATCAAAACTTTCGCTCCTTTATTTTCAATACTTACAAGACTGCTGAGAAAGTGTGTCAGCGCCACCACGGCTCGTAAGTTTTCCTTAATGACAATCCAATGGTGTTGTCACGCACTGACTTTTGTCCAACAAACATTGGAATTGGCTTTTTAGCGCAAAGACAAAATCAGGTACTGTGTAATCCTTATCGGCGTTCCACCAGAAGCCGCCTCCCACGTACAATGGGTCGTCCCACTTCATTCCGTAATACCTCTGCATCTGTGAGATTTTTGATTTTCTGCAAATGACTTTAGGCCCCCTTCCACTAGTACTCGTGTTTTCATCACAATACGTCTTCTGAATACTACAATAACAATTCTTATTGTCGGAACATTCTTTTGAATTCTCACCCTTGCCTGCCGAGTAGCCAATCTCGCCGATTCCGATAAACTGGTTCTTAAAGACCTCTCGCAAAGGTTTAATCACCAAGGCGTCGATCTCATGTTCATCGAGAACCTTGTATCTGCATTTGTCTTCGTAATAACTAATCAAAACGTAATCTATTTTATCGATTGTTGTCTGGCTAAAATGTTTAATCCACTCGCCCATCGCGTTGTGCTTCCACTCCCCACAATTCGGCTGATAAGTAACGGTTAAGACAAGCGGTTTTGAGTTGGGAACCAGATCAATAACAACATCTATTTTTTTGAGTGTTGTCTCGTATTCACCTGCGAAGAGTTCAAACTTCTTCGTATGGTCGTTATAACTCTCATCCGCCCATTCGCCGTTAACTTCATTTCCCACTTCCCATGCGTCGATATAGTCTTTGTTATCTTTGAAATGATCAATAAAACACTTTGCCCGTTGATTGTAATTCATCACATCTTTCTTCTCGATGTCTTTGGGTATTAGTCTTTCACAATCAATCATCGGATCGTTGGCTCCCGCTAGTTTGTATTCTTTGAGAGCCTGTGAGTCGAAAAGCAAACCCATCAGATAGAATCTTCTAGTTCCATTTTTGGTGAGGCTGTGAAGAGTTCTTAATTTTCCTTCATAATCAGTTGGTAGCGTTTGCGGTTGAAAGACAATTCGGAGCGTTATGGGTACAGAAGTGTCAAACACCTGCTGAAACGCGTTTACATCTAGATCTGGCAGATTCTCGATCGTCAGACCATAGATACGTTGTGGCGGAGCGCCCTTCTTCGGTAATACTTGAGCAATGGCTGAAAGGCACAGAATGCCTGCCAAAAACATTATCAAACCACTCCCGACCAAGTATTTCTTCATCTCAAATCTCACTTCGCGTCCACGAATACTCAAAGCTCAAAGGGATCGACTTAAGTACGGCTTCTAGCCGGACCGGTTTGGCGTTGCCGCATCTATCAGCCACACGCTCAGTTTATCTTACGTTGTTCCGGCGATTCATTTTGTCTACGCCATCGTCCATCAGCGACACCAGTTCGCATAATCTGCCACTACCGGAGAATACCGGGAAGTAGTCTTCACTATTGCCTACCGCTGAAACCGCTGAAACATTTAACTTGGGCGCGAGGTAATAAGGATAGCGACCATCGTATGTAAAGTTAGGAAGCCGCAACAAGAATTTCTTTTGTCAGTTTGTTTACTTACCAATCCAACTAACCTAGCCACTGTTTAGCCTTATCCTTTGCCGATTCCGACGGAGGCTTGGTGTCCTGCAGCCCTGGGGCGATCTTTCGGTAGACGGCCCGAATGACGTTCTCATCGTATTTGCCACCTGCGCGGGCCACAGCGTCCTTTATTGAGAGACCTTCTCGAACTCGGCGCATAGCGAATACTTCAGTGTGAGCTTTAGGGATAGGATCTTGTTCGACCGGAATTCTCAATTGCACAGCGATTGGCCGCGGCACAAATTCGGCGGCGTGATCCTTGATGAGCTTGCTGATGTTACCGATAACGGTGGTATTGAGGTCATGATAGGTATCGCCCCGCAATGTTCCAAACTGTGAGATGCCGTCCAGAATCGCGCCCAGAGCCATCGGTCCTAGGCCTATTGTTTGGACTTCATACGAGGCGGACGCCAAACCTAATTCCACCGCCGCCCCTAGAATTGCGAGATTTAATTTGACGCTTGTGTCCAATTGCCGCGCACGAAACAGAATGCGCAACCCATAACCCCAGCGCGTCTGGCTGACAACGCTCTCGGGTTTGGAGACAGGCGCCGAATCAGCGGAAGCCATCGCGTCGAGCCAGAAACCGAATTCGTTGCCTTGAACTGACGCGGCGAAGATACTGCCAACCCCTAATTTCCCGGCGACCGAAATAGAGAGAGTCTGGCTCGAAACTCTGACGTCTCCGATAGCCGTGCCCTCATCAAGTTGAATTGGCTGAGCGCGCAAAGTGCCACGCAGCGAAGCCAAGCTAACGAGATCACCGTCGTCTGTGATGAGTGAATTGATAGGGATCCAGTTCATAGTTTTGCACCTATTCGTCAGCTAACCATTCACCGGCTGTTTTACTGTCGGCTTTTGTCGGCTTGGTAGTATCTGAAACATCGCCCATCACATTTGCGAAGGCCAACCGTATGGCGATGGGATTCATGTCGCCGGCGGCTGCCAAAGCGTCAATCAGCCTTTTTCCGTCTTTGATTTGTCGCATGGCGAACAGTATGGCGTGGGACATCTGGAGCGAATCTTCGTCCAACGCACTGCGAAGGAGCGTGGCGACGCGCGTGGGCTGCAGGGATTTGAGGTTGGTCTTTATATAAGCGACCAGGTTCTTCGTTATCGACGTATTGAGTTTGTAGAACGTATCGCTATTCAAGGCTGGCCCATATGCTCCGACCCCCTCAAGGATCATAGCCAGCGCCTCTGCGGCATGCGTGCCAAAGCCAATCGCGTCAATTTCGTAACTCGCTTCAGCAAAGCCTGCGTCAATTGCAGCGCCGAGCAGGCCGTAGTTCAAATTCGCCTTGGGGTTTAGCTTCCGTACGCGGAACATTACCCGCAATCCAAAGCCAAAACGGTTGGCAAGCACTAGCCCGTTGGCAGCGGGCGTTTCTTCGTATCGATCCGAGTACGCCATGGCATCCAGCCAGTAGCCAACCTCGTTAGCTGAGACAGCGCCGGTGAAGATAGCTCCAATATTTAGACTACCGGCAAGTGTTACCGAAATCTCTTGATTCGAAACCCGCGTATCCTGGACGGCCGCCGAAGCTAGGGTCTCTTTAAACGCGTTGTCCGTGTTTGCGAGCGGCGCGGCTGCAGACGATTCGGAGGACGAGGTAGGAATCCATTCCATCGTAAGCGACCTCCTTCTAGACCAAGAGCGAGATGATTCTTTTCTTATGCTATCACAAGTATTTACGGATCAGATAAGTCAACCTTCGCTCTTTACCTCGCCAATCCGTTTCGGCCGTCGGCTGGGGCTGTGTGTTTTCTTCCAAGGCTGAAGTGTGAGGTAATTGGTGACAACGCTTTATGTTGAATTGAAGACAAAACGGGTGGCGGATTGAAACTTCTCTGTAATGCCTCTACTCTTCACAGGCCGCCTTTGAACTGAAGATGAGAGGAAGAGGCGAAGACCATCGAAGGAGGGCACTATGTCGAAATATTCGTCACGCGTAGGGAAAGGAGAGGCTGACGCTGGAGGGATGCTGCTAGAGACCCTAAGCACTTCCGGTTCGCCGGGCCCGGTCCCAACGATCATCGTCGAAGGTCGCAAGATCATTGGCGTTAGAGGTAAAGACACGATTGACTCTCACATTAAGGCGTCACCGTTTTGAAATCGACTTGCGGGACGGGTCGTGTTTTCGACTCGCTAAACGATCAGACTTTGCGATTTTACTGAGGAAATTTGGAGCGGGCGACGAGGATCGAACTCGCAACATCCAGCTTGGGAAGCTGGCGCTCTACCATTGAGCTACGCCCGCTTGTGAGCTTCTTTTCAACTAGGAGTGATAACCACCCCTTCCGGCGAAAGATTAGTGAACGCTCAGGCCGGTGTCAACGACCACACCGACCAGAGCAGATTTTCCGTTTACTATTTTCCATTTGTCATTCGCGGATTCAGATTGGAAGTGCAAAGATTCTTATTTGGTGGGTTCAACTGAAGTACAAGGGTGGAATTGGCTTTCGCTCCAGTTGGAGCGAGATGTTTATAGCTAAGTTAAATGGTAAATGGTAAATCTTGACGGACACGCCAGCACGCGACAGTGCCTCCGTCTTCGCTATTTCAAGTAGTCTTCAACTAAATCGTTCCAGCGGCCTTGCGACTTTAGAATGATTTCGATGACTTCCCGCACCGCGCCGCGGCCGCCTTTCGCCTGCGTGACATAATGTGCCGCAGCACGTGTCTCGGCGACTGCATCAGCAACGGCAACCGCGAATTCCGACCGACGCATTAAGGGAATATCGCTCAAGTCGTCGCCAACAAAGGCAACCTCATCTTCCTCGACTCCGGCTGAACGCAAAACTTCCTCGAACGCGGCTATCTTTTGTTCGTTGCCCTGGCGCAGAAACTCAATTCCTAATTCCTGGGCACGCCGGGCCAATGCGGTTGAAGTTCGGCCGGTAATAACGCCGGCGCGCAGCCCGGCACGGCGCAGCAGTTCAAGCCCCAGACCATCCTTTGTATTGAACGCCTTGTGCTCGTCGCCGTCTTGCAGCAGCCAAAGCCGCCCGTCGGTAAGCACACCGTCGCAATCCAGTAGGAGGAGTTTGATGTGTGATGCGCGGCGCTCGATTGTGGCTAGATCAACCATTTTAAGTTGTGTTACCGAAACTGATCAGATTAGGACGATTTTCCATTTACCATTTCCCATTTTTCATTTTCCATTTCTGAAATTCCCTGCCGGTCCATTCGTTTCACATTCGGTTTTCGGATGTCCCGACCAAGCTCGGCCAAAATCCTTTTTCCACTCGGCCGTTTTCTTAAGTAGACTCAAATGGCAAATGAGAAATGGAAAATGGTAAATGGTAAATGGTTAATTCTTCAACGCCCCTGAAAAACAAACGGACAGACAGGAATGTCTGTCCTACCTCACCTCAAACAAATCAATCCCAACAAGTTTCCAGCTCCCATTGTTGCGCGACAGAATGTAGAGCGCCGTACCTGATTGTTCTTTCCCCAACTCCTTGGTCTCGAGGCTAACATCAGCGGCAAACAAATCCGCATCCCATTGTTCCGTGCGCAAAATTTTGGTGCGCCAGAATTCAGGTTGAGTACCCACCACGCCACTAATAAATCTGACCAATTCGCCTGACACTACGCGCGGTTCCAACTCCACTTTCTTGCCGCTGGCAATCGCCTGGTCCAACTGTCCGATGAAATTTCGGATGGCGGGGTCGATCTGTATCAGGTTTCCCGCCGTCTCAGCTCTGATGCGTCCGCTGCGCGCCGCCAGCGACGAAGCGTATTCCGCGTCCGCCCGCACCGCATCATTGAAACGAGCAGCTGCTTCCGCCGCCTGGCCTTTCTTCAAACTTATTTCGCCGAGGCCGATGTTGGCCCAGGCAATCGCCGCGGGCGTCGGCAGCGACAGTGCGAGCAGAGAACGGAATAACTTTTCCGCTTCATCTACGCGGTTCTGCCCCAGCAGAGCTCGGCCCAGGACGACACTTGCCTCCTGAACTTGTGGTGTGTCTACGAGAATCGCCCGGGCGGTGGCCTCGGCTTTGACAAAATCCTGAGTGCCTAACAGGCGCGTCGCTTCAGCCAAAGCGTCACGAAGGTCCGGCGCGCGCGGCATCGTGTCATTTGAATAATCCAGTTGCGGGTAGAGTTTTTCCGGGTCGATCTCAACGCGTGTAATGCGCGCCGAAGTCTTGAACACCGCTTCACCGAAGTTTCGCGCCGGCACGGTGACGTCGACAGAAATTTGTTCGCCTGCGGCAGTAGTAGCTCGGGCTGTCGTAAGAACGTCAATGCTTCCGAGGTTGCGCAACGCCGACACTGATTCATTGCCTCGCTGCTGCGGCAAACCAATCAACAAATCTACGTCAGTTGCTTGATCCAGCAGGTGGTCCAACAACGTTTTCATGGCGTCGCCGCCACGTTGGTTTAGTGCATTTCGAACGGCTGCCAATGTCAGCCCATTAATCTTGCTCGACGCAAGCATTTCCCGAATGATGCCGATAAAGACGTCGTGGCCCACCCGCCGTTCAATCAGCCGCCAGACCATCGCGCCCTTGTTGGGCACGGTGCTGAAATAGGTTGGATCGAGTGCTGTTACTTTTGAGAGTGGCGCTTCTCGCAACACGACGGCGCTGTAAGCCAACCGCTCATGTATGCGTTCCGCGTCAGCGGCGCTGCGTCCAAATTGTTTTTCGACGAATTGGGTCGCCAGAAAACGGACCAGACCTTCGCGCAACACTGCGCCGCCTTCCGCGCGGACCGGCGTCTGCGCCCCGATCCAAAGACGCGCCATAGCTTCAGAAATCAATAGAGCTGTCGTCGAATCAACCTGCGAGCGGCGGAAAGCCCCGGGTTCCAACAGCACGGTACCGCTATCGTCAAAACCTGCACCGCGCCGCACCGAGACCAGCCGGATGGGCGTTTCTGTCGCCGCGCCCAGCAAAGCAGCGTAAAAGGCACGCGCGCTGCCGGCCAACGCGATTAGTGTTTCCGCATGTTTCCTATCGTCGACCGGTGAGCCACGCGTTACAAAGGCCGAGATATTTTTGTTGTCTCCGCTTCCATCTACTTTTTCCCAATCGCCTTGTAGAAAGAACGGCTGCCCATTGAGCGCGTTTTCATAAACCACTGCTCCGGCGACATCGCTTTTTTGAACACCTGAACTGATCACGCCGGTGCCGTTGACAACCACCCGCACCGGCGCAGTGTCGGCGCCCTTAGCGGTGTACGGCGTGCTCGGCGCGGGATACCAGGACGACATCGGCAGAAATTGAGACCCCGTTGAAGAGATTGCAGCCAGGCCGGTGTTGCTCTCGACGGGCAAGGTGTAACTGATATTCAAGACGAGCGCTGCGTCTGGTGCAACTGTCGCAGGCAACGTCACGGTGACTCTTTGCAGGTTGCCGTAACTCTCGTTGACGTTTCGGAAGTTAGCGTTAGCGCCGCCGACGGTCACACTTTTGATCGACGCCTTTGCATTAATCCGAAAAGTAAATGACGAACCCGTACCGCGGCCAACATTGGTCGCATTCAGCACCGCCGTTGCCGCCAGCACGCGTTGCGCAAGCTGCGGGTTTGCGGTGATATCAAACCTGGTTATCTGCCAGGCCGCTCTTGCTTCTTCCTGCGCGGCAGCGGCGGAAGAAAACACCAACAGGAAAGCGATTGTTAGAAAGTATGCGACAGTTCTCTGCATAGGAAAGATGTGGTTAAAGTGATCCTCGGGTTCTGGCGGTGTTGAAACGTACGATCCTCAGTTTCGCACAAGCTGGTGAATGTCGCGCAAGACGAACAGTAACGACTCCATCCGCTCGAGCGGCAACGCGTTTGGTCCATCCGAAGGCGCCCGCTCGGGACACTCGTGCACTTCCATGAAAACTGCATCGACGCCACAAGCAACGCCGGCGCGTGCGAGCGGTTCGATGTATTCGGATTGCCCGCCCGTTGCATGTCCCAAACCGCCTGGAAGTTGCAGCGAGTGGGTGACATCGAAAACCACCGGCACGCCAAATTCTCGCATGATGGGAAACGACCGCATGTCTACCACCAGGTTATTGTAGCCAAAACTGACGCCGCGCTCAGTCAGCATCAATTTTTCACAACCAACGGCGCGCGCCTTATCGACAATGTTCCGCGCATCATGCGGCGCAAGAAATTGTCCCTTCTTGATATTCACGGCACGACCTGAACGCGCTGCTGCCAGAACGAGATCCGTTTGCCGCGAAAGAAAAGCCGGAATCTGAAGCACGTCAGCCACCTCCGCAACCGGCGCCACCTGCGACACCTCGTGAATATCGGTCAGCACCGGAACGCCGAACTCTTTCTTAACTTCCTGGAGCACCTCGAGGCCGGCGTCCATTCCCAGTCCACGAAAACTTTTGACTGATGAACGATTCGCTTTATCGAACGAAGACTTGTAAACGAAATCCAATCCGGCCTTTTGCGCACGTACCGAACATTCGCGCGCCATCATCAGGGCGTGTTCTCGCGATTCGATCACACATGGACCAGCAATGATCGTCAGTCGTCCATCACCAAAGGTTGTGTTACCGACCTGGAAAGGTTTTACGTGATTGTCTTCAGCCATACGGGGCGAATCTGCCTAGAATGGGTTCTTAAATATCTTCTTGAATCTTTTGAGAACGGAACTGCCTTTCGGCCGATTGGTGTTTTCGTTCGCAGGCTTTCGGTTTTCGCGCCTCGTCGAAGGTGACGGCGAAGGCACGGGCGATGTTGACGGTTCCGGCGTGGGACTAACGCTGGGACTCGGCGCCGCAGCCGCTTCCGGAACGGAACTGTTGGATCTGATGGCGACCAGCGCCAAAGCCAGCGCAAGCACGATTGCAATCGCTGCTGCAATCAACAGGAACTTCTTCGCCGATCGATTATTAAATGAAACTGACAGGCGCGAAAAAGATTGATTGTTCGACGGGGCCGCTTCGTCTCTAACCGCGGCTGGTAACCCGGCGGCCGCCATCACGGAGGGACTGACAATAGTAACTTCGGATGCATCGGTGCTTGCCGCACGACTCTCTCGCAGCTTGGAAATATCTATAACCAGCCGTCCCGATGGCGACTCGGTGCCGACGCTGCGTAACGCTTCAATGTTTGGCGAACTGGCGATAGCGGCATGTTCCAGTCCCAGCCGTTCTGCGGTTGCAAATAATTCCTGGCGAAACTCCGCTGCGTTCGCGGGACGTGCCCCCGGTCGCTTTTCGAGCGCATGCAAGACGACGACTTCCAAAGCCGGCGGAATCGACGAGACAAATTCACGCGGACTCCGCGGCAACTCCGAAGTGTGCTTCATCGCAATCGCCAACGGTGTGGAACCGCTAAAGGGCACCGCGCCGGTTAGCATTTCATAAAGAATTACGCCCAGGCTGTAGACATCCGCCGCCGGCGTCAGTTCAGCGCCATCACATTGTTCGGGCGACATGTAACGCGGCGTGCCGATCATCGCGCCGACCTGAGTCAACGATTTGATGTCATCCTCTTCAAGTGATTCCGCGGCCAGTTTGGCAATTCCGAAATCAAGGACTTTAACCACGGACGGCACTTCGGCTCGTTGCACGATAAAAATATTAGCGGGTTTGAGATCGCGATGAATGATGCCGGCTTCGTGAGCCGCGGCCACGGCTGCCGCGACTTGCAGCATTATCGAGACCGACCGCGCCGCGTCTAAAGGAGCTTCTTTCGCAAGGATGTCGCGCAAGGTACGTCCCTCGAGCAACTCCATCACGATGTAGACATAGCCATCCTGCGTTTGGCCAAAGTCTGTGACGGTGACCGCGTTGGTGTGTTGCAGCCTGCCTGCGGCACGCGCTTCTCGTTGAAAGCGTGTGCGCGCAGCTTCGTCTTCAACAAAACGCGGGTTCAAAACTTTTATAGCGACGGGTCGATCGATTAGCAAATGGCGTGCGCGATAAACCGTGCCCATGCCGCCGATTCCCAGTTGCGCTTCCAGACGGTATTTGGCGTCGAGTGTGTGACCGAGCAATGGATCGGTGGGAAGCGACGAGCCAGCATTGGTCGCGTCGGCTTGAAGTGGCGACTGGTCCTCGGGACAGAATTCAAAGTCCGGGGAGTAGCGCCGTCCGCATGTGGGGCATTGAAGCATATGAACTCGATCGTGGGGAGAAGCGGGGGGATTATCTCGCAAAACAAGATGAGATGCACTCAGAGCGCCAGTTTATCGACATGCACGTGAGAATTTATGCCAAAACTAATAGTGTTTGATTACATTACCGAATGCTTGCCTCTTTAATTGATTTGCGATTACTTGTGAAGCTCTTGCGCGCACAAAAAGGGCGGACAAGTCAGCGGGTTTGGACTGCGGCGGCTTGACGCCGCTTTGTAGCGCGGCGGCTTGACGCCGCTAGACTGTAAGGAATCAGTCGATTGTCTTCTTTGACGAAGTCGCTATGGTAACCAAATAGCGGCGTCAAGCCGCCGCGCTGCAAAAGCGGCGTCGAGCCGCCGCAGTCCAAATAAATCCCGCTCAATCCGCGCTGGTGACATTCGCCCGCTCGGGAATCAAGATTTCCGGCTCGCCGTTCTTGTCCATTGACGTTTCGTTGCGCACCCGATTCTCGTAAGCAGCACGCACGAATGAGGCAAACAACGGATGGGCGCTTAGCGGTTTCGATTTGTACTCGGGATGAAACTGACAACCCAAAAACCACGGATGCTCATCACGCGTAAGCTCGATAATCTCTACGAACTTTCCGTCCGGAGAAACACCGCTGAACACCAGCCCCGCCTGAGCCAGACTTTCGCGAAATTCCGGATTGAACTCGTAACGATGACGGTGGCGTTCGCCGATTTCATCGCTGCCATAAATCTCGCGGGCCAATGAATTCTCGGAAAGATTGCAGGGCCACGCGCCCAAACGCATGGTGCCGCCTAACTCCTCAACATCGATCAAATCGCGCAGCTTAAAGATCACGGGATAAGGCGTCTCACTATCAAATTCAGTGGAGTCGGCGTCCTTGAGACCACAAACATTTCTGGCGTACTCAATGCACGCCGTCTGCATTCCCAAACAGATACCAAAATACGGGGTCCCGCTTTTTCGCGCGTAGGTGATGGCGCGAATCATTCCGGCGATGCCGCGCTTGCCAAAGCCGCCAGGAACCAGGATCGCGTCAAAGTCCCGCAGACGCGATTCGTAGTCATCGTCCATCAGCTCTTCCGACTCGATCCATTTCACATCAACGCGCAGCTTGTTTGCTACGCCGCCGTGCGTCAGCGCTTCGCGCAACGACTTATAAGAATCTTCCAACTCGACATACTTGCCGACGATCGCGATTGAAGCGTGGCCACCCGCAGGCTGGCGGATTGTTCCGACCAGGTCACGCCACTCGGACAGATCGGTTTGTGCTGCGCGTGCACCGAGACCGAGCTGCGTCACGATCAATTCGTCGAGTCCCTGCTCGTGAAATGCCAACGGCACGTCATAAATCGTGTCCACGTCCTGCGCGCTGATGACGGCGGATTCTTTCACGTTACAGAACAGCGCAATCTTCGAACGCAAATCGTAGGACAGCGGCCGGTCCGATCTACACAAAAGAATGTCCGGAGCGATCCCTATCTCGCGTAAATCTTTGACGGAATGTTGTGTTGGTTTTGTTTTCAATTCGCCGGCTGCGGCGATGAACGGCACCAGCGTCACGTGAACGAAAAGTGTGTTGCCGGCGCCTTCTTCATTGCCCATTTGCCTGATTGCTTCGAGGAACGGCAGCGACTCGATATCGCCGACCGTGCCCCCAATTTCGACGATGACTACATCGGCATTGTCCTGGTCCGCGACCGCGCGCACCGCTTCTTTAATCCTATTCGTCACGTGCGGAATCACCTGAATCGTTTTGCCAAGGTAGTCGCCGCGACGTTCTTTTTCGATCACCGAAAGATAGATCCTGCCGGTGGTCCAATTGTTCGCCTGCGAAAGACTGGCATGAGTGAAGCGCTCGTAATGGCCGAGATCGAGATCGGTTTCGGCGCCATCATCGGTAACAAAAACCTCGCCATGCTGAAACGGCGACATGGTGCCGGGGTCAACATTGATGTAGGGATCGAGTTTGATAAGCGCGACTTTCAAGCCGCGCGCTTCCAACAGGCAGCCGATCGAGGACGCCGCCAGGCCTTTTCCCAAACTCGAAACCACCCCACCCGTTACAAAAATGTATTTCGGCATTCCTACTCCTTTTTCGTTACGCCCTGCGGACTGTTCACCTTTGCCTATTGCGCACCCGCAAAAATAATCTGCCGCAGATGAACGCGGATAAAGAGGATCTGAAAAAACAACTACATTTTTCTTCCTGCCTTCTGCCTACTGCTCCTGCCTACTGACTCCGCCTTCTTCTTCCTCGTCCCCCGTATCCGGTCCATCACCCTTAGCCTGTTTCGCGTCAAAGCGACCTTCCCTAACATCCTGTTGCGCTATGACGGCTTTTGCCGTTGCCGGATCCAGGATTTTTTGCAGACCTACGAAGCCGGCACTTAACAGACTCGGCGCCTCCGCCGCGCGCTTTTCGAATTCCTCAGTCGTTACCTCGTACGGCCGGCTCAACCAAATCAGGAACGCAATGGCGCCCACGACAATCGAACCAATTACCGCCACCCCGATCCAATCATTCATAAATTTCAAGAAGTTCAAAGTACAACTTTAGGTCGCCGCATTCCACGGATAGCAAGCTGAAGCTTGGACTCTAAACTGCCGGCCTCTTCCTCAAACTGCCCATCATTTAAGAAGTTCAGAGTCCAACCTTTAGGTTGCTTTCTTGCCTGGCAGCAAGCTGAAGCTTGGACTCTGAACTTCTAGCCTCTTCTTCAACAATAGAACGCACGCGTTCCAGATCTGACGCGGTATCCACGCCAATCGATCGCGACGATGCTTCGATGGCTTTGATTTCGACCCCGTGGGCCAATGCTCGCAATTGTTCCAGCGACTCAAGCCGTTCCAACTCCGCCTGCGGCCAATTGGTGAACTCAAGCAACACATCGCGGCGATAAACGTAAAGGCCGGTATGCTTGCGGAAAGTTGCCAACAGCGCCGGCTCGTTCTGCAGCGCGTTCGCCAACGTGCCATGTTTGCGCGCGGCGTCGCGCGGATAAGGCACGGGCGATCGGGAAAAATAGATCGCGCGTCCCCGATCATCGATCACGATCTTTACAACGTCCGGATTCAACACGTCAGCAGCGGATCCCATCGATTCCCAGGTCGTGACGATACCTGCCTGCGGATCATTTTCCAGCTCACGCACAGCGTCTTCAATCGTCCGCGCCGAAATCAATGGTTCATCGCCTTGAACGTTCACTACGATCTCGACATCAGCCAAAGTAGCAGCGACTTCGGCAACGCGATCGGTTCCGCTCGTGTGGTCGCGGCGCGTCATGACGGCTTCATAACCGGCTGAATTGACCGCGTTGAAAATGCGTTGGTCATCGGTCGCGACGATTGCTCGGTCAACGTTGCCGGCGGCAAGCGCGCGCTCGACAACCAAACAAATCATCGGTTTGCCGGCAATCTCAAGCAGGGCTTTCCCGGGCAGACGCGTAGACTCGTAACGAGCGGGGATTATTGCGACTACTCTTGTTTTGTTGTTGTTTTGAGGATTTGGACCCGTGTGATTCACGGGGTAACAGATTAGCGTGGGCACCTCAGCAATGTCAACGTAATGAAGTGGTGGGTACGCTTCGTCATCATCTTGTTTTAGGTCCGAAGGACCAGCAGTTAGTAGCCGGTCCGGCGCTTCGCGGAGGGCGGGGAGCTGTACCTCTCGATAGCCCAGAGGCCCGAAGGGCCGATACAAATCGTGTCGCACCTACGGCGCTTAGAAACAACATTCGCATCTACCCCCGCCCTCACGGACGGGGCTACTAACTGACGGTCCTTCGGACCTAGGAATCAAACAGTAAATATTCAACCTAGCGCGACGCGGTCGCCACATAACTTTCGCGCGCGCGCACGATCAGGTTCTGTAACCGAGTGCGCACCTTGATGTCGCGTGTCTCGCCTGCTTGCGCGGCGCTCTTTGGGTAGTAACCCAAACTGTACTGGCGCCCGAGTTCTTCAGTTATTGCATTGAAGGCCGCTGGAACATCTGACAAATTATCGGCGCTATAAAGCCGGCCACCAGTTTTGTCGGCCAGCGAGCGCAAATAATTCGACCCGACCGCGTACTCTTTTGTCATCTTCTCCTGCATATGTGAACGCACTTTAGGATTTACGATGCGACTGAGACGAGCAGGTAGCTCAGGCAGTGTGTTGTATTGCACCGTGTAGATAACGGTATTCGACTCTTCCGCATCCCTCAGGTTGTGTTTGAGCGAGCCGCGTTTGCTGCCGCCATCAACACCGTCAGTTAACAATACAATCGCCTTGCGGCCCTTAACGCCGGCTAGCTTCTGATTGAGCGCTACATCGACGGCATCGTATAGAACCGTACCGTCATTCACAGCATCGAGTCGCAACCGCTTACTGCGCAACTCAGTCAAACTCACCGCTTCAGTCAATACATTTATCTTGCCGTCGAAAGAAATAATCAAAAGCCGATCATTCGGGCGCAGGCGCTTGATGAAAGCATTGGCCGCAGCGCGTATCGCTTGCAACCGTGACTGGGTCGAGCCGCTAACATCCAACAGCAACGCAACCGTGAATGGTTGTTCGACATTAGCAAAATATGACAGCTCTTGTTCGACTCCATTTTCGAAAATGCGAAAGTCTTCCTTGCGCAAATTGGCAATGTAGCGGCCACTGCGGTCCATCACTTCCGCCGGCACGGTGATCACACTGGTGCTGACGCGCACCACATCGTTCTCGTCAACTTCCGGTTCATCCGGCGTGGCGGCATTTTGTTCCGGGCCGGCGACGCGCAGGGGTTGATTGGCCGGTCGCAGCGTAGGAGCAACGGGAACTGAGGACTGTGCGCGTAAAGCAGACGCACCAACGAAAAGATGCAAGAGAATAAGTAGAACCGGGGCGAATCGGGTCATCAGTGATTCCTTTAGTTTTGTCGCAGCCGCTCGTGAACAACGAGGTTCAAGCGAAAGCTTTCCTAAAGAAAACCACTAAAGCGACTGCATTTCCCGGCTTTAGTAAAGCAAACTGTTAGTTTGTCTATTACTGGGACCGCGGGCGTCTCGCCCGCAACGAGCGCGTAAGCGCGAGTAACGCGCGTCTCAATCTACCTTGTAAGGGATCACGGCGGGCGAGTCGCCAGCGGTCCCAGGTCAACCGCCGCAAACTAACAGTTTGCTTTACCATGCATGCTAATTGACACCTCAAGACACGCGGGCTAACATGCCTCGCTCCATCAACAACCACTCCGAACGGCTACGGAATCGCCCAATTAACTCAGCGCATTTTACTATTCGCGGTTTACGATTTACGATTCATTGATATATGGGTTTCGCAACTACAGCTATACACAGCGGTCAGGAACCGGACCAGGCTACCGGCTCAGTCACAGTTCCGATTTATCAAACTTCAACTTACGCGCAGGAAGGCCTTGGTAAGAACAAGGGTTACGAATACGCTCGCACCCAAAATCCGACACGCAGCGCGCTGGAACAAAACATTGCGGCGCTGGAGGGCGGACGTTTTGGATTTGCCTTTGCCTCGGGCATGGCGGCAATCGATGCCACGTTGAGATTGATAAAGGCCGGCGAGCACGTCGTCGTTTCCGATAACACCTATGGCGGCACGTTTCGCCTGTTCACGCGGGTGCTGGCAAACTACAACGTTGAATTTGATTTCGTTGATACTTCGGAAGCGCTCAACGTCGAAGCGGCGATACGGCCCAACACCAAAATGGTTTTCATTGAGACGCCGACAAATCCGGTAATGATCGTTACGGACCTGAAGGAAGTTTCCGAGATTGCGCATCGCGCCGGCGCGCGCGTTGTTTGCGATAACACCTTCATGTCGCCTTACCTGCAACGGCCGCTTGAGTTCGGCGTCGACATTGTGGTCCATTCGACCACCAAGTATTTGAATGGACATTCGGACGGCATCGGCGGCGCGGTAGTGTTGAATGACGAAACCGATGCGGAATGGATCGGGTTCATTCAAAACAGCGCCGGCGCAATTCTTTCGCCGCTTGATTCCTGGCTGGTAATGCGCGGCACCAAGACGCTGGCGTTGCGCATGGAGCAGCACGACAAATCTGGCCGCGCGGTCGCCGCTTTTCTCGAGGAACATCCCAAGGTAAGAAAAGTTTATTACCCTGGTTCTGCTTCCCATCCGCAACATGCGCTTGCGAAGCGCCAGCAAAAGGGCTTTGGCGGCATGGTGGCGTTTGACGTGGGTTCGCTTGCCGCGGCGCGGACAGTACTCGAAGCAGTAAAGTTGTGCACACTCGCGGAAAGCCTCGGCGGCGTCGAGACTTTAATATCGCATCCGGCTACGATGACTCATGCGTCTGTTGACGTGGGCAAGCGCGACCGGCTGGGCATCACGGACGGCCTGGTTAGAGTTTCAGTGGGGTTGGAAGATACCGATGATATAATCGCCGACCTCGATCAAGCTCTAAACGCTGTCTCAGGCTGAAGTGGCTTGCATTGGTTCTTGTAATGCAAAAGAATGCAGCGGCGCACAACGGAAGTGACAGTTAAACTTCGATAGAGGTAGAATCTCAGTAGACTTTTCCGAATCGCCTTCACTTGCCTATGAAAGTTGAGTTGCACGCAAAATCAGATGTGGGCCGCGTCCGCCGCGGTAACGAGGACAATTTTCTCGTGCTCGAACTTTCGCGGGAAACGACATGGACTGGGTCTGACGGTAACGCCGCGCCGGAAGAGCTAGCGCAATTTGAGCTCGGTGAAAAAGGCCTGGTGCTGGTCGTTTCGGACGGCATGGGCGGGGCGCTGGCCGGTGATGTTGCCAGCCGCATGGCCGTCGATTCGGTGCGCGACATGATCATGGGCGGCAATTCTGAAGACGGCTGCGACCCGGACGCGCCGCTGGTTGAATGCCTGAAGCATGCAACCGTCTACGCCAACCACGCCATACACAATCGCAGCCAGGAAGATTCGCGTTGCGCGGGCATGGGCGCGACCTTCACCGGCGCCGCAGTCCACAAAGATTTTCTCGACCTGGTCCAGGTAGGCGACAGCCGCGGCTATATCATTCGCAAAGATCATATCCGGTTGGCGACCAAAGATCAGTCCCTGGTCCAACAGCTCGTCGACGTGGGCCAGATAAGCGAAGCCGAAGCTGAAACGCACATGTTTCGGAACGTTATTCTGCAGGCGCTGGGCGCCCAGGGCGACGTGACGCCGGTGACCGGCAGGATACGTTTGCGGCGCGGCGATATGTTGCTGCTGTGTAGCGATGGCTTGTCAGGAAAACTGCGGTCGGAAGATATTCAGAACATCGTATCGAGTAATGAAGATCTTTCCACGGCCTGTGATGAGTTGATTGCAGAAGCGAACAACCGCGGCGGCGAGGACAACATTACGGTGATTCTGGCGCGCTTCAGCGGCGATGAATTAGAAGAACCCGACAACGACCGCATTACCATCGAGCTCCCACCGCTCGAAGAAGATATGACCCTCGACGATAGTTACGAACACGACACCGAACCGCGCTAGTCTTTGGCCGCAGATTAACGCGGATAAAGACGGATCTGAATAAACAACTTATTCCGCCCGCATTTGTCGCACTGATTTTTTTTGGCTTGATCCGCGCTTATCTGCGTTCATCCGCGGCTGACTTCTCCGGCAATTCCTGCGCGCGCCAATCAACACCTTCGTCAATGCGCCGAACGTAGATCGAGGAACCTTCGATTCTTTCGACGCGTACTCGCTCGCCTGCTTCGAGCGCCGTTTCCCCTTCCGCTGGGTATGCCGTCCACGTCGATCCGAAGACTTTAACCGCGCCTTCCTGCATGGCGCCGCGGCTTGACGAAACTACGGTGCCGATCTTTCCCGGCAGCGAGTCAACGCCGCTGCGCAGGGAGTCGCCGGTGTGTTCGCGCGAAAAGTAGTTGAGAAAAATTGTGCGTGAGGCAAGCGTCAAACCAACCGACACAACCGCAAAGATGATGAACTGCAAACCCAGGTTATGAATGCCGACGATGCCGGCAAACGCGGCCGCCAAGGCACCGATGCCGAACCAAAGCAGCACAAAACCCGAGGTGAACACTTCCGCCACGATCAGGACGGCACCGAGTATGCACCACAAAATCCAAACGAGATTGTCCATAATTATTTGTTAAGCAAACGTTTTACTGGGATCGCGGGCGTCCCGCCCGCAATGAGCGCGCAGCGCGAACGATCTTTGGCAACTCGTCTTCTCCAACGTCGGAGCGTCTGGCGACGCTTGGCGGGCGAGACGCCCGCGGTCCCAGTGAAAGCAAACTAACAGTTTGCTTTACGCTCAACCCTTGAGCATGTTCTTCAAAACGAACCAAATATTCGCCGGTCGTTCCGCGAGCCGTCGCATGAAGTAAGGATACCAGTGTTTGCCGTACGGCACGTAGACTCTCATGTTATATCCGTCCTGCGCCAGTTGCCGCTGCAAATCGCGACGGATGCCATAAAGCATTTGAAACTCAAAAGCTTCTTTGCCGATTCCCTGCTTCTGCGCAAAAGCAATGGTGGCGTCAATCATGTGCGGATCGTGCGTCGCGATTCCGTGGTAGATACCGCTCGAAAGCAATAGCTGCATGACCCGGACGTAGTTTTCGTCTGTATCTTTCTTGTTAGGAAACGCAACTTCCGGCGGCTCGTTGTAAGCGCCTTTGCAGATGCGGATGCGCGCCGGTAACTTTACCAACTCCTGTGCATCCTGATAAGTGCGACGCAGGTATGACTGCAATACGATCCCGACGTCATTCAACCCAAACTCCGCGCGCAAGCGTTTGAAAATGTCGATCGTCGCCTGCGTAAAATCCGAGCCTTCCATGTCAACGCGCACAAAGTTGCCCCGCCGTGCAGCATCTTCAACAATCGCACGCGCGTTTTTGTAGGCGAGTTCCGGATCAAGTGCCAGGCCGAACTGCGATAGTTTGATAGAGACGTTCGAGTCGATACCCGTCTCGTCAATTTGCGCCAGGATGCGCAGATACTCGTTTACTTCAGCTTCAGCTTCGGCAGGATTCGCGACCGACTCGTTCAAATGATCGAACGATGCGGAACAGTGCTCGGCATTCAATTCGCGGATGGCGGCGACTGCTTCAGCGATGTTTTCGCCGGCAACAAAACGCGTCGTCAGTCTTTTGAAGGGACGGAAATGGGCGGCGAACTCCTTCAGCCCCTCTTGTCTGGATAAATAAATTAGTGCGCTTCTGGTAAGCATGTGTGCAGTGTAACAACTGGGATCGCGAGCGTCCCGCCCGCAAGGAGCGCGCAGCGCGAACAACTCGACCACTCAAGACTGTCCGCTAACGAGTGTAACAACTGGGATCGTGACCGTCCCCCCGCAATGAGCGCGCAGCGCGAACGATCTTTCGATAATAGTCTTCTCCAACGTCGGAGCGTCGGGCGACGCTTTGCGGGCGGGACGCCCGCGGTCCCAGTAAAACGCCGTTTTAGATGCTGTGGTATCCTTGGCCCGCATTTCGGCATACCATCCAAGCGAATCTACGGACCACTGCTTTAAAGGAAAATAAAAACGCATGCGATTGAAGCTGGTATTTGTTTCCTCGCTGCTGGCCGCTGTTGTGGGGGCGGGCGGCGCCATCGCGATCATACTGTTTACTTTTTCGTCTCTATCGCCGTTGCTGAAACCTGGCGCTGTCGTATTTTCTACGTTCCTCTTGCCCCTGGTCGCTACGTTGGTCGCGGCGACTTTCGTTTATCGCCATACCGCGCGGCGGCGAAGACTTCAGGCCGCGCTCACCACCATCATTTCCCTGTTGCTGATTTTGGCTGCCTTTGTGCTGGCCTCGATCGTGACCTCGCGCTCGCGTCCACCGCAACCACAACCTGTCCTGCATGCAACGTAATAGTAAGTGGTCAGTGGTCAGTGGTCAGTGGTCAGTCGCTCGGAACGCAGTAGTCGCCAGGCCCATTCTCCGAACTACTGACTACTGACCACTGACTACCGACTGCTGGCTAGACGCTTCAATCCAATCTGTTCCTGCACTGGCCGCAACGCGTCTATCACAAACCGAATGTGCTCGTCGAGATCTACGCCCAATTCCTCGACACCCTGCCGAATGTCATCTCTGTTAACCGAGCGCGCGAACGCTTTGTCCTTTAACTTTTTCTTTACCGAAGAAACCTCAAGATCGTCGAGACTCTTTGTCGGTCGCACCAGGGCGCAAGCTACCAAAAACCCGCACAGTTCGTCGGTGGCAAACAAGGCACGCGCCATCGCGGTATCGCGCGGCACGTTGGTGTAAGTCGCATGGCCCATGATGGCGCGAATGAAGCGTTCGGAATAACCGCGCCCGCACAATATGTTTGCGCCGGTGAACGGATGCTGATCGGCAGTGGGAAACATTTCGTAATCAAAATCGTGTAGCAGTCCCACTAATCCCCACTCATCCTCGTCATCGCCGGCGTCGCCGTATCGCTTAACGGCGGCACGCATCGCGGCCTCCACCGCCAGCGCATGTTTCCGCAGGCCGTCGCCTTGTGTGTATTCGCAAAGCAATTTCCAGGCGTCGTTTCGATCAGGCATTTTGGTAGGACAGGCATTCCTGCCTGTCTTCTTGCTGGGACAGACTGGAAAGTCTGTCGTACTGGACAGACTGCAAAGTCTGCCGTAATTGTTCAGGGTGAGCAAAACTAGCACGACTGAATAATGGCAAACAAGAAGGCGTGGCTAAATAACTAAGGCGAAATCGGGCGAGGCTGTGCGCCGAATCAGTTGCCGCTGGGCGCGCGATACCCGGGCCGGGCACGAATAACCACCGACTTGTGACTGCTGGTCACATCGATATTTCGATACTCACCATCGTGCGTCTTTTTGGTTGGGTAATATCCGATCACGTATTGGGTTTGCAGTTCGGCTGCGACTTTCGCGAAGGCGTCCGGCAACGTTGAAAGATCGTCCACCCTTAGCAGCGTGCCGCCGGATTTGTCAGCTAAGTCATTGAGGTATTTGTCGGCCACCAGATACATTCGATCGAGCATTTCGCTAATCGGATCGCCGCCGTGCCGGCCTCGTCTTTCAGTTTCTTCCTTAGGCTTGCGCGGCGTGCCTGGCGTCTTGACGCGATCGGCAGAAATTTCTCCGGGCCTCGGGGTGCCGTTGACTCTTCTGCGAATCTCTGCGGGAGATGGCAGGCCAAGTATGCCGGTATCCCGTGGCTGCCCTGGTGCTGGAGCCTCACGCGGATCGTCGCTGGGAAAGGTGGGTCCGGTGCCCCCGTCCTTGCGAATGACATCGCTGGTCGGAAGCTCAGGACTGATCTCGTCGCTTGCCTTTCGCGCGATGCGCTCTGTTTCAGCACGAGTGTTGTAACGTATGGGATAAACGACGACGCTTTCTTCCTCGAGCCAGCGCAGAGTGCTGTAGTCGGATGCCGTATCGCTGTGCCAGTCAACGCCATCGCTAAAGAGCACTATCGCCTTGCGGCCCTCCAGCTTGCGCAATGACGACAACGCGAGCTCGACAGCATCGTAGAGCTTGGTGCCTTCGCCTGCTGCGGCACTGGAGATCGCAGCTTTCAACGTCGCCCGGTCATTTGAAAAGCCACTCAGTTCACGCACCTTACTATCGAATGAGATAACTTTTACGCGGTCAGCCGTATCCAGCTTTTCAACGAAAGCAACTGCCGCAGCCTGCATCAATGCGAGTTTGGCTTTGGTACTGGCGCTGGTGTCGAGCAGCAACACAACGTTGACGGGCAGACGCGTGGTTGCGAACAAAGCGAGCTGCTGCGTTACACCATCTTCCGTTACGGCGAACTCGTCCTGAGTTAGACCGGAAACATTTCTTCCGTCAGCAGCGGTAGCCGTGACGGGAACCATCACGAGGTTGGTATCGATCTTAACTGTCTCAATCTGTTCACGCTCGACCGGCGGCGATGTCGGCATGGGCTGCTGCTTCGGTAGAGGCTTTTGGTTTTTCGGTGGGACGCGCTTCGTTTGAGCAGGCACGAAAGACGCTGTCACTAAACAGACAAAGAGAAGCAGGATAATTCGCAATGGAAAATGTCGTTTGAACTGCATTAAGGTTGTCCGCGGATGATGCGCGCCAAAGTTGTCCTTAGGATGTGTGCTGCAAGAGTAACGGTTGCCATCGCCGAGGGCAATTACAGGGACCGCCAGCGTGCCGCCCGCAATGAGCGCGGCTGAAGCCGCGGTGCTAATGAGATCGCTTCGCGTCCCGTCCGCGCTATCACTAAAAGTAAAGATCACATCAGCTTCCCGTAATTTCAAACCGACCAACTATCGGATAACCACGCTGCTTGCTGCTGTCTCGTTCATCAACTAGAATTGCGCCTGCTCGCCCATTAGCAATGAGATCCCTTTTACTGGCCGTCCTGGCTGCTTATGTTGTTGCCGCGATTCATGCTGTGCTCGCGTTTATTAACAAGCGCCGCGCGCTGCAACGCGTTTCGGAAGTGGCCCTGGCCATGGGGTTCTTATTGCACACTGGAGCGTTGGCTGCGGATTGGATAATTGACGGGCACTACCCGCTTTTTTATCTTCGCGAAACGCTTTCCTTTCTTGCGTGGACGCTCGTCGCCAGCTACTTGCTGATCCTTTATCGCTATCGCGCGCGACCGCTGGGAACGTTCATTCTGCCGCTGGTTTCGGTTTTGGTTTTTATTGCCGCCGTCGCCCATTCGCCAACTGCAGGACCGACAAATCCCATCGCGGTTCGAGACACCTGGCTCTTTCCAGTCCACACGACGTTGTTATTTTTCGCATATGCGGCGTTCTTTGTCGTGTTCATAGCCAGCGTCATGTACCTTTTGCAGGAACGGGAACTAAAAGTAAAAACCTTCGGCGCAATTTTTCATCGCCTGCCTTCGCTGACTACTGTTAACGAAATCGCCACCAGCTCGGCGGCCATCGGGCTCACACTTTTGACGGTCGGCATCGCGACCGGAATGATTTGGGCATCGTCGCGCGACGGCCGGCTATGGCACAATGATCCGAAAGAGATCTTTGCGGCACTAACCTGGTTGCTTTACGTTTCGCTGATCGTTTATCGCTCGTCGGCAGGCTGGCGCGGACGAAGAGCGGCATGGATGGGTGTAGCGGGATTCGCGCTGGTCCTTTGCACTTTCTTTGGCGCCAGAATGATGGGTGGCTACCACGTTTTTGGTTAATAGAGCGTAGTTCAGAGTCCAAGCTTTAGCTTGTCTGTCGCTCCAAAGATGCAAACTAAAGTTTGTACTCTAAACTTCTTGCCCTTAATGACGCATAAATAAATGTCAATCGTCTTAGTCGGAGTTAATCACAAGTCAACGCCGCTCGCAGTTCGCGAGCTTTTGGCGCTGTCGGATGATGCCTGCGCCACCGGACTGCGCTCGCTGGTTGACGGCGAGATTGTGAGAGAGGGCCTGATCGTTTCGACCTGCAATCGCGTGGAAGTATTGACGGAAACAGCAGCCGGGCGACTGAATGAGAGTACCGAACGCATCATTGAGTTTTTGACGCGAGCTAATGACCTGCCGCGCTCGCAGTTTGAGAAGGAACTTTACCAACACACCGACGATCAGGCCGTGCGCCATCTTTTCCGCGTGGCGTCATCGCTCGATTCAATGGTCGTCGGTGAGCCGCAGGTCCTGGGCCAGGTGCGACGCGCTTATTCGATTGCGCTTGAAGCGGGCACCACCGGCAGAATCCTGAACCGCCTGGTCCATCACGCCTTTCGCGTAGCCAAGCGCGTACGCACGGAAACCGGAATCGCGGCGAATGCGGTTTCCATCAGTTACATGGCAGTGGAACTAGGCAAAAAGATTTTCGATTCTTTCGCCGGGCGAACCGCGCTTTTGATTGGCGCCGGCGAGATGGCGGAACTTGCCGCTCGTCACCTGATCAACGCCGGCGTTTCCAATGTTCTGCTGGCGAACCGATCGGAAGAACCCGCTCGCGCACTGGCAACTGAGCTGGGTGGTACGCCGGTCCCTTTTAACCGCCTGACCGAACACTTGTCGCGAGCCGACATCGTTATCTGTTCGACTGCGGCGGACGACTACATCGTCACCGAGCGGATGATGCGGGCTGCATCTGCGACGAGACGCAACCGGCCGGTCTTTTTTATCGACATCAGCGTGCCGCGAAACATCGATCCGGCAGTTGGCAAAATCCCCAACGTCTTTGTTTTTGACATTGACGATCTCGAATCGGTAGTTTCGTCAAACATTCGTGAACGGGAACGCGAAGCACAACGGGCTGAGTTGATTGTCGAATCTGAGATAATGCAGTTCCAACAGGCCCTGCGCGCGCTGGAGAGCGGCCCGGCCATCGGGGCTTTGAAACAAATGTTTCAGGACATTGCGCGGCATGAGCTGAAGCGGCAACGAAACCGACTTGGACCACTTAGTCCCGAACAGGAAGCGAGCATTGAAGCCTTGTTGTTATCCACGGTGAACAAGCTTTCCCATCCCATGTTGAGCCAGATGCGCCATTCGTCTGATGCCAGCGACGCTGAAATCATTGAGGCCTGGCGCGACATATTCGACCTCGAAGACTAATTCCCTTCACCAGATGAAACAGCTCCTCGTTATTGGTTCGCGCGGATCAAAGCTCGCGCTCACGCAGGCGCACTTCGTGCAAAGCGAGCTGCAGCGAATTCACCCTTTGATCGAAACCCGGATAGAGATTATTAAGACCTCAGGTGACGTGAATGCCGAGCCGCTGGCGGTGATTGGCGGCAAAGGTGTGTTCACAAAAGAACTCGAAGAGGCTCTGTTGGATCGCCGCATTGATCTGGCGGTCCATTCGTTGAAAGACCTGCCGACAATTCTTCCGGAAGGTTTCACCATTGCTGCAATTTGCAAACGCGAAGACCCGCGCGACGCTTTGGTGTTGGGGCGAACCAGCAGTGGCGCAAACGCTTCTATTGCCGGATTGCCAAAGAAAGCAACTGTGGGCACGTCCAGCCCGCGTCGTTTGGCCCAACTAAAACACTTGCGCAACGATCTGGTTTTTGCAGACCTACGCGGGAATGTCGACACGCGCCTGCGCAAACTTGACGACGGTCAGTACGATGTTCTGGTGCTTGCTTGCGCTGGGCTGCGAAGGCTCGGTCTTGAAAACCGCATCAGCGCCGCGATTCCAACTGAGCAAATGCTGCCATCACCCGGACAGGGCGCGCTCGCCATAGAAATACGATCGCAGGACCAGGAAATAACTGAGGCGCTCGGCAAGTTGGACCACAAGTTTACGAGGCTGGCTTGCACTGCCGAACGCGCTTTCCTGCGCAGCCTTGGCGGCGGGTGCCAACTGCCGATTGCCGCTTACGCCTCTGTCCGCGACAAAATTATTAAGCTAGACGGACTGGTGGCCGACACGCAGGGTAAGAAAATCATTAGAGATCGGATCTCAGGTTCCATCGACAACGCGGAACAGCTTGGTAGTGACCTTGCCGAAAATTTATTGGCGAATGGAGCCCGCGAGTTGCTTGCGCAAGAATTATGAAGTTCAGAGTACAAGCGTTAGCTTGCGTGTTTGGTTGGCAAAAGAGCAACCTAAAGGTTGTACTCTGAACTGCAGTTCTGTAGCCGGCATGCCGTGAATATCACGCCACCCAAACCCAAAACTCAATCGCTCCAGGGTCGCACCGTCGTAATTACGCGCGCGCTTGCTCAGGCTGACGAGTTTGCGCAGGAGCTCGAGCGATATGGCGCCCAGGTGATCGCCTGTCCAACAATCGAAATCAAAGGGCTTGACGACTATCAGCGTTTGGACGAAGCCATCAATCATCTCTATGGCTATGACTGGTTGATACTAACCAGCGTCAACGCGGTGAATTATTTTTTTAAGCGACTAACCGCGCTGGGCCGGGACGCCGCTAGTCTTGATGAGTTGAAAGTTTGCGTTATCGGCGAAGCGACGGCAGAGCGGTTGCGCGATCTGAACGTTCATGTGGACGTCATTCCCAATGACTTCAAAGCGGAAGGTGTATTTTCCGCGCTCGAGCGGTTCATAGGCGGGACCGACGCCTTCACTGGTCTAAACATATTGCTGCCGCGCGCGTCGGTTGCCCGCGACTATCTGCGCAAAGCGCTCGAAGCAGCAGGCGCGCGCGTCGATATTGTTCCGGTGTATCGCACTGCGCTGCCGGACAATTTGGATCGCGGGCGTGTCGCGGCAATGCTTTCGGGCAGCGCTGACTGCGTCGCCTTTACGAGCGCATCGACGGTGAAGAATCTTGCACAGCTTTTCGATACGTTGGATCTGAGCCCGGTGCTTTCCGGAATCACGATCGCTTGTCTGGGAGACATCACGTCGCAAGCTGCCGCGGAATTTGGACTGAAAGTCGACATTCAACCGGAGCAGACGACAGTCCCAGCTCTCGCGCGCGCTATCGCTGACTACTTCGAGCAAGCTTAATCCGCAGATTACGCCGATTACACAGATTCAAAATGATTGAGCGGAACGGTCAAGCAGTTCAGAGTCCAACCTTCAGGTTGCTCTTGCGCGGGTAAGAAGCAAGCTAAAGCTTGGACTCTGACTTCCGCTGAGTATTCCCATCTGCGTAATCTGCGGATAAGTTCTTCATGCTAAACTGACTGCCGATGTCACTCTCGTCCCGACGCATACTCATTCTTGACCAGAACGAAGCAACCGGTCAGGCGCTGCAACAACTGATCGCCTCCTGGGGCTATGACGTGCAATTCGAAAACGTTCTCGCGCCGAGTCTGGAATCAATTCTCAAAGCCGATCCAACTGTGGTCATCGACAGCAATTCTCTCGCAGCAGACGACCGTCTAAGTGTCTTGCGCGATTTGAAGACGCAGCAATCTGGAGTGCCTGTAATCTTGCTTGCTGAATCCGGCTCAATCGATAATGCCAAGCACGCCGTAAAGGAAGAGTTCGCCTATCACTATTTCGAGCAGCCGGTGGATGCGGACGAGCTTCGCGTCGTGCTGGAACGGGCGGTGGAATTAACCGAGGCGCGGCGTGAAAACGAAGTGCTCCGGCGCGAACTTCAGGATCGCGGTGCATTTGGCGAGCTTATCGGCAGCTCGCCGGCAATGCGCGAAATCTATTCGTTAGTTGAACAAATCGCGCCTTCGTCAGCTTCCGTTTTGATTACCGGTGAATCAGGCACTGGAAAAGAATTGGTCGCGCGCACCATTCATCAAATGAGCCCGCGCAAAGACAGACCGTTCGTGGGAATTAACTGCTCGGCGATTCCCGAAAGCTTGATGGAGTCGGAACTATTTGGGCATGAGAAAGGCGCATTCACTGGTGCGGCCTCGCGACGTCCGGGATGTTTCGAGCTGGCCGAGGGCGGCACGCTGCTGTTGGACGAAATTTCCGAAATGCCGGCGATGTTGCAGGCCAAACTGCTGCGCGTAATTGAAGAACGCTCGGTGCGGCGTTTGGGAAGTCAAAAAGAGATCGATATTGACGTGCGAATTCTTGCCGCGACCAACCAGGATCCGCAGGAAGCAATCGCGAAGGGGACCTTGCGCGAAGACTTGCTTTACCGCCTCAACGTGTTTCGCATTCAAATACCCGCGCTCAAGGAAAGAAAAGAAGACCTGCCGCTGCTGGCACAATACCTGGTAACGAAACTGGCCGAGAAACATTCGCGGCCGGCGCGCTTCCTTCATCCTGCTGCGATTGAGGCTTTGCAATTTCACGCCTGGCCGGGCAACGTGCGCGAGCTAAGAAATGTAATCGAGCGCGCTGTGATTATATGCTCCGGCGAGGAGATCGAGCGCCATCACTTCGCGCCCTATCCAATCGATCAACGCGAGCGTTCGCGAAACGAAGACACGATCACGTTTCCGGTCGGCACGCCAATCGAAGAAGTCGAACGGCAAATGATCATCCGCACGCTAAAGAAAACCAAGAACAATAAAACACGCGCGGCCGAACTGCTGGGAATTAGTTTGAAGACTATTCACAACAAGCTCAACCTCTATAGCGAACGCGGGCAGCTCGATGCCGAGTGACGAGGCGCGTAAAGAATTTGAATCTCGCCCTACAAACACTCCCGCGCCGTTGCGTCAATTCAAATTATTGACGGCGTCCTGACCTTCGCGGGCAAGTTCCGACGCTCCGCACAAGCATGAAAGAAATGCTATCGAGACGTCGGCTGTGGTTGTTATGCTGCGCCGATAAGGGGAAGTCGCTAATGCCACTTCCCCTTATTCATCCCGGACCGATGGTTTTCTAGTCTCTGGAGCTTACTACGAAATCTTCACCCCGGCGAAACGCAGCAGATCCGTCATGAAGAACTTTCCGTCTTGCGGCGCTCCGAACTGGCCTTGCTTTGGCTGCCAGGTGGGCTCGGCACTCAGGAACGATGACGGGTCACCATCAAGCAGGCCGATGAGCACCTCCGCCACAATGCGGCCGCCGACCGGTCCAAGCTTCTTACCATTGCAACGCACCTCCGCTTCTTTAAGTATATAGAACCAGAGCGGCGTATTGTCGTTGAAGGCCGCGGCGAGATTGCGCGGTGGGTCACCGGGCTGGTCCCCAGGCGCGTTGGTAGGCAGCGCCACCTCCGCCGGCGTAAGGATGACGTTGCCCTGCGTCATGCCCATCGCTCTTGCGACTGCCTGACCAGAGGGCAAGCCCAGGGCTTTGCCTCGTAGGAGATTGCGTTTCGCCAGGGACTTAAACATGTCAGTGATGAAAGGCAGCGAACCGAGACCAACGGCGATCTTCGCATCAATCCTGCGTGAGAGCTGTGGCCTTTGGCCAACGCCAGAGAAATCAAAGAAGCGCGCCCATTGAATTTCCAAGCCGGCCCGGCGTTCCTGAAAACCGCGAAGGTCTTCGCCCTCGTCGCCGAAGATGTCGACATCGTTAGGGTCTTTGTCGCCGGATTGAGCTCATAATCGGTGCGTATCATGCTATGGCCGAAGCGATAGGCCGCGACTGCAAACTCGACCGGGATGAACGGTTGATTCTTGAAGTGATAGAACTTCAGATCCACGTTCAAGGCTCCCTGTATATCCCTGGTGCCTCCGCCGAGGGGGACTTTATATTTATCAAGTTTGACGATGTCGTTGACCACATCGTCGCCGCCAAGAATCTTCCGCAGGAAGTCGTGTAAGACAACCCACTGGTAGTGCCAGCGTACAATCCTGCGCGCCTCATCAAAACGATTGGGCATATTGGCCGGCAGGCCGTCTAGGACTTTGTTGTGAAACCTGATGAACGCCAGGTGCAGCTGAGAAACAATCGCATTCTCATCGTTACGGGGATCGCCGGTAAGAGCCCGCCGGGGGTCTGCAGCATTTCGCGGCAGGTCATCCTCGCCCGCTGCATTTTTGCCGACAAGCAGATGCATGCCATCAGCATCGTAGAGGAAAGGGTTGTTATCAGGGCCATCCGCATAGACCGAATCCAGGTCGTAGCGCGGCGTGCGGAAATTGCGCAGTGCATCCGGGTCATTGTCGCGCTGGAGTTTCGAATTGGGATCGAAGGTGATGTCATGGTCAATAAACTGACCGAGGTAGGTGAAGCCCGCCGGAATATCCGGGTTGTCCAGAGTAGGATCGTCGGCCTGGGGCTGCGTCTCGATCATCGTTCCGCCCAGTGAAAGAAGATCCGCATCCTCTGGAGCAAAAGGCGCAAGGTTGCGAAACATCCGCCCAAAACGTCCTTCGTAGAGAGTGGAGCGCGGGACATCTTCGAGGCCGCGTGTCGGCTGCACACCATGGAACCGTTGTGGTGGGCTGGGACTGCTGTGGGGCGGTTGATTAGAGAGGGTCATGTTCGGCATGTCAATGTCTCCTTTTGATAGATGTTTTCTGAGGTAGAAAACAGGGTTGGAGTTGAAAAGATGACGTAACTATTAGCTCCGATACCTCCAAATTCTGCGGTTGGCGTCGCCCATACCAGGCCTGTCCGGGCGCTAAGCCAAGCTATCCGGAGCGCTGACATGACTTGCAGGACGAACTCACCCTAAGACTCAGGAGCGAGGTGGCGAAAAGGAAATCCCAAAGCTCGGAGGCTAACAAAAGCCAGCCTTAAGGTAGGTGGTAAGACCTGAGGTAAGGCGTGGGGAACATATTCTTATGAACCCAGGATGTCAAGCCCAATTGGTGCAGTAGTGGCCTAACGCTGATGCGCTTCAGCGGCCGGACAACAACTGCCCATTCATTATGGCGCGGCAAGTAGGCAACCTGCGGGAACACCCCCGCCTAGAAGTCGAATTCGAACTTGCCGCGCACGGACGTGTGGAGGCTGTTGAAAAACTGGCCGAGCCGCGGGCTGGTGATGTTATTTTGCACTTCACTGGGGTTGAAGTGGTTAGTGGTGTTAAGCACTGCCGCGCCGATTCGCATTCGTCGTCCTCCAATCCTCGGTACGAACGTTGGTATGGAGAAGCCTTTCGTAACTTGCATGGCAAGCGACAGAAAGGTTGGGAAGCGTCCCGCCTGGTTGCGCGCGCCGACAAAATCCAAGTACTCATTAACAAAGGAGAACGGGAAGCCCGATCGAATCTCGAGCACGGGCGCGATGTTGATATCGTAGCGCATCCGCAACTGGCCATAGGCGAGGAATCGGTGCGGCGCGTCAAAGGGCTGTGGTCCATACTCGTTCGGCCGTACTACGAACGCTGGAAAATCGCCGAGAAAGTTATCAATAGAATTGAGATCCCCGCGAGCTTTGGACCACACGTAAGCAACGTTCAACGTACCGATGCGCGGGCTATCATAGATGGCCAGAACTTGTAACTCGCGGTAGCGCGAACGGCCGAGGTTACTGAGCACCAGGGCGCGCTGGCCTAAGCCGCCGGATGCGGCAAGCCGATCGACGATGAAATCGTCTGTCGTTGCGCGTTGCAGATAGCCAATACGTCCCGTCACCCTACTCGCGATTGGGAAATCGATCTGCAGGCTCGCCCGGACGCTGCGTGGATTGCGCAACCGTGCTGCGACTATGTTGGCGAAACGCCGCGGGCCCTCGGTTACCGAGATGCCGTCTGTGCCAAACGTAGTAACGGTGCGCTCGGGAAGCTGGCTGAAGTAGCCGACGCTAAGCGGAGTGCGATCGTAGAACAGACCAAATCCGCCGCGAATGACCGTGGCGTGATTCTTGAGCGGCAGGTACAAAAACGAAAGGCGCGGCGAGATGGCGTTCTGCCGGGCCAGCCAGTCACGGTCGAAGCGCAGGCCGGCGTCGACCGTAAGCTTCTTATTGACGACCCACCGATCCTGCGCGAAAGCAGTGAATTCGCCGAGACTGCTTGTAACGTTCGCCGTTGCGCCGAACTCTATGCGCCGGGCAAGGGTTCGGTCTTCCCGTCTGATCAGGATCGAGTTTTCGTGGAACACACCCGTCACGCGCGAGTAATCAATTTCGCCGCCGAGCTTCAGGGAGTGCTGACCATGAAATTCAAGCCCGTGCGAGTAGTAAACCTCCCGCCACTGAAACCTTTGCGACTGCCTGCGGATGTCGGCGAAGTAATTACCGGCGTTGCCTTCCGGCAACAACTCAAGCGGTCGCGTACCCTGGCCGAAGACGTCAAGGTCAAACGTCTTGTAGCTAAATGTGGAAGAGAGAAACGCAGCGTCCTTGAAGATTGCCTGCTCCGAGATCGAGAAGAGCATCCCTCGCTGCTTCGTATTCGGTGTCGTCGGCTGCGGATTGAAAGTATTGAGTCCGGCGAAGCCCACCTTCTGCGGGAAAAATGCCGCGACGAATTTGGCGTTGTTGGTCTTGTTGAGGTTGAGATCGAACTGCGTGAACGAGCTGAAGTTTTCAGAAGTGGACTCGTCTCCCGGGGCTTTAAGGCTCGGCACGCGAGTGCGCGTGAAACGGTACTCAAGGGACTGTAGGAAGAAAAGACGATCGCGGGCGACCGGACCGCTGAAGGTGACGCGGGGACGAAATGAATCGATCGCGCCGGTGAATGTGTTGCGAAAAGTTGGAAAGATGCGCGCGGCCGTGACTTTGAATTTGTTGCCGCCGCCTTTGGTTTCGAGATCGGTAGCGCCGCCGGTAAGCCGGCCAAACACCGCCGAGTACGGGTTCTCTTCGGTTCTTACGTTTGCCGCCGCTTCGAGCGGGATGTCGAAGGCCAGGTTGCCAGTAACGGGATCCGTGATGTCCACACCGTTGACTGTGTAGGCGTTCTGACCTGCGCGGGCCCCTTTCTGGTGGTCCACTCCGTCCAGTCCGCGCACCACACCGGGATTCAGCAACGGCGCGCTCTGATAGTTCTCTGCCGGCAGCGGCACATCCGTCAGTGTTTTGGCGCGGACAGTATTGCTGGTGGTTGTTTCGGCCGTGCTGAGCAGTCCCTCTTCCTCACGAATGGTAACCGTTTCGGAAATCGTAGCTTTCATCACGATTTCAACAGTCAGCCCTACACCCGGAGCCAGACTGATTTCACGCTTCACGGTGGCCAATCCATCAGCTTCAACCGTCAGCACAAACGTCGCCGCCGGCAGATCGGCGAAAATAAAATTGCCCACATCGTCGCTGACTACTTTGAACAATTGGTCCGGCAGGTCAGGATTGACAAGCGTAAGCCGCGCCCCTACAAGTAAACCCGGAGCCGCATCTGTGGCTTCAGTAGTGACCTTGACAGTACCCTTGATGCGGCCCGTCAAGTGTTGGGCCATTGCGCAGGGAGGCAGGACCAGCAGACTGAATATCGCGGCGCACAGCAGGCTCGAGTAGAACGATTTGCAATCACGCGAAAGTGTCGAGCGAGTCGAAGAAATCGAGGGGCGACTTGTCAGTTTTCGGTTCATTCCAACCTCTTCGAACTGAAAGGGGGTCTAACGGCGAGGTGTAACGGGGGGTGCTATCGTATCTTCTTTCAGGGCTGGACTTCAACGATTAGCTGGGACAAAGGACGGACACCGGCGCGGACGTGTTCTGGTGCAGCGCGGAGCGATCTAATTAGCACCGTGGCTTTAGCCCAGTGACTAGGGTTCGCAACACCCTCCTCGAACCTCCAGGCCTCAGCGCCAAAGGCGCGAAATGTAATAGCCCAGGGCAACGCCCTGGGTGGGGTCACTGAATTTTGGAAGCGCTGAAAGCGCGAAATAGAAAGTGTCGAATCACAAAGCCTAGTTCGCCTGCTGCAACATCATTTCGCGCCTTCAGCGCTCAGAAGCTTTAAACGGTTGCACCCTGGGCCGATGGCCCAGGCTATTACATTTCGCGCCTTTGGCGCTGAGAGCCGCGGCGCGCTCTTGTCATTGCATTATCGCTGGTAACTCCTCAGGTTCGCCCTTGAGAAAAGCCTGGTACTACGCTGCGCTTCATCGATCCGCGCTTCATGTTTGGTGGTTCTCTATCCAATTAGCTATCTCATCAATAGATACCGCTTCCTTTTCTATCTTTTCTGCTTCAATCGCGAATGGCGTGGAAGGATAAAGGCGTACTTTCTCAAGTTTCTCGTAATCACCATCAAGTGCTTTGATTAAAGCGACTGACAGATTCACAATGCTTAGTTCACAATCGGCAACTGCTAGAGGTGTTAGCAAATCATTATTATTTACGGAAATGTTTTCTTCACGCTTCATATATGGTCTGAATTTCTCTAACAGAGTATCTACTCGGGAGTTCAATATTCGGCTTAGACTCCTCAGTCGATCCGTATTTTCTCTCAATTGAACAAGCGAGTTATTAACCACGCCGCTCTTATACACGTTTAAGCTGCGGTCATATTCCAAAAACTCCCCTGAGGTAAGAGCTTGGTCAACAAACTGTGTAGAGAGTTTTTCACCGCTCCCGGCAACTACAAAGTACATCACCAGCCATTTTAAATATCTCCCGGGCATAATGCTGGAAGAATCTAAATTCCCGCTAATAGAACGCCTTGCAGCCGAAGCATAAAAGTCGGCGTTCGCATGAACTTCGCCTTTATAATGCATCGTGAGATGAGTTAGATTTGCAAGTAACTCTCGTCTTAGATTTTCCATTAAAGCTATTTTCGTTAGGCTTTCTGAAATATTAAACTCAGTGCGAAGAGTTTCTACTATGTCTTGAAAATATGTGAACGTATTGATCCAGTTACCAATAGGGCGCTCTCCTTTTCCCTGGATGGCACGTGCCATCTCATCCCCTCTACTGATCTCGTTCAAGAAATCAAAAGCTGTCTCTGCCTCATTTACAAATTTGCTAGGATGATTGGCGATTGCATCTACGTCAGAAGGGCTGAGCTCAGCTTGCGAACAATAATCTTTTGCGAGGAAATCTCGTAGCGCTATCCTATCTTCTTTTATGTTCCATAGATCAGAACGGACGAAGCTTAGTAGTTTTAGTTTACCTGCTTTCAAAAGGCTATACGCTGTGCGGTACTCCATACGTGTAATACTTATGTTTTCAGAAGCGTCATAAAAGCCGCCTGCCCTAGCACCTACTAAGAGAATGAAATAATCCGCTCGCTCCACAGCTTTAAGGCATGCATCATATGAATTCTTATTGAGAGGCTTCGCAAAATCATTGTGCTCTGAAAGCATCACTTCATAGCCCAGTTGTTCTAACCAATATTTTAATGCTGAGCGAAGATCGCGGAAGTCATAAACAGTAGAAGAAATGAAAATCTTGGGTTTAGATATTGACATAGCTAAATCTTAGTCGAAGTGGGTGTGAGCGTCTAACTGCTCGTAATATTGCGGATCTGCGGCGAAAGTACGAATTTGGCAGGAGTATCTAGGGTGTTGCTTGCACCCAAAACGCGGCGGGTGATATTCATCATCGATAATGTCAGTCTTGCTTTTCTTTATTGACGGCCTTGGCATAGGTGCGCGCGGCCCACAAAATCCTTTCGATGGGCTGGCTGATGCAGAGCCGTTGGCACTATTCCCAGATGAGGGGACCACGACAATACACGACGGTATGGTGGTGCCTACGGACGCGACCCTGGGAATTGAAGGACGGCCGCAGAGCGCTTCCGGCCAGACCACGATTCTCACCGGAATAAACGTTCCGCAATTGCTTGGCTATCACAAACAGGGATTTCCGAACGCGGCGATGCTGGAAATACTGCGCGAGCATTCGATCTTTCTGCAATTGAAGGGCGCCGGGGTTGGTCCAATTACTTTTGCAAACACATATACGCAGCGGTTTTTTGACGAGCGGCCGCGCTGGGTGTCGGCCACCACGGCGGCGATGGAAGCGGCGGCAGTGCCCTTTCGTCAGCTTGCTGACCTAAAGGCAGGGGGCGCGGTCTATCACGACTTTACCAATCAGTTGTTGATCGAACGCGGTGAAGATGTTGAATTGCGCAGCGCCGAACAAGCCGCCGACGTGCTCGCTTCACTCGTCGCGGAAAACAGATTTACGCTCTACGAATATTTCATTACCGACAAGATCGGCCACAAACAGGATTTGCAGCTAGCGAGAACTACTTTGCAAAACCTGGCGCGGCTTATTCGGGAGTTGCTAGTTCGCGTTGATTTGAATAGCACTTCCGTTATACTCACCAGCGATCACGGCAACATCGAAGATCTTTCGTCGCGCAATCACACGCTGAACCAGGTTCCCACAATCGTTTGGGGACGTGACCGAAATCGTATTGCAAGTCGGATCAGAACACTTGCAGACATCACTCCGGCAATAGTTGATACCCTAACGGGAACGCCATTGCTAAAGAGTACTGATGCAGTTGCAGCCGGAAGTTCAGAGTCCAGCCTTTAGGCTGCTCTTACGTGGGTAAGAGGCAAGCTAAAGCTTGGACTCTAAACTACATCGTGCCAGCCTGAGACATGACCGCCACAAACCATCCCGCCAAATCCGAAGGTCCTGCTAACCTCGAAAAGAACAATCCGCGTGAAGTTTTCGGTTGGAAGATATACGACTGGGCCAACTCTGCTTTTTCCACCACCATCGCAGCCGCACTCTTCGGTCCTTATCTGACTGAAATAACGCAGCAGGTTGTCGGAGAGAATGGAATCGTCGTCAATCTCGGTCCGGTTGGCGCTATTACTTCAAAATCTTTTTTCCCCACCTGCGTTTCCGTTGCCGTCTTCCTGCAAATATTTCTGTTGCCGACGCTGGGCGCGGTTGCCGACTACTCAAATCTGAAAAAGAAAATGATGGCGCTGTTCTGCTATATCGGCGTCGTCGCTACTTGTTTGATGTTCTTTGTTTCCGGCAGGCTTTATTTGCTGGGTGGCCTTTTGTTTATTGTCGCTAATCTTAGCTTTGGCGCGACGATAGTTTTCTACAATGGCTTTCTCAATGACCTCACAACTGAAGATCAGCGTGACAAAGTGTCAAGCCGCGGCTTTGCTTATGGCTATCTCGGCGGCGGACTGCTGCTGGCGCTTAATTTTCTTCTCGTAAAGAGCGCGCCGCGGCTGGGCCTCGATACCGGCATGGCTGTGCGGCTCTCGTTGTTATCGGCCGGCGTGTGGTGGGGGGCTTTTGCGCTGATCACATTTGCAACTCTGAAAACGCGCACGACAGAAAAAGCTTTGCCGCCGGGAAAGACTTATTTGACGGTTGGTTTCTCAGAACTAGGCCGGACCTTCCGCGAGTTGGCGCGTCTGCGACATACACTCAGGTACCTCATCGGATACTTATTCTTTAATGACGGCATTCAAACAGTAATCAGTATGGCGTCGGTTTTTCTGGCACAGGAACTGTTCGTGGCGCGCGGCCTAAAGACGGACCAATCCTTTCTACTGCTGATTTTTCTGATGGTGCAGTTTGTTGCCATCTTTGGCGCGCTCCTGTTCGAGCGAATTGCTTATCTGATCGGGACAAAGAGTGCGATTCTGATTTCGCTGGTGCTGTGGGCGGGTGTCGTCATTTACGGATATGGTTTTCTGCACACGACTTCTGAAGCCTGGGTCATGGCCATATTCCTAGCCATCGTTTTGGGCGGCTCACAAGCGCTTTCACGATCGCTGTTTTCGCGAATGATTCCGGCGGGGCGAGAGGCTTCGTTTTTCGGCATTTATGAGGTTTCCGAACGCGGCACATCGTGGCTTGGCCCACTTACTTTCGGCGCAGTGGTGGCGGCTACAGGTTCTTATCGGCAAGCGCTGCTGTCTCTAATAATTTTTTTCATCGCCGGCATCATCATTCTCTACCTTACCGATACGAAGAAGGCCATTCACGAAGCGGGGAATTTGTTGCCCGAAGAAGCGGCGGGCCTCAAGTAAACTATCTGAAAAATCTCAGGTCGAGGATCGCCTTCTTATCCTGCTAACTTCTTTTCACGCCGATCGGATTTTTTCTCCAGGCACTCGCGCGAACAATATATTGAGCGGCCGGCGCCCGTTCCAATGGCGCGTTCGGCCGGCACCCACGTTCCGCACGCGACACAGCGCACTAACTTGCTGTCAGTTATACCGCCCGCGCGGCTCCGAGAATTCGACGTGGACTCGGGGTCGGTAATGTTGCGCGCGACTGTGAATATTTTTTGCAGGGCCACCAGGTAAGGACGAATGCGCGCATAGAGCAACAAGAGCAGCAGCGCGAAAAGGCAAGCGATGACGAGATACTTCAAGAGAGTTACCGAATGGTTTGCTTAGCTGCGATCTTCGCCAGGTTTACTGCCGCGCGAGTATTCAATGTCGACGTTGCGACGACGCGGTGCGGGATCAGTTGTGCGACGGCGCGGTGTCGACTCGCGATTGCGCCGATCCACGCTGCCAGTCGGTAGTCCTTTACCATGCACGGCTTCCTCAAGAATGCGCGTGATCTCCTGCGAGAGAGTTCTATGTTCGGCCGCCGCCCGCCGCCGTAAGGATTCCTTCAAATGATTGGGCACGTACGCGCCAATGAAAACTCCTTTACGATTCGCCATCTATTCAGGGCCTCTCTTTCGAAAATTGGTGAAGCGCTGGGAATGCTTAGCGCCAAGCGAAGTGGAACAGGTCTATAAGCCGAATTCTGTGCTCCGATTTGCACCGGAGTGGCGATCATTCATCTAGTCCAAATGTTGCCAGTTGGATCAAGCGATCTACCCGGAGGTCGTACCAGCCCTTTTTTTAAGATCTCAGATTTGAGATCTCAAATTTTAGAACTGTTTCGGGCGGGCAGCCCTGTTGACGCCTCCCTATTTGATCTTGCACCGCGAGGAGTTTGCCTGGCCGCGTCTGTCACCAAACGCGCCGGTGCGCTCTTACTTTAAGCCCCGGGGGGCCGCACCGTTTCACCCATCACCTGCTTTGAGATCTCAAATCTCAGATCTGAAATCTCAAACCGCGGCTGGTTTGCTTTCTGTTGCACTTGTCGTCGTCCGATTAATCTCAGATTACAACTTTCAAATCCGCCTTGACCACGCCGGCCGTAACGGAATTTTCCGTTTTCGTGTCCAGCGATTTGAAATCTGTAATCTGAGATTTATCCGACGCCCCGCCGTTAGCGGGCTCGCTGCCCTTTGGTGTTCGGACTTTCCTCTCCTGACTTTCTCTCAAGCTGGATCTAAGACTAAATAAGTCTGAAATCTAATGATTTGAGATTTGAATCAGCAGCGACCGCCCGACCTGTTCACTTGCTCGGCTTCTTGAGTATATCAAAGCTGTGTTGAACAGGTACAGCGTGGTTGGCAGACAGTTAAATCATGCTAGACGAAGACTAACCAAAATACTTAAAGCCGACGCGCAAGCCATTCAGCCAATACGGAGAAATGGTCAAAGCGAGCGTCAGAGATACGGCCGAATGAGACAGCGCGAGGGCATACAGGTTCGGCGCCCGCTGATAAACAAAGCCCCAGGTGATTCCCGCCCCGAGTGTCAGGAGTGCGAGCAGCGGGCTGGGCAGATGAAGAATACTGAAAGCGATTGCTATCAGGGCGATGCCTTTGGCTCCAGCACCCAAAGCCATTTGCGCTCTGCGGTTAATGAATCCGTTCAAGACGTACTGTTGCAAGAGTGCCCACACCGGAAGCGCAACGAAACGCCAGCGCCATGGCGCGCCGAAATCACCATGGCTCGTGAGCCATCCGAAGGTAACGATCAAGATCACAGCCAACGCGGTCGGTATAAAAAGTAAACGGCAGGAGGCAACAAAATTGTCCACGCGCAGGCCGATGTCGCGCAAACCTTCACCACGCTCCCAATGCGAATACAACATCAATGCAAATGCCAATCCGATGGGTATGGCCATTATTAACTTGTTGCGGCCAATGAATACGAACACCGCCCACTCAGCGATTAAGCAGGACGTAACCACTGAAGCAATCTCCCAAAGGGGCAGCCATCGCTCCACGCCCGCCGGCAGTTGTTCGCGCGAAGTTTTAACGACGCCAGCCCTCATCGATTCTTCCAGGCGGCTTTCGAAAGATGCCATCGGTACCTACGATAAATGGAATTGGTGTTCCCACCTGTTGTAATGATTTCTTTGTTGCTTGCCGGCTGGTCCGTAATGCGTAAACGCGCGCTTCATGCTCTCCGGCCGACAGCGAATTAATCTCAAAGGCGTAACCATGCCATTCGTCCAAAGCCCAGAGCGCGGAAGGAACATCGGGACGCGAACCGTTGGCTACCTGGGTGGCGAAAAATTTTCCGTCGACAAACAGTTGGACTTCAACTCGTTCCCAGGGAGAACCGCTGTTGACTGCCCAGCCCGCAACACCGTGGTCGGTTACTTCGCCCCAGCCATGAAAAGATGGCGGCAGCACCATGAGAAACCCGATGATCGCCAACGAACCAACCAGAAGAGTTTCCAGGATAGCCTTTCCGATTAAGGCGTTAACGAGGTTTGTCGAGGGCAGCTTCATTGGTTGACGTTAATTATAGACGGACTTACAAGAAACCGGCGCTTGATACGAACATGGACACGAAAAAAGGGCAACTCCGAAAAGCACTTCGGGGCTGCCCTACATTTTTCGCATTCCTGAGAAATGATTTACTTCGCGGTTGAAAGTTCTATGCGATCGTCTTTTTGCAAAAGTGGATCGGCCACCTTGCCATCGAGAATTTTTCGCAAATTGAATTCTTCATTGACTAAACGACCGTCGCTTCCCTGTCGAGAAACTCGAACCCGCCCGGCGGCGCCGTTCGTCGCCCCACCGGCTGCAAGGATCGCCTGTGTCAAAGTCAGGCCCGAATGATATGCCTTCTGTCCCGGCAGTTTTACTTCACCGGCCACAAAAAAGAATTCGGTTACGGCCGCAGGTCCTAAAACTTTTATGATGTCGCCCGGCAGAACCAACGTCGCGGACAAGTTCGGATCGTTGAGGTCGATCGATATTGTTCCGGTAGCGCGAGTGACAGTCGCACGAGCGGCGTCCGGCAGAGCCAACGATTCGGCAAGCAGCGCGTAAAGAGGAACTGCTTCCCGGCGCAAGGTCTTATTGCCTGGAGCTGCCACGAAGCCGCTGACCGTTACAGTGTGGCTGGCGTAGTCGCGAACGTTTACCACAACCGCAGGATCTTCAAAAAGTTTTATTTTCGTTCGCAGCGTCGCCGCAATTTCCGACGCCGTCATGCCGGTCACCTGCAGTGGACTGCCAGCCAGCGGGTATTCCAACATACCGCCACTGAGTACAGTAAACAGCGTCGATTCCTGACTGGGATTGTTGTTGAGTTGAATATCAAGCACGTCACCCACGCCAACTCGATAGATTTGGCTCGGTATGGGCGCCAGCGTTGCATTAGTGCGAACGTTGGCATTTACGTTTGCGTTGGGCGCTGCGACGTTTTTGTTGACGGCAGTTTTTGGTTCACCCGGAACAGCGGTTGAACTGGTCACGCTGCGTACCCGAGTGTTATCGACGGTCATGATTTCAGCAGGCAAAGACTCCAGGCGCGCACGGTTTTTGAAATTCGCTTTGGCGTGGGCTTGAAGACTTTGAGCGTTACCACGCTGGCTGTTAGGGGCCGGACTCTTCTGAGTTTGATTCAGCACTCGTGCGCGGGTGGCCTTGGCAGCGTCTGGCGGGGTTTCAGATTTAGCCGCCACCGACCTTGAAACAGGCGAGTTCACCGCAGAGATTGCCGGGTTCACTTGCGCCGCGGTGGTAACCGCGAACGCGACACTCAGTACTATCGCTGCAAGGATTGAGTTTTTCATATTCCTCCCGAATTTGCTCGAAGCATCGATTTTTGGCGGACTTGGGGCACCGCGCTCGCCGAAACCATGTTCCGTTAAGAGTAAACAGCGAAAAGACGCAATTTCTCTGATTCTGAAGGCAATATTGCTGACAATTTGGCTGGGACTTCAGAGCGGCAGGTTTATTGGCTGGGACGGGGTTTTGGTAGGCTCGAGGCTGGAAATAACTGTGGCCAGCAGCTCCCCAACCGCGAATGCACGAGATATTCTACCTCATCCGCACTTTCACAAGCCAAACATTCTTCGACGATGGAGCGCGCTGAGGCAGAGTCGATAGCCGCAAGCGTACGGCGCACACGCGGCATGGCCGAGGGTGTCATACTGAGATCGGTAGCGCCCAATCCAATCAGCAATACGGCATAGGCTGGCGTTGACGCCATCTCGCCGCAAACAATTGCGGGGATGCCTGCGTGCTGTGCGGCGTTGAGGCTGCGACTAATTCCCTCAAGAACCGCCGGGTGCAGCGTGCGAAACCAGTCGGCCACTTCGTCGTTGCCGCGATCGACCGCAAGCGTGTACTGGACGAGATCATTGGTTCCGAGTTCGAAGAAGTCTACGCACGCCGCAATTTTTTCCGCCATCATCACGGCCGCCGGCACTTCAATCATGGCGCCGATAGGAACGTCGCCGTATGGTTGTCCGTCGTTCTTGAGCTTGTCGATCTCTTCAGCGATCATCGCTTTCACACGCCTGACCTCGCTCACATCGGTAACCATGGGCAGAACGATTTTCAATTTCCCGGTTGCGCCCGCCAATAAGATGGCGCGCAACTGCCGCCTCATGACGCTGTCGTTGCGCAATCCAAAACGAATTGCGCGCAGACCCAACGCCGGATTCTTTTCAGGTTCGCGAAAATGTGAACGCGTGTTCTCGCCGCCCAAATCAAACAACCGAATGATTGCGCCCGCTTCACCAGCCAACCGCGCCACGGCTTCGTAGGCGATCCGCTGTTCCTCTTCCGAGACTGTCAGCCCGTTGCGCGCCAGCAGAAACTCCGAACGATAGAGTCCGATTCCGCAGGCGCCGTATTTTTCAACAGTATCGAATTCGGCCGGCAGTTCAACGTTGGCGCGGAGCCTAATCTCAACACCGTCTTGCGTACAGAACGCGCCGCGCTCTGCCACGGGCACAGCCTTGCGACGAGCTGAAGTTTGCCCGGTCTGCTTTTGATATTCGGCCAGAGTTTGCGTTGAAGGGTGGAGAATTACTTCGCTGCGGTTGGAATCGACAATGATCCGATCGCCGGTTTTGGTGCGGCGATAAAAATCCCTTAGTCCCACGACGGCCGGCAGTCCAATGCCGCGCGCAAGAATCGCCGTGTGCGAAGTCCAGCCGCCGCTGTCGGTGGCCAATGCCTGCGCGTGTTCGAGGTCCAATTCAGCTAACGCCGAAGGCAACAGGTCCCGCGAAACTATAACGGCATCTTCGGCGAGCCGGAGATCCTCCGGTCGCGCACCGCTAAGTGCGGTCAAGAGTCGCTGCATCACGTCTTCAATGTCTGACCCGCGTTCGCGCAGGTAGTCGTCCTTAATTTCGGAATACAGAGTAGTAAGGCGATCGCCAATGACCTTGATGGCCCACTCGGCATTGACGCGTTCAGCGGTTATGTATTCCGCGATGTCTCCAAGTAACTTTTCGTCCTCGAGCAGCAGCACGTGCGCGTCGAGAATATAGGCGTGGTCCTTACCCAGTCGTCCCCCGGCCTGATCGCGAAGTGTCCGGAGTCGCTCGCTTGCAATTAGCGCGGCTTGGCGAAACCGTTGTCTCTCGTTTTCCAGGTCGTTTTCGTTCACGCTCCAACGGGAGACTTGCGACGCGCCATCGACCATGCGCAGCACCTGGCCAATGACAATACCTTCCGAAACGCCAAGCCCTTTGCAACGAATCTCCGGCGCTTGCTGTTTCATCACGCCTCTACTTCTCGTTCGCCAAAACTTTCGGCAAACAACTTTTCGATCGCCAGCATGGCGGCCTGTTCATCAACTCCGTCAACGCTTGCTTCCAATTCCGTGCCGGCGGTGGCGGCCAACATGAGCACGCTTAAGATTGACTTCGCATCAGCATTTGGGCCGCCCTCGAGGCGCCGCAAGATAATCTTGCTGCGAAAGGTGGCGGTCAGACGCACCAGTTTTGCGGCCGCGCGCGCATGTAAACCCAGTCGCGCTTTCACCAAAAGTTTGCGCTCTATCATTGCTCGATTTCTGACATCAGGCTTTTGCGGGAGGTGCAAGCAGATCGCCGGCCAGGTAAATTCCCTGCCGCCCAAGTTCGGAAACACGCCGCGCTGTCTCAATAAGCGAACCACTGCTTTCGTGACTGGCGAGTTTGATAACCATGGGCAGGTTAACTCCAGTAACAACTTCAAACTTCCCATCTTCCAGGAACATGGAAGCGATGTTCGTTGGTGTCCCGCCAAACATATCGGTGAGTAACAAGACCCCCACGCCTTGTGAAACGCGAGTGATTGCGCGCTGCACTTCATCCCGCGCCGCATCTACGTCGTCGTGCCAGCCGATGGAAACGGCCGTGATGAAAGATATGGGCCCAACGATCATCTCAGCGGCAGCCAGTAACTCCCCGGCCAGATGGCCGTGGGTAACAATCACGCCTGCCACGCGTCGGGTCTCTTCCGTTTTTTCTGGTTGCTCGGTTTTGCTGCTCATTTACGTTTCCTAATCGCCTCTAAAGTTTAAGGTCTACCGACCAATGGGAATCTCCAACCGAAAGGTTGAATTAACTCTGCGCGAAAAGTCGGTCCGCCTCAAAAAACTTTCCGTACAACCTCGCATTCTGCCCGGAAAAGTCAGTTTACCCAATAAAACATAATCGAGCTAGAAAGGACTCAGTAGGGTACTGGTTCAGTTTCGCTCATTATCCTGTATTAGGTCCGAAGGACCAGCAGTCAGTAGCCCCGTCCGTGAGGGCGGGGAGCTGAACTCTCGATAACTAAAAGGCCCGAAGGGCCGATACAAATCGTGTCGCACCTTCGGCGCTTAGAAAAAACCGCCGCATTTACCCCGCCCTCCCGGACGGGGCTACTGACTGTCAGTCCTTCGGACCTGAGAATCAAAGTGAACCAGTACCCTCTATAGAAGATATGAAAACCAGTACCGTGGATACAAGAATTCTTGCATATTTCTGCGACTAGTCCTCTCGTTCCAATTCTTGCCGAATAATTTGTATCGGACTATAACTTGGTTAACTTAGGCGGACTGCTGAATGTATCCGCCCTGCGTGGTTGCTGGGGTGAGGACAGTGACCACGCTCAGAACGGGTTGCCGCTCTAAGAGACGGCAACGCTTTTCTCTCTAGACACACTCCGCCTCAACTGCCAGGCGGCAGTTTTCCCTTCGCTCAACTAGCCCAGAATTACTCTTTAGCCAACTACGATACTAATGATCGTGAGTATCACGGTCGTCGTCACCGAGCTTGACTGCGTCCCGGTCGGTGCGGGAGCGGGAGCGCCACACGTATCAATATCTCCGGCCAATGCGTAGCCGGATAGAACGCACGTCAAGGCGAGTATCGTTAGAAATCGCTTCATGATTTGGTCTCCTATTTTTGAAAGTTGCCGCTCTAAGAGACGGCAGCGCCGTTCTCATTTAGACACACTTCCACTCAACTGCCAGGAAGCAGTTTTCTCTTCGCTCAACTAATCGAAATTAGTGGCTAGCCAACTACGAGACTAATGATCGTGAGTATCACGGTCGTTGTCACCGAGCTTGATTGCGTGGGTGCAGGCGCGGCATCCCCGCACGTGTGAATATCTCCGGCGAACGCTGAGCCGGACAGAACGCACGTCAAGGCGAGTGCTATCAAGTATCGTTTCATAGTTGTTTCTCCTATTTTTCGAGAGTCGAAAGACGATGCAAAAACTTCTACATCTTTGTGAATAGGACTACCTCGCAAGTGATCTTGCAAGGGCTGGGTTGTGAGATTAATATCCGAGCCGTTCCGCACGATTTCTTACACTCATGTTGAAAGGCTTATCTCCCATGCAGATAACCTCACGAAAGATCAGCACCTCGCACCTAACAGCCAACGATGCAGCTTTGTACCGATGTCAGAAGGGCTTGGAGCTAAGAGACAAAGGCGACTTTGAGGGCGCTCAAGAAGTGATGCGGCCTTTGTGGAAAGGGATCGGCGAACGGCCGGACACAAGCGGCCTACACCCTTCCGTCGCCGCTGAGGTCCTGCTATGCGTCGGAATCTTGACCGGCTGGATCGGCAGTCGAAATGAAATTAAAGAAGCGGACGGCTGGGCCAGGGATTTGATCACCGGGAGCATTACTCTCTTTGAATCAATCGGCGATTTAAAGAAGATTGCCGAAGCGCGGACGGAGCTTGGTTATTGCTATTGGCGCGAAGGTTCTTTTGATGAAGCACGCATCGTGTTCACTGAGGCGCTCAGGAAATTGACTACCGAAGGAAAGACCAGGGCGAATGCCTTGCTTGGGTTATCGGTAGTTGAGTGTTCATCTTCACGCTACGCTGAGGCTCTGAGAATCCTCACTGATAATGCGGCTCTGTTTAAGAGACTCACTCACCCCACGTTGAAAGGGTTCTATCACAATACGCTGGCGATAACCCTGCGAGCGCAGGTGACGCCCGAAAACCAAGGCGAACAACTGAAGCAGGTTCTCGGCGAATACGAGCACGCTGATCACGAATTCAAACTGGCGCGCAACACCATCTTTCGCGCAATGGTAAAGAACAATATCGGCAACGTCCTGCGGCAACTGTCGCGTTTCAGGGAAGCGCACGAATATCTCGATCATGCTCGACGCTTGGCAGTGAATCTTAGAGATAGAGTCCGAACCGCACAGGTCGATCAAACACGAGCGGAAGTTATGATCGCCCAACGAAGATACGCAGAAGCAGATAGGGTTGCGCGAGGCGCAGCCAGAAGTTTTGAGAAGGCTGGTCGCCAGTGTCTTTTGGTTGAGGCGCTGATAAATCGGGGGATCGCCTTGTCCCGACTGGGCAAAACGGAACCAGCACAATACAACTTGCAGCGAGCTATTGAAGTAGCGCAACAAGTCGGCGCATTGAGTCTAGCGGGCATAGCGGCATTGACCCTCATTGAAGAACTAGGCGATCTCCCGCCTCGGACTCTGGCTGTCGCTTGTGAACGGGCAAATGAATGGCTTGCGGATTCGCAGAGTCCAGACTTACTGCGGAGAATGAATGCGGCTGCAATTAAAGTTTTGGCAAGGGTGCAGGCGGGACTTATAACCGAAGATGTTGAGGGCGATCTAACTAACAGGCCTCTGGACTTTAATCAGGAATTATTGAGATATGAAAAGGCACTGATCAAACGGGCGCTCGGTCAGGTTAACGGAAGTCTCACTCGCGCCGCTGCAAATCTAAGCATGAGTTATCAAAAGCTCGCCTATATCTTAGAAACCAGGCACAGCGACTTACTGAAAGAACGGACTCCGATCCGCCGTCGTGGGCGCAAGGACGAAGAAAACAATTCTTGATTCGTTGGGCCTCATCTAGCGTTGCCGGTTTTTTTTCACATCGCGATGGACCACCCGAGCATCAAAGCCCGATTGCCGCAGTCGACGGCCCAATGCGTTTGCGATCATCACTGAACGGTGCCGCCCGCCGGTGCAGCCGATGCCAACTGTTACATAGGCTTTGCCTTCGCGCTTGTAAAGCGGCAGCAAATAATCCAGCAGATCGGTGAACCGGCGCAAAGTCTCTTCAACTTCCGGCTGCGCGTTCAAATACTCTACGACCCGTTTGTCGTGACCCGAGAGCGGTTTCAGCTCGGGAACAAAATGAGGATTTGCCAGGTGCCGCACATCAAACAACAATTCCAAATCGCCGGGATTGCCGAACTTGTGGCCAAAGCTGAGAACTTCAACCCGCATCGACCCCGCTTTTCGATCCAAACTAAAGCGATCGAGCAGATGCTTGCGCAGCGTGTGAACCGTGTGCTCGGAAGTGTCGATGATTTGGTCGGCTTCGGCGCGAATTCGCGCCATGGCGGTGCGCTCGTTGCGAATCGCCTGCAGCAATCCCTGCCCTTTGTCGGCTGGGTGCGGCCGGCGTGTCTCGCTAAAACGATGTTGCAGCGCCTCGTCCGAGGCTTCGAGGAACAAGACATACACGCCCAGTCCGGCAGCGCGCAGCGCTTTCAATTGTTTTTCAAAGGCGCCTAAAAAGGTTCCCTCACGAATGTCAATGACTAAAGCCGCACGTTCAATTACTTTTTCATCGCTGTGCGGAGTCATCAGCCGCGAAAAAGTCGATAGCATTGTGATCGGCAGATTGTCGACACAGAAATAGCCGAGATCTTCGAATGCATTTGTCGCCGACGACATTCCGGAACCGCTCAGTCCCGTGATGATGACCACGTCAGGAGCGTTATCGGTTGTTTTCGGAGCGGTCTTCTTAGTTTGTTTCTTCATTGATGAACCACGCAGGCCGCAGTGGTCCCAGTTTACTACAGGAGCAGACGGCAGAAGGCAGGAGCAGACCGCGGAAGCGGATTACATGGCTTTTTTCCTGCCGACCGCTTCCTGCCGACTGCTCCTGCTGTTTGGAAGTGTCAATCAGGGCTCGATCAAGCCAAAGTTTCCGTCTTTGCGTTTATAAAGCACGCCAATCCGATCGGTATCGGCGTCGCGAAAGACAACGAATTGATCCGTCTGCGAGGTGAGAGTCAGCGTTGCCTCTTCAGCAGTCATCGGCTTAATCGAATAACGGCGGGCGGCGATAATGCGCGGCGGCCGGGGACTGGCTTCCAACAATCCATCGGGAGTCGGCGCGACCGTGGCGGTACGTCGTGCGCCCTGCTTGCGATCGATGGTCTTCTCCTTGAGCTTGAGCGCCTGCTTTTCAATCTTGGCGATGGCCCGAGTCAGCGCCATGTAAAGATCGGCGTTGATGTCCTTGGCAGTCAACGTATGATCGCGCCAGTGGACAATCAGCTCGCCTATCTGGCGGTTCTTTTCCACTTCGATGATGACGTGCGTCCAGGCTGTGGTGCCGTTAAAAATATGGTCCATCTTTTTGAAGTGATCTTCGACGTGCTTGCGAATGGCCGGCGAAACTTCGACGTGGCGCCCAGTGTACTCAAACCTCATAATCGCGATTCCCTTCTTAGGCCTCTGGATATGGTAATGCTTGCCAAACTCGAACCTGTTCGGCTGCTAATGCTTTTAAGTCAGGGGGCGAAACCTTGTGCGAACGTGCAGTGCGTTGCGGCGCTTAGACTACGGCGCGTCGCTCGCGCGATCCGGGAATGCTCATTTGATCGCGGTATTTTGCAACTGTTCGGCGCGACAACTTAATGCCGTCTTTAGCCAAAATCTTTACGACTTGATCGTCCGTGATCGGGCTGTGCGAATCTTCTTCCTCGATAAGCTTCTTGATCTTCAACTTAATAATGCGCGTAGAAATTTCTTCGCCGTCTTCGTTCATCATGCCTTCGGTGAAAAAGCGGCGCAGCTCAATCACACCCTGCGGCGTGTGCGCATATTTTCGATTGACGACGCGCGAGACTGTGGAAAGATGCATTCCGATGTCCTCGGCAATGTCCTTCAACATCATCGGCTTGATGTATTGCACACCCTTGTCCAAAAAATCCCGTTGCCGGTGCACGATCGACTCGACCACTTTATAAATCGTCTGGCGCCGGTGCTCGATGTTCCGCAACAAGTCAACGGCGGAACGCATCTTCTCGCGAATGAAACTCTTCGTTTCATTGCTGACGTCGGTCTGTCCCAGCATCTGTTGGTACTGCTGGCTCACGCGCAGACGCGGACTGCCATCGTCGGCGAAATAGATGATGTACTGGTCGTCGTTCTCGTCCAACTTTTCGATGTAAATTTCCGGCGCGATAAGCACCGGCTCTTCAGACGAATAACGGCGGCCGGGATACGGATCGAGCGTGCGAATGAATTGCAGTTCCGCAAGCAGCGTGTCCACATCGACGCCGATTTGTTTAGCCAGGTGCGGCAGCTTGTGCTGTTGCAGCTCAGACAGGTGTTCACTAATCAATCGTGCGGCGAGCCGATCGCTTTCACCACGCACTTCGAGCTGGACCAGTAAACATTCCTTGACGTCGCGTGCGCCGCAACCGACCGGATCGAGATGAAGTAGAGCTTGACGCGCTTTTTCCACCAGCTCTTCGGACCAGCCGCCCATCGCCGCAATCTCTTCGTTGGTCGCATTCAGCCGCCCATCAGCATCGAGGTTTCCAATCACGCTGACGGCCGCATCGCAGACGTCTTCGTCGATCGGGCTCATGTGGAGCTGCCATTCCAGATGATCGGCAAGCGATGGAGCGCGAGTTAGAAACTGTTCAAATGTAGGCGCGTCTTCTTTGTATTCAATTTCCTGAGTCTTGTAACCGGGGTCGAGGTAGTCCTGAAACTCCCGGCCAAAGTCAATCTCTTCAAAAGCATCGCGAGACGGGTCATCTGCATTCCCATCATCGCCCATCAGTTCTTCACTCGGCTCCGCACCCGCAGATTCCGCCGCTTCACTTTCAACTTCTCCGGCAAGCTGTGATAGAGGCCCGGTATCGCTTGAACCGTTGGACGACGGACTCCCGAGTTCAGGCTCAACGGCCTCGACCGATTGTTCCGGTACGGCGCCGGGATCTGCACCCGTCAAGTGGTCCAGAATCTTTTCCGCCAGCTCCTGTGCTTCTTCCTGACTTGCTACTTCTTCCAGCACCGGATTCTCGAGCAACTGCGCCTGAATCAAATCAGTCAGCTCGATTGTGGTCATCTGCAACATCTCGATGCGTTGTCGCAACTGCGGCGTCAGCACGAGTCGTTGAGAGAGGCTGGTAGTTAATTTAAGAGACATTTCTCAGTTAAATCAGCGTTCTGTCTGATTGTTTTTTACGATTGAAAAGCGCAGGGAGATTATACTCGATTAGATGCGATTTGCGCCCAACTGAGTTTACATGCGGAATTTTTCGCCGAGATAAAGCCGTCGCACTTCTGCGTCTTCCGTCAACTGTCGGGGAATACCGGATCGGAAAATTCGCCCGTCAGCCATAATGTAGGCCCGGTCGGTGACGCCCAGAGTTTCTCGTACATTATGGTCCGTGATCAGAATGCCGATGCTACGATTGCGTAAATAAAGTATGACATTTTGAATGTCATCAACGGCCTTGGGATCGATACCGGCGAAAGGTTCGTCAAGCAGGATGTATTGCGGTTCGGTGGCCAGGGCCCGCGCGATTTCGGTTCGTCTTCTTTCGCCGCCCGAAAGCGCATCGCCGCGCGTGTTGCGAACGTGGGCGATTCCGAATTCTTCCAACAACTCTTCCAGGCGCGTCAGCCGCTCACGTCGTCTTAGGCCCATCGTCTCGAGCACTGCCAAAATATTTTGCGCGGCCGTCATCTTGCGAAAAATCGACGGCTCCTGCGGCAGATAACCCAGCCCCAGTCGCGCACGCAAATACATCGGAAGCTTAGTCACATCGCGTTCGCCCAGGCTCACTACACCCGCGTCGGGCCGCTCCAAGCCAACGATCATGTAGAAGGTTGTGGTCTTGCCCGCGCCGTTAGCACCGAGCAAACCAACAACTTCACCCTTCTCGACGTGCAGACTGACGTTATCAACTACGCGCCGGCGGCCGTAAGATTTTTGGAGTTGGAACGCTGCCAACGCGGAAGCGGAAGGAATTTCGTTGACTCGCTGATCGGCACTGGAACTGGCGGGACGTTGCTCGTTGAGGTTGATTGCGATACTCACGCCTTCCGGCAAAATGCTCATATTGGCAACACGAGCGTGGCTAAACCATGTTCGAAGTTAGCCAGCTATTGTTTCTTCACTTTATGCGTCGACCTGACGCGACCTGCCGACTGTGGTCCTCTTGCGTCGTCAGCGGTCACTCTACCGTCTCGCATGTTGACGGTCAAACGACCGCCTTCAGTGCTGCCCTTTTCAATGTCTTCGACGCGCGCCGGATTGCCTTTGAGAATCGCCACTTCATCGGCCGTCGTATATTGAATCCAGTCGCCTGTCCCTTTGCGGTTCGGCTGCGTCATGACGACGTTGCGCTGGGCAATCGTTTTTTCAACTTCGCTCGTGTCGCGCAAAAGGTAAACGTCCGCGACACCGCCGGTGATGCGATCGGTGCCCTGTCGAATATCGACGTCGCCCTCGTAATGCAGCGTACGGTTGGGATCGGAATAAGACATCGAATCGGCAGCGGCAAAAACCGGAATGGTGGCACTGTCGCCGCGACGGCGCGCATTGTAAATCGCACTTTGCACGTGACCATCGCCGTTCATCTTCTTCTCATATGTGTAGATCGTCAGTTTGTCGGCACGCACAAAATTATCATCCTGCCAGGCCCGTGCGTTTCCAGTGTAGATAGCTACGCCGCTGTCGCGTCGAAACTCGCCTCGATCGCCGACGATATAAACCGGGCTCTTCACTTTTGAGAAAGGCACGGCGCCGTTGGTTTGTTCCTGACTGTAATAAGTGGTTGAAGTCTTCCCGCGACTGTACGACACGTTATTGATAAGGTCTGAATCCATCTCGACAGCCTTTGTGCGCGCGCGTGAATCCCAAATTGTGGGTTCGCCTCCGCGCAAGCGAATAGTCTTGTCTGATTCAGTGTACGAGATGTTTGTGGCGACGCCGTTGCGGTCGTTCTCGTTAAACTTCGCATCGCCGAGCGCATCCATTCGTTCGAGGGCCTGTGTGTCTTTCACAAATGAGGCACCCATGTTTTGCGAAGTAAGTACTCGAATACCACGATCAGCAACCGCTTGCACCGGTTCAATGACTGCCTTCGCGCCGCCTGAAGCAGTGAAAGTGCGTGCGAGATTTCCACTTTCGAAGAACCCACAGTCGATGCGCGGCGCGGTCAGGGTTTTCTTGTCGGCCTGTGCATTCTTGATTACAGGATCGACGAAAAGTTCTGCATTTCCGACGGCCTCAGCTGAATCCAGGTCGCGGCCCGTAACGCGCCAAATCAGCTTTACCGTGTCGGCAGTCAGTCGCTTGTTAGCGGCTCGGGGGTCGTTTGCTTTCGACTTGGGAGCGGAAAGATTCATAACTGAGCGGCCTTCAGTGCGCATTTGCTTGAGCAAACTGCGGTCGCCCTGGGCTTGAAACAGAACTTCAATCAAACTTGCGCCAGTCAGTTGAAAATCTGAATCGGCGTCCAGCGTCTTGGCAGCCGCGTCCCGCATCGCCACAGCACGCTCGAGTCGCTGATCCTTATCAAAAAAGAAATCCATGTCCGCAGCATGGACCTCGGCGGAGCGACCTTCCTGCATTGAACGCAGATAGGCATTCGTGCGCACCTCTACCTTTTGAATTTTTTTCTGTTGGTTCAGGGTTGCATACATGTTCTCGCCGCTCATTATGTCTCGGTCCTGCTCGGCAGTGACGCCGCCCGTAAACAACAGTTTCATTGTTTCTTGTTCGAAAGACGCTTGCGCGGATCGAATTGTGACTGGCCGCGAGCGGCTGGCAGACGGCTTGAGCTTCGGATCCTTCAAAGCTTCAGGAGCGACGGTTATCTCCACGTCCTTCTTTAGATCCAGCTTCTTTGTTTTCGAAAAAACAATTGCGCCGGTCGAGTGTCCGGAAACGTTTTCGCGCTCGAAGGCAATCGGCGCGTCAGTCTGGGCAACTTCATTGTTCTGATCATAGGCCAGGGACTCAGTGCTCACTTTCAGCGCGTCTTTTGTTTCGACTTTTACGCTGCCCAAAAAAGTGATCGTAGAGTTTTTCTGATCGTAAATGGCTTTATTAGCGGTAATCTGATCGGGCTTGTCGCCAACCGGCGGGTACACTGAAAGACTTACTTGATTAAGTTCGTGATGGCCATCAGAAAAAGTTACGTCGCGCGCAGCTTTCACCCAAAGGTAAAGGCGTCCATCCTTCATCAGGCGCTGTTCGTACCCGTTGGTGATGCCGACGACTTCTTTAGAGAGTTCCGGCGTTTCGGATTTCAGTCGAAACGGTTTGTTGTTGCGCAGGCGATAATAGGAAACAGCCACGAAGATTACGGCCGCGATCAGAATCAGCAGCGCCGCGGCACGCGCCACCAGCGGCGCGCGCGCGCGCAACCCGATGGCAATAGCTCTCTTTCGTGTAATTTCCTGCATCTTCTAAGAAGTAAACAGCAAACAGTTAACAGCAAACAGCAAATATGCGGAAAGCAGAAGAATTGTGCTTGTCAACGTCTTCCCTCCTGCGTTTCGGCTCAGCCACGCAAGGACTACTGTTCACTGTTAGCTGTTTATTGTTCACTGTTTGCTGCTCTAACGTCCTGAATCGACAACTGCAAAAACGTCTCGCCATTCCATTTATTTGTTTCAACCGTGTAGACCATTTCACAGCCATTCTTAATGGCTTCGGCCCTTTCGGCGCCATTCCACCATATCGTTTCGAGCGGCCGGCCTCGCGGTCCACGTACGCTCATTTTCAAATGACGTTCTCCAATTAGACGCGGTTCGCCAATGATGCACAAGTTGCGCGCCAGAAACGTTGGCCTGGGATTGCCGGCGCCATAGGGCTCCAGGTCTTTCAGTTCAGCGACAAACTCAAAACTAATCTCTTCGGTCGGCAGTTCAGCGTCAATATAGACACACGGCTGTAAATCTTCGGCGGTCAAATGCGCCGCTGCATGTTCATTCAATCTGCGCCGCAACTCATCAATTCCCGCTCGCTTCAGCGTGATTCCGGCCGCATGCGAGTGCCCGCCAAACTTGTCAAACAAATCCGCGCACGTCGTCAAGCCGTTAAGCAGGTGATACGGTTCAATGCTGCGCGCCGAACCATGGGCCACATCATTTTCGATCGAAAGCACGACACAGGGCCTGTTAATGCGCTCGGCAATTTTCGATGCCGCAATACCAATGACGCCGCGATGCCATCCTTCGCCTGCAATCACCGCTACAAAAGAACTCGCCGGATCTTGTGAACCAGCTTCCATCTCCTTGATCGCCAACTCCACAATCTGGCGCTGAACTTCTTGCCGTTCCTGATTACGAGTGTCGAGATGCGTTGCAAGCCGCTTCGCTTCGGCCCTGTCGCGCGTGCTGAAAAGTTCGACGACCGCGCGTGCCGCATCCATTCTTCCGGCTGCATTGATTCTTGGACCAAGGCGAAAGCCAATGTCGTAAGCAGTCATGCCAGCTCCATCGCCGCATCCGCAAACTTCCATTAAGGCGCGCAGCCCGGGATTCGTAGCTTTAACAAGGTCCTGCAGCCCGAGTGCGACGATGGCTCTATTCTCTCCAGTCAACTTCGCAACATCGGCGACTGTCCCGATAGCAACGATCTTTAAGAAGGAGTTAATCTGCGCTTCGCGATCACGTTCACGAAACAGGGCATGCACGAGTTTGAATGCGACTCCGACTCCGGCCAGATTTTTGTCCGGATAGGTGCAACCCAGTTGGTTGGGATTTAGAACGGCATAGGCGGGCGGCACTCCCTCACCTTCGTCGGGTAAATGATGGTCCGTGATGATGACATCGAGCCCGTTGTCGCGCGCCCAGTAAAGCGGCGCATGCGCGCGGATGCCGCAATCGACGCTGATGACAAGTTTGTAGCCATCGGCCCAGGCCTTTTCCAACGCCGGTTGTTGAATGCCATAGCCTTCGGTGAACCGATGCGGCACATGAAAGCCGGTGCGCGCGCCGAGCAGATTCAAGGCGCGCAAAAGCACAGCCGTCCCAGTCGTTCCGTCAACGTCGTAATCGCCGTAGACAAGTATGGGCTCACCATCGTCGATTGCTCGCAGCAGCCGCGAGACGGCCTCGCTGACGCCTTTCATCAAGGACGGATCGTGTAGTTGATCGTGAGAAGGCTTAAGAAATTTGCGGGCAGAGGTTTCGTCAATACAGCCGCGCGAGAAAAGTAAGCCTGCAATCGTGGGAGAAACTTCAAGCGCGCGGGCCAGCGAATCGACCTGTTGAGCATCGTGTTCGCGCACGATCCAACGCTTTAACGTCATGTGAGGATTATCACTTCGTCTTACTTATTCAGCAAACCACCCGTCTTGATCCAGCAGCTTGACACCAATTCGGCGGCGGCCGTCGAGCTGATCCGTCCAGGCGCCATTGACCTCAGCGTTGAGTTCGGAACCAAACGGCGGCGTTAATTTTACGATTGCACCCAGCGGGACTTCGGCCTCGAGAATAATAGTCGCGCCGCCCCGGCTAATCTTGACGGCCTGCGCCTGAACATTAAATGATTCGCCGTTGATTGTTTTGCCCTCGACTTCAAGCGCAAACTCTACCGGAACTCGCGGACTACGTGGGCGCTGTGAAGGCACAAGCGCACCTCGCGGGTCTTTTTCATTCATTAAACTCACCGCCCTTTGCGATTTATGAGATGACCCCGAAATTCGGGTCGGGGAGGAAGAGGGGCAAAAACAGTTTACCTGAATCTCTAAACGTTTTGGTAGCAGTTTAATTCTGGAAGCGTTGCGAATGATTTCCAGAAGTTTCAATCAAGCGGTGGCGGAAACGTAACCAGTTACCAATGCGGCTAAAATTAGACCGCCCACGAATAAGCGGTAAACGATAAAGACTGCGGTCGAGTGCGTTCGCAAAAATCTCAGCAGGAACCAAATGGACGCATAGCCGACAATTCCGGAGACCACGGTTGCTACAGCCAGCGGCAGGAAACTCCCGTCGGGAAGTTTGTGCATTGCTTCCTTGAGTTCGAGGAGTCCGCTGGCGGCTATCGCCGGCATGGAAAGCAAAAAAGAAAACCTCGCCGCCGTTTCGCGTGTTTCTCCCGCGAAGAGACCTGCCATAATTGTCGAGCCTGAACGGCTTGACCCGGGAACCAGCGCGAGCACCTGAGCAAAACCAACAGCGAGGGCATCGCCGATGCCGAGTTCCGGCAAGCTGCGTGTTTTTTTACCGACTGCTTCTGCGACCGCCAGCAGGATTGCAATTACGATCATCATTGTAGCGATGACCCAGAGATTCTTTGTGAACGACCCTTCGATTTGATGCTTGAATAATAAGCCTACGATTGCGACCGGAATTGATCCGATAATTACCAGCCAGCCCAGCCACGCGTCGTGCGATAGGCGCGGGCCTCCGACTTTTTCTCCGCCGCTCCTGGTTAACAGCGCTATATGATCAGCAACGAACGCGCGCGTGATATTCACAATGTCGCGCGCGAAATAAATCAGCACGGCCAACAGCGTTCCCAACTGAATGACCGCAATCGTCGCCGTCGTTTGCTCAGCTCTGAGCATCGAATCGACTCCGGCATACAAGCCGACCAGACGCGATACGAGCACGAGATGCGCTGTGGAACTTATAGGAATGAATTCGGTTAGCCCCTGGACGATGCCGAGGATGATTGCTTGCAAGATAGTCATGAAAAATCAGAGATTTGATTTGGAATCTGAAATTAGCGGATTCAATTTGGAAGTGCAACCGTGAAATTAGCTTTCGCTCCAGCGGAGCGAGATGTTTATAGCTACGAAAGCAGCTAAAAAGGATCTCGCTCCGGTAGGAGCGAAACTCTCAGCGAGCCATAGCCGGGACCGGAAGTGGTTTCGCTCCTCCGGAGCTAAGGAAAAAGAAAAGATCACTAGGCTATAAACATCTCGCCCCGCTGGGGCGAAGCGACAAATAATGTTCGGTCGCTATTCAACCTTGAATCCACCACCTTCGAAGACCAATCTATTCCCTAAACGAATTCTTTCTTGAAATTCGATCGTACATCCAAATAGGCATTACCATCCCGGCGCGCACAATGCTCGCAAGCTGCCAGGGAAACGCATATGACTTTTTCCGTTTCTCGATCGCACGAACAATTTTCAGCACCGCGTCGTCGAGCTCCATCAGGAATGGCATCTGCGCCTCACGTCCGGAGGTCAGCGGCGTTTTGATGAAGCCGGGATGAATAATCGTCACCGCAATTCCCTTCGGTTCCAGATCGAGCCGCAGACTTTCAAAGAATGCCGAAACTGCAGCTTTGCTTGCACAATACGCGGCCGATCTCGGCAAACCACGATAAGCAGCCAAACTCGAGATCGCGACCAAATGGCCCTGGCCTCGCGCTAACATCTGCGGCACGACCGCGGCGACGCTGTTCGAAGCTCCAACGACATTTATGTTAATAACGTCCGATACTTCGGCGGCATTAAGGTCAGACGCATCGCGCGTTGGCCCAATTCCCGCATTTGCGATCAGCACGTCCACCGGGCCAAGCGTCGACTGTAATCGTTCAGCCGCCGCGCGCAACGAATCGGCGTCGCGTACGTCGGCTGGCAAGACTAACGCGCGTCCACCCTTGGCTTCGATCGATCGCGCAACTTCACTAAGCGCTTCAGCGCGACGCGCCACCAAACCTAACGTAGCCCCTCGTCTTGCAAGCTCAACAGCAAGCGCGCCCCCGATTCCCGAAGACGCGCCAGTAATCATCACGACTTTGTCTTGCCAGAAAAACACAGTTTCAAGTTTCAAGTTTCAGGTTTCAAGCCAGAGTTATTGATCAGCTTTTTTGAACTTCGTTCCCTTAATTCCTGACTGGCGCAGGTATTTCATTAAACCGCTGGTCATTCGACTTACTTCCGCGGCAAGAAACGTAAGTCTGTCGAATACATCGTGTTCGAGGTAACCTTGATCCAAAGCCACGTAGAGTTGCGCTCTAACTTCGCCTGCCGAACCCTTAGCCGTTGCCAAGAACTGATTGAACTCCGCCGTTCCGCTCCGCTCGAATCCTTCAGCGATGTTAGACATGATGGAAACTGATGCTCGGCGGATTTGGTTTTTTAAGCCGTAATCTCGTGCAAAAGTTTCCCTTTTTGTGGCCTCATAAATAAGTTTCGTCAGTTCCCTCGATTTCCGCCATACTATGATTTCCTCAAACTTTTTAAACGTCGGCATCGCGCACCTCCTCCGCAATAAAGAACTTTAGCGGCCAGGATGTTTCCGAACCAGTGCTACTTGAAACCTGAAACTTGAAACTTGAAACTTTAGACTTGCACGACGACCGGCATAATCACCGGCCGCGCGCCGGTAAGTTTTTGAATGAATCGTTTCAACTCGACGCGCACGTGTTCCTTGAGCAGGCTCTCGTCGGCGAGTGTTTGTCGCGAGGCGCCGGCGATGGCGGCAGTAACAACACGCTGCGCATCCTTCAAAGATCCATTCGTTGAATCGAAGCCGCGCACGCCGCGCGTTACGATTTCGGGCGGCGATTGCAGTTCGCCTGTCTCAGCGTTGATAGTTACAACCAAGGTGATCATTCCTTCATAAGCTAACTGACGGCGCTGGCGGATCGTTTCGCTCTCAATTTCTTCAAAACCCGTGTCGTCAATGAAGGTGCGCCCGATCTCGCGTTTACCGACAACCGCGGCACGCTCGCCGTCGAGTTCCAACACGTCGCCATTCTCGATCAGCACGATATTCTCTTCGGCGTAACCGAGGTGATTTTTTACAAACTCCTTATGACGAAATAGCATGCGATACTCGCCATGAATCGGCACGACAAACTTTGGGCGCACCGCTTCGGTCATGATGCGAATGTCTTCCTGCGACGCGTGACCGCTTACATGGACCAGCCGGCGCTTCTCTTCAATGATGTTGGCGCCGCGTTTGTAGATCATCCCAATCATTCTGGAAATCAAGCGCTCATTGCCCGGAATAATACGCGCTGAAAGCACAACCGTGTCGCCTTCGTCGATCATCAGGCCCTTATAGCTTTGCGTCGCCATCTGCGACAGTGCCGCGCGCGCTTCGCCCTGCGAACCCGTCACCAGAAACACAATCTGGTTATCGCGCATCTGTTTCGCTTCATTGAGCGAGACGAGCAAGCCATCATGAATATCCAGGTAACCCAGCCGATCGGAAATCTCCACGTTCTTTTGCATCGAACGCCCCAGGACGCAAACCTTCCGATTGAACTGTTGCGCAATATCAATCACGATTTGCAGCCGATGGATCGACGACGCGAACGCCGCAACAATGATGCGGCCGCCGGCTTCAGCAAAAATCTCTTCAAAGGCCGGGATCACGGCGCGCTCTGACGGGGTGCGACCGGGAACAGTGGCGTTCGTCGAGTCAGACAACAACGCGAGCACGCCTTCCTGCCCGTAACGCCGGAACGAACGCAAGTCTATCGGCTCGCCAATCACCGGCGTCTCATCGACCTTATAGTCGCCGGTATGAATAATTGTGCCGACGGGAGTTTTGATGGCCAGCGAAAAGCAATCGACCAGCGAATGCGACACGCGAATAAACTCCACGGTGAACACGCCAATATCGACCACGTCGCGCGGCTCGACTCGATGCAGCAAGACGTCATTCGTCAACTCGTGCTCTTCGAGTTTGCTTTCAGCCAATCCGGCAGTGAAGTGCGAACAGTAAACCGGCACATTAAACTTCTTGAGAATGTAAGGCAGCGCACCGAGGTGGTCCTCGTGCCCGTGGGTGAGCACTATCGCAGTTATGTGATCGCGATACTCTTCGAGAAAGTCGAAGTTAGGAATGCAGACGTCAACGCCGTAGGCGGTTTCTTCAGGAAAGCCCATGCCCGCGTCGAGAATGAGCATCTCATCCTCATAACGCACAGCCATGCAATTCATTCCAAACTCGCCGATACCGCCGAGCGGAATTATCTCTAATACACTACTCACTATGGTTTGCTACTCAATGTTCAGAACTGGGCCCCAAAAAAACTTGCAGGATAGTCTAGTCGTGGAGTATAGCATAAGCTTTCTGGCGTTTTGCGCGGGTCAGCGCCCATGCGCAACCTGGCTTCCGTTGCGTGTTTTCTCGGGAAAGGTTCACGACATCCTTTCGAGGCAGACGACCCTCACAACTAATCCACTTTATTCTCCTCGCCGCCTTGCTGTTTTAAGTCCGCGAGTTAAGTGCCAATCCTGCCAATGCAAAAGGAGAAATCAAAATGACAAGGTCAAAATTATTCATTGGCTCTTCACAGAAAAATCTGCGCGTTGCGCAAGTGCTCGCCGAAAGTTTGGAAGAGCACGCCGAGGTAACAATCTGGAATGAAGGCCTGTTTGGTCTTAACCAGAGTAATTTGGAGAATCTAATCCGTACTTTGACAGAGTTTGACTTTGCCGCGTTCATTTTGGCGCCTGACGACATCACTGAAAGTAAGGGCGAAGCCAAAGCCTCGCCGCGCGACAACGTCTTGTTTGAAAGCGGCCTCTTCATGGGCGTGCTCGGTCGCGAGCGCGTCTTTTTAGTTCATGATGAGAAGGTCGCGCTAAAGATTCCGTCCGATCTCGCCGGCATCACCTTAGCCGGTTATGACAGTTCCCGCATTGGCGGCACTGAGGCGCCGGCGGCCGTGCGCAAGGCGGCTCGCATCATTAGCGACGCCATCAACGCAGCGCGATACCCTCATCTAGTCGGCCTCTGGAGATCGGTTTATCCGATGACGTTCGAGGAAGGGGATCCGCTGGTTGATGAGACGCTCGAGATAAGACCTTGTCGCGGCGGCATTTTATTGCAAACCAAGGAAAGCACACTTCAGGACTTTTACACGGCGTTCGGAAGTTTGAGTTTGGAAAGACAGATCACCGGTACGTGGAAGTCGGTCGAGGCGGCTAACGACATGCAAGGAGTATTCGTGTTAACCGTGCTTCCCACTGCAAATGTCATGTACGGTTATTTCACTTCGCCGGATCAAATTGGCGGCGTCGTATACGCTACGTGGGTGCTGGCAAAGATGACAGGAGCCGACGGTAAGCCGGTCACCCCCGAGAAGTTGGATGAACGAATAAAGAAAGCCCAGGAGCTGCTTAAAACAAAAACGGTTTCAGGCCCAACCCCTTCGTGAACGATCGAATTTTCAAGAAATTGAGAAACTGAGATGAACGCGAATCAACGACTTATATTGTTTTCGGCCCTGGCGATTGTGATGTGGGGATTCTGGGGTTTCTTTGGCAAGGTGGCGCTCGACAAAAAGATGGCTGCGATTTCAATTCTGCTAGTCGAAACGATGATCAGTGCGCTGGTTGCGCTTCCGGTTTTCGTAACAATGTCTATGGCATCGCATGGCCAGCTATCGCAAACCTCGTGGAACATTTACGGTTTACTTTCGGGCGCAGTGCTGGCGATCGGATTACTGTTCTACTATCTCGCGCTCGCCGAAGGTCATGTCTCGGTCGTCGTCCCACTTACTGCGACCTATCCATTGATCTCAGTCTTGTTGAGTTTAGTTTTTCTGGGTGAGCGCCCCACCCTTTGGCAATGGATCGGCGTGGTGTTTGTGATCCTTGGCGCGATACTATTACTTGGTCCCGCCCAAAGCACGCAGCATAACTAAACAGCAACTCGCTTTTAAAAATGGGATCTCGCTTGATCGCAATCTTCCGGTTACAATTCAGGCATGATCAAACTCTACAGCGCTTTCTGCGCGTTGGCTTTCGTATTTTCTTCAACAATAATAGTTTTCGCGACGCCACGAACGATGCGGCTGGACTATTACCACACTGGCGACGCCAAGCAGGAAACATTCAGTCTCGATCGCGTGGTGCTTGAACCGCTTCTCTGGCCCGGTGATTTGAGCAAGTCGATAGACACAACCAACCTGGGCAAATACTCTTTTGAAGTTCGCGATCAGAAAACAAAACAAGTGCTTTACTCGCGCGGCTTCGCATCAATCTATGGCGAGTGGGAAACGACGGATGAAGCCGCCACAATCAAACGAACCTTTAGCGAGTCGCTCCGCTTCCCCGCTCCCGAGGCGCCCGTAGAAATCGTCTTGAAAAAGCGCGACGCCAAAAACGAGTGGCGGGACATCTGGACCCACGCCGTTGATCCGAAGGACATCTTCATCGATCGATCCCAACAATCTGCTCCGGCGCCGTTATTAGCGATTCAGAAGATGGGCGATCCGGCAACGAAGGTTGATCTGCTTTTGCTGGGCGATGGCTACACCGCGCGCGAAACTAAGAAGTTCGTTGCGGACGCTCGTCGTTTGCTCGATGTGCTGTTTGCAACTTCGCCTTTTAAAGAGCACCGCAAGGATTTCAACGTTTGGGGCCTATGCCCGCCGGCGCACGAGAGCGGGATTTCGCGGCCGTCAACCGGCATCTATCATGACTCGCCGGTCGGCGCGACTTACGATGCGTTTGGTTCTGAACGCTATGTGCTCACTTTTGATAATCATGCGCTGCGCAAAGTCGCGCAGTTCGCTCCTTACGAATTCATCGAGATCCTCGCGAACAACCGCACCTATGGCGGCGGCGGAATCTTCAACCTGTACAGCACGGTGGCGGTGGACAACGCCTTCGCCAACTACGTTTTTGTGCACGAGTTTGGCCATCACTTTGCCGGACTTGCCGACGAGTACTACACGTCAGACGTTTCCTACAATCCGGGAGCGGAACGGATTGAACCGTGGGAACCAAATGTCAGCGCGCTGCGTGCCGTTACTGACGTGCCGGCGATCGCAGGAGACCGGCGTCCGTTTTTAAAATGGAAAGACATGATTTCACCCGAGACTCCTATTCCAACCCCATGGAACAAAGCGGAGTTTGAAAAGTATTCACGCGAAATCCAAAAACGCCGCGCGAAGATCCGAAAAGATAAACTTCCTGAGAATGTTATGGAGGCGTTGTTTCGTGAAGAGTTGGCACACGAACGCAAGATGTTCGCGGCAGAAAAGTATGCCGGCCATGTCGGCGCGTTTGAAGGCGCGAACTATGAACCGAAGGGTTATTACCGGCCGGAGATCGACTGCATCATGTTTACGCGTACCGCTCACTTTTGCGCCGTTTGTCGCCGGGCCATCGAACGCATCATTGGGCTCTACTCGAATGGTTGATGTCTAGTTTCAGTTTTCTCTGTGCGTCCTTTGTGTGCTCTGTGCCTTTGTGGTGAGCAATCGCAGATAAAGATCCACCACCAAGGCACAGAGCACACAAAGGACGCACAGAGAAGATTTCGAACCAGGACCTTACCGAAATCAAAGAGTACTTTTCGATCTCCCCTTTTCCCGATCTCAGTCTGAAAGGCACAGCAATGCAAAGATACCTACCAATCCTTCTTATCCTATTGGCAATTTTCGCCAGTCCGATTCTTGCTCAGAAACGTAACATCACCGAAAAGGACTTATTCAATTTTGTCTGGGTTGGCGATCCGCAAATTTCGCCAGACGGAGAACGCGTAGCCTTCGTCCGCATCAGCGTCAACGAAAAGAAGGATGGCTACAACACCGCCATCTGGACGGTCTCTTCCACCAGCGGTGAAACCCATCAACTGACGACAGGGCCGCGCGACTCTTCGCCGCGCTGGTCGCCCGACGGAAAATATCTGGCCTTCGTTCGCGTTACCGAAAAAGATGGGAAGCCTGATGTATCGCAACTCTTCATGCTGCCATTGGCCGGCGGCGACTCTTTTCAGTTTACGAATGTTGCGCGCGGCGCCAGTCAGCCGCTGTGGTCGCCGGATGGCAAGACAATTGCTTTCGTGAACGATGCAAGTGCGGAAGATCTGTCCAAGCAAAAGGACGCGCCAGCAAACTCTTCAACCCCGCAAGCTGCGCCATCTGAGGATTCGCCCAGCCGAACAGACAGAAGCAAAGCGGACGATAAGCGAGACAGCGATGTGCGGGTAATAACGCACGCGGTCTACAGATCCAACGGCGCCGGTTACCTCGATGCGAAACACCCGCAGCACATTTGGATCGTTGCCGCGCCCCATAACGCAGACGAGAAAGTCACGCCAATACAATTAACGAAAGGCCGCTACTCGGAAGATCACGTTACCTGGTCCAGGGACAGTGCTCAGCTTTACTTCGCGTCCGACCGCGTTGACGAACCCTATTACGAACTTGAGAAAACGGATATCTATTCCGTTTCGCCTGCCGGTGGACCAGCCGTCAAGCTTACATCGTTTGATATGGGCGCCGGCGCGTTTGCCGTCAGCCCCAACGGCAAGCAAATCGCATTCGTGGCCGCCACCGGCCAACCAGTAACGTCATACACCCAGCCTGACCTATGGGTAATGGACATCGCTACGAACGCCAAGCCGCGCAATCTGACGGGAAGTTTTGATTACGATGTCGGCTCGGGTGTCGGCGGCGATAATGCACCACCACGCGCGGGCGGCGGCAGTCCTCCCGTCTGGACCGCTGACGGCCGTGGCATCGTGGCGGTTTATGCAAGGGAAGGACGAGCAAACCTCGCAACGTTTGATGCTGCAAGCGGCCGGGCCGCGGATATAACTCGCGGCAATCAAGCGCTGCTTACTTTTCGAATGACTAATGCCGGTAATTTCGTCTACACACTCTCGACACCGACGCGGTTAGGCGATCTCTTTTGGCTCGACCGTTCAGGAGCTGAACCTAAACAGCTAACGCATCTCAACGACGATTTGTTTTCGCGTTTGAATCTGACTGAGCCGGAGGAAATTTGGTATCAAAGCTTTGATGGCAAGAAAATTCAGGCCTGGATACAGAAGCCGCCCAACTTTGATCCCAACAAAAAGTATCCGCTGATTTTGAATATTCATGGTGGTCCACATTCAGCTTACGGGTTTGTTTTCGATCATGAGTTTCAATGGATGGCGGCGAAGGGCTATGTCGTGCTCTATCCGAATCCGCGCGGCAGCACCAGCTATGGCCAGGAGTTTGGCAACGTCATTCAATATCACTACCCGGGCGATGACTATAAAGATTTGATGTCCGGCGTCGACGAAATGATTAAGCGCGGGTACATCGACGACAAGAAGTTGGGCGTCACCGGCGGCAGCGGCGGCGGACTGCTGACAAACTGGACCATAGTGCAAACGACTCGGTTCGCGGCGGCCGTGTCGCAGCGAGACATCGCTGACTGGGCCGACTGGTGGTACTCGGCAGACTTCACACAGTTTCAACCGGAATGGTTTCGTGGCGCGCCTTTTGAAGATCCCGATGATTTCAAAGCACGCTCGCCAATTACTTTTGTCAAGAATGTGACTACGCCGTTGATGTTGATACTCGGTGAAGCTGACTATCGGACGCCCACCGGCGCCGGTGGCGAGCAAATGTTTCGCGCGCTGAAATATCGCAAGATTCCCACGGTGATGGTCCGCTTTCCCAACGAATCGCACGAGCTATCGCGTTCAGGCCAACCGTGGCATCGCATCGAGCGCCTGGAACACATCGTCGGCTGGTTTGATCATTGGCTGTTGGGCGTGCCGAAGCCGGAATATGAAGTCGGACAGTAGGACGTAAAGCAAACTGTTAGTTTGCGTCGGAACGTAAGCACGCTGTTGGTTTCCTGGAACGAGATTGAAAGCAAATCCAATGAATGACGAACAACAAATCCGCGAACTAATCACCACCTGGTTGCGTGTCACTGCTGAAGGCGACATCAATCAGATATTGCCGCTGATGACCGACGACGTCGTCTTTCTGGTTGCCGGTCAGCCGCCAATGCGCGGGCGCGAAGCGTTTGCTGCGTCATTCGCCGGCTGGCAAGGGAAGTTCAGTTTGGAAACAGATTGTGAGATTCAGGAAATTCAAGTGAGCGGAAATTTGGCATACAGTTGGACCAGGCTGTCAGTGACGATGACGCCAGTTGGGGGCGGACCGGCAAATCGCCGCAGCGGGACCACGCTCACTGTCTGGCGCAAGAATGCCGACGGCGCCTGGCAAATCTTTCGCGATGCAAATCTTCTCGCGCCAGAGTCCGATTAGTATGAACGTGGCATAGACTTCAGTCTGTGGCAGCGCTGGCAGGCACAGACTGAAGTCTATGCCACTCTCGAAGAGCTTATGAATAAACCCATGCCGGCGATTTTCTTTGGACACGGCAATCCGCTGAATGCATTGCTGCGCAATCAGTACACCGAGGCATGGTCCAACATTGGCAATTCCCTTCCGCGACCGAAAGCTGTGTTGTGCGTCTCCGCACATTGGTATCTTCCGGGCACCGCAGTCACCGCAATGGTCCAACCTCGCACCATTCATGATTTTGGCGGCTTTCCCGTTGAACTTTATGAAGTACAGTATCCGGCGCCGGGTAGTCCCGAGTTGGCGCATCGCGTGCAGAGTTTGCTGGCACCGGTTGCAGTTGAACTTGATGAAGAGAGTTGGGGGCTGGATCACGGAACGTGGTCCGTGCTGTGCCACGTGTTTCCAAATGCCGACATCCCGGTTGTGCAGTTGAGTATCGACGAAACCCAACCACCTGAATTCCATTACGAACTGGGGAAGCGTCTCGCGCCTTTGCGCGATGAGGGCGTGCTGATCGTGGGCAGCGGGAATCTTGTTCACAATCTTCACACTTATGCCTGGGGCCGGCACAATGTCGAACCGTTTGATTGGGCCGTGCGTTTCGAAAAGCTGGCGGTGGAACTCTTATTAAAAGGCAATCATGCGCCGTTGGTCGATTATGAATCATTGGGACGCGACGCGCTCTTGTCCGCGCCCACACCTGACCATTATTTGCCGCTGCTCTACGTCATTGGCTCACGCCGGCCCGGCGATGAGGTTAGCTTCCCAGTCGAGGGATTTGATGGTGGTTCGATTTCGATGCTGAGCGTGCAACTGGGTTAGTGGTGGATTCAACTTTCCAAGCGCAAAAAGTCGAGTTTGCTTTCGCTCCAGCGGAGCGAGATGTTTATAGCTACGAACACCCGAACGGATCTCGCTCCGGTAGGAGCGAAACTGCAGCAGAACGATAGCGCGGCCAGGCAAAAAGTGGTTGCGCTCCTCCGGAGCTAAGGAGCAAAGAAAGGATCGCCGGGGGCTATAAACATCTCGCCCCGCTGGGGCGAAGTGCCGCCGGCTCGTAGCGGCTCTGCCGCCTTCCGTGCGGAAAGGCTCTGCCTTTCCGTAAGTCCTAATATATCGTCGAGGCTACGCCTCAAGCATACGACAGAGGCGAAGCCTCAAGAAGTACTACCTGAGACGGAAAGGCAAAGCCTTTCCGCACGGGAGGCGGCAAAGCCGCGAAAGTAAATAAGGTTGACGATAACTGTCGGATAGCGAACTCCTTTAAATATAGTTCTGATTAGCCTCCCTGACACTTCTAAGTACTCCCCCCAAAAGCATGCGCAAGTTTTTCTTCGGCCCTGCGTTCAAGGGACAAGTGCGTTTGATCTCCATTGAAAACAAGAGAGGCCACAATGAAAAAACTTTTGCTGCTTGCCGTCGTCACGCTACTCGTCATGTTCGTATTGCCCGCCTTCAGTGAAATCCCTGGCGACGCTATTCCGCCGGTCTTTGCGGGCGGCTGGACCACGCCAATCAAAAAGAACATGCGCGCGTTTAAGTCGGACTCTGAGTTGGCGGCCTATCTGCGCCAGATTGCTGAGAAACAACGACGCGCCCGCCAGGCCAGTGCAAAAAGTACGAACTCGGACGCGGCCGCTCCCGCACCAACAACCCCTGGTTCAGTTGCCGGCTTGGCAAAAGCCGAGAATGAGTCCATCACCAACGTGCAGCACGCAGGTGTGGATGAAGGTGGCATCGTCAAGCTGCACGGCGATCATCTGGTGGTACTGCGTCGAGGCCGCTTGTTTACCGTAGCCATCGGTGGTGACGCCTTGAAACCGATTTCCGTGGTTGACGCCTTTGCACCTGACATCGATCCGCGCAACACCTGGTACGACGAAATGCTGGTTTCGGCCGACACCATTGCGGTGATTGGATACAGCTATGAACGCGGCGGCACCGAAGTTGGATTATTCAATATCGACAGCAGCGGAAATCTTGCTTACCGGTCCACCTATCATTTGCGCTCGAACGATTATTACTCATCGCGCAACTACGCCAGCCGCTTGATTGGCAACAAACTAATTTTCTACAGCCCGCTCTACTGGAACAACACCGCAGACAATCCATTTCAAAATTTTCCGGCCGTGCGCAAGTGGCACAAAGGCGCTAACGCTGACGAGTTTCAGCGGATAGTTTCAGCAACTAACGTTTATCGTCCCGAACGGAATCTTGAACTCAACTACGGAACGGCATTGCATACCGTTACAGTCTGCGATCTTTCCGGGGGTGACTTTAAATGTGAAGCAACGGCAGTGCTGGGCCCGCCGGGACGCGTTTTCTACGTCTCGCCCGACGCGGTCTATGTCTGGGTAAACGACTGGGTGAATCGCGGAAATCAAACGCGAACGCAGTCGATGGTCTATCGCCTGCCGCTTGATGGCTCGAGTCCCAGCGCGCTTGGTGTCTCGGGCGCTCCTATCGATCAGTTCTCATTTCTTGAAAGCAGCGACGGCAATCTGAATGTGCTCGTGCGCGCTGATTCAGTCGGTGACGGCATGTGGGGGGCGGAAGTAGCCGCGGGTGACGTGGCCTTGATGCGCGTGCCGCTGAGTAGTTTTTCAGATGGCAGTCAGGATGTATCGAGTTTCAACTACCGCAAACTTCCGAAACCTTCGGGATACACTTTCCAGAATCGGTTTGTCGGCGATTATCTCTTGTACGGAACCGGCAGCGGCTGGGGCTATCCGCAGCGGACTGGTCGTTCCAATTTAGTCGCGGTTCGTTGGGCCGGCGGCGAGGTGAATCGAATTCTGTTGCCGCACGGCGTGGATCGAATTGAGCAATTAGGTAACGACGCTGTCGTGATTGGAACTGACGGGACTGACCTGCAATTCTCAGCGGTGCGCTTAGGCGACTGGCCTGAAGTCGCGGATCGCTTTACGCGAAAAGGCGCGTCGCAAGCCGAGTTGCGCAGTCAGGGATTTTTCTACAAACCTGATGGACCAGACTCTGGCACCTTGGGATTGCCAATTAGCACTCCGGCGCGTCCCGGCTATCAACACTTGTTTGAAAGTTCTTCGGCAATTCTTTTCCTGCGGAACAAGTCGTTGCACTTTGAAGAAGTCGGCGAGCTTGCCGCTCGATCTGATAAAGCTGTAGACGACGCCTGTCGCGCATCGTGCGTGGATTGGTATGGCAACTCCCGACCAATTTTTGTGCAGGGCCGCGTCCTTGCTTTGATGGGCTACGAGATCGTGGAAGGGACCATGGGCGAAGGTCGCATGCGAGAACTGCGGCGAGTGAACTACGCGCCCGACCGCGTTCATTCAAGAGTGGTCGTAGGTGAATAAGCTCGGAAGGTCGGGATATGCCGCTCCTTCGCCGGGCAGCGCGCCCGCACTGCTACTAAGCGCAGTTCAGAGTGCAAGCTTTAGCTTGCGTCTTCGGTTGAGACCCAAGACGGGCAGCCTAAAGGCTGGACTCTGAACTGCCAGCCTCAAACTGCTGCACTCTGGCTATTGACTCCCGCGGCTCAACGGGACTATTGTCCTGACCAATCTAGTCCCGCAATTGACAATCCGACCCAGCCTCAGGAGGCCGCATGAAAAGTATGGTAAGAAACCTACGCTTTCTCACTCTCATGTTTGTGATCATCGTTGGTTCAGGCGTTACAACGAGCTCGGCGCCGGCGCCGGATCTTCCGGATCCTGCTTGCGTCAGCACGTGTGCTGGGCTGTTGTATCAATGTCTCCTTAACCACGAGAAGAACAACGACCAGGCGTGCCTCGGAGTCTATCGCCACTGCCTTGCGCAGTGCGGCAAACACTGATCGGGCGTTACTCGAGACGCGAATTCCCAAGCTTATCTAACCGAGCGCGCGCACAATGCGCGTCCAGTCGTCGAGCGCCAGGGTTTCGGCGCGGCGTTGCAGTTCGACCTCCGCTCGACACAAGACGATGCTGGCGCCGCCGTGGGCTTTCACCCGATCCTGCAAAGGTGACGGCGCGCTTCGCAAGTTATTCAGAATCGTCTTCCGGCGCTGCGCGAAACCTGCACTGACAACCTGCCATAAAAGCTTTTCTTCCTGAAGGTCAAACGCGATCTTTGGTTGCAGTTTCAAACGAACGACGGTGCTCCAAACCTTAGGCGCCGGGCGAAATGAAGCTGGCGCGACATCGAAAAGTTTTTCAGTTTCGCAATAGGCTTCGACGAAAACCGAAAGATAGCCACGCTCAGCAGAACCGGGGGCCGCGATAATGCGGTCGACCACTTCTCGCTGCAACATCAATATCAATTCCGTGAGACAGGCGCGCTGCTCTATCAATCTTTGTAGAACTGCCGTGGCGATGTTGTAAGGAAGATTGGCAACCACGCGCGCCCTCTGCGCAGGACGAATTTCCGCGCAGATATCTGTAATCAGCGCGTCGTTCTGGACAAGTCTGAAATTTTCGTTTTTCCCGAACGCGTCAACCAGAACTGGGATCAAGTTTCGATCAAACTCAATTGCGACCAACTGACCAGCGCGTTCGATGAGAGGCGCAGTGAGCGCGCCCCTACCCGGCCCGATTTCAACAATTGTTTCGCCGGGCTGGGGATTGAGCGACTCAATTATGCGTTTGACGATTGATTTGTCAGTTAGGAAATTCTGCCCAAACCGCTTTGATGGCCGATGGATGGTCGACGAAGGCTGAAGGATTAAGGAGGAAGGATGAAACGTAGAAGCCTCGCGATCTTTTTTCATCCGTCAGCCTTCATCCTTCAGCCTTCAGATTTGGCTGGGTAGCCCGTCACTTCAATATCTTCACCGCGGCGCACAATCTCAATGTTCTGAAGTCTCAATGCATCGACTAGCCGTTCAGCGCCGGCGCCGCCGATTGCCGAAGGCGCTTCGCAACCGCCGATAATTATCGGAGCAAGAAAGAATGAGACCTTATTGACCAGATCGGCTTCCAGCAGTTTGCCCGCGATCGTGGCGCCGCCCTCGACCAACACGCTCTGAATCGAGCGGACCCCAAGTTCGATTAGAACGGCCAATAAATCCCGGCCGTTTGCTTCGTCGCATATGACTTCAACGCCAGACGACCTCAGCAGATCAAGTTTAGCGGCTGCCGCTTTTTGCCCGGCGAAGATAATCAGCGGAAACTCAGCAGCGGTGGCTACCAGTTTTGCATTTGCCGGAATTTTCAAGTCCTCATCCAGCAGGACACGAATCAAACCTGCCCTGCGCGACTGGCCCGAACGATCTGTAAGTAGCGGATCATCAACGGACGCTGTGCCTGCGCCCACCAGGATCGCATCGTATTCGCGGCGCAGTTGATGCACCCGCGCGCGCGATTCGGGCCCCGTAATCCACTGCGACTGTCCCGTGCGCGTCGCTATTTTCCCGTCCAACGACGCCGCCAGTTTTAAGTGGACGAATGGCCGCCCAGTAGCCATGAAGTGCAAATACTTTTCATTCAGTTGCCGCGCCTCGCGCGCCAGCAAACCCACCGACACCGCAACTCCGGTCGCGCGCAAATGCGCAAAGCCTTTGCCCGACACTTTTGGGTTAGGGTCTTCGATCGGAGCTATCACTCGACTGACGCCGGCATTGACCAAGGCATCAGTGCAGGGCGGCGTGCGACCGTGATGCGCATGAGGCTCAAGCGAAACGTATGCAGTTGCGCCACGCGCGCGGTCGCCTGCTTGTTCCAGCGCATACGTTTCAGCGTGCTTAAGTTTTTCGTAAAGGTAAAAACCTTCGCCGACGATTTCTCCGGAAGGAGAAACAATCACACAGCCGACCAATGGACCAGGGCTTACCTGGCCCGCGCCCTCAGCCGCCAGCGCGAGGGCGCGGTCCATGAAACGGTTATCCGCTTCGGTCCATTCGCCAATTTCATTCTGCGCTGTTGCTGTTGTTCGTTGCACGTGAAGTCTTATTCAAACAGGCCGTTGACATACAATTCGGGATCAAAGACGACAAGGTCGTCAACCTTTTCGCCGATGCCTGCGTAGCGAATCGGCAAGCCGAGTTCATTCGCAATAGCAACGGCAATGCCGCCTTTGGCGGTGCCATCCAGTTTTGTGAGCACGATGCCGGTCACGCCGGCGACTTTCAGAAACTGTCGCGCTTGTTCCAGTCCATTCTGACCGGTGACGGCATCCACAACCAGTAACGTTTCGTGCGGTGCGCCTTCAACTTCACGCGCAGCGACACGTTTCATTTTTTCCAACTCGGCCATCAGGTTCGACTTATTGTGAAGCCGGCCGGCGGTATCGACAATCAACACATCCGAGCCGCGCGCCTTTGACGCTTTCAACGCGTCGAAAAGGACGGCGGCCGGATCAGTTCCCTGCTTCTGCTGAATTAAAGGAACTCCTGTTCGCTCGGCCCAGATAGCCAGTTGATCCGAAGCGGCTGCGCGGAAAGTATCGGCGGCGCAAATCAGAACGTCGTTGCCCTCGGCCTTGATTCGTTGCGCCAGTTTGCCAATCGTCGTTGTCTTACCGACACCGTTCACGCCAACAATCATCATTACATAAGGCGCTACACCTTCCGGCACACTTGTTTCGGAAGCAACTCCCTGGCGTTCGGACTGGTGCAAAATTTTTAGAAGCTCGTCTTTGATCGCCCGCTTCAACGTTTCAAGATCATTTATTTGTTTTCTGGCTACGCCGCGCCGTACAGTTTCCAGAATATGTTGTGTGGTGCTTACGCCTATGTCGGCAGCGATGAGCGCTTCTTCCAGTTCATCCAACAGATTCTCGTCGATCTGTTTCAGTCCCTGGAAAACCGTGTCGAGCCGATCAGACAAAGACTCGCGCGTGGCAGAAACGGCGCGCCGAAAGCGCGCAGAGAATTCCTGTTCAAGCGCGGCTTCCTGGGCTTGCAGTTCTTCGATTGAGAGATTAAGGCCGAGCACAGAAGTCGCAAAAGGTGAACGCGAGGGCACGGGCTTTTGAGAAATCTCCGATGTTTTCGCCGCAGGTACGGGTCGTGAAGGAACAGGCGGCGGCGACGCAGGCGTTGCGATTGGCGGCTCATACGGAATCGGAGTGGGACCGCCCGCGGTTACCGGCGGCTCGAGCACAGCGACCGGGGCCGACGGCGAATCCGGCGCACGCTCAACGCGCACGCTGGCCTGCGGTTCGTCCTTACGCCCTTCAGCCTTCGGTTCGGCCACAGCAGGCTCGTTCAATTTAAGCGAGACAAACTGATCACCGCTCCTGCGTTTCCAGAAAAGCCCCATAGACCTTCATCCCCTAAAACACCTGTTCATTTTGAATTGATGATTATACGGGCAACACTGGCGCCGTCACAAAAACGCACCTCTGAAACAGATGAGCACAATTAGACTCGGACTTTGCGTCTATTTAAGCCGCATCGCCGCAAAAGAAGTGTGGCAATAGTTTTTTCCGAAGATGTTGTTTGGTTATGAAACCGGCACTGCCTCGCGCTCGGTATTGGTTTCGAGCTGAATTGGCGTGACCTGGTTTTGGACCGGCGCGGGGCGCTTGAGCTTAACGGTGCCTGGACGAATTTGACCTTCTTCACAGGCCGCGACGAAAGCGGACACAACCGCAGCGTCGTAACGCGTGTCAACAAAGCTTTGAATGCGTTCCACCGCGTCCTCGAACTTCATCGCTCGCTGGTACGGCCGGTCCGTCGTCATGGCATCGAATGTATCTGCCACCGCCACGATCTTTGCCATCAGGGGAATCTCGTCACCATGCAAACCCTGCGGGTAACCCTGGCCATTCACCATCTCGTGGTGCATGTACATGCCGGGCAGGAATTCCTTCATCGCAGTAATTTGCGACATGATCTTGTAGCCCTTTTGCGGATGCTGCTTCATGATCTCGTACTCATCGTCGGTAAGCGCGGCGGGCTTCTTCAAAATACTGTCGTCGATAGCGATCTTGCCAACGTCGTGAAGCAAAGCGCTGATCCGAATCTTCTCGCATTCGTCGTCAGGCAATTGTAAGCGCTGCGCGATCGCCACAGACATTCTCGAGACGCGCTCTGAATGACCGCGCGTGTACGGATCCTTGCCGTCGATGGCCGCCGCCAGACTCTTAACGGTCCCCAGAAACAGTTGCCTGTTTTCATCAGCCGAACGTTGTAGGTCGTTGATGTAACGCTCGACCTGGTCCGTCATGAGATTGAATGAATTGCCGAGGTCTCCCAACTCGGTCCGGCTGCGAATGTTAATGCGCTTTGAAAAATCTCCGGACGCAATGCGATGTGCGCCGCTGGCCAGTTCCTGCACTGGCTGCGTCAGCTTCTTGGCAAAAAAGAAACCTATCAACAGCGTCAACATTCCCGCTACAAAGCTGATGATGATCGTTTGGCGTCTCATGTCACTGACCGACGCCAGCGCGGCCGATTCATCCTGAATAGCAATCACACCCAGGCGCGAGTTCTTGTCCAACTCGGCGGTGGCGTAGGAGCCGAGCATCTCAACTTTTCTGCCGCCGCGCACCAGTGAAAACGGTTCGAGTGCGGATTGAACCTGGGCGCCCGACTGCTGCCAGTCCTGGACCACTTTCAAATCCGTCATGGGCTTTTCGGCAAAGGCGACGGCCGCTTCGGGGTGCGCAACCGCGCGCCCATTTTGATCGACAACAAAAACAACCGGCAGCCCGGCATCCAAAAGTTCGCGCTCGCTTTTTGACGTTTGTTGATGGACCGCGTTGAATACTTCCTGGAACGAGATTATTGCGACAACCGCGGCAACCAGATCCTGTCCGCTTGGTCCACCCATAACCGGCGCCGCGACCGTGAGCGCCATCTCTTGACCTGATCGAATAATTTGCGGACGGCTAACTACCACGCCGCGACCATTCATCCTGGCCAGAACTTCGCTAACACGCTGGTCCACTTCCTGATGTTGAATGACGTCAGGTTGAAAAGCGCGGTGCACTGGTCCATTCACCGGCCAAATGGCCAGGCCAATCAAGTTTGGATCTTCTTCAAGTGTCTTTTGCAGGCGCGTGTCGTAACCGGGATCGTTGAGCGCCTTGATGCCGCCGGCAATTTCAAAAGCCCTGGCGAGACCTGTAACGACGTCGCGATAACGCTGGCCATAAAGTTCTATCTGTCTTGCCTTGTCCTGAACGAGTTGCGCCTGATAACGTCCTTCGACCGAGCGCAACTCTTCGGCGCTGCGATCGGAAAGAAGCATGCCGGCAAAACCCAACGGCAGCAGCCCGACTAAGAGCAGCACTCCGAGGACGATATACAGAAGACGAATTCGGCCAGTCTGATGCGACATATTCGATTAACTGATGTAATAACTTTCGGGGGATGCGACGGGTTTGTTTGGAAGGTGCGTGTCTCTGGACGGCCAGGATTTGGCCGCGACCTCATTATCGTTGAGTAAATACGCCTCTGTCAACGCGTTTTACGATTCTTAAACATGGTCTGACAGCAAAATCTCTCTAGTTTTTCGCGATTTTCAGTAAACTCATATTCGAATTCTTTCCTGGCGGGCCGGTGCTAAGTTCACGTTTTATCAACTTATGCCTAATGGTTCGCGTCTAAACTCGCGGGTCCGAGTTGGTTACGCCGGCATGGGGTCAGGTATCCGAGACAGTTTCGCATGGAGGCGGCTACGAGCGACGAACAGATCGTAGAGCGGGCTTTAACAGGCGACGCAGAAGCGTTTGGCGAAATTGTGCAACGCTGGGAGCGGCGGATTTTCGCGCTCGCCTTCGGCATGCTGGGCCGTGAAGAGGATGCGCGCGACGCTACCCAGGAAACTTTTCTCGCTGCGTTTCGAAATATCCGATCGTTTCGTGGAGAGGCAAAAGTTTCCTCGTGGTTGCATCGCATTGCCGTCAATCAATGCATCACGCGACAGCGTCGGGCCAAGGTTAGAAAGGAAAGCGGGCTTGAGGAGGAAGAAGAAAAACATGCTGCGAGCTTTTCGGCGCCGCTTCATTATTCGCCGGCGCTCGTGGTTGAAGGTCGCGAACGCAGCGCGGCTGTCCGGCGTGCGGTGAATAGTTTGCCGCTTGATCTGCGTCAGGTGATCGTCATGAAAGAGTTTGAAGAACTGACATTTCGCGAAATGGCCGATGCGCTCGACATCCCGCTGAGCACAGTGAAAAGCCGGCTCTACACGGCGTTGCGACAATTGCAAATGCGATTACAGCAGTATGACGAATTAACGTAAGACGTGGGAGTTAAGATGATGAAAGAAGTTGATGCCCCAAACTGTGGACGCGAAGACGACCTGGTTGCATTTCTCTATGGCGAGTTAAATGACGTCGAGAAGAAGTCATTTGAAAGTCATGTGCATACTTGTCGTCTGTGTCAGGCGCAGACTAGCGAGTTCAGATCAATTCGCGAGTCGGTCGCGGCTTGGCGTGACGAGTCGCTCGGCCGCGCTCAGGTAGCTTCGGTTGCACCCGCTCGACTAATGAACCCACGCCAGACTTCAGGTCTTGCGGCCGTGCGCGCCTTCTTTGATCTTTCTCCTTTATGGATGAAAGGCGCAGTTGGCTTTGCTGCGATATTGTTTTGTATTTTTACCGTGTTAGCGGTTGCTCGATTGCGTCCGACGCCCGTATCGGTTGCGACTATGAACGGCAACAGCCAGGGCCATTCGCAACAGGAGATTAATGCGTTGGTTGAGCGGCGCGTGCAGGAAGAGATCGCACGCCGCAAGTCCAGCGAAGAGCCGCCAGTGGTTTCTCTGGCCGTCGCCGTGAAACAAAGGACCGTTCCAACTCGATCGCGTTCTGCCTTCAGACAAAGTTATGAGGTGGCAAGTGGTGCTCGGAATGAAAAGGCCCGGCGACCATTATCGAAAACAGAGCGCGAGCAATTGGCGGCTGATTTGAGATTAGTATCATCGAGTAATGAGCGCGGCGTCGAACTAGTCGATGACCAAATAAATCAACCTTAGTTGAATTCCCAGCAATCCGATTGTCATGAGGTTAAGCATGAAGCACGACTCACAAATACTTTTTCTGGTGACGGCGTTGTTAGTCCTTTTGGGAGCACCAGCGGTTCGCGCGCAACGGGCCGGAGCTCCCGCGCAAACAGCAGCAGGCGTGGGCTGGGAGCAACAACCGCAGATGCCGGACATGCAACAGCAAGCGCCCGTGGATCCCATTCTGCAGTTGAACTTGAGCGCTGAGCAGCGGGAAAAAATCAGGACCATCCGCGAACAAACCAAAGCCGAACGCGCGGCTAATAACGAACGTGTTCGTGAAACTAATCAGGCGCTGGAAGCTGCGCTCGATGCCGACAATCCCGACGAAGGCGTGGTCGAACAAAGAGTACGCGACGTGGCGGCAGCTCAGTCGGCTGCGATGCGCATGAGGATTCTCACCGAAGTCAGAATCCGCCGCGTCCTGACGCTCGAACAGTTGGGGGTTTTGCGCACCTTGCGTCAGCAAGCCCGCGATTCAAGACGAAATCGCATGCTGGATAATTCGAATGGACAACGGCAACAGGAGAATGGCTCGCGCATCCAGAACCAGCGCAACGGCATTGCGCCGCTTTTTCCCAAGCGCGCTTTGCAACGCAGACAACAACCTTAAACCGAGCTGCCGCCGCCCAGTCGCTTTACATCAATCAGGCCGCTTCTCCGTATAAAGTCTAACCACTCCAATAACTTCTGCTTGACGCTTTGCGCAAATATTGCGCATGATAAGCCGCTATTTCAATCTGCCCATCGCCAAACAAGCAGGAATGCTTTTGAGGAGCAGGCCCCAAGGTAGCCAAGTCTGCGGCTATCGCATGGGGCAGCCGAGTCACAGAACAATGCGACGTTTCTGACCGCACTGCACCGTATCAGCACTAATGAATTTCGTCACGCGCTCTGTCTTCGAGCTGCAAGAGACCACCTTGATAGCCACACGCGCTATCGCTGGTCTTTTCAAACGTCCCCGTTACATTTCAGAAGCCATCAATCAGATGGATGTGATCGGCGTCGGCTCGCTGACAATAATCCTGTTGACCGGATTTTTCACCGGTGGCGTGCTAACGCTGCAGACTTTTCCCACGCTGCAATTCTACGGCGCGCAATCGCAAACTGGCCGACTCGTTGCCATCTCATTAGTCCGCGAGCTGGGCCCCGTTCTTTGTGCCTTGATGGTTACCGGTCGCGTCGGTTCGGCGATCGCTGCTGAGCTCGGCTCGATGACTGTGTCGCAACAGATCGACGCGATGCGCGCGCTGGGCACGGATCCTATTAAGAAACTGGTGGCACCGCGGCTGCTTGCTTTAGTCGTAACTCTGCCGCTGCTGACCGTCGTCGCCGATGTCGTTGGTATCGGCGGTGGCGGAATCGCCGCCACGACGCTTTATGGCCTTTCGATAAATGAGTTTGTTACCTCAGTTCGAGATGGCATTAGTTCCAGTGATATTATTGGCGGCGTCATCAAGCCGATTTGCTTTGCGCTGATTATCAGCTCGATTGCCTGTTACAAAGGACTCAGCACCGACGGGGGTACCGTTGGCGTGGGACGTGCCACCACTCGGGCCGTGGTAACCGCATCGATCGTTGTCATCATCACGGATTTCTTTCTGGCGCGCGCGCTGCAATACATTCTGGGCGTGCAAAACTGAAACGATAAATAGCTATGGTTTCATCCGAACAAATTCATTCCAGCCAACCGCCTATGGGTGAAGTGAGCAAGAATGCGGCCGTATCGACATTCGCCGAAGTTGACGATACCCATCGCATCGTGCCGGCGATTGAGTTCCAGGACGTGCTGCTCGCCTTTGACGATCGCGTAGTTTTGAATCGGCTCAGTTTCAAAGTTATGAAGGGCGAGACAAAGATAATCCTCGGCGGATCGGGTGGCGGAAAATCTACCATCATCAAGCTGGTGCTTGGCCTGCTAAAACCGGACGAAGGACGGATTCTGGTTGATGGCGAGGACATCACTGACTTCAACGAACGGCAGATGATGACCGTGCGCAAAAAAATCGGCATGGTGTTTCAGGAAGGCGCGCTGTTTGATTCCCTTTCCGTTTACGACAACGTCGCTTACCGGCTTCACGAGCAGGGACTGCCAGAAGATGACGTTGAGCCGGAAGTACGACGCATGCTGCGGTTCGTTAATCTCGAGGACGCGATCGATAAGATGCCGTCCGAACTCTCTGGTGGCATGCGCCGTCGCGTCGGCATTGCGCGCGCCTTGATTGGCGATCCAAAAATTGTGCTTTTCGACGAGCCTACCGCCGGTCTCGATCCGCCTACGGCACGCACGATTTGCGAACTCGCGATGAAACTGAGGGACCTGGAAGACGTGTCGTCGATATTTGTCACGCACGAAATGAACAATCTCGATTATCTCTGTTCCGAGTATGCAGTCGTGAACGAAGAGGGCCAGGTCGTGTTCGAGGTTGAAGGCGAGAGGCTCTGCCTGACTAACAGCAAAGTGATGATGATGCGGGACGGCAATGTGATTTTCAGCGGCACCGACGAGCGGATCCGCAAGGCGGAAGATCCTTACATTAAGAAGTTTCTGAGGGGACACTAAGAAAGGATGAAGGCGGAAGGATGAAGGCGGAAGGAAATAGCTCGCTCTTCAACAGAGCTGGCTCATCCTTGATCCTTCATCCTTCATCCTACTAAGCGCTATGCCAAGATCAACGAAACAAGTCAGCTTGAACCAACTGCGGGTCGGCATCTTCGTGTTGGTTTCTATCGTGATCCTGATTTTTCTGATCCTGAATGCATCAGGCGACATCAATCCCTTTACCAAGAAGCTGCACTTGAAGGCGCAGTTCAGTGATGCCAACGGCCTGCGCGAGGGATCAGAAGTCCGCCTCGCGGGCGTGCGCGTCGGTAAGGTCGACAAGATCACATTGCTGCCGCCTTCGACTGAACCAACCGCCAAACGCGTTGAAGCGTTGATGACGATTGACTCGACGATTGATGGCCGTCCCGCCAACGAACGGATCCGTCAGGATTCAACTGCGCAACAGGGATCGCCCAGCCTGCTCGGCAACGAGATGTTGATCAACATCAGTCCCGGCACGGCGTTGGGCCAACCCGTGAAAGACTACGCCATCCTGCCCTCTTCCAGTTCGAATACAGTTAACGATTTTGCAACCTCCGGAACCGATTTGGCGCAGCGGCTAAGCCAACTTTCCGATCAGATGAGTTTGATTGTTAAAGACGTCCAGGAAGGCAAAGGCACCGTCGGCCGTTTGTTTAGCGATGAGGCGCTCTATAACAATCTGAACGCGACCGTCCGCGAAACTGAAGACGTGATGCGGCTAATACGTTCCGGTAACGGTTCAGCAGGCAGGTTTGTAAACGATCCGGCGCTCTACAACAACGCCAATGAGATTGCTCTGCAGTTGCGACAAATTGCGGTGGACTTGCGGGCCGGCCGCGGCAGCGCCGGAAAGCTGCTGACAAGCGACGAGCTTTACAATCGCATCAATCGAACGGCTGATCGGTTGGATCGTTCCGTTGACCAGGTTAACTCGATGATTACGGACATCAATGCCGGACACGGCACCTTGGGCAGGCTGATTAAGGACGAGCAAATCTATAACGACGCGCGTGCTGCGATCGCGCGCTTTAACACCACCGCCGAACGAATCGACAATGTCGTTGCCGGCGCGCAAAGAGGCGAAGGCACGTTTGGCAAACTGCTCACCGACGACGCGCTCTACTCAAACGTCAACCAGCTTTCTTCCGAAGGCGTAAAACTGATTTACGACTTCCGGCAGAACCCTAAGAAGTATCTCACCATCAAGTTCCAGTTGTTCTAGAACGGTGACTCGTCCGCCGATGGTCCATAAATCGACGGCACGGGGATATCGTTGAGCCGCAGGTAAACACCAAGTTGTGCGCGATGGTGAATCATGTGATTCATTACAAAATTCCGCAGCACTGCGATTTTCGGCATCGTCATAAGCGGGTTTCCGTTTGACTGCAACGTCCACGGCTTGAACAACTCATCGTCGCTTGCCGCCTCAATCGCTGCGCGCGTTGCCGCTATATTCTCATCAAACTTCTCCAGCACTTCCTTAGTCGAATTCAACTCCGGAGTTTTGATGGGCTTGCCTTCAGGGGCCACGTCAAACGAATCCGAACTTAAAGTCAAACTTCCCCAACTCGGCAAGTTTGCCAGATGTGTCGCCAGCGCGCCCATCGGAAACGATTTGTCGTGCGGCTTCCAGGCGAATTTTTCGTCGGGCACACGCTCGAGTGTTTTCCGAGTGTTCTTCATCTCATTGTCAAATTCCGGTAGTAACGATTTACTTATGGCCATAAGTCCTCCATCTGTTTAGCACTTCCAAATCAATCGTAAAGCAAACTGTTAGTTTGCGTTGGTGGCAGCTCTTGAACTTGAGTGTTACGAACCGCCGCAAACTAACAGTTTGCTTTACAGCTCAGCTTGCACGGTCTTACTTACAATGCCAAACGCACGTATGGGAAACGTGCCGAAGTTTTTAACCTTCACTGGAACGGCGAAGAAGCGAAAACCACTATCCGGCAGATCGCCAAGCCCGCATAAGTGTTCGACGATCGGAATGCTGGCGGCCAGCAGGATCGAATGCGCCGGGCGCTCGCCCGTGGCCGTGTTGTCGATGTTGTATGAGTCTATGCCTACCAGTGCCGCGCCTTTGGCAACCAACAACTCAGCTGCTTCGGCAGTGATAAAGGGATGCGTGCCGTCGCTGTACGCTTCGGTTCGCCAACGCACGTCCCAACCAGTATGAAATATGACGGCTTTGTCTTTTAGTTCCAGGTTCGCGAACGCCGATGGCTCGATCGCGCGCGGCGCAGCAACATCCTGGCGAATGACCACGCCGTCGAGGTTGGCCAGCGAATAGAGACTGAGTCCGGCAAGATCGGTGCCTTGCTGATAACGATGAAACGGACTGTCAAGGTACGTTCCCGTGTTCGCAACCATGTCAATTCTGCCGATGTGAAACTCAGTGCCCGGCGCGTAGAATTCCCGCGAGCGCTCGCGCGTGAGGTGATCGCTGATCGCTGGCGGCGGCGATCCTTTGTACGTAATCATGCCATCGTGGATTGTGTGACAGACATCGATAATTTCGTAATCGGGCTTCATGCGGCACTCGCCTCCAATGAGCTGCCCTCAGAAACCTTTTTCTGGACCAGCACCTGAAAACTGGCAGCCATCCCGTTTGGCAGAATCATTTCACGCGCAGCGGTACTTAAATGCATCTTGTCGGATTCATTAACGTTTGCCGACTGCAGTTCCAACAGATCGAGCAGACCTGCAGCGAGCAGAAATTTGTCTTGCCGGGCAAATGACACGGTTTCCAAACCCAAACGTTCGGCCACCGATCTGAAGGCTGTCCAATTAATCGTGCTGGTAAGATCGCTGTCGCCCGGCGCAGCCAGCAAGTTCTCAACAAACGCATGTTGATGAAAACCTCGCAGTGTGCCCTGCTGCCGTTCAGTTGAAGAATAAAGTTCGGCGGCCTCAGCGCCGTAGTCGACAGTTATCAAATAACCACGTCGCAGCTTAGCTGCAACGTTTGCAAGCCACAACTCGGTTTCGAGATTAATCTCCGCAACCTGACCTTCGCGCAAACGGATGCCGTGCCGGTCCACGTATTCGGCAAGTTCATCAGTCGACGTTGGCCCAATCATCCATTCAAAGTTTTCCTGGACGCCGAGTTTTACGTAATATTCGCACAGCGTTCCGTCGATCAAAGTCACACGATGAACCGGAAACGCGTCGAGCAGCTCATTGCTGAAAACAATTCCCGGATCGATCTCCACATCATCGAGATTTGCAAACTTTAGGTGATCCGCAAACGGGGCCAACTGTTCGCGTGCTGTGGCTTGAGCTGGATCACTGATTTCATCAAAGACATAACGCGTCGCCGCGAACACGCGCGGATAATTTTTCTCGAGCGTTTGCAACGCTCCAAAAGCGAAATAACCTGCACCGCCGCCAACTTCAACGATTGAAAATGATCGCGGATTACCAAGCTGTTGATAGAGGCCCGCGAAATATCTGGCGAACGTCGCTGCAAATAACACGCTGCGTTCAGGGCTGGTGCGATAGTCGCCTTCCCTGCCCCAAATCCTATGAGGCCTACGATAGTAGCCTTCTGCTTCGTCGTAGAGTGCGGCCCGCATCCATTCGCGAAAAGTGATCGGGCCTTCACGCCTGATACGTTCGCGCAGTTGTTCGGCGAGTACTGTTGTGTAGGGGACTACTTCGATCATCGATTGAAGTACGGTTAAGACGTTCCTGCCGGCTTCTAACGATCTTCCGGATCTTCTTTCCGCAGCAAGCGGGTTGTATTTTCAGTGACACTCGGCGGCGTAAATATTTCTGCAGTATTCGGGCGAGGCTTCCATGCCTGCGCTGGAGTGAGTGTCGCCTGCGCCGACGCCACAGGCCTGCCACTTTCCAGCTGCGCCGGCGGTGCGTAAGAAGCAAGTTGGGAGGAATCGATTGGCGGATGCGCGTCTTCCATCATCAGAGCATAAAGCATTCGCAGCAAACCGCCGACGAAACAGGAAATCGCGACCAAGGGAACGAAGATGTGCGGGGCAATGTTCAGGCTGACGGTAAGGATGGCGATAATAGGGACCACCAATAAGGTGCTGAGCATCAACATCGCGCCCTGTCGCACGCCTTTGCTTCTGGCGGATAGTTCCCGGCTTGCCGATTGCACGTAACGCAGCGGCAACTGGCCGCCCGATGCGACCACGGCACTCACTCCTTCAAGCAGGAAGCCGCAGCGCGAGCAATATCTGACCGTCTCAGAAACCTGTTGTTGTGCACACTTGGGGCAGAACATTTCGCGACCTCGAAAAGGAATTTGACACCGACGCTAAATAATAAGCCCTGAAGGGCTGATACCGGAAAGCGCTTGAAGCGCTACGACTGCCCGGGTTTGATAATGCGTCGCATGGAGAAGAGTCTGAAGCAATAGTTCTACCAGAGATACTAACCCGTCGCCGGGCGTCGCGATAGATTTTAGCAAGCACGAATCGTCAGTGAAGCTCAGGAACGCGTGTGTTCTTGTTTGCTCAACTTCGCGCAGATGAGCCAGAACTGTCGCCGGCGACGATAACTGTTCGGGCAAAGTCCATTCGAACGGATCGTCCCAAAGGTTCGCCGTTAGGCCACCAAAGGTTTGTTCAATTACCGCGGCAGAGCGCAACACATTTTCGGCGATGGAACGCAAACCGCGGATTGCCGAGGGAACGGAATCTTCGTAGAGGAGCGAAGCGGGCGTGCTTTCAATTATTGCGGTTAAACGAAGATGAAGGCGCGCAAATTCTCGATCCAGACTGGCGACAATGCCGCGCTGTTCGAGAATGTGCGCGCCTGCATTTTGTTCCATAAGCTGGTGCAGAGCGGGCGCTGATCCTACCGTTGCTTGGAAGTGCGACCCGTCTCTTCCAAAACCGTTCCAAAGCTGCGGCCGCCCCATTGGAACCCGTTAAGCACGCGACCCTTGACGCCCACACGCGACCCGCGCGCCGGCACACCGCGCCTGGTCGCCACCCAGATGCGGCCGGTCCCGTCATCGATTTCGTAGGCACCGTTGCCAAGCACGCCGTAACTGTCAGTAACATTACCGATGATGCCGACTTCTTTACCGCGATAGCGGCCCGGGTCGGCGTTGATCTTGGAAATGGTTGTTTGGCTGGGGCAGGCTGTCAGCAGCAGCAGCCCTGTAAGAATCGTAAATACAGCAGCAAGCTTTTTTAACGAGTGCATAGCATCTCCTCAATGTTTCAAACTTTATTTCGGGAGAGCACCCAGCATAATAGCATGGCCGTGAGGGCGTCGAAACTGGGCATGCGTCAAGGTAATTTGCTTGACTTCGCTACTTTCGTTTTCATATAAGAACAGCGCTGTTTCTCAATCCTTACGGCTCTCACGCGTCCTCGTCAACCCAACGCTCACACGTGACCGCCGTAAAACCAGAACCGACTTCTTCAGACGGAGGGAAGATATGAATACGTCCGAGTTCATATCGGTGGCGACTCGTCCTTACAGCACTCTGCTGAAGGAACTCACGATATTTGGCAAGTTGTTTTCATCCAGGCAACTGGCCTTTAACATGCAGCCACAAACCCAAACCAATTGGTGTTGGGCTGCAACCTCGACCAGCGTCTCGCACTTCTATTGGGCCTTAAGCAGCTGGACACAATGCCTGGTCGCAAATGCGGAACTAAGTCTAACCAATTGTTGTAACAGCATGGTCCCAACTGCTTGCAACGTACCATGGTTTCTCGATCGTGCTCTGACACGAACTCAAAACTTTGTTAGCATAAGTGGGCCGATTACTTTTCAACAGGTGAGAGATGAAATCGATGCCGGCCGGCCCGTTGGTACTCGCATTGGCTGGAGTGGTGGTGGTGGCCATTTCATGGCAATCTACGGCTACAGCCTGGTAGAAGGAGTGGAGTATTTTGACATCGATGATCCAATCTATGGTAAGAGCCATCTAACCGTCGCGGATTTTTCGAGCAATTACCAGGGAAGCGGAAGCTGGACGCACGCCTACTTGACCAAGAGCTATTTCAAGATGCCAATCAAAGAATTATTCCCTGTCGATGCCATTCTCCATAAAATTTGGGAGGCTCGACCCTTATTGAAACTGAAACAAGACCCAACAATGCGCGACAATATGTTCGATGCAGCGACGGAGCGCGCGACGATCGGGATGGCACAACGCGTCTATTCGTTGAGCTTGGATTCTTTGCTGGGCAAGAGCGATCCCGCGCCTCAACCTGTGGCGCTTCGCGTGCATGAATTGGCAGGAGGCCAGCCGAGCGCTTTCTTTGATGTGACGGAAACTGACCAGCCGCGTGTACTGCAAATGTCTGCCTCACGCAACTATCTGGATCCGTTTACTCGAGCTTTGGCTGAAGCTCTCACCGCAACGGAAGGCCTCGAACACGAAGCGGAAATTAGGCTATTTCGCGTGCCTGCACTCAATTTCGAAGCACTGTGGATAAATCATGAAGGTGGATCGAGCGATTTATTAATACCCCTGCGACCGGTGGGCAAACTCGTGCCGTACCAAACGATCCCTTTCAATGAAGCGCTTGAAATTTTGCGCGAGGCAGCAGCTCCGCTGGCTCAAATGGACGACACGATGGGAGCTTAGATTGATCTTCTTCGATGCCGATCCGAAGTCCGCAGACGAAAGGGGCAGCCAGGTTAGCTGCCCTTTTCCATTGATGAACGGTGATCGGATACGTAGTCGCGTTGATTAGTTATTTTCCAAACCAGCCAATCGGCTTGCCTGACAAATCAACCCAGACGCTCTTAACATTGGTATACATCTCGAGCGCGTGCTTGCCCATCTCACGTCCATAGCCCGATTGCTTATAACCACCAAAGGGCGAGGCCGCATTGAACATGTTGTAGGTATTGATCCAAATTACGCCGGCCTTGATCGCTTTCGCGAAACGATGCGCCCGCGTGATGTTGCTGGTCCAGATACCGGCAGATAAACCATAAATAGTTTCGTTGGCCTGCTTGATCAGATCGTCTTCGTTTTCAAATGAGATCACAGAAACGACCGGGCCAAAAATTTCTTCCTGCGCAATGCGCATCTGGTTCTTCACATCGGAAAAAATTGTCGGTTGGTAGAAGTAGCCATTCTGAAACGCGCCTGTAAGCGTCGGGCATTCGCCGCCGGCAACGACGGTTGCGCCCTCAGTCCGCGCAATATCAGCGTAGCTCTTGACGCGATTGAGTTGTTCCTGTGAAACCTGCGGGCCCATATTCGTCGCTTTGTCCATCGGATCCCCAACCACGATCTTCGCGGACTTCTCTTTCAAGCGATCGATAAATTGGTCCTTCACATCGGCCTGCACGAAGAGGCGCGAGCCGGCGCAACACACCTGGCCCTGGTTGAAGAAGATTCCCATCATCGCGCCGTTGACCGCCTGCTCGATGTCGGCATCAGCAAACACGATGTTCGGCGCTTTGCCGCCGAGTTCGAGGGAAACTTTTGTCAGATTGTCGGCAGCGGCCCTGGCAATCAATTTGCCAACTTCGGTGGATCCGGTGAAGGCAACTTTGTCGATGCCGGGATGTGCGGCGAGTGCCGCGCCTGCCGTTTCGCCGTAACCGGGAACGATGTTGACCACGCCTTCAGGGAAACCGGCCTCCTGAATTAACTTTCCCAACTCCATTGCGGTAACCGGAGTTTGTTCGGCTGGCTTGAGCACGATCGTGTTGCCGGCGGCGAGCGCGGGCGCAAGTTTCCAAGCCGCCATTAGCAGCGGAAAGTTCCAGGGAATGATTTGCCCACAAACGCCTACGGGTTCTCGCAAGGTGTAGTTGAACATCTCGCCGGGAACGGGAATCGTTTCGCCTTCGATTTTCGTGGCCCAACCTGCGAAGTATTCAAAATTCTCCGCAACCTGCGGCAGGTCGACATAAGAAGATTCTTTGATCGGCTTGCCATTATCGGCGGTCTCAAGTGCCGCCAGTTCGGTGCTGTGCTCTTCAATCAACTGCGATAACTTGTAAAGCATTCGTCCGCGATCGCGCGCGCTGATCCTGGACCACTTGCCCTCGAAAGCGCGCCGCGCGGCGGCGACAGCGTTGTCGATGTCGGCCTTGTCGCCTTCGGCTACTTCAGCGAGCGTTTCGCCGGTCGCCGGATTCGGCGTAGTGAATGTCTTGCCCGACTGCGAGTCTACCCACTGGCCATCAATTAGAAGTTGATACTTGCGAGTTGAGTTTGTTCCGGCTGGTTGTGCTGATGACATTTCTTACTCCTTCTTAATTCAGTTAGAAATCGGTAGTGCCCGCAAGCAATTGCCTGAGCACGTAAGGCAGAATTCCGCCATGTTGGTAATAGTCGATCTCGATCGGCGTGTCGATGCGCAAAGTTACCGGCACTTCATCAGTCTTTCCGGACGACCGGTGAATAATCAGATTCAGATCCTTTTGCGGCGCCACTCCGTCTTCAAGGCCAAGCAAATCAAAAGTCTCGCTGCCGTCCAAGCCTAACGACGCCGCACTGGTTCCTTCCTTAAACTGGCAAGGCAAAACGCCCATGCCGACCAGGTTGCTGCGATGAATTCGTTCGAAGCTTTGCGTTATGACCGCCTTCACGCCCAGCAGCCGCGTTCCCTTCGCGGCCCAATCACGCGAACTGCCGGTTCCATATTCTTGTCCGCCAATCACAACCAGCGGCACGCCTTCGTTCTGATATTTTACCGAGGCATTATAGATACTCATGCGCTCGCCGTCAGGCTGATGGACCGTGACGCCGCCTTCGACGCCCGGCACCATCAGGTTCTTGATTCGCACGTTGGCAAACGTGCCGCGCACCATGACTTCGTGATTGCCGCGACGCGAACCATAGCTGTTAAAGTCTTCGATCTGCACTCCCTTTTCCTGGAGATGCAAACCGGCAGGCGAACTGGCCTTGATCGCTCCGGCTGGACTGATGTGATCGGTCGTCACCGAATCGCCGAAGATCGCCAGCGGTCGCGCGCCGTGAATGTCTTTGAACTCTTCAACCGCGTTGCTGAAACCATCGAAGTATGGCGGCTCGCGAATGTAGGTCGATTCCGGATCCCATTCATAGACGTTGCCGGTGCTGGTCGGAATTTCATTCCACAACGGATTCTGCCCGGCAAAATCGCGATAGTTTCGCCGGTAAGTCTCGGGATCCATTGCGGTCGACAGCAGCGAGTTGATTTCCTGAAGATTGGGCCAAACATCGCGCAGGTAAACGTCGCAGCCATCGCTTCCCTGGCCCAACGGCTCCCGCGAGAGATCGATGTTAACGCGTCCGGCAATTGCAAACGCGACGACGAGCGGCGGGCTCATCAGAAAGTTTGCCTTGATGCTTTGATGAACGCGCGCTTCAAAATTTCGATTGCCGGAAAGCACACTCGCCGCGATCAAGTCGTGTTCGCTCAGAACTTGTTCGATGGTTGGATCGAGCGGGCCGGAATTGCCGATGCAGGTAGTGCAGCCATAACCGACGAGATTGAAACCCAGTTGGTCCAGGTACGGCTGCAGGCCGGTCTTTTGCAGATACTCGGTAACTACTCGGGAGCCAGGCGCCAGCGAATTCTTTACCGCCGCACCGACCGTCAAGCCTCGCTCAACCGCTTTCTTTGCGAGCAAACCTGCTGCCAGCATCACGCTTGGATTAGATGTGTTAGTGCACGACGTGATCGCGGCAATCAACACGTCGCCGTGGCCAAGGTCCACTTCTGCATGCGGAAATTCTTCGGGATGAACTTCCTCGAGACGATCTGGCGTCGGACGGTTGTTGACCATCTCTGTCTCAGTCCACACCGACGTGTTCCGCGCTGTTACATCGCCGCTCACCGCATTTGCGACGGGCGTAGGCGTCTGTTCACCGCCGCCTGCGATTGCCTTCTTCGCAATCTCAACCGTGCCGATACGAGTGAAGTAACGCGAGTCGGTCTCTTGCTTTGATTTTCCGTAACCGCCTTCACTGGTTGGCTTCTGCAACAGATCGACAAATCGATTCTTAAGATCTGAAAGCTCAATTCGATCTTGTGGCCGTTTTGGACCAGCCACGCCGGGAGAGATCGAAGCGAGGTCGAGATCGAGCACGTTGCTGTAATTACATTCGCCACTTTTGGGAATGCCAAACATGCCCTGCGCTTTGTAGTAGTTGCGCGCGGCTTCAATTTGTTCGTCGGTGCGTCCGGTTGCTTTCAAGTAAATGCACGTTTCTTCATCAACCGGAAAGAAGCCCATCGTCGCGCCGTATTCGGGTGCCATGTTCGCAATCGTCGCACGATCCGTCACCGATAAACTCGTTGCCCCGGTGCCGTGGAACTCAACAAACTTCCCTACGACCTTGGCCTGGCGCAACATTTCGGTGACGCGCAAGACGAGATCAGTTGCGGTGACGCCGTCGCGCAAACTTCCCGTCAGGTTCACGCCGATCACGTCCGGCGTTAGAAAGTAAACCGGTTGGCCCAACATCGCCGCCTCGGCTTCGATGCCGCCGACGCCCCAGCCAACAATCCCCAGACCATTGATCATCGTCGTGTGCGAGTCCGTGCCTACAAGCGTGTCGGGATAATAAATGCCGTTGCGCTCCCAAACACTTTTAGCGAGAAACTCAAGGTTCACCTGATGACAAATGCCGATGCCTGGCGGTATCACGCCGAAACCATCGAACGCCTGCGTGCCCCATTTTAGAAATTGGTAGCGGGAGTTATTTCGTTTGAACTCCATCTCCATGTTCTTTGCAAAGGCATCTTTGGTGCTGGAGAAATCGACCTGGACCGAGTGATCGATGACCAGGTCAACGGGCACCAACGGCTCAATGACTCCGGTATTTTTCCGCAAGCGCGCAACCGCGGATCGCATCGCGGCCAAATCCACCAACAAGGGCACGCCGGTAAAATCCTGCAGCAGCACTCGCGCCACTACAAACGGCACTTCTTCTTTTCGCTCGCCATTCGGCTGCCAATTCGCAAGCCCGCGCACATCGTCTTCAGTAATTTTTCGGCTGTCGCAGTTTCGCAGCACCGACTCGAGCACGACGCGAATGCTGACCGGCAGTTTGGAAATAGGACCAACACCTTCCTTTTCCAGTTGTGGAAGCGAGTAGAATTTTGCAGTTTGACCGGCGCTGGGACTGAACGTTTGGAGAGAATTAAATGGGGCTTGTGGCATAGAAACCGCAAATGTTCGTGATTAACTATCGACCGTTAATCACGCGAAGGAGTTGTTACAGGTTTGTTTAGCAACTCAAGTGTAGAGTCCTGTTAGTTAATCGTCAAGCGAGCCATTTCCGACACTTTCGGCAGAAACATCCGCACTGTTGTTGGTTAGTTTTCTCGGCATTTGTTATAGTTTTACTAACCCCCCATTTTGTAGCCAGCTTGAGTAGTTGAAATCGGCTCTATCAATCCAGCGGATGTTAACAGCCGATGATCCAAGGTGAGGAGAGCTTATGACCAAGAAACCGGCGGAAGAGTTTGAGTACTTAAGCAATAATCCCGATTACATTCCTAATCCCGAAATCGAAGAGTTCATGGAGGGCGAAATTGCGCGGGCGCCGAAAGACCCGGATCAATTGGCCCACCGGCTGCGCAACAACACCGCTGCTTCGCCAAAGGATGCAGGCGGCGACCTGGACGCTTCATGGGAAGATGTAAACGAGAGCGGCTCAGAGGCAGTTGGAGGCGACAACCCGACACCGGATCAATCCGTGGTTGAGGAAAATGCAAATGCAGTGGGCGTGAGTTTTGAGGACAACGAAGAGCTGGATTTCCTTGACAAGATAGAACGGCGGGATCGCGATCGCTTTGAGTTGAATGAAAGTTCGAAAGCCGACGAGGGTACGATCTGACTAGCTTTTATTGGACCGGCGAAGAGCGGGGGCATGCCCGCCTTCCTAACCTCGAGATTAGTGGACTTCCGCAATCGCTCCCAGGTCGAGATCTCTAAGACGCCAATCACAGATTCAAGTTTATCTAGCTCAGGGTTAGGAAGGCGGGCATGCCCCCGCTCTTGTTTTTGGAAGCGGCAAAGGGGAAAACTAAAACAATTTTTTGCTGTCAATGAGGATCGTAACTGGTCCATCATTAACCAACTCCACTTGCATCATCTGCCGAAAGCCACCAGTCGCAATGTGAGTTAGTTCCTTCCGAAGTTCCGCACAAAAAAATTCATACAAGGGTTCGGCAACTTCCGGCGTCGCCGCGTCGATCCATGAAGGCCGCAGTCCCCGTCGCACATCGCCGTAAAGCGTAAACTGCGAAACCACTAACGCGCCGCCTGCGCAATCTTTCAACGACAGGTTCATCTTGCCATCTTCGTCATCAAAGATTCGCAGCGCCACAACCTTGTTCGCGAGATAGGTGGCGTCGCCCTCCGCGTCGTCACGCGCCACACCCAGCAAAACGACGAGACCTTTTTTGATCTCGCCGACCGTCTTGCCATCGATTGTTACCTTCGCGCGCGTCACGCGCTGAACCACAGCTCGCATCAGCTTTGCTTAACAATTACTCGAGTGACATAGACTCAGTCTGTGTCCGCCACGGCGCCACAGACTAAAGTCTATGCCACTTACTTAAACGTCTGTTCCACACTATTTCTTTGGCGGCCTACTGGGCCTTATCTCGACACGGCTCGGTAGGCTGCGCTCGTCATGATGCAAAAGGTCGATAACAACTTTGGCGACGTCAGCAGGCGTCAGTTGCCATGCCTTTGATTCATCAGGCGCATCGCCACCAAATTCTGTGTTCACCGAACCGGGCATGATGTAGCTGACCTTAATGCCGTCGTGCCTGACTTCCTGCATCAGCGCTTCGCTGAAACCGTTCAGGCCAAACTTTGAAGCATTGTAAGCGGCCATTTTTGGATGCGCGTTGACGCCGGCGAGCGATGAAATGTTGATGATGTAACCGCCGCCGCGCGAGCGCATCAGGGGAATTGCCAGGCGACAGCAGTGGAAGACGCCAAAAATATTAGTCTCAAGCACCGCATGAAAATCTTCAATCGGCATCTCTTCAACCAGTCCGAAGATACCGATGCCGGCGTTGTTAATCAGGATGTCAACGCCGCCGAAAACTGTGACCGCGCCCTCAAACAGGGCCTGTACCTGCGCATAATTGCAGACGTCGGCAACGATGCCGGTAGCCGAACCAGCGCGCAAGGCATTGAGTTCCTGCACTGCTTCATCAATCTCATTTCGCTTGCGTGCGCTAATGACCACATTGATTCCCTCGCGCACCAATGCTTCGGCGATGCCGCGACCGATTCCCTTCGAGCCACCGGTGACGATTGCAACTTTGTTATTTAGGTCCATCGAATTCAGATGTAGCGTGGACTTTAGTCTGTGTTGAGTGGCATAGACTTTAGTCTGTGGCTTCGTACCAAGCACAGACTAAAGTCTATGCCACTTAGATCAACTGCTTAGCTTCGCCTTCAATCGTTCATTCACGATTTTCGGATTGGCTTTGCCCTTCGAAGCCTTAATCACCTGGCCCACGAAAAAGCCAAACAGCGCTTCCTTGCCGGCGCGATATTGTTCGAGCTGCGATGGATTACTCACGATCACTTCATCAATGATCCGGTCGATCTCGCCGGTATCGCTCAGTTGGACCAGACCTCGTTCTTCAACTACAGCGTTCGCAGTCTTGCCCGATTTAAACATCTCGTGGAGAACTTCTTTACCTTGTTTCCCGCTTATCTTGTCGTCATTAATCAGTTGGACTAACGTTCCCAACGCTTCCGGCGAAACGTTAGAATCCTGCGCCGTCAGGCCGGCTGCGTCCAATTCGCGCAACAGTTCGGTCCGAATCCAATTAGAAGCAGCGCGTGGATCGCCTGAAGCGGCCGCTGTCTTTTCGTAGTAATCCGCCAGCGAGCGTTCAGAGGTCAACTGCGAAGCATCCGGAAAACTCAAACCATAGACTTCCATGAATCGCTTGCGGCGGGCTTCCGGTAACTCAGGCATTCCGTCGCGGACGTTAGCAATAAATTCATCCGAAACTTCCAACGGCGGCAAATCCGGTTCGGGAAAATAACGATAGTCGTGTGCTTCTTCTTTTGAACGCATGACTCGCGTCTCGGCTGCGCGCTCGTCCCAAAGGCGCGTTTCCTGTTGCAAATGCCCGCCCGCTTCCAACACGCCAATCTGTCGTTCAACTTCAAACTCGATTGCGCGGTGCATGAAGCGAACTGAGTTCAAGTTTTTCAGTTCGACTTTGGTCCCGAACTTTTCAGCGCCACGACGCCGCACAGAAACGTTCGCTTCGCAGCGCAGGTTCCCTTTCTCCATGTCGGCTTCGGACGCGCCCACCCATTGCAGCGCGCGACGCACGTGATTGACGTAATCATAGGCTTCCCAGGACGTGCGGAAATCCGGTTCGGTAACGATTTCAGCCAGCGGCGTGCCCGCCCGATTTAGATCGATATAAGAATAACGATCGATATCCGGCAACCCTTCGTGCACGTTCTTGCCGGCGTCTTCTTCCAAATGCAGCCGCGTGATGGTTATCTTTTTCGGTCGCCACTCGAGCGGATGCCCCGCGTCGTCGCGCTCGGCTGTCATAATTTCCAATTCGCCATTGGCTGAAAATGGCTGGTCGAATTGCGAGATTTGATAGCCCTTGGGCAGATCGGGATAGAAATAATTCTTGCGCGCAAAGATCGAGCGATTGTTGATTTGCAGGCCCAGCGCCAGCGCCGCCCGAGCGCCGAGTTCGATGACACGTCGATTAAGCACTGGCAGCGCGCCGGGCAATCCGAGACAAACGGGACACGTGTTCGCATTGGGCTCGTCGCCAAAATGAGTGGAGCAACCGCAAAAGATTTTCGATTCAGTGCTCAGTTGCGCATGAATCTCCAGGCCGATGATTGTTTCCCAGTTGGTCATTGGTTCGTTGTCAGTGGTCAGTTGCTAGTGGTGTCAGGTGTGAGTGGTCAGTTGGTTTTAGGTCTTGGAATTTGGTGTTTGGTCTTTGGAGTTTGGTGTTTGGTGTTTGGTCTTTGGTCTTTGGTCTTTCGTCCTCGGTCTTTGGGCTTTGGTCTTTAGGCTTTCGTCCTTGGTCTTTGGTCTGGAATTTGGAATTTGGAATTTGGAATTTGAAATCCGGTATTTCCGCTTTCTGCCCTCCTGCCGTCTGCTCCTGCCGTCCGCCGTCTGCTCTGCCCCTTACGGCCTCAGCCAACCCGGCGGCGCACCTGCGCGTCTCGCTTCATCCTCAAGCTCCCGCCACCTCGCATTCAGTCCAGCACGCGCAGCCGACAACTCATTGAAATGCGTTATCAGCGCGCTGCGTTCGTAGCTGTAATCGTAACCCGACCCAAATGCACCTACGCTGGAAACAATTGGAAATGGAAACCCGACCGCACCAAATGATCGTGAATGCCGAAACCCGCCGCCGCTGTTCAGCAACACTTGCCCGCGCGTGTTCCCGCCGCCAACCCCCACGCGTGCTGACAAACGCGTTCCAAACTGCGGTGCGCTATACACTGGAAATGGACGCAGTCCGCCGGTACGCGGAAACCGACCGCCGAATCCGGCATTGCCAAGTGAAATGCCCGGTGTAATGAACGGCAGAACGCTGATTGAGGTAAAGCCGCTCGTTAAAGGAAATGGCGAATCCTCAAGCCGCAGACGCAGGTAATTAATTTCCGCATCCACAGTCGCCATCTCGGTTCGCAACGCTGAAGCGCGCGCGCGCCAATAACCTTCCGACTCTTGCTCAACTGATCGTGCCGCGCCCAATTCACTTTGAATCTGCGCTGACTCGATCTCTGCACGCCGTCGCGATTCGGCCACGCTCGGTAATCCAAGCTCCTGTCGTCTCTTCTCGTAAGCGAGCTCACTCTGCCTGCGCCGGACCATTGATGATTCGAGGTCGCGATTTGTAATCGTGCGCCGCGCGCTAGAATTGAGGGTTTGCGGTTGAGTGCCTAAATCCGAAATGCTAATGCGCCGCAATAGAGACCCAGCGGTTTCGTTGTTCGCTTTCTCGGTTGCCGGAATATCAATGGCGGCGAGCTGCAGCGTAATCTGAATTTCCGGCCCAGCCTCGTACGTTAGCGTTGTGGCGGTAACCTGGAACTTCGCCGGTATTTCAATCCGCTTTCCGCCGCGCATAACAATTGTGTAGGCGCTTGCCGTGCAAACGAACAAGAGAACCAGAACACTACTCGCCGCCATCCGCTTCAGCGACGGCATCGTTTGGTAGACTTTCCGCATAATTCAACTCCAACTCTTGCAATTGACTCTTAAGCGGGAGAACAGGTTTTTCAGTATAGCACTCTGATTTAAGCGCCCGGAATGGTGCAGCGATTTCTCGGCTCGGCCTTCAAAAAACCTTTGCAACGACCGAGACAGTCTGATATACATTCGCCACCGTCAGACATCATCCTCGCTGGTTTACGCGGTTGCTTTTTATTGACGCGGCGGCCGCATGTTACTTAACCTTTTCCAGAGGAGAAGAAACAGTAATCATGGCAAAAACTGTTGCTAAGATTATGGGCCTGGTGCTGCTGTTGGTTGGTGTGCTCGGTTTTACGCACGTGTTGGATTCCCTCGGCGCCCATCTTTCGCCCGCTCATAATCTCGTACATATCCTTACCGGAGTGATTTCGCTTTACTTTGGCTTTGCCGGATCACTCAGCGGCGCAAAAGGCTTTTGCATTATCTTTGGTTTGATCTATTTGCTGCTCGGAATACTTGGGCTGGCCATGGGAGAATTGCACATCGGGCCTTTGATGTTCGGCAAAGTCGACCACGGCATTCATTTGATTCTGGGTGCAATATTTCTGGCGGGAGGTTTGTTCACCAGAAATCCTTAGCTTCGCCGCGCAAATTCAGCGGCTAAAGAGTTTCAGGTTGCAAGGACAGGTTGTTGTAAGGGACGCAATTGCGCCCATCAACCCGCAAAGCCTTGCAACCTGAATCGTTTTTGGGAACCCGGAAGCATTTATCCGCAGATTACGCCGATTACGCCGAACATAATCAAAGTTCTGAATTCAAAAGCGGCTTTCCAGTTAGATGTTAACCGTGAAATCTGCGTAATCTGCGGATGAAAGTCATTCCGGCAATAAGTCACGAAACCAGAACGACTCTCTTAAAACAGTTTCGCCCAGCGAAAACCTTACCGGTGCGGAGAAGCCTGGTCCATCAAACACAAACGTATGAAACTCTCCGTTCTCGCCGCAAGGATCCACCTGTTTAGGCAACGATGAAAGAAAAGATTCATCAATTAATCGCCCGGCAAACGATTGATCCAAAACCTTCGAATCCACAGAAGTAACAACTGCTCTGAATCCCAGGTCGAGAAATTCTCGAATGAAAGAGGAAGTATCACGCTTCCAAACGGGGAACAGCCCATGCATATTGTTCCGCGCGAGAAACTGCTCGCGATAAGCTCGGATGTCCTCAAGAAATAGGTCGCCAAATATGACGGTATCGATTCCCTTCGCTCGATACTCTGCAAACGCCCCGGCCATCTTCGACTCATACTCTTCGTTGCTCGCATCTTTCGAGATTAGGATCTGATGAAGCGGCAGGCCGAGGCTGGCTGCTTGCTGTTCTAACAACACCCGACGAACGCCATGCATACTGATCCGATCGTAATCACGCGTGATCGTGGTTAACAAGGCCGCCACGCAATACTTCTCTTCATTCTTGATCTCGTGGAGCGCCAGGCAGCTGTCTTTGCCTCCGCTCCACGAAATCAAGACATTATTGTTTTTCATCGCGCTTTGGAGTGCGGCGGCTTGACGCCGCTTTGCTCACCGCCGGCTTGACGGCGCTTTGATTGCCAGTTGTCATCGAGTTCAGTTGAAACTTCAACCTCGCGGCGTCGAGCCGCCGGCGAGGAAAGCGCCGTCGAGCCGGCGCACTCCAAATTTCAGAAGCTAAATGCCGCGCCGGCGCGACCGGTGCGCCCCGGCGTGCGAAAGCCACTCTCGAAATACTCTCGGTCGAACAGATTATCGACATAACCGAAGAACCGCAGGGAGCGTGATTCCCCTAATGGCAACGTGTAGCTCCCGCCCAGGTCGGCCTTGGCTAATCCGCGAAAGCGATAGGCGCGGCTGCCAAAGGTATTGGGATTAAAAATGGGCGCCAAGTAATCGCTCGACGCTGCCACATCAAGATTAATCAGGATGCGCCGGCCGAAGCGCTGCGTCGCGACCAACGAAAATTGGTGATCGGGAATCCCGAGCGAACGCAGCACGCCCGCCAATTGAGGCCGGCGTTGCAGGCTCTTGGTATAAGTGTAAGCGGCCGAAATATTCAGTGTGCGTATCGGGGTCGCGGTCAGACTCAGCTCAAGCCCGCGAGCAATCCCGCCATTGGTATTGACATAACCGCCGAAGCGGCCGAATGGATCAGTTGCCGGATCGATCAAGCCCGAGAAATCGAAGATGATGACTTTCTGAAGTTCTGTGTAGAAGTAAGTTGCCGAGGCCCGCAACCGGTCCTTGTACAATGTCTGATCAACGCCAGCGTCAAAAGCTATTGAACGATCCGGTTTAAGCCGCGGATCGCCGGCGGCGGAGTATCCAAAGAAGCTGTCGAAGAATGCACCGAAGCGCTCAAAAAGCGACGGCGCTCGATAACCATTTCCGACATGTGCACGCAACTTGGTCCCCGACGTCCGAAACATGTAGGCGACCGAGCCATCGCCCGTGTAGGCCGGCGGCGGCGACAGAAAAGTCAGGCCCGCATAGGGGGATGATGCGGAAGGCGTGAACCGCGGTTGTTGCAGTCGAAAGAATTGCGCGCGAAACGCTCCCGAGATTTGCAGTCGGTCGTCCAGGAACCGCAGTTGATCCTGCACAAAGAGCGTGTGACTTATTTGCGTAACATCGACGTTGGAATTGCCGGCGGGATCGACCGGGAATGAAGGATTCTTGAAGTTCTCACTTTCGAACTCGTAACCTCCGCTAATGAAGTTGGCGTGTCCGGCCTGCAAATCGAACCGTGTGTCTAGCGTATGGACCAGAGCATCGAAATCAGATCGCTCGCTGCCGCCAAACGGTTGAAAGCCCACTCCCAATGGTCCATTGATACCGCGGCGGTGACTGGCCAGACCGTGATAACTAACAGTGTAGCCAAAGGCCTCGGTTGGCTGGTGCGTAAATTGAAGCGCTCCGGAAAAGATGTTCGCCTTGCGCAGGTTGTCAGGATCATTTGCAGAGGGAATGAAAGTAGCGGCGCCAACATTCAGGAGCGAGGTGGGAACACCCGCTTCAAAGCGGCGCAGTTCCCCAGCCGAGAGGGCGACAGCATTGATGATGTCGGTCGACGGGATTGGGCCAAGGGTCTGCGGACTGTTGTTGAGTTGTAAGCGAGAGTTGACTGCGTAGATGCGGCCGGACAGCGTAGCAGTAGGTGCTAGCCGAAAAAGAATGCGTCCTTGCCCGCTCGAATTACGCGCTTCATCCTGACCGTCAATACCGCGCGAAACGTTGAGATGCGCAAAGCCGGCGCTGTAGGCAATAGTATTATTGCGCGCGCCGCCGCCAAATTTGGCTCGCCCGCGAAACATTCCCAACCCGCCACCTTCGCCGAGCAGATTGCCATGGAACGAACCGCCACCTTCATCCGTCACAAGATTGATGACACCGCCAATTGCATTCGAGCCGTAGAGCGACGAGCCCGAGCCGCGAAGCACTTCAACCCGGCTGATATTCGTTACTATCAAGTCCTCGAGAAAACCCGACGCGTCACCCTGCGGAGCTGCAGCGTCGCGAAAGCGTAATCCGTCGATCAACACCGCGGTGTCTTCATTGCGCAATCCGCGCGTCTTGATTGAGGTGAACGAACCCGGTCCGCCGAGCTGAGTCACTCTCAAACCGGGAACGCTGCGCAACGCCTGGGAAAATTCCGTCTCGTCGCGCTCGTCTATCTCGCGCGAGTCCAAAATGGAAACTGCTTTGGAAACTTCATCAACTGGCTGCGCTGTCGCTTGGGCGGTGACCACAACCTGCTCACTAACGGCGGCAATAGGTAGCGAAATACTGACCGATGTGTTGGCATTCCGCTCAAGCCGGACAACGTGAGTCGCTGCGCTCGCGAAGTCAGTGGCTCCCGCTTCGATCAAATATTCGCCTGGCCCCAGTCGTTCGAAGTAGCAAACGCCCGTACTGTCCGTGACACCATCGATGCGAATGCGATTGTCGCGAGTATAAAGCGTGACGTTGGCGTTTGGCAGAACTGCGCCTAGGGGATCCGTCACACGCACGTTGATTTGTGCTCCGCTTGTTTGCCCAAACACAGCGTTAGCGGAAGCGGTTAAGAGCAACAGCAGAACTAGAATGCTGAGAGGTTGGTTCTTAGAACATGAATGTCTGGTCTGGTTAGTTTTCATTTGTAGAGTCTCCTGCCCGTCGCAGTGCGAGCTTTACGAAAGGGCGGCGGCGAGGTCTCCTGACTTGCGACTCAACTCTGGTCAGCCTTCCCATTCTTTTGGAACAGTGGCTAAAACTTTCCAGAGCGTCTTCGTCGCCCACAGTTGCGAGGGCAGTGGCGGATTTTGACCGCCTTCCCTAAGCCGTCTCCCAGGGTTGATGAGAGCAGACAAGCAAAAACATCTGCCGCTCTCGCTTACCGGCGCAGTTCGTGCGCTGGTGTAATGCGCGGCGCGCCCGACAGCGGGTGCGCGTCCACTAAAACTTTGATTTCCAAAACTTCGCTTAAAAGTTCTTCGGTCAAAACGTCACGCGGCTTGCCGGCTGCAATCAAGTGGCCGCCCTTCAGCAGCACCACGTTGTTCGCAAACTCCGCCGCGAGATTAATGTCATGGGTAACAATCACCGCTGCCGCCGCGCGCTCGTCGCAATGCGCTCGCACCAGTTGAAGCATTGAGGCCTGATGCGCGAGATCCAGGTTCGCGGTCGGCTCGTCAAGCAAAAGAATTCCCGCCTCGGTTGCGAGCGCGCGAGCCAAAACTGCTCGTTGACGCTCGCCTCCTGACAGTTCATTCATTAGGCGCGCACTGAAATTTTCCAATTCAGTCTGCCGCAATACGCGGGCAGCGATTTCCAGATCGCGCTCAGATTCCCATCCCCAGGTGCCCGATCCCGACCACGCATAACGGCCGCCAAGCACGTACTCCAACACCGAAACTGGAAAAGCCAACAAGGCTTCTTGCGTTACGACTGCAATGCGTCTGCCTACTGCCCGGCGCGAGAAGGAATTGAGTGGCTTGTCATCCAGCAGGATCTCGCCAACCGACGGCCGGATAGTGCCATTCAGCGCACGTAACAGCGACGATTTGCCGGCGCCGTTCGCGCCGACAATAGCCATCAGGTCCCCAGGCGAAACACGCAACGAGACATCAACGACCGCGTGTCGTTTTCCATAGTCGATGCTTACATTTTTCGCTTCAAGCATCTCGATTTTCCGAGGCAGCCCAGCGCCAGAATTGCGGCTGGTCCATAGGGGCCAGTTAACAATTTGGGCTAGCGCCGCTTTAACAGATAAATAAATAACGGCGCGCCGATTAACGCCGTGATCGCACCCACCGGAAGTTCGCGCGGCGCAATCACTGTCCGCGCCAAGGTGTCCGCAACTATCACAAATGATGCGCCTGCAAGCGCCGCCGCTGGAATCGTCAAACGGTTATCACCGCTGGTGGACATGCGAACCAAATGCGGCACCACCAAACCGACGTAGCCAACCGAACCTCCCAACGCAACCGAAACGCCGACGAGCAGACTGGCTGCCAGAAAGACCTGCAAACGCACGCGTTCAACCTCAACTCCCAGATCAAAAGCATCGCGCTCACCAAGCATCATTAGATTTAGCGGACGCGCCTTGAGTGTCAACGCGACGACACCAACAACCGTTGAAACGACCGCAATCCAAATCGAGCGAGGTGTCGCTTGAGACAGATCCCCCAGTAACCAAAAAGTAAAAGAACGTATGCGCGTTGCATCCATCAGCGTGGTGATGAAAACGATTGCCGACGATTGAAACGTCGTCACGATCACGCCGGCCAGGATCAATTTTTCCGGCGTCGCTCCGGCACGCCCGCGCGCCAAACGATAAACGACGAAGGTTGCCGCAAGCGCCCCGCCGAATGCCATCAATGGCCGCGTCCACTCGTTTGCTCCCAGGAAAACCAACGCGACCATAGTTCCTACGGCGGCGCCATTCGAAATACCCAATAGATAAGGCTCGGCTAGCGCATTGCGCAGTAACGCCTGGTAACTCGCGCCGGACGCAGCCAGCGATGCACCAACCGTGGCCGCGAGCAAAATCCGAGGCAAGCGTATGTCGAAAAGGATCGCGCGCTGAGTGGCTGTCAGCGCGCCAGTATTTGTTCCGCCAGTGAAAAGCGCGCGCAGCAAATCCGCCACCGGCAGTCGCTCGCTGCCCATCGTCGCGGCGACGATTGAAATCAAAATCAGAACGACGGCGAGAGCGCCACAAACGATTAGAGTCTTCCGCAACGTCGCCCGGGCATTACGCTCAAGCGAAGCTGCATTACGATCGATAGTTGTAGTTCTCTCGTTCACGTTGTCTTTACTTAAAAGCTTCCGGGTGAAGCGCGCGAGCGATTTGCTCCAAGCCATCGACCAGACGCGGGCCGGGCCGAGTTAGAAGATCGCCGTCGATTACATAAACGCGACCGTTCTTAACTGCCGGCGAACTCCTAAGCGCGTTTGCTACTTGGGCATTTGCCGTGGCACCCATCGCGCCTGAAAGCATGATGATGGCTTCTGGTCGCGAGGCGAGCGCCGCTTCATCGCTCAATCGCGGCCAGCTCTCGTTCACGTTCGCGGTAACGGAACGTCCGCCCGCGCGCTCGATTAGATTGGTAACGAATGAAGTCTTGCCGGCCGTGTACAACGGCTGTCCGGACAATTGGAAAAAAACCGAAACGGGCGGACGTCCGGCGACGGCGCGTTCCACGGTTTCCGTACGCGCACGCAACTGCTTCACTAATTCAGCGGCGACTTCTGATTGATTCAAGAGATCGCCAACGTTGACGATCGAGTGAAAAACGCCTTCAAGATCGCGCGGATCGGTGATGTACACCGCTATCTGCTGTTCATTCAATTGCGTGGTGAAAGCTTCCAACTGCGAGGCAGTCGAAACAAGTACAAGCTGTGGGCGAAGCGCGAGTATCCGTTCAATGCTCGGCTGAAGTGTGTCGCCAACTTTGGCAACGTTCTTTGCCTGAGGCGGATAATTACAAAAGGTAGTGTTTCCTACGAGCCTGTCTCCCGCGCCAACCGCGTAAACAATCTCTGTGAGATTTGGAGCGAGCGAAACCACTCGCTCGATCTTTCCCGGCAGCGTCACCTTTCGGCCCGCCTCGTCGACGACTTCTCGCGATTGGGACTTGAGTTCGGATGGGCCTTGTCGTTGGACACAACTCAGCAGACTGATAAGGGCGCACGAAAGAATCAGCGCGCGAGCGATCAGTTTTGTTTTGACGTGTGGTTGCAAAAAAGTCCCGGCGACCTCCTGGTTTCGCAAAAGGAAACAGGCAATCGTCGGGACCGGTTAGCTGGTGGTCCGTGCGGCCTGAACGCCTTTCCGCGAAGCGTTCGAAACTGCAAAGCATCCTGGCAGGTCTCCTGGCTTAGAGAGCTATTCAACTACCTTAGTAATCGAATGCCTCATCACAGTGGCGCGACCGCGCGGGATTCTCACCCGCTTCCCTATTCTCCCCTTTCGGGGCACCCAGACGCTTTCAAATAAAAAGATCAATCGTAATTCTGCGGACACTAACACGCACCTCGGGTCATGTCAAACAATTGGCGGCGGGGCGATTGACGGCAATGTATACTCTCCTGCCGCATCAGCTTTCAATAATCTTTGTCGGCGGGCTTTCGCAAATGCCCGCTGCCAAGAGCGTCTCTTTTCTTATGACGGTTAGTCCAACGGCACAGTCGCCAGCAAAGACCTCGAACAAAGCCGAGCGGGAAAATTCGCTCTCGACACCTTTAACGGCTGCGGTCGTTGCATTGTTTATCGTCGGCAGACTGTGGCGGCTGTCGGCGAGCTGCCTGTGGTTTGACGAAATTTTCAGCGTCCATGCGGCCCGCCACGGTTGGGCTGAACTGCTACGGTTTGTCGCGGCTGACATTATTCATCCGCCGCTGTTTTATCTGCTGCTAAAGATTTGGATTTCGTTGGGCGGCGAGTCATTGCTGTGGCTACGGTTGCTTCCGGCGTTAATCGGCATGGCCGCGATTATTCCCTTCTTGCTTCTTTGTAGCGAGTTGGAACTGAAACAAACCGAACGGACTGTCGCGTTACTGTTGCTGGCCGTGAACGGATATCTGATCAAATACGCTCAGGAACTGCGCATGTACTCGTTGCTGATGTTTCTTTCGCTTTGTTCGTTATGGCTCTTTGTTAGATTTTTCAAGGCCGAACACGGGTGGCGCAAACAACTCGGATGGTTGTACCTGATCAATTTGTTACTGGTGTATTCCCATTATGCCGGTTGGATCGTCGTAGCGGTCGAGTGCCTGGCACTAGTGATTTGGCAGCGACGAAAGGTAAAAACGTTTCTCATCGCTTTCGCGCTGTTGCTTCTCGCCTATGCCCCGTGGGTTTTTCTAGTTAATGCAAACCGAGAAGCTGGAAAAGGTTTGGCGCAGAACATTGGCTGGGTGACGCGGCCAACTCTTTGGGACGTAACACAATTCTATGCGCTGCTGAATAAACCATTCTGGTTCATTCAAAGCACGGCCGCCCGACCGTACGATCTGCTGACAGCTTTGTTTGCGATATTGATCTTAGGCGCACCGCTGGTGTTCTTATCATTGCGCCTTTGGCGCGCTGAGTTGGTGAACGACGCGAACGAGCGATCATTTCGCGCGCTGTTCTTGTTCCTTTTGGCGCCGGTGATTCTCGTCTTCGGGCTCAGTTGGCTCTTGCCAGACTCGGTCTGGGGCACTCGCCACCTGATCGTTGTCGCCGCTCCGTACGCGATTTTGGTTTCAGTTGCGATTCTTCGGTTCCCGGTGAATTGGCTCAGAATCGCAGTCGGCCTGATCCTGGGATCGTGGTTTCTGCTTGCAGGAGTCACTTGGGCCCTGGCGCGCCCGCCGGTTTTCATTTGGTGTGCCTGGGAGCCGCTCGCGCGGAATGTGGAGGCAAGTGCTGCGCAAGCGGCGCAAGAAGTTCGCGTTTATGCTTTTGAGGATTTGGTCGCTTATCACCTTTGGTTTGCTTTTGATTCTTCGCAGCTCAAACAATTTAAGGTGATGGTCGTCAAAGGTGTCGAAGGGGTTCCAGAGGATCCTGCTTATTTTCTACCGCGACGATTCAACGAAATCGCGGTAATCAACAGTGCGCAAATAACCGGTGACGATATTTGGATCGCGTATCGAGCTCCCCGTTGGGATGAAAAACTGCCACCGCTCAGCACACTCGAACGCATGGGATATACAACGCGCAATGTTCAGTCCATTCCAGCACAGGGGCAGCAAGCCTTCGTGGTACGAATGCGGCGTAGATGAAACGCTGCTTGAAGAACGACCTCACGCTTTGCTCTGTTTTTTCGGGTAAAGTAAGATTGAGAAGTTCAAAAACCATTTTGGAGTTTAGCGAATGATTAAGACGGTCGAATGGACCAATGAAGGCATACGCATGATCGATCAACGTCTGCTTCCCACTGAAGAAAAATATCTCATGTTGCGATCCTGGGAAGAAGTAGCGGAAGCCATCAAGAAAATGGTCGTGCGCGGAGCACCCGCGATCGGTGTGTCCGCGGCGATGGGTCTTGCGCTTGGCGCCAGTCAATCAGTGGGAATGTCCGTTGCGGATCTCGAAGACGATTTCACTTACATGTGCCAGGTCATGGGTGAGACCAGGCCCACGGCGGTTAATTTATTCTGGGCAATTGAACGGATGCGCGGGCGCTTTAATCGCGAAAAGAGCAAGACGGACAGCGTTGAGGAAATCAAAGCAAGCCTGGTGGACGAAGCGCAAAAAATCTTTCAGGAGGACATTGCGTCAAACCGCGCGATCGGACAGTTTGGCGCAGACTTGATTACCGACGGCGACACCGTGTTAACCCACTGCAATGCCGGCGCACTGGCGACGGCCGGGGACTATGGAACTGCGCTGGGCGTTATTCGGGGAGCCCGTGACGCCGGCAAGCGCGTAGCAGTAATTGCCGACGAGACGAGGCCGTTCCTGCAGGGATCGCGCCTGACCGCATGGGAACTGGCAAAGGACAACATTCCCGTGACCGTAATCACCGACAACATGGCTGGCTCCGTGATGCAAAGCGGAAAAGTTAACGTGGTGGTGGTTGGCGCGGATCGCATCGCCGGCAATGGAGACACCGCCAACAAGATTGGAACCTACATGGTCGCCGTGCTTGCGAGGAAGCATGACATTCCTTTTTACGTTGCGGCTCCAATTTCGACGCTTGATTTGACGTTGAAGTCAGGACAGGAAATTCCGATTGAACAGCGCGACAGTAAAGAAGTAACGCACATCAGGGGTCAGCAATTGGCGCCCGACGGCGTAGAAGTAAGCAATCCGGCGTTTGACGTAACCCCTAACGATTTAATAACTGCGATTATCACCGATCGCGGCGTGGCGAGGGCACCCTATTTCGAAAGCTTGCGCAAGTTGAAGGCCGACAGCAGCAACGCGGCGACGTCAAGCGACTGAGACCTTGTCAGGCTTGCCTTGCAAAGCGGCTATTCTTCCACCAATCCATCGTTAACTTTAATCCCGTTTGCAAGTTTACCTCGGGCGCATAGCCCAGAAACTCGCGGGCGCGGTTGATGTCCGCAAGACTGTCTCGCACATCACCTTTGCGAAATTCCTGATAGTCCGCTTGCACATCATTCCTGCCGGTCAGTTGCTTTATCTGGGCCAAGAGCTGATTGAGGGTGACGCGTTCGCCGTTAGCGATATTGATAACTTGTCCCACTCCGTTGGTTGTTTCTGCAGCCTTGAGATTGGCAGTAACGACATTATCGATGTAGGTAAAATCTCGCGACTGTTCACCATCACCGTAAATCACGGGGCGCTGACCCGACAATAGCGCGCTGATAAAGCGCGAGATCACACCTGAATATTGGGAGCTGGGATCTTGTCTTGGCCCAAATACGTTGAAGTACCGCAGCGAAACTGTCTCTAGACCATAAACGCGCGTGAAGACCTGGCAGTAATACTCGCCCACCAGTTTCGCGACGGCATAAGGCGACAGGGGATCAGGCAGCATCGTTTCAACTTTTCGAAACGTCGGCTGGTCGCCATAAGCTGAGCTAGAGGCTGCATAGACTAAACGTTTGACCTTGCTGTCTCTCGCCGCCAACAAAAGCGAGAAAGTCGAATCGACGCTGGCAATGTGCGTCTGACGGGGATTTTCAACTGAACGAGGGACCGAAGGAATTGCGGCTTCGTGAAAGACGAGTTCCACATCTTCAATGGCTCTTCGCAGCACGGACTCGTCCGCAAGCGATCCTTCGACGAAGTCCACATCGCCGCCGACCTCCGCAATGTTTTCGCGATAGCCCGTCGATAGATCATCGATAATCCGAACCCTGGCGCCAGATTTAGCCAATCCCGACGCAATGTGGGACCCAATAAAGCCGGCTCCCCCGGTCACCAACGCTATTCCTGTTAGGGCCATAATGATTTGCTGTTTTTGCGCGAATTGATGCGGACTCCAACGGCGATGTGCTTATCGCCCGACGCCCACGTATTCGAATCCCAATTCGCGCATGTCTTCAGGTTGGTAAATATTTCTTAGATCCGCGATGCGCGGCGATTTCATTAAATCGTGGATGCGCTTCATATCGAGCGCGCGGAATTGATTCCATTCCGTAACAAAGACAAGCGCGTCAGCGTCGGCTACAGCGGCGTATTCGTCTTCCACGTATTCCACTTTCGGAAGAACTTTCGCGGCTTCGCCCATCGCCACCGGATCATAAGCGACAACTCTTGCCCCACGCTCAATCAAACCTTTGATGATGTCGATGGCTGGCGCTTCCCGCATGTCGTCAGTTTCCGGCTTAAATGCCAGACCCAAGATTGCAATCGTTTTTCCTTTGAGTTCACCAACTAACTTTTCGATCTTGGGCACCATAGCCTGACGTTGTTTACGATTAACTTCAATAACCGCATCGACGATTAAGGAATCGCGGCCAAACTGGCGCGCCACCGACGCCAGGGCCTGTGTGTCCTTAGGAAAACATGAACCCCCAAAACCGGGACCCGCGTGCAAAAACTTGTTGCCAATGCGCCGGTCCATACCGATAGCCCGGGCTACGTCGTGGACATCGCAACCAATGCTTTCACACATGCTTGCGATCTCATTGATAAAGGAAATTTTAGTGGCCAAAAAGGCGTTTGCCGCGTACTTCGTTAATTCAGCGGCCTCAAGCGAAGTGATTACGAACGGCGCCTCGATTAAGTAGAGGGGGCGATAGAGATCGCGCATGATTGCGATAGCTTCTTCGTCACGACTGCCAATAACCACGCGATCAGGGCGCATGAAATCATTGATTGCTGCTCCCTCGCGCAGAAATTCGGGATTCGAGACGATTCCAAAGTTCAAGCGCGACTTCTGCTTTTCGCGGATTAGTTTCCGCAGCCATTCACCGGTTCCAATGGGAACTGTCGACTTGGTGACGATTACCTTGTATCCGTTCATATGCTCGGCAACCGAAGTAGCAGCCGCTTCTACGAAACTAAGGTCCGGTGAACCATCAGTTTTCGGCGGCGTACCGACCGCGAGAAAGATCACAAGCGCCTGTTCGACCGCCTGCTTAATGTCAGTAGTAAACCGCAGTCGTCCCGACTGCACGTCTTTCGCTACTAACTGTTCCAGACCGGGTTCATAAATCGGCATCTCCCCCGCAGTGAGACGCGCAATTTTATTGGCGTCAATATCGACGCAAGTTACATCTACGCCAAACTCAGCGAAACACGCACCCGTTACCAAGCCGACATAACCCGTGCCAATTACCGCAATATGCATGAGTGACCTTAAAGGAAAACCAGGAGGGATTAGACTACTAACCAAAAGCTTGCGGGCCAAGCACGACCTAAGTCGCCTGACCCGCAAAGTTGTAGATGCATGACCGTAGCGCTAGCTAACGCGCTGCGGTTTTTGTTTAAAAGAGACAATCGACCGCTTACCGGGCCGGGCTGATTACACTGACCGAGCCGCCGAAGTTCAGATCGTTGTTGTGCGTGACCGCGTAGAAGATCAAGAAAGCCGCCGCGCCGCCCGCGAGCAAGAATGCCGCCAACTCGCCACCGCTCATCTTATCGTCGTCGTCGCCTGGATCGTCTTTCGGATTAGGCGTGCCAGCAGTCGCGCTCTCACCAGCCGCAACTTGCTTCGAAGTTCCGCCCACACGCAGGAGAGCGAGACCAGAGTGAGTGGTAAGAGAAGTAACTCCCTTTACGACATTCACTGTAAACGAAGTGGCCTGGCTGCCATCTACTACGACCGCGCCATCCTTAGTTGTGAAATTTACGGTCACGCCGCCCAAAGTGGAAACATGGGCGCTGCCGCTATCGAGCAAACCAGTAATACCTTTTTCAGTAAAGCTGATTCGCAAGCTCGAGTTCGGTGACAATTCGACTCGACCTAGTTTGCTGAGGTTCACGGTTGCCATGCTCTTTTCGGCCGTCGTAATGACGCTGTCCGAAAACAGGGTGCCACCGGAAATTACAGACTCTCCGTTGACTGTAACGTTACCGGAGACTGTCAGCTCTCCAGATGGGGCCTTTGCTGCCGGCGACGCCAATACTACCATTGAGTAAACACTCAGAATGGCCACTGCCACACAGGCCGCGATAGGTTTGCGGCTCCAGGTTTTGCTAATCATTAACTTTCCTCCCGTATTGTGAAACAAAATTCTTAGATTGCGTGCCGCGACGGCCAATATTCGTGAGGGAGCAGGTTCTGCTACCCGTTTCGACTCGTTACTAACCGCTGCCTGGAATTCAAAATGCCGTACGCAAAAGCTTTAACACCCGGCTGTTATTACACGATTGAAGGCACTCTGTCAACAGCCATTTGGGCAACTTTGCCACGAAATTGTGCTTTTTTGCTGTGCCCGAGAAGATACCACTACCGGCGCGCCTGAGTCTACACTTTTCTGACGTGATTGATGCGGTAAGGAATGCGCTACTACCACTTCTCTTACGTGGCTGTACTCCTGACGATTTTTGACCAAGCGACTAGCGAAAATCTGGGACGCTAGGGAGTGCTCACGCGCCTTGCCCGAGTGACCGTCTTAGCCCCCGAGAATTCCAGTTGGGTTGGTGCATTGTGAGCTTCTGTTCCCGATCTGCCCTCGCGCGCCATCAATTCTGATTGCTCATACGGATCGAGTCGCGCAAACACATAAAAGACTTCGCTAGATCTCACCAGCCCCAAATAACGGAACTTGGTGCTAAAGACCTCGCCCACTCTTAAAACGTTGGGGTGCGGCGGTTGCTCAAACAGCAATCCAAGCTCATCTGCCGAGACTGCCTCCAACTCCGGGAGGTAATCATTTCTGGTGTCCCGTGCAATGCGCATTGCCATCTGCCGCAGGGCCCGGATCCGATTCGAATTCCGGCGATAATATGCTGGTGTTATTTCGCGGCGGCTCGCGCGATCGTCGACCACCTCTTGCTCGTTTTTGAGATAGCCCAGGTAGGCGCGGACGACTGGTCCGTATTGGGCATCTTCGTCAAAAGCTTGCGCAGATCCGATGTTGTTCAGGCCGAGTGCTAAGAATAGTCCGGCCAAGCCAAAACTTATTAGTCGTCTGGTGGGCATTTTAGGTCCTCTTTATCGCGTGGTCGTTGGAAAGCCTTGGATAGCACGAATTGTATCAAGGAGCAAAGAAGCGTCCGTTGCACCTGTGTTTCAGCAGTGTTACATTGATCTTTAATTTGCTGGTCTAGCTATGGCCCACGATGCTTCACAAAACGTCTTTCAAGGCAGGAAGGTGGCCCTCGGAATCTGTGGCGGCATTGCCGCCTACAAAGCTGCGGAGGTGCTTCGCGGCCTGCAAAAAGCCGGGTGTGTCGTCAGAGTTGCAATGACTGCGCGCGCCTGCGAATTTATTCAACCTCTGACTTTTCGCGCCCTGTCGGGCGAGCACGTCATCGTCGACGACTACGCTCCCGATAATCCCGATCCTATCGCCCACATAACCTTCTCGCAGACCGTTGAGTTGCTTATCATCGCGCCGGCCACCGCTAATATCCTGGGGAAATTCGCTAACGGAATTGCCGACGATTTTCTGACTTCAACTTATCTGGCATCCACCGCTCCCGTACTCATCGCGCCGGCGATGAACTCGTCAATGTGGGAACATCCGGCAACACAGCGGAATGTGGAAAGGCTCAAAGCCGACGGCGTCTTCTTTATCGAACCGGATGACGGCGAGATGGCTTGTGGAACAATTGGTCCTGGCCGACTCAGCGAGCCCGAACGAATTGTCGCCGCCGCATTAGATATTCTGCAAACAACGAACACTGATGTGCTGCAGGCCCTGGCTGGCGAGAAGTTGCTCATCACGGTGGGCGCAACTCGTGAGGCGCTCGATCCGGTACGCTTCCTTTCTAACAATTCATCAGGCCGAATGGGCTTCGCAATCGCGGAGGCAGCCAGGAAAAGAGGCGCTGAAGTTCACGTTATCGCAGGTTCCACTACGGCAGATGCACCCGCAGGTGTCGCAGTCACTCGAGCCTTTTCGGCTGCTGAAATGCACGCCGCGGTAATGAACGAGTTACCCGAGGCTACAATTTTTATTGGCGCGGCAGCGGTTGCCGACTATCGACCGGCGCAATCCGCGCGGCAAAAGATAAAAAAGAGTGACGCCGAAATCACGATCAAGCTCGAACGCACGCAAGACATCCTCGCCGACGTTGCGGCCGTGAATCGAGGCGACCTGCTAGTAATTGGCTTTGCCGCAGAAACTGAAAACGTTCTCGCCAACGCGCGCGAGAAACTGGTCCGCAAGAATCTCGATGCAGTCATCGCGAACGACGTCACGCGCGAAGGCGCAGGCTTTGATGCCCTGACTAACGAAGTAATCGTCATCAGCCGCGACAAAGATACCCCGATTCATGTGCCGCTAATGCCTAAAACGAATGTCGCCAACATCATCCTCGACGAGATCGTAAGATTGCGTGCGGCGCGTGAAAATCTCGCCAATTTGACGACCGATGAGCGGCGGAAAAAAGCTTAAGCTCAACTTACCGATCTAATGGAAACCCAGAACGCGCAACCTTCGGACGAACTCCTTTCACTGGCTACCGACATTCGGGAACATCTTTCTTGTCTGCACGAACTCGGCATCGCGTTTGTTGAGGCCCGGAATGTGGCCCAGACAAGCATCGAACCGGGCGCAGCTTATCCAGAGGAAGCCAACCACGAGCGACAACCGACGCTCACCCAACCCGCGGCAATTCCGACTTTAGCTGCGCCACCTGTTCAACTTCCGAAACCAGGTAACGTGCCTGCAAGGCTTATCCAAACAGCGCCCAACACCTTGTTCGACGACTTGACCGCAAAAAGTCAAAAACTTGAAAAGACAACCGAAACTTTCGAAGAGATTTGGGCTGACATCGGCGACTGCACGCGTTGTCCCCTTCACCAGGGGCGAACCAACATTGTGCACACTGAAGGTAACCGGCGTGCTCGCCTGATGTTCATAGGTGAAGCACCGGGCGCCGATGAAGATGCGCAAGCTCGACCTTTCGTCGGTCGCGCGGGACAGTTGTTAACAAAAATCATCGAAGCCATCGGTTTCAAACGTGAGGAAGTCTTGATTGGCAACGTTAACCGTTGCCGTCCGCCCGGCAATCGCCCGCCGACTGAAGAAGAAGCAACGATGTGCAAGCCTTTCCTGTTACGTGAAATTGCTTCCGTCCAGCCGGAGGTCATTGTGGTGATGGGAAACACGGCGACCAGAAACCTGCTGAACGCCAAGCTGGGAATAACAAAGCTGCGAGGACAATTCCAGGATTACCACGGCGTGAAGGTGATGCCCACTTTTCATCCGGCCTATTTGTTGCGCGATCCATCCAAGAAACAGGAAACCTGGCAAGATCTCAAAAAGGTGCGCGACTATCTGGAAAGTACCGCGAAGAATAACTCGTAACGGCTAGCGGACTTTTGCAATTCAAAATTTCGCGTTACCTTCTGACGCGTGCACGACCCTTCCCAAGCCTTTAGCAAACCTTCAACAACGCTTGACAGTCTGTCCTTATCCGAAGCGTCTCTTGCCGCCGGACCAGCTCGATATGCCGAGGTGGCTGTACCCGTTCATGTTCTGACAACTTTCATTTACCGCCTGCCCGAGGCGTTGCAAGCAAACGCTCAGCTCGGCTCAAGGATAACGGTCCACTTCGGCAGAAAACTTGTTACTGGTTACATCGTGGCTTTGCACACCGAACTGCGGCCGGGCACAAGTTTGAAAGAAGAGAACATCAAGGACGCGCGCGAAATTCCCGACTCCTTTCCGCTCATCACTTCTGAAATCCTGGAACTTACTCGTTGGGTTTCGGAATACTACCTGGCGCCTTGGGGCGAAGTGCTAAAAGCAGCTTTACCGCCGGGCGTAAGTCCACGTGTCGAGCAACTCCTAACGATTACCGAAGCCGGACGCGCTGAACTGGACGACGCTGCCGCGGACGACGAAAGTCCCAGACGACGCTTGCTGGAAATGGTGAGCGACGCCGGTACGCTTGCGCTGGCATCAGCGGCTGACAAGTTGACGGAAGATGAAGTACCCAAGGTCGCGCGCCTGCTTGCGCGTGAGGGTTTATTGAACATTGAACAGCAATCCGGCACGGACTCGGTTCGCGCAAAATATGAACGGCGCGTTCGCTTGTCTCCCGCACCCGCGATTGCAAATCCGGATAACACCGGCAAACTTAGCGAGGCCCAATCAAGAGTAATCCAGTCGCTCAAAACTGCGGATTCATTAGCATTCCCGGAATTGCTCGCACGCGCGCAGGTTGGTCCATCGCCGGTGATGACGCTTGCAAAGCGGAAGCTCGTTGAAATCTTTCAACAACCGCTACGGCGCGATCCGCTTAGTAATTCGCCGGCAGCCGCGGTTACAGACTATGTGTTGACGACAGACCAGGAGAAAGTCATTGCCGAAATCAATCAGGCGCTGGATAGCCACTCGTACTCGCCCTTTTTGTTGCATGGCGTGACCGGCAGCGGCAAGACCGAAGTTTACATCCGAGCCATGCGCGTGGCACTCCAGCTCGGCCGTTCGGCGCTCATGCTGGTTCCTGAAATTGCGCTGACGCCGGTTTTTTCTCAACGCCTGCGCATGCACTTCGGCGAGCAAGTCGCCATTTTTCACTCGTCATTATCTAAAGGTGAACGTTTCGACGAGTGGACACGTGTCCGCAACGGCACGGCGCGAATAGTCATCGGCACACGCTCGGCTGTGTTCGCACCTATTCAAAATCTCGGGTTGGTGATTGTTGACGAAGAACATGAATCGACCTATCGCCAACAGGATTCGCCGCGCTACAACGCGCGCGACACCGCAATTGTACGGGCGCAGAAACAGGCGGCCGTGGTCATTCTCGGTTCGGCAACGCCTTCGCTCGAGTCGTTTCATAATGCCAGCACGGGCAAATATAAATACCTGCAACTGCCGAACCGGCTGGGCGGCCGGCCCTTGGCAGTGGCTGAAATCATCGACATGCGCGCAACGTTTGCGCGCCAACGACGGCCGGCAATTTTTTCTGATGAACTATTGCGGGCGATTGATGCGACACACCAGCGCGGTGAACAATCGATCATTCTGCTGAATCGTCGCGGCTACTCGAGCTTCGTGCTCTGTCGCTCATGCGGCGAAAGTATTCAGTGCCCAAACTGCGACGTCACGCTGACCTATCATCGCAGCGAACGGGTAATAATTTGCCACTACTGTGATCATCGCGAAGCCGCGCCAACAAAATGTCCCAGTTGCGACGGCAAGTACATTTACTACGTTGGCGAGGGCACGCAGCAGATTGAAGAGAAGTTGCGCACTCTTTTTCCCTCGATTCGAATCGCTCGCATTGATCGAGACACGACATCGCGACGGCATGCATTTGAAAAGTCCCTGCACGACTTCAGCGAAGGCAAGATCGACATGCTGGTAGGCACGCAGATACTCGCCAAGGGCCACGATTTCCCCAACGTTACCCTGGTCGGAGTGGTCTCGGTCGATGCGGGCCTGGCCTTACCGGATTTCCGCGCCGCCGAGCGGACGTTTCAACTGCTAACGCAGGTGGCCGGTCGCGCCGGGCGCGGCGATCTTGCCGGCAAAGTTTTGATTCAGACTTATCACCCTTATCATTACGCGTTACGACATGCGAGCGGTCAGGACTACGCCGGGTTTTATGAAGAGGAGATTCGACACCGGCAGAATCACAGTTATCCTCCATTCGTCGCGCTAGCTTCGTTGCTGGTCCATGGCCCAAAACTAGATCAAGTCCGATCAGATGCTAAACAAGTGCGAAAGGAGTTGGACACGGCCAATCCGGATCGCATCGTGCGCGTCCTGGGCCCGGCGCCGGCGGCACTTGCAAGATTGAAAAATGAATTTCGCATGCAATTGCTAATTAAAGGTCGTAAGCGCCAGCAATTGCGCGACGTTATCGATGCGGCTTTGAAGGCAGTTGCAACTAACGGAGTCAATCTGCGCTCGATCAATGTGGAGATAGATCCAGTATCAATAATGTAGAACCCAATGAAGCTAGTAGTTCAGAGTACAACCTTTAGGTTGCTCTTTTCCCAACCAAAACACGCAAGCTAAAGCTTGTACTCTAAACTGCTGGCCTCGCTGGTTACTCGCGATCCAATTGATGCGTTAGAATTCCCGCATGAAACTTTCAGAACTTGCCCGGTTGACGGGCGCCAGCGTTGATGGAGGCCTCAACAGCATCGAGATAACGGGCGCTGCCGGGCTCGATGATGCTGGTCCATCTGATGTTAGCTTCCTGGCGAACCCTCGTTATACCGCCAAAGTAAATAGTACGCGCGCTGCGGCTGTCTATCTCGCTGAAGGAGCACAGACTGATCGCGCGATTGCCGTGCTGCGGACTAAGGATCCTTATCTCGCCTACACACGCGCGCTTCGCTTGTTCTATCCGGAGCCAACCTTTGCGGCTATGATTCATGAATCAGCGGTGATTGATCCATCGAGCAGCGTAGCTGGAACTGCGCGAATCGAAGCCGGCGTAGTGATTGGACCAGGCTGCCAAATCGGCGAAGGCGTGCACATTTATCCAAACGTCACGATTTATGAAAACGTTGTTGTTGGCAAGAATTCAATCATTCATTCAGGCGTTGTCATCCGCGAACGTTCCCAGCTCGGCGAGCGTGTGGTCATCCATAACAACGTGGTCGTCGGCTGCGATGGTTTTGGTTATGCGAAAGACGAACAGCGCCGCTGGTTGAAGATTCCGCAAACCGGTCGAGTAGTTATTGAAGACGACGTAGAGATCGGCGCTGGAACTACAATCGATCGGGCTTCGGTTGGCGAATCGCGCATTGGACGCGGCACGAAAATCGACAACCTGGTCCAGATTGGTCACTCATGCACGGTCGGCGAAGACAGTTTGCTATGCGCTCAGGTTGGACTCGCCGGCAGTTCGCACATTGGCAATCGCGTCATTCTGGCGGGCCAGGCGGGTGTTGCCGGTCATCTGACAATTGGCGATGACGTGGTGCTGACCGCGAAGAGCGCAACCAGCCACGACGTACCCGCGGGAAAAGTAATTTCCGGCATACCAGCGTTTGAGAATAAGGATTGGTTGCGTTCGACGGCCGCGTTCAGGCGTCTTGGTGAGATGCAGCGCAGGCTGAGGGAACTTGAAAAAAAGCTGGAAGAAGTGTTGGGCCGGAAGAGCGGGGGCATGCCCCCTTCCTAACCTGCAATTTAATACGTGGGCCAACTCAAGGTTGGGAAGGGGGCATGCCCCCGCTGGTTAAGTAACCGCGCCGCCATCCACGATCACAACTTCACCATTCATAAAACTGTTCCGGTCGCTGACCATGAACGCGGCATACTCAGCCAGTTCTTCCGGCCGCCCGGCACGTCCCGCTGAAGCCCAGAAATGGTGCATCTCCAACAAGCGTTGCGGAAGGGCTTGGGCCAACTCAGTATCAAAAATTCCAGCCGCTATCGCATTCACTTTCACGCCAAACGTGCCGGCCTCGCGCGACAAACATTTCGTAAACCCAATCATCGCCGCTTTCGAGGTCGCGTAATGTACCGCTGTCGGCAACGCCCTAATCGCGCCAATCGAAGTGATGTTTAGAATGCTTCCTTTCCGCTGCCGGATCATCTGTTTGTAAATGGGTTTGGTCACAGCGAAGAGGCTGCCGACGTTTGTATTAATAACTTCGTCCCAGGCCCGATCAGTTGTCGTCGCAAAGTTATCGCCGCGATTGATGGCCGCATTGTTTACCAGAATGTCGATGCCGCCCCATTTTTCGACAATCTCGCGCGCGAGTTTTTTCATCCCCAGCCGATCGGTGACGGAAACTTTGAAACTCAGCGCGCGGCGTTGAAACGCCTCGATCTTCGCGATTATTTCAGTCGCCAAATCGTCGCGGCTGTTGTAATTAAAAGCGACGTCCGCGCCTTCGCGCGCGAAGACTTCGCATAGCGCGGCGCCAATTCCGCGCGTGCCTCCGGTTATGAACGCGCGCTTCCCTTCCAGCAATAAACTCACAGGCGGATTAGTCTCCTAACAGGCGAATAGTCTCTAAAAAGCCCGCTTCATTCAGCAAGCGGGCTAAGCTTTTTCGAGATCTCAGATCTCAAAATCTGAGATCTCATAATGTCTTTTTTGAGATCTCAAGTCTCAAATCTGAGATCTCATAACATCTTTTATCGTGTGCTGAGGAATTAAACTCTGAAAACCAGTAACAGTCAAACTGTTGCTCAAGCGGAGAGCGCTTCGGCGAGTACGACTTCTTCATTAGCGTCGTTGGCAGCGGGAATGAGCGCCGTGATCTCTTCAACAATGTGTCGCGTGGCATTGGGAATAGCCAAGCCGATGGTCGCGGCGCGCAAGGCTGAGTAATGCGCTGTGTCTTCAACCATGCGCCGCACGATCGGAACAATATCGCCGGCACGTTGCAACAGAACGCCGGCGCCGCGCTTCACAATCAAACTGGCAGTGGCCGCTTCCTGCGGCATGGGTGCGGTTATGGCATCGCCGATAATGGGCAAGCGGCAAGCAAACGCTTCAAAAGTTGTCAGGCCGCCAAGTTTGGAAATCATGACGTTCGCCGCGCCCATCAATTCTTCGACGTGTTCCGAATATCCAATCACCTTGATGGGGAATGATGCGTCTCGGGCTAACGACTCGGCATCGGCTCGCAACGTTTCGTTCTTGCCGGCCAGAAAAATCGCCTGCACTTCCAACTGCCCGCGCACCAACTCGCGGAAAATCTGCGGAATGTTCCCGCCGCCTTCCCAACCAGCATTCACGAAGACCGTGAATTTATCCGGGTCGAGACCGAGCGCCTGGCGCGCCGCCTGCGCTGCCTCTTCGCCGGGATAGGCGAACTTCGGATGGACCGGCATGCCCGAAATCTTGATGCGCTCGGGGTTGATACCGTAATCGATCAACTGCCGTCGCGCTTCATCACTCGCCACCAGGTACAGCGTGACATCGTCGCAAGCCCAGCCCTTCCAAAAACCGTAATACGGATCGGTGACAACTGAAACGAGCGGAATGCGATCGGCGAGTTTCAACTCTTTCAGCACGCGCGCAAAAATGTGTTGCGTCAGCGGATGAACGCTGACGACGACGTGGGGGCACCAACGCTCAAAAAGCTCTCTGATAAATCCGATGCAGCGTTTCTGAAAGAACTCACGCGTCTCCGGACGAAAGCGATTGACGCACCAATATAGATACTTCATCCAGTGCTGCCGGTTGCGCAACAACCAGTTGTAAAGGTTGACCATCTTTGCCGTGATGGAATGCGACTCTTCGACCGCTTTTACGACGCGCACAGCATACGACTGGCCATCGAAAAACTTCTGCACGCCGGCAACAATTGCCGCCGCAGCGGAACGATGTCCGCCGCCGGTGTCAGACGAGATGATCAGGATTTTGGGAATGCGCTGCGACATTAACTCGATTGGTCTTTGGTCGTTGGTCTTTGGCTTTTGTTTTCGATCAACGATTAACGATTTACGATTCACGATTCACGATTTACGCCCTGACCGTCACGCCTTCCGCGTCGGGCTGCAAACGATCCATCTCTTTCCGCGCCTTCTTCATTTCCTTTTCCAACTTCTTGATTTGGATCAAGTGGCCGGGATTGAAAGGGAGCGACGGGTAATAACTATTCGATTCGTGCGTGCAGAAACAGCCGTCGGCGGCTTTCTTGCGCCGCTCTTTCATCGCCGGCGAGAGCCACAGCTTTTGAAAGTCCCAATCAAACTCGCGCAGGTTTCCAATGGGCGCCAAATTCTCGCAAGACGAAACCGTGCCTTCATCGTATATAACCCCGCCAGCGGTGCCCGCATAACACGTCATCTGCGCTTGTTGCGTTTCCTGGGTCTTAGCAATCAGGCCATGCATATAAATGTCGATTGCGGCTTTGAAAAAGCCGGCGTTGCCGCCGTAGTTGTTCTTAAGCGCCGCGTGACGTGAATCGTCGTCAATCATGGTTGCGAGTTTCGCGTAACGCGAATGATCAATTTCGAGTTCAATCGGATCGGCTGATGGCGGACGAATGTAGTTGAAGTTAACTTTGTCCGGACGCAGGTCATACTTCAAAAAATCGTACCACTCAAAAATCGTGTCCTGGTTCGAATTCATAAAGCAGGTGCACGTCTGAATGTCGAGTTTTGGATATTCTTTTTTGATCGTCTGGAGCTGGCGCGCCGTCTCGATCGCAATATCCCACGACCCTTCTTTTTGCCGAATCTTCTCGTGCTGATGTTTCAAGCCATCGATGCCGAGGGCGACGGTCACGTTCAGATTGGGACACTCTTCGAGAATTCGTGTGATGTCCGGAAAGATTCGTTTTTGAATCTGCCCGTTTGACATGATGTAGATCGACTCGAGCTTGTTGTTCGTGTAGAACGCCTTCGCGATTTCCGGCAGGTCTTTGCGCGTGAACGGTTCGCCGCCAGCCAAAATCAGAACGCCAAGATTGCCGCCCAACGTCTCGGAAATTCTTTCAATCTCGTGCGTCTTCATCTGCAGCTTTTTGCGCGGCCGGTCATCCAGCTCATCAGTGAAAAAGCAGTGCGTGCAGCGCATGTCACAGACGGAAGTGACCAGAATGTTCAGTAAAATTGGCGAAAACGGCTGGCCGACGGCCAATTTCGCATAACGCTTTAATAGCTCTTTAGTCGTAAAGTCCATTTCAACCTCAGTTAATAACGCACATCTTTTGATGCGAAACAAAGATTAACAGATAAGAGGTTTTTAACGTAACCCGAATTTGCGAGTGTAAAAGTTTTGTAATTGGAGGTGGCATGGACTTTAGTTAGTGGCATAGACTTCAGTCTGTGCCGACTCACCATCCACAGACTAAAGTCTATGCCACTGACTGAAGTCTGTGCCACTACGAAACACCGGCGCGTTCGCTGCGACTGGGAATGCCAAGCGCACGCATGCGCCGATAGAGATGGCTGCGATCGACGCCCATTAGTTCCGCGGCGCGCGAGACGTTCCCTTCCGCTTCGTCCAACTTCCTTTGAATGAACTCACGATGATAGGCGTCGGTCGCTTCTTTAAAGGACGGAAATCTAAACGAAGTAGCGGGCGCTTCGTCTTTTCCATGCGGCGGCAGATCGGCGGCCATCACTTTGATTCCCGGATTCATGATCACGACCCGCTCGATCGTGTTTCTCAACTCGCGCACGTTGCCTGGCCAGGAATAGTTTTGCAGCTCCTCAATTGCGTCGGCCTCAAACTGTTTCGGAATCTTTCCGTAGGCCTGCGAAAAGTTGCGGTTAAAGAAATCAACCAATAGCGGCACGTCCTCAAGCCGCTCGCGCAGCGGCGGCAGCTCAAACGGAATTACGTTCAGCCGGTAAAACAAATCCGGGCGAAACTTTCCTTGTTCGATCTCCGCGTCCAGACGTTTGTTGGTAGCAGCGATCACTCGCACGTCGACTTTTACCGAATTTCCGCTGCCCACCGGCTCAAATCGCTGCTCCTCCAGCACGCGCAAAACCTTGGCCTGGACATTGGCGCTCATGTCGCCAATCTCGTCGAGAAACAGAGTCGCGCCGTCAGCTAACTCGAACTTGCCCTTCTTCGCCGACGTCGCGCCGGTGAAAGCGCCCTTCACGTGGCCGAAAAGTTCAGACTCGATTAGCTCTTCCGGTATGGCAGCGGAATTAACTTCGATAAATGGATCGCCGGCGCGGCGGGACTTGGCGTGAATAGCGCGTGCCACCAATTCCTTGCCGGTGCCTGATTCGCCGTAAATCAAAACTCTGCCGTCGGTCGGCGCAACCACTGCAATCTGTTTACGCAGAGCGCGCATCGCCACTGAGTCGCCCACCATCTTGTAGTCGTGGGCCAACTCGGCTGACATCTCCGCGTTCATCAGTTCCAGCCGCTGCTGCTTCAGCGCGTTGCGCACAGTCAACAAAGTCTTTTCCAAAGACAGAGGCTTCTCGATGAAATCAAACGCGCCAAGCTTGGTGGCTTTGACGGCAGTCTCCACGTTGCCGTGACCAGAAATAATTACAACTGCAGCATCCGAACCGGCGGCGCGCAATCGTCGCAGCGTTTCCAGGCCATCGATTCCCGGCAGCCATACGTCGAGCAGTACGCAACTATAAGCGCGCTTTTCCAGCGCACTAAGACACTCTTCGCCGGTCGCAACGGCCTCGACAGCGAACCCTTCATCCTCCATCACGCCACGCAGGGTGTCGCGAATCCCGGGCTCGTCGTCAACTATTAGGATCGAATGCATTATTGGTTGGTTGTCAGTTCTTCGTTGTCAGTTGTTGGTCTTTGGTCTTTGGTCTTTGGTCTTTGGTCTTCGGTCTTCGGTCTTTGGTCTTTGGTCTTTGTGCTTTGTTCTTTGTTCTTTGTTCGTCTCTCGGTGCTTTGCTTTATCCTTATCGTTTGTATTTACGGTTTGAAATCTGGAATTTGGAATTTGGAATTTGCAGTCTTCTTCTGCCGTTCTCGGTTTTCCGTTCTCGGTTGACGCTCACCCGCCAACCGCCGGCAGTTCAATCACAAACCTCGCGCCGCGCGGGTAGTTAGCTTCGGCGCGGATTCGCCCTCCATGCTCCAGAATAATGCGCTGAACGATGGCGAGCCCCAGCCCGGTCCCGCCACCGCGCGTCGAAAAGTATGGCTGAAACAGTCTTTGAAAGTCAGCCGGCCGAATCCCGTGGCCGGTATCAATAATTTCGGCAGTCAAAATACTTCGCGGCTCATCAAAATGTGTGGTGACAGCGATGCGCTTTTCGCCCTCCACATTCGCAAGCGCGCTGATCGCGTTGTCAATCAAGTTAACAAAGACGCGCCGCAACTGTTCCCGATCCAGCATGGCCGGGGGAAGTTGTTCGTCAAGCATGATCGCCATCGTCACGCCATCAAGCCGCTCATCGTAAAGTGAAACCGCCTGCCGCGCGACTTCATTCAAATCCGCGAGTTCGGGACGAGCTAGCGGCAGGCGCGCAAAATGTGAGAACTCATCAACCATCGCTTTCAGCCCGGCAACCTCACGAGTAATGGTTTCGGTGCATTCGTCGATTACTTCGGCCACGTGCTTTTCTTCGGCGGCGCGACTTCCATTCGCATTCGATCCATTTTGCGATCCGTTTTGTTCGCTGCTGCGCCGGTAGCTTTTGGCAATGCGTTCCGCTGAAAGCTGGATCGGCGTCAACGGGTTCTTGATCTCATGGGCCATGCGCCTAGCGACTTCGCTCCAGGCCGCCGCTTGCTGCGCAGCGAGCAGCTCCGACAAATCTTCGACCACCAGGACAACGCCTCGCTTTTCTGCGCTGACGGCCCGCAAAGCTGTCGCCGTCAGTGCGACCGGAAGCATTTGTCCGTTGGCCGCGCCCGCTAGCTGGGCCTGCTCGCTGGCCTGCCCCGTTCGTCGCGCGCGTCGCACCAATCGATCCATCACCCGCCAGTTTTCTGATGCGATCAATTTCTCAAGGCGCTGTTCGCCGTTGGCCGGCGCTTGCAGGCTCAACATGCGGGTTGCGGCGGCATTAATCGTGGTCACTCGATCATTCTCGTCAAGTGAAACCACGCCCGTCGAGAGCGACTCAAGCACCGTTTCAATGTAATCGCGCCGTTCTTCGAGGGTTAGATTTTTTTCGCGCAAAGCGGCTGAGCCCGCTTCGATCCGCGAGCGGTTGTCTTCAAGCTGTGACGTCATCTGATTGAACGAGTCTGCCAATAGCGCCAACTCATCTTCAGCGATCGTACTGACGCGGTGACTGAGGTTGCCGCGGGCGATTTCGTCGGACGCTTCCGCAAGCGCCTTGATCGGTGTCGCGATGCCGCGCGCGAGATAGATTGCGACCCAACTGGAAACAAACAACAACATCAAGGTCATCAAACCAAGCGTGGACAAACCAAGCAGGCGCACTCTGCGCTGGCGCTCTACCAGTTTGCGATACTCGCTCTGCGAACCCGTGATTCGCTCATTCAAATCGCTAGCCGCGCGCCGCTCCGGCACCACAATTAACTGACTACCGCCGGCGAGTTGAACGGTGACCGCGTCAAAGTCTTTGCCATCCGCAAGGCTGTCGTTATCGCCTTTCAACGAACGTGCCCTCGAAAAAAGTTCAGTTAACTCCGAATTCTCAGCGGCAGTCAGCGGTTTAGTACTCCGCGCTTGCCCCCGGCCATTGGAGTCAACGATCTCCAACGCCGCCAATTGTCCGTTCGCCACCACTCTGTCAAGCGTTTGCTGTCTCTCAACATCCGATTGCGGGTTCAAGACGACCGCGAGCAGCAATGCGGTGTCGCGCAGGCTTCGCGTTTGCGCGTCGGCGGCTTCGCGCTGCACTTCCTGCGCTTCGTTAACTACTCGTTCGGGCAAACTGCCAAACCACTTCTCCAGCGAGCGATTCAGGAACAGATAAGAAAACGAGGCCATCGCGATGATTGGCAGAAAACTGATCGCAATGAAGTAGACCAACAGTCGTGTTTTGATTTTGGAACCGAGTTGACGTTCGTGCCGCTCTCGTCGCAACTTTAGTAAGTTGCGCACGAAAATGAACGAGAAAACTACGAAGGCGACAAAGTTGAGAGTGGAAAGCGCATAAAGCAGGACCGTGTCGGCCGCTGTGTCGGGCGGAATGATGGTCCATAACCACAACTGCTGAGAAATAATAATTGCCAGCAGCAGCAGCACCATTATGCCCAGCGCCCACAGCACAATTCTGCGCCGTCGTTTTAGTTTGGCGGCCTTTGAAGGTTCAGAAGTTTCTTGTTGATTACTCATGCGGGAAGTGGCCCAAAGTTTAACATAGGGCCGTAGCACAGGCATTCCTGCCTGTCCTGGTCAGGTAAAGCAAACTGTTAGTTTGCGGCGGTTCGCCGGTACGCAACTTGAATTGCAGCCACGACCGCAAACTAACAGTTTGCTTTACGACCTCATTGGCCATTGAAGTCTGTCCCCGACGCTTCAGGCTCGACGTGAACATTTCCCAACCTTCGTCTAGAATCTGCGCGCTCTTTCAGACTTTCCGGTTCCACATCAATGGACGCACAACAAATTTTCATTAATTCGGTCGGCCGGCTACGCAGCGGATGGCGCGTACTAATCTTCATCGTCGTCTATGTCGCGCTGCTTTTTCTGCTAAGCACGGTGGTCCGGGTTGGCTATGCGGTGGGATTGCAACTCGCGCCTGGCCGCAACCTCGGCGGCTTTACAGAAGACTTCATATTTCGACTGATACTGTTCGCATCCGCGTTGCTGGCTGGTTATGTCTGCAACCGCTGGTTGGAAGGTCTGCCGTGGCGGGCATTCGGCTTGACGCGACACGCGGGTTGGTGGCGTGACTTCATTGTCGGTTCGTTGATTGGTGTTGTGTCACTCGCGCTAGCTACGGCGATTGCCGCAGCAGCGGGCGGACTACGATTCATAGCCTCGCCGCGAACGATGCTATGGCAGGTGGTCCAAACTCTATTTATGTCCGCGCTGCTTTTCGTTTTCGCAGCGCTCGCGGAAGAAGCTTTGTTTCGCGGCTATCCATTGCAGACATTGACGCGAGCGAAGTTGGCATGGTTGGCAATTTTCCTAACTTCGGTTCCCTTCGCCGCGGTCCATCTAAATAACCCCAACGTCGTAAAAGGATTTACTTTCATCAACACCGCATTGGCTGGCGTTTGGTTGGCGGTTGCCTATTTGCGCACGCGAAGTTTGTGGCTGCCGCTCGGAGTTCATTGGGCGTGGAATTGGGCGCTGGGATCTCTTTTCGGTTTGCCCGTCAGCGGCATTACCACCATCGCACCCAATCCGCTGTTGCATGGAACTGATCTTGGTCCGGCTTGGCTGACTGGCGGCAGCTATGGCATCGAAGGCGGACTTGCCTGCACGATCGCCCTGATCGTTTCGACGATGTTCATTTGGAAGATGCAGTTAGTTTCGGCCACGCGCGAAATGGAAGAGTTGACGTCAAAAGAAAACCCGGTCGTAACGAAGTCTTCCGTTTCAATCACACCGTAAGTTGCAGAATCGGGTTTTGCACAAAAGTGTTTTTGCCCAACTAAGAGCGGGGGCAAGCCCACCTTCCCGACCTCGAGATTCCCCGGTTTGCGCGATTGCTTTCGCGTTGCATGTGGTGCCGGCGCCGATCACGTAAACTCTGATCAGCTCGAGGTGGGGAAGGCGGGCTTTCCCCCGCTCTAACTCCTTGCAAAAAGCGAGCGATAAGAAAGAGAAAGCGCCCTGGCTGCGCGCATCGGCTGGATCAATCAGTTTGCATAGTCCGCCTGGCGGACGGCATGAAAATAGCCCAGCGATTTATCGCTGGGATTCGTCCGAAATAATGCCGTAGTCCGTGAAGCGGATGGTTGAAGTTCAGAACACATAACGCGAATCGTATTCAATTCCGTGCTTGTTGAGGAGTTCTAGAAACTCTTCCTTAAAAGTTTTCTTACGATGGTGTTCTTTCTGATTGTTGATATATGCGATTGTCTTTGGCACCTGAGAAGCGCTAACACTAAATGCGCCATAACCTTCTTGCCATTGGAACTTCTGCATTGCCGGAAACGTGTCGTGCACCCACTTTGACGAGCCGCCTTTAACTAGCTGAACTGCCTTTGCAAAACTCATAACTCCCGGGAGCGACAACAACGCGTGCACGTGATCGTCGGCGCCGCCGATCGCGAGGGCTTTCATGCGGTTCTCTCTTGCAATACCTCCAAGGTAGGGCCAGAGGCGTAACTCCAACTCAGGGGTTAAGAAAGGATATCGTTCTTTAGTGCTGAAGGTGCAATGCATGAGGTTGCTGACGTGGGAGTGTGACATTGAAGTCTCCTTTCAATCGTCCGCTCAGCGGACTGCCTTAGTTACCACTCTAATCCCAGCGCTCAAGCGCTGGGCTATTTTCATGTCGTCCGCTAAGCGGACTTGAAGGCAACAGAATTGCACTGGAGTTTGGAATCTCCAACGGCAAACCTGTTAGGCGCTATTTAGTTTTTTACAAGATTTCTTGCTTATCGTTCGGTGATTTGAACGTAATGCAGGTCGCGCTGGCCAATGTATTCAGCGCGCGGGCGGATGAGTTTGTTGTCGGCATATTGTTCGAGGATGTGCCCGGTCCAACCGCTAATGCGGCTGACCGCAAAGATGGGTGTGTAGAGGTCGAGCGGAATTCCCATCATGTAGTAAGTCGAAGCAGAGTAGAAATCCACGTTCGGGAAAAGACCTTTTTCGCGCATGATCACTTCTTCAACCTTGCGCGACATTTCATACCACTTCGAATCACCTGCCGCTTCACCCATTTCTTTTGAGAATTTTCGCAAGTGAGTGGCGCGCGGATCTTCAGTTTTATAAACAGCGTGGCCGAATCCCATGATCTTTCGTTTCTCGGACAGCGCCTTCTTAATGTAAGGCTCCGCGTTTTCCACCGCGCCAATCTCGAGCAACGTCTTCATCACGTTGGTGTTGGCGCCGCCGTGAAGTGGTCCAGACAATGCGCCGATAGCCGCGGTCACCGATGCGTACATGTCGGCGAGCGTTCCGGCCACCACTCGCGCGGTAAATGTTGAAGCGTTGAGTTCGTGATCGGCGTGCAATATCAGGCAAACGTCGAAGATGCGCCCGTCACGTTCCGAAGGGCGTTCGCCTTTCAGTTGGTAAAGAAAGTTTGCCGCTATATTCAGATTCGGATCAGGCTTGATGGGCTCGAGTCCGCGGCGAATGCGATCGGCGCTCGCGACCAGCGTAGGAAACTGCGCCGTCAATTTGATCGCGGTTTTGACGCTTGCTTCGCGCGAGATGTTTCGCGCGTCGCGATCGTAAAACTCGAGAGCTGAAACTGCCGTGCGCAACACGTCAATCGGATCGGCTTCGCGCGGAAACTGCTTGATCAAAGCAATAACTTCGGCGGGCACTTCGTAGGCAGCGCGGATCGACTGCTCGAGTCCGGATAGTTCCGAAGAAGTAGGTAGCCGCTTATTCCAGAGGAGGAATATGACTTCTTCGAACGTCGAGTGTTCGGCGAGGTCGTGAATGTTGTAACCCTGGTAGATCAGTTCGCCTTTTTCGCCGTTCACGTCGGAGATTGACGACGTAGCGGCGGCAACTCCTCTGAGTCCCGCTGCGGAGGTACCGGCCGGCGCATTTACTTTTGTAGTCATAAATTTTTCGGTGGCCCGAAGATAACAAACGACAGCGACGCGTGACAAGCGAGGGCTAAGGTCGGTGGCTGAACTTCTGAAGTCTTCTCTGTGCGTCCTTTGTGTCCTCTTTGACTCTGTGGTGGACCAATCGCTAATAAGACCACCACCGAGACACAGAGGACACAAAGGACGCACAGAGAAAACTAAGACTCTAGGGTCTCGTTACAACCACCGGATCGCCGCGTTTCACGTTCAGAAGTTTCGCTGCGGATCGATTCTTCGCCGCGATTTCCAAAAACCCAGCGCTTCCCCAAACACAAAAGACTTTGTTCGCGCGCGTCTCTTCAGCAAAGAACCGGCGCAAGGTTTCGATATGATGACCCTGAATGGTTAACCGAAATCCGTCGTGGACCATGTTATCTGTCAATTCACGTTGGTCGATGTTGGTGACGCAGTTGCCAAAGCGATCGATGTGAATTACTCGCCCGGTAATGAGGCCAGATTGTGAAATCTGCGGTTTCAACGATGGCAGCCGAACAAGTTCGTAAACCTCGACACCGAGTTTCCTGGGGGCGATGCCACGAGCAAGGGCGGCCGCAACAGGCGCGAAAATATCGCGGCCATTAAACGTGTCGCTAACCGGCTGGCGAAAATATTTAGGATTATTAAGATGAAAGATGCGCGGTTTGGCTTCGTCGCAAACGTAACTGCAGATGCCGTTATCGGGACCTACGAAAAATTGCCCCCTGGCTTCAATCAAAATCGGCCGGCGGTTCGAGCCCACGCCTGGATCGACGACGGCAACATGAATTGTGCCTTTGGGAAATGTAGTGTGCGCAGCCAGGAGAGTAAACGCTGCCGCCTCGATGTCTTGTGCGGGAATGTCGTGAGTGATGTCAACGATGCGCGCCGCAGGACTAATCGAGAGAATCACGCCTTTCATCGCGCCGACGAAGTAATCGGAGTTTCCGAAATCAGTAATTAATGTGATGAGGCTTGGTTTGGCTTGAGACAGACGCCTGGAAGTAGCAACGCGGAGACTTGATTCTTTTGAACCAAGTCTCCGCGTTTTTGTCTGTCGCGACTTTTTCGTCGCGGCCGCTTTTGATTTTTTACGCGAAGCGCTCTTCACTGGATACGGGTTTCATTCCCTGTGCGAATCTTCAGTTGCTGACCGCGCTCGAGACGCAACTCTTTGCCACGGCTGGTTAGCACCCCGGCCGTCCCGACTGAGCCACCAACCGCAGCGCCAATCGCCGCGCCGTGCCCGCCGCCGAAAATTGCGCCGATGATTGCGCCGATGCCGGCGCTGGCGCCCACTTTGGAAACGGTGTCTTTGGTTGAGTCTCGCCCTTTCACGCCACCTTCAGAATCAACCGTGCCGCTGTCGCCATTACCCATGTCAAGGATTTCGACCACCGAAGCGTTGAACGGACTGGTGCGGCCGTCGGCCGTGCGGATTGAATCGAACGATAGTTGCAACTGCGCCGATCCTTTAACCTTTCCGGCACGCTTGACGCGCGAAATGCGGCCTTCAACGATCGCGCCCGCAAACTCATTAGGACTGGTAACGCGAGCCTGAAACGGATCGCCTTGCTGGCTGACTTCGGTTGAAATGCCGGACTGCAGCTCGACCACCAGCACGGAGTCGCGCGGAATAAACACTGGTCCATTATTTACGGGCACGGAGTTGGACGTGTTCGCAGAGCTTTGCGTGTTGTTCGCTGTGTTATCAGGCGTGCTGTCCGGCGTAGTGTCCTGCGTCGAATCAACTGCGCCACGCCGGCCCAGATTAGTCGGAATTGACGAATTGAAATTGCCGCGATCGTAGCCGGTTGCATAGCCGGTTTCGAATCCTTGCTGGTAACCGTCCTTATAATCTTCGAGCGTGCCCCATGCCTGATTGTAGGTGCGGTTTGCAGTTTGGTACTCGTCCTTGTTTTGATAATTGCGCGGGGCGTGGTCGGCAACATCGCGATAGCCCGCGTTGTAGCCATCGGAATAACCCGTTCGATAACCACGTTCGAGCGCGGTCGATTGCGTTTGTGAAACTGACGCCGCAACGTTCGACGTGCCCGCCGCCAGTGAGATCAGGCCGAGGGAGATGACGGCCAGAAACGAGAACTTGAGATATTTCATATTGTTGTTCCTTCCAAAAATTTACGGCGATCCGCCGCCGCAGGGGTCTTGGGAGAGCCAACCTCGTGCGAACCGAATGCTAACACCGCATTGGCCCACTAACAATACGACGCAAGGTAGTGGGCGTCCGAAAAACTTTTCCGTTTGTCGCGGCGTTACGACAAGCTAAAGCTTATCGAACAGCAACTGGCAAGGCTCCTTAGCCTGCTTGACCACACTTTTGTGCGCGCCTAGACTCAAACGAACTTGCCCAACCAGAAATGAGCCGCCATTCAGATGCTGAATTCATGGCGACGGTTGGCGAACCCTTAACTGCAAAAATGCCCGAAAACCGCCGAGTCTATTTGGATCACAGCGCCACGACGCCGGCGGACCCGCGCGTTGTCGCGGCGATGCTTCCTTATCTGACCGAGAAGTTTGGCAATCCTTCAAGCGTACATGGCTTTGGGCAAGAGGCCCGCGCCGCGGTCGACCGCGCGCGCCGCGAGGTGGCTACGCTGATTGGCGCGCGCGCGAACGAGGTCGTTTTTGTGTCCGGCGGCACGGAAGCAAACAACCTGGCGATCCGCGGAGTTTGTGAAGCGGCGGGGGTGGATGGCAAGCACCTCATCACTTCAGCCATCGAGCATTCGTCAGTTCGAGGTATTTGCGAAGCGTTGGAAAAACGCAACTGGGAAGTGACGCGCCTGCCGGTCTATGAAAACGGAATCGTAAAGGTCGAAGACGTGAAAGCGGCTCTGCGTCCGGACACCGTTTTGGTTTCGGTGATGCTGGCCAACAATGAAATCGGAACGATTCAGCCGATCGAAGAAATCGGCGCGCTGGTTCGTGCAGAACGCGAAAAGCATGCCCGGAAAATCTGGTTTCATACCGACGCCGTGCAAGCCGCCGGCCGCCTCGAACTAATTGTCGATGCGCTCTGCTGCGATCTTTTATCGCTTTCGGCCCACAAGATTTATGCACCGAAAGGCACGGGCGCGCTTTACGTTCGTCGTGGTGTTCGGCTGGCGCCACAGAATTCGGGCGGACACCAGGAGCGTGAACGGCGTGCGGGTACTGAAGGCGTTCCCGGCATCGTTGCGTTTGGAGAGGCTGCGAAACTTGCTCGTGAAGAGATGGGCCAACGCGCGGAGCATGAAGAACAGCTGCGGAATCTTTTCGAAAAGGGCGTAAGCGAACGCATTAATGACATCGTATTCAACGGTGACCGTGATCGACGGTTGCCGCACGTTTCCAATATCTCTTTTCGTTTCATCGAAGGCGAAGGGTTGCTGATTAGCTTGGACCTGCAAGGAATTGCGGTCTCAACTGGTTCCGCCTGTTCATCGGGAACGCTGGAGCCTTCGCCGGTAATAATCGCGTTGGGCCGCAACGACGAAGTCGCGCGCGGCGCAATACGGTTCAGTTTTGGTAAAGACAACACTGAAGCTGACGTTGATTACATGCTCGAAGTTCTGCCGCGCGTTGTCGAGAAACTGCGCCACCTCTCTCCACTAAATAAAGTCCGCAACAAAGAACCGGCCTTAGTTAAATAACTGCTCGTGCCTTATTCGCAAATCTTTAAAGATCATTTGCAGAACCCGCGCAACGGCGGCGAACTCAAGGGCGCCGATGTTGTCGGTGAAGAAACAAATCCGGTTTGCGGCGATCGTCTGCGGCTAGCACTTAAGATAAATGATGAGACGATCGAAGCGGCGCGCTTTCTGGCTTATGGCTGTCCGCCGGTGTTGGTTTGCGGCTCGGCTCTAACAGAATTAATTGAGGGGAAAACTACTGAAGAGGCGTTGCTGGTAACGAGAAAGCAACTGGTCGAAGCGGTCGGGGGGCTGCCATTAAGAAAACAACACGCGGCGGCGTTGGCAATTGAAACGTTGCGATCAGCAATGGAAAAAAGAAAGAGCGGGGGCAAGCCCACCGATGTGGCATAGACTTCAGTCTGTGTCGCCGTACCAGCCACAGACTAAAGTCTATGCCACTACCCAACCTGAGAGATTACTCAACTCGATCTTCAGATTTAGCGTAACGGCCCTTCGATCCAGAAATCCAAAATCCAACCTAGAAAAGCTCGTGGTTGGGAAGGGGGCATGCCCCGCTGGCGGACCAGACTTTAAGGTTGAGTCAGGCGCGGCCTCGTCGCTTGAGGCGTCGCTCCTGCTCGATGATATTCCGGCCCGCAATATTTTTTGGGCTCGGTGCCAAGTACAAATGTCCTCGTGCGGATTACCGGACAAGTCTCGACCGCAATCAACCCAGTGGTTGGATCAATATCAAGAGTAATAGTTCCCTCTAATCGCCCACTCTCATTCGTGCGAAGTTCGCTTCTCGGTTTTCGCGGTGAAGGACTGGGCGAAGGTTCAAGAGTCGGCAAGGGAACAACATCGCCAGGCTCGAGTGTTGGCAACTCCTCCGGCGTTAATTCTGGTTCGGCCGGAATCGTCTCGGCGCCGTGCGGCGCTGTGCCGTTGATGAAAAGCTCAAGACGCTTGTCCGGATCATCCGGCGCGGCGGGTGCTCCCGTCTTGGGATTAATTGCGATTTGTTCAATACCGGCGGGCATGGCCCAGTCGCCCTGCCACTCGGGATGTTCCGCTAGCGCAACTTGCATGAAGTCGCTCCATATCGGCAGCGCCGAATTCGCTCCGGTCAGGCCAAGTTGCGAGCCGTCGTCGAATCCCACCCAAACAACGCACACCAGATTCGGCGTGTAACCAGCGAACCAACCGTCTCGCGACGTGCCGGTTTTTCCGGCGACGTTTGCTTTGAATCCACGCGCGCGCAATGGCGCGGCTGTGCCGCGATTCACAACGTCCTTCATAAACGAAGTCATCACGTACGCGACGTCGGGATGAAACACTTCATTCTTTTGCGGCGTGGGTGCAGCGATAGTCACACCCGTGCCCGTCGTGATGCGATTGATTGCGATGGGCGTGGTGCGCGTGCCGAGCGTCGCGAATGCGGTGTAGGCAGAAGCAACTTGCAGCGGCGTGGCTTCACTGGTGCCGAGCGCCATCGCTGGATACGCGTGCGGCGGCTTAGGCAGCCCTGCCTTGGCGGCAAGGTTCATAACACGCCCGATCGTAACCTCCATGGCGACGTCCACGGTGACGACGTTCAAACTATGGACCAGCCCGTCGCGCAACGTAACAGGTGCATGGGAATACGAGTCTCCAAAGTTACCTGGCGAATATTCCTGATTGTCGTAAGTGAATGTTTTTGGTTCGTCAATGTAAGTCGTCGCCGCAGTAATAACGCGAGGGACCGGATCGTAAGCAGTGTTAAGCGCGGTCGCATAGACGAACGGCTTGAACGACGAGCCGGGTTGCCGCGACGCGTCAGTGACTCGATTGAGCTGGCTCTTGCCGTAATCGCGGCCGCCAACCATCGCCACAATTTCTCCCGTCTTCGCATTCATCGCCACCAACGCCGCCTGCAGCGTTCCCGGCGCAAAGCGTTTCGCCTGAATCTTATCGAGCGCGGCGAGTTGTTTTGTAACGGCGGCGTAGGCCGCGCGCTGCAAATCAAGATCGATGGTTGTATAAATTCGCAGATGCTCGGCCGCGCCTGGGCCAGCGATGATGTCGCCGAGCTGGCTCTGTACGTAGTCGGCAAAATACGGTGCGTCAGAAATATCGATGCGACCCTTGGTGGCCGCCACTTGCAAAGGTTGCGCCTTCGCCTGGGCTGCTTCGTCGGCCGTAATCGCGTTGGTTTCCGCCATGTTATCCAGCACCTGATTGCGCCGGGCCGTGGCCGTATCGAGGTCGTGATACGGGTTATAACGGTTGGGGCTGCGGATCAATCCGGCAAGGAACGCAGACTCGGGAAGAGTCAGATTGGTGACGTCTTTGTTGAAATACGCGTCCGCGGCTTCGCCAAAACCATTTATCGAAAAACCCGATTGTTGGCCCAGGTAAACCTGGTTCGCATACAGTGCGAAGATCTGTTCCTTCGACAGGCGAGTCTCCAGAATGATCGACATGTAGGCTTCCGCAACCTTGCGTCGCAGCGTTCGCTCAGGCGACAGCAACAGGTTCTTGACCAATTGCTGCGTGATGCTGGAACCGCCCTGCCGCGCGATTGGCGAATTGGGATCAGAATCGTAGCGACGCACCAACGCGCGCAGAATGCCGCGAAGGTTTACACCGTAGTGTTCAAAGAATGATCTATCTTCAGTCACCACGATCGCCTTCACCAGGTGAGACGGCAGATCGTTGTAGCCGACGATTTTTCGTTTAGACCGATCGCGACCCGTTACTGAGCTGATCAGTTGCGGCTCCAGCCAGGCCTTATCTAATTTTGCGTTGGTTTCGAGGTCAGAAATTCCGCTGACTGCCTTGCCCGTTCGCACAAACTGGATACGCACATGCTGAAACTGGCGTTGGCCGTCGACGACGTTACTGTCGCTTGGTTCAATCTCAACCGAACCGTTGTTTACCAAATAACGGCCACGAGCTTTGTCCGCCTGTTGGGATTTTTCAACGTAGCCGGAGCCTTTCAAAAGTTCCAGCAACTGGTCCTGGCTGATTGCCTGGCCCACGTGCAACTGCTTTGGCGCCGCATAAATTCCCGCGGATCGCGTGAAGACTTCGCCTTTTAATAAATTATCGATGCGGCCGGAAAAAACACTCCAGTAATAAATCAAAAAACCAAAAACGATAATGGATATCGCGGCGAGCGGAATGATTACGGGCGGACTGAGCAGTCTGCGCAGCAGGCGATGGCCAAAACTGGGGCTCGGCTGCGTGTAGGCAACAATGCGAGATTGGCCGCGGGAATCTTTTTCCCGTCTAACTCCGGGCGGCTTTCCTTCAGGTGGGTATCTTACTGGCATAAGAACAGGCGATAGACCTCGCTGGTCCAGTTCTGCATCGGGCGCTGGTCAGTCGTCCATCCTCTTCGCTTAAATGCTAACCTCTTGCACCGAAGGTGTCCACTTAATTGACAGCCCAAGTGTCTTTAGCTAACGTCCAAAGTTAACTGCGCTTGGATGCGATTAGTAACTTATGAGTCTATCGCCAACGCGAAGGCCTTCGCTTGCGGGCAACGATCGCCGTATCCTCTTTGCTCTCTTGGCAGTCGTAGTTGCCATGGGCTGCGGAGCTATCGGCTTTCATCTGATCGAAGGCTGGTCAATACTTGATAGCCTTTATGCAGCGGCGCAGACTGTTACCACGGTCGGCTATGGCGACGTTACGCCCGCAACTCGCAATGGCAGATTGTTTGCGATGGTCTTCATGCTTGCCGGCGTTGGTGTCGTGCTTTATGCGCTGACGGCGACGGTACACGCAATTGTGCAATCTGAATTGGTGGCTACGTTTGGTGAGCGGCGACAATCGAAAAAAATGAGCAAACTAAGAAATCATTTCATCGTTTGCGGCGCCGGACGCGTGGGATCGCATTTGGTACGGAGCCTGCTGAATGGCAATGAAACTTTTGTTGTAATCGAAAGAGATCCGCAACGAGTGGCGGACTTAAACGCACTGGGCGTAACAGTGCTGGTGCGCGACGCGACGCTGGAGGAAACTTTACGAGCAGCAGGCGTTGAGGAAGCGCGCGGCCTTGCGTCATGCCTGCCTGACGATGCTGATAACGTGTATGTCGTGCTGACCGCTCGCGATCTGAATTCGAATCTACACATTGTCGCGCGCGCCGCTGAAGAGCAGGCAGAAGCAAAGCTGATTCGCGCCGGCGCCAATCGCGTGGTCGCGCCAACGATCATCGGCGGGCACCGCATGGCAATGGCCCTGACCAAGCCGGCCGTAGACGATTTTATCGGCTCAATCACTGCCAACAAGTTGGAGCTGGCATTTGAAGAACTCAAGGTTGATCCAGCATCGCCTTTGGTTGGCCAGAAACTGAGCGAAACCAACATTCGTTCCGAACTGGACATCGTCATCGTCAGCATCCAGCGCGCTGATGGTCAAATACTTTTCAATCCGAGTGGGGATGCGGCTATCGGCAGCGGCGATGTGCTTATCGCTATTGGCCATTCAGAATCGTTAATGAAACTGAACGCGCTGGCCGGGGGCCTGGCCGCAAATGTTGTCTAGATGAAAATTCTCGTTACCGGCGGCAGTGGTTATCTGGGCACGCACGTTTGCCGCTTCTTTAACGCCGATGATTTCTCGCGGCGTACCGGCCATGACATTCTCAACGACGAAGACGTCCGACTGGTGTCGGACTATGACGTCGTAATTCATCTTGCCGCTCATCTCGATAAGGACCCAGCAGCAGCCGACCTCTGTTTTAAGACTAACGCGGAAGCCGCGGCGAACGTAGTAAAACATCTCAAGCCTAATGCCGCATTTATTTATGCGTCGACGAAAGACGTTTACGGTACACATCCGAACTTACAGCCGCTGGTTTCGGAAACTTGTTCAACTGACTACTCCGGCCAGACCGCGTTCGAGTGGTCCAAACTAATTGGCGAGCGCTACGTTGAATATTTTGCGCGCCGCAACGACGTGCGCGCGTGCATTTTCCGCATGTCAACAATCTATGCGCGGCCCTCCGACGGTAATGAAGCCAGTTTTGTGACGCATTACGTCGAATCTGTTAAGCGCGGGTGGCCCATCCATCTGCCGCTCGACGGCCAGCCCATACGCGACATTCTGCATGTCGATGACTTTTCCCGAGCCTGTCAGCTATTCATCGATTCGGTGCATGCTTCCGGTTTGTATAATCTCGGCGGCGGAGCGCGAAACTCAGTGAGCTTGAGAGAACTCGTAGGGTTGATCGGCAAGCAGATTGAACTCGAGCCGGTGATTGCGGATGCGGGGCCGTTGCCCTCGAATGTTCCCGTTCGTTATGTTTCGGATTTGACGAAGATCCGTGAGCAGCTCGCCTGGCAACCGCAGATAGGAATCGTGGAAGGAATACGTAGTCTCTTATAGCTATGCTTGAGCACCAATAAGTCATAAGCAAAGATAAGATTTACCATTTGCCATTTACCATTTCTCATTTGTCATTTGGCCAGGAGAATCGAGATCGATTAAACGGAGGAAGCGCTCAAGCCGGCTGGATGAGGAATGGCAAATGAGAAATGGTAAATGGTAAATGGTAAATTCTTCCCGACGACTAAACAATGAACGAACTCCAGCCAACCAGCATCAAGCGCATCATCGTCCGAGGCACCAACTGGGTTGGCGATGCGATGATGACTCTGCCTGCGTTGCGCGAGCTGAGGCGTTTGTTTCCTGAGGCACACATCACGCTGGCTACTCGTTCGTGGGCGAAAGGTTTATTCAACGATGCAGAGTTCGTTGATGAATTACAGATTCATGACGGGCGCGGAGTGCGTCCTTTTTTTCAGCAAGTGCGGGCCTGGCGCAAAGGCCGATTTGATCTGGCGGTCCTGTTAACCAATTCTTTTGAATCCGCCCTGGTTGCGGCTCTGGCGAATATTCCAGTGCGGATTGGTTACGCAGCTGACCGACGGGCCCGTTTGCTGACGCATCCGATCGACTTGCCGGAATGGCGTAGCACCAAGCACGAAATTTTTTATTACCTCAAGATAATTGCCGGACTGGAATGGATATTTACGCGGCAGCAAACTTTTCTCGACGGGCAGCCCGATGCATCGCTCGAGGTTTCCGAAGTTCGTAAAGATGAAGCGCGCTATCTTCTAAGGCGTCAGGGTGTCGCTGAGGACCGGCCAATAATCGCGCTCTGTCCCGGCTCGATAAACAGTCGCGCCAAGCGCTGGCCCGCGGAAAGCTTCGCCGTGCTCGCCGATCGCTGCGTCGATACGCTGCAGGCGCAGATCCTGCTGGTGGGTTCGAAAGAAGAACTGGAAGTCTCAAGGCAAGTCGCCGATCGCATGCACAACAAACCCATCGTGCTGACCGGGCAAACCGATATCGCTGAAGTCGTCGCGGTGCTCAGCATTACTGATTTGTTGATTACCAACGATACGGGCCCGGCACACATCGCTGCCGCACTGGGACGACCGACGCTGGTAATTTTCGGGCCTACAAATCCCTTGACCACACGCCCCTTCTCGCCATTCGCGGAAATCATTCGCCATCCGCCGGACTGCGCGCCATGCATGCTGCGCGATTGTCCCATCGATCATCGCTGCATGACTGCGATCACGCCTGATGACGTTTTCGCCCGCGCGCGCGAAATGTTGTCCGGTAAACTTCAGTTCGCCGCCTGCGACAGTTCAATGTCATCGGTGCAGAAAAACGACAAGCTGAAGTTTATTGGACAGGTAAAATGAACCGAGCAGTCTTCATCGATCGCGACGGCACCATCTCTGAAGAAGTTGGTTACATCAACCACTTGTCGCGCTTTCGTTTGTTTACCTATTCGGCTGCGGCGGTCAATCAGTTACACCAAAATGGCTACCTGGCTATCGTCATCACCAACCAGGCCGGAGTTGCGCGTGGATACTTTTCCGAACAGATGGTCCAGGCGATTCATCAAAAAATGACTGCAGACCTGGAAACAAGCGGCGCCAGGCTCGACGCGATTTATTATTGCGCGCATCACCCGTCTGTAGGCGAGCCGCCCTATCGGCTTGATTGCGACTGTCGCAAACCAAAGCCCGGATTGCTGTTGCGCGCCGCGAGGGATTACGACATCGACCTGACAAAAAGTTGGATGGTGGGCGATCGCTATAGCGACGTTGAATTGGCGGCAAACGCCGGCGTGAAATCCGCGCTGGTTTTAAGTGGCTATGGGCGCGGTGAATGGGAACATCAACGCGAGAACTGGACCACGCTGCCGGATCTGGTGGCGGAGGATTTGTTGGCAGCCGTTAAGCAAATCGGTAATCTTGATCTGATCAACTCGAGGGAAACAACTTGACCGTTGACCGAACACTTTTACAGGAGCGTTTGATGAGCATCATTAGGCGCTTTGGCGATCGAAAGATTCTGGTGATCGGCGACCTAATTGCCGATCAATTTGTTTATGGCGCCATCGATCGCGTGTCGCGTGAAGCGCCGGTGTTCATCCTGAAGCATGAACACACCGAAACACTTCCCGGCGGCGCGGCAAACTGCGCCATGAATCTCGCCTCGCTCGGTGCCGCGGTTTCTTTAATCGGCGTTCGCGGCAATGATGAACCTGGTAACGCCGTGAACGAGAAGCTAAACAGCGCGGGTGTCGACACCACCGGCCTGCTGGTTAAAGACGCGCTACGAACTACGACCAAGGTTCGCATTCTCGCTGGGCAGTTACATTCGACCCGCCAACAGGTCATTCGCATTGATTACCTCGGCGACCCCTTGACTGACATGATCGTGCGCGAAAAACTTCGCGAAGTAGTGCTCGAACAAGCGCACACGGTCGATGCGGTCATCGTTTCAGACTATAACTACGGCGTTGCCGACGGCGAGATGGCTGCGTTTACCCGAGACGTCGCCGCCGCGCGAAAGATTCCTTTGCTGGCTGACTCGCGCTTTCGTCTCAAGAGTTTTGCCGGCTTCACTTCGGCAACGCCAAACGAGGACGAAGTGGAACAACTGCTGAGTAAACAGATTGCGAGTGTCGCCGAGCTGGAGTCGGCCGCCGAAGAGTTACGAGAACAATTAGGTTACCGAGCGTTGCTGGTAACGCGCGGCGGTCACGGAATGATGTTGCTGGAAGACGGCGTCCCGGCAATTCACATTGCCGCGGTTGGCTCGCACGAACCAGTTGACGTAACCGGCGCCGGCGACACAGTCATTGCGGCGTACGCCCTCGCGCTCGCTTCTGATTCGTCTTTTCCTGATGCGGCGCGAATTGCAAACTACGCCGGCGGCTTGGTGATCATGAAGCGCGGCACCGCCTCCGTCACATGCGAGGAGTTGGAGAGCTCTGTGCTGCATTCCGATATTTCTTAACAATGCCTGCCAACTCATCCGAAATTCTGGACGCTGCCGCGCGAGTTCTCGATCGCGATGCCATCATCGCCGAAACCAGATCCGCGAGGCAGGCCGGTCAAACGATTGTTCTCGCGAACGGTTGTTTTGACGTTTTGCACGCCGGACACATTCGCTATTTGCAGGGAGCGCGCGAGTTGGGGGACGTCCTGGTCGTGGCCATCAACGCCGACGACCAGGTGAAGATCCTGAAAGGAACTGGCCGGCCGATACTTGCCGAACGAGAACGCGCTGAGTTAGTTGCTTCAATCGAGGTGGTCGATTTCGTAACTATTTTTGACGAGCCGACGGTCGAACAGTTGTTGCTCGCCATAAAGCCTGATGTTCATGCGAAAGGAACGGACTACACCGAAGAAACGATCCCGGAACGCGATGTCGTACGATCTTTTGGCGGGCGCGTAGCGATCGTCGGCGACCCAAAAAATCATTCGACCTCGGAAATGCTCAAGCGCCTTAGGTAGGACAGGCATTCCTGCCTGTCCCTTTTCGTTGCAGGCTACTCGCGTCCATGCGCAAAGCTCTATCCATCACGATTGCCCGGTTAAAGAAACAACGCGCAGGAAAATTTTTAAGAGACAACCCGTTTTTAGATCGCCTCATCGAAGTCGGCACGAAGGCCCTGAGGCGCGAGTTGATGTCTGGGGAGACGCTGCGGGCACCGCGCCAGCAGTTACGTCGGCTTCACGCCTCGGCCTTCGATTTATCAGCCAAATTGCCAGCAATTGCGCGCCTTTATGGCGCGCGTTGTATTTTGGGTCTCAGTCGCAACTGGTTGACTGAACCGGCCACGCCAGCTCTTCTGCCTCGATTTCTAATAATCCGAAAATCCGTACAACTGATCCGAAAAAACTCGACTATGCTTTGCTGCCTTGACGATCGCGGCTACTCTTGCGCCGCTTTTTACTTCAGCAGGGAGAGTCTCGTTGCGTAGAGGTGGAACCTGGATTCAGCGTTGGCGCGTGCCGCTCGGATTTCTTTGTGCGGCACTATTCATCTTGTTCGCGCGTCCGCGACCCGTGACGCTTTGGATTGGCGCAGCCATTTCACTCGTCGGACTGTTAATTCGAACCTGGGCGTCCGGTCACATTCGAAAAAATTCGGCGCTGGCGATTTCAGGGCCGTATGCATACACGCGCAATCCACTTTATTTGGGGAGCTTCATACTTGGCCTTGGCTTTACCGTCGGCGCCGGCCGCTGGTTGTTGGCGGTCCTGTTCGGCGTGTTGTTTCTGGGCATCTATTTTCCGGTGATGCGCGTCGAATCCGCGACCATGGGTCAGTATTTTGGGCCGGAGTTTCGCGACTATTCACAGGCCGTGCCCTTGTTTTTCCCAAGACTGACCGCTTACGGAAAAGATAGCGAAACTAAATTCGATCCCGGTCTTTACATGCGGTATCGCGAGTACCAGGCCGCGCTTGGGTTGGTGATCGCGTGGGGCCTATTGATCGTGAAAATGTATTTCTGGAAATGAAATTATTGTTCTCAAAACTGAACTTAATCCTGCTGTCGTTTCTGATGCTGGCATTGGCCTGCAGTGTTTCGGGACAAAACCGCGGCGCCAAATACGCCCATCCGTTCGAACCACGCGAGGAGTTGATTTACATTGGCGAATTTTCCCGGCTGCTGCTGAAGAAGGTAGACGTCGCGGACTTTCGCTTCACCGTTTCACGCGAACCGCAGCCGCTGTCAGATGGCGGCACTCAAACGCCGAGCAACAGTTATGCGCTGAAACTTATCGGCGACATTTCGAGCCGTGGCTTTTTCAGTAAACTTTTCAACCTGCATTTTCATGAGCGGATGGAATCGATGGTTGAACCTGCGGGCTTCACGGTCCGCAAAACAAATCGCCTCGACGAGCAAGGCAAGCGCCGCCGCGAAAGCGAAACTCTTTTCGATCAGGCAAATGGCAAATTAGTCTGGGTTGAGCGAGATCCGAATAACACCGCCGCCGGCATTCGGAGTGTAACGACAACTTTTACCGGCCAGGTTTATGACGTCTTGTCAGCAATTTATTTCCTGCGAACGCAGCCGCTCGACGTCGGCAAGTCTTTTGCAGTTACGATCAGTGATTCGGGGAGGCTGTATCGTGTGCCCGTGAAAGTGATCGAGAAGAAGCGCCTGAAGACAGTGCTTGGCCGCGTGGAAGTTGTGCGATTGGATCCGGATCTGCAGGGACCAGACGGCATGATCAAAGAGCAGGGCCAGCTCTCGATATGGTTGACCAGCGATAGTAGACGAATTCCCGTGGCCGCCCGGTTGAAGACAGAATATGGAACGTTTGATATCACGCTGCGAAAGATAGTGGGGACCGCGTCGCGCAAACAGAAATAGCAATCCACCTCAACAACACAGCTCTTTCCTGGGCGCTGGTTCAGCTTCACTCATCATCCTGTATTAGGTCCGAAGGACCAGCAGTTAGTAGCCCCGTCCGTTAGGGCGGGGAGCTGTATCTCTCGATAGCCCAAAGGCCCGAAGGGCCGATACAAATCGTGTCGCACCTTCGGCGCTTCGAAACAACGGTCGCGTCTACCCCGCCCTAACGGACGGGGCTACTAACTGCCGGTCCTTCGGACCTGGGAATTAAACTGAAACAGTGCCCGTTCCTGCCCGCTCCTTTCATTTCATTCATTCACCACCGCGAGATTATGATGGACGTTCAAGACGTCATGATCTCAACGCCCCTAATCATCGGCCATCGCGGTGCGTCCGCTCTCGCCCCGGAAAATACGCTTGCCGCTTTTTCGCGGGCGTTGGAAGACGGCGCCGATGGAATCGAGTTTGATGTTCGCCTTTCACGGGATCGCGTGCCAGTCGTTATTCATGACGCGACCCTGAAGCGAACTGGAAAGCTCGATCGACGCGTCGATGAACTTGATGCTTCCGAATTACAGCAGTGCGACGTAAGCAGTTGGTTCGGGCTGGTCCAAAGTGAGAACAAGGATGCCGGAACTGTCCCGCGGCTCGCGCAGCTTTTCGAGTTGTTTCAGCAAACGAATGGCCTGCTCTATCTTGAAATGAAATCGGATGCGGCTGATGCCACGTCCCTGGTGTCGGCCATCGTCAACGAAATTCATAAAGCACAGATAGCGAAGCAGGTGGTAGTCTCAAGTTTTGACCTCAACGCCGTTGCTCTGGTCAAGAAGATCGATCCCACAATTTCCACCGCCGCGTTGTTTGAACCAAAACTGTTCCGGCCGATTTCCACGATCCGCAGACTCAAAATGGTCGATCTCGCCGTCGAACATCGCGCCGATGAGATCGCGCTTCACCATTCGCTGTGTTCCGCGCGTGTAGTTCAAAAGGCCGCAGAGAGTGGTTTGCCGGTAGTTGTTTGGACTGTGGACGATGTGAAGTGGATCAAACAAGCGCAGCGTTTAGGTCTAAAGGCCCTGATAACAAACAATCCGGCGGCGATGATTCGTCACGTCAAAGAGTGCCAAACGCGATCGCGAAATACGGCCAGATGACAGCAACGGTTCACATCTGTATCATTCGCAGGACCACAAACTAACAGGAGAGCTAATAGATGGCAGTTCAAAAGGGCGCGCCGATTGTTGAGCCCAAAGGCAAGTTGGGAGTGTTGCTGGTCGGCCTCGGCGCGGTAAGTACGACATTCATCGCCGGCGTTGAGGCGGTAAAAAAAGGCATTGGCCAACCCATTGGCAGCTTGACCCAGATGGGCACGGTCAGGCTCGGCAAACGAACCGACAATCGCACACCGTTGATCAAGGACTTTGTGCCGCTGGCGCGACTTGAGGATTTAGTCTTCGGTGCCTGGGACATTTTTGAAGACTCAGCTTACGACGCAGCCATGCATGCTGGCGTGCTCGAAAAAGATCTTCTTAAGCAATTAAAAACACCCCTTCAGCGGATTAAGCCCATGAAGGCGGTCTTTGATCAGAATTATGTTAAGCGGCTGAGCGGCGTTAACGTAAAATCCGGCAAGAACAAGTTTGAGTTGGCGAAACAACTGATCGCCGAGATTGCTGAGTGGAAGAAAAAGAATCGTTGCTCGCGCGTGGTAATGATTTGGGCCGCCTCGACTGAAATCTTTCTCAAACAGCATCCAGTTCACAAGACGCTTGAGTCGTTTGAGAAAGCGATGCGCGAGAATCACAAGGCGATCGCACCATCGATGCTCTACGCCTACGCTGCGCTGAAATCCGGTATTCCCTTCGCGAATGGCGCGCCAAACTTGACGGTTGATATTCCTGCTTTGAGAGTGCTGGCCGAAGAAAAGGGTCTGGCAGTTTGCGGTAAAGATTTCAAAACCGGCCAGACGTTGATGAAGACCATCCTGGCTCCTGGATTGAAAGCAAGAATGCTGGGACTCAACGGTTGGTATTCAACCAACATTTTGGGTAACCGGGACGGCGAAGTGCTCGACGATCCGGAGTCGTTCAAGACGAAGGAAGAATCGAAGCTGTCGGTACTGGAATATATTCTTCAGCCTGAAGTCTACCCTCAGCTCTACAAGGATTTTTCCCACGTTGTTCGCATTAACTACTACCCACCGCGCGGCGACAACAAGGAAGGCTGGGACAACATCGACATTTTTGGTTGGCTCGGCTACCCGATGCAGATCAAGATCGATTTCCTTTGCCGCGATTCGATTCTGGCAGCTCCCATCGTTTTGGATCTCGCGTTGTTCCTCGATCTCGCGCAACGCGCTGGTATGAAAGGCGTGCAGGAATGGCTGTCTTTTTACTTTAAATCGCCGCAGACCGCGCCGGGCTTGTATCCTGAGCACGACATTTTTATTCAGCTCATGAAACTCAAAAACACGCTGCGTTATCTTCGTGGCGAAGACTTGATCACACACCTGGGACTCGAATACTACGACTAAGTTCAGACTGTGAATCGGCGCCCGCGTCACCGTCCCAAGACTCATGAAGCGGTCAACCCGTTATGAGTCTTTTGGTCGTGGCTTGCGCTAAAACGTGCATCTCGGCGATCGCGGTCCGTGACACTTCGCTTCGTCAACAAATAATGGCAGAGATTTTCTGACATGAATTGTCACCGAAATTAGACGTCGAGTCGGCGGCAATCTCCCTCGATTTTCTAATCCCCTCAATATTGTGATGACATTTTCGTCGGTGTCGTATATATACCATCGGTCGATATCGGCGTTGGTCCGGGTGAGCAACTTTATTTCGGCAAACGAAGGTGGCGACCAGTGCATCAATTTGATTAGCGGATCGTTCCTTGCAATAGATGAAGTCGGCCAACGGCGGCTCAGCTTAAAAGGCGTTACGAGCAAGAAGTGGCGCTGCAAGGAGGACCAGCATGATTTCCGAAATGGAACTAAACAAACTAAACGACACTATGGGCACAGTCTTCCTAGATCCTGATCAGAAGAGTCCGCGGGCGCAGGAATTCGAAGAACAACTTTCAGCTCGCATCGTGGGCCAGGAGCGCGCCGTTCGCCGCATGAGCGGCCTTTACCAGATATTTCTCGCCGGGATGAATCCGCCCAACCGGCCGATTGGCACGATGCTTTTTCTGGGGCCAACGGGCTCGGGAAAAACGCGCGTCATCGAGGCCGCGGCTGAAGTCTTATTTGGCGATTCGAATGCAATCGTAAAGATCGACTGCGCGGAATTTCAGCATTCGCATGAAATCGCGAAGCTAATCGGTTCGCCTCCGGGATACCTGGGCCATCGCGAGACTTCGCCAATGTTGACGCAGGAAAATCTCGACCGCATGCATACGGACGAGTTGAAGCTTTCGCTTATCCTGTTCGACGAAATCGAAAAGGCCTCTGACAGTTTGTGGCAATTGCTGTTGGGTATTCTCGATAAGGCAACGCTGACGTTGGGCGACAACCGTCGCGTCGACTTTCGCAATTGCATGATCGTGCTGACGTCTAACCTCGGCGCCCGCGAAATGTCAGAATTGATTTCGGGTGGAATCGGTTTTGCCCCCGGTAAGGGTGCAAAGAATCCAAACGACACCGAAGTCGACCAGAAGATCTACCGTACGGCTGTGGAATCCGCGCGTCGCAAGTTTTCACCTGAGTTCATGAATCGCATCGATAAGGTTGTCGTGTTCCGCTCGCTAAAGGAACATCACCTGCGACAGATTCTCGATCTCGAGTTACAAGCGGTGCAGGAACGTATCATGCAGTCAGCCGGAACCAAGTTTGTATTTCAGTGTTCTGAGACTGCCAAAGACAGGCTGTTACAGGAAGGGCTGGACTTTAAATACGGCGCTCGTCACTTGAAACGATCGGTGGAACGTTTTCTGGTTTATCCGCTTTCGAACCTGGTGGCGACTGGCCAGATCGGGCTGGGCGACCTCGTTCACATCGACCTCGACGAATACGCCCATAAGTTGATCTTCTCAAAGAGTTCGGGCGGCGCGCTGATACACGAACTACCGGCGCCAAAGGAAGAACCTGAGGTTTTGGAATCGCTGTCGGGCGGCGTGGGCCTGCCCATACCGCAAGCGACAAAGGCCGCCAAGAAAGGGCAAAGCCGCAGCGAAAAAACTGAGAACTGAGTTATGAGTTTTCCTAAGATGCGAAAAGCGCCGGTCACTTAATCGTGCCGGCGCTTTTGCTTTCATGCCTTTCAAACCTAATTTCCAACGGGCGGCTTTGGTTGACGCTCAATTCTATTAATCGCCTGGCGCGCGGCTTCAGCAAGATACGGATCGCGTGCTGTCTCAACACTGTGCAAAGCTGGAACTGCTGCGGCATCGCCAATCAGGCCCAACGCAACTGCAGCTTCCCGGCGCACATCATCCGGAACCTTCTCATCTTGAAGCGCAGCCAATAACGCCGGCAATCCAGCGCGACTGCCAATCTGGCCTAGCGAACGAGCTGCGGCCCGCAGCAAAAACAAGTCCTTCTCCTTTTTTGATTTCTTGCTCGAGGAGGCCGCGACTCGAAATCCAGGTGAAAGCGTTTCAGCGAGACTTAATGTTGCCGACGCGTCTCGGATTTCGCCAAGCGCGACGGCAGCCGCACCGCGCACAGAATCTTTTTTGTCCGAAGTTAGTCTTTCGATGAGGGGCTGCACGGCGCTCTGTTCGCGAGTCTTTCCCAATGCAAACGCGACCTCGCGACGCACAAACTCATCCTTGTCAGCAAGCATCGGGATTAGCAGTCCGGCCCTTTCGCTGGGCGGCATGGACCAGATGGCACCTGCTGCAGTTGCTCTCACGATGGGCACCGAATCATTAAGGGCCGACACGGCCGCGCGCGAGGCTGCGGGATGATGCATTGAGCGGAGGCGAGTGACGGCGTCACGACGTTCTTCGGTTTCTATTGAGCCCAGACGTCTCGTTTGTTTCTCAATTTCAAGTTGCAGCGGCGTCAGTGAACCGGTCGGAGTCTGCAATGCGAAGGAATGTGCATTCCTACCGGTTGAGGAGTTGGGGAAAAAAGCAAATAAGACAAGACATAGAGTCGCCCAAAACGCAGTACGCGGTAAGTGTCTTGACGATGATGTCATTTGCTGGGGTGTGACGAAGTCGTAACTCACGATTTTGTCGCTAATCAATCCGCGCAGTAATAGCCTGCATTGAATCTACGATTAGAACAGCGATAGGAGGATAAACCACCAGGTCCGGAATCAACAGCGCCGTTGAAGAGAAAAAAAGCATGTTCGATTGCACCACTTCCACTTTGTGCCTAAATAGCATGGTCAGGTCGCTGAAGAAATCCTGCGCATGCCAACCAATCAACAAACCGATGCCGATACTGATTCCGTAACCAACCAGTAGAAATGTAAATGCCGAAAATCGCGTGAATGGCTGCTCAGGTTTCTCGCCATCCTGAATGATTGAACGCCGGATTGTCTTTGGACTGTAAGTGTAGTGATCAAAGTATTCCCGCAGGCGAGTAACCAGATGCCACACACCAATGATAAACAGCGTAAGAACAATCGCGCGGCCGAAGTAACCAAACGTCTCCCATAAATGCGGGCGAATCATTGCCACAAAGAAAGTAGAAAGGAAGAGAGACACGGTCGTGAACACCGCCCGCTGGCGTTCCCGAGTCTCGCGCCGGTCCCGCTCCAGAACCTCATCTACGACGCGGTCCCAGCGTGCCTGGACCGTCAAATTTCGCGCGCGTCGAGCGTGGGGATTGTTTGAGCTGAGAATGGAATACCCGCCGTCGCGCTCGGCGCTTAGTTGCTCGTCGTAATACGCGCGTTCCTGTGGATCCATTAGTACGCGATAAGCGCGCGACAGCAAGGCAAAATCGCGTGCGGCAGTTTCCGAGCCGGCGTTAAGGTCCGGATGGCGAAGCCGTGCAAGTTTGCGATATGCCGACTTCACGTCAGACTTTGACGCGGTTCGCCTGATGCCTAAAACTTTGTAGTAATCAGTCACCGTAGTACTAGCCAATGCCGCCAATAGAGCAGGAATCGGGGTTGTTCCGCGGCTAAATTATAACACCATCCTGAGTTATGTAATGGAAGCGAATCGGACGGCGGGACTTAACCGAGTTGTGAGGGCGCCAAAGGGGCGGCTCTTAATGCCTCGAGCGGCCTTCGAGGGGGGCGAGGACGTTTTTTTCATTGTGAGTGGCTACGCCCCTTTGGCTTTGCCACTCCCTATTCAATTTCAGTGCCACGACAAAACGATGAAAGAATCCTAGTAAGTTCCGATAAACGAAAAAAACTGAGTCTCAAAGTGTCGAGAAATGAAGACTGCGGTGTCTACCGTTGAGTACACCAGCGCTCAGTTCTTCGCCGCTTTCAAAGACTCGCGTTCGACAATTTTTATCAATGTGCGGACCGCGATACCGGTTGGTCCCTTTGACCTGAACGGCTTGGCTTCGTCGGACCATGCGGTGCCGGCGATATCAAGGTGTGCCCAGGCGACGCCGTCTGCGAACTCTTTTAAGAAAGCCGCTGCGGTGATGGTTCCTGCCTTTCGCCCGCCAACATTCTTGATATCCGCAATGTCGGATTTGATCTGTTTGGAATATTCCTTATCCAGGGGTAACTGCCAAAATTTTTCGCCCACTTCTTTGCCCGCCGAGATGACTTCGTCGATCAATTCTTGATCGGTGCCGAGAATTGCGGCGTTGACGTCACCCAGCGCAATCGAAACAGCACCGGTTAAGGTAGCCATATCGACTATTCTCGTGGCCCCGAGCTTTTTCGCGTAGGCGATCGCGTCGGCCAAAATCAATCTTCCTTCGGCGTCAGTATTAATCACTTCAATGGTCTTTCCGGTCATAGCCCGCACGACATCGCCGGGCTTTGTCGCTTTACCGGATGGCAGGTTTTCGGAGCAGGGCACAACACCCAAAACAGAAATTGACGGCTTCAGTTTGCCAATTGCCCGCATGGCGCCAATTACAGTTGCGCCGCCCGTCATGTCGTACTTCATCAACTCCATGTTTTCGCCGGGCTTCAGAGAGATGCCGCCGGAATCAAAAGTAATTCCCTTCCCGACAAACGAGAGCAAGTCTTTTACATCTCCATCTTCATTTGCCGGACTGTACTTGAGAATAATTAATTTGGCTGGTTCATCGGAGCCACGCGAGACGCTTAACAATGAACCCATGCCTTCCTGTTCCATGCGCGCTTCATCGAGTACGTCGATGCTTAACCCGCACTCATTTGCCACTTCGCGTGCGCGGTCCGCCATCATCGTTGGTGTCAAATAAGCTCCCGGCTCGTTCGCCATGTCTCGAGTAAAGTTGACAGATTCTCCGATGATTTGTCCGCGGCGGATGCCGCTCTCGATTGCCGCCGAATCTGCGCCGTCGATGAAGACTGCCAGCCGTTCGATTTGCCTTTCTTCCTTGTCGACTGTGCGGTATTTGTCGAGATCGAAGATTGCGATCACGGCTCCCTCGGCTGCCGCAGCTGCGGTATCTTCGGCATCGCCGTCGAAACGTGGTACCACGCCGATCGACTTGACGCTCTTCCCGCGCAATGTGCGCACCGCTGCTCCGGCCATCTCCGACACGGAAGCGCGCGTGTACTCGCTTCGCTCACCCACCCCAACCAACAACAACCTACGCGGTTTGGCATTACCATTGCCCGACAGATGAAGGAAAGCAGTCTCGCCTTCTTTACCTTTAATCTCTTCAGTGTCGAATACAGACTTAATCACGCCGCCGCATGGCCCATCGAGATCCTTCAGGAATCCTTCATCGGCTTTTTCGTCTTTAAAGACCGCAACTGCCAACGCCTGAACATCCGTGTCCTGAATGTTTCCGGTTCCAACTTCTATTTGCATGTTCTGTTTCTACTCCTACGAACTCTCAGCAAAAATGTTATCTGTTACGTTCTTTCAATTGCGCTCGCGTCTCTCTTTCGACAGTGCGGCGAAGTTCCGTTTCCCGCTTATCGTAAAGCTTTTTGCCACGCGCAATCGCCACTTCAATTTTTATGTGACGCTTCTTAAGATAGATTCGCGTGGCAACCAGGGTCATCCCTTCTTTGGCGATTGCCTCGTCGAGACGGGCGATTTCCCGACGATGAAGCAACAGCTTGCGGGTCCGCAAGGGTTCGTGGTTTTCGCGGTTGCCCTGAGCATAAGGCGAAATGTGGGCATTAAACAACCAGGCTTCGCCGTCGCGAATGCCAACGTAACCTTCTTTTAACTGCACCCTTCCGGCAAGCACGCTTTTCACTTCCGTTCCGGTAAGCGCAATGCCGGCCTCGTACTTATCGAGGATGTGATAGTTGTGATACGCGGCGCGATTTGAAGCGAGTACTTTTTCTTCTATTGCAGTTAGCATTACATTTTCAAACTCATCAATTGGCTTCGACTCGCAACGGCCGGCGCATTAGTTCCGATGCGGCATCTCTTGCGGGTTTGCCTTCATACAACACCGCATAAACTTCACTAGTTATCGGCATCTCAACGAAGAGGCGACCGGCGAGTTCCTTGACAGCGCGCGTCGTGTTAATGCCTTCGGCCACCTCATGCATGCCCGCAGTAATTTCTTTCAGAGTACGGCCTTTGCCCAATTCCTCGCCTACAAAACGATTGCGTGAAAGACTGCCGGTACACGTCAACACCAGATCGCCCAACCCGGCCAATCCCATCATAGTTTCAAGTTTTGCGCCCTCATGCAACGCGAGGCGCGTCATCTCAGCCAGGCCGCGCGTGATCAAAGCGGCGCCGCTGTTTGAACCAAAACCAAGTCCGGCCACCATGCCGGCAGCGATTGCCATGACGTTTTTTATCGAGCCGCCGAGTTCGGTGCCGACTAGATCGTCATTGGTATAGACACGCAGATTTTCAAAACTGAGTTCAGACTGGACCACGCGCGCGGCAGCGGAATTTTCACTGGCGGCGACAATCGCAGTTGGATGATGTGCAACTACTTCGCTCGCGAACGACGGTCCCGACAAACAAACGAATGGCGCCGCGACTGCCTCGCTCATAACGTCAGCTACGACTTGCGAAATGCGCTTGCCGCTTTCGATCTCAATGCCCTTCGTCGCGCTGACGATTATTGAATCAGGCGGCAGCAGCGTGCGCATGCACTGAAGAATCGCACGTGTCGCATGTGATGGAGCCGCCAGGATGACAAGCTCCGCTCGTTTCAAAGCGTCGCCTATGTTCTCGGTCGCTCGCACAGTTTCGGGAATTGACGCACCGTTCAAGTAAGCGGAATTTGTGTGCGTACCATTTATTGAAGCCACAACTGCTGAATTGCGCGACCAGACCGAGACGTCGTGGCCGGCCCGCGCCGCGATGATGGCCAGCCCTGTGCCCCAGTTACCTGCTCCAATGACGGCGATGCGCATGCGCTATTCGAGTAGTGTCGCTTGCCTCTTTTCTGTGCGGCCTCAGAGTCCTCTGTGCCTCAGTGGTGACTGTTAGTTGATTGCCACCACAGAGACACAAAGGGCACAAAGGTTACACAGAGAAGACCTTAAATAAAAGACTCATGTTTATTCGAACCGGGTTTCTGTTCGGCTAATCAATCTTCGAATATTTTGCCGGTGCGCAAAAATAATCAGCGCTGCGCCTGCCACAGCCGCAGTAATCAGCGGCCAGAAATCAACACGCGGCGTGATGTAATTCTCAATCAGAATCAGCAACGGGATTGCGGCGGCGGCAACGAGCGAACCAAGAGAAACGTATCGAGTTAACAAAACAATCACGAGAAAAACCGCACCTGCAACAGCGACGGCCAGCGGGGCCAGCATAAGAAACACTCCAACGCCGGTCGCGACTCCCTTCCCGCCGCGAAATCGAAGCCAAACGGGAAAGATATGTCCCACGATCACGGCAACCGCTGCCGCAGCTAGCCACCAATTTCCGTTTTCTGAAGCGGCACTGTTTACGGCTTGATGTAAAGATGCGCTGCCGAAAATTCCGAAAAGCGACAAGCCTAAAACGATCCGGGCGATCAGAACCGCGACCGCACCTTTCAAAGCATCCAATACCAGCGTCAACACGCCCGCGCCTTTGCCAGCGCGCCGCGACACGTTAGTCGCTCCCGTTCCACCCGAACCCGTTTCCCTTATATCAGCACGTTTCGACGCGCGCACGATTAGATAGCCGAACGGTATCGAGCCGAGCAGATACGCGATTGGAATGAGCAGAGCTGTTCGCACTAGCTAACCTTCGATGAAAGCATTCTTGCTATTTCTTGGAGGCGTGCTTCGCCGACCTGAAGCAGACGTTTCGAATAGCGACGGCTATCATTGTCCAGCTTCTCCAAATTTTCAATGTAAGCCGGGAACGAGTGAGTCCTACCGTCTTCAAGAAATCAGGCTTGAGATTCGCCTTCTATTCGAATGAGGAACCACGAATGCATGTGCACGTCACTTACGAGAAGTATGAGGCGAAGTTCTGGCTTGAACCGACTATCCAGTTAGCGCACAATAACGGTCTCAAGTCGAGACAGATAAAGAAAGCTCTTAGGCTGATTCAGGAGTATGAAGATGAACTCAAAGCTCATTGGCAAACGCATTTCGGAAGTTGAAGTCACCCAGATTTCGTTAGGTGGAATCTGGATATTGATTGACGACAAGGAGTACTTTTTGCCTTTTGAGAAATTTCCCTGGTTCAAGAACGCTAACGTTGGTCAAATCCACAACGTTCAACTTCTGAATGGCCGCGAACTGCATTGGCCTGATCTAAACCTCAACTTGTCAGTGGAATCCTTGGGACAGTCTGATCATGTTCCTACGTATGACTAGACGTACAATATTAAGACTCAGATCAATCGTCGCCGCAAAAGATCCAGCGCTGCCTGCGACGCGCGCCAACGCACGAGTTGTCGGTCGCCGGGAATTTGCAGTTTGCGAGATTTTGTTTGCACCTCATCTGCAAGCGCGATGAAAACCAGCCCGACCGGCTTCTCTTCGCTGCCGCCGCCCGGTCCGGCAATTCCGGTTACAGACAAACCAAAATCGGCGCCGGATCGTTTACGAATCCCGACAGCCATTGCTTCAGCGACTTCAGCGCTAACAGCACCGTGCGCCAGCAGCAGCTTTCGCTTAACATCAAGTGTCCGCGTCTTTGCTTCATTCGAGTACGCGACCACGCCTTCAATGAAATATTTCGACGAGCCCGCCACGTCGGTCAGGCGTTGCGCGATCAGTCCACCCGTGCAGCTTTCTGCAACTGCCAAAGTGTAACCGCCGACAGATAGTTTCAAACCAACCACCTGCTCCATCGTCTCTCCGGCAAACGAAAACACTGCGTTGCCCAGACGCTCTTCGAGTTGTTCCGACAAATGATCGAGCAGCGTGTTGGCTTCGGTTTCACTTCTGCCGCGCGCGGTCAGGTGAATTTCGATTTCGCTTTGATTAAAGAGAATGGTCGTCTGCGGGTTTTCATACTTGGTATAGATGGGCGCGATCTTTTCGTCGACAGCAGATTCGCCCAGGCCAGCGACCCGCAACATACGCCGCAAGACTTTTACTGAACCCGCTCGGCTAACCAACCTGGGCTGCACGTGATTCTCAAACATCGGTCGCATCTCACGTGGCGGGCCCGGAAGCAGAACAATCGCAGCGCCTTCGTGTTCGATGAACATTCCCGGCGCGCTGCCGTTCGGATTTGGCAGCACTTCCGCATCTTCAATCACCATTGCCTGCCGCGAGTTTCGTTCCGGCATTGGCTGGCCGAAACTCAAAAACTTTTGGCGCAGTTCCTCCAGAATGGTTTCATTCAACGAAAGTCTGCGGCCAAGCGCGCGCGCCGCAACTTTTCGCGTAACGTCATCTTCGGTCGGGCCGAGTCCGCCTGTAGTTATCACAATCTTCGATCGTCGCGCGGCATCTTTAATTGCTTCTTCGAGGCGCGCGTCGTCGTCGCCGACAATCGTTTTCAGCTTCACTTCGATGCCGATGCTATTGAGTTTTTCGGTGAGCCAGAGACTGTTGGTGTCGGTGCGGTCGGACGCCAAAAGTTCGGACCCTATGGCGATGATTTCGGCTGTAAGAGTTTCGAGCAAGAGGTGGTTGGCTCTCAGGAAGAGGCCGCTTCTTCCTGGTAAACATCATTCAGCACCTGGGAGATTGGCGGCGGTGCGGTAATTGAATTCAACTGGCGCGCCGGCGAGATCATTCCGCCGTCAGGCTGCGGCAATTTACTTTGTTCAGTAGCCTCATTGGCATACGCCTCGACCAGCTTCTTTAAATGATGCTGGCTTTCGGCCAACAAGCGCGCGCCCGTATCGCGATGCAGTCGCTCCAAGTTTTGCATCGCAGCATTCACTCGCGCGAAGCGCTGCGGTGCTCGTTCAATTTGCCGCAACCTCGCGACGTAACGTCGTAGCTGACGCGATGGCTTCTTGTGAATGCTATCTTTCAAAATCTTTTCTTCGGCTGCCAGGCCCAGATGTTCGATCGCTGCGTTGTGATCGTCAACGGAGTAATACAAAGCGCCCAAGGCAAAACTGCCGAGCGGCGGCGGATCGGGCAGCAGCCTGACAACCCTTTCACCTGCCTTGATCGCATCTGCAACTTCAAAACGATACCTGCGCTCTTCGTCGCAAAGCACTTCATCGGCAGCAATGTAAAAACCGAAAACGAGATCGGTTTTGCGCCGTTGTGAACGCTCGACCGCGATCATGATCAGCACGCCCGCACCGACAATAAGCAGAATAATGACGGCGGGAACGCGAACCGCCGCGAGCATCGCCACGACAAGCAGCACGGCAATAAACTTCTGCACCAGCTTGCCGCTGTCACCAGTCATCACGCGCTCCAGTCCAGGTTGAAATAATCGCTTCATTGCTCGTTTGGTCAGTTTGCCGTGATCCGTTTGGAAATTGCCTCGCCCGCTTGTTCGCAGGAAAGCTGGCCGCCGAGATCGCGTGTCGTTTCGCTGTTAACGATCGACTCGCGTACCGCTTTCTCAATTGCTTCGCTGGCTTTCTTGTGGCCCAGGTATTCTAGCATCATGCCCGAGGTCAGAATAGCGCCGACCGGATTCGCGGTGCCCTTGCCCGCCAGCGCCGGCGCGCTGCCATGAACCGGCTCGAACAAGGAAACTTGTCCCGGATGAATGTTGCCTGACGCAGCCAAACCCAATCCACCCTGAATTGCCGCGCCCAGGTCAGTCAATATATCGCCAAACAAATTGTTACTGACGATGACGTCGTATTGGACCGGGTTAAGCACCATGAACATGGCCATCGCATCGACGTATTGATGGTTCGCTTCAATCTCCGGATAGTCAGCCGCTACTTCCTTAAATACGCGCTGCCAAAGGTCGCCGCCAAAACGTTGCACATTTGATTTGTCGGCCATCGTCACTCGCTGTCGCGCATTCGCGCGCGCGTATTCGAACGCGGCAACGATGATGCGCTCAACGCCGCGGCGCGTGTTCAACTCTTCCTGCGTCGCAATCTCGTCGGCAGTTCCCTTCTTGAGAAAACCGCCGGCGCCGCAATATGCGCCTTCAGTGTTTTCGCGAAAGACTACGAAGTCGACGTCGTCAACAGTAACGTTTCGCAGCGGACTCAGACGCGCATCGAGCAAACGAACCGGACGCAGATTGATGTACAGGTCAAGTCCGCGGCGCATACCCAGCAGGATGTCTTCCGCATGTTGGTTTGAAGGAACACGCGGGTCGCCAAACGCCCCGGCCAGAATTGCGTGAAACTCATTCGACAGCATTTGCAGCGCGTCGGGCGGCAACGTGACACCATCGCGAAGAAACCTATCGGCGCCCCAATCGAAGTTGACTAACTCGAGCGACGCGCCGTGCGTTTCCTCAATTCGTTGGAGCACACGGACCGCCTGCGCGATCACTTCGGGACCGATGCCGTCGCCCGGAATAACCGCTATGCGTTTTTTATCTGCAGTCATGTTGATAAGGACGAGTTAGCGGCTCTTGCTTTGAAGATACTGTTCGATGCGGGGCAGACTGGCAAGTACAACGTCGCCGACGACTTTCATGCTCTGGGGCGAAATCTTGTCCGCGGTGTCGTCGGCCCGATGCCAATACGGATAGCCGGCGAGTTGAATTATATCGAGCGCATCTATCCCCGCGCGCAAAAACGGTTCGTGATCGTCGCCGCCCACGCCTTCCGGTCGATCGACAAAATACTTTCCGTAACCAAGGTCGTTCGCCGTGCGCCAAACAATATCCTGCAGCCAGCGCGTACTCATGTCGTCGCGGCCGAGTTCGAGGTTCTTGTATCCCATCATGTCCAGGAGTATCAGCGCACGAACGCGGCCCAGTTCATTGTTGTTGCGCAGTTGAGCAACATAGTGACGACTGCCGTAGGTGTTGTCCGGAGCATCGGGCTTGCTGCACTGATCCCACTCTTCGCAAAAAGCCTCTTCGCCGTCGAAAAACACCAGCCGATAGGTAAACTTTGGTTTCTGTGGATTCGCGGCTAAGACATGTGCAATCTCGAGCAGTGTGGCCACCGACGCTCCCGGATCGTTCGCGCCGACAAACTGCATGTTGGTGAAAAGCTTCGTATCGTAATGACTGGAGATGATGATGACATCCCTGGACTCACCGGGAATTTCGGCGGTGATGTTAGCCATTCTGCGTTCGCCGACTGGGGTTGATACATCGAATTCGTCGGTCGTGACTTTCATTCCGCTGTCTCGCAGCGCATTGACAATGTACAAGCGTGTCTTCGCCAGCTGTGCCGAGCCGGCGACGCGTGGGCCAAACTCGATCTGCTTGCGCAGCTGGTCCATCGCGCGCTCGCCGTTGAAAGCGGTCGCGCCGGCAACCGGGCTGTTCGTTTCTGCAGGCCGTTCGGAAGCGCCGGCGGCCGGTCTGTTAGGTCCCCTATCGTTCCGCGGACACGCCGAGACAATTAATGTCACGACAAGCAGGCACAACAACCACGCTAACTTTGCAGCACGAATTTGCAAGACATCGATGTCGTTTTGTATACCGTTCATTTCTCGCCAAAGCTTTTTCAAGGTTCATCCGAAGCGAATAACGTCAACGAAACTTACCTTATTCCCGATGAAACATAAAAGCCGAGAAACGCTTAACGTGCTCGGCTCTTTAAACATTCGCAGACTCTTCAGACTCGTTATCGGGCGCGAGCGCTCGTCTGCTTTGCGCCGGTCCCCACCAGGGCCTGGGCCTTGTCTGCTTCCCGCAGCGCGCGGCGGCATTCGGCGCAGATGCCGATGATGCGCAGCAGGTGCTGCGTTACCTGAAAGCGATGCTTGGCAGCCATCGCATCCTGAATCGCTTCGAGCTCGGCAGAAAAGAACTCAATAATTCGGCCACACTCGGAACAGATCATGTGGTCGTGATGTTGATGCTTGTAGTTATGCTCGTAATGCGTAACGCCATCGCCAAAGCGAACTTCGCGCGCGAGTCCGGCTTCAGTCAAAAGTTTCAAGGTGCGATAGACAGTTGTCTGGCCAATGGTCGGATCTTGTTTTTGGACCAGACGATAGAGATCTTCGCTGGACAGATGTTCCTCGGTGCGCAGAAACATATCGAGAATCAAATCACGCTGCGCCGTGCGTTTGAGGCCCTTCTTTTGAATGTGTTGGAGGAAAACTTCCTGCTCTTCAGTCATTTATATAGGCGAACTTGTTTATTAGACTGTACCAATTCCTAACCGATTCTACACTTCGAAACGATCACTGTGAAGACGAGGCGGGCGCCCGCTTGACTGACATAGTGGGCATAGACTTCAGTCTGTGCTACCACTGAACGCCACAGACTAAAGTCTATGCCACTGCCCTGGCGTCGCGAAAAATCTATTGACTTTCGTTGGTAGCCGGAATATCGTCCCGCCGTCTCCTGGTACGCCGACTTCTCACGAGCCGCTGCTTCTGCACACTCGCTAATTCTGCTCTTGAAAGCTGCTTGAATTTGCGTGCGAGAATTAGTGCTAATCGCGTCTTACACATCCGAGCGATATTTAACAAAGGGACCGCCAATTAAAACCATTTCTTACTAACCTCAGCTACAAAGGAAGATGACATGACTAAAAAAGCACTCTGCGTAGGTATCAACGACTATCCATTCGGCGAAGAGAATGATCTAAGAGGATGCGTGAACGACGCAAACGACTGGACGGGCCTCCTGAAAAATCATTTCGGCTTCGCCGACGTCAAACAATTGCTCAACGCCGACGCCACTAAAGCCAAGATAATGACGGGCATCAAAGACCTCTTGAATGGAGCGAAAGCCGGCGACATTCTGGTCTTCACGAACGCTTCGCATGGGACCTATCTCGCCGATACCGATGGCGATGAAGACAAATATGACGAGGCCATTTGTCCGTATGACACTGATTCAAACTTGCTGGTCGATGACGAGTTGCGCCAGTTGTTTGCGAACATTCCGGACGGTGTTCGACTTTCCGTTATTTCGGATTCCTGTCACTCCGGCTCCGTTACTCGGGTCATGGTGAATGAGTACCGGCGCAATCGGCAATTGAACCCCCGCGTCTTCGGCGGTAAGGAACTTTCACCAGATCAACTGCGGGCGGCACGCAAGGGCGCGAGTGGCAGCGGAGCCAAGATTGTAGGTACGGACAAACATCCGGAATCCGCCATGAAGGAAATTCTGTTAAGCGGCTGCAAGAGCAATCAGACCTCCGCCGACGCCTACATAAACAGCGACTACCACGGCGCGATGAGTTATCACGCCATCAAAGCTATCACCGATGCTAACTACAATCTCACCTATGCCGATCTGCATAAGAGCGTGGTTTCGCTGCTCGAGGACGAAAACTACGATCAGGTACCGCAACTCGAAGGAACAGACGAATTCAAGAACCGACGGATTTTCACCTGACCTTCAACAACTCCGGACGGCCTGACCGACAAATCGAACGCCCGCATAGTCGAAGAGATCTAGGCAACGACCATCCCAACTAAAAGATAAAGGGAAACCAATATGGCCCAAAAATCCAAGAAAGCGCGTGCTTCGAAGAAAGCCACAAAGCGTAAGGCAGTCACAAAAGCCTCGCGTTCAACCAGGAAAGTTGCAGCGCGCAGCGCGAAGGTCAAGGGGGTCGGTGCGACGAAGGCTGCGCGCGGTCGTTCAATGAAGCCAACCGTTGCTCGCGCTGCTCCGGTTAGATTTGTTCCGGGCGGGCCAACCGATAATTTAGAGAAGATCGATCACATCGTTGTGCTGATGATGGAGAACCGCTCGTTTGATCACATGCTGGGCTATCTGAAACTTGAAGGAGCGAACCCGGAGGTAAATGGGCTCGAGGCTGGGATGTCGAATATGCATGGGAACAACTCTTATCCTGTGCGTCACTTGCCGAAAACAGTATTCGAGCACGACCCCGGGCACCAGGAAGATGCGGTCGCGGTTCAGTTGAGCAATAACAACGGCGGGTTCGTCGATAATTATGCCAGCATTCACAAAGACGACGACCCGGGCCTGATCATGGGTTACCACAACGCCTCAGCGGTTCCGGTTTACGATCATCTGGTACGCCACTTCTGTGTCTGTGATTCCTGGTTCTGTTCCGTTCCTGGCGCTACCTGGCCCAATCGCTTGTACTCGGTGACGGGCCAATCACCAAACAAGAGCAACAAGAAAGTCCCAATCTATGACTATCCTTCGTTTGTCCGGCATTTGGACGCGGCGAACGTTTCATGGCGCTGGTACGCTCATGACATGGCTACTCTTCGGCTGATTGACGGCCGCTATCGAGTGGGCCGCGGCTCAAACTTTTTTTGGTTTGACCGGCGAACGTTGGTGAATCCAATTACATTTCTGGACCACGCAGCTTCCGGCGATCTCGCTTCGGTTTCGTGGATCGATCCGAACTTTGTGGATTACTCAGTCACTGGTCCAAGGGAATCAAATGACGAATCATCCACCGTCAGATGTGATGTCCGGGCAAGACCTCGCGTTGAAACTTTATAACGCGGTCATCAATAGCCCAGCCTGGCCCCGGACCCTGCTTGTATTTGTTTACGACGAACATGGCGGCTTCTATGATCATGTGCAACCTGAGAACGCGGCCGACGACAAGCCGGATTTTCGCAGTTACGGCGCGCGCGTGCCGGCGATCATCGTTTCACCCTGGGTTGAACGCGGAAAAGTTTCCCACAAAGTTTTCGATCACACTTCAATCATCAAAACGATCCTCTTGCGATTCTGCCGGCGGCCAGACGGAACTATTCCGGACATGGGCGCGCGGGTGAACAACGCAGAACACCTGGGAACGCTATTGACATTGGACACGGCGCGGGAGCCGACGCCTCTCGAAGCGTATCAACATCTGATTGAACGCGTGGCCCAGTGGCGGGCCGAAGGGTTCAAGCAGCGGACCATGAGACAGTCCCGAGGGCGGGCGCCCGTGCAGCGCGAAGTCACGGAGTTTCAGGAAGGAATTGAAGCAGCGAGGAAGCGGTTAAGAAAAGAAGGACTGCCCGAAGGCCAACCGTGAACGACACCGATCTCCGGCGGGTCGGTCAACTCTCGTGACTATCCTCGGCAAACTTGACGGGGGTGAAGGACAAGCGGTTCGGCTGACGAAGCTTGCAGTTCAGAGTTCAACCTTGAGGCTGCAGATTGTGGCGCTCCACGAAACCGCAAGCTAAAGCTTGTACCCTAAACTGCATGCCTCGGGTCAGCGAGATTGTTTGCGTTTGTCCGCGCGTGGTATTTTGACTGCCGTGCCGGGGTGGCGGAATGGCAGACGCTACGGACTTAAAATCCGTTGTCCGCAAGGACGTGCGGGTTCGACTCCCGCCCTCGGCACCACTAAGGCAACCTGAGAAGCACGAACGCGGTGTTAATTTCTATTTTGGCATTTGCCAAAAAGACTCTTCATTTCCGTTTCCCCAAACAATGTCGCCGGTGTCAACTCCCAGCTTGTCAAAAAACTTGGTCCAGAGCATTTTTAGATTTTCCAGGCTTTGTTTGTCGTCCTGTGAGGTCAAAACTACGTAGACTTTTGGCCGCAACGACTTCAATTCGACTTGATGAAAACTTTTGTCTATGCGGTGCTGAATATCCTCGAGATGTTTCTCTTCGTCCTTATCGTTGGCGTTTCGTTGGAAGGCCAATGGTTTACCGTCAAACGAGTTCGAGCAATCTTCAATCATGTCTGAATAAAAATAGACTCTGATTTCGTAGTCAGGATAATTACTGCTCTTGTTTCTAATCATGTCCGACAACGAATTCAGTTTATTCGTCAGACAACTAACCGGCCCTTTTTGACTGGCGATCAACGTGTGATAAGAATCCAGCGAGTCTTTTAGCTTTTTCAGTTCAACCTCTTCCTTCGCCTTTTGATTGTCTTCCATTTCCTTTTTGACTTTGTCTTCGTCGCTGGCCACTTTGATTTCGCTAAAGTGCGGGATGAATTCATAGATATCCGGCTTGCTTGTACCGCGATCCACAGAAAACAAATAGAACCTTGTGTTCGGCGGCGTCTTGCTGAAAAGCTCACCAATATTTCGTTTGATCCGATTTGCTGTTTCCTCGTTAATGCTTCTAGTCAGATCGGCATAAACGATTGCGACGATACCTTCTTTGACATGTGGCGTGGGCTTATCGATACCACACCCCGCAAGGGCCAGCGAAACTAGCGTCAGCGAAACATGGCCTAATCTTCTGGTTTGCATACTAATTCACGGCGCCCTCAAGGATTTTCACCGAGCTTACGGCGGGCACTTCGCTGGTTAGGGGTTGATCCGGATCCGCCAGGTTGCGATTTCTCAAGGCTTCGGCTCGGGTATACAAGTCACCACCGAAAATCCACTGGGGATACAAGTAACCAAACTTATACCCGGCGTTGTAACAATCAATCAGAAAGTTTTTTAGATGTTTAAGCGTTTCTTCCTTTTTCATCCATTCGAGAAAACTCTTATTCCGTTCCTTTTCTTCCCACTTGATTCTGAATCGATCGGTCGCCTCGAGCAGTTTCTGTTCCGCACGGGCGTTCTCTTTTCGCGCCTTATTCATCTCGCTCCAATTGTGAAAGCTACTGAGTGAAAGTGAACCGCAAATACCGCTGATGATTGGGAAGATCAGCGTTAACAAGGTATAGGTAAGAAAGATAACCAAGCGGGGTACGCCAGCCACCTCGCTCTGCGTTTGAGAGGTGACCGAGTAACGGAAGTATCCAAGCACCAGAATCGTCGCAAACAACACCAGCAACACTGCTAGTTTCACACAGAAACGCACCCACCAAAGCCGACTAAATCTAGCCGCCCTTGCTTCTTTCCGTGATTCATTTTCGTTAATTCCAGATTGGTCCACCGTAGTAATTTCTTGCACCAAGGAGGCATCGCCATTCTCTCTAGTTGCGACTTCAACGTCCCCTAATTCGGCTTCACCGTAGTCCTCCGGAGATTCTGAAGCCTTCTTGATCAAGTTTTCCAACGGAACGCCAACAAAGTCATCGTAGAAGATTTTGATGTAGATAGTGCAAAAGGCGATCCCGGTAGCAAATATCACAACTTCCCAATTAACGGTCAAAACTCTGAGGAAATGAGGGATGAAGCCTTCGGGAGTACCAAAGGCAAACAAATCACTAATTGCGCTGAATTTGTCCGACTTGAGGTTGAGACCTCTCTTGGTTAGCTCAAGAGCAAGAGGAATATCAGCAAGTATCAACGCTAATGCAAAGAAGCCATAAATACACCCCAGGACTAATGAAAACTGCCGGTGGCTGTACTGATAAGCGCGGTTTAGTTTCTGGTAATAACGGTTCTTTGCCTGGTAGTCGCGCTCGGCGTTAGTCCTAAGTGTCTCCAGAAGCTTGACATGACTTTCCAAGTTTCTTTGGTTGCTTTGAAACTTCTCTTCGATAAGGTTTTTGGTTATGAGGACGCGCATCGCAGCCGTTCCCTCGAGACCGTGCTCGCGTATTCCCCAAAGTCCCGCGACGTAGCCTGATTTCCTAAACGACTCGCCGATAACGAGAAACTCACGCAAGTAGGTGTTTTCTTCGAGCTTATTGACGGTACTTTTGAAGAAATCAGTAAATGAACCAATCGCGTCGGCAAATTTTTGACGAGCCTGCCCGGCTTCATCTAGCGGATTATTAACTGGCGAGGGCGGCGCGCCCGCGTTTCTAATCACGTTAATCTTTTCACGAATCCATCGTGATGCGGTTTCAATCATGATTACCACCGTTTGTAGTGTGGCTAAGATGCGGGATTTTTGAACTCTTTAGACCGTGTCTGGTGAACCAGTCGCCCAACTCGAAGCCCTCGACAATCTTCTGGGTGAAAAACTTTTGTTTACGCAGCTCAAGATTGATGTCGTAATGCGACTTTCTCTTTCGATTAGTAATAGCCTTGTGATAGTTTCTCGCTCGGATTTCCTGAACCTGTAGTTCCCGAAGTTTCTTTTCGTAGAACTCGCCTTTTTGTTCAGTCCGAAATTTCATTTCCGTTTCAATCGAGGCAATTCGTTCTCTTACCTCTTTAGCTTCTGCCTCCAGGGCACCCAATTCCGCTTCAAGTTTGGGAAAACACAATCGAATCTCCTCAGATGCCGTGAAACCGCTCAAGTCATTTTCATGTGGTTGCTCATCAGTTTGCCTTGCCGCTCCACCAAACCGACTTACAAGACGTCTCCCTTTGAGCCACTTGTTAAGTTTCATTAAAAAGGAATCGTGCTCATCAATCTTTATCAGAGGTGTATCGATTGCTTTGCGTGTCACCCTGGTGCGCGCCAACATCAAGTTCATAATCTCGTCTCTGATCAATATGAACCGACGATTAAAGTGGGCATTTTCTACCTGCGTCAAGTAGATTTGCAGCGGTCGGGAAATTCGAATCAACTTCGTCTGAATAATGTCGCAGGTCTGTTCAAGTTCTCGCCGAGACGCATCCAAACCCTGGAGACGTAAACCAAAACCTAGAAGCAGAGCCGTCAACAGGCAGGCGCCCGCAAAGAACATCAATGAGACGATTGACAGCGTATTGCTTGCTGATTTGAACGGATGCTGAAACCCAAACAAGGTAATCAACACAATCGCTATAAATGTCAGAATAACGACAAAGAGTTCAAGGTTTAGCCTGACCCAGGAGCCTCCGGCGTTACTGGTCAAGGCGTCTGTTTGACTTTCAGCCCTTTGTTCAACTCTTTTTTCAAGTACCATCGTGAGGTAAACGTATGACACCCCGCCACACCCCAATGCGATTAAGAAACCCATTCCATATCCAGCCATCGAGGCGTCCAAACTTTTGATGTTGCCCATGTCGGTTCCCAGGGAAACAAGCAGGAAGGCAATTGTCAGGAACAACAGGTAGGGAATGGCTTTAATCCAAAAACCAAAGAAAGTCTTTTCTCGCACTGCCGCCCGGACGGGAAACTCGTTATTCAAGTTGATTTCTATGGCGAAGTTATTCATGGAGAGGTCGCCTTCGCCGGAATCTTTGCTCTTCAGCGCCTCCGCTTGAGAATCCGTTTGCAGCAACCGTTTATAGGCCGCGTGGCAGATCCAGGAAACCGCAAAAATTAGCGCCAGCAAAACGAGAAAGATTGCCAACAAGACGCCTGCATACATTAGTCTTGCGCTAAATGCTGGCGGACTTCCCTCTGGCGATTGGCCAATGAATCCTGTGCTGAAAGCAAAGAGTCCTTGAACTACGAACGAAAGGATTCCGCCTGACGCAAAATAGTTGGTTTCGGCAAATGATGCGAAAAATGCGCCAGCGACAGTTGCAGCGACAAAACCCGCGTTATAGAGAAAGCTGGAACTCAAAAAATGAAAGCCTGACACGTTAAGCAGTCTTAACTTGGACAGTACGTCTCGATGTTCACGGTGGTACTGTTCAAATAAGGCAAGCAGGAAAATCTTCTTCTTTTCTAACGCCTCCTTTTGTTTTTCAAAGATTTCCTCATTAAGTGACATTCTTGTTCTTACGACAGTCTCGAGCTCTGCATTGAGACGGTTGAGCTCGTCCAGAAGAGCTTCCTGCCTATCTTTAATGAGGGTTTCTTTTTTAGCACCAATATCGACGACTGCATTCCTTATTTCTCCGCGCAGCGCTTCGAGACGTGCTTTTAGTAGAGGCAAATCATTCTTGAGCAGTTGAACCTCTTCCTCATAACGCTTCAAACTAGCCTTGATCTCTTCTCTTTTGTTTTCTGCTTCTTCCTTCCGAATGGTGAACCGAGCGACATCCTCATCGAGTTCGATGGTCAAGTCTCCTACTCTCTTTTCAACTGACTTGACTAATCTTCCTATCGCCTGTCGGAATTCGTCTTCGGAGGATTTGTTGAACGCAGAATAAAAACCTACTCGTTTGTAAAACTCGGCGTCGACCCGAGTTTTCTCGGTGGTCGCTTCCTTTTCGGTAGCGTCGGAAATTTTCCAGGGGTAGAAGTCGGATTCGAGATTTTGTTCTTCCCCGACTACGGCATGATTACCGTTGTGAGATGTTTGCGGGTCCATAAGCGGCTTAGACCTTTGTAAGGGGCATTCAGGAGCCTGAGACTGTGCTCTTGAAGGCTAATAACGATTGTTTCGGGTTCCCTCAACTGTCAAAACAGCCTTGGGAAAGAACCCAACCACCAATCTCAGAGATAATCCAAAACTGGATGCGAGGATACGGGCAAAATACCCTGGGCAACCAAGGCTGAGTATTAGGGGGGACGGAATCTAGCACCATGAAAAACCGCTGTCAAGAAAAAACCTCAGGTTTTTTGGTACATCATCTCGATCGGCTCGGCCGTGGGCGAACGTGTCGTACTGACTTTCCGATTTTGAACGATTTATTGGGCGATATCAGTAAAACATCAAACGATTAATCATGTTTTAATGCGAGGATAGTTGTTGGAACAGAATCGACCAATCTTCGCCGTCGATTACAGTCGGCTGAAACGCGAATTGGCCTTGAGTCCGAATTACGTTATTCCACTGGCTTCCTGAGTTTCTCACAACCGGAAGATTTGCAATGTCTGTTTTCTCCATTTGTTTTTCAGGAGAACCCAAAGGATAAATATCGAACGGGAGTTTCCATTCTTCGGGCCAGATATTTCTGACTATGACGCCTTCATCGGGAGTTGAAGCAACAATGAAGGGAGTCGTGAGCGATTGCGTCTCGACGCAATACAAAATACCTAGAGATCCAATACGCAACGCTTTAGCTTTTGTGATAATACCCGGGTTAGCGGCTTGATCTTGTGAGACAGCCCACTTTCGTGCACCGATACCGGCCCAAATGTTAGTCAGGGTCTTTGAGCTGAAAACAAAGAGTTCCATTAGATATCTCCCTTGAAGGATCGGCGCATCGCCCAACATCCTAAGTATTTATCAACTGCTCAATAATACCCCCAAACGCGGTATTGAACATTATCCGCGGGCCACCAAATCAGGACCATACATTTACCCACAACCCAATTCTCGGAATGAGTCAGGCCAAAGATCGTTGAAAATAAAGCAACCAGCGTGCTCCGCCGGCTATTCGTCGCTTCGCCCCAGAGGGGCGAGATGTTTATAGCCTGGCGGTCCTTTCGGTACTCCGAAGCTCCGTTAGGAGCGCAATCGCTTTGCCGCCTCAGTGAAGTTTCTGTTCAGGGGTTTCGCTCCTAACGGAGCGAGATCTTTTGGGGGGTGTGCTCGTAGCTATAAACATCTCGCTCCTCTGGAGCGAAAACAAAACGTCTGGGCTTCTCTGGAACGAAACTAATTCAATTGCGATCAACGCCGATGCTCCAGGCTGAGTTTTCAGCAAACGCCGAAAAAGCGGCCCATAGCGAAAACGAAAACGCAGTGATTCAAGGAAATTGCAACTGGCACTCAGCGTGCAACGTTCAAGCGTGGCACTTGAGAGCAAACGAACGTGACCTTAAGAATCGAAAAAGATTCGGATGGACAGACGACGACGCTACGGCTGATTGGCCGCATGCGGCGGGAGCATATAGAAGAATTGAAAGCGCAAATAAAGGCCGGAGGGGCGAGCGTCATACTCGACTTGAACGAAGTAAGCCTGGTCGACCTGGATGTCATTCGCTTCCTGGCAGCATGTCAAACCGAAGGCATCTCCCTCGTTCATTGTTCCCGTTATATCAACAACTGGATCACCAAAGAGCGGTTCAGAGGTCAATAAAGTTCGCGGAGCATCAACCCAGGCTGCGGAAAGTAAATTTGGAGTGCGGCGGCAAGCGTAGCGCGAGCCGCTTTGGATTCGCTGACCGACAAAAATGTTAAGAAATCCAAAGCGCCGCCGTTGTCGGCGCACTCCAAATTTCTTCCGCAGCCCTGTCGCGTGACGCGGTCGAATTTAGCGCGTAAACTCCCCACAAACGGAATTTCGCCCTCAAAACTTATGGGAGTTTACAAGTGCACAACAACCACCCAAACGCGGAACCAACTGAATTCAAAGGCAGGCGAATTCTGGTTACGGGTGGCACCAAAGGCATTGGCGAGGCCATCGTTAACCGCTTGGTTCGCGGTGGTGGAGACGTAATCGCTACCGCCCGATCTGTTTCGCCGGGAACTTCCGCTGATCGTTTTGTTCAGGCAGATATCAGTACTCCAGAAGGAATAGAGACAGTTGTAAGAGCCGTCACAGATCGTTTCAAGGGTCTCGACAAGCTCCGAGTGAGGTGATTCCGCAACTCGTCGCGTTCATCAACAAGTCGCAGTAGGCTCGACTGCCTGAACGACACGCTAGAGGCCATCGTTGAAGCGACAGGACAAAATGTCGAATCTGCCAGACGCTGAGGATGCCTTATCGCCACCGCCGGGAACTACCCCCAGCGAAATGTTTCCCGTCCTAACCTCCGCCCAACAAGCTCGCGTGCTCGCACACGGCCAACGTCGCACCGTGGAACAGGGTGAGATCGTTGTCGAGCTTAATGAGCATGTAACCAAAGTCTTCGTTGTAGTTAACGGGCAACTGCACATCCTGCAGGTCTCGAACAATCAGGAGCAAATCGTCGCCATCTGCAATCCGGGCATGTTTACCGGCGAACTAAACGTGCTCTCGGGCCGTCGTGGACTGGTGCGCATACGCGCCGCGGAAAAATCAGAACTCATTGAGATAGAGCGCGAGGCATTGCAGGGCTTGGTCGAGACCGACAGCGAACTCAGCGATATCTTTCTACGAGCTTTCATCCTGCGTCGTCTCGAATTAATTGCGCGCGAAGTTGGTGACATCGTTTTGATTGGCTCCAGTCATTCGCTTGACACCTTTCGCATCAAGGAGTTTCTGACTCGCAATTACCAACCGTATTCCTACATCGATCTCGAGCGTGATGCCGAGGTTCAGGAAATGCTCGATCGCTTTTCTCTGTCGATTGATGACCTGCCCGTTCTGATCTGTCGGGGCACCGCAGTACTGCGCAATCCAACCAATGAGGAAATTACCGAATGTCTCGGGCTCAACGAAGGCATCGAGCAAACCCACGTACGCGACCTGATCATCGTTGGCGCCGGGCCCGCCGGTTTGGCGGCAGCAGTGTACGGCGCATCCGAGGGACTCGATGTTCTGGTGGTTGAGTCCAACTCACCCGGAGGACAAGCAGGTGCAAGTTCAAAGATTGAAAACTATTTGGGTTTCCCAACCGGAATAACAGGCAAAGAGCTGGCCGGAAATGCATACGCGCAGGCACAGAAGTTCGGTGCGCAAATATTGATTGCCAAAGAAGCTCACGGTTTAGCTTGTGACCGGCGGCCTTATGCGTTGAAGTTTGATGATGGCGAGAAAGTGACGGCTCGAACCGTTGTTATTGCCACCGGCGCAATGTATCGAAGACTTTCGTTGGAGAATTTGTCCCGGTTTGAAGGGGCGGGCGTCTATTACGGCGCAACACACCTCGAGTCGCAGTTGTGCAGTGGAGAAGAAGTCGTTGTCGTTGGTGGAGGAAATTCCGCTGGACAAGCAGCTGTATTTCTCTCCCAAACCGCGCGTCGTGTTTATGTCCTTGTTCGCTCAAACGGTTTAGCTAAGAGCATGTCGCGCTATCTAATCCGGCGAATCGAAGAAAGCCCGAATATAGAATTGCGCATAGACACTGAAGTGATTGCATTGAGTGGAAACGATCATCTTGAGGCGATCGAGTGGCGCAACAACAAGAGTGGTAAGGTTGAGAAGCATAAGATCGGTGCACTATTTTCGATGATTGGCGCCGTGCCAAATTCCGCTTGGGTTGAAGATTGTGTGGCGCGCGATGGCGCGGGCTTCATTAAGACCGGTTCCGATCTTTCCAAGGAAGATTTGGAGCGTGCTAAATGGCCGCTCGCTCGCGCTCCTTATTTACTTGAAACCAGTCTGCCAGGTGTTTTCGCCGTCGGAGACGTTCGCGGCGGAAACGTTAAGCGCGTCGCGTCAGCTGTGGGCGAAGGATCGATTGCCGTCGCTTTCGTGCATCGAGTGCTCGCCGAATAATTGAAACTTTGATTAGTTTTGCGTTTACCTTCCTTTGGGTTCTTCATCTCGAAGATCAGGTACAAATCACGCTCATGAGGCTCGAGTCATTCGCACGATCTCGAGAAATTGTCGCGCCCGCTCGGTAATTAGGTCGGTGTTGCCGTCGCGTAAAGCTTGGGAGTCTACAAGATCGCCGCCCACGCCAAGCGCCATGGCTCCGGCCTTGATAAAGTCGGCTGCCGTCTTCAGAGAAACTCCACCCGTAGGAATTAATTCAATCTGTGGCAGCGGAGCTCTTAAGGCTCTTAGGTAGTTGGCGCCGCCGACTGCGCCGGCGGGAAAAACTTTTACCGCGTCAGCTCCGGCTTTCCATGCACGCACTACTTCAGTCGGTGTCAGCGCTCCGGGGAAAATCGCCACGTCCTGTGCGCGGCAGAAGCTGATCGTTTCTTCGTTGAGCGCCGGGCTGACAATAAATTTCGCCCCGGCGTGGATGCAGGCTTGCGCCGTTTCCGGATCGAGAACGGTGCCTGCTCCGATCAATGTTTCGGCGCCGTACTCGCTCACCAACGTCCGGATTACTTCAATGGCGCCGGGAACGGTCATAGTTACTTCGAGAACATCGAGGCCCCCAGCCTTCAGGGCTGCCACCGCGCGTAGCGCCTGGTCAGACGACTCGGCGCGCACTACCGGTATTAAGCCCGTGTCGCGAATGCGTTTTAAGACTTCGGATTTATTCATAAGGCGTGGCATAGACTTCAGTCTGTGGCTGCGAACGACACACAGACTAAAGTCTGTGCTACTTCAGCGGTCCACTCGCGCGGTGCCGCCCTTCATCACTTTCTCAACTTCGCTCAGCGTGGCCATCGTCGTGTCACCGGGAGTCGTCATCGCCAGCGCTCCATGCGCGGCGCCGCAATCGACTGCCCATTGCGGTCCCTTCACTTCCAGAAAGCCATAGATCAATCCGGAAGCGAAGGAGTCACCGCCACCAATCCGATCGAGAATCTCCAGGTTCTCGCGCGTCGGCGCTTGATAAAATTGTCCATCGGCAAAACTAATCGCGCCCCAATCGTTGAGCGTCGCCGTACGAGCGTGGCGCAAAGTAGTAGCGACTACCTGGAAATTAGGAAACTCTTTAACCGCCCGCTCGATCATTTTTTGAAAGTTAACTGGATCGGGTTTAGAGTGTGGCCGATTCAGGTCCAAACCGTCGACTTCCAAACCCAATGCGGCAGTGAAGTCTTCTTCATTCCCCAGCATGACATCTATTAAAGGCGCGAGTTCGCGATTGACTGTGCGCGCCTCTGTTGGACCACCGATGTCTTTCCAAAGAGAAGCGCGGTAATTCAGATCAAAAGAAACGATTGTTCCATGTTTGCGAGCAGCTGCAATGGCTTCGAGTGCAACTTCCGGAGTCGTCTCAGAAAGGGCGCAAAAAATCCCACCGGTATGAAACCAGCGAACACCTTCGTCGCCAAAAATTGTTTCCCAATCAATGTCGCCGGCTTTCAGTTGCGATATGGCAGTGTGCCCCCGATCGGAACAACCCAGAGCCGCGCGCAAACCAAAACCGCGCTCGGTAAAATTCAAGCCGTTGCGAACACTGCGGCCGACGCCGTCAAAGTCGACCCATTTGACATGTGATTGATCGACGCCGCCCTGGTAGATGAGATCCTGGACCAGACGACCCACTGAATTGTCGGCGAGCGCGGTGACAATGCTCGTGTCCATTCCGAAACAGCGCCGCAGACCGCGGGCTACGTTGTATTCGCCGCCACCCTCCCAGACCTGGAAACTGCGAGTCGTGTGAACGCGACCTTCGCCGGGATCGAGCCGCAGCATTACTTCGCCGAGGCTTAGAAAGTCCCAGCGGCACTTATCTTTGGGTTTGATATTGAGAGTCATTCGTTGTGTGATGTGGCATAGACTTTAGTCTGTGGCTGCGAGCGAAACACAGATCATGAAATCTACGACTAACTCCGGTTGTGGCATAGACAGTCTGTGGCTGCGAGCGAAACACAGATCATGAAATCTACGACTAACTCCGGTTGTGGCATAGACTTTAGTCTGTGGCTGCGAGCGAAACACAGACTAAAGTCTATGCCACTCAGACTAAAGTCTATGCCACTCAGACTAATGTGCGCTAAGTCAGAAAGTCTTCTCTTATCGGTGAGAAGATATCGATGAGAATCACTTCCTCGTCGAGCATCGTTGCCCCATGCCACGCGCCCGGTGGAAAGTGGAGTACATCCCCTGCTTGCGCGGTCCGTTGTTCATCGCCAATCGTAAAAAGCACGCGGCCGCGCTCGACTATTGTCATTTGTTCATGTGGATGATCATGCGCGGGAGTGACGATGTTCGGCCCAATGCGCAGGCGACAAATCATCAGGTTTTCCCCGACGATCATTTGCCGCTGAATGCCCGGCTCCAGTTGTTCGACCGGAACGCTGTTCCAGTCCGTGTGCTTTGCTTTTATCTGTTCAATAGCTGACATGGTCGTTTTTTCTCAGGTTTAAGTATTCCGAAATATCAAACGCGATCAATCAATCAAACGGTTTCAGAGTCTTCAGGAGCTTAATCGTCATGCGCCAATGCATATCCTGTTTAGCGGGCAGGTGTAAATGTGGCGACTCGTAAATCAAATGAAGCGGCACCCCTCTGCGTGCTGCGCGGCCGAACGGACTATCGCCCGGCGCCCAGGTCGAAATGGCAACTGGCCAGTCCGCCTTGACGGTCACCAAAAGGCCTGAATTCTCATCCATCAGAAGATCGTGCCGCTCCGAACCCGGTTCCACACGATCGTGATTGTGTGTGCTCGGCACGGCAACCCACCAGCGGTACAAGCTAACGTCTTCGTCTGATCTTAAAGTTTCATCACGTGTCAGCGTCGCCGTCGCTCCATCAATGCGCCAGATCACTTCGCTGGTGATATGCGGATCGATCAATTCTCCCGACTTCGTTCCGACTTGTGCCCACCGTCGCCAAACCACACGCAAAGACTTGCCATCGGCGCCCGGTTCGATTTCGTCTGCACCGTCGGATGCTACCAGAGTCCGGCCGTCGGCAAGTTGCAGGAATGGGACCAGCGAAGCGTAGACTTGCTCGACTGGATTCGCGAATCCCACCAGACCATGCGGCGCCGGCAGATAGTCCGCGACGCCCGGTTTAGTTCCCGTAGTGATCGGCAGACTGAAATACAGCGACCCTTGTCGTACGAGCCAGACTCCTGCCGGCCGCAGACCTTGACGAAAGAACACAAAGCGCGCGAGGTCCGGCCGCACAATCTCAGCGGGGAAGGTTGATACCTGCTCTCGTTTGAGGCCTTTCATAAATCTCGCATGGGCCAACGAGCCTTTGCCAAAAAAGTTTATCGTCTGTTGCCATTCGCGGTCGCGAGAGATGTAGGAATAGTTGCCGCGCCCGAAAGCGAAAACGGAAAGCACGTGCGTCTTATCGTTGTAGTCGCGCCGTAACGATTCCCACGCCTGATAGTACGCGCCGGCCAGTTGCTCGAGCGGCGCCGGGCGGAACTCGGGATGCTCCGCCAGAAAGCCGACGATCTCGAGCGTGTCCATGTAACTAACGACACCCATGCTGCGACCCCACGCGTAACCGTAGCCGTCCGGCAGGACCAGGTCCCACCACAAACGCATCTGCTCTTTTAAAGAGGGCCTGACCGCATCGAGAATGTCCTGGCGATCGACACTCTCCGCCGCTTCCCAAACGAAGCGCGCGTATTCATTTGAGTAGCGATCAAAGCGACCGGTGGGCGGACCATCATCGGCATAGATCCCCTGATTAAGGAACGGCTGCGCCGCACGCGTGATCACACTGTCAACCAGCGCGCGATCTTTGAGCAGGCCGAGTTGATAACTGACACTCGCGATACGCGCCGCCACTCCCAAATAGTTTTCCGGCAGTTTAATAACCTGTTGTGTCTTGGGATCATAAAATGCGGAGACATCGAGGAAGCGTCGCCATTGCGCGCGCTGTTCTTCGTTGAGACTCTGCCAAACCGGATTGGTGTCGAGGCTCTTGCCGAAATACCGCAGCGCCAGCACTCCATACAATTGCGAGAAACGAGTGCTCTTCAAACGGTATTCAAGTAAACCAACCTGGCCCACCTCGCGGGCAAGATCGCGATCGCCAAGCTTACTTTTGTCAGTCATTGCGGCAAACGCGCCGACTGAGTTCATGAAGCTGCCCCAGGTATATTCACCTGTCGTGCCCGCGCCAAAAATTTTATCAGGAGCCGGGTCGTAAGATTTGATCTCATTGAGATGGGCGGTCATCTCCTGGGTGAAGAAGTCTGTGACTTCTTTGTCGAACGATGATGTTGCGATCATCGAAGCTGAGCGGCGGGGTGCCTGCGCAACGAGTATGCTGCTCGAAGCTAGTAGTCCGATCAGCACCAAAGGCGCGAAATGTAATAGCCTGGGCCAGCGGCCCAGGTAGGACCGGTTGAAAATCGCCAGCGCTGAAAGCGCGAAATGTGATGAACGCAACTTAATCACTATTCTCTTTCGATCCTTCTTATTCCGCGCCTTCAGCGCTCACAACAACTCGTTGCCGTTCACCTGGGGCGTTGCCCCAAGCTATTACATTTCGCGCCTTTGGCGCTGATACATTTTGCGCCTTTGGTGCTGAGCCCATGAGTGCCCAATCCTTCACCTTCCCATCCAACCACCGTCAACCAACAGCACGTGACCGTTCACATAGTCGCTCGCCGCTGAACACAGAAAAACCGCCGCACCAGCCAAATCACCTGGCTCGCCCCAACGGCCCGCGGGAATCCGTTCAAGTATCTGCCGGTTGCGCGTCTCGTCTTGTTGCAACGCGCGCGTGTTGTCGGTGCGCATGTAGCCGGGAGCGATCGCGTTCACGTTAATATTTTTCGCAGCCCACTCGTTCGCCAGTGCCTTAGTCAATTGCGCCACGCCGCCCTTCGAAGCTGCATACGCCGGCACCGTGACTCCTCCCTGGAACGAAAGCAGCGAAGCGATGTTGAGAATCTTTCCGCCGCCGCGTTCAATCATGTGCCGGCCCGCCAGTTGGGCCATGCGAAAAACGCTGGAAAGATTCACCTCGATGACCGCCGCCCAATCTTCCTCTGAATATTCAGTCGCGGCAGCGCGGCGAATAGTTCCGGCGTTGTTAACGAGAATATCCAGTTGGCCGAAGTGCGCGATCGTCTTCTCAACCAGCCGCCGCGGCGTTTCTTTGTCACCAAGGTCGCCCGTAAGCGCCAGCGCTTTCCGACCGGCGTTGCCGACCGCCGTGCAAGTCGCATCAGGAACGTGCGTGTTGCCATGACAAGCAACGTCGGCACCGGCTTCCGCCAGCGCGATTGCGATCGCCTGGCCCAGTCCGGTTGAGGCGCCAGTCACCAGCGCAACGCGACCATCGAGTTTGAATGCGTCGAGGATCAAGCCGCTCCTTGTTGGTCAACCCTCGCGGGCGTAAACCGCGGGACCAGCAGATGGACCACTAATAGCGCCGTTAAGTAGGCTGAACCCGCGATGATGAAGATCGGTAGATAACTTCCCGTCCATTGCAGCACGTAACCAACCACCTTTGCGATTAGCATTCCGCCCACCGCTCCGGCCATTCCGCCGATGCCGACAACCGAGCCCACGGCGCGGCGCGGAAATAGATCCGACGTCATCGTAAAGACGTTCGCGGACCAGCCCTGGTGAGCAGACGCCGCCAGTCCGATCAGCGCGACAGCAACCCAAATGTTTGCGGTCTGCGAAACAAATACGATTGGCACGACGCAGACTGCGCAAATCAACATTGCAGTTTTACGCGCCGCATTGATGGTCCATCCACGCTTGATGAGCGTCGAAGACAGCCAGCCGCCGCCAACGCTACCGATATCAGCAGCGAGATAGATGACCACCAGAGGCAGGCCGAAACTAGTGATGCTGTCGGCGGGCACGTGATACTGATCGTGCAGAAAGCCGGGGATCCAAAACAGATAGAACCACCAAACCGGATCAGTCATAAACTTGGCCACGGCAAAGGCCCAGGTTTGGCGATGAGGAAGCAGTCGCAGCCAGGGAATCTTCGTTTCCGCTTCTGGCGGATCGCAATTGATATGATCCAGCTCCGGTTTCTTAACGCGCGGATGTTCAAGCGGTTTCCGATAGAGGGCGAGCCACGCGACTACCCAAATAAAGCCAAGCGCGCCGGTAATGATGAATGCCCAGCGCCAACCGAGGTGGCCGGCGATCCATGGCACGCTTAGTGGCGTAACTATCGCGCCCACATTTGTCCCCGCGTTAAAGATGCCCGTTGCCAGCGCGCGCTCCTTCTTTGGAAACCACTCGGCAACGGTTTTAATCGAGGCCGGAAAATTTCCTGATTCACCAAGACCGAGAGCAAACCGAGCCGCACCAAACCCCATGACCGAACTAGCAAACGCGTGGGCCATCGCCGCAAAACTCCAGAAAAGGACCGCAAACGAGAAACCTTTACGCGTTCCAAAGCGATCCATCAGGCGACCCATAAGGATGAAGCCCAACGCATACGCGGCTTGAAACCAAAACACTATGTTGCTGTAAGCAATCTCATCCCAGCCGAGTTCGGTTTTTAGCGTCGGCTTGAGAATGCCGATTACCTGGCGATCCACGTAATTGATCGTGGCAGCGAAGAAGAGCAGCGCGCAGATGGTCCAGCGGTAACGACCGATGCGAGCATTCACATTTTCCAAAACTGCAGCGGCGCCACCGGTGCCGTTCGCCGGCGTCGGGGATGATGGCGGCGCGACGACGCTCAAAGATTTGGGAAACGAGGCTACACGTTCCGTTTCCACGATTTTTTCTCTCATGGTTTTTGGCTTAACGATGTTGGCTTGGGCGCCCCCGGCTTTAGGGGCTCTGCATAAATCTTGATCAGGATCATGGTGAAATCTTTATTTGGAGTGCTGCGTTGGTGCGGCGTGCCGCGCGGCACGACCACGAGATCGCCTTTAGTGATTTCAAAAGTTTTGCCGTCGATGATTTTTGGACTGCGCCATTCGCCCGGCTCGACCTCTTTCGGCGCGTCAAGCTTGCCGCCGAGCACCAGCGTCGCCCCGCCTTCCAACACGTAATACACATCGTCCGAAGCATCGTGCAGTTCAGCGGCCGCGCCCGTCTTATTGTTCTCGTGCTGAACCGCTACGCGTAACTCCATGCCGGCGCTGTCGATCAACTCTTCGGTCTTGTTGCCAGGCTTTAGTTTCTGCTTGAGATCGTCGAGCGATTGCGCTGACATGACGACGACGGGGCGTGTTGCCTCGGAAGGTTTTCGATTAAGTGTTTGAGCCGTGGCTGCAATTGTGATCGCCGTCAGGAATAGCCCCGCTGAAGTTGGCAACAAAAGTCCGCGCAGCGGACGAGTGAAAGTAGCCCAGCACTTCAGTGCTGGGTAGAACTGCATTACGAACCGTGAGCCCGTGAAACGGGCGACTGAACGCTTTTTCTCTTGATTGCCAAGCGAGGATTTCAGTCGTCCGCTTTGCGGACTGAGGCATGAATTGCTCTTCCGATCCCAGCGATGAATCGCTGGGCTATTTTCATTCGTCCGCTTCGCGGACTCTGTTCCGACTCGTTTCATATACCTACGCTTCCCGTTCGGCGCTACTTCCTACTGGCTTCCAATCCACTCCCACCCTGATCGAATCCGGGTTGTACAGTCACAACGCCGAATTGCCGATCTTCAACTTCGCGATGCGCGGCCATCATCCAGACAAAGTTGATCGGATGGCCGGGCACCGAAACGTTCGGGTGAAAACCTTTGGGCATGATCACCGCATCTCCGTCTCGCACTATACCGACGAACTCAGGTTCGTCCGGATTCGTGTAGACAAATTGCACGCCGAAAGCGGGCGCCGGCATGTCGTAGTACACGTATAGCTCCTCAAGGATCGCAGCGTGTTCATGCGGCGGCCAACTGGTCCAGTGACCCGGTTCAGAAGTGGTAAAGCCGGCGAGTATGCGTCCCGCTTCAACATTTTTTCCCAACGTGATGTTGACGGTTCGCGTAGTCGATGGACCACCGGTTTTGAATTTGAGCGACGCGTCCTTTTCGACGTCCGCGTACTTCACTACCTGCAGCGGATACTTATTTTCCACTTCGGCGGCGCACTCGACCAGATCGACTGACGTGTCCGTTGTGATCTCAACATTGGTATCACGCGGTAAATAGATCGAATCATATTGGTTGAGCGTGTTTGCTTCGCCATCCGCAGTGATCGTGCATTCGCCTGCCAGGCAGATGAATCCTGACTCAAGAGTTCCAGTTGAAAATGTCACTGCCGGAACTTCCTGATCGAGTATCACGCGGCCATAAACCAGGTGCTTCATCGCGCTGTTGGCCGGCGTGACCGAGGTGTGACGACCTTTCTGTTTGTTGGTATGCCGAAATATCAATTGATCTTTTTGTTCTTTCACTTGGGTACTCATGATTACCTTCTTTCTGTTAATCGAATTACGGTCGGGCACTGGTTTAGCTTCACTCATCATCCTGTATTAGGTCCGAAGGACCAGCAGTTAGTAGCCGGTCCGGCGCTTCGCGGGGGGCGGGCAGCCGTACCTCCCGATAGCTCAAGGCCCAAAGGGCCGATACAAACCGTGTCGCACCTTCGGCGCTAAAGAAACAACCGTCGCATCTACCCCGCCCTAACGGACGGGGCTACTAACTAGCGGTCCTTCGGACCGGGAATCAAACTGAAATAGTATCTACTGTCGAGCTAGTTCGAATATTCCTGCCGACTGCTACTGCCTCCTGCCGACTGCTCACCGCTCCTGCCTACTTGCCTTTATGCACGTCGAGCCAGAGTAAGTCTTCGAGCAAATAATATTGCCCATAGACTAAAGGGCCGTCGTTCGGACGTGTGACCGAGCCGTGGCGCAGAACACCCGGCGGCGTTTTGTCGTCTGCGCCGACCGGCGTCAAATAGCGATCGATTAGCGACTGCACGATCCGTTCACCTTGCCGGCGATAGTCAGCCGCCTTCGTCTTATCCTTAGTCAATTCAGACAACCGCAGCAGCCCGCCCGCCATCAGCGCAGCGGCGGACGAATCGCGATTGCGAAAGTGGACACCTTCGTCAACCATGTCGTACCAGGCGACGCCGTCTTCGGGTAGACGATCGAGAAGATAGGCAGCAATCCCTTCGGCCGTCGCGAGCATTCGCGGATCTTTGGTTTCATCGGCAGCCACGGCAAACCCATACAAACCCCAGGCGGCGCCGCGCGACCAGGTCGTGTCTGCGGCAAAACCCTGATGCGAATGCGTGAAAACTCTTTCACCCGGACGGGCGTTGTTGGGCACCTTCACGGCCTTTGTCGGATCCGTTCCCGAGTTGAACTCCTGTCGATTGTCGCCTGGGTTGTAATGGACCGACTGGGCCACCGATCCGTCTGCGCGCACCAGCCAGTCGGCTGCCTTGAGCGCGTGCTTCACACCCAGCGGTCGCCATTTCGGATCGTTCGTTTCGCGCGCGGCCCACCACCAGATTTGCAGATTCATCATCGTGTCGATGATGGTGTCGTCGCCACCCACTTCCCATGCCGCGACCAACTCAGTCGTGGGATTGTAGAGCTGCTTCAGACGTTCAGCTCCGCGCAATCCGCTCTCGCGATACTGCGGGGCCTTCGTCAAACGATAGCCATACACAGATGAATAGTAATTGAGAAAACCCGTGTCGTGGTTCTCAGTCATTTCTTTGCCGAGCAGCGGCGCGTTCCAAAGTTCCGCCCAGCGGCGAAAGCGTTCGTCTTTTGTCTTTTCGAAAAGTAACCAAAGCTCGCCTATCCAAAAGCTGCCCGTCCAATAGAAGCCCTTCTGCTCTTTCCACTCGCCGGATTGATTGTCGCCCTCAGTGAAAAACCCGAGGCCCTGATCGCGCGTCAACTCTTTCGCACCAGTCCGCGAAACAATCGGTTCCCATTTAGCCGCGGTGCGTTCAGCCGCTTGCTTTAGGAGATTGATTGCCTCGGCGTAAGTTTTCGTTCGCGCGGGTCGCAACGTGTCCGGCGGCGCTGATTGCGAGGCGGCTTCTCGCGAAAGAATTTCGACTCGGGCCGGCTGCGTAATGCGTCGCGTAGTCTGGCGTACAAGATCGACAAAAGCAGCAAATGTCCCGGCGGCGTTAGGCGCCAAAACCAAAGAACCTTGGCGGGCTTTGTTTTCAGCGCCGCCTGAGAGTGTCAGCAGATTCTCTGTCGTCTCCTGGTCCCAAACGCCCAGCACATACCAACTTGCCTGGCCGTTTTTGAACTGCGGTTGGACCAGCAGATTAAGGGCGTCATTACTCGAATTTTCGCTGGGCACTTTGCTTTCCGCGCCCGCTGCAATGATCGCCAGTCCCAAATTCTGATTCGGCAAATTGTGAATCGCCGTCGCCGGTGGCCCTTCTTCTTCAACTTGAGGTCCCCACCAAAGACGCGCGAGCGCGGGTTCCGTTGCCGTCGGGGCAAACGTTTCTTCTTTAAGCCCCGGGTGCCGCACGACTCCAGTCACCAGAGTCAAACCATCCGCGCCTTCGGCCGTTATGCGATGTTCAAAACCGTGCTTGCCGGCCCATTGCGTCATGCGGCTGGTGAGATTTACTTCGCGGCCGCCGACCTTCCATCCTTTGTAAATCAGTTCAACGATGACGCGCACCGGTCCGGCGTTGACGATTCGCCACTTGCGTTCGGCCACATCGGAAACCTTCACGACCTTGCCATCAACCAGAGCAGCCACTGCTCCGATTCCGATCGCATCTCCGATTCGATAAATATCGCGGCCGAGCGGCGACTCCCAGTGATAGACATATTCCGGTGCGCCAAACATTTCGAGATAGAGGCCAGCCCGGCGTTTGCCGAAGATGTCGATCGCGTTGCGCTTATCAAAATAGATTCGCCACGCGTTCATTTCCGATTCCCAGGCGAGGCCGTCGAACTTCATCGTGAACTTCGCGGCGGTACGTTTCGGATAATCACTACGCAAGCGTTGCATGGTAGCCGTCTCGCCGTATGCAATCGTGACGATGCGCGTCTGTTTTGATTTCAGTTCAATCTGAAAGGCAAGCTCGTCGTACTTGTTATCTCCATCGAGGTCGTCGGCCTGCGAAGGCAATTCGATCGTTTGCAAAGTCCGGGCGTCTTCTTCGAGCGTGGCGGAATCGCTGGTGGTGACGATAACGTCTCCCGCCTTGAAGTCGGGGGCAATGCGTTTGAGCTCGGCGACGGACACAACTATGTTTTCATGCAGATGCAGTTCATCGGTTGGGTTTGTGATCGAGAGCTTGATGACTTTCACGCGCGGCGCCGCGACGACCGGCCCAACGCTCCAAAGCAGGCAGCTAAAAAAGAGCACGCTTGGCAAAATGTATTTGCTCATCTGCTTGATCACGAAATTATGGTCCGCTCTTCGTAAAGCAAACTGTTAGTTTGCGTTCGTCCGAAAGACTAACGCATCGAAAATATTAGTCTGATCATGACTGTTTTGTGCCAACGCAAACTAACAGTTTGCTTTACATAAACTATTCTTCAACGTTCATTCGCAATGTGAACCGCGCTCTGCTAACCGGCGCCGAAGTCGAAAGCAAAAGCTTCTGGCCGCGCTCCTGCCGCTCGCCCTTATCCACCGCGCCGGGTGGGCCCGGGGCAGTCAGCATGTTCGTTTCGATTGTGGCTTGAATTGGGATCTGAGAATGTTGCGTCGCTCGCTGTTCAGTCAATTGCTCGATTGTTGGCTGTTCGACTATTGGGTTAATCAGGAGTTTCACCCGGCCCGCCGTGATGCTGAACCGGTTGCCGCTTTCTTTCTCAATGCGGTTATCAGCATGCAAGAGGAAAGTCAGTACCGCGGGCTTTTCCGTTTCCACGTCATCAGAAACCGTGAAACCTGCGCCGGGCTTGTAAACGAACTCGCGCACAAACTTTTTCACACCTAATTCCGGTGAGTAGGCCGCGGTCGCATCGCCCCGCACGATTACCTGGTCCTTCTCAACCTTAACTTCGCTGATGCGTATGCGATTCAGCAGGTCGTAAGGCACTTCGGCAAACACGTCGTGACCCGCGCCCTCTTTTGCCTGGCCTTTGCCGTTTACCAACAGAGTGTTGTGATGCTCAGTCATGGGCAAACCCGCGTAACCCGTGTCGCCGGTCAGATACTCACCACGCGCAAAAATGATAAAGCTGTTCGCGTCCGGATGCGCGTGACCGGAAGACAAACGCCAATCAGGAAACTGTTGTAATAAAGATTTTGTGTGATGGCCTTCCGGTGGACCACACTTAAAAGCAAACGCGGTCGCGTCCCTGGACCAATCGCTGCGCCAGTAGAAAACGTCGTGATCCGGAAAGTAATGCCAAGTCGCTTGCTTCTCGATCGCCACGGGTTTGAGGTTCGGGTCAAACCAAACCAGCGACCAAAAGTCTTCGGCGTTAACCTGGCCCAGTCGCTTTTGCCACTCGGCCACGCCTTGCGCTTCGCCGCTTTGGAAGCGTTGCGCCAGGCGATAAAGCAAATTGTAGTTCGTATTGAAATGTCCCTGCGGATGAGTGCGCGGGTACTCCTCGCCTTTACCCGCGCGCGTCAGCGAACCTTCGAAGATGTCACCAAAGTCGAAAACGTATTTGCCACTCGGCAGCATAGAGTGCGCAACATATTTGTGCATTAGACGAAAGCCGGGGCGGTCGTAAAGGTCTTCGCCGGTCGAGTGCGCGTGCGCGTCAAGGTAATGGACCAGCCAGGGCGTCGAGAAGATCCAGTATTCAAAGCCTTCGTAGTAATAACCATCCTGCGAATACGTCGCCAACACGCGATCGTAAATCGCTCGCGTCAGTCTGGCCCAGGCGGGCGCCTCGGGAGTTTCGTCGTAAAGCGCATAAGCAGCGACGCCTAAACCTGTGATGGGAATGAAAGTGTGATTCTGGCTATAGGCGAATGTGCGGCCGGGTTTTGGTTTGAAGTAATCAGCCATCAAGCGCGCTTGCTTGATCAGCTTTTCGCGATAGCGGACCCGCTCTTTTTCAGTAAGGTCGTGATAGAGCAAGTCATAGCCCCAGGCTAAACCGTAAAGCAGATGGCCGGCCGCGAGATCGACATTTGGCTTGTTGCTGGCATAACCCCAGATGTCGTAACTCACGGCCGCGTCCATGTACTTGCGGGCAGCGTCCAAATATTTCTTGTCACCTTCGATCTTGTAAACGAAGGCCGCCTCCGCAATAGCGATACCGACATCATTCTGTTGCCGTCGCTGTTCCGCGGGTGGTGGCGGCGGGTCGGCGCGAAGCGCGCGCACGTTTTTGATTGCTTGCTGCCAAAGTTCACGATGCGAAGTGCGAGCGCGTTGACGCAATTCAGTGAGCTCTTTGTCCGTTACGTAAACACGCGGATGAATGCCCAGCAACTCAGGTAGCAGAGCAGATTTGCGCGTTCGCATCAGCTCGATCAGCGGATGTTCGCCTTTCAGCTTCTTGCTTGCGGCGCGCTCTTCTGCTAATTCGTGCGCATCCTGGGCGAGTAGTTGCGCGGGCAAAGTACTTGAAGCGAGCGTAAGCACCACTACCCACAAGCCGTACCAAAGTTTATGTGCTTGATTGCGAATGCTCATGCTTCAGTTGCCGAGAAGGTGCGCTTGCCGTTTAAGTTAGCCTGACAACGCTCTCAGGCGGCTTTGCCGCGTTCCGTGCGGTAAGGCTATGCCTTACCGACAATGCATCTCTCGTCCGCGGCTACGCCGCCATTGAAATTCCTACTCACTCACGCGGCGGCATAGCCGCAAAGTCTTTTTAGATCGATCGGTAAGGCATAGCCTTACCCGGAAAGCGGCATAGCCGCTCTAATCGGCAATTAGACAGGATTAACACGATTAGAAATTGCCGAAATCAATCTTGTAAATCATGTTAATCCTGTCTAATAGATCTTCAATCCATGAACATCCCGCCATTGATCTCGATTGTCTCGCCGGCGAGATAGCTGGCTGAATCGGAAGCCAGAAAGCAAATGACTTTGGCAACTTCAGCCGCCGTGCCGATCCTGCCCAGCGGAATCATGCCCGCATAAGTCTTCATCATCTCCGGCGACGAAAACTGTTCGTGATACGGAGTATCAATCACTCCCGGCGATACCGCGTTGACGCGCACCCCGAAAGGCCCAAGCTCTTTGGCCAGGCCTTTGGTAAACGTAATCACGCCACCCTTCGCCGTCGAATAATGGATCGAACCGAGCGCTCCGCCGTTGCGCCCGGCGATCGAAGAGACGTTGACGATCGCACCCCTCTTGCGCTCCATCATGGAAGCTGATACGGCCCGACAACAAAGAAAGGCACTCTTGAGATTCAGATCGATCACTTCATCCCAACGCTCTTCGGTTAGCTCAAGTATCTTCAGACGCTCAACTAACGATCCGGCATTGTTAACGAGAATATCGATGGGCCCGAATTCATTGACGGTCTGTTCGACAAGTGACTGGACTTCGCCCGCTCGCGTAACGTTTGCTTGAACGACGATGGCGCTGCCGCCGGCGCCGGTGATTTCTGCACGCGCCGCTTCGGCTCCCGCTTGATTGCGATGAAAATTGATCGCTACTCGAGCGCCATTCGCAGCCAGCGTCTCGGCGGTGGCGCGGCCTATTCCCGATGACGCGCCAGTGACCAGCGCCACCTTCCCTTTTAGATCAAATGAATCGCTCATTAGTCCTCGTAGTGGCATAGACTTTAGTTTGTGCCGGAGTGGCATAGACTTTAGGAAGCTCTGAATAAGTTCCTCAAGTTAGTCAATAACCAAGTTAAAATGTCGGCAGCTCAGCCAAAGGAGAACTGCCGAATGAGTCAACCAACATTTGCGGCGCTGGCCTATGCGAACAAGAAGAA
>JAVEDP010000027.1 GCA_030841085.1 Pyrinomonadaceae bacterium
TGTTAACCACTATGAGCGGGGGCAAGCCCGCCTTTCCGACCTCGAGCTTTCGACCTGGATGACTCTATGCGGTTTCCGTTTCATTTGCCTGACAACAAACAGTTCGATGCGGTGGGCTTTGGACTGAACGCGGTCGATCACTTGATCGTCGTTCCTGAATATCCTGCGTTCGATACCAAGACTCGTTTTCTTGAACACAAACAGACCGCGGGTGGGCAGACAGCTACGGCAATGGTCGCGCTGCAACGGCTGGGTTTGAAGACTGCCTACGCGGGCCGCTTTGGTTCCGATGCGGAGGGCCAATTCGGTTTCCGCGCCTTGCAGGATGAAGGCGTCGATTGTGAATTCGCAGAAGTGATCGAAGGCGCGCGCAATCAACTTGCATTCATCATCGTCGATGCCCGCAACGGCGAGCGCACCATCATTTGGGATCGCGATGAGCGCGTTTCTTATCAAGCGGAAGAGGCGCCACTGGCTTTGGCAACGCGTGGGCGCGTCCTGCATCTCGATGCTCACGATCCGCTGGCATGTGTGCGCATGGCCCAGGCGGCGCGCGCTGCGGGCACCATCGTTTCTGCTGACATCGACAACATTTATGACGGACTGCCGGAGCTGCTGCCGCTGATTGATATTCTGATCACGTCCGCAGAGTTTCCCCATCGCTTAACCGGCATCGCGGATGAACGCGCGTCGCTCGTCGAACTGAAAGCCCGTTATGGCTGCGCGATTGTAGGTCTGACCAAAGGCGTGCGGGGCGCCGTGGTTTTTTGCGCAGGACAGTTTCTCGAATCGCCGGCCTGTAAGGTTCCGCAACGTTGCCGCGATACGACTGGCGCGGGCGACGCGTTTCACGGCGGCTTTCTTTTTGGTTTGCTGACCGGCGAAGATATGGAAACGAGTTTGCAGTTGGGCAACGCCGTAGCTGCGCTCAAGTGCCGCGATTTAGGCGCGCGCACTGCGCTGCCAAGCGGGAATGAATTATCGAATTTCTTGAGAGCAACCATATTCTCAAAAACTATTAGACAGGATTTTACAGAATGAACAAGATGGCAGGAACAAGCTCAAGTCAGTCATTAACTACTTGACTGTCTAACGGCTTTCATTCTGTTAATCTTGTGAATTCTGTCCTAAAAAATCAATTGAGGTATCCTAGTGGAAAAGCTATTTCTGCCGGTTCTTTTGGGCACCTATCGCAAACAACGAAACAGCGTACATCCCGCCAGGTGGCTAGTCGGCGAGATGGAGAAGAGGCCCGAGATTGAAACAAAATTATTCGATGTCGGCGATTTCGTAATGCCTCGCGACGATTACGGCCAGGCGATCAAGGATCTCTTTCCCGAATGGAGAGACGCAATAATTCGCGCAGACGGATTAGTAATCGTTACACCAGAATATAACCATGGTTATCCTGGTCCATTGAAAGCCGTCTTGGATTTGTTACTCAGAGAGTATGTACACAAAGCCGTTGCCTTCGTCGGCGTTTCTGCGACTCTCTGGGGTGGTACACGAGTCATCGAAGCCCTGGTGACTACGGTGCGCGAGCTGGGTCTGGCGGTTACATTTTCAGACCTAAACTTTCCGAAGGTGCAGAAGACTTTCGACGCCGAAGGAAAACTTTTAGATCCGGCTTTTGAGAAACGCGCCAGTGAGTTTTTGGATGAATTGATTTGGATGAGCCGCACCTTGAAGTGGGGGCGGGAGAATGTGCCGTCGAAATTTCACCCGGGCAAAACAACATTAGAGGATAATGACAGTTAGCTTCGAAGCGGCTTGGCCGTCTGATGTGCGGAAGGTCTCTGACCTTCCGTCAGCTTGACCGTTTATCAGGGGTGCGCCCTAAATCGACTGCACAAGGGGCCTAGCCCCGAATTTATTTTTTATCGAACGGAAGGTCAGAGACCTTCCGCACATCAGACGGCAAAGCCGCGGACCTAACCGTACTTTGTAAGCGGCGTCGAGCCGCCGCAGTCCAAATCTTTCAGGCTGCAGTCGGCGCGGCAATCGCCAGATGTTTTTTGAATAGATCCAACACACGTCGCCAGGCATCGGCTGCTGCTTCGGCGTCGTAAACCTCGGGCCGCGTGTCGTTAAAGAAGGCGTGATCGGCGTCGTAGCTCACCACCTCAATCGGCAGATTGTATTTACGCGCGGCTTCTTTCAATCCATTTACCTTTTCCGGATTTATCCAGCTGTCGCGTTCGCCGGCGATGAAGAGCGTCGGTACGGCTAAATTTTTCAATACTGACTCTTCAGGAATGTCGCCATAAAAAGGCGCGGCCGCACTCAACTCGTTGATCTCACAAGCGGCGCGCAAAGCAAACGTGCCGCCCATGCAGTAGCCCGTGATGCCAAACTTCTGCAAATTATATTTCGCTTCAGCCATCGCGATCGTTTGGCGAATTGTTTCCACGCCGTCTTCAATCGCCAACGCCTGCATCATCTGCCCAGCTTCTTCCGAATTCTTCGCCAGTTTGCCGCGATAAAGATCGGGAGCCAAACAAAGATAGCCTTCGTTTGCGTAGCGTCCGGCGATGTCGCGTATGTGATCGTTAATGCCCCACCATTCCTGAATCAGTATGACGGCTGCCGCGGAATCTTCCTCGGGGCGCGCAACGTACGCAGTGGTCGCACCGTACGAAGTGTTCAGATCGAGTGTTTCAGTTTTCATGACAAGTATCCTTGATCAATTTAGGTTAAGAATTGTGAGAAGCATTATAGTTTAAAGGTAAGGCGCGTTGTAGGAAGCCACGCTCGATTCGCTACTGGATCAAGCTGAACTCCAGGTCCGAAGGACCGGAAGTTAGTAGCCCCCGTCCGTTAGGGCGGGGGTCGAGATGTGAGGTTGCGTCACGGTTCGTGCCGGCCCTTCGGGCCTCTACGTTTTCGACGCGTGATTTTCCACGCCCTCACGGACGTGGCTATTAACTCCCGGTCCTTCGGACCTACAGCGGGTGCCAGATCTAAACTGAACCGCGCGCGAAGTTCACCACTCGAATTGGACGGCCCGTAATCGACGGGTGTTCGCGCTCCGCGCTCATTGCGGGCGGGTCGAGCACCCCAACAGATTGAACAACATCTGTTGGGGACCCCGCCCGCCCGCGGTCCCAGTAAGATTACTCCTTATTCCCGGTCCTTCGGACCTGCAGCATGCGGTCGTTTTAAAACTCAACTATCACCTTCGGCCTTACAATTTCTTTGGAGCAAGTGATATAAATCTCACGCTCTGTAACCACATCTTTCGCCATTCGAGCCAAAGCAAATGAAACCTGGTTTTCTGCTGGTCCTAATCATTTCTGTGTTTGTGTTTTCGCCCGCGACGGCGCGAGTTCAACCCGCCGATTTGGTTTTGCGAAACGGGAATTTCTACACCGTCAACGACCGTCAACCTAACGCACAGGCCGTCGCCGTGAAAGGCGACCGCATCATCTTCGTTGGTTCGAATCGCGACGTGCAAAAGTACATTGGCAAGAACACGCGCGTCGTTGATCTGAAAGACGAGACAGTTGTGCCGGGCATGACTGACGCGCATCACCATCTCGAAGGCGTCGGCTTTCGAGAAATGACGCTCAACCTCGAAGGCGTCAACAGCCTTGAAGAATTTTTGGCGAAAGTCAAAGCGCGCGTGGACCAGGCGCGCCCCGGCGAGTGGGTAACCGGCCGCGGTTGGATTGAAACGTTTTGGCAGCCGCCAGTGTTTCCGACGCGCTGGGACCTCGACAAAGTCGCGCCCAACAATCCGGTCGTGCTCACGCGCGCGGACGGACACGGGATAGTCGTTAACAGCGCAGCGTTGAAGGCAGCCCGCATCGATAAAAACACTGCGAACCCTTTCGGCGGTGAAATATCGAAAGACAAACAGAACGGAGAGCCGAACGGCATGTTACTCGATGCCGCTCAAGGGCTGGTGCGGAATTACATTCCGGCAACCACACCTGCTGACGATGAGCGCGCGATCCTGCTGGGTGTGAACCGCGATGTGAGTTTGGGTTGGACGCAGGTTCAGAATCCCGGGGGCAGTTATGGGGACATTGAGCTGTACAAAAAACTTTACGCCGCCGGTCAGATCAAGTTACGCATTTACAAAGCTGTCTCGGCGCCGGGGCTCGAAGCGCAACGGCTTTTCCATGATGGTCCAATAGTGGGCGCCTACGACAATCGCTTGACGGTCCGCTCGATCAAACTCTACGCCGACGGTTCTCTCGGCTCGCGCAGCGCGGCGTTGCTGGCCCCGTATTCTGACAAGCCGGACACTTCCGGTTTCCTGACGATTAAAGAAGAAACGCTGCAGCCAATTTTGCAGCAGGCTTTGCGCGCTGGCATTCAAGTGTTGACGCATGCGATTGGCGACCGCGGCAACCGCTTCATCATCGACGAATACGAAAAGGCGATGAAGGCGGTGCCAAAGGCTGAATGGAAAATCAAGGAACCACGCTGGCGGGTCGAGCATTCGCAGATCGTCAATCCAGCGGATATTCCGCGCTTTGCGAAACTCGGCATTATTCCTTCCATGCAAGCGTCGCATGCGATCGGCGATTTGCATTTCGCTCCAGCGCGCTTGGGAATTGAACGACTTGCGGGCGCCTACGCCTGGCAGAGTTTTGTTAAATCCGGGTCGATTATTCCCGGCGGCTCCGACGCTCCGGTCGAACGCGGCGAGCCGATGATCGAGTTTTATGCGGCCGTGACGCGCAAAGATTTGAAAGGATTTTCAGGTGCAGGTTGGCATCCGGAAGAGGTATTGACGCGCGAGCAGGCGATTAAGATGTTTACCATCTGGGCTGCTTATGCGGCGTTTGAAGAGGAGCTGCGCGGTTCGATAGAGGTTGGCAAGTTGGCAGACTTTACGGTGCTGTCCGCCGACATTATGAAGATTCCGGAGGCCGACATTCTGAAGACGCGCTGCTTGATGACGATCATCGGCGGCGAGATTGTTTACGAAGCGAAATAGAAAGAGTCGCAGAGCGGCAAGTTCTCTCGAGTTAAAGGGCTAGTGAGGAAGTCCTCGAGGTCGGGAAGGGTGGTTTACCCCCGCCGCGTCGAATGCTACTCAATCTCAAGCGGGGGCAAGCCACCCTTCCCGACCATGAGAATGTTTGAGTCAAATTGAATCTTCAAACTGGAAAGGTCGCAATGGTAAATACTCCGGCGAACAAATCAATGCATGCAATCACGCCCAATCGCCGCAAGTTTCTGTCCCTTGCCGGGAAGAGTCTCGGCCTTGCGGCGCTTTCTTCCGCAACCGTCGCTTCGCTTCTAAAAGAAGTTGTTGCCGCGTCTAAGAGCATCGCGCATCTCACGCCGGAACAAGCGGCGATGGATGAAGACTACTGGTCCATCATTCAAAATTCCTTTTCGGTAACGCGTGGCATCATCAATCTAAACAACGGCGGCGTTTCACCCAGCCCGCGCCTCGTCACCGAAGCGCTGGTGCGTTACATCTGGCAACAGGAAGACGCCACTGCTTACACGATGTGGCAGATACTCGAGCCGCAGTCGGAAACGATTCGCACCGGGCTCGCTGAAATGTTTGGCTGCGACCGCGAAGAGATCGCGATCACGCGCAACGCTTCCGAGTCGCTGGAAGTTTTGCTGATGGGCATGGATTTCAAATCCGGCGATGAAATCCTTACGACGACGCAGGACTATCCGCGCATGCTCACGACTTTGCGCCAGCGGGAAAAACGCGAAGGCCTGGTGCTGAAGCTGGTCCAGATACCCATTCCGCCGAAAAATTTAGCCGAGATAACGGCGGCGTTTGCCAGGGGAATTACCAGCCGCACGCGCCTGATCCTGATGGCCCACCAGGTAAATATCACCGGCCAGATCACGCCGGTTAAGGCCGTGTGCGAGATGGCCCGCGCGAAAGGAATCGAAACCGTCGTCGATGGCGCGCATTCATTTGCGCAGTTTAATTTCCAACAGAAAGATCTTGGCTGCGATTACTTTGGCACAAGCCTGCACAAGTGGCTCTATGCACCCAAGGGCACCGGTTTGCTTTTCGTTAAGCGCGACAAGATTGCGAAAATTTGGCCGTTGATGGCCGCCGAATCAAAACAAGCGAATGACATACGCAAGTTTGAAGAGATTGGCACGCACTCGGCCGCGCCGAAACTCGCCATCGGCGAAGCGTTACTCTTTCACAACGGTATTGGCGGTAAGCGGAAGGAAGCACGGCTCAGATACTTGTCGCGCTACTGGATGAACCGTTTGAAAGATTTGCCTAAGGTTCGCTTCAACACCTCATTCGATCCGCAGCAGTCCTGCGCCATTGCCAACGTAGACATTGCGGGTGTGAATCCGAGCGCAATCGGAAGTTACCTGTTCGACAAGCATCGCATATTTACCACGCCAATTATTCATGAAGAGTTTCAGGGCCTGCGGATTACTCCAAACGTTTACACGACCTTGGCCGAGCTGGATCGTTTTAGCAATGTGATGGAATCGATCGCGCGTAAGGGCTTGCCTGCATGACGACGAGCATCACGAGACGTCAATTAATTGCGGGAGGCCTCAAGGCTGGCGTCGGCTTGGCGGTGCTTCACCAATTTTCGGCGGGCGGGCGCACCCTAATCGCAGCTTCAGTAAGTTATCAAAAGGCGTTGTCCCCCGCCTTGCAAGCGGCCTATAAACGTCTCGATGAGTTCATTGCGCGACACATGGACGAGACGGGCGCGCCCGGAATGACGCTGGCGCTGACAAATCGCGAACGTCTGTTGCGCACTTCGCAATACGGATTTGCGGACGTCAAAGCAAGGATCAAAGTCCAGCCGGAAACTCTTTTCGAAATTGGCTCCATTTCGAAATCTTTTGTTGCCATTGCGATTCTGCAAGTCGTAGACGAAGGCAAACTCGACCTCAACAAGCCAGTCAAAGATTATTTGCCGTGGCTGAAACTGGAATCGAGCTATGCGCCGTTCACGACCCATCATTTGTTGAGCCACACGGCGGGCCTGTCAGGCGTTCCCTTGTTGATGCGCGTGGCGACCACTACATTGCGCGTTGGTTTCGAGCCGGGAACGAAATGGCTATATTCGAATATTGGGTACGTGCTGCTGGGATTTCTGTTGGAATCGATTGAGAAACGGCCATTCGCCGAAGTCATGCGCCGCCGCGTTTTGGATCCGCTGGGCATGAACACAAGCGTGCCGGTCATCAGTGCGGCAATTCGAGATCGGACCGCGGTCGGTTATGGACCATTGAAGTTAGATCGGCCATTTCCGCCGCACGGAAAACTGGCCGAAGCACCGTGGGTTGACGTCGCCGAAGCCGCGGGCAGCATTGCTGCGACGGCAAACGACATGAGCAATTACTTGCGTCTGTTATTGAATCGCGGCGTTGGGCCAAAAGGCCGCGTGCTATCTGATAAAGGTTTTGAGTTGCTAATTAAGCCCGTGATTAAATCTCCCTTTCGCGGTGAGGACGCCAGCTACGCTTATGGCTTATGGGTGAGCGAAAAAGATGGCCACACCTTGCTGCGTCATACAGGCGGCATGGTGGCTTTTAGTTCGGCGATGCACGCCGACTTGAACGATGACCTGGCGGCGTTCGCATCAGTAAACGCTTCGCTCCAGGGCGGCTATCGGCCGGTTGTAGTTGCGCGATATGCGGTTGAGTTGTTGAGCGCCGCGGCAAGAAACAAAGAATTGCCGGCGCCGCCACCTTCGCCACTTGCAGCTGATAAAATTGCAAACGCTGCGGAGTATGCGGGAACGTTCAACGCTTCGGATGGCGACGAACTTATGCTTGTGAGCCAGGGCGACAAGCTAAGTTTGCAACATGCCGGCGCTGTTACCATTCTCGAACGCGCCGCGCCAGATCTCTTTTATGTAAAGCATCCTGACTGGGATCTGTTTCTGCTTGGCTTCAGCCGGGAGCAAGGCAAAGTTGCGGAAGCATTTCATGGCGGGCGCTGGTGGACCAACGAACGTTACACTGGTCCGAAAACTTTTCAGTATCCGGCGGAGTGGAATGCCTATGCCGGCCATTATCATTCTGATAGTCCGTGGTACGAAAGCACGCGGCTGGTCGTACGCAAAGGCCAACTGCTCGTTGAAGGCTTGCAACCACTGGAGCCAATTGAGCCGCGCGTGTTCCGGGTGCCGGGTCAGGGCGTTGACGTTGATCGAGTCGTTTTTGATACGATAGTGGACAGTCGCGCCATGCGAGTGAACTATTCAGGCATCGAGTTTTTCCGCGCGTGGACAGCTTAAGAAGAGTATCCGCAGATTTCGCAGATTACACACATTCAGCAAAAAACCTACATGGGCGCTCAGCAGGTTTTATCTTCTTACGAAATCTGTGGAATCTGCGTAATCTGCGGATTAAAAGTAGTTTCATAAACCCATACAACAGGAGAGTTTCATCATGTCGAGTCCCGCAACCCAACAACCATCACCGCAATTATTTTTTCAAACGATCAATGCCTACCAGCGCACTGAGGCGTTGAAAGCCGCCATCGAGCTTGAAGTCTTTACTGCTATTGGTGAAGGCAACGGCACTGCCGCCGAGATCGCGAAACGGTGTGACGCCTCCGAAAAAGGCACGCGCGTACTCTGCGACTTTTTGTGCATCATGAGTTTTTTGACCAAGGAAGAGAACCGTTACAGCTTGACGCAGGACTCGGCAATTTTTCTAGACAAGCGTTCGCCGGCTTATATGGGCGGCGTGACCGGGTTCATTTCGACACCGGAGCTAACCGACGCCTTCAGGAATTTTGCGGCGATTGTTCGCAAGGGCGGCACGATTACTAGCGACGGTGGGACCGTCTCGGCCGAGAATCCGATCTGGGTAAAGTTTGCGCGCGCGATGGCGCCGATGATGGCAATGCCGGCGCAGTCGTTAGCGAAAATGATCGATCCCAAAGCCGACGGGAAATTGAAAGTGCTGGACATTGCGGCCGGACATGGTCTTTACGGAATTGAATTTGCAAAAAATAATCTGCAAGCCGAAGTAGTGGCGCTTGATTGGGCGCCGGTGCTGGACGTTGCCGTCGAGAATGCAAAACTCGCCGGAGTCAGCGATAGGTATTCAACTTTAGCCGGCAGCGCTTTTGAGGTGGATTATGGGACCGGCTATGACCTGGTGTTGTTAACAAACTTTCTTCATCATTTTGATATTCCAACTAACGAGACGCTGTTGCGAAAAGTCTATGCTGCGCTGAATGACGGAGGACGCGTGGCCACAGTCGAGTTTGTGCCGAATGACGATCGCATCACGCCTCCCGACGCCGCGGCGTTTAGTGTGACGATGCTCGGCGGCACGGAGGGCGGCGATGCGTACACCTTCGCGGAATTCGAAAAGATGTTTGCGAATGCCGGATTTGCGCGCAGCGAAATTCAACCGTTGCCGGCGTCGATCGAACAGGTTGTGATTTCACAGAAGTAAGGACAAAAGCGGGCAACGTTACGCAGTTCAGTCCGCGTTAGCGGACGACCGATAATAGCCCAGCGATTTATCGCTGGGAGTCGCGAACCAGATCTAAGTCCGTGAAGCGAACGGTGCTGATCATTCAACCGTCCGCTTCACGGACTATTTTCTTTCACCGGTTATCCCAGCAGTGAACTGCTGCGCTATTGTCATTCGTCCGCTATCGCGGACTGAAAGAAACTATTTTTTGTGGAAAGCTCTTGGAAGCAACAACCTAAAGGCTGGACTCTGAACTGCCGCCCTCAGGCGCATGAGGCTTTTCGTTTACTTGGTTATGGTTGCGATCAGGCTGGCCACAGTTTCCAAAAGATCTTCGCTGCTAAACGGCTTCGAAACGTAGGCGCTAAAGCCGGTCTTCAGTGCTTGGCCTCGATCCAGATCTGCGTGAGCGGTGACGGCCATGCAGGGAATCTCCAGCGTGAGCTGATCGGCTTTGAGTTCGCGTAGGACTGCCCACCCGTCCAGGCCCGGCATGGACAAATCCATCACAATCAAATCCGGCAGATGTTCGCGCGCCAGGACCAGACACTCGCTGCCATTTCGCGCTTCGTGCACGGCGTAGCCCGCGGCCGTAAGCAGGATCTGCATCAGCTCGCGATTGTCGTCGTGATCGTCGGCAATGAGGATGGTACTGGGCATAAAACGCGCTAGTTTTGCTGCTGCGACTTATAACGTAGGGCCAAAAATGTGTCAATCTGCTTTCCGGAAAGGATGCTAATAGTTCAAGTTTGTGACGAAGATGCGCGTTAGGTCAGCGGAATACGGAGCCGCGAGCGGTAGCGACCGGGTCCTACGCGCAACGCCGAAAGGTTGGGATTCGAATTCTCAGTTTGGTTTGTGATGCATCCGGTCGCTACCGCTCGCGGTTCCGCATTTACTGCTCATTTAGTCAGTTTACGCACTGCTGACAAGGCGGGGCCGGATGCCGAAAAACCATATCTTGACTCCCCGAAGACCGCGCGTCCATAATCGCTCAAGAGACGAATAGCCCCCGCAAGTCTCAGTGATAAGCGTTCTGTCCGCTTAGGATGCTCACCATGAACGCCTCAAAATATTCCGGCAAACGGAGGAATAACCTGTGGTCAGCGCACAATTGGAAGATAGCCTGCGCCGCGATATTGAAAGTTATATCGAAGGGCGCCTCGGCGGTATCAAGCAGGAGATCGCTGCGCTTCAGAGCCAACTGAACGAATCGCTCAGCCAGCTTTTGGATCGACAAGGCGAGGTACAACTGGACGGAGCCGTCGGCGCTTCTATCGTTGAACATCTGCGCGCAGCACATGAAGAAGGCATAGACCTTGCTGCTGCGGAATCGTCGCGCGCCAAAGCGTCAAGCGACGTGGCGATAATCAAAGCCGCCATTTCTGAAATCGACGAACAACAATCGCAGGCAGAGATTCTAAAAGTTCTGGTGAATCGCGCTGCTGCCTTTGCGCCGCGCGTAGCGTTCTTTGTAATCAAAGGCGATCAAGGGATTGGCTGGCGCGCTCGGGGCTTGCAGGGAACGGTCGGCGATCAGGCCGTGCAGCAAATTAAGTTTGCGTTGGGTGCCGACACGACCGTGGGCGGCGCATCGCGCTCGGGAGAAACCTGGAGCGGCGGACCTGGCTCGCACGCCGACGATCATTTGATCGTGAATCACCTTGGCGATGAACCACCGACGCGCATCGTGGCAGTGCCGCTGGTAGTGCGCGCTCGCAGCGTGGCCGTTTTGTATGCCGACTCAGGCGATCTCGATTCTGAAGCGATCAATCTTGAAGCTATTGAAACGCTCGTTCGTGTTTCCGGCATGGCCGTTGAACTGTTAGTGGCGCGCTCGGGAGCGGCGACACAACCTGCTCCGGCACGCGCCGAGGAACCCACAACCGAAGCTCGCGGTTACACGCCGACAGTCGAGTATGACGAACTAACACCAGTCGTCGAAGAGAGCGCGCCCACTTTTACGGAAACCGCTCCAATCGCGGTTGAGCCGGAACCGATCGCCGCCGGGCCTGAGCCGGCGCCGCCGGTTCAAGTTGAGCCAACACCAGCGCTGGCGCCGCTGTCTGATCCGTTTGCGCAAACGTCGCCACCTGTCGTCGCGGAAACCGCGCCGCCGACAGAAGCGCCGCGCCGGCGTTATGGCGCTGATGTCGAGTTGCCGGTCGAAGTTTCCAACGACGAAGAGCGGCGCTTTCATACAGACGCACGACGCTTTGCGCGTTTGTTGGTTTCGGAAATCAAACTCTATAAAGAGAGCCAGGTTAATGAAGGACGCTCGCGCAACGATTTGTACGATCGGCTGCGCGATGACATCGAGCGCTCGCGCGAAATGTACGACAAACGCGTCAAGCCGGAAGTGGCCCAGCGTTACGATTATTTTCACCACGAGCTGGTGAATACACTGGCTGAGGGCGATGCGGCCAAGCTGGGCAACTCATATCCGGGAACAACGGTTTCAGCGTAGCTAGGGTTTAGGGTGATGGGTGTTGGGTGTTGGATGTAGGTTCGGACAACCCTACACCCCAGACCCAACACCCTATACCCATTCATGGGGGCATTGTGTTTTCAAAGTTAAGCAAGCATCGCTTTTTTCTCATCATCGTTGGCCTCGCCATTGTCATTGGTGCGTCGCTGCCGTCATTCATGACTGCCAGTTGCCTGACGCGCCTGCAAACCCCTGCTGAAACAACCGCTCTCGCAAATCTGCGCGCGATGACTCGCGGCGGCGCCTTGCCCTCGGAAGACGTCGTGGCGCGAATTGAATCACAGTCTCCGCGCAGCAAGGCGGCGGCGCTTGCTCGCCTCGTGCGCGCGCGCATCAGAAGCGGCAGAAAAGATTTTGCGGGCGCTGCTGAGTTACTTAATACCAACGTCGTGCGTGATTACAGTTCGCTTGGCGACTATGCCCTCTTCATGCGCGCCGATGCCCTGGAACAGGCGGGTAACAAGGCTGAGGCACGCGCAACCTATGAGCAATTGCTGCGTGATTACCCGGGTTCGTTTCGCGCGCGAGAAGCCGCATTGCGAGCTGCGACCATCGCGTCACAATCGGGAGACAGTTCCGCAGTTCCGATACTATTAAAGGATCCGATTGCGAAGGACGATGCTGCCGCGCTTTTGTTGACAGCAAAAGCACGCGCGCAAGCCGGCGATACGACCCAGGCGGTGGCGGCTTACCGGCGCATTTATTTCTTTGCGCCGGCGTCGAGCGAAAGCGCGGAAGCTGCAGCCTCGATTCAGCGATACGCTTCATCGCTTTCGCCCGCAACGCAGGAAGAAGCAATTACGCGGGCCGACAAGCTTTACGCGGCGAAGCGATTCGCTGACGCCGCACAGGCCTACGCAGACGCGTTTGCAAAGTTTCCCGCCGCCGGTAATTCAGAAGCGCAATTGCGTCGGGGAATTGCCGCGGCGAATGCCAGGAAAACTGCGGACGCGATCAGCGCCTTGAGTTCGGTGCCAATCTCGGCTGGTGAGACGCGCGCAGAAGCGCTTTACTATCTGGCGCAAACATACGCGCGCGCCCGTCAATGGGACCAGGCCCGCGCGACAACTCAAGAGCTGCAACGGAGTTTTCAGACAAGCGCATTCACGCCGCGCGCGCTGGTTGCAGTTGGCCAAATTGCTGAAGACGCAAAGAACGACGCGGATGCTTCGTATTTTCTGCGCACGGCGGTTAATTCTTATCAAGGTTCCGCTGATGTTGCGCAGGCGCAGTTCAACCTTGCCTGGATGGCCCACGACGCCAAAAACTTTTCTGAGTCTGCAAAGCAGCTAACCGAGCATCTCGCTTACTACGCCGATAAGAACACGGACAACCGCGGCCGCGCCGGCTACTGGGCGGCACGCGATTCTGAACGTGCGGGCAAGCTGGCCGAAGCGCGCGCGCTTTACCAGGCCATGCAGGGACGCTATGACGCCAACTGGTATGGCTATCTTGCGAAACAGCGTCTGGACGCGATGCTTCGCAGCGGTGACGGAACGATTCCAGTGAAAACGTTTCCTGCGGATTCCGTGGTGGGCCGTGCGGTTGCCAATTTGCAAACCGTCACCGTCGCCGAAGAGTCCGCCGGCGCCAATGAAGACAAAACGATCGCGAAGGCTAACGAGCTGACTACGGCCGGGCTTGATGACTGGGCACTCGAGGAGTTGAGCGGCATTTCAACCACAATGCCAAACAGTCCGAAAATTAATCTTGCCATCGCGCAGGTCTATCGTTCGCAGGAAGACAACGTACGCGCATTGAACGTGCTGAAGAAAAGTTTTCCTGACTATTCGCAAATGAAACCTGAGGAGCTGACGCGAGAGCAATGGGATGTTTTTTATCCGCTCGCTTACTGGGACATCATTGTGCAGGAGTCGCGCGCGCGCAATCTTGATCCGTTTCAAGTGGCGGGCCTGATTCGCCAGGAAACGGTTTTCAATCCGCGGGCACGCTCTGCGGCACGAGCTTACGGCCTGATGCAGGTCTTGATTCCAACTGCGGTGTTGACCGCGAAGAAGTATGGCGTTGAACGTTCGATCACCGAAGAATCGCTTTACGAGCCGCGTTTGAATATTCAACTCGGCACCGCATACCTTCGCGATCAGATCGACAAGTTTGGGCGCATCGAATACGTGGCCGCGGCTTATAACGCCGGGCCTCAGCGTGTGGTCCAATGGAAGACTTCCTTGCCCGCCGACATGGATGAATGGGACGAGGCCGTGCCTTTCAAAGAGACGCGCGGTTATGTGCAGGGTGTGGTGCGCAACCGTTTGCAGTACGAGCGACTTTACGACGCCAACGGAAAATTTCGTCCGGAAGTTGGGAAGCGCGCGGTAACGGAACGAGCACAGACGGGCAATGCGCCTGCAGAACCCGGAGATGGAAATGTGCATAAGAGCCGCGATACGGGCGAAGCGCACGAAGAGTGAGTCTGTTTTTTGCGCCAATATTCTTGAGGCTTTGCTCATAAGTATGACGAATGGTATTACTCAGGCATGAGTACGGCAAAGATTACGATTTCGATAGACCAAAGCTTATTGAAGCGAGTTGACCGCCTGGTCAAATCCCGTCATTTTCCTAATCGCAGCCAGGCAATACAAGCTGCACTTCATGAAAAGGTCAATCGAATAGATAAGACACGACTCGGACACGAGTGTGCCAAGCTCGACGTCACCATCGAGCAGTCGCTGGCTGAGGAAGGCTTAGAACTCGAGGTAAGTCAGTGGCCCGAATACTGAGAGGAGTTATCTATTCGGCGGACCTTGATCTTAGGCAAGGCAGAGTTTTCCTCCGGACTTTCGTCCTTCTTCTTCTTGCTGCCGCGCTCATCGAACTTGCGGGATGCGTAACTGGTTCCGCGCAAAAACATTCTGCAACTTCACCGTCCCTTCTTTTCAAATCTGTAAACGTCACCACCGAACCAAATGCAATTGTTTGGATTGATGAAATTCGTCGTGGACAAACGGATGCGTCGGGCAAACTTGAAATAAAAAAGCTCTCCGCCGGGACGCACACCTTGCGAGTGAGAGCGATGGGTTTCAAGGAGAGCACCACGCGGCTGCTTCCCGGAAAAAGAAATGTATCGCTCCGGTTGCTGCCCACGAGCGATCAAGCCGAGTTGCTTTTCCAGCAGGCGGAAGCGGCGCGCGAGCAAGCCAAAGACGATCAGTCGCGTCGCAAGGCCGAAGATCTTTATAACGAAGCGCTAAAAATTCGAACTTCATTCCCTGCCGCGCACGTCGGCCTCGCGCGTGTCCTGCTCGAGCTGAATGAGTATCGGAAAGGGTTAAGCGAAATCGATGCAGCCCGCCGCAGCCGTCCGGTTTACGCTGAAGCCTCGGCAGTGGAAGGGCGCATCAATCGCGAAGCCGCCTTCATCGAAGAAGCTATCAACTCTTTTCGCCGCTCGATCAGGGAAGCGAAAGGTTTTCAGCCCGAGGCCCATGTAGGATTGGCTCGCGTGTTTGAAGACAGAGGCCAGTATGGCGAAGCGATTGCCGAGTATCGCAAAGCAATCGATCAGCTTTCAGACTCGGAACCGGTGATTTATCAACTGCTGGGCGCGGCGTATGAGAAGCAGCAGAAATACAAAGATGCAGTCGCCGCTTATGAAAAGTATTTGGAGTTAGCGCCTAACGGCAGCCTTGCACCTGCGATTCGTTCAATCATCGATCAACTTCGGCGCGACGCCGCCGGGCAGGAAATCGTTCCCTGATGTCCGACAAAAATGTCCGATAAACTTTGGTTTGTCGCGGCGTTACGACAAGCTAAAGCTCATCGGACAACTGGCTAAGGCTGCATCAACGGATCTGTGGCGGTTGCCGGCTGCGTTGCGTTGACCCGAATTAACGGTGAAGTCGAGTCCATGTAGAGATGCCGGCCGGCTTGTTCGCCGGCGCGAGCGGGGTCCGCGTTAAGACGATAGGAATCCGCAGTTACATCCATAGACAAAACGTAATCCTTGATTTCCGGTGTCGCCGAGTTGAAACGCTCATCGAGAAAACCAGCCTGGCAAAGTTGTTGAAAGCTCCCGTAAGAGCTGCTGTTGCTTAGAGCGTAAGCTTGTTGCGCGGTGGCGATTGTCTTCAATGCAGCAACGGCGGACATCTCGTCGGCGCGTGCCACGCTCTGCTGCAAACCTGTCGAGTAGCTCTGGCATGAAAGCAGAAAGGCGACCGCGATCAAGACGCTGACAGTACCCACAAGTCGAATCATGCTTTGCTCCTTTTAGCCAACTTCGTGATAACGAAAGCAGGTTGGGTCGTGATCGTTGACCATTCCCACCGCCTGCATAAAGGCGTAGCAGATAGTTGATCCCACAAACTTGAAACCGCGCCGGGAAAGATCTTTGCTCATCGCATCCGACTCCAGAGTAGTTGCCACTATAGCTTGCCCGCGCTTTCTTTTTTTCGGTTTTCCGCCGACAAATTGCCAGATGTAAGCGTTGAAGCTGCCGAACTCTTTTTGCGCCTCAAGAAAAAGGCGTGCGTTTTGGATCGCGGCGGCGATCTTCAAACGGTTGCGAATGATACCCGCGTTTTCAAGAAGTTGAGCAACTTTTTTGTCGCTGTATTTCGCGATCTTCGCCGCGTCAAACCGATCGAAGGCGATCCGGTAGTTCTCACGCTTGCGCAAAATGATTTCCCAGCTGAGCCCGGCTTGCGCGCCTTCGAGAATAAGAAACTCAAAAAGAGTTCGGTCGTCATGGACCGGCACACCCCACTCTTTGTCATGATAGGCAATCGAGAGATCCGTGGTGGCCCAGGCACAACGCGTCGTCATGTGGACCATATTAACAGGAACTCCTTATGTGAGTGGGGAGTTTTAGCGGCGCAAGGACAAGCAGATTTGCCATTTATCATTTTCCATTTTTCATCTTCTATTGCAGAAAAGAGGAGTGACGAGTTTGGCATTCAAATTCTTTGAAATCCGCAATAAGGAAAAATGAAAACGAAGAAGTGACAATTGAATGGAAAATGACGAATGGTAAATGGCAAATGGGAAATCTGGCCTTCATCGACTGTTCCAATACTCTGCTGCCACAGCTAGCTCTTCCCCAGCCGGCCCGCAAGACTTGCGACCACGGTCAATAGTTCAGTTGCTTCGACCGGTTTCGCGACATGAGTACTGTAGCCGGCAAGAATTGCGCGCATGCGATCCTGTACGCGGGCATAAGCCGTAAGCGCTATTGCCGGAATTGGCTTTTGCGTGCCGACTTCCTGCTTGCGAATCTGGCGTATCAGGTCGTATCCGTCCATCTGCGGCATTCCGATATCGCTGATCATGACGTCGAACGCTTCCCGCGAGAGGGATTGCAAAGCCTCTGCGGCGCTGGAAGCGGGAGTCACCTTGGCGCCGTGTTGGGCCAACTCCATGCTGATTAGATCGAGCGCATCAGTTTCGTCGTCGACGATCAATATCCGCAACCCTTGCAGACCCAGCGGCTCGGGCTGAAGTTCTTTAAAACCGGAAGCAGCGGTTGTCAGCGACTCTGCGCGCAACTCGCCGCTGGGCAGCGGCAAACGAATTGTGAAGACCGCGCCTGGGCCATCAATTCGATTTTCCACGGCTATCGTTCCGCCATGCAGCTCAACCAGGTGACGCACAATTGCCAAACCCAGACCCAGACCGCCGTGCGTGCGTGTGGTTGTGCCATCGGCCTGGCGAAAGCGCTCAAACACGTGCGGCAGGAAGGTTGGATCAATTCCAGGGCCGGTATCCTTGACCTCGATTTCGACGTGCGCGTTATTCTGGCCCACCGCGATCTGGACCTTGCCGCCGGCCGGCGTAAATTTTGCTGCGTTTGAAAGAACGTTCCAAACTACCTGTTGCAACCGATCGGGATCGCCGGAAACCAGGCGCAGGCTCGAGTCAAGTATCGTTTCAACTTTTATTTCCTTAGCTTCCATCGCCGGACGGACCGCGTCCAGCGCCGCATCCACAGTCGCTACCAAATCAACGGCTGTAAGATTCATTTGCAGTTTGCCCGTAATTACGCGCGACACATCGAGTATGTCTTCAATGATCTGTTTCTGTGCCCAGGCATTTCGTTCAACAACCTCGAGCGCATGGGTGGCGCTCTCCTGGTCCAATCGGCCGGACTGCAACATGCGCGACCAGCCAATCACAGCATTCAAAGGAGTGCGTAGCTCGTGCGAAAGCGTCGCCAGAAATTCATCCTTCAAGCGATTGGCTCTTTCAGCCTCGCCGCGCGCGGCCCGTTCGCTATCGAGCAGTTCGGCTAGCTTTTCTTCAGCACGTTTTCGTTCGGTGAACTGACCTATCTGGCCGCCGATGCTTGCTACTAATTTGAGCAGTTCGTCATCGGGCTTTCGAATTTCCGGGCTAAAGAAATCAACTATGCCCAACACTTCCTCGCCGAGCATAATCGGGAAACCAAAAGCGCAGCGCAATCCTTCGCGCACCGCTACCGGGGCGCGCGGCAAATTTTTGTCGTCTACGACCTGGTCAACCCAAATGGGCTCGGCGCTGGCCCATATTCGTCCCGGCAGGCCAATGCCTTTCTTGAAAGTAGAATCTCGCGTCAGCTTATCGAACTCCGGTGTCTTCAATTCCGAAGCGTGACACAGCTCTACAAAGCGCAGCACATTAGCCGCCCGGTCAACTCGCCAAAGCTCTCCGACTTCCCAGTCGAGGCTTTCACAGGCAGCGTTCAGGATGCGGCCTGCGCTTTCAATGAAGTCGTGCGACTCAGAAAGGATCTGCGTTATTGCGTACTGCAGGGCCAGCCTGGTCTCAGTCCGCTTGCGATCGGTAATATCCCGCGTAAAGCAGCGCGTATGGATAAACTTGCCGTCTTCGCGATAGACGCTGGAGTTGATGCGAACGTACTTGATCGCGCGATCCTTGCAACGCATACGCGCGTCGTAATCACGTACGACTTCACCGGCGTTTAGCCGCGCGAGAATGTCATCAATAACGTCCTTGTCAATGTGAAACTCGGCGATGTTTCGGCCGACATATTCCTCGCGGGTATAGCCGAGCATGTCCAGCTCGGCCTGATTGACGCGCAGGATGATGCCGTCTGGTCCAACCCAATGCAGTCCGATGGCGGCGTTTTCAAAAAAATCAGTTAACTCTGCTTCGCTGCGCTGCAGCGCTTCTTCGGCGTGCTTGCGCTCGGTAATGTCTCGCTTGATGCCGACAAAGCAAAGCGGCTCGCCGGCTTCGTTTCGCATGGCGAATGCTGACAACTCGAGGTGCCGGGTTTCACCGCTCTTCGTCTTACTTACTACTTCACCGCGATACTCACCAACTTGTGCGAGCGCGCGAGCTACTTCGTCAAAGACTTCTGCGCCAAGGTGAATTGCCGGAGTTTGATTGCGCAGTTCTGCGTCGGTGTAACCCAGCAGTTGGGCATGGGCGCTATTCTGTTCCAGGTAGACGCCCTCAAGATCGATGATGGCTACGGGTTCGCGGGAATTACGAAAGATGGCCTGGTACAAATCGGCCCCCAACGGTTTCGAGCTTTGAGCCACGTCGTTGTTTGACACTTTGCTAGACATAGGTTCGTCTGCGAGAAGCAAAGGGGAATGTAGGGGAAGGTTAATAATACCACTAAGTCTGACGAACGTTGAAAGCTGCGCGTCACCTATGTGTGCTAAGTAAATGCCGGTACTGGTTCAGTTTCAACCCGGCCGATGCTTCAGGTCCGAAGGACCGAAAGTTAGTAGCCCCGTCCGTGAGGGCGGGGAAGCTATCTTCTGAGATCTCCGAGGCCCAAAGGGCCGGCACCGATCTGTCGCACCTTCGGCGCTCCGGCAACTAATCATGCTTCTAACCCGCCCTCACGGACGGGGCTATTGACTAGCGGTCCTTCGGACCTGGGAATCCAAATTGAACCAGTACCTAAATGCCGGCTAGATTGACTTGCCGCCGCTTTGGTTGTAAAAGCGTGGTGGACTCCACACACTACTGACCGCCAACCTATCCTGTCAAATCAGGAACTTTGATCTATGTTACGGAAGGAGATTTGAAATGGCTTTACGTTTAGGAGATATTGCCCCCGATTTCACTGCTGATACCACCGACGGTCCAATTCGTTTTCATGAATGGATTGGCGACAGTTGGGCCGTGCTGTTTTCCCACCCAAAGGATTTTACGCCGGTCTGCACCACGGAGCTTGGTGAGTGCGCGCGTCTCAAACCGGAATTCGATCGCCGCCGCGTGAAAGTGGTCGGCCTCAGCGTCGACCCCACCGACTCGCACAAGCGATGGGCCGAAGACATCAAAGAAACGCAAGGCTCGTCTTTGAACTTCCCCATCATTGCCGATCCGGATCATAAGATTTCGGAACTGTATGACATGATTCACCCGGAAATCAGCGACATCTTTACGGTGCGTTCCGTCTATATCATTGGTCCCGACAAGAAGATCAAATTGATGCTGACTTACCCTGCAAGTACCGGTCGCAACTTTCAAGAGATCCTGCGCGTCATCGATTCGTTGCAACTGACTGCCAAGTACAGCGTGGCCACGCCGGTTAATTGGAAAGACGGCGATGATGTGATCATCGTGCCTTCGATGTCGGATGAAGATGCGAAGACGAAATTCCCCGCCGGCTGGAAAGCGCCAAAGCCGTATCTGCGCATTACGCCGCAACCGAACAAGACTGCAACCACGGACACGGCAGCGAAGAGCGCGTCGTGAGTTGTACAAACTTTTAGTTTCTGACTTCAACAGCTTGGGCGCAGGGTGATTCACTCTGCGCCTATGCTTTAACGGAACCCTCGATCGCAAATAAACGTGAAAACCTTGAAACCGATCGTAATCGTTGTGATGGTCCTGGGAGTCGTTTGCTTTTCCGCCGCCGGCCAACGGCGCTCCAACCCAATTGTGAAACTGACGCCCGAGCAGGTCGTGGCCGACCTTTATCGCCAGCACAAGACACAAAGCCCATTCTTTCAAACTAAGAGCAGGGCGCTGGTTGGTCGTTATTTTGACAAAGAGCTCGCCGACCTGATTTGGAATATGCCCAACGCTCCTGACGAAGTTGGACCACTGGATGGTGATCCGTTGTACAACGCGCAAGATATGGAAATTCGCAGCTTCGTCATTCATAAAGCAGAGGTGACGGAGGGCCTGGCGACAGTGCTTGTGACCTTCATAAATATCGGCAAGAAACAGGAGGTGAAGTTCCTGCTGACTTCACGCCAATCTGCCTGGAAGATAACAAACATCAAATATGATGATGGCACCGACCTGGTAGGGATTCTGAAGCAATGAAGTGGCATAGACTTTAGTCTGTGTCTGCGACGGTAGCGTCGAGTCTCGCGTTTGAACTATGTCAAACAGCGAACTTCAGTCCAACCTCGACGTTTCCTTTCGGCAGCCGACGAATATTTCCAATCTTCTGGCCGCTTAACTAGCCCGGCTTTAACGGGATTATTCTCGATGTATGCAACTATCCGCATAAACTCATCATAATCGCGTGACCAGTGGTCGAAGGATTCGTCCTGCCAAAATCGTTCTCCAGTTCGACCCATTATCTTGTTAGCTTCGTACGCGGTGTAGCCTTTGACCTTCTGCAAAATTTGTTGGACCGGGACATCCGAATCCATCGAGGACTTTGGAGTAATCAGGAAATGCATATGATTCGCCATCACTACATAAGCCCAGAGCTTATAGAGCGCTGCATATTTGGATAGCAGGGTGTTTTCGACCATCAAGGCAATTTCAGTTTTCGCTAACCACAACGGTCCGCTACTCGCTTTGTCCAGTGTCACGTCGATTCTCGCGAAGATCTTCTTAAAGTTGTGGACGCGACGGACTTGTTGTTCGACTTCTGATAGGGTTGAGATCTCTCTAGCAAGTAACCTTTGCATAGATTTCAACTCCTGCATCACCTTTGCGGGCAAAGAGCCCGACAAGCGACATGTAAAAAAGATAGGTACTTCAGGCGGGTGCCAGTGAGGAAGGTTGCGGTGGTAGTATGCGGTTGGCGGCGCTGACATGTCATACGAATTATCTTTCTTTGCGGGCGCTGTAAAGGCGGGGCACGGATCACCCGTATTAGCAATGTTGCAAAATCTCTTGCTTGCGATACAGTCAACCGCTGAAGTTGTGCCAATGTAACAGCACTGACTAAAGTCTATGGCACTATGATGCGGCAAATCGTAACTACAAAAAACGGCGGCACTGAAGTTCTCGAGGTGCAGGAGTCACCTGACCCGCAGGCGAAACCCGGCGACGTTGTCGTGAACGTGCGCGCGGCAGGCTTGAATTTCGCCGACATAATGGCGCGTCAGGGACTTTACCCGGATGGACCAGCAAAGCCTTGCGTGATGGGTTATGAAATTGCAGGAGTCGTCGAGTCGGTCGGAGAAACTGTCGATCGCTCGTTGATTGGCAAACCGGTCGTGGCGATGACGCATTTCGGCGGTCAATCGGAAAAAGTAGTCGTCGAAGAGCGGCAACTTTTTCCCAAACCCGAGTCGCTCAGCTTTGAAGAGGCGGCAGCTGTTCCGGTGAATTACCTGACAGCCTGGGCGTTGTTGGTGGTGATGGGCGGGCTGCGCAAAGGCGAGTCCGTTTTGATTCATAACGCGGGCGGTGGAGTCGGCTTGGCCGCGCTCGATATCGCGAAACACATCGGCGCCACAACTTACGGCACGGCTAGCCCGGGCAAGCATGATTTTCTGCGAGAACGCGGCTTGGACCACCCGATCGACTATCGCAATCAGGATTGGTTGCCGGCGCTGAAACAGATGACCGACGGACGCGGCGTCGAATTGGTTATCGATCCGATTGGCGGCGGCCATTGGAAAAAGAGTTATAAGGCGTTGAGAACAACCGGACGGCTCGGCATGTTTGGAGTTTCCACCGCATCGGCGAATGGTTTGAAGGGCAAGCTGAAAATGGTAAAAGCGGCGGCGCAAATGCCGCGGTTTCATCCGCTCGGTTTGCTAGGCAAGAACCGCGGCGTGTTTGGTTTAAATCTCGGTCACATGTGGCATGAGCCGGAGAAGGTTGCTGAATGGGTGCAGGAGATCATGCAGGGAATTAATGACGGTTGGATTCGACCTCACGTCGACAAAGTCTTTCCGTTCGATCAGGCAGGAGCGGCGCACGCTTACATGGAAGCGCGCAAGAACATCGGCAAGGTCGTGCTGGTGCCGTAACGCTTCTAAATAATTTCTGTCGAGTCGCGTCCCAACCGCCTCGCCAGGAAAAAAGCGATCAGCGTTGAATAGATCAAACCGAATATTAGCGAGCCAAAAAACAATCCAGCGTAAGCCACGACTACTACCTGCCACAGCGCCGTTTTTTGCGGCCCGGCCTCGCTCAATATGAGTCGTGGTCCGGCAATCAGATACTCGATCATAAAGAAAAGGCAGGCAGAGATCGCGTAGACCAGCGAAATCGCCATGCCTGTTTTCACGCCTTCTTTAAAGCCAAGTGCGCCGCCTAGTGCTTTCTTTCGCTCCTTCATTCCCAAAAAAATTGCAACGATTGCCGTCGCGTTAAAAAGAACTCCGGAAATGATCTGGCCTTGCGGAGCGGCACCCATTCCCAGCCACAGGCGAACACTCACTATCCAAAGCACGACCACGAGAGTGATCAGCAGTCCATACTTCAATGCAATCTTCATCTGCATTCCACCTCAATAATTTTGTCAAATGCTTTCCACGTAGGCCGCCTCTCCATGAATGGCCATATCTAGTCCCTCAAGCTCCCCGGCTTCATCGACTTTCACTGTAGTGATCCGATCGATGATCCAAAGCATGCCGTAAGTGAAAAGAAACGCCCAAATTGACGAAAGCAAAACCGCGCCGAGTTGGACCAGGAAGAAATGCGTATTGCCGCGCAGCAGACCATCGACACCTGCGGGATTAAATAAGGTGGTAGCGAAGATGCCGCAAAGAACGATGCCGAGAAAACCGCCAACACCGTGCACACCCCAAACATCAAGCGCGTCGTCCCAACGGAGTTTATTCTTCAACGCCACGGCATAAAAGCAAACTACGCCCGCAACGATTCCAATCAAGCAGGCCGTTGCCGGTGAAACATAACCCGCAGCCGGCGTGATCGTAGCCAAACCCGCCACGGCGCCGGTTAACAAACCAAGAAACTTCGGCCTCTTCGTCGTCATCCAGTCTATGCAAAGCCAGGCGATCGCCGCGAAACTAGCGGCAAGGTCGGTATTCAGAAACGCAACAGCGGTTACTGAGTCAACGCGAAACTCGCTGCCCGCGTTGAAGCCGTACCAGCCAAACCAAAGCATGCCCGTGCCCAGCGCCACCAACGGAATGGAGTGTGGCCCACTGTCCGGAACTTTACGCCGGCCAACGTAGAGCACCGACGCCAGTGCGGCGATACCGGCGATGTTATGGACCACGATGCCGCCCGCAAAATCCAGCACGCCCCAACTCGCCATGATGCCGCCACCCCAAACCATGTGCACAAATGGGAAGTAGACGAGCGTGAGCCAGCCGGTGAGAAACAGCATGTACGCTTTGAACGTGACGCGATTCGCAAACGCGCCGGTAATCAGCGCCGGTGTGATGATGGCAAACATCATCTGATAAGCGCAGAAAACAATCATCGGGATCGACGGGTTAATCAAAGACGGTGTGTCCAGAGTAATCCCGCGAAGAAAGACCCAGTTGAAGTTACCAAGGATGCCGAAGAAGTCTGTGCCGCTTTTTAGATCGCCGCTGAAGCAAAGTGAGAAACCAAACGCCCACCACAGCACCGTGGTCCAACCCATGGAAACGAAACTCTGAATCATTATCGCCAGCACATTCTTGCGTCCAACCAGACCGCCGTAGAAAAACGCCAGCCCCGGCGTCATCAGCATTACCAGGCTGGAGCAGAGCAGCATGAAAGCCGTGTTTCCGGTATCGATGATCATTGAAGTTTCTCCTTCATTGGATTCTTATGCGGTTGCAACAGCTCCCGGCAGAAATCTAACCTTCGATCTCTTTCAGTAGATCGATGGGCTCAATGACTTTAAGTGTTCTGAAGCGTTGGCGAAATTCTTTGCAGTTGTCTGTGTAGCATTTCATCAAATCCAGCAGGTCCCTATCGCGACTTACGATAAAATCGGCGCCGACCTCGACCGCCAGGTTTATGTAAGATTCATCATCTTCATCACGGGCGTATCTGAATGTCATTGGAACGTTGGATACAAAATCGCTGAAGTTTTGTAAGCGCTTGAGGAACGCACCTGCGATCTCATCGCTCAGGTTGGGAAAACACGCGCGCACTTCGGGGCGGTTGAGCACGTCCTCGATCTCCAAAAGAATTTCCTTGCTGACAAAAAGCTGGATCAGACCCTTTTCAGCTAGAGCCAAACAACTAGCGGCAACGCTTTTCTGTCGCGCTGCCGCTTGTAATAGCACATTGCAGTCAAGGACGACTCGCTGCTTCGCCACTCAGCTGCCCTTTTCCTTCCTTGCGCGAGAAGCTTCCTTTCGCGCTTCAGTGAATAGGGCGTCAAGTGCTTCATCGCTCATGCCGCTGTCCTCGACACTTTGGCGGAACGGCGCCAGGATTTCATCAAAAGATTTCTCTGCCAGCAGATCGATACGGTCCCGCCTCCTGGAACCCTCCTCAACGAGCGACTCGACGTAATCCTCCAGCGGCTTTCCTTCTTTGTTCGCTTGTGATTTCACCGATTCTTCAACTTCCGGTGGCAGGGTAATTGTTATTGTCATATTTCTGAGTTCTCTGAGCGGGCGCATTTTATCGAGTTCCTAATATTGCGCTTTCTCAATTGGTTCACCTTAGGCGTGGGGATAATAGATCAGTCGCATTCGAGCACGTGCGCGCCGCTTGCATGACTTTTTCATGTGTGCGACCAGCTACGTCGCCTGACGAAAGTTCCTTGTCGCGACGAATAGCCTCCGCAACGGCAGTTGCGTTCATTCGCGTCTGGCAGGCCAGCATCAATGCTCTCCCAAAGGGCCTGAGCGAGTGAGACTCGTTCTGAAAGCGGAAGCGCCATCGCGTCTGCAATAAGTTTTTCGGTGCTCATAACAAAACAGTAGCGACTGCGAAAGGCTTCGTCAAGACTTCGACAAGTTCTTCTGCGAGGGGTGATGGGCTGCAGTTAATTGATGGAAGTGCACCGGGTTGCTACAAGGCACGCTAGCTAGCTTTATCAAGCAACCATCCTACAAGCCCGTTACGTGCCGCATATGACGCAAGTTCCTGAGGCCCCCAAAACACAAAACTCTGATCGTCGGCTGCCAGGGCCATTGTCTCAAGCCTGGCTGTCGGAGAGTGGGTGACGAAGTAGAAGCGCGTGTAACCTCGCATGTCTGCGTACTTATTGCGATAATCAAGATACTCTCGTTCCGATGCGCGGGATTTTACTTGGACTGCGATGCGCTCACCAGTGACGGGGGACAGCAAGTCAAGATCAATGTCTCTCTCTATTCCTCCAGCAACGCCCGTACGGTTCCAGCCTGTTTGCCGAAAAATAAGATCTGTCAGGACTTCCAAATCTTTCGGATGAAGCCTCTTGATTATTGGCACCATGGCCGTGACGAGTGCCTGCAAAGCGTCCTGCGCTGCCGAAACATGAGGTTCAACAGTGCCGTTGATCTTATGTAGCAAGTAGCTATGCTCGTTAACCGAGCAAATCGTGCCTTGGAATCCTTGAGTAGCAAGCAATTTTCCGCTCAGGAATGCCTTATAAAGAGGCTTTCCTTTGACATCGCAATCGTGCCACCCGTCTGTTGTCTGACGCCGCTTTGTTCCGTCCTCCAGTAGCTCAATCCCAGGCGCGCCGAAGCACCACCATAATCGATCAGCTTGAAATGTGATCCAAAGCGTCGTTGATGGCGCTTCGTAAAAAAGGCGTACTTGGTTGATATGGCGAGTTGCGGCACCTTGGTCTTTGCTGAAAGCGACGGCGTATTTCTCCGTCTCAGACCAACGTGCGCCATTACAAAGATCGTGTGGTAGCTCTCGATAGCCGAGCCGAAGAGTACCATTGCTGATGCACTCAGCCTCCCAAGAACCTGATTCACCCAGCTTGATGTACAGAGAGGTAGGCGACTGGATGGGCGTGATGGGCAGGCTGTTCATAGATATTCTTTTGCATGATACGCGTTTCGAGGATGTGATCAAGATTCGCGACGGGGCAGTCGCCCGGCATCAGCCGTAGATCAGGCGCGGCTCTGCCGTCTGATGTGCGGTGGCGGCTATGCCCCACCGTTCAACTCTTTGGAAATCCCAGGGGCTGCGCCCCCACAATCAGGGGCATAGCCCCAAAATCATAGAAGAATTTCCGGAAGGGCAGAGCCCTTCCTCACATCAGACGGCATAGCCAGTTGCGAGTTGAGTAAGGGGTCGCCAGTTTGATTTCGAGGACGATGAGCGATAACTCAAAACTACTTACATGCTCGCCTAGTCAATCGTGGATTCAAGTTGGAAGTGCACCGAAATTGTTTGCACTTCGCCCCAGCGGGGCGAGATGTTTATAGCCTGGTGCTCCTTTCCTTTGCCACCTAGCTCCGGAGGAGCGCAACCGCTTTGACCGGCCCGGCCGGGCTATCGGTCTGCTGCCGCGTTTCGCTCCTACCGGAGCGAGATTCTTTTGGGGTGCGTTCATAGCTATAAACATCTCGCTCTGCTGGAGCGAAAGCGAATTTCACTGTTGCACTTAAAAGTTGAATCCACCAATCACCGATCTTATTTCTGTTCTTCCAAATTGATCGGCGCCAAGCCCGCTGCTCGCAGTTGTTGATTTAACGTGACGATGTCCTGCGTCGTCAGTGCTTGCCAGCGAGTCCGCAGCGACTGCGCATCTGTTTGTAACTGAGTAACGGCGACGACGACTTGCGGCGTTGGCGCTGCGTCTACCTCTTGAAGAATTCCGAAGAGCGCTTTCAGTCTGGCGAGCGCGCTTAGAGCCGTCAACTTATTAGCCAGATCTGCCCGAGCGACTTCGGCGCCAACTACCGCATTAACCTTTTGCACAAAAGCATCAATCTGAGCTTTGACCTCGTCAGTCTTTGCAGTCGAGCGCAGGTCGGCGAGCTGTTTGCTTATTGGGTTGGACTGATTCGTTATCACGTTGAAGGCGACCCACGTATCGTACAGTTGTTTCGACAACCTGAATTGCTCAGCGAGATCCCGAGCCGGCGTCTTAACGCGCGGGTCCATCTTCACGACAAGAGCTTGGGTATAACTTTTCCCGTTTACGTTTAGCACGACGGTGTACCTGCCCGGCATCACCCATGGTGAGGTGAAGTCAGGCGCCGTGTTGCGATAAACGGCGGCAATTGGATACGAAGGTTTTTCGCCGGGAACTGCCGGATAGTGCATGTCCCATAAAAACCGATGCATACCCTTAGCGCTGGAAAGCCCTTGCGGCGGACGCACCCAGTAAGTGGGGACCGCCAGCATCGGATCGATTGCAGGAATTGGATCAGCGCTGGAATAGCGCCGCACAATTTGGCCGGCAGCGTCACGAATTTCCAAAGTCACTGGACCTGAAGGCGTAGTTCCAAGATAGTAATCAATCACTGCGCCATCCGGCGGATTTTCACCCGCGGGTTCGTCCGGCGGCAGCGGCGTATCGGTGTTCATGTTCCAGCGCACGCGTGTCGCGGTTTGCGGTCGGAAAAGATAGGCGCCGGCAGTGGTCACTTTGGTTTCCAACTGCCGCAGCGGCGTGATGTCGTCGAGAATCCAGAAGCCGCGCCCGTGCGTTGCCACACAAAGATCGTCACCTTTAATAATCAAATCGCGAACAGAACTGGCAGGCATATTCAGCCGCAGCGACTGCCAGTGATCGCCGTCGTCAAACGAAACGTAAACAGCGCGTTCCGTGCCGGCAAAAAGCAATCCCTCGCGTTCGGGGTCCTCGCGCACCACATCTACATTCTCGTTGTTCGGAATACCGTTGGTGATTTCGGTCCAGGTTGCGCCTGAGTCACGCGTGCGATAGATGTGCGGTCGCAGGTCATCGAGCCTCAGCGTGTTTACCGCAGCGTAGGCTGTGCCGGGTTTGAAATGACTGGCGTCGATGATCGAGATCTTCTGCCAGGCTTTAAGCTGCGTCGGTGTGACATTGGACCAGTGGGCGCCACCGTCCGCAGTCAGATGGACCAGGCCGTCGTCTGTCCCTGCCCAGATGCGTTTGATGTCCAGCGGCGAAGGCGCGACGGAATAGATAACACCACGCTGGGTCGGTTGCGCAGTTGGTTGCGAGCGATACTTACCAATCGTCGCGGGAAGTTCAAAAGTCCTGCGCGTCAGGTCGGGACTAATCTGCTGCCAGTTTCGCCCACCGTCTCTCGTCTTCCATAACGTATTGGCGGCGAAGTACAGAACGTGCGGATCGAGAGGCGAAAAAATCACCGGCTGAGTCCGCAACATGCGAAAGTCGGGCCCGCGAAATACCTTGGGTAAAATGTTTTGTGCCTGCGCCGTGCGCCGGTCATAACGGGTTAGTTTGCCGCCATACACGATGTCCGCGTCGAGTGGATCCGGAGTAACGAAACCGTATTCCTCCGCGCTGACCGGATGCCATTCGCGGAAAGTTATCTCGCCGTCGTTGCCGCGACTCGCGATGCAAACTGAACCGCTCTCCTGCTGGCCACTGCAAAGCCGATAGGGAAAAGCGTTATCGGCTCCGACGTGATAAAGCTGCGCTGTCGATTGGTTGTACCAACTACTCCATGACTTGCCGCCATTCACGGTAATGATCGCGCCCTGATCATAGCCAAGCAAAATAATTTCCGTGTTGTTTGGATTGATCCAAATGTTTTGTGTGTCGTCACCGCCGGGCGCACCACGAAAGCCGATCCAGGTCTTGCCGCCATCGCTGGATTTCCAACAGACAGTGCTGGCGACGTAGATGACATCGGGGTCCTTAGGATCGATGCGCGGGACGGGAAGGTCGCCGCCGCCGATACGCCCGGCGGGACGCGTGTCATTCGTTGCAACCTTCCAGTTGTCGCCACCGTCATCCGACGCGTAGAGTTTGACTGCGTCCGGTGAAGCGACCGAGGCGAACAAATGTTTGGATGAGCTCGCTGAAATGCTCAAGTTTGCTTGGATTATTCCAGCGGGCAACCCCTTGCTCAGCTGCTTCCAATTCTTGCCGCCGTCAGTCGATTTGAATATTCCACCACCCGTTCCATTCCAAGCAGCGTTCTCCCACGGGCCTTGACGCGCTTCCCAAAGCGAGGCATAGGCAACGTCCGGATGCGACGGATCGATCAGCACGTCGGCGGCGCCCGTGTTCTCGTCTTTGTAGAGGACCTTTTCGAAAGTCTTTCCCCCATCGGTCGAACGGAAAATGCCGCGTTCTTCATTTGGCCCATACGGGTGACCGGCAACGGCGACTAAAAGACGATCGGGATTCTTCGGATCGACGGCTATTTGCGGAATCTGTTGTCCATCGCGCAATCCCAAATGTGTCCAGGTTTCTCCTGCGTCGGTGGATTTGTAGATACCATCGCCGACGGAAAGGTCGGGTCGCTGTAAACCTTCGCCACTGCCGACATAAATAATATTTGGGTTTGACGCCGCTACGGCAATGCAACCGACGGAGCCGGTGGGTTGATCGTCGAAGATTGGAAACCAGGTGCGGCCATAATCAGTCGTCTTGAAAACACCGCCATTCACCTGCGCGACATAAAAAACGTTTGGTTGCGAGGGCACGCCGGCCACTGCGCGGGTGCGGCCGCCTCGAAATGGCCCGATGTTGCGCCAATGAAGCGACTGCAAAAGATCCCAGTTGACCTGGCCCGTTGCCGTCGAGCCGGCGTTCAGACAAGCCAGCGCCAGCAGCGGCGCCAAAATCAGGCGCAGAAAGATGGATGCGGATTTAAGGCGCGCGAGATGCGAGAAGTAATCAATTATGGTCATGGGTTTGGTGATTGCCCTTCCTGTATTTGAGAGATTGAAAGCGGAAACTAATCATGCGCGGGGAAACACCTGAAGTTCACGGTCGCTCCGAACATAAAAAGGGAAGTCCGCTGCGGCAGCAAAAAAACCCAAGGCTGACGGAAGCGCACGAAAAACCCTCGTACTTCAATTGGTGGGAAAACCAAGGGCCACTAGCGGGTTGAGGGATACTTAAATTCCGCCGAGTTGATAACCTAAGAAGCTTTTAACAAAGCTTCTTCCAAATCACGAAGCAGTTCGACTTGAGCAAAATAATGCTCAGGATAGATATAATCATCACCTGATTCATCTACTACTCTCAGATATCCATGCTTCGCAGCTTTATCATCTTGGATTACTTTATAATACTTACGTAATTGCAACGACGCCTCATAATCCTTATTGCTTATACAACCGACGACTTGTGAGTCGATATTCCAATGATTCATAGTTCTTAATCCAGCAATCTCTTAATTTTGACATCCTTCTTGCCGATGCTGTGCGCTTCATACCAGTGTACTTCAGCTTCATGTATCGTGTCATCAAAGAGCCGAACTCTTGCGACGGCTTTGCGCTTCATCCAACGCCTACCGCCATACAGGGTACGCAAACGCTTAAGTTCACGAATAGAAGACTTGAAAGCAATGGTTTCGATATTGGTAATTGCCCAGATCTCTTTAAATTGCATCTGAGTTCATTCCCGGTTTCTCGCCAATTGCCTTTTTAATATATTCCTCAATTATTGGTTGCTTATAAAAGAACACCATGGTTGGGTGTTCATGAACTGAATCAAAATCGACGATGCCAATTATTTTTTGCTTTATTTGAACAGACTGCGGATAACCGGTGAGATCTTCAAACTTAAATCCCTCTTCAACCCCACAAAACTGCTGGACCTTCTTCAACAGATATTCTAAAAGAGTAACCTCCTTGGTTTCCCAGTCGACTTGAGTCCTTTTGACAGCCTCAGACAGCTCCTCAAGCGAGTTATTGCAGATCTCGGTGAAAACCGCCTCATCAAATTCTTTGTGCTTTTTATGCGCCATAATTAATGGGCCCCAGCGTATTTGATCGCTCAAATAATAGTTTGGCCGCTAACAGGAACAATCTGACAGCGCGCATTCCGCAGCGGGAGCCACTCTCAATCTATTGGACCAATAAGTCTCAAACTTTGCTGCCCATCGCCCTGGCGATGGATGTTATCAGTTTCTCAGGATCAATGGGTTTGGCAACGTGCATTTGAAATCCTGATGAAAGCGTGCGCTCCTGGTCCTCTTTGGTTGCATAAGCAGTGAGGGCAACCGCAGGCATTTCCTTTGCGCGCTTAGTTTTCAGTTTGCGCAGTTTTGTGATTAGACTGTAACCATCCTCGACCGGCATTCCGATGTCGCTCACCAGCAAATCCGGTTTCCAGGTCTTAAAGGCCTTCATTCCCTCGGCCGCCGATTCACAGCAATTCACGTCGCTGCCACAGCGCGTCAGGATTGCGCTGACCAAATCGCGCGAGTCCGCTTCATCATCAACGACCAGGATGCGCAGTCCTTTCAAAATTTTTAAGAAGCCGGGCGCGACACCGTTGCCATTCGCTTCAACCGCAGCCGTTTCGTCCGGAGCCAGCGACGCACTGCTTGAGACTAGCGGCAGCATCACGGTAAATGTTGAGCCTTTATCTTTGCCGTCGCTCTTCACGTCGACGTTGCCGCCGTGAAGCTGCACCAGATGTTTCACGATCGAAAGCCCAAGTCCCAATCCGCCGTGCATTCTGGTGGTGGAACCGTCAGCCTGCCTGAACCGGTCAAAAATGTAAGGCAGAAACTCCGCAGTAATGCCTGAACCGGAATCGGTGACTGCAACCCAAACGTGCTGTTTCTTTTCTTTAACCTCAACCCGCACGGACCCGCCTTCGGGAGTAAACTTGATCGCGTTGCTGAAAAGATTCCAGAAGATCTGTTGCAGACGATTCGCGTCTCCCGCAACCACGCATCCTTTAGTGGCCAGCGACGTTTTGAAGCGAAGGTTCTTTGCTTCGAACGATGGCCGCACGGCATCGATGGCGGATTCGACTACGGTGCAGACGTCAATCTTAATCGGCTCGATTTGCAGCTTGCCGGTGATGATGCGCGAAACGTCCAGCAGGTCGTCGATCAACTGAGACTGTGACCGCGCGTTGCGTTCGATTGTTTCCACGGCCCGATTTAATTGTGACTTATCCAGACTTCCGGTGCGCACCAAATGACTCCAACCCAGAATCGCTGTCAACGGTGTTCGCAGTTCGTGGGAAAGTGTCGCCAGAAATTCATCCTTGGTGCGATTCGCCTGCTCGGCTTCCTCGCGCGCGGCTTGTTCGCGCACCAAAAGTTGCGCGCGTTCTTCTTCAGCCTGTTTGCGCTCTGCAATCTCGATTTGCAACTCAGTCGCATGACGTTGCGCCTCGCTGTAGAGCACGGCGTTTTCGTAAGCGATGCCAACCTGCGTTGCGAGTGTCGCAGCGAGGCGCTCATCGGCTTCTGAAAAATCTTCAGCGTTCGGCTTATTCAGCAGGTAAACCCAGCCGCATATCGTATTTGCCGAAACGATTGGGGCTCCCAGAAAGGAATGCACCAGTTCAGATGTTTTGCCTCTGTCGCGCAGCAAATCATCGGAATCATTCAACCGCAGCGGACGACCTTCTTTGAGCAGATGCTTCAAAGCCCGCGTGAGGACTTTGGGAGCGCCACTGCCCGAGGCGTTATCGCCATCGGCGCCGCAGCGAAAAAAGTATTGCAAGGCCTTGCCATCGCAGTCGATTAGACCAACTGCGGCTTCCTGTGCTTCAACAATCTGCCGCGCCGAGCGGCAGAAATTTTCCAGCACGTGCCAGGGATCGCGTTCGGAAGTAAGTTCCTGTCCCAGGTCGATAAGCATCTTCAAACGCGCCAGGTTTGCGTTCTCGAGCTCGAGGTTTTTTTCTTTTAGTAGCTGCGCCTGTCGTTTTATCTCCTCAGTTTTCTTGAACAATTCAACAAAGACGGCAACCTTGGATCGTAGAATGTCAGGCTCAATTGGCTTAACAATGTAATCAACGGCGCCCAGCGAGTAACCGCGGCTTAGGTGACGACCGCCGGTGCTGTCGGCTGTTAGAAAGATGATTGGTATGTCACGCGATCGATCACGCCCGCGAATTAATTCCGCAGTTTCCAAACCGTCGAGGCCCGGCATGTAAACGTCCATCAGGATGACCGCCACTTCGTTGTCGAGAAGATAACGCAGCGCGTCATCGCCGGAAGCGGCACTGACAAGATTTCTATCTGGAGAACCAAGGATCGATTGCAGCGCCAACAAATTTGTCGGGCTGTCATCAACCATCAATATGTTGATCCGTTCTTCAGCTTCCATAATGGACCGCCACGGCGCTAACCAGTTTGTTCAGACAGGGAGCTATCTCTTCAAGCGGCAAAACCCAGTCCGCTCTTGTTTGGGCCAACGCCGCGCGCGGCATCTCGTGACTGGCGGCGGTTTCCGGATTCTCGACCAACGTCACGCCGCCCTGCGAACTTATTTTTGCCAGACCGCGCGCTCCGTCATTGTTTGCGCCCGTCAAAATTACGCCAATCGCTTTCTCGCCATATTCATCGGCAACACACTCAAACAGCACATCGATCGAGGGCCGCGCATAAGCGACTGCGGGGTCAACTGACAAAGCAAAGCTGCCATTCTCAATCAGCAAATGATAGTCACGCGGCGCCAGGTACGCGCGGCCGGACATCACCGGCTCTTTGTCTTCGGGTTCCGTAACCGGCAAACGACTCGACTGTGCCAGGAATTCACACAATCCGTTTTCCGAGGTGCTGCCGCGATGCTGAACGATAACCACAGGCAAGCGAAAGTCTGCGGTCAAACCGGAAAGCAAAGTCTGCAATGCTTTCAGTCCGCCGGTTGAAGTTCCTACGACTACGATTTCAGATGCCATCGAGTTAGTTTCAAGTTTCAAGGTTCAAGTTTCAGGTTTCAAGTTCAGTTTCAGAGTTTCCCAATTCGAAGTGGCTCAGTTTTTGAAACTTGAAACCTGGAACTTGAAACTCGGCTTACGCAACCTTTCGATAGAGTTTGTCCTTCTCGTTCAGGTGTTCATAAAGTGTTTCTCGCGGCGTAAACTTCAAAGACTCCTTATTGCCCAAACCAAAAACTCCGAACATGCTCAAACTGTCGTACAGCAAATTGTGCACCCGCGCCTGCAGATCTTTATTGAAATAGATCATGACGTTGCGACACAGGATCACTTGAAACTCGTTAAAGCTGCCGTCGGTCGCCAGGTTGTGTTCCGAGAACACGACGTTTTTTCGCAGCGCGGAACTAAAGATCACGTGGTCGTATTGCGCTGTGTAGTAATCAGAAAACTCATGCGCGCCGCCGGCCTGATGATAGTTGCTGGTGTAATCCCTCATGGCCGCGAGCGGAAAAATTCCATCGCGCGCGCGACGCAATACCGCCTGGCTGATGTCCGTCGCGTAGATGCGACATTTTCCGTAAAGCCGTTCCTCTTCAAGTAGGATTGCCAGCGAATAAACCTCTTCTCCCGTCGAGCAGCCGGCAATCCAAATCTGCACCGTAGGATAAGTCCTGAGCAGCGGCACCACTCGTTTGCGAAAAGTAAGATAGAAGCTCGGGTCGCGAAACATTGACGTTGCATGCACCGAAACTCCCAGCAGAAAACGTTCGAGGCAGGCATTGTCATGCAGGATCTTACTTTGAAAAGCGGAAACGGTGTCGAGCTTTTCCGCGCGCAACAACTCGTAGATGCGCCGCTTGATTGAGGCGCGCGAGTAATCGCGGAAATCAAAACCGTGAACACGGTAAAGCCCTTCGAGCAACAAACCAATCTCGATGTCTTCCACTTTGTCTACTGCTCGCTGGACTGTACTCACTGGGTTTCTTCCGGTTTGTAAAGCCAGACTCGCAACAGCGACAGCAGTTGATCGATGTCCAGCGGCTTGGAGATATAGTCTGACGCGCCAACTTCCAGGCAATGATCGCGATCCGCTTTCATGGCCTTTGCCGTCAGCGCGATTATTGGAAGTTGTTTGAACTCGTCCATCTGGCGAATTGCAGTGATTGCTTCATAGCCGTCCATCTCGGGCATCATGATGTCCATCAAAACGGCTTCGACGCCGGGGCTGGACTGCAAAAGATCGATGCCTTCCTGTCCATTCTCCGCGTGAATCACTTCCATGTTGTGGGCTTCGAGCGCGCTGGTCAGCGCGAAGATATTTCGTACGTCGTCGTCAACTACCAGCACCTTACGTCCCGCCAAAACGGGATCGTTGCGATGAAACTTTTCCAGCATGCGACGTTTGGGCTCGGGCAAATCCGCCTCAACGCGATGCAGGAACAACGCCGTTTCCGCGAGCAGTCTTTCCGGCGAACTAGCTTCTTTGACGATGATTGCGTCCGCCACTTTCTTCAGGTGCAACTCTTCTTTGCGGGTCAACTCCTTGCCGGTGTAAATGATGATTGGCAAATCGTACCGACCGAGATCAGTTTGCAACTTCTCGATCAGATCGAACCCGCTCATGTCCGGAAGTTTTAGATCCAGGACCATACAGTCGAATCGTTCGTCTTTTAGAATGGCGAGCGCTTCGTTGCCGGTCGCCACGGCGGTAGTTTTCACGTCGCCGTTGCCAATCAGTTCCACCACGCTCATGCGCTGTACATCATCGTCTTCGACGACCAGCAGTTTCCTGACAGGTCGCTCGGCGAAATCTCCGATGTCGTCAAATGCCTTAACAAGGATTTCGCGCGTGACTGGTTTCTGCACGTGATTAAACGCACCTTGCTTCAATGCGCGCTGTCGTTCTTCTTCTACCGAAATGATGTGCACCGGAATGTGCCGCGTCGCCGGGTCATGCTTCAGACGATCCAGCACCTGCCAGCCATCGCGATCCGGTAGGCGGATATCCAGCGTAATTGCCGCGGGCTTGTACTTCTGGGCCAGCGCCAGGGCCGCCATTCCATTGGTTGCGACCAACGCTTTGAATCCTTTCTCGCGCGCGAGATCCAACAGGATGCCGGCGAAACTAATGTCGTCCTCAACTATCAACACCACGCGATCGCCGCTTTGAATCTCGTTGCGATCATCGAGCAGCGCGGACGACTCGCTGGCCATTAACGCCATGGTTTCGCTGTCAAAAGAATTCACGGGCGTCCAGGCTGCCGCAACTTCTTTCGCGTCGCTCCTCTGCTGCCGCGACGGCGCAGTCATTGCTCCAGCCGGGACGTAATTGCGCGGCAGATAAAAAGTGAACGTGCTGCCTTCGCCCGGTGTTGAAAGCATTCGTATCTCGCCGCCAAGCAGGCGTGCAATTTCGCGGCTGATCGATAAGCCAAGGCCGGTGCCGCCGTACTTGCGGCTGGTGGTGCCATCGGCCTGTTGGAAAGGTTCAAAAATGATGCGCTGCTTTTCCGTAGGAATGCCGATGCCGGTGTCGCTCACCGAAAACGCGACAACATCGCCCGCGCGATTCAGCGATTCGAGATGGTAGGTTTCATCCTTCGCCGCGGGCGCTATCCTCAAAATAACCTTCCCCTCCTCGGTAAACTTAAACGCATTCGAAAGCAGGTTCATGAGTACCTGCTGCAAGCGCTTATCGTCTGTGCGCAGCGTCGACTCCAGACGCTCGTCGCGTTCGATCAGGAACTCGAGGTTCTTATCCTGCGCCAGTTGATGGAAACTTCTTTGCAACTGGTCGGCAATCTCGTCGATGGCTACATCTGAAACTTCGATGCCCATCATTCCGGATTCAATCTTCGACAAATCAAGAATGTCATTGATCAGCGACAGCAGATCCGATCCGGAAGAGTGAATTGTTTCAGCAAACTGCACCTGTTTCCCGGTCAAATTCTCGTCATTGTTTTCAGCAAGCTGACGCGAAAGAATTAGCATGCTGTTGAGCGGCGTGCGCAGCTCGTGGGACATGTTGGCGAGAAACTCTGATTTGTATTTCGAGGTGAGCGCCAACTGCTCCGCTTTTTCCTCCATCTCCCAACGCGCTTCTTCGACTTCGCGGTTCTTGGCTTCCACTTCAGCTTTCTGCCGCGCCAGCAATGCCGCTTTCTCCTGCAACTCTTCGTTGGTCTGTTGTAACTCTTCCTGCTGGCTCTTCAGTAATTCTTCCGACTCGCGCAGCGATTCCGCTTGCTGCTCGAGTTGTTCGTTGGTTTTCTTGAGCTCGTCCTGCTGGCTTTGAAGTTCGGCTGCGAGCGACTGGGATTGTTGCAGCAAATCTTCAGTTCGCGTGTTGGCCGCGATGGTGTTCAGCACGATGCCGATACTTTCAGTCAACTGGTCGAGGAAAGTGAGATGCGTATCGTTGAAAGTTTGGAAAGTGGAAAGCTCGATGACAGCCTTGACTTCACCTTCAAACAGAACCGGCAGCACCACGATATTATTAGGCGGCGCCTCACCCAGCCCGGAGCTAACGTAAACATAGTTGTTGGGAACGTTGGTCACCAGGATTCGTTCGCGCTCGACCGTGCACTGGCCCACCAGTCCTTCGCCCGCGTGGAATTCATTCGCGAGGTTCTTGCGTTTTTTATAAGCGTAACCGCCCAGCAGTTTCATGACCGGCTGGCCATTTGGACTTTCGTTTACATAGAACACGCCCTGCTGCGCATCGACCAGCGGCGCCAGTTCGGACAAGACCATCTGTGCCACAGTCGTCATGTCGCGTTGGCCCTGCAGCATTCTGGTGAAACGCGCGAGGTTGGTTTTCAGCCAGTCCTGCTCCATGTTTTTCTGCGTCGTGTCCTTGAGGTTGAGAATCATCTCGTTGATGTTGTCTTTCAAGGCCGCGACTTCACCCTGCGCCTCGACCGTAATCGATCGCGTCAGATCGCCTTTCGTCACAGCGGTGGAAACTTCGGCAATCGCGCGCACCTGTGTGGTGAGGTTCGCTGCCAACCCATTTACGTTGTCGGTCAAATCGCGCCAGGTGCCGGCTGCACCGGGAACGTTTGCCTGTCCGCCCAACGCGCCTTCGACACCGACCTCGCGCGCCACCGTCGTTACCTGATCGGCAAATGTTGCGAGCGTGTCAGTCATGTTGTTGATGGTGTCGGCCAACTCCGCAATCTCGCCTTTTGCCTCGACCGTCAATTTTCGTTGCAGGTCGCCGTTCGCAACCGCGGTCACGACGCGGGCTATTCCACGTACCTGATCGGTGAGGTTGCTGGCCATCGAGTTCACGTTGTCGGTCAAGTCTTTCCACGTTCCGGCCACGCCGCGCACATCCGCCTGCCCGCCGAGTTTTCCTTCCGTTCCTACTTCGCGCGCCACACGCGTAACTTCCGAAGCGAACGAATTTAACTGGTCCACCATCGTGTTGATAGTATTCTTCAGTTCCAAAATCTCGCCCTTAACGTCAACCGTGATTTTCTTGGAAAGGTCGCCGTTGGCTACTGCCGTCGTTACATCGGCGATGTTGCGTACCTGGCCGGTGAGGTTGCTGGCCATCGAATTCACGTTGTCAGTCAAGTCTTTCCACGTGCCGGCAACGCCGCGCACATCAGCCTGGCCGCCAAGTTTTCCTTCCGTACCGACTTCGCGCGCCACGCGCGTAACTTCCGAAGCAAAGGAATTCAACTGGTCCACCATCGTGTTGATGGTGTTCTTCAATTCCAAAATCTCACCCTTGACGTCGACCGTGATTTTCTTGGAGAGGTCGCCGTTGGCCACGGCGGTGGTGACGTCGGCGATGTTGCGCACCTGACCCGTCAGATTGCCGGCCATGAAGTTCACATTGTCCGTTAAGTCTTTCCACGTTCCGGCAACTCCAATCACCTGCGCCTGGCCACCCAGCCGTCCTTCAGTTCCTACCTCACGCGCCACGCGCGTAACTTCCGACGCGAACGAACTCAACTGGTCCACCATCGTGTTGATAGTGTTTTTGAGTTCGAGAATTTCGCCCTTAACATCGACCGTGATCTTTTTGGAGAGGTCACCGTTGGCCACCGCGGTGGTGACTTCCGCAATGTTACGCACCTGGCCGGTCAAGTTTCCGGCCATCGAGTTCACGCTGTCAGTAAGGTCCTTCCAGGTTCCGGCCACACCGCGCACGTCCGCCTGGCCGCCCAGTTCACCTTCCGTTCCCACCTCGCGCGCCACGCGCGTAACTTCCGACGCGAAACCGTTCAACTGGTCCACCATCGTATTGATCGTGTTCTTGAGTTCGAGAATCTCGCCTCGAACGTCGACCGTGATTTTCTTGGAGAGATCGCCGTTCGCAACCGCAGTGGTCACTTCGGCGATATTGCGGACCTGCCCGGTAAGATTGCCGGCCATCAAGTTCACGCTGTCGGTTAAATCCTTCCAGGTACCGGCGACGCCCTTAACGTCAGCCTGTCCGCCCAGCTTTCCTTCCGAACCCACTTCGCGCGCCACGCGCGTAACTTCCGAAGCGAAGCCGTTGAGCTGGTCCACCATCGTGTTGATCGTGTCTTTCAGCTCGAGGATTTCGCCTTTAACATCGACCGTGATTTTCTTGGAGAGGTCACCGTTCGCAACCGCGGTTGTTACTTCGGCGATGTTGCGTACCTGGCCGGTCAAATTGCCGGCCATGAAATTCACGTTGTCGGTCAAGTCTTTCCACGTTCCGGCAACACCAATCACCTGCGCCTGACCGCCGAGTTTTCCTTCCGTGCCTACTTCGCGCGCCACACGCGTAACTTCCGATGCAAACGAATTCAACTGGTCCACCATTGTGTTGATAGTGTTCTTCAGTTCCAAAATCTCGCCCTTAACGTCAACCGTGATTTTTTTGGAAAGGTCGCCGTTGGCTACCGCCGTCGTTACATCGGCGATGTTGCGTACCTGGCCGGTGAGGTTGCTGGCCATCGAGTTCACATTGTCGGTCAAATCTTTCCAGGTGCCGGCAACGCCGCGCACATCAGCCTGGCCGCCAAGTTTTCCTTCCGTACCCACTTCGCGCGCAACGCGCGTAACTTCCGAAGCGAATGAGTTCAACTGGTCCACCATCGTGTTGATGGTGTTCTTCAATTCCAGAATCTCGCCCTTAACATCGACCGTGATTTTCTTGGAAAGGTCGCCGTTGGCCACGGCCGTAGTAACTTCGGCGATGTTGCGCACCTGGCTGGTCAGGTTGCTGGCCATTGAGTTCACGCTGTCAGTTAGATCCTTCCAGGTTCCGGCAACGCCTTTTACCTGTGCTTCGCCGCCCAGTTTGCCTTCGGTTCCCACCTCGCGAGCCACGCGCGTAACTTCAGAAGCGAACGAACTCAACTGGTCCACCATCGAGTTCACGATTTTGACGGTGCGCAGGAATTCGCCCTTCAACGGGCGTTCATCAACCTGCAGCGCCATCCGTTCTGAAAGGTCGCCGTTGGCCACCGCGCCGATCACGCGCGCCATTTCACTTGTGGGGCGGGCCATGTCGTCGATTAGGAGGTTGGTCGAATCGACCAGCCGCAGCCACGAACCAGTAGCGGCAGGCACGGCCGCGCGATGCATTATTTTTCCTTCTTTGCCGACGACCTTGCTGACTCGTTCCACTTCCTTGGCCGTCTTGTCGCTCAACTCGATAATGTCGTTGAGTGTGTCCGCAATCTTTCCGGCCTCGCCGGTCCATTCGCCGGGCAGACGCACCGAAAAATCGCCTTTCTTAAAAGCTACGAGCGTCTTCAGCAGTAATTTTGTATTTAATGAGTCTGTCGTCAGGGTTTGAGTTCTCATTTTTACCTTCCCGAGTTGGCTTCAGTAGTTTGAGACAGGCGGACAAAACAGGCCCACAGGCGGCCGGCAGAATTACTCCAGGAGAGTCGTGAACCAGACACAGTTCGAAGCGGTGTCGGCGTACAGTTGGGGGAATGTTGGGGGAAGCAGGAACTATTAAGTGTTTCTGCTAAAGATATTTTATACCGAGCGGGCGGGGATATGTAAACCAAATTTCAGAATTCAACCAGCCGGGCTGCTCTGCAATAAGAACTAACTCGCAAGGCAAAATGCGAGCGGATCGCGTGGTAAAAGTACCTCGTCGTGGGTCAATGAAGACAGAACCGGGAGCGGTAGCGACCGGGTCGCACGTGCGCTACAAAAACTCTCCAGGTGGGACGCAATCCGGAAAGTACTCGCTTCCAATGGTCTTGAACCTAACGCGACGCCGACCCGGTCGCTACCGCTCCCGGTTCTGTATTAGTTAACCCACAATGCAGCTTTACGACTTTTTGTGCAAAGCCGAGTTGAGTAATCTTTAATTGATTGACACAGTCTTGATGTTAACGAATTCGCGGATACCAAATTCGCCGAGTTCACGGCCGTAGCCGGAGTTTTTTATTCCGCCAAAAGGTAAGCGCGGATCCGATGCAACCATGCTGTTAATAAAGACGCAGCCGGCTTCCAGGCTTTCGATGAAGCGGTCGCGCTCGGTTTCATCGTTGGTCCAGGCAGACGCACCGAGACCAAAGGTGGTGGCGTTGGCAAGTTGGATTGCTTCGTCGATATCGTTGACGCGAAACAGAAGCGCCACCGGGCCGAATATTTCTTCCGAGTAAGCAGGCGAGTCCTTGGGAATATTTGTTAGCACGGTTGGCTCGTAGAAATTCCCCGGGCGGTCGAGTTTCTTTCCGCCTGTCAGAACGATTGCGCCGGCCGCAACCGAAGTCTTGACTTGTTCGTCGACGTCTTTAAGGATTTGTTCCGTCGCGAGCGGTCCAATTTCAGTAGCCTCGTCCATTGGATCGCCAATTTTCAATGCGTTCATTTCTTCAACGAACCGTTTCTCAAATTCGGCATAGATTTCTTGCTTAACAATAAAGCGCTTGGCAGCGATACACGATTGGCCGTTATTAATTGTGCGTGCTTTTACCGCGGTCGTCACTGCCAGTTCGAGATTCGCCGAAGGCATAACGATGAAAGGATCGCTGCCGCCCAGTTCCAGCACCGTTTTCTTTACTTCGCTGCCGGCGATCGCAGCAACACTGCGGCCGGCAGGCTCGCTGCCAGTTAGTGTCGCAGCGGCCACTCGACTGTCCCTTAGAATTGCTTCAACTGCGTCCGAACCAACCAGCAATGTTTGAAAACTTCCGTCAGGAAAACCAGCACGTCGAAAAATGTCTTCAATGGCCATTGCACACTGCGGCACATTCGAAGCGTGTTTGAGCAGCCCCACGTTGCCGGCCATTAGCGCCGGCGCAGCGAAGCGGAAGACTTGCCAGAAGGGAAAGTTCCAGGGCATTACTGCCCACACTAGTCCAAGCGGCTGAAACTTGACATAGCTTTTAGCGGCGTCGGTTTCAATCACTTCATCAGCGAGATGCTGCTGCGCGGTCTCGGCGTAATAGCGACAGACCCAGGCGCATTTTTCAGCTTCACCAACGGCGCCTTTAATTGGCTTGCCCATTTCGAGCGTCATGATGCGCGCGAGATCGTGCTTCTCAGTTTCAAGGATTTCCGCGGCTCGCGTCATCATTGCTGCGCGTTCAGCGAATGTAGTTTCGCGGTACACTTGAAACACGTCGCTTGCCCGCTGCAACTTTTCCTCGATTTGAGCTTTCGTCAGAGGCTCAAACGTTTTCAATGTTTCGCCGGTGGTTGGATTGATTGATGCAATTGGCATTGGCGTTCCCTGATTGGCTTTTTAGTAAGAAAGTATTATAGGCCTACTCCCACTTTGCTGCCTTCCGTTCGAAAGAATTCAGCGTTTCTAGAGTAGCCGGGAAACGTCAATGGTAGCGCGCGGCTCTGCCGCATCCTGTGCGGAAAGGCTCTGCCTTTCCGGTCAACCACCCCATTCTTCGCAAGGCTATGCCTTGCGAGAATGCCAGCGAATTTCACTCACATCCATTAACAGCGGTTCATTTTCTTCCATGCATTTTAACCAACACCGAATACTCGACCATCGGTAAGTCTTTGCATCCTCAACCAAACCAGCCCTAACGGGGTTCTGATGAATGTAATTTGCTTTCTGAATAAACACATCCTCATCGGTTATTGATTTCAGGTTTGGATGATGGTCCCAAAGCGAATAGCGATAGCGGTTTCTTCCTTGTTGGTGTCGCAGCTTTTCCAAAGAAGAATCGTAGCCGCCCTCTTTAAGAAACTCAATGACGCGATGGCTGCTAATACCGTTTACATACCGTAAGCATTCCGAAGGCTTGCGCTCCGTTCCCAAAAGAAGATGGAAATGGTCAGGCATTATCACGTATGCGAACAGTAAAAGTCCTGCGGAGGTTCTTGCTTCATTGAGGGCACTACAAACCAAGTCCTTCATTTTTGCCTTCTGAAAAACCGGCAGACGTTTGTTTGTCACTGATGTGATGTAATACGCAGGTGTGTCTTTGGAAATACTGAACATGAGGCATAGCCTCCCTCGTGTGTTGGCTTTTCGGAAAGGCAGAGCCTTTCCGCACAGGATGCGGCGAAGCCGCGAGAATACAGTGTCGAATAGGATCACGCTCAACGGTGGTAAGGTCAATCGCTTGCGTCAATAGGGTCGTAATCAAATCTTGAAACAAATCTTGTATTAGTCGGTTGAAATGAAACCGAAACCCAAGCTGGACAAATTCGCGATCGCCGCGACGCTGCAGGAAATCGCCGCGCTCTTGGAGTTGAAAGGCGGCAAGGATCGCTTCAAAGCTCGCGCTTATCAAACCGGCGCGCGTGTGATTGCCGGTATGAGTGACGATCTGGCCGCAGTCATTAAAGCTGAACGTTTGACATCATTGCGCGGCATTGGTGATGCGCTGGCGTCGCAAATCAAACAGCTTTACGAAACCGGTGAATCGTCGGTGCTGCGTGGTCTAAAGAAAGATTTTCCGCCCGGCATCATCGAACTTTCCGGCGTCCCTGGTCTCTCGATCGCCAAAATCGCTGTGCTGCACGAGGCGCTCGGCATCACTTCCGTTGCTGAATTAAAAGCGGCCGCCGAAGCAGGAAAGATCAAAAGCATCAAAGGCTTTGGCGCGAAGACTGAACAGAAATTGCTCGAAACCCTCGCCGAGCACCGGCAGCGCGAAAAGAAGGAACAGCGGCTGCACCTTCACCGGGCGCTGGCAACGGCCGAGCAAATTCGGAACTATCTGGCGACTGCCGGCGATAAGCTCGAAATCGAATTTGCCGGTTCTCTAAGACGCTGGAAAGAAACGGTCGGCACGATTCGCGTTGTTGCAAAGACTACCAAGCCGGCGAATCTGGTTGAGTACTTTCTGCGATTTCCGCTAATCGTGCGGATCGAGGAGCAATCGAAAACTAGTTGCATCGTTCATCTGGCCGACGGCTCGAGAGTTTCATTGGTTGCGGTGCGTCCGGCGGAATTCGCCCTGGCGTTATTAACTGAAACCGGTTCGCCAGCGCATCTCGCCAAGTTGCAGGAGATCGCCAATAACGAAAACGCTAAAAGCAAACGCGGCAAATCGACGCCGCGGGCGATCGTTCGAGCGTCCGCCCCAAAAACCGAAGCAGAACTTTATCGACGTTGGGGCATGCAATTCATTCCGCCCGAATTGCGTGAAGACAAAGGCGAGATCGAAGCGGCGCTTGCGGGAAAGCTGCCGGAAGATTTGCTTACGGTTGACGACATTCAAGGCATGGTCCATTGCCACACCACTTATTCAGACGGCAAGCATTCGGTGGAAGAGATGGCGCGCGCCGCCGAGGCAATGGGCATGAAGTACATCACGATTACCGATCATTCGCCGACAGCTTTTTATGCAGGCGGCGTGACAGTTGATCGCTTGAAACAGCAGTGGGACGAAATTGCCGCAGTGCAGGAAAAGGTCAAGGTAAAGATCCTGCGCGGCACGGAATCAGACATCGTCGCCGACGGGCATCTGGATTATCCGGACAAGATTCTCGAACAGTTTGACGTCATCGTTGCCAGCATTCATTCGCGCTACAAGATGGATTCAGCAAAGATGACCAAGCGAATCGTTACCGCGATGCGCCAGCCGGTATTCAAAATTTGGGGCCACGCGCTGGGACGTTTGATTGAACGGCGGCCGCCGTTTGAGTGCGACGTCGAAAAAATTCTCGACGTGATCGCCGAGTCGCGCGCTGCGATCGAAGTCAACGGCGATCCCTGGCGGCTCGACATGGAACCGCGCTGGCTGCGCGAGGCACGCAAACGAAAGATCAAGTTCACAATTTCCGTTGACGCACATTCAACAGGCGCGCTGAATAATTTGAAGTACGGAGTTGGGATCGCCCGGCGAGGTTGGGTGAGAAAAGCCGAAGTATTAAATACCCTAAGTACCAAAGCCTTTCAAAAGGCCGTGAACCCTGCTTGAAGCGAGCGCTTCATTCAAATGAAAGTTTCCTAAGATATTTCTTTCGCCTGGAGTACTTCTGGGCGCAACGGCTGTGCCGTCTGATGTGCGGAAGGGCTGGGCCCTTCCGAAAACGGGAACGAAGATCGGGCCATGCCCAGTTTTAATTCAACGTGCAACACCGGGGGCGCAGCCCCAGAAACATATAGATGCTTGCGGAAGGGCAAAGCCCTTCCGCACATCGGACGGCACAGCCGCGCCGTATCGAAACTCTCGATACACGCCTGAAACTGCCGGATGCTCAAGCGAATCCAAATCGATTTCAGCGGCTGAGTCGAACGCGAGGTCTTAATGTCTTGTCTCTTTTGCGGAATCGTTAATGGTGAGGTCAGCGCAACAGTTGTCTTTGAAGACGATAGTTCAATAGCTTTTCTCGATCATCGCCCACTGTTCCCGGGCCATTGCTTGCTCGTCCCAAAAGATCACTTCGAAACGCTCGGCGATCTTCCTTCCGAACTAGTCGGGCCCTTCTTTCAGAACGTGCAATTGCTGGCTCAGGCAGTTGAACTTGCGCTTGAAGCGGAAGGCTCTTTCGTGGCGATGAACAATCGCATTAGCCAAAGCGTGCCTCATTTGCACGTGCACATTGTCCCGCGCAAGAAAAAAGATGGCCTGAAAGGATTTTTTTGGCCGCGAAACAAATACAAAACCGAAGATGAAGTGCTTGAGGTGCAAAAATCAATTCAAACGGCGATTGCTGCGATACAAAAACGCCAATGAAAGCGGCGCATCTTATTCAAATCCATTAGCGCAAGAGTTTTTTTCAACTCTTCAAAAAATAAAACACATAAAAAATTGATCTTAAAAATGCATTCGCGTATAACTCTCCACGTCGCGAGGGTCACGGCCTTCGAGACCAACCAAGGGATCGGCAACCGATGTGGTGACACACGGAAGAGGGGAAAGACAGGCGGCTGTTAATCCTATTGACGCCCTGGGTTGAAGCCGAAAGGCTTTGCTAGAGAAGGCTGCGAGGCTTTCTCGAGCCATTCGGATAAAAACGAGTGGTACCCTTTAGACAGGACCCGCTGAAGGGGGCGAATGGTTCGATGAAAGTTGAACCGACGTTGCTGGGTCGTAACCAGAGGTGGAGGAAAAGCCACCAAAACAAAAACCTAAAGGCACCGCATCCGAAAGGATGCGAGAATGGTAAAACATTTCGTGTGCTGACCGAAGATGTGACTGACCGCCAGTCCTTCATCGGGATACAAATCGGCAGCAACAGCGTGTACATGCCAAGCTGCCATCCTTTTAAAAGCTTCGGCGATTATTAGGAAACGGATTGCGCTATCTTCAGCTTGCTGGAGGTGGCGTTTTCCGTTTTTGCGTTCAGGTGTCCGATAAACTTTAGTTTGTCGCCGGCTTACGACAAGCTAAAGCTTATCGGACACCCGACCCGTTTTTTGCAGTCCCGCCAAATTACGTTATCATCTGCCCACACTTTCAGATCAGATTTTTCAGCCGCGCAAATTGGTCCTCGTCTCCCTACGAGTTTTGCGCCACTTCCTTAGGAGATTGATCATGACTGAAGCACGAATGCAGGAAGCCCCTACTTACGCGCCCGGTACTTTTTGCTGGGTGGAACTCGCCACAACTGACGGCGAGTCCGCCAAGAAGTTTTACACCGAGTTGTTTGGTTGGACCTTTACGGATTCCCCGATTGGACCAGGCATGGTCTACACCATGCTCAAGCTGGATGGCAAAGATGTCGGCGCGCTCTACACAATGCCGGACGAAATGATCACGCAAGGCATTCCTCCGAATTGGCTTTCCTATGCGTCAGTTGCCAATGCGGACGAAAGCGCGGCGAAAGCAAAGGAACTCGGCGGCACCATGATGAAAGAGCCGTTTGATGTAATGGAGGTGGGACGCATGGCGGTGGTCCAGGATCCAACTGGCGCCGTCTTTGCCATTTGGCAAGCGGGCACACACACCGGCGCGGGTGTAGTCAATGCGCCGAATTCACTCTGCTGGAATGAGCTGGCAACGCCCGACACAACCAGGGCCGGAGATTTTTATTCGGGACTTTTTGGTTGGACTACCAACGTTCAGCAAATGGGACCGATGACTTACACGACTTTCAAGAATAACGATCGGCCGGCCGGCGGAATGTACACGCCGTCGCCGGAAATCGGAGAAACTCCAGCGCATTGGCTGGTTTACTTTGCCGTCGACGATTGTGATACGAAGGTGAAACGCGCGAACGAACTTGGCGCCAGAACGATCGCGCCGCCGATGGACATTCCCAACACCGGACGATTTGCGATGTTGCTGGATCCGCAGGGCGCGGCTTTCGCGATCATCAAACTCACAATGACGCAGGAGTAACCTGAACGATCGAGACGCGAGAAGTGTCCGTAAACTCGGAAGCGGCTTTGCCGCCCACCGTGCGGAAAGCCTGTGGCTTTCCGTAACTGCTGATAGATTTACGAGGCTATGCCTCCGCTAACGAGGCGTAGCCTCGCTAGTTTTAGATTGTGATTTCGGAAAGGCATAGCCTTTCCGCACGGTGTGCGGCACAGCCGCTTTTGAACATGAAATCACGGATTGTCTGGCTTTTGTTGTGCTGCATCTGGGGCTCGACCTGGTTATTCATTAAGGTCGGTTTGAGAGATCTTCCGCCTATCAGCTTTGCTGCGATCCGCTTCCTCATCGCGGTTCTGATTCTCGCCGCCATCATAGCCGTCAGAAAACTTACGTTACCCCGCTCGCCAAAAGACTGGTGGATGCTGGCTGGGACTGGTGTACTTGCTTTTGCTCTAAACTACGGTTTGATTTTCTGGGGCGAGCAATATATCTCTTCCGGACTCGCCGCTTTGCTGCAAGCAACCATACCCGCGTTTGGGCTGGTCATTGCGCACCTGCATTTGCCGGCCGAACGCATGACTCCGCTGAAACTGGTTGGCGTCATCTTAGGGATTGCCGGCGTCGGTATTATCTTTTCGAATCAACTGACCTTCGCCGGACCAAAGGCTTTGGCTGGCAGTATAGCTTTGGTGATCAGTTCAATCTGCGTTGCTTACTCAAATGTATTGGTCAAGGCTTACGCGAAAAACATTGAGCCTACTGTCATAGCCGGCGGCCAAATGTTTTTCGGTTTGATACCGCTGGCGATTATTGGCTTTGCGATGGAAGGTAATCCCGGAAACTTTCATTGGACTGGAATGGCGATCATTTCATTGTTCTATCTCGCAATTGTCGGTTCCGTGATCGCATTCATCTTGTATTACTGGCTGGTGCGCCGAATCGACGTGACCAAGTCGATGCTGATCGCCTTGGTGACGCCAGTGACCGCCGTGATCCTGGGAATGTTAGTCCTGCACGAAGAAATGAACTGGCGCACGCTGGTTGGCGGTGCTTTAATCATGAGCGGTATCGCTGTGCTGGTGGTTCACCGCAAGAAGAGGGAAGCGGCGTTGGTTCCTGAAAGTTAACCGTTGCATAGAACCTTACGTCTTTGCCTGCTACGAAAACACAGAAACTGAAGTCTGTGCTACCCATAACAATCTCAATGCGATCTGTGCGGTAGCGTAGGAAATTGCGCGGCCAGGTACGCTTCAATCGCACGTTCGACGAAAGGCGCTTCCAGTTGCGAATAGCATTCGGGAAGTTTTCGCAGCTGCGCGAGTTGTTCCGGCATTAACCAGAATCCACCGACCTCGATTCCGAAGCGATTGGGAACAGCCAGCTCCAGAGCAGTGCGGTGAACAGCACGCAGATATTTAGCTGCCTCCTTATCAATCTCAACCACACAATCGCTGAGCGCGAAGCCGAGAAAAATTACTTCCGATTCCGATGAAGCAGTGGCGAGTGCGCGCGCGGGTTTCATTCTTGAAAAACTTTGTCGTTAGGTGGCACAGACTTTCAGTCTGTGTATTCATCGAAGCCACAGACTAAAGGAAGCTCTGAATAAGTTCGATGAATCACCACTCTAGCTATTTTTGCCAGGCGCAGAGCTTCCGGGGTCAGTCGTTTGCGTTTAATGATTCATTTTTGATTTCGTTTCGCTGCCAG
>JAVEDP010000030.1 GCA_030841085.1 Pyrinomonadaceae bacterium
GCAGTCAATCGGCGCGTCGTGGTCCACGGGCTCGATGACGTGGTCCTCGAGACGGAGCCTGAGCCGGTGCCGATCGCAGGCGAGGCCCTGGTCCGCACCACCGTCGTCGGGATCTGCGGTTCCGACCTGCACGCCGCCTGCGGCCGCCATCCGTTCATCGATCTGCCGTATCGTCCCGGTCACGAGGCGATCGGTGTTGTCGAGTCGGTCGGGCCCGGTGTCGACGAGTCCTGGGTCGGCAGCCGGGTGGCAATCGAACCGAACCTGGCCTGTTGGCACTGCACGCAGTGCCGCTCCGGCCGGTACAACATCTGTCGTGAACTGCTGGTGTTCGGCTGCCAGACACCGGGTGCGCTGGCCGACTCGTTCACGATCGACGTCGACCGTTTGGTCCCGTTGGCCGACGATCTCGACGACCGGCACGCCATCCTGATCGAGCCGTTGGCCACCCCGGTACACACGGTGCGGCGCGCCGTGGAGGCGGTCGGTGATCTGCGGGACCGGCCCGTCGTGGTGATCGGCGCCGGACCCATTGGACTGTTCATGCTACTGGCGGCACATCACGCCGGCGCCAGGGTGATCGTCGCCGACCTGCTGGAGTCCAAGCGGGCCCGGGCCGAACGTCTCGGTGCGGCAGGCACTTTCGACCCCGCGGCGCCGGACGCGATCGCCGCCGCGCGTCGGCTCCTCGGCGGCCCTGCCGCGGTGGTATTCGACTGCGTGTCGCGGGAGAGCTCGGTGGCCCAGGCCGTCGAACTGGTCGACAAGGGCGGCGCGATCATGATCGTCGGGGTCGCCGAAGGCGCTACCCCGGTGCCGCTTGGCCTGATCCAGGACCGCGAGCTGGCCCTGATCGGCAACCTGATGTACGTCCGCGAGGACTTCACCGCGGCGCTCGACCTGCTGGCCTCCGGCGCGGTGCCCGTCGACGAGATCATCAGCGCCGAGTTCGATTTCGAGCATTCCGCTGAGGCGTTCGCCGCGTCGGCCGACCCGGAGAACGTGAAGGTACTCGTCACCCTCGGAAACGATCCAGGGAGATCCCGATGAGCCAGGCGTTGCTCGAATGCGCAGACATCCAGAAGAGTTTCGGCGGGGTGCCGGTACTCAAGGGCATCACCCTGGACCTCCAGCCGGGGACCGTCACCGCGCTGGCCGGCGAGAACGGCGCAGGCAAGTCGACGTTGATGAAGATCCTGTACGGCATGCAGGCGCCCGACGAGGGCGTCATGAAGGTGTTCGGCAACGAGGTCCATTTCGCCAAGCCGACCGATGCCATCGCCCTCGGCATCGGCATGGTCCATCAGCACTTCATGCTCGTCAGCACGATGACCGTCGCCGAAAATATCGTGCTGGGCGCCGAGCCGGGCAGCGAGGTGGCGCTCGACCTGAATAAGGCCTCGACCAACATTCGCAAGCTTTCAGAGGAATTCAAGCTCGCGGTTAATCCGCATGCGGTTATCGAACATTTGTCGGTGGGCCAGCAGCAGCGCGTCGAATTATTGAAAGCTTTGTATCGTCAGGCGCGGGTTCTGATTCTCGATGAGCCGACGGCCGTGCTCACGCCGCAGGAAGTTGACGAGTTTTTCGCGATCCTCCGCGGCATGCGCCAACAGGGAAAAACTGTGGTCATCATCACGCACAAGCTTTCCGAAGTCCTGGCCATCTCTGATGAAGTAACTGTAATGCGCGACGGTCGCGTTGTCGGCCAGGTAGCGACAAAGGACACCAACGCCGCAGAGCTCGCGCGCATGATGGTTGGCCGTGAAGTTTTGCTGCGGGTCGAGAAGCCGGATGCCGATGTCGGCACCACCGGCCTGTTGGTCAAGAATCTTTCTGTATCGACCAGCGACGGCAGCAAACGAGTTAACGGCGTTTCTTTCGAAGTACGTAAAGGCGAAATCCTCGGCATCGCCGGCGTCGAAGGCAATGGCCAAACAGAATTGATTGAGGCTCTGGCTGGCCTCGTAACCCCGGCGCATTTGACCGGCGAAATTCGGCTTGAGGGTCGCGACATTACGCGCGTTGATGCGCGGTCGCGTCGCGAACTTGGCATTGCTCACATTCCGGAAGACCGCCACCGGCGCGGGCTCTTGCTGGATTTTAGTCTTGCCGAAAACTCGATTTTGGGCGTGCATTACCGCAAGCCCGTTGTTTCGACGGCCGGTATATTTCTCGACAATCAAGCCATTCGCAAACGCGCGGCACAAATAATTGAAGACTTCGACGTCCGGCCCACCAACCAGGAATTGCCGGCGCGCGCACTATCGGGCGGCAACCAGCAGAAGTTGATCATCGGTCGCGAGTTTGATTTGCGCCCTAAACTTTTGCTCGTCTCGCAACCGACGCGCGGTGTTGATATCGGTGCGATTGAATTTATCCATCGCAAGTTGGTTGCCCTGCGTGATGAAGGCTGCGCGGTGTTACTTGTCTCGGCGGAGTTGGAAGAAGTGACCGCGCTCGCCGATCGCTTGCTGATCATTCACGAGGGCCGCATAGTCGGCGACGTTGATCCGAAAGTTGCTACGATTGAAGAGATAGGTTTGTTGATGACGGGCGGACACTGAAGTTATTGCCGATTTGCGATTGCCGATTGAAAGCACTCTGGAATGAAACGCGAATCTGAGATTTGAGAGCGCAGATCTCAAAATCTAATTCTATGAAACTATTGCGTGAATTATTGTTTCCACTGATTGCCGTCATCGCGGCCTTTATCGTTGGTGGAATTCTGATTCTCATCATCGGCGACGATCCGATCGTCGCGTACAAATTGCTGATCGGTAGCGCTTTGTCATGGCCCGACGGCATTGGCTACACGCTCTTTTATGCGACGCCGTTAATCTTCACCGGGCTGGCCGTTCTGGTTGCTCTTCGTTGTGGCCTGCTCAACATTGGCGCTGAAGGGCAGTTATACGTGGCCGCGTTTGCGACGGCGTGGGTCGGGATTACTTTTGCTCACCTGTCAGCCTGGCTGTTGCTGCCGCTTTGTTTCCTGGCCGCGATTGTCGCTGGTGGCGTTTGGGGTGCTATTCCGGGCGTTTTGAAAGCGCGTTTTGGTTCACATGAGGTCATCAACACCATCATGTTGAACTTTATCGCTGTCGCGCTGGTCAGTTACTTCACGCAATATCACTACAAAACGCCCGGCGATCCGATCATGCAGACGACTGAGATTGGCGGCGGCGCACACATCGCGCGCATCGGAAAGATTCTGCCCGGATTTCCTGAACGAATTCCGCTTAACCTGGCATTCATTCTCGCGCTGGTTTGCTGTGTGCTGGTCTATCTGTTTCTCTGGCGCACGAAGTGGGGGTACGAATTGCGCGCCACGGGTTCGAATCCAACCGCGGCTGAATATGGCGGCATTTCGATTCGCAAGCAGATAATTATTGCGATGACGATTTCAGGGTCGCTTGCCGGCTTGGTCGGCATTAACGAAGTGTTGGGGTATCGTTATCGTTATTACGACGGCTTTTCCTCCAGCTATGGATTTACCGGTATTGCCGTGGCATTACTTGGTCGCAATCATCCGGTTGGAGTTTTACTGTCGGCCATTTTGTTTGGAATGTTGATTCGCGGCGGCATCTTTGTCGATGCCTTCACCAACAACGTAACCAAAGATCTGGTCGATGTGCTTCAGGGCGTAGTGATTCTTTTCGTTGCCGCCGAAGCATTGTTTCGCGGTCCATTCGGCAGGTTTGGTTTGCTTAAACGCTCAAAGGTGTAACTCAAAATGAGAGACCTTTTCACCATCGCTTTGATTTGGTCAACGGTGCGCCTGGCGACGCCTTTGATTCTGGCGGCGTTGGGCGGTTTGTTTTCTGAACGCTCGGGCATCATCAACATAGCGCTCGAAGGAAAAATGTTGGCGGGCGCGTTTACGGCGGCGGCGGTTACCTACGCCGCGGACTCGAAGCTGCATTTGGGCGCGGCCAGCCCCTGGCTCGGTTTGCTTGCCGGGATGAGCGCGGGAATTTTCATTGCTGCGATCTATGCAATCGTTTGTATTCGCTATAAGGCCGACCAGGTGGTTAGCGGAACGGCGATCAATATTCTGATGTTTGGTCTACCGGCTTTTCTTAGTGGCGCTTTCTTTCTTTCGTCGGGATCGACACCGCAAATCCCGCGCGATCGGTTGATACCGTTCACACCGCTTGTGATCGCTATTCTGCTGCTAATGCTTACCGGCATTTGCTGGTACGTTCTTTATCGCACTCCATTCGGGCTACGGCTGCGCTCAGTCGGCGAAAACCCAGAGGCTGCAGACGCAGCGGGAGTGAGTGTTAGCCGCATTCGCTATGCCGGAGTATTAATCGCCGGCGCGCTAGCGGGCATTGGCGGCGCGTATCTTTCAATCGGTCAGTCGTCTTTATTCACAAGAAACATGACATCGGGTCGCGGCTTCATCGCTTTGGCCGCACTGATTTTCGGTAAGTGGCGGCCGGTGCAGACGCTGCTCGCGTGTCTGTTGTTTGGTTTCACCGAAGCCGTTTCGATTCAGATGCAGGGCGCGATCAAGCTGCCGGCATTCTTTGCGACATTGCTGCGGCAAACTCCGGGTGACGATATTCCCATCCAGTTTATTCAAATGGTTCCCTACCTTTTGACAATCATTGTGCTCGCCGGCTTCATCGGCTCGTCTCGACCGCCACGCGCACTGGGCATTCCTTACCAAAAGGAAAAATAGCGCGCATCATATTTCAGGTAACGAACTGATGAACGGAAACGTGTCTGAAGCCAGGGCCCAAACCGATCTATATGCAGCCGCAGAACAGGCAGCAAAAGCGATTCGTGCGCGCACGAGTGTAAGCTCTCGCGTCGCCCTGGTGCTGGGTAGCGGACTGGGTGGCTTTGCAGATGACTTTGCAGACGCTGTTGCGATTCCTTATCAAGATATTCCCGGATTTGCGTCTTCAACCGCACAGGGGCACGCCGGCCGTTTGGTTATAGGCAAGGTTGAAGAAAATAACGTGATGGCAATGCAGGGGCGTGTGCACTTTTACGAAGGCTACTCGCTCGAGCAAGTAACGTTTCCGATTAGGACTTTCAAACTGCTGGGCATTGATACGTTGATACTTACGAACGCGTCGGGCGGAGTTAACGTGCAACTCAATCAAGGGGCGTTGATGGTTATCAGCGATCACCTGAACCTGATGGGAGTAAACCCGTTGCGCGGCCCCAACGACGAAAGGTTTGGCCCACGCTTTCCCGACATGACTGAAGTTTATTCGCGTGAATTGCAGGAACTCGCGATTGAAGAAGCGGGCGAATTGGGTGTCAGTCTTCGTCGCGGCATTTATGCAGGCCTGGCCGGACCCAGCTACGAAACGCCCGCCGAAATACACATGCTGCGCGCGTTTGGCGCCGATGCGGTGGGCATGAGCACGGTGCCTGAAGCAATTGTGGCGCGCCAGATGGGCATCAATGTACTTGGCATCTCGTGCATCACAAACATGGCCGCGGGCATCAGCGAACAACCCATTAATCATGCGGAAGTAATGGAGACTGGCGAGCGCGTGCGGGTTACGTTTGCGCAGTTGCTGAGACGAATCATTGCCAAGCTGCCTTAGTAGCATAGACTTTAGTCTGTGTCAGCTTGGCTACCATGTACGTCGGCGGAAGCCTATATCGCTGCAGCCACAGACTAAAGTCTGTGCCACTTGAAGACACAGACTAAAGTCTGTGCTACTGGAAAAGGGTTTTTCTTGAGTTTAATCATTGGAATTTCAGGCGGGACCGGTTCAGGAAAGACGACGGTAGCAAATCGTATTTTGGAGACGGTGCGCGCCAGCGAAGTCGTCTTCATTCAACAGGATTCCTACTATCGCAACTTGAAGGATCTGCCGCTCGATTACCGGCAAGTCGCAAATTTCGATCACCCCGATGCGCTCGATAATGATCTGCTCGTCAATCACGTGCGCAAGTTGAGAGCCGGCGAACCAATCGATCTACCGATCTATGACTTCCGCACGAATATGCGCTTGAACGAGACGCGCGCAGTCGATCCGAAGTCGATCGTGATTGTTGAAGGCATCTTGATCTTTGCTGAGCCGCGGTTGTTGGAACAGTTGGACATCAAAGTTTTTGTTGATACTCCCGACGACATTCGTTTCATCCGCCGTTTGCGGCGCGACATTGCCGAGCGCGGCCGCACGGTCGAATCGGTAATTGAGCAATACATCGGAACGGTTCGACCAATGCATATGCAATTTGTCGAGCCTTCAAAACGCTACGCTGACGTTATTATTCCGGAAGGTGGGCATAATCTGGTGAGCATTGATTTGATAAGTGGAAAAATTCGCGAGAGGTTGGCAGGCGCTTTAACCTCGGTTGGAGGCCAATCTTGAGTGAAGACAGTTTGCAGGAACTAATTGAAACAGCAAAGACAGCTCGACTACGTTCTATCGCTCCTTTTTCAAATTTTCTCGTAGGTGCTGCGGTGAGAACCGCAGAAGGAAAGATCTACACCGGTTCCAACATCGAAAGCGCCAGTTATGGTTTGACAGTGTGTGGTGAACGCGTTGCCATCTGGAAAGCGTTGTCGGAAGGTGAACGTGACTTTGTGGAACTGGCAATCGTGGCGGATACCGAATCGCTGACACCGCCTTGCGGCACGTGTAGGCAGATTATTTGGGAATTCGCCAAACACGCGAAAATTATACTTTCCAACCTCCAGGGCGAAACCCAGGAATGTTCCATCAAGGAATTGTTGCCACGTGCTTTCGACGCACGCTTTCTGAGCGCACACAAGGATTAGAAACTCGCGGGCATTCCATTATGTTTAGTCACATGTCAAAGAAGACTATTGTTGTCATCACGCTTGCTGCCGTTGCTTTTGCCTATTGTTTGCCTGTCAGCGCTCAGCGGAGGGGCCGCCGCATGAAGCAAGTTGAACTGTTGGTGTTAGGTGGGACGCTCGTATCGATGGACCAGCAACGTCGTGTGATCCCGGACGCCGGAGTCGCCGTGGCGGGCGGGCGCATCGTCGCCGTCGGTACGCGCGGAGAGATCGCAGCTCAATACTCAGCCGCGCAAACAGTTGAGGCGAACGGAAGGTTAATCGTGCCCGGCCTCATCAACGGCCACACGCATATTCCGATGACTTTGTTTCGCGGTCTGGCGGATGATCTTGATCTCCAGGATTGGCTGACGAAATATATATTTCCGGCCGAAGCGAAGAATGTTTCGGAAGAATTTGTGCGTGCGGGTACGCGGCTTGGTTTGGCGGAAATGATTCGCGGCGGCACGACTACTTACTGCGACATGTACTACTTCGAAGACGCGATTGCAGATGAAACTGCAAAAGCGGGCGTGCGCGGGGTGCTCGGCGAAACGATCATTGATTTCCCGGTGGCGGACAATAAGACGAACGCTGAGGGAATGGCCTACGTAGCGAAGTTTGTACAAAAGTGGAAGGGGCATGAATTAATTGTTCCGGCGATCGCGCCGCATGCGCCCTATACGGTTTCTGAAGAACACCTGAAGGCGGTGCGCGCCTTTTCCGATCGCACCGGCGCGCCCATCGTCACTCATATTTCCGAAACCAAAAGGGAAATAGAGAATAGTTTGAAAGCTCACGGCGCCAGCCCAATCGACTATCTGGCTCGCATTGGCTTTCTTAGCAACAAAGTCATCGCGGCGCACGTTGTTTGGCCGAGCGCAGAAGAACTCGGCATTCTTAAGCAAATCGGCGTCGGAATAGTTCACAATCCGCAATCAAATATGAAACTGGCTTCAGGCGTGGCGCCCGTTCCCGAGATGCTAAAACGCGGTTTGTTCGTCGGCCTGGGAACTGACGGAGCGGCATCAAACAACGACCTGAACATGTGGGAAGAGATGGACACGGCGGCTAAGCTTCACAAAGTCTTCAGCGGTGATCCCAAGGTAATGTCGGCGAAAGAGGCTTTTGAACTGGCGACCATTCGCGGCGCGCAGGCATTGCATATGGAAAACGAAATTGGTTCGATTGAAAAAGGGAAGCGTGCCGACCTGGTGATTGTCGAACGCGATTCGCTCAATCAAATCCCGCTCTATAACGTCTATTCCGATTTGGTTTATGCCACTAAAGCGAACGATGTATTGACAGTAATCATTAACGGCCGCGTCGTGATGCGTGACCGGCGCCTCTTGACGCTGAATGAAGAAGAAATCAAAGCAAGCGCACGAAGATTCCGCGACCAGGTAGCCAGGAGCCTGGGAACGCTTGGAATCCAGCCGTAGCTTTTAGGTAGTGGGTAAGCTTGAGATTTCCAGAAGGGGGAGTGTTCGCTTCTATACCTGAAAGGTAGCCTGGGGAACGCGAAGCGATCTCATTAGCACCGCGGCTTCAGCCCGGTGATCGCAACGCGGAATTGACCAAGAACCGTTTCTAACGGTTTTCTTGGTTGGAGGATCAGGAGAAACCGTTGGAAACGGTTAAAGAGTCATTTTGTTGAATCGAACCACCGGGCTAAAGCCCCGGCGCTAATGAGATCGCTTCGCGTTTTCCGTCCGCCAGTTCCAAAACAAAATAGACATAACAATCCAAACTTACGCATTCTCACCTTGCATGGAGACTTGCCATCTGGCCCCAATCTGATCATAATAACCGCGAAAATTTTGATGAACTCGTAAGCGAGCGTTTTACGCTCGCTTTTGCATTTATATAGGAGTTAATTAGTGAAACGAATCTTGCCCTTCGCCGCTCGGGCCCTGCGCTCCGTCCCCCTCCTGATAATTTTTCTTCTTTGCTGTGCAAGCTTTCAAGCCCAATCCTTCATTGATGCCGCAAAGTCTGCGGAGATGGACCAGGGTCGCATCGAGCGCGCCAAAGCGCTGATGGCTGCGCACCAGTTAGAGACGGCCGCCTCGGAGCTCGAATCTGTTAGGGCCGCCACCAAAGAGCAGGCACTTCGCAATATCACTTCAGTGATGCTGATGAATGTTTACCTGGAAGCAGGGAACTATATGCGGGCCGAGGCGCTGCTCGAGGAAAGCTTCAAATCCGACGCCGGCCGTAATGAAGATTCGTTGCGGACTTATTTTGCTCTTGCCGGGCAGGCCGTTAACGGCGCTCGTGGCCACCTTGCGCGTTATCGTAGTTTTGGCATTAACATCGCGGATGCAAACCTCCAGCCCGAAGCGGCGACCGATTTGAATCGCTTGCGAACGCTGATCGAGCGCATGGTCGCGCAGGCCAAAACGATAGCCAATGAGCGCAAGGCTTACGACTCGCTATCGTTGTTGGAAGATGTGCTCGGACTACGCCTGGCACTGGCAAGGGACGCGGAAGATCAAGCCGCCTGGTCAGGAGAATATTCGAGTGTGCGCGAGGTTTTAGCATCGTCACAAACGCAGGTTGCTTCCCTTGGTGCAATGCCCGTCCTGTCGCCTCGCAAACCAGCAACAGCTGCGAACAATACGACAGCTTCCGGCACGACCGCGAAGGACATCGGAGTTGCGCAGCCGCAATCCGAATCAAATCACGCCGCTGATAACACCTCGATCGAACAGCAATCCGAACAACCTGTTGCTGGACCAAACCTCGGGCCAACTCCAGCCATCGGTTCTGAAACTACCAAACCTATCGACAAAGGATCGCTGAACGCGATCGCATCGAGAAGGGTGACGCCACGCTATCCGCCGGTTGCTCGACAGATGGGAATGGCCGGCATGGTCCGCGTGTATGTGGTCATCGATGAGAACGGCAAGGTCATCGAAATTCCCAAGTCCGAGGGACCGGCCATCTTGCGCACGGCCGCGGAAAGCGCGGCCAGGCAATGGGTTTTTGCGCCTTCGCTTAGCGCAGGCCAGCCCGTTCGCTTCAGTGGCTACATAGATTTTAACTTCACTCTTTAGCTCAAACTGATTGCCTACCTTCCAGCGCATCTCTAACAAGCAAAAGCCTTTAGCCAATGTTGACTTAAAAGTAAGGATTGGTTAAACTGCTTCCGTCCCAGGGATTAAACCAATGAAGATATCTGCACAAGAAGAATATGGATTGCGCTGCTTGCTACAGCTTGCGCGTGCCGATGTGCAGGACGAGTCGTTGACCTTGGCGCAAATTGCGCGACTGGAAGGGATTTCAGTTGCGAATGCCGGCAAGCTGATGTGGATTTTGAACAAGGCAGGACTGGTCCAATCGCAGCGCGGTACTAAGGGTGGTTATCGGCTTGCGCGTTCAGCCGGCGACATTCATTTGAACGAAGTTATCAGCGTGCTCGACGACGAGAGCGTGGAAACCCACTGCAAGAGTTATGCAGGTGTTTTGGATTCATGTGTGCACACCGGCGATTGCGGCATCCGGCCAGTCATAGTTGAACTGCATCAGATCGTCGACAACGCATTGTCCGACATCACGCTATCGCAACTGTTGGGGACCGAAGCCAACGTCGACGCGGTCTTACATAAAATTCAGAGTTCAAGAACCAAATTGGAGAACAATCACGTCCAAGCGTGACGGCCGCCTAATGCGGTCATAATACAAATGAGCACAGCAGAACTATTAAGCCAGCAGGAATACAAATACGGTTTCGTAACTGACATCGAATCCGACGTCATCCCTCGTGGTCTGACGGAAGACACGATTCGTCTAATCGTTGCGAAGAAGAATGAACCTGACTGGATGTTGGAGTTTCGCCTGAAGGCGTATCGTCACTGGCTGACCATGACCGAGCCGAAGCACTGGCCGAACATTTCTTATCCTGACATTAACTACCAGGACGTTATCTACTACAGCGCGCCCAAGCGCAAGGCTTCTTTAGCCAGCCTCGATGAAGTTGATCCCGAGTTGTTGCGCACGTTCGAGAAGTTAGGCATTCCGCTAACCGAACAGAAGCAACTTGCCAACGTAGCCGTGGACGCCGTTTTTGACTCGGTTTCGGTGGCCACAACCTACAAAGAGAAGTTGAAGAAGCACGGCGTAATCTTCTGTTCATTTACGGAAGCGATTCGCGACTACCCCGATCTCGTTAAGAAGTATTTGGGCTCGGTAGTACCGACGAACGATAACTTTTTTGCAGCGCTTAACAGCGCCGTCTTTTCCGATGGCTCGTTCTGTTTCATCCCTAAGGGCGTGCGCTGTCCGATGGAATTGTCCACGTATTTTCGAATTAATAATTCCGAATCGGGACAGTTTGAAAGAACGCTGATAATTGCCGAAGAAGGTTCGCACGTTTCCTATCTCGAAGGCTGTACCGCGCCAAAGTTTGATAAAAACCAATTGCACGCCGCGGTAGTCGAACTGGTGGCGCTCGACGATGCGCAAATTAAGTATTCAACTGTGCAGAACTGGTATGCGGGCGATGAAGAAGGCGTCGGCGGTATTTATAACTTCGTGACCAAGCGCGGCAAGTGTGCCGGCCGCAACTCGAAGATTTCCTGGACGCAAGTTGAAACGGGTTCGGCGATAACCTGGAAGTACCCTTCGTGCATTTTGCAGGGCGACAACTCGATTGGCGAGTTTTACTCGGTGGCGCTGACTAATCACGCGCAGCAGGCCGACACCGGCACCAAGATGATTCACCTCGGCAAGAACACGCGCTCGACAATCATCTCGAAAGGGATTGCCGCCGGCAAGTCAAACAACAGCTATCGCGGTTTGGTTAAGGTGATGCCGAAAGCGGAAGGCGCGCGCAACTACACGCAGTGCGACTCGATGCTGATTGGATCGAATTCTGGCGCGAACACGTTTCCCTATATCGAGGTAATGAACAACAGCTCGAGCGTTGAGCATGAGGCATCTACTTCGAAGATTAGCGAGGAGCAATTGTTCTATCTTCAGCAGCGCGGCATTTCGCAGGAAGACGCCGTCTCGCTGATCATCAACGGTTTCTGTAAGGATGTGTTTTTGCAACTGCCAATGGAATTTGCTGTCGAAGCTCAGCGGTTGCTTGGCTTAAAGCTGGAAGGCAGTGTCGGATAAACGGACGCGGAAGATACGGCGACGCGGAGACGCGGAGATTTTTGCTGCCGTGTAACCGCGTCATAATTTTGAGGAGTAATAATTCGTGTTAGAGATCAAAGATTTACATGCTGGCATCGATGGCAATGAAATCCTAAAAGGGATCAATCTCACCGTAAACAAAGGCGAGATTCACGCCATCATGGGCCCAAATGGCTCGGGAAAATCGACGCTGGCGAAAGTCTTGGCAGGCCACCCGGCGTATCAGGTTACCAAAGGTGAAGTGCTTTACGAGGGCAAGGACCTGCTGGCGTTGGCCCCGGATGAGCGCGCGCGATCCGGCATCTTCATGGCGTTTCAATATCCAATCGAGGTCCCTGGTGTGTCGAACGCGCAGTTTCTTCGCCTTGCTTATAACGAGAAGCGCAAGCACCTCGGCGAAGAAGAACTCGATCCGCTCGAGTTTAAGGATTTATTGAAAGAGCGAGCCAAAGTCGTGGAGATGGACGCCAGTTTCATGACGCGTTCTGTGAACGATGGATTCTCAGGCGGCGAAAAAAAGCGCAACGAAATTCTGCAGATGGCTGTGCTTGAACCCAAGCTGGCGGTGCTTGATGAAACCGATTCAGGACTCGACATCGACGCGTTAAGGATTGTGGCTGGCGGAGTCAATCAACTTCATAATGCAAACAACGCGGTGATTCTGGTCACGCATTATCAGCGCTTGCTCGATTACATCGTGCCGCAATTTGTTCACGTGCTGGCCAACGGCCGCATTGCTAAAGAGGGCGGGAAAGAGTTGGCACTCGAGCTCGAACAAAAGGGTTATGACTGGTTGAAGGCAGCACCGGATTCCAACGGCGCCGGAGCAGGTGTGAATTAGAGATGGTTATTGAACTTCAAAAAGAGAATCTGTATCAGGAGGCTTTTCAAGCGCTGCAGAAAAGCCGCGGAGTTGAAAGCTCCTGGCTGGACCGCTTGCGCGAGAACGCCATGGAAAGGTTTGCAGAGTTAGGTTTTCCCTCGGTTAAGGAAGAGGAGTGGAAATACACAAACGTCGCCGCAATCGCGCGCACTAACTTTCAACCTGCATCTCCTTCGGCGGGAGCGACGCAATTGGATGCAGAGTTGAAACAACTCGGTTCAGTTCCCGAAGCGCGTTCGAGCCAGTTAGTCTTCGTTGACGGCATTCTGAGAAATGATTTGTCTTCATTAGGCGCTCTTTCGCAGCAAGTGGTTGCGATCGATTTGGACCAGGCGCTGGCCGATGAACGCTATAGCGAAATTGTGCGCGCGCATCTGGCGCGTCAGGCTGACTATGTCGTAAACGGGTTCACTGCACTGAACACGGCGTTCATAAATCGCGGCGCGTTTGTTTACATTCCCAAAGGTGTGCTGGTTGCCGCGCCAATCCATTTAATGTTCATCGCGCAAAGTGAGAACACGGCAAACTTTCCCCGTGTTCTGATCGTTGCCGAGGAAAACAGCAGCGCAACCATTGTAGAAAACTATGTAAGCGTCGAAGAAGCGCGGTATCTGACCAGCCCGGTTGTCGAAGTTGTGCTCGCTGAAGGCGCGCGGCTGGAACATTACAAGGTGCAGCGCGAAAGCGTCGAAGCGTTTCACGTTGCCACCACGGCTGTTGGTTTGGGAAGGAACTCGAGCTACGACACGACGACGATAACGTTCGGCGCCAAGCTTTCACGGCACGACATCGTAGTGAACATGGACCACGAAGGAGCAGAGTGTTGGGTCGATGGCCTTTATCTTGTCACTGGCGACCAGCACGCCGACACGCATTCGGTTATCGATCATCGCCAGCCAAATTGCACCAGTCATCAACTTTACAAAGGGATTCTGGATGGCAAGTCGCGCGCTGTTTTTAATGGCAAAGTTTTTGTGCGGCACAACGCGCAGAAAACGGACGCTATGCAAACGAACAAGAATTTGCTGCTCTCAAACGAAGCGCGCGTAGACACCAAACCGCAATTGGAGATTTTGGCGGATGACGTCAAATGCGCACACGGCGCAGCGGTAGGGCAGATTGACGAAGAAGAGTTGTTTTACCTTGAAACTCGAGGCCTTCATCCCGACCTGGGGCGAAATCTGTTGACCTATGGTTTCGCTGAAGAAGTCATCGCGAAGATCAAACTTGATTCGATCCGTAATGAGCTGGACGAAGCCGTGTTGCATCGGCTGAATGCGAAACTCGAAGTGTGATTCGTGTCCTTGTTACGATATGCAAAGTGGTTGCCGCTAAGTTTTTGACGTCACCCTCCTTATACCGGGAGAAAAAGCAATGAGCATCACTTATGTCGAGGGAACGGTCAGTGGCCCCAGCGGGAAGAAGACAACCACGGAGTTTCTTGTCGATAGCGGCGCAAAGTACACGCTGTTACCTTTGAAAATCTGGAAAGCAATTGGAATCAAACCCACCCGCCGGCTTACTTTTGTGCTCGCTGATGGAACCAAAATTAAGCGTGATATTTCCGAGTGTTACATCGATTTGCCGCAGGGGAAAACCCATACGCCAGTAGTTTTAGGGAAGGCTGGCGACGAGGCTTTGCTTGGCGTAGTCACACTTGAAGAACTTGGTTTGGTTTTTAACCCGTTTCAGCGTTCGCTACAGCCGGCTCGCATGATGCTGGCTTGATAAAATCTAATGGCAACGATCGAAAAATCAGTCTCAATTGAACGCCAGGTGAACACTGGCTTCGATGTCCAACGCATCCGCGAAGATTTTCCGGTGCTGCGTCAGACAGTCAACGGCAAGCCGTTGGTCTACCTCGATAACGCGGCCTCGTCGCAGGTGCCACAAGTGGTTATCGATCGCGGCAGTATTTACCTCGAAGACGAACATTCAAACATTCATCGCGGTGTTCACTACCTTAGTCAGAAGGCAACGACCGCTTACGAAGGCGCGCGCGAGAAAGTGAAGCGGTTCATCAACGCGCGTGAGTCGCGCGAATGCATTTTTGTGCGCGGCGCGACCGAAGGCATCAATCTCGTAATGCACGGCTATGGCCGAAAGTTCATCGGCGCCGGCGATGAGATCATCATCTCGGCGATGGAGCACCACGCCAATATCGTTCCCTGGCAGATGCTCTGCGAAGAGAAAGGCGCGCGGCTGCGCGTCATCCCGATGAACGACGCAGGAGAGTTGCTGCTTGATGAATATGATGCGCTGCTGAATGAGCGCACGAAGTTCGTTGCCGTAACGCATGTCTCAAACGCGCTGGGAACGGTTAATCCGATCAAGCGGATGATCGACCAGGCGCACAAGTATGGCGTGCCGGTTTTAATCGATGGCGCTCAAGGCGTACCGCACATGCTGGTCGATGTTCAGGATCTTGATTGCGACTTTTACGCGTTCTCGGGTCACAAGATGTTCGCGCCAACCGGCAGCGGCGTGGTTTATGGTAAAGCTGCGTTGCTGGAAACGATGAACCCGTTTCAGGGCGGCGGCGACATGATCAAGAGCGTCACATTTGAAAAAACAATCTACGGCGATCTGCCGAACAAGTTTGAGGCGGGCACGCCGGCAATCGCCTCCCAAATTGGACTGGGCGCCGCAATTGATTATTTGCATACGATTGATCGAAAGCAGGCCGCCGCACACGAAGACGAGCTTTTGCGTTATGCCACCGAAAAGCTGAGCGCGATAGAAGGCGTACGCATCATTGGTACCGCTCGCGAGAAGCTGAGCGTTTTGTCTTTTGTTATCGACGACATTCATCCGCACGACATTGGCACGATCCTCGATCAAGAGGGCATCGCCGTCCGCGCCGGGCATCATTGCGCGCAGCCGGTGATGCAGCGGTTCAATGTGCCGGCAACCGCGCGCGCTTCGTTTGCTTTCTATAATACGAAAGAAGAGGTTGACGTGCTGGCGCGAACGATTGAGCGAGTTGTTGAGATATTTTCGTAAGGGTAAGTCCGATAAACGTTAGTTTGTCGTTTCGTAGCATTTCGACAAGCTGAAGTTTATCGGACATTTAATTTCATGTCAGAACTTAGCGAGCTATACCAACAGGTCATCCTGGACCACAATAAAAAGCCGCGGAATTTTCGCAAGCTCGAGAGCGCGAACCATTCGGCGGAAGGCTTCAACCCGCTTTGCGGCGACCACCTGACCGTTTATTTAAATCTCGAAGACGATGCGGTAAAAGAAATAAGTTTCGAAGGCTCCGGATGCGCCATCTCCAAAGCTGCCGCCAGCATGATGACCCAGGCGGTCAAGGGAAAAAGTAAAGAAGACGCCGAACAGCTTTTTACTTCCTTTCATGAGATGGTTACCAGCGATTTGGACGAAGAGAACGTAGTGGAGCGATTGGGAAACCTCAAGGTATTTTCGGGCGTGCGAGAGTTTCCGGTCCGCGTAAAGTGTGCAACGCTTCCCTGGCACACGATGCACGCGGCCTTGAATAATGAAGCTCTCGTTTCCACAGAATAAAACTTCGGCAAATTGTGAAATTATAACGGTCCCTGGCGGCCGTTTTTTATTTGTAAAGCAAACTGTTAGTTTGCGTTGGTGGATAGCGTCCGCGTTGTGTGCCGACCAAGCACCGCAAACTAACAGTTTGCTTTACAAAATCAGTACCAGCTTCCGTTTTGCGGCTGCGGAAAAACTCAGTGCGCATGCAATAATATTTCCGCTCCATCAAATCCAGTAAGGCATTCCAGAGTGTTGATAACTTCTGTAGAACTCCGCGAAATTCGTCTGCCGTTAGTGCATCCGTTTGAGACGAGCTTTGGTCGGACCACCGAGAGACGCATTATCCTGGTTCGCGTGACTGACAAGAATGGGCAGCAAGGTTGGGGCGAGTGCACGGCTGGCGAAGGCCCATTCTATTGCGAAGAATGGACCGAAAGCGCGTGGGCGACGCTCAAAACTTTTCTCGCGCAAATTGTCGTCGGCAAGGAGATTCAAAACGCCGCGCATGTTTGGAAGCTAATGCAGCCAGTGCGCGGCAATCGCATGGCCAAGGCCGCAATTGAAACGGCCTGTTGGGATCTTGAAGCCAAACAACTCGGCGTGCCGTTGTGGCAACATTTGGGCGGTGAGCGGCGTGAGATACCATGCGGTGTTTCGATCGGTATTCAGCAAACACCTGGAGATTTGCTTGAGAAGATCGAAAGGGAATTGGCGGCCGGCTACCAACGCATCAAGATCAAAATCAAGCCAGGCTGGGATGTGAATATTGTTCAGCTCATGCGCGAGCGATTTTCTGATATTCACCTGATGGTCGATGCGAATTCAGCCTACACGTTGGCCGACGTAGATTTGTTTCGAAAGTTAGATCAGTTTGAGTTAATGATGATTGAGCAGCCATTGGCCCACAATGATATTTTCGATCATGCAGCGTTGCAGCAGCAGATTAAGACTCCGGTCTGTCTCGACGAATCCATTCGCTCAAGCGCCGACGCCGAACACGCGATCGCGCTTGGTGCTTGCCGCGTTATCAATGTGAAACTGGGGCGGGTTGGGGGCCACGCACAGGCAAGAGAAGTAGAGAAAGTCTGTCGCACCGGCAATATCCCAGTCTGGTGTGGCGGCATGCTCGAGTCCGGTATTGGCCGCGCGCACAACATCGCGATGGCGACGCTTGCCGGATTTTCTTTGCCGGGCGATGTCTCGGCCAGCTCGCGGTATTGGGAAGAAGACATTATCGATCCGCCGGTTACTGTCAGCACCAATGGAACAATTACCGCTCATGAAAAACCGGGTATTGGATTTGACGTAAATCTTTCAAGAATTGAAAAACTAACTGTTAGAAAAGAAGTCATTGGCTGATAATTGTTCGAATTCTTATGAACAACCCCGGTGTAAACATTGCTGCATTAAGTGATTACTTTCTTAGCCGGCAGGACGAGATCGTCGCCTCAATAAAAGCGCTGGTGGAAATCGAATCTCCGTCAGGTGACGAAGGGGGCAGCAGGGCTGTTGTTTCACAGCTCACGAACACCGCGGAAACGATTGCCGGTATGCAACTCGAGGTTGTACCGGTTCACAAGTATGGTCAGCACCTGCGGCTTTCTGCTTTTTCGGATGCGGCAGAATCCGCACCCGTTCTTTTGTTAGGACACACCGATACCGTTCACCCGCGCGGTTCGATAGTCGAACGACCCTGGCGGATTGAAGGCAAGAAAGCTTACGGGCCAGGCGTGTTTGATATGAAAGCGAATTGCGTACTCGCGTTGGAAGTCATTCGTGCGCTTACGCATCTCGGAATCCAACCCAGCCGATCGGTTGTTTTGCTCTTAACGTGCGACGAGGAAACCGGGAGCACCAGCGGACGCGCGCTGGTGGAAGCGGATGCAAGACAAGCGAGCAGCGTGCTGGTACTTGAGCCTTCCGGCAGCGGCGGTCGCGCCAAGACCGGGCGCAAGGGAACGGGAATTTACTCGCTCGAAGCCATTGGTCGTGCCGCTCACGCGGGCTTGGAACCAGAGAAAGGCGCCAGTGCGGTGCTTGAATTAGCGCGACAGACGGAACGGCTGCATGCATTCAACGGCACGGCAGGCGGTGTCAGCGTAAATGTTGGCGTCTTTCGCGGTGGCACATTGTCGAATGTCGTGGCTGCCGAAGCGCGCGCGGAAATTGATGTGCGCTTCACAACCGCAGCCGAATCAGAGTTGATTGAGAACGAAATATTCAAGCTGCGACCGTTCGACGATCGTGTGCAACTAAAGTTAACTGGTGGTATTAATCGGCCGCCGCTCGAGCGCACGGAAAAAGTTCTGAAACTTTATCAGCAAGCGAAAGCTATCGCGGGCCAGCTCGGTTTCGATCTCGGTGAAACGCAGGTTGGCGGCGCTTCGGATGGAAACTTTGCGGCTGCGGTTGGCGCTGCAGTGCTTGATGGACTTGGAGTTGCGGGCGACGGTGCACATGCAACCCACGAACACATAATTCTTGACGACATACCGCGGCGTGGCGCGTTGATCGCTGCCCTGATCGCGTCGCTCTAATGTGGCAAAGACTTTAGTCTGTAGTGGCATAGACTTTAGTCTGTGTCACCGTAGCAAACACAGACGAAAGTCCGTACCACATACTCGGAAAAGCGAAAGAGTCTGGCACCGTAACGCCACAGACTAAAGTCTATGCCACTAAGGCTAAAGTCTGTGCTACTTACTTATGAAAATCGCAACCTGGAACGTTAACTCAATTCTTGCTCGACTGCCGCACCTGATTCGCTGGCTGCAGGCAGTCGAACCGGACGTGCTTTGTCTTCAGGAAACGAAGTGCACCGACGACAAGTTTCCCTTTGCTGAACTTTCAAACATCGGTTATTGCGCCAGCGTCTTTGGCCAACAGAGCTACAACGGCGTGGCGATCTTAACTCGCGAGGAATGCGCCGAAGTGCAACGCGGCAACTATGAAGATCAGGAAGGCGCGCACGCGCGTCTGCTGGCGGCAACGATTGCTGGCGTGAAGGTCGTTAACGTTTACATTCCCAACGGGCAGTCGGTTGGTTCCGAGAAATACGAATTCAAACTTGATTGGATGAAGCGCCTGCGCAGTTTTTTTGATCACAATTACCAGCCTGATAGTTCTGTCTTGCTTTGTGGCGACTTTAACGTGGCCCCCGAAGATCGCGACATACACAATCCAAAACTTTGGCAGGAACGAATCATGTGCAGCACCGGCGAGCGCTCGGCCCTCGATGAAATAAAGCGTTGGGGCTTTACCGATTCATTCCGTCTTCATCATGAGGAGGGCGGGCAGTTTTCCTGGTGGGATTACCGTGCCGGTGCTTTTCGTCGCAATATGGGTTTACGCATCGATCACATGTGGGCTACGAAACCGCTAGTCGCGCGCAGCCGGAATACCTGGATCGATATCGAGCCGCGCACTTGGGAACGGCCATCCGATCATGCGCCGGTCGTTGCTGAGTTTGAATAAATCCAACACAAAGAAACTCGGCGGCGTTTGCGTAAAGCCTGACGCCGCCGATGGTCCTGTGGCGGGCGGTGAAACGCTAGGGGACAACTGGCGCGGGTCTCGGATAGCCAGGTATCATCGAAACCCCAAGAGCAAAGTTCAGTACAAGCGCAATAATGATCAAGAGAGTCCAGATCATCATGACGTTTTTAATCCCATAGCGGTCCGCATTCATCCAGCCCCAGATGAAGGCGAACAGTCCGCAAATTATTCCAAGAATCCCCTTAAGCAGACCGTCATTTTGGAATAACTTGATTAGCACGACGATGTAACAGATGGCACAGCCCAGAAATACGAGCAGTGCAACTATTCCCATTAATCCTCCAGCCAACATTCTATTGTCCTCCCGGTTTGTTAGTAGAACAGGTCAGGGTTAACCGCGAATTAGCTGCACGAAATCTGCTTGCAGAAACAGCAAGCGTGCCAGCCAGTAAAGAATCAGACCCCCAAGAATCAGAACAGTTAATCCGGTTTTGCGTTCTATCAGCTCAGCTCTGGCAATCGCAGGCTGGAGTATTGATCGAGGTAAGAGAACGGAAAGAATCAAAGCGCCAATCGCAAATAAAAAAATAGGAGCGAATGCGTGAAATCGAAATGAACCAGCCAAGTCGCCTTTTAACAACAGCACCGTGGCCCTGCTCAAACCACATCCGGGGCAGGGAACTCCAGTCAAACGAAAAATCGGACATTCCCATGAAGGCAGATTGAGTGAGACGAGTGCGATATGAAGACCCGTCGCTCCCACCAGCGCAAATGTGAATTTGCGATCACGCAAAATCGGCGAGATTGGGGGGAATACATGCTGGGGCAACATAGCGCGCCGCATTCTATAGCAGGTGGGCGCTAATAACTAATTTTTATCGTGTCTTGAAAGGTTTTTGAACAGGCCAGCCGTTCAGTTCGACGTCAATTCAGTCGTCTTCTCGGTAATGTCCTTCTGGCCCCATTCATTATCGCGACTTGCTTCCCCGGCCTTGGTGCGTTTGGCTGCTTTCATTTTTTGCACCAGCTCCATGTGAGTTGAAAAATAACCGAGACTTTTGCCCACGACTTCCTGAACTGAATTGAAACCCTTATCAGTCATAAACTTTTCCAGACCTTCTTTCAATTCGTCGATCATCTTCACGCCGTGAAGCATGACGCCGGTGCAAAGCTGGACGGTCGAAGATCCCAACAGCAAAAACTCCAAAGCGTCATGAGAATTCTCAATACCGCCGATACCGCTGATCGAGACGTCTTGCGGTAAACCCAATGCGAGTTGGCTAACCATACGCAAAGCGATGGGCCGAACCGCTTGTGATGAGTAACCGCCCGGAACCGTGTGGCCTTCGACAGTCGGCATGGGACGCAAGGTGTTCAAGTCTACGCCGATCACCGAAAGAATCGTGTTGATGGCCGAGATGCCAACCGCGCCGCCGCGCACTGCAGCGAGCGAAGGCTCTTTGATGTTCGTAATGTTCGGCGTCATCTTGGCCCAGACGGGAATGTTGGAAACTTCGGTTACCCAACTGGTCACTTCTTCACAAAGATCCGGATGCTCGCCCATTTCCGATCCCATGCGACGCTCGGTCATGCCGTGCGGACACGAAAAGTTCAGCTCGAACGCGTCGACGCCGGTGTCCTGGACCATGCGCGTCAATTCCTGCCAGCGGGTCTTCTCGTACTCCTCCATGATCGAAGCGATCAGAATGTGTTTTGGATAGTCCTTCTTGATTTGGCGAAACTCGTCCAGCCAGACATCAATGGGACGATCGGAAATTAGTTCAATATTTTCAAAGCCAATGACTTCGCCCGAGGTTCTTGAACGCAGCTTGCCATACCGAGGAACGACGTTTACTACCTTGGCTGATTCCAAACTAACAGTTTTGGCGACGGCGCCGCCCCAACCTGCCTCGTACGACTTGGCGATGACGCGCGCGTTTGTTCCCGGCGGGCCTGAGCCCAGCAGAAAAGGGTTGGGGAATGTTATGCCGTTTACGGTGATCGATAAGTCCATCGGGCGCTCCTTAGAAGTCCAATGTCCAAAGTCCAAGGTCCAAAGTCTGTCTTTCGCCAGTAGATAGTCTTAATTCACGTTTCAACATCCGCCACAAAGACTTTGGACTTTGGACATTGGACTTTAGACCAAGTATTAATCGGCGACCAGCGCGCCATACGTATCCGGCCGGCGATCGCGGAAGAACTGCCAGGTGTTTCGAACTTCGCGAATCTGGTCCAGATCGAGATCGGCGACTATCAATGCATCCTGGTCGCGCGGCGCTTCCGCAATAAACTGCCCGCGCGGATCGCAGAAGTAACTCTGCCCGTAAAACTCCCCAATGTCCCACGGCTGTTCATGGCCCACGCGATTGATTGCGCCGATGAAGTATCCATTTGCGACAGCATGTGCCGGTTGTTCTATGCGCCACAGGTATTCGGAAAGTCCGGCGACCGTGGCCGAGGGATTGAAAACTATCTCCGCGCCATTCAAGCCCAACGCGCGCGCGCCTTCTGGAAAATGCCGGTCGTAGCAAATGTAAACGCCGATGCGCGCAAACGCGGTATCAAACGCCGGATAACCAAGATTGCCTGGCTTGAAGTAAAACTTTTCCCAGAAGCCGGGATTGACGTGCGGGATGTGGTTCTTGCGGTACTTGCCGAGATACTTTCCATCAGCATCAATCACCGCCGCGGTGTTGTAGTAGACGCCCGTAATCTCTTCTTCATAAATCGGCACCACGATAACCATGCCGTGCGCTTTGGCGACTTCCTGCATCAAGCGGACAGTTGGTCCATCGGGAATTCTTTCCACTGCTTCGTACCAGCGCGTCTGTTGTTCAGCGCAAAAGTAAGGCGTGGTGAAAACTTCCTGCATGCAAATTATTTGCACGCCTTGCTGCGCCGCCTGCTCGATAAAACCAAGGTGCTTTTCAATGTTCAGCCGCTTGATGTCTTCGATCGGCAGATCGGTGGGGCCGGCATTGGTGCATTGGATGAGTCCGCATTTCACTGTTCGTGGCATATTCAAATCCTCGTTAGTTGATCTGTCCGATAACTTCAGTTTTATCGTTCCGACGCGTGAAAAACGCTTGCACGCTACGCAGCTTTTGCCATGACGGCTTCGGCAGCCTGCGGCTCGTCTGGCGGTGCAATCTTCATCAATAACAAATGTGTAACGGCAGCCGCGGCAAATCCTATGAACCATGCATAATCATAAAGCGGCCGGAGCATTGGCACTATCAAACCAATCCAGGCAAGGGTGCAACCGATCAGAGTTGCCAGTACAGCGCGCCAGTTCCAACCATTGCTGTAAGTATAACTCCCTTTTGTCCGATACAGATCGCCGAGCTCGAGCCGCTTCCTTCTGACGAACCAGTAATCGGCGATCAGCACGCCGGCAATTGAACCAAGGCCGCCTGAATAACCTACCAGCCAGGCAAAGATGTATCCGGAAGGATCGGCGAGCAGCCGCCACGGCCGCATCGATATTCCTACCAGGCCTGTTATCAAGCCGCCGGTGCGAAACGAGATCCATTTTGGGAACGCGTTGGCAAAATCGTTAGCCGGCGAAACAACGTTTGCAGCGATGTTGACCGCCAGCGTCGCAACCACAACCGTAAACATGGAAATCGCGATCACGACAACGTTGTGAAACTGGCCCACCAGCTTTATCGGGTCCCACAACTCGTCCGCCTTCATGTGCGGATAGATCACGACAGCCGCGGAAGTGATCACGACGCTCATGGCCGCAAACAGCGTCATCGTAGTTGGCAACGCCACCACTTGTCCGATTGCCTGTTCGCGCTGGCTGTGACCGAAACGCGTAAAGTCAGGCATGTTAAGTGACAGCGTGGCCCAGAATCCGATCATGCCGGTCAGTGAAATAATGAAGATGGGCCAAAATTGTCTGAAGCTATGAAAATTACTCGGCTGCGTCAGCAGGTAACCAAGCCCGTGCGCTTTCCAAATGGCCCAGCCCAAAAGCAAAGCCGTCATGATTAGCACAAATGGCGCTGCCCAGTTTTCAACCTTGCGCAGCAGATCCATGCCGCGATAGATAATGTAAATATTCAAGCCCCAAAAGAGCATGAACGACAACCATTCGGTACCCATATGTCCGCCAATTGGACCACCGAGTAAACCGTTCCAGCCCGGAATTATCGCGCCAAAAAACGTATTGAGTGCTTCGCCGCCGATCCACGCCTGAATGCCAAACCAGCCACAGGCAACGATCGCACGCATCAACGCCGGCAGATTCGAGCCGTAAGTTCCGTACGCGGCGCGTGCGAAAACTGGAAAGGGAATTCCGTATTTTGTACCGGGATGAGAGTTGAGCAGGATGGGAATCAAAACGATGGTGTTGCCGAGCAGAATTGTAATCAGCGCTTGCCACCAATTCATGCCGGCACTGATCAGTCCCGACGACAGCATGTAAGTGGGAATGCAATGCGCCATGCTGATCCAAAGCGCCGCGTAGTTGTAAGTGGTCCAATTACGCCGCTCGATCGGAACAGGAGCCAGGTCCTCGTTGTAGAGCGGACTAACTCTGATTGCCTGCGCAGCTTCCGGACGCAGTTCGACGCGACCATCGGGATGTCGGATTGTTTCGAGTGGATTACTCGCGGCCACTGGATTTACCTGCTGTTGCGGCAACCGGCCGGCTTATTGCAATCTGAAACTGACGGTTACTTGTGCGGTAACCGAAATCAGGCCTGGCGCGATCGCGCTGTCGGATTCGCTGGACGAAAGTTCGCCGCTAATGACTGAAGTACTATTCTGCATGGCGTTGCTTGTAGAGTAACGCCCGACGACGCCCTCCGTAATTGAGAATGCGGGACCGATTGTTTGTCCAATCTCGCGCGCCAGCAGGCTTGCTTTCTCCTGCGCAGCCTTGATCGCCATCGCTCGCGCCTGATCTCGGTGCTTGCGAATCTGGGAATCACGAAACTCAACGTCCTTGACCTTGGTGACTCCGGCTCTCAAGACGTCAGACAACAGCGGATCAAACCGGGAAATATCCTTCAGTCTAATCGCGATTGTCTTTGACACAGCATATCCGACAAGTACCCGCTTCATGCCGCGAGGGACTTCCCCATACTCAAAGTCATCCGTGTTGTACTTTGGCTGGACGCTTATGTAACTCGTCTGAACATCATCGGCGTTGACCTTATTGTCCTTCGCCAGCGCAAAGACCGCTTTCACACTCTCGTCAGTTTTCTTCTTGGCTGCGAGAACGTCCTTGTCAATCGACTCAACTCCGAGAGTGAAAACAACTTCGTCCGGAGGCACTCTCATTTCAGCCTGTCCGGAGACCGTGATTAGTGGACGGTCAACCGTATTTTGCGCGAGAGCGGAGCTTGCGAACAGCGCAATTGCGAAAACTAGCAGAATGTTTTTAGTCATTCGTTTGTGATTGGCATCACTCCAACGGCTGGTCGTCAATTCTCCGCGGAGTGCTCTGAAGGGTTTAGACAGGGCGACATAGTAAGACAATCGCGGGGAGGACGACAAGCTGTTCGAGAACAGGTTCACTTTTGGCGCTCTTCATAGACTTCGCGAAATGCCTCGAGCAGGGGTAATTCGATCCTATCTCGGGGACGGTCAGCCGAGCGCTTGCTGGCAATAATGTCGCGAATATTCAAGACCGGAAAGCCGCTGCTTGTGTCCATGCGACTCTTGGCTTGGTCGTAGCTCTCAACTCCGTCAGGAGCAAACACCAGATCGATATCAAACGGACCTGATTTTATTTGAACAAAAACTTTTCCCCTTACAATCTCCTGCTTCAGACCATTATCCAACACGAAACCGAGGTCGAGGAGAGCGTTCACAATTCGCTCACCATTTTCCTTATCCTTGCGGGGATACACATCAACGTCCTGGGTGGTGCCAGGGTAACCCAGCAGAATCGCGCCACTCTTACCAATGAACATGTAGTCTACGCGGTGCATCGCAAACGCCGCGGCCACCTCCTGCGCTTGCACGGGACTGAACTGATCACGTGGCATCGAGGATCTCTTTTTGTGGTAAGTCGGGCTCGCCGTAACCGAGATACTTCGGTAGATTGTCGCGGCACCACTTTCGGTAAGCGGCAGTCGAGTCGAACGACCGCCAGGGTGCGTCGTCAAGAACGGGTTTGTAAACATAGCAGAAGCCGTAGCGCATTCGTTCTTCGACAGTGCGTTGCAGATTGCGCTCGCACTGTCGCCGGAAATCCTTTAGCTCGTCCTGCTCCATAAGCCGTTCCTCACGAGATTGTATTCTACATCGACACGCAAGTGCCGCGTTTGAGAAATTGCCCGTCGCCCGGCTTACCCTTGTATTCGCCATTTTGAATCACAACCTTGCCGCGCGACAGAACAGTTTCAACTACGCCTTTAATCTTCTTACCTTCGTAAGTGTTGTAGTCGACGTTCATGTGGCTGGTCTTGAGGCCGAGTGTCTGTTCCTTTTCCGGATCGAAGATGACGATATCGGCGTCCGAACCAACGGCAATCGTTCCTTTCTTTGGGAACAGGCCAAACATTTTCGCAGCCGCAGTTGAAGTAAGTTCCACGAAACGGTTCAGGCTGATGCGATTCTCAACAACGCCCCCGTTGTAAATCAGCGGTACGCGATTTTCGACGCCCGGCGCGCCGTTAGGAATCTTGCTGAAGTCGTTTCTGCCTAGTTCTTTTTGTTCCTTCATGCAGAAAGGGCAGTGGTCAGTTGAGATAATCTGCAGGTCGTCCGTCTTCAGACCTTTCCACAACTCCGCCTGATTAGACTTTTCGCGCAACGGCGGCGTCATCACATACTTCGCACCTTCAAAGTCGTCGCCGTAGTCATCGATGGAAAGGAAGAGATACTGCGGACAGGTTTCGGCAAAGGCGGGAATGCCGCGATCGCGTGCCTGACGCACTTGGTTCAAAGCATCGGCACAGGAAAGATGCACGATGTAAACAGGCGACTCCGCCATCTCGGCAATCGCAATCGCGCGATGTACGCCTTCAGCTTCAGCGAGCGTAGGGCGAGTCAATGCATGATACTTCGGCGCGGTATGGCCTTTAGCGAGCGCATGCTTGATGATCTCGTTAATGACGATCCCGTTTTCCGCGTGCATGCAGATCAAGCCGCCGCGCTCGCCCGCCGCTGACATGGCCCGAAAGATGGTCGCATCGTCAACCAGAAACACACCCGGATAAGCCATGAACATTTTGAAGCTGCTGATTCCTTCGTCCATCGCCGTGTGCAGCTCTTCAATCTGGTTATCCTCGAGTTCCGTGGTAATCAAATGAAAGCCATAGTCGATAGCCGTTTTGCCTTCGGCCTTTTTGTGCCAGTTGTCGATGCCTTGGATCAACGATTCGCCTTTGTATTGCACGGCAAAATCGATAATGGTTGTGGTGCCGCCGTGGGCGGCAGCGCGAGTGCCCGTCAGAAAATCGTCTGAGGCCTCGGTGCCGCCGAACGGCAATTCCATGTGCGTGTGCGGATCGATACCACCGGGGATTACGAGTTTGCCTGAAGCGTCGATGACGTTGTCGGCTTCCATTTCCAGCTTGGCGCCGATAACGGAAACGCGCTCATCTTCGATCAGAATGTCGGCCCGATAGTCGTCAACGGCAGTAACGATACGGCCGTTTTTGATTAGAGTTTTCATAAGGTTTGTTCAGCCTCTATTTTGTCCAGACCGTGATGCAGGCATTGAATCGTGCCTTTTGTAGACAAAACCATCCATCCCGTACCGAAGCAATCAGGACATTCTCGGATATCGCGTCTGTTCAAGTATGAAGAGGCATGGAGCTTCAGCTGTTCAAACGCGCTTGCAATCTCCGGCGGAACTTGGGAGTTGTTGAATCCTGCCTGGAACACTTTCATCATGAATGCTAACAACGCATCTCGCGGCTTATTAAATTCGCTTTCGCGCGCCTCTGAATATCTTTCGTCAGCACGAATTCTCTCAAGAATTTCCCTTACCATATCGGTTGTGGTTCTCTCTTGCCTATCAGCCCGGGGGACATGCGGAATTGCTGACAACTCCCGTTCTAGCTCGGGCCAAGCAAGGTCGAAGGTCTTGTCCAAGACATCAGTTCTTGTAAGAAGGCCGCCAGGACCTTGGGCCTGGTTAATTGTATTTGTGAGATGTCTTAGATCTTCCTTGTCAATTACGGTCGCCTGAAACTGAGCTAAGGGACCTTCGATATCACTTGGGCGAAGGTCGAAGAGCAACGGACACACATATGTATCGGGCAGAGTTTTGGATAATGCACCCGCTTCAAAGAGAATCCACGGTTTATTAGTATTATCTGCTGTAAGGCAAATAATGCCCACCCTCGTTTCCTCCAAGCTGGAGGCGAGTTCAACACCCCATCTACTGCCTTTGTGTATGTCATCCTTGGAAAGCCAAGGGTAACCGCTTGAATTACTGTAGGTAGCCAAGACCGAAGAGCTTCGGCAAGCATTTTGCTTCGCTCGCCTGACCAACTAATGAAAACCTTCATACGGCGTATCCACTTCTTCGCTCCGTGGGAGCGAGACGTTTATAGAACCGGACAACGATATAAATTTTCTTCGCTCCAGCGGAGCGAAACGTTATTCAAGGAAGTCGAAAACGTACTTGTCCTCAAACGCAATGTCAAACTTTCGGAGCAAGGTTAGATACTCGTTCCTAAAAGATCTCCGGCTGTGGTGCTTTTCCTGATTCTGAATGTAGCGAATGATTGTGTTGAGCTGCGAATGACCATAAGAGAAAGCTCCATAGCCTTCCTGCCAACTGAACTTCCCGCGAACCCACCTGTTCTTGTTTATGTAATTCGTAGAATCACATTTGATATCGCGCACCAGGTCCGCAAGTGCCATTGTCGGTTTCAAGCCTATCAAAATGTGAAGGTGGTCGGACATCCCATTAATGGCGATTAGCTTCTGATTCTGATTTGTGACTATGCCTGTGATGTATTTATACAAGTCTTCTCTAAATGCCGATGTGATGAGCGACATTCGATTGCTAACCGAGAAAACAGTTTGAATGTAAATCTGAGAATATGTATTTGCCATGTAGAAGCCCTTCTTCAAGAAAAGTTTCGCTCCTATCGGAGCGAGGAATTCAGGGAGACGTTGATGGGCTATAAACATCTCGCTCCTCTGGAGCGAAGGCAAGGCCATTCCGCGGCTCGGGCAAAAATCCGGAAGCAAGAAGTCTTGTATGTGGGACGAGTGAAGAAATTCGACTACTGATTGAGATGCCCGCTAACGTTTCGCTCCTGCGGAGCGAAGAATATTTGTTGAGTTGTCCGGTTCTATAAACATCTCGCTCCTCTGGAGCGAAGACAACTCACACCTCTGGAGCCAAGACAAAGGCGAAGCCATTCCGCACATCAGGCGGCACAGCCGAAAGCAAGAACACTTGCATCGCACACCTCTCGGCAGCAAGTCGCTTGTCGTTGGACGCTAAAAACCAAAGGCGGCCGGTTCAAACTGAATCAGCCGCCCTCTCATCTCCCGATTGGCGTCTTCTTATTCCGCCAGTTCTTTGGTCAAGAGTGCGCCGCCCAAACTTGGTATTGTTGCGACCATCTTGACGACCTTGTGCGTGTCCTTCGTGATCCAGACCGTTTGCTTGTCAGCATCGTTGTCGGCTGCGACCAGTTCGACTTTGTAAGTATCAAACGTGCCCGCCGGGACCGTTACCGATTCCGATCCAACCACCTTTAACTGCTTCATCTGAACTTTCTGCGTTTGAATACTAAAGTTGCGCAGCGTTGTCGCGTAACCTTCAGCAAGCGGTAACCGGCCGATCACTTCAAACGTGCCGGCGCCGTCGCCGATAATCACGCCGCCGACATCGACCGCCACCGGTCGCGCCGTACCATTGACTGTCATTGTCCCGGTGGCTTTGTTGTCTTTGAAATCGATCTCGACGACTGTTGGTCCCTGGTTGATCGAGCGGTGCAGAAGTGTCAACGTGCCTTTCTGAATCGTCGACACATCAAGGATCTTGCCTTGGGGCGTGTCGGCTGTTTCAGTGACCAGCCAGTTCGCTCCAGCATCCGCGATTTCAGTCTTTATTGTCAGCGGAATCGTTTGCCCTCCGATAGCAATGTTTGCTTTGTAATTGAACGTACCTGCCTGCAGGTCGCTGGCCGGCTTGGCGTCGGCAGTCGCCGCAATCTTCTTTGGCAACGATACGGTTTTTACATCGACTGAAATTTCTTTCAATCGCTGGGTTATTTCCGGCGTCATGCTTTCCTGATAGCGTCCACCCAAATACTTCGCCAGAAACTTTTCGGCGCTCGCAAACATCGCCATGTTGTTGATGGGACGAGCAAAGCCGTGGCCTTCGTCAGGTGCTACCAAATACTCAACGGGAAAACCACGATCGCGAAGTGCAATCACGATTTGATCAGCTTCACGTTTGTTGACGCGCGGATCGTTAGCGCCCTGGACTACAAGCAGAGGCGTTTTGATTCTGGTTGCATGGTTGAGTGGCGATTGCCGTTCCATTTGTGTTCGGCCTTCAGCCGTTGCCGGATCGCCCATGCGCGCGTAGAAGAGTTTGCGAATGGGTTCCCAATACGGCGGAATCGTTTCCAGAAGTGTTATCAAATTCGAAGGCCCAACAATGTCAACGGCTGCGGCGTACAGGTCCGGCGTAAAAGTCACCCCGGCCAAAGTGGCATAACCACCGTAAGACCCGCCCATGATGCCGACGCGTTTCGGATCCGCGATGCCTTGTCCGATCAAATATTTCACGCCCCAGGTTAAGTCGTCCTGCATTTTGTCGCCCCATTGCTTGTTGCCGGCATCGAGAAATTTCTTTCCATAGCCGGTCGAGGCGCGGAAGTTCGGCTCCAAAACCGCATAACCACGGTTTGCCAGAAATTGCGCAAGGCCGTTGTAGCCCCACGAGTCGCGGCCCCATGGCCCACCGTGCGGCAGAATAATTGCCGGCAAGTTTTTCGCGGGCGCTGTCATTTTGGGCAGCGTCAGATAAGCCGGAATCTCTAAACCATCGGAAGACTTGTAACGAACCGCAGTCATCGGCGCCAGGTAATCGCGGTTCAGCTTTTCGCGAATGCGATATTGCAACGTAAGTTTTTTCGTTTGGCGATCAAAGAGATAGCGTTCGCCCGGTTCAGTGTCGCTACTGGCTACGATCAACCAGAGGCGTTCGTCTTTGGTGCCGGAAACAAAATCAATCTCGCGACCAGGCAATTTTTGCTTCAACAACTTGTAATCTGCTTCAAAGCTTTTGTCTTTCCAGTAGATGCGTTCACGGTCGTCATCATAAGAAGTAGCAACGAGTTCATCGCTAACGTCCGAGAACGAAGGGTTGCCAAAATCGACTCGATTCAGCGGATCCGATTCAACCAGCTCTTCTTTTCCGGTAGCCGGATCAAATAGTTCCAGCCGGGTAAGATCGATGTCACCTTTATTTGTGATGAAGTAGACGCGCTTGCCGTCCTTGTGATATCGAATCGGCCCGCAACTCTCAAAAACATTGCACGAATAAACTTTAGTGAAGCCGCTGTCATCGACGCGCAGCACTTCGGTATCGCCGTTGTCAGCAGCGCGCGTAGCCATGCGCAGTTGATCTTTCAGATCGAAAACCCAGCCGGTAATGCGCTCGCTGTTCTTGCGCACCAGGGTTTTTTCGCCGGTTGAGATTTTTATTTTGTAGAGATCATGCCAGGCGGGATCGCGATCGTTCAGTCCAACATAAATCGCGTCGGGTTCAGTGCGCGGCACGGCATAGATGGCAGCGCGCACGCCCTTTACATCAGTTAGGTTGCGCGCCGCCGGCACGTCCTGACCGGCCGCCGGGGTATCTGCAGGATTGACCGCGTAGACGAGATAATTTTCGTCGCCGGCTTTGTCCTGTGAAAAAAGAATGTACTTGCCGTCGCGACTCCAGAAGTATTGAGTTACCGGACGCGCCTTGTCGGCGGTAAGAGGTTTAGCGGCGTCGAACGGTTCATCCGTGCGCTTGACCCAAATGTTTCGCGTGCCTTTGAAAGGCTTGATGAAAGCGATGAACTTGCCGTCGGGCGATATCTGCGCGCCTGAAATCTCGGGGTCGCCAAAGAATAGTTCGCGATCAATCAGGGGCGGGTAAGGGTTCGCCTGCCCGAACGCTGGATGCAGCGAAGCGGCGACAAATAAGCCACAAATCAGAGCAAACATGAAAACAAACGGGCGTCGGTGGAAACTTGGAAGTGTCATAAAACCTCTCTCATTTGGGTTGAAGGGATTGGGATTCAAGCAGCAAAGACTGTTACGCGCAGGTGAAGCTTAGTGTTTCAGAGAATTGCCGAAACGGACTCTGGAGTACCGGCGAGGTTCATTTTGAATGGCAGGTCCGACGAACCGACAATTAATAGCCCCGTCCGTAAGGGCGGGGTATGTCGGAAAAGCATAGGCGAGCGCCGAAGGTGCGCCATAAGTTCTGCCAGCCCTTCGGGCCTCAAAGCCGTCAAGGATCGTTTCCCCGCCCTTACGGGACGGGCTACTAACTGCCAGTCCTTCGGACCTTAAAACCATCCTCATATTCAAACCGAACAATCAATACAAATTTCCTTCGCGCTTTCGGCCGGTGTAATCCACATACACAACTTTCAGCTCGGTATAGAAATCCAGCGCCGTCGATCCTTGTTCGCGATCCCCGATGCCGGTGCCTTTGATTCCGCCAAAAGGAATGTGCGCTTCGCCGCCGGTGGTGGGCGAGTTGATATGCGTCATGCCGGTTTCAATCTCGTCAACAAAACGAAAGATGCGGTCCGCATCGTTGCTAAAAATGGAAGACGACAACCCGTACTCGGTGTCATTCGCAACTTGCATTGCTTCTTCGAAATTCTTCACGCGCAGGACTGACAACACCGGTCCAAAAATCTCTTCGCGGGCAACGCGCATGTCGGGCGTCACATGATCGAAAACCGTCGGGTTTACAAAAAAGCCTTTGTCCAGTCCATCGCCAGTAGCCCGCGAGCCGCCGCAGACGAGTGTGGCGCCATCTTCACGACCGATGTCGATGTACTGCAGCACAGTCTTGTACTGACTTTCGTCAACCGTTGGACCCATCTCTGTTTTCGGATCCGAGCCGTCGCCGATTCTCATCGACTGCGCACGCTTGCTGATGCGATCGACGAATTCATCGGCGATGTCGTTCACTACGACGGCGCGACTGGTGGCGGTGCAACGCTGTCCCGACGATCCGAACGCGCCTTGAGCCGTTGACTCAACTGCCAAATCCAAATCAGCGTCTTCAAGGATCACGACTGGATTTTTGCCGCCCATTTCACATTGCACTTTGGCGCCGCGCCGCGAGACTTCTTCGTACAAACGAATACCAACCTGATTCGACCCGGTAAACGAAACCGCTTTGACCGCCGGATGGTTAATGATTTCGTCGCCGGCTTCCGATCCTGAACCCAACACCAAATTCAAAACGCCCGGCGGTATGCCGGCTTCCGCAAACAGTTCCACGATGCGCACCGCTGTCGCCGGCGTTAACGTCGCGGGCTTGAATACAACTGCATTCCCAGCGACCAGCGCCGGTGCGATCTTCCAAACCGGAATGGCTACCGGAAAATTCCAGGGTGTAACGACGGCGACAACGCCCAACGGTTGTTTGATGGTGTAGGCGAAATTCGCCGGCAACTCAGATTGAATCGTTTCACCATTCATCCGTCGCGACTCGCCGGCGCAAAACTCGGCAACATTGATCGAACGCTGTAACTCACCGCGCGATTCCGCAATGGTCTTGCCTTCTTCGCGAGTTAGAATTTGCGCCAGCTCTTCCTTATTCCCCTCGAGCAAGCGGGCGGCGCGCGCGACAATTTTGCCGCGCGACGGCGCGGGTGTCCTGCGCCAACCTTGAAATGCCTCAGCGGCGGCCTCGACTGCGGCCCGGGCTTCTTCACGCGTTGCTTGTTTCACTGTCCCGATAACGTCATCGGTGTTTGCCGGATTGATATTCGAGACGGTGCGTGACGATGACGATTCAACCCACTTGCCGTTGATGAAGTTGCGATAGTTATCCATTTTGTCTTTGCTGTCCGACAAACTTTTAGTTTGTCGTCCGTTCACACTGGTTTAGTCTTAATTGAAAGGACAAGTTGTCTTTGTCTAACATTGCAGCGACAAACCGAAGTTCGTCGGACATTTGGCCGGATGACTCTGACAAAACCGTAATATAACATAGGCCATAGAACATGACAGCCAGCAACAAAGACCAGAACTTTACTAACTTGCAAAACACGCCGCAGAACCTTGGACAACTTTTAAGACAGCGTGTGGCAGCGTCGCCGGAAAAGATTTTTCTCATTTCCGAAAGTGACGGTCGGCGTTTTAGTTATGCACAATTCGAGCAGGCAGTCAGACGCGTCGCCCGCCTGTTGCAGTCCCACGATGTCGGCAAAAGCGACGTGGTCGGTCTGTTGTTACCCAACGGGCCGGAATACATTATTGCCTATTACGCGTGTTGGAAACTCGGGGCGCTGGCCGGTCCAATTAATTCGCTTTTGAAGGAAGAAGAGATCTCGTTTGTCTTAAACAATTCGGAAGCGAAATTGATTTTGATTAATTCAGAATTTCAGCCGCGGCTCGACAACATCCGCGAAGAACTGCCGCACCTCAAATCTGTGCTCGTATTTGATGACGAAGCGGAGGCTACTAAAGATTTTGCGAATTCGATTGGCCCGAATTCAGGTTTGCCTGACATCACTCCCGATGACGAGGCAATCATTATCTACACTTCGGGAACCACCGGAAAACCGAAAGGCTGCTTGCTGACGCATGGCAATCTGATCGCCAATGCGAGACAGATAAGCCAGTGGCTGCAATTCACAAAAGGCGATCGTCTGTTAAGCATCATGCCGCTATTTCACATGAACGCGGTTTCAGTAACGACGATGGCAGCGCTGTATGCAGGTGGTTCCACCGTAGTCAGTCCCAAATTCTCAGCTTCGCGTTTCTGGCAAATCATTTCCGATTATGAAATCACGTCGTTCGGTTCGGTGGCCACGATGCTTTCGATGTTGCTCAGCACCTATCCGGACGGTGTTCCCGCTGGACTGAAAACAAACCAACTTCGCTTTGCAATGTGCGGCTCGGCGCCAGTGCCGGCGGAGGTGATGCAGCGTTTCGAAGAGACATTCAAGTGCCTGGTCATCGAAGGCTATGGCCTTTCCGAATCCACTTGCCGCTCGACTTTCAATCCGCCGGACGAAAGGCGCCGGGCTGGTTCGTGCGGCATCCCGATTGGAAATGAGATGCGCGTGGTTGACGAGGAAGATAACGAAATGCCCGACGGTGAACTCGGCGAAATCGTTATGCGCGGCGAGAATATTTTGAAAGGCTATTACCGAAACGAAGAAGCTACGGCCATCGCGTTTCGTAACGGCTGGTTTCACACAGGCGACGTCGGCTACCGCGATGAGGATGGTTTTTTCTACATCGTCGATCGCAAAAGCGACATGATCATTCGTGGCGGCGAGAATATTTACCCGCGCGAGATCGACGAGGTCCTTTACCGGCATCCGGCTGTGGCGGCCGCTGCTGCGATCGGAGTGCCGGACCCGCTTTACGGAGAAGAAGTTGCAGCCTTCGTAGTGCTTAAGGATGGGAAGGTGTCGAGTGAAGAAGAACTAGTTGCGTACTGTCGCGAACATTTGGCCGACTACAAAAGCCCAAAAACGATTCGGATAGTCGAGAGTATTCCTAAGGGACCAACCGGAAAGCTACTCAAGCGCGAGCTGGCGAAACAGTTTTCGACGTCCAAATGATCTACGCTTGAGTCAGTCGCATGGTAGGGTTCTGCCGCGAGTGTCGCATCCGATCCACCAGCCAGCCACCCAACAGCCAAAGCGCGCAGAAAGAAACCATCGCCAACGAAAACCACTTTCCATAAATCCCATCCGGCGAAAACTTTTCGGTCGCGGCATGCAGCACTTCGCTGTTTGGCAACAGTCCCGCCTCGGAAAACTCGTGAAAAGAATAAATGGCAACCTGGATCATGAAGAGCAACAGAAAAATTCCAGTGACCTGGAAGAACCTGCGGACGTTAATCAGATGAGCAAACCGGGTCCAACCCCAGGCAAACAGGCCGGCGGCACAGAGACCTAACAGTGCGCCGGTGAGCAGTTGTTCACGAACCTGCATCAACATCAACGCTGTCTCCATTCCTTCGCGCGTGATCATTAGAAACGTAAAAAGAAACACGCCACCCACCGCCGCCAGTTGCGAAGTTCGCGATGAAACCCGGCCTAACCGTTGATTGATTCGCTCTCGTAGCTTTGGTCCAGTGCGCCACATGTGAATGACCAGTGTGCCAACCATGATGATTGCGACCACGCCAAGCACGCCTTCACGAAGTGATTCGTTTCCGAGAAACTGACCAATGTAGGCGCCGGCACTCGCACCGAACAGACGTTCTAATCGAGATTCATCAACGCCGGTAGAGAGCACGTAGCCGAGGCCCGCGCTGGCGGAAAGGCCAGCCGCGATGGCCGCGTAGACGGCGGTAGTGAGCCACTTGGTGCCTGATTTTTTTACGTAGGAAAGAATCACTGCGACCAGCAGAAAGGATTCAAAGCCTTCGCGCAAAACGATAATGAAAGAATTAAGCATTATGAGTTTTAACTTTCCGAGAATTCTGGCGGCACCGAAGATGCGGGGAATCAACTGAAAACCAGCCGCCCGCAGTATAGGCTAATTGAAAACAGTTTTCAATTTCAAAATTGAGGGTCGCAGCAAACCGATGCAAAAGTACGACTTTTACTGCCTGGTGACGGGGATTATTGCTAAATCCGCGCGGATGGGACCGAGTTGAGTCACCGCCGTTAAGCGTAAAGGCAGGCGGCGCGAGTCGTCGCTGATCCAGGCCCGCAATTGGTACTTGTCGCTGTCAGCATCGTCGGTCGTGAGTGAAATTTGAATTGCGGGGATGGACTGCTTACCTAACTGAACATTTTCTTTCCGGATCGCACTAATGAAAAGCGTCTTCGGTTTGTTGTTGACGAGGATCGAAATCGCGCTGCGTCGCGGCGGCGCCAGACTGAATGTGCGCAGTGCATAGAAGAATGACAAGTAGTCGTGCGTGCCGACCGGAATCTCAATACGATCGCCCTTTTCTGAAACTGCCGAACCATAATCCTGATTGATTGCGAGTTTACTTGCGAAACGCCGCCGCCCTTCGTTGAAACTAAATTCCGTATGGAAGGGGAGTAGCGTTTTGGGATCGACATACGATGTGACGACATCGTTAGCGACGAACAGGGCCTGAAGCGCGTTACTGGTTTGGGCGCTCAGCGTAAACAACAAACCATCGTGATCGAAATATTTTGAGCGCGCGCGCACTTGAAAATTTGCGGTGGCGGCAGGCAACGCGATGTTGGGTAGAAAGACTTGATAGTTTAATTGTTCGCCAACCTTGAACGGCAGTTCGCCCAACGCTCCGGCACTATCGGATGACGAATCAGCGCCGCCCGCGGGGGCCGCGCCATTTCCTCCAGGCGGAGCAATAACCCGCTGGGGATCCGTTACCGGAATAATGGCCGTCGGCGTCGGACCAGGCATTGGTGGCACGGGCGGCGTTGCGACAAATTCTGATCCAGCGAGTTCAGCGTGAATGTCTCCCGCGGGGTGATGCGCAATTATTAAAACAGGCACATGCCGTTGATCGTCGCTGAAGTAAACTTTGACGTCATACTTGTTAAATTGCGAGTTGTCTCTCATTCGCAGACGGGAAACGATAGTATCGAAAGATCCGACGTTTGTTTTGATCGCTACTTTTCCGATGACGCTGACCTGCAGGTCGTAAGAATCATTCCCGTCGCGCAACGTCATGAAGTAGGTCGAGTTTTGGCTGAGCGGCAACGCCCTGACGCGATAAATCGCCGACAGAAAATCGTAGCTGCCCGGAAATTCAACGGTTCGTTTGGGGGGGAGGGCAGCAACGCCGGCGGGCTGATTAAAGTCGGCTGACGTGTCTGATGTGCGCGAAGCAGCGCGCACGATTTGCTGGCCGCGAAAAGGCGTACCGTTCGCAGGATCAATGTACGTGATGTAGTCAGTGTTCACCGCGAACAGCGCGGCGTTGACCATTCCGGTAGTTTCGATGTGCCCTTTTAGTTGGATTGCATCTCGGCCAAAAAAATTTCCGTGAGCTGCTACCAACAATTCGATATGGGCCGCGCTGACGAAGTTTGAAAAGGAGACGTTATAGGTGAGGCGTTCGCCCACGCGATAGGGACCGGGAGAAAAAGGCTGAGAGCCCTGGCCGCTTACGACCTGGCTGCCGGATGAAACAGCCAGGATTGCCAGCAGCAGAATCGAACTAAAAATAACGGGCGGTTTCAACCTTTGGTTCACTCCCTGAATCATAATTCAAAACGCGGCGAGAGCAAATCCCGGAGCGTGCGATCGCAACCACAAAGCAGTTCAGAGTCCATTTAGCTTGTTCTTTCGCGGCGGACAACCTAAAGGTTGGCTCTGAACTGCTTCGCGGTTAGCAAAGAAAAGACGTCTTGTAACTTAAACGCGGTCGCCAGTCTGTAGTTCCTCTATTCAACTTCGGCTGCCGGCCGCGCAGCTTAGCATTTCGTCAACGATCAGTTTTGCCGCGCGTGCCGGATCAGATGCAGCGATGATCGGACGGCCCACGACGAGATAGTCCGCGCCCGCCGCGATTGCCTCACGTGGTGACATCACGCGCGCCTGATCGTCCCTGGCGGCGCCCGCGGGCCGAACGCCCGGAGTAACTACAATAAATTCTGGTTTCGTGACCGCTCGGACCAACGACACTTCGCGTGCCGAGGCGACCACGCCATCCAGGCCGCTGTTCATCGCGAGTTGTGCCAGGCGAGCGACCATCGCATCCGCTTTTTCCTGTACACCAATCTCGCGAAGGGTGGCGTCGTCGCTGCTGGTCAACACGGTGACGCCCAGAATTGTTGGGCGCGTGAGTCCTTCACTTGCGGCACATTCCGCGACAGCGTCTGCCGTGCGACGCATCATTGCGCCGCCGCCAACGGCATGAACGTTGAACATTGAAACGCCGAGACGCGTCGCTTCCACGCCCGCGGCGGCAACAGTGTTTGGGATGTCGTGAAACTTCAAGTCGAGAAAGATTTTCTCGCCGGCCTTTATGATCTCTTTTATGAAATCGGGACCGGCTGCCGTAAACAACTGCGACCCGATCTTAAACATCGCCGCAATGCCGCGCAGCGAAGCCACCAACCCGCGCGCCTCATCCGCAGTCTCGACATCAAGTGCAACGATTAATTTATTTTGCACAACACTCATTCGGTTGATTCACTTTTAGTCGGCATAGTCCTCTGCGCGACATCCTACAGCTTCGTCGAATGAAACAAAGCCTTCGCTCGAGATAATGCGGCGTAGGCCTTCGTTAATGTCCTTCGCAATTGATGGTCCTTCATAGATGAAACCGGTGTATACCTGAATCAGGCTGGCGCCCGCCGCGATCAACTCCCAGCCATCGTTCGCATTAAAAATACCACCTACGCCGATGATAGGCAGCGTACCACGGGTCAGCTTATAGAGGGTGGCGATCGCTTTCGCGGCCTGCGGTCGTAGCGGTGCGCCGCTAAGACCACCTGCGCCAAATGCCTTCACTTTGTTGGCGTTTGTTCGCAGCCCGGCGCGTTTAGTAGTCGTGTTTGTCGCGATTAATCCGGCCACTTGATGTCGCTGCGCAACTTCAACCACCTGTTCCAGCTCGTCTTTTTCGAGGTCCGGCGAAAGCTTTATTAGCAATGGTAACAACCCGGAACGGCCGGTTTTCGTTGCCAGTTTGTCATTGCGTGTTTGCAACTCTCTTAGTAGCGCCTCCAACCGATCGGCATGCTGCAACTCGCGCAGCCGAGCTGTGTTTGGCGAACTCACATTCACGGCGATGTAATCAGCGACGGGATAGACCAGCTCGAAACTCTTCAAGTAATCGTCAACTGCGTTTTCGAGATCGACCACCTGACTCTTGCCGATGCTCACGCCGAGAACGCAGTCCGGTTTGTCCCGCGAAACTCGTTTGGCGAAATCGGCGGCGCCTTTGTTGTTGAACCCGGCACGGTTGATAAGGGCCTTGTCCAACGGCAAGCGAAACAGACGCGGTCGCGCGTTTCCCGCCTGCGGATGATAAGTCACGGTTCCTGCTTCAATAAAACCAAAACCCAACGCCGCAAGATTTGAAAGCGCGATACCATCCTTATCAAAACCGGCTGCAAGTCCCACCGGGTTGTCGAACGTTAAGCCAAAGCGGCGCAACTTTCCGAAAGGGCTTCGCCGGTAACGATCGCCGATCAATTGTTTAGTAAGCGCCGAACTAAAAGAGAGGGAAGTGAGCGCCAGTTCGTGGGCTGTCTCAGCGGGCAGGCGAAACAGTAGCGGTCGCAGCAATGAGCGGTAGATCATTAGAACCAACGACAAGTGAAAAGTGATAAGTGACGAGCGGAACGCATTGTATCTTTTTGAACGGGTTGGCTCCACTTCGCCTGTTGTGATTCGCACCAGCGTCGAAAGTATGAATGCTTGTCGCCTGTCACTTGTCACTGTTTACTTGTTCTTGTTAGTATCCCGCGCAATGGATTTTCTGGAAAAAGCGCGCATCATGGATAGTGCGCGAATCAATCGCGCGCTTGCCCGACTTGCTTCCGAAATAGTTGAAGAAAACCACGGCGCCGGCGATCTTTACCTGGTTGGGATCAGGCGCCGCGGTGTGCCGCTTGCCGAACGCATGGCCGACAAAATTGCCGATTTGGAAGGCGATCGGCCGCCGGTTGGTGTGCTGGACATAACGCTCTACCGCGACGATCTTTCTACCGTTGGGGCCAAGCCGATCGTTAATCGCACCGAACTGCCGGGTGACATCGAGAGCCGCAACATCGTTTTGATTGACGACGTGCTTTACACCGGCCGCACGATTCGCGCGGCGCTGGACCAGTTGATCGACTATGGCCGGCCGCGGCGCGTGCAGTTGGCAGTGCTCATCGATCGCGGCAAAGAGCATCGCGAGCTGCCAATTCAGGCGGACTACATTGGCAAGCTGGTGCCGACCAAGAAGAGCGAGATCATTAAGGTGATGCTGCAGGAATTTGATGAAGAAGAAGGCGTGGTAATCGTCGAACGACCGGCGACGGAAACTACTTGAAGCAACAAGCGGCCAGCGAGGCCGCTTTTTTCTTACGCCAGTAGCATAGACTTCAGTCTTTGGATGCTTAGACGGCACAGACTAAAGTCTATGCCACAACGATGAATTTTAACCGAAAACACTTATTAGGCATCCGCGAACTCGAGGCGAGTGAGATTTCGCATCTGCTCGATACCGCCGACTCGTTTCGCGATGTCTCGAAACGTGAAGTCAAGAAGGTCCCGGCACTACGCGGACGCACCGTTATCAATCTCTTTTTCGAATCATCGACACGGACGCGCACCTCATTTGAAATTGCAGCCAAGCGACTTTCCGCCGACGCCATCAACATCAGCGTTTCAACTTCCAGCGTCAACAAGGGTGAGACGCTGCTCGACACGGCGCGAAATTTGGAAGCGATGGCGCCCGACTGCATTGTGGTGCGGCATGCGATGTCGGGCGCAGCGCACCATTTAGCGAGAATGGGCAAGGCGCCGATTATTAACGCCGGCGACGGCTCGCATGAACATCCGACCCAGGCTTTGTTGGATGCGTTAACGATTCGCGAATACAAAGGCCGCATTGAAGGTTTGAAGGTTGCGATTATTGGCGATGCGCTGCATTCGCGTGTGGCGCGGTCGAACGTTCACCTGCTCACCAAATTAAATGCTTCGGTCAGCATCGCGGGTCCCGGCACGCTCGTGCCGGATGAATTTGCTGAACTGGTCGACAATGGTTTGCGCGTCGAGCGCCGCATCGAAGACGCCATCGAAGGCGCCGACGTCGTAATGATTCTGCGCATCCAACGTGAGCGGCAGCAGGAAGCTTTTTTCCCTTCGATGCGCGAATACGCAGTTCATTATGGCTTGCGCATGGACCATCTGAAGCGGGCCGCGCCGGACGCGATTGTTATGCACCCTGGTCCGATGAACCGAGGCATCGAGGTATCTTCGGAGATAGCAGACAGCAGCCGCTCGCTGATTCTGGATCAAGTAACTAACGGCGTGGCGGTGCGTATGGCCGTGCTTTATTTGCTAGCCGGCGGCGCGCGCAACGATGCGGACGAGAAGGGCCACTAAAACGTAGCATAGACTTCAGTCTGTGTGATGGTTGCAAGGCACAGACTAAAGTCCATGCCACAACGCTCCGATAGCATAGGCAAACTAACGGTTTGCTTTACATAAAAATGAAAGTCTTAATCGCAAACGGCTATGTAATCGATCCGGTGCAGGGAATCAACACCGGCAGAAATTTGCTGTTTGAAGAAGGCCGCATTGTCGGTTTGTTGGAACGAGGCGAGCAACCACCCGAGGACGTGGCAGTCCTCGATGCCACCGGTCTAATCGTCGCTCCCGGTTTCATCGATATGCACACCCATCTGCGCGAGCCGGGCGCGGAGTACAAAGAAACTATTGCCAGCGGTGCTGCGGCGGCGGTTGCGGGTGGTTGGACCAGCGTGTGCTCGATGCCAAACACCGATCCGGTAAACGACAGCGCCGCAGTAACCAGATTCATCATCGAGCAGGCGCAACACGCGCAACTTGCAAACGTCTTTCCGATTGGCGCGCTCACTAAAGCCTCGCAGGGAAAAGAACTGGCCGAGATGGGTGAGATGAGGAGCGCTGGAATCGTCGCGGTTTCAGACGACGGGCGATCGGTCGCGAGCGCCGGCATGATGCGCCGGGCGATGGAATACGCGCGCGACTTTGATCTTCCGGTGATCGATCATTGTCAGGATGCGACGTTAACCGCCGGCGGTGTTATGCACGAAGGCCACTGGTCGCTGTTGCTCGGTCTAAAGGGGATGCCGGCGGCGGCTGAAGACGTGCACGTCATTCGCGACTGCGTGCTCGCAAAGTTAACCGGCGCTGCGGTCCACATTGCGCACGTTTCGACACGCGCGTCGCTTGAGGCGGTTCGCCGCGCTAAAGATGCAGGGTTACGGGTTACTTGCGAAGTTGCGCCACATCACTGGTCGCTGACGGATGAAGCGGTTGCCGAGTTTGACACTAATATGAAGATGAGCCCGCCGCTGCGCAGTCGCGATCATGTCGAGGCGTTGCTGGCAGGATTGCGGGACGGAACGATCGATGCAATTGCCACCGATCACGCGCCGCATCATGCAGACGAAAAGGCGTTGGAGTTTGATGAAGCGCCGTTTGGTATCACTGGATTGGAAACAGCAATTGGCCTGGCATTCGATCTGGTGCAGCAAGGGGTTATTGATTTGGAGCGGCTGGTAGCGCTGTGCTCAACAAACCCGGCGCGAATTTTCGGACTGCAGGAACGTGGCAGGCTTGCGGCCGGCGGCCCCGCTGATATCACTATTCTCGATCCCACCTGCGAATGGACTTTCGACGTCAGCAGTTCAAGATCCAAAAGTCGCAACACTCCTTTTGATGGTCGCACAATGACGGGCGCGGCGGTTGCGACGATTGTCGCTGGACGCGTGGTCTATCTCAATCCGAATTACACTCGCATCACTGACACCAAACAGCGGCCCGCTTCGGCGAAGTAGACCGTTCCGCGATCAAGACCAGTCAATTTTTCATTCATCGTTTGGCAGTTCTCATTTGCCATTCGCGGATTAATTTGGAAGTGCGACTGTTGCGGAACCGAGGAGCGGCCATGTTACTCAATCGATCAAGCCTTTCGTCTTTGCCATTTCTATTATGGTTTCCGCGATGTCGTCCAGCGGCATAAGGCTCGTGTCAATTGAGAGATGATAATTTTTGGCGCAGGTCCATTCGTGCTCGGTCATCTCGGAAAAGTATTTCTCGCGCATTGCATCAGATTCAACAATCATAGAACGAACAGCTTCCGAATCGAGCTCTTCGTACACTTCCATTAAACGTTTAATGCGAAAGCTCCGGGGCGCATGGCAAAAAATATTGAGCGTTCGCGAATGGCGCGGCAATATGTAGACGCCGGCCCAACCAATTACTACCGAGTTATGCTTGCTCGCGATGCGTCGCAAGATCTCGATCTGCTTTTGAAAGAGTTCATCGTCCGAAAAATTTCTAATCGGCGGTGGACTGTAAGGCGAGTCCGGACCGCCAAAGGCCAGGCCGCCAAGAATCTTTTCCCAGAATGACGAAACTCTTTCCGCGCGCGAAGCCACAGTTTCTTCATCGCAGCCAAACTCCTGCGCCGCCAGGTGTAGCACTTCGCGATCTACATACTTGAATCCCAGACGGGTAGCGATAATTTGTCCGAGATAGGATCCGCCGCTGCCCATCTGTCGCGAAATGGTGATAGTTGATTTCATCGTCAAGATTTCAACCTGATCTTCAACGGGCTTTTGAATCGACATCAAGCCGCACTATGTGACCTTCAGAGCCGTAATCCGCAGATTACGCCGATTGCACAGATTCCGAAATAAAAGGTCACCGCACTGAAGTCCACTAATGCATCGCCACGCTGGCGCCTTTACTTTTCACTCTCTTGAACAAGAATACTGCCGGGATACACAAGACGCACAGGAATGCCAGCAAACGAAAGTTGTCGATATAGGACAGCAGCGTCGCTTGCTTCACGAGCGTGCCGTAAATTGCGCCATAAGTTTGCACCGACGGCGCCGCAGAAACACCGGGCGTCGCCGCACCGGCCAGCTGATGCACGCGTTCCTGGAACGCCGGATCATAAGGTGTCAGGTGCGCGACCATCGCGGCCTGGTGTGTTTGCGCACCGCGCGCCAGCATGGTGGTGACGGCTGCGATTCCGAGGCTGCCTCCGGTGTTTCGCATCAGGTTGAAAACGCCGGAAGCATTTCCGATTTGGTCGTTAGCCAGCGTACCCATCGCCATCGTAGTCAGTGGCACAAACACAAAGCCCATCGCAAAGCCGCTAATCATTCCGGGCCATACAATGCTGCTTGAAGAGATCTGAAGATTTATGTCGCTAAACAAATAAGTAGAATACGCCAACACAACGAAGCCGAATAATAGCAGGTAACGCCCATTCACCCTGCCGACCAGGCGGCCCACTATGATCATTGAAAGGACCGAACCGATACCGCGCGGGCTAACGGCCAACCCGCTTTGCAGTGCGGGGTAACCCATCAACGTTTGCAGGAAAAGCGGCAACAGCGCGATTGTTCCATAAAGGACGATGCCGAGAACCGTCATCAACGCAGTGCCGACCGCAAAATTGCGATTAGCCAAAATTTTTAGATTGACGATCGGATCCTTTGAACGCAATTCCCAAACGATGAACGCGACGAACGTCACGGCGGCGAAGATGGCCGCCCAGGTAATTAATGACGACGAGAACCAGTCTTCTTCCTGTCCCTTGTCGAGCATGAGCTGCATGGTCCCAAGGGCCACAGCCATAAGACCAAAACCGATGTAATCGATGCGGCCCGGCCGCTGATCCTTAATGTAGGGCGGATCTTCGATAAACGTTCTGGCCATCAGTGTGGCAATGATGCCGATGGGAACGTTGATGTAGAAGATCCAACGCCACGAATAATTATCAGTGATCCAGCCGCCGAGGGTTGGTCCAATAATCGGAGCAACCACGATTCCCATTCCGTAGATCGCCATCGCCGACCCGCGCTTCTCAGGCGGAAAACTTTCCAACAGCACCGACTGCGCGATTGGTTGCAGCGCGCCGCCGCCGGCTCCTTGCAACACGCGCGCTAGAATTAACATGCCGAGACTGGCGGCGGCGCCGCAAAGGGCGGACGATGCGGTGAAGACGATGATGCAGAAGATCAGGAAACGTTTGCGACCGAAATAGCGGCCCAGCCAGTTCGTCGCCGGCAGCATGATGGCGTTCGAAACCAGATAGCTGGTCAGCACCCAAGTCGATTCTTCTGTCGACGCAGAAAGATTTCCAGCGATGTGTGGCAGCGCAACGTTGGCGACGGAAGTATCGAGAACTTCCATGAACGTCGCCAACATCACTGAAGCTGCGATCAGCCAGGGACTGAAACTGGGACTCCATTCCCCGGGCAGCGCAGCAGGCCTCGATCGCGCCGCGCCTCTGATTCGCTCAGCAAGGCTACTCATTTATTTCACTTTAACTTCAGGCACGACGGACATTCCCGGAGCAAGCAAGTGTTGCGGATCTGGAGGTTCGTCAAAAACTATTTTCACGGGCACGCGCTGCACGACCTTCACATAGTTACCGGTCGCATTCTCAGCAGGTAGCAAGCTAAAGCGCGCGCCGGTGCCTGCCTGAATGCTGTCAACGTGGCCCTTGAAGACCTTGTCGGGATAGGCATCCACCGTCAGCTCCGCGTATTCGCCGGGCCTGATTTTTCCTATCTGACTTTCCTTAAAGTTCGCAGTCACCCAAACCTCGCCGGGAACCACCGCCAGCAACGGTTGGCCCACCTGGACCAGCGCACCCACTTCCACCGACTTGCGCGTGATACGGCCAGTCTCAGGCGCATAGATTTTTGTGTAAGAAAGTTCAAGTTCGGCCTGGTCTACCGCCGCTTTCAAACTCTCGATGTTGGCGCTCGCAGTTTGCGCTTGCGCTTCGCTAACGGAGATCTGTTCCGGCGCCGTATTCGCCTGGGCCAATCGCCCTTGCGCTTCGCTAACCTGGGCCTGCGCGCCTGTTATTTGCGTCAATGCTTTCTGCGCGTTCTGTGCTTGCGCGGATTCCGCCGAGCGAGCTTCGTTGACCCGAGCCTCGGCTGCGCTAACCTGTTGTCGCGCGGCTTCGACTCGGGCTTCAGCGGTGCGCTGGTTTGCGATCGCCGCATCCAGCTGTTGGCGCGAAATCTCATCCTTGCTGTAGAGCTGCTGATAACGATTGACGTCCGCACCGGCGCGGATCGCTTCCGCCTGAGCACCCGCCAGTTGAGCACGCGCCTGGTCGACATTGGCGCGGGCCGTCTGCACGCCCGCCGCGGCCTGATTAATGCGATTGCGTTCAGCCGCAGCTGTTGCTCGCGCCCCGCCCACTCCTGAGCGTGCCTCGCGAACGCCGGCGGCAGCTTGTTGCACACTGGATCGCGTAGTTGCGCGCGTCAGCGTTACTTGAGTTTGCGCCTGATGCCGTTGCGCAAGTCCGGCATCATAGGCCGCTTTGGCTTGATCGAGTTTTGCCGTGTAGTCGCGTCCGTCGAGTTCCGCCAATAGGTCGCCGGCTTTTACTTGTTGATTGTCGCTTACGTAGACTTTGGCGATATAGCCCGAAATTTTGGGACTGACCTGAATAATATGGCCGTCAATAAAGGCATCGTCGGTAGACTCATGCGAGCGCGCATATAACCAGAAACGAAGGCCCACGATTGCCAGAACGAGCAACACAACGAGAGCGGCGATCAGGAATGCCGGACGTTTGTATAACGGCCGCCGGCGAATTTCGTGTTCGTCGTCGTGAATGAGCGGCTCGCCATATTCATCCACCGGTTGAGTGGGCTGTTTGCTAGCGCGCGGATCCGCGTCGGAAGCAACACCCGTTGTTTGGGTAATGGGTTGGTCCGCCGCGACCTTGTTATTGTCCTCTGACTTATTCGCCATAACCAATCTTCGCCAATTTAATTATTCGTTAGTCACCAACGAAACGCTTGTGCGCGTCCCAACGACGCAGCCAGATTCAAGCGTGCGGCGTTGTACTGCGCCAGCGCGGTGACTTGGGAAGCGCGGGCCTCAGCCAATGAAGTCTGCGCAGTGATCACTTCCAGATTGTCTGCCACGCCGGCGCTGAACCGATCGCGAGACATCTGCAATTCTCGCTGGGCCAACTCAACCGTTTTGTCCGCTGCGCGCACCGCTTCCGCAGTTGTGCGCAAGGCTGAGAAGGCAAGTCGCACATCTTCTTCCACTTGCCCGCGTGTGCTGTTTAGTTCAAGTTCGCTTTGTCTCTCCCGGCTGGCAGCGACCGCGATGCGACCCTGCGTCAAGCCGCCGTTAAAGATCGGAACATTCAATTGCACGGCAACTCGCCGCGTTGGTAAATCTGTATTCGTCGGCGTGATGCCACTAACACCATAGTCACCGAGAAACTCGAGATTGGGATAAAGCTCAGCGCGAGCCGCACGCCGTTCATAACTATTCAACGTGAGTTGTGCGGCGGCGATGCGCACTTCGGGCCGGTCTCGTTCCGCCTGGGCCACAGCCAAATCAATCGCCGGCAAAGTTTCGATTGTGAACGCGAGCGGATCGGTGAGAGTAACTGCGCTGCCCAACGGTATGCCGACCAGGCGCTGCAACTGCAGATATGCTTCTTCAAGAGTTGTTTCTGACTGGGCCAGGCGAACCTGTTGTTGTGCCAGCCGCGTTTCCGCGCGTGTCACGTCCACGCCGGTGGCCACGCCGGCGTCGCGTTCGTCCTGTGCCAATTTCAAAAGGGCCTGCGCCAAATCAACATCAGCCTGGGCCGCCACCTGGAACCGATCGGCACGCAGCGCATCCAGGTATCTGAGCGCGGTGAAGGTTGCAACCTGCTCGCGCGCCAGTTCTTCTTCGACTTCGGCCGTTCGCACGCCGGCGCGGCCCGCCTGGTAATTTCTAATTGCACTCAGGCTGAAGATCGTCTGCTGCAAGCGCACGCGCGCGTCAAAGTTATTGAAGGGACCGATGAAGGTAGAACTAAATCCTGGAAAAGCACCCGGCTGAAAACCCAGCGCGGCGAGATTCACCGTAACGTTAGCTTGATAAGCAACCCCGGAAATGTTTGGCAGCAGACCTGCACGCGTTTCTTTCTCAACGCCCTGGGCTTCCCGCTTTCGCTCGTGCGCCAACAGTGTCGCCAAATTATTCTGTATTGCTAAGTCGATGCCTTCCGCCAGACTCAAAGTGGAGCGGGCCGTAACAGTTTTCGCAGCGCCTGGAACAGACTGTGCCGCCAATCCTCCAGGTCTTTCGCCGCCGGTAGGTAAGGTTCGTTGCGTAGGTGGACCACCAACCTGGCCAGGCTGCGTGGGGCTGGCTGGTGTCTGGGTTTGCGTTTGCGATCCCGTAACCATAGTGGCGGACGGTGTCGTAGGCGATTGGCCCAGCGCTGGATCCGTAGATTGCCACCGGCAAGCGGCGGCTGGTGGGCCAGCAAGCGAGATTGCTATTCCCATCGTTAAGGTGGACCAAAACGCCAAAAATCGCTTTCCGCCCAGGCTGCGACCCATCCGTTCCTTCTCCAGCTGCGATCTCTTTTGCTTTAATCAAACACGCTATAGCCCATTCTTGTCAAAAGTTTCGCTGCTAATGGTTCTACCCGCAACGCGCTGAGTTTCGGAATGCGCCGAGCCAGGCGTAGACTGTGGCAATAACTGCGGGAAAAAATGGGGATGACAGAAAGCAAGCTGCAGCTGCGACTTGTTTGCAGTCTCCATCGCCGTAATCTGCGGATGCCTTCAGTTGATAACTTTAATAAACAAATCAAACTAATTGGAATGGGAGATGGTGATGCCCGACGAAACGTGTGCCCACATCGAAGCGATTACAAACGTCAAACAAGCTGACCGCCGAGAGTGCGAAGAATGCGTGAAGATCGGTTCCCGCTGGATGCATTTGCGCACCTGTCAAACGTGTGGCGTGACGTTGTGCTGTGATGACTCGCCAAATCGCCATGCTACCAAGCACGCGCACGCGACCGCGCATCCGGTGATCGCGTCGGCGGAGCCGGGAGAGCGCTGGTTGTATTGCTATCCTGATGACGCCTTTGCTGAGTATTGAGGCGCTGACTTTGGGGAAAGTGTGGCATAGACTTTTAGTCTATTAGTATCTTCGATGCGAACGTCTGGTTTCGTGATGTCGAAAATCTACCTTATCGTGGGTTGATCAATCCTCTCGGCAGAGTCGTTTCGCGATCCAAAATCTTGTATGAGTCCAGTACAATGGGCCGCCCATGCCGACTACTTCATGAGCACTTTCCTCACAGTCTTCCTCATAATCAAAGCGAGCCGCTGCCTGCGGCCATCCAGACGCAACACTTTTCCTAAGCTTCACGAATAAGCTTTTGCGCCGCTTTCGCACTCCTAACCGGTCCAGGCTTATACGAATTTCAGCCGCGCTCCGTCAAGCACCATACTTGGCCCATCAATTGCTCTAACTGGACGGTCAGGTTGGAATGAATCTATGAATGTACAAAACAGTCAAGTTGCTAAAACTGATGGCTTGGGTACGCCAGGTTCGAAGGGTGGGTCGGTCGATGAACTGACTCGGCGAAATGTTGAAGCGGTCCTCAACCTGGAGCAGGCCGCCAACGAACAACGTACGCCGTCAGAGTTGATTGCCGAACGAATTGCCAGATTCTGCGGCAGCATAAAATTCGTTTGGGTCCACGTCATCTGGTTCACTGGCTGGATTGTCTTTAACCTGCTGCCGGGAATAAGACATATCGATCCGTTTCCGTTTACGTTTCTGACCCTGGTTGTTTCGCTGGAAGCGATCTTTCTTTCAACTTTTATTTTGATTAGCCAGAATCACGACACGCAAATCAGTGAGCGGCGCAATCACCTCGACCTGCAGATCAACCTGCTCAGCGAACAAGAGAACACCAAGATGATCCAGATGCTGCAGGCGATTGCTGAGAAAGTCGGTGTCGACCTGAGCCATGATTCCGATCTGGAACAACTGGGCCAGGAGACGCAGCCCGAGAAGCTGGCAGAACAGATTGAACAACGGGAAGAGAAGTAATCTGGCGGCGCTTTGCGGGAAAAGGTCGAAACTGCGTAAGTGAGTCCAAGAATGTTGAAGGTTGCTAGTGTTGTCTAGAGTCGTTTCGCGGCTCTGCCGCCTTCCGTGCGGAAAGGCTCTGCCTTTCCGAATCGATCAATGATTCTTGAGGCTGCGCCTCCGGCGTAATGAGGCGCAGCCGCAATCCAGTCTCAGACCTTACGGAAAGACAAAGCCTTTCCGCACGGAAGGCGGCAAAGGCGCGCGAGTGCGTTGGCGAACCGTCGATGTTTCAAAAGGAGTAGCACTTCGTCCACTTTGCACAAAAGGTCCTATGTTTAGGTCTGCTGCGGAGCGATCTCATTAGCACCGTGGCTTTAGCCCGGTGACCTATCCAAGATCACGGATCCCAACCGTTTCAACGGTTTTTTGGTCTACACGAGAAACCGTTAAAACGGTTAAAGACATTGGAGCACTGCTCGTCTCACCGGGCTAAAGCCACGGTGCTAATGAGATCGCTTCGCGTAACTCGAACACTCCAGGATGCGGTTAGTAGCCGAGCTAACAAGGTGAAGCTGCGCAAACACACCGGCCTATCCATTTACGATTCACGATTTACGATTTGCTCTTACCCATTTACGATTCACGATTTACGATCTACGATTAACGCTTATGAAGCGCAACCTTTTGTACGTCATCACAGTATCCGCTGTTCTTGCCGGCGCCCACTTCGTCGGTGCGCAAGAGATGCATCCGCACATGCACGAACATTCCAACATGCTCGGTCAGGTTAACTTCCGCATCTCCTGCAACCACGAAGCCCAGATGCAATTCAATCACGCGGTGGCCTGGCTCCATTCGTTCGAATATGAAGAGGCTCAAAAGGCGTTCACCGAGGTCACCGTTACCGACCCGCGCTGCGGCATGGGTTACTGGGGCATGGCGATGAGCAGCTACCATCCCCTCTGGGCACCGCCAACCGCGGCAGAGTTGCAGAAAGGATTGAGCGCGGTCGAAAAGGGAAAGGCGACCGGCGCGCGCACCCAACGCGAACGAGATTATCTGGCGGCGATTGAAGTTTTTTATAAGGACGCTGACAAGCTTGATCATCGCAGGCGCGCGTTCGCTTACAGCGAAGCTATGAAGCAGTTGCACCAGCGCTATCCAGCCGACAATGAAGCCGGCGTGTTCTATGCGTTGACGCTTATCGCAACGGGAACGATGTCGCATGACAAGACCTACGCGAGGGAGAAGGAAGCTGCTCAGATTTTGAATCGTGTGCTGGCGCGTGAGCCGCAACATCCCGGTGTCACTCACTACCTCATTCACAGTTACGACTATCCGGCATTGGCGCGATTGGCGCTGCCGGCTGCGTTGCGCTATGCGAAGCTCGCACCCGCGTCAGCGCACGCGCAGCATATGCCTTCACACATTTTCACGCGGCTCGGTTTGTGGCAGGAAGCAATTCGATCCAATCTCGATGCTAGAACGTCGGCGCAGGCATTTGCCGTCAGAAACCACTTGTTGGGAGTTTGGGATGAGCAGTTTCATTCAATGGACTATTTGGCTTATGCCTATCTCCAGGGCGCGCAGGACAAGCACGCTCGCAGTGTGCTCGATGAGTTGAGCAAGATTCCGAAAGCTGAGCCTGAGACTTTCAAAGTGGCTTATGCCGTTGCGGCAATTCCCGCACGCTATGCGCTCGAACGACGCCGCTGGGACGAGGCGGCCAGATTAACATTACCAACTTTGGGAGGCTTCCCCTGGCAAGGCTTCCGCGGGGCTGAAGCACACATTTACTTCGCCCGCGCGATTGGCGCTGCGCGCACCGGCGACATCGAATCGGCAACGCGCGAGGTAAATAAACTGAAGACAATCAGACAAGAGCTCCTGGCAGCGCAAAGTAAAGGCGATTACGACTGGGCGAAGCAAGTTGAGATCGAGGTACTGGTTGCGTCCGCATGGCTGGCCCAGGCCGATGGCCGAAGTGACTTAGCGCTGCGATTGATGCGGGCAGCGGCGGATTTGGATGACGCTACTGAAAAACATCCAGTAACGCCCGGAGCAATTCTTCCCGCGCGCGAGCAACTGGGTGAACTGTTGTTGGAACTTAAGCAGCCGTCGTCGGCGTTGCAGGAATTCGAGACGTCGCTGGGCCAGGCGCCGAATCGGTTCAATGGTCTTTACGGCGCGGCGCGTGCCGCCCGGCTGGCGGGAGACCAGAAAACGGCAAAGAGTTATTACGGAAAACTTGTGGCGCTTTCGCGCTACGCCGATACCATCAGGCCAGAAATAGAGGAAGCGAAAGCAGTCCTCACTGGTGCTAAGGGAAAGAGGTCCGCGAGAACACCCTAAAGGCGTCCTTTAGTGTCATGATGTCAGTACCGCCTGCGGTAGCGGGTGGGTTCCTAATGCCATCGAACTAATGGTTCTTGATGGTAGCGCCAGCTCGGAAGAGCGGGGGCAAGCCACCCTCCCCAACCTGAAAATTTTCGCAAGAGACGCGCTGCAACAGGGACAAGGTCGGAGCTATTTCCATAGCTCTAGCTGCTCTCTTCGGCTTGCGCGCAGCCGGCTCGAGTTCCGGCTCAGCTTCTCCTGCAACGAGTCCAGGTAGATGTAAATGACAGGTGTGATATAGAGCGTAATCAACTGCGAAAAGAGCAGGCCGCCGACGACTGCTAATCCCAGCGGGCGTCGCGATGTCGCCCCCGCGCCGAATCCAAAAGCGATCGGCACAGCGCCCATCATCGCGGCGAATGTCGTCATCATGATCGGACGAAAGCGGACCACGCATCCCTGGTAAATAGATTTCTCCGCATTCCATCCTTCTTTCTTTTCTGCCGCCAGCGCAAAGTCAATCATCATGATCGCGTTCTTTTTGACAATGCCAATCAGCATGATGATGCCGACGAAAGAATAGAGGTCGAGCTGAACTCCGAAAATTAATAGAGTCAGCAACGCGCCGAACGCTGCCGAAGGTAAACCCGAAAGAATCGTAATCGGGTGAATAAAGCTTTCATACAAAACACCGAGTACCAGATAAATCACGAAGATCGCCACCAGCAGCAGAACCCCCAAGCCTGAGAGTGACGATTGAAAAACCTGTGCGGTCCCTTGAAAATGTCCCGTCAATGTTGCCGGCAGAGCAGAGTGCGCAATCTGATTAATTTGATTAACCACGTTGCCGATTGGAACATCGGGCCGCAGGTTAAATGAAATAGTGACGGCAGGGAGTTGGCCCAGATGATTAACCGAAAGCGGTCCGACGGTTCGCGTTACAGAAGCGATCGTGCTGAGTGGCACCATCTGAGCAATTTGCTGTGTGGCGGCATTTGTGGCCGGCGTAGTCGTGTTGGAAGTGATAGAAGTCGTTTGACTGGTGCGCAGATAGAGGTTCGAAAGAGCATTTGCGTCCATCTGATATTCCGGGGCGACTTCCAAAATAACCCAATACTCATTTGTGTCTGTGTAAATCGTTGAGACTTGCCCCGAGCCAAACGCGCTGGCGAGGGTGCTCTCAATTTGGCTCGCCGTTATTCCCAGCGCTGAAGCTTTGTCGCGATCAATCTGCACAGTTATTTGGGGATTCTTTATTTGCAAGTCGGTAGTCACGTCGAGCACACCGGGAATGGCTCCGATTTTTTCCTGCATCGCGGTTGCACCCTGATACAGCTCGTTAGTGTCGGTCCCTTGCAACGTATATTGATACTGGCTTTTTGAAACGATACCGCCGACGTTGATCGTTGGGGGATTTTGAAAATAGACGTTGATGCCGGGCACCTGCGCGACTTTTGGCCGCAGTTGTTGAATCACCTGGTCGGGCGTGTCTTTCCGTTGCGCTGCCGGTTTCAGCAAGATGAAGAAGCGTCCGGTATTGTTTGAATTTCCGCCAACGCTGGATTGCAACGAAGCGATGTTCGGATTCTTCTTGACGATCTCGGCGACCTGTTGTTGATGACGCACCATCTCGTCAAAGGAAACACCCTGCGCGCCTTCGGTTGAGCCGGTCAACATTCCAATATCATCATTTGCCATGAAGCCTTTCGGCACGATGACAAACAAATAAGCTGTCGCCATGAGGATGACGAAAGAAACCATCAGCGTCGCGAACTTGTGTTTGATAACGAGCTTGAGCGTTCGCTCGTAAAAGTTAAGCATGTAGTCAAAGACTTTTTCCGACGCGTTGAACCATCGTCCATGTCCTTTTTCATCTTCCGGGCGCAGGAAACGGCTGCACAGCATCGGCGTCAGACTCAATGAAATAAAGCCTGAAAGCAGGATGGCCACGATAATCGTCACCGAAAATTCACGGAACAATCTACCGATAACGCCGCCCATCAAAAGAACTGGAATAAAGACCGCGGCGAGTGAAATCGTCATCGACAGAATCGTAAAGCTGATTTCGCTGGAGCCGTTTATGGCGGCTTGAAATACGCCCTCGCCTTGCTCGATGTGCCGAACGATGTTTTCCAACATGACAATCGCATCGTCGACGACAAAGCCGACGCACAAAGTTAAAGCCATTAAAGAAATTGTATCCAGCGTGAAGTTCACCAAATACATCACTGCGAAAGTTCCGACGATAGACATTGGCACAGCCAAACTCGGAATGATTGTGGCGCGCACATTACGCAGGAAGAGAAAGATGACCAGGATCACCAAAGCAATGGTCAGCAGCAGCGTGAATTTCACATCGCTTACCGAAGCGCGTATCGAGGCGGAGCGGTCATAGCGAATGCCCATGTTGACGGCGGCGGGAAGTTGGGCTTGAAAGGTCGGCAGCAACGCCTTGATTGAGTCAACAACGTCGATAGTATTTGTTCCGGGCTGTCTTTGAATTGCCAGGATGATGGCGCGCGAGTCGTTGAACCAACTCGCAGTCTTGTCGTTCTGAACGCTGTCGGCGACTCTGGCTACTTCATCCAGCCGCACGGGCGCGCCGTTTCGATAGGCGACGACGAGCGAACGAAAAGCATTGGCGTCGTTGAGTTGTCCATTGGCCTGGACGGTATAAGATTGATGCGTGCCATCAAGAGTTCCAGTCGGCAAATTCACGTTGCCCTGTTGAATCGCCGTTTGCAGGTCGCTCATCGTGATGCCCCGTGAAGCAAGCGCGAGCGGGTCGGCCTGAACACGCACGGCGTATTTTTGCGAACCAAACACGGAAACCTGGGCCACACCGTTAACCATCGAGATGCGCTGCGCCAACATCGTTTCGGCGTAGTCGTCAACTTTCGAAAGCGGCAGCGTGTCCGATGAAAGTGATAGGTAGAGAACAGGCTGGCTGGCCGGATTCACTTTTTGATAGGTGGGCGGCGACGGCATTCCCGGCGGCAGTTGTCTGAGCGCCGCCGCGATTGCCGCTTGAACGTCCTGCGCCGCGCCGTCGATGTCACGGCTCAAATCAAACTGCAAAGTAATCTGCGTGTTGCCAAGCGAGCTCGTTGAACTTATTGAGGTGATGCCCGCGATAGTCGAAAACTGTTTTTCCAGCGGCGTCGCTACCGACGAAGCCATCGTCTTTGGATCCGCACCGGAAAGTCCCGCCGAGACTTGGATCGTAGGAAAGTCAACGTTCGGTAAATCGCTCACCGGCAAACCGCGATAGCCCATCACGCCGAAAAATAAAATCCCGACCATGATGAGCGTGGTCATCACCGGGAGATTTATGAATGGGCGCGAAAGGTTCATGACCCGGCCCCGTTCGGACTCGCCGAATTGGTCGTTGCGATTTGTACTTTCGCTCCCGGCGTAACGCGAAGTTGTCCGTCGGTGATTACTGTCTCGCCAACGGCGAGGCCGCTCGCGATAACGGCTTCGTCGCCGATGGTGCGGTCAAGCACGATTTGTCTCAGCTCGACCGTTTGGTCAGGCTTGACGACATAAATGAACTGTCCTTGCTGGCTCGTTTGCACCGCCTGGGTTGGAACGACTATCGCATCGGGTTCATTCGTCAGGGTCAAAACGATGTTCACGAATCTGCCGGGCCACAACAGGTTGTCGTCATTTAGAAAAGAAGCTTTGAGTTGCAAGGTGCCGGTCGTAGTGCTCACCGCGTTATCAAAAGCGCTCAGCGATCCAATGCGACTGTTGTTGGCGTCAAGCTGTGCAACCACTTTCAACTTGCCCGATGACGCATACTTCTGCACGTCAGACAAATACTTTTCCGGAACTGTAAACGCCACATTAATCGGCGACACCTGATTAATTGTTACGAGCGGCGTCGCATCGTTCGCGCTGACGAGATTGCCTTCCGTCACAATGGAACTGCTCGTGCGACCGTTCATCGGCGATCGCAACTGGGTGTAACTCAATTGCACTTTCGTGTTATCAAGCGCGGCCTGACTTTGACGCACCTGCGACCTCGCCGTCTCGATGCTCGAGCGGTCCGCATTGAGCGTAGCGTTGTAGGAATCCGCGTTGGCTTTGAACTGTTCTCCCTGCTCTTTGGAGACCACTCCCTCTTTCATCAAAATGTCGTATCGGGTCGCCTCGATCGCCGCATACTTTTGCTGCGCAGTGTCTTTCACCAGAACCGCTTGCGCTTGGCCCACGCCCGCAATATCGTGTTGCAGATTCGCCTGCGCTTCTTTCATCGCCTCGACGAACGGTCGCGAATCAAGCGAAAAAAGCAACTGACCTTTTTTAACGTAATCGCCTTCTTTGAAATTCACTTTGAGCATTCGTCCGGTGACTTGCGATCTGATCGCCACGCCGACCACGGGTTGCACATTGCCGATCGCGTTGACTTCGACAGGCATCTCTTTGGCGACGGACTTTGTAACCGTCACCGGAATTGCCGGGGCGGCCTTCGGTTGTTGTTGACCTTTTGACGAGCAGGCGATTTGCAAAGCGAGTAAGAGAAAAACCAGTGCTCCCGAGAGGCAGAGAGACGTAACGATCCGGCAATAGGTCGATGAACATTGCAAATATCTATTTTTCATTCGTGTGCCTTTGTCGCCGGCTTTGAATTGCCGTGGAGCAAATTGTTAGTTTGCGACGTTTGAAAAAATTCAACGCTCCGCAAAGTGACAGTTTGCTTTACGAAAACCATCCTGCTGTCGCTGTTGGTTCATCGGACGCCGGCGAAGGCTCTCGTGGTTGCTTTCGCCATGGATTGTAAATTGCGTCATAGCCGTTGCTCTTCACGTGAAAAACTGGGGAAGTGTTTGACGCAAATTGTAAGGCGTATAGCGGGCAGCAGCAAACTAAAGCTGGTCCTTTTATGATTCGTCGGGGAGAGGGTCGTAGGACCGTGGGTCTTCGCGGTCAGCGCCGCCAGTTACAGTTAAGACGGAGCTGCGCTCTCGACGCGGCATGATCGAAACCGGACATCAAGCTCCAGTTATGGGTGGACTCAACTTTGAAGTGCAACAGCCAATTCCGACCCGTTCAGGGGACGTTTAGATCCTCGCCATTATGAAATACTTCGATGCAGAACCGCGAGCGGTAGCGACCGGATGCTACGGTTGACGATGAAACAGAGGATTCGAGGGACCTTAAATATTCAATGCTAGCATCCGGTCGCTACCGCTCGCGGTTCCGCAATGGTTGCACTTCAAACTTGAACCACCATGTGCGAAAAGAAGGGAAGGGCATTGAAATGAACTCGCTCAGCAAAGAAAATACCAAACTTGGTTTTATTGGCATCGGCAACATGGGAAGCCGCATCGCTAAACGTCTCCTGGACCACGGCTACCGACTCAGCGCCTACAACCGCAGTCGCGAGGCCGCCGAGGCGCTGGTCAAATACGGCGCCACGGTCGCTGACAGTATCGCGATGCTCGCATCCGAAGCCGACGTCATCTTCTCGTCTCTTACGAATGACGATGCAGTCAAGAGTGTGTATACCGGTCCACACGGTGTCTTTGCTCACGTGCGTCGCAGCTCGGCGATAATCGAGATGAGCACAGTGCTTCCCGCTACTTCGCGCGAACTGTACGCGTCGAGTCGTGAAGGTGGAGTGAAATTTCTGGACACCCCGGTATCCGGCAGTACGCCTGCCGCTGAAGAGGGAACGTTGACTCTTTTCTGCGGCGGAGACGAAGAACTTTTTCAATCCGCCGAGCCAATCTTCAGCTCGATTGCCGACCAATATTTTTATTTGGGAGGCAGCGGCTCAGGCACCGCAATGAAGCTGGTTGCGAACACGCTGTTAGGAGTTGGCATGCAAGCGATCGCCGAGTCGGTCGCTCTGGGCCAAAAGGAAGGCCTTGATCGCCACCGACTGCTGGAGGTCTTAGCGCACACGGCGGTGATAGCACCGGCGCATCTCGGCAAGCTGTCACGCGCGGACCGTGGAGACTACAGCCCACAGTTCGCAATTCGGCTCATGAACAAAGATTTTGGTTTAGTTCTCGAAACCGCTGCTGCCGCGAAGGTACCAATGCCCGCAACTGCGGCAGCGTTTCAAATGAATGTCGCGCGATTCAGCGAGGGGAAAGAAGAAGACTTCTCGGCCGTGATTACGCTGATGGAGAGACTGGCGGGGCTGGAAACATCAAATGCCGGCAATTGCTGAACGCGCGGGAATTTGGTGTTGTTTATGAAACTGATTAGTCGCGCCTCTAGATCCGCCGCTGCCATTCCGCTGGATCGCGCGCGGTGTGAAGAACTGCCAGGACAAGGACCATATCTCCTTCAATTGAAAAGTAAACCGCGTAGGGAAATTGTCGAGTCAGAGCGCGACGAATGCCGGCGCGTAGCTCTTGATATCCAAATGGATTTTCGAGTATGTGAAGATAAGCAGCACGGAGTTTTTCCAGAAACTCCAGTCCGAGACCAGCTTCCTCAGTCTCATACCATTCGAAGGCGCTCTCAACGTCAAATTCGACGGCAGATTCAGCTTCGAATCTATATTGCTTCACTTACGCTTCTGTGACAGCCGGTCGATAACTTCAAAAGCGGGCCGCGTCGATGAAGGGCTTTTGCGATAACCCCGTAACCGTTCTTCAGCAAGTTGCAGATGACTCTCAGGCACTGGAATTTCTTCGGGGTGTTCAGAGATTTGATCCCAAAGTGACTGAAGGTAGCGGACCTGTTCAGCTTTAGGAAGCTCCGCAAAACCGGGCGGTGTTGGTATAGATGTCTCGGGCATGGCGCTTAGGTTGGTGCGATGATAACCGAGTTGGCTTTGGCCCACAATAGTTCCAGGGTGGATTCGCCTTGTTTTTAGCGGCTGCTTAGTCCGCAGAGCGTAAAGCATGGGGTGAAGCGCAGCGAAACCCCAGGATCGTCAGCCCAACAAGATCCCAAAGCCCACGGAGCGGGCGATAGCGGTTGCGATTATTTATTGAACGCCACTCGTGATTGGCCGCGGCGCGGGGTTGAAAGTAATCTTTGAGGTCGCAAATTGTGACCTCAAAACCATGCCCGCCGTTTTTTGAGGCCGCCCTTTCATTGTCCAGATTCGAAACAACAACGCCGCTCATCCGCACTCTTTTCGCCGCACCTTAACTGTAAATCCCCTTGCTTTGAATGATTATTCACGTCGCCTCAAATTTGCATAAACCATCCGGATCATGAATGAACGATTGCGCCAAAGCTTGCTTGTAATCATCGTAGGTTCGCTGCTGGGTCTTGGTGTGTGGGCATTTCTTCGTTATCAAGTGGTGAAACGCCTGCGCCAATCCGGATGCTTAGCCAATCAAGCAAACCCACAAACCACAGACGCCGACATGTGGGCTCGCGCCGTCGAAAAAGTAAAAGAAGATCGCGGCACGACCGGCGGCGCGGCGATTGAGATTCCCACACAGCTCCGGCATTACGAAGACCGGCATTGGTTCCTCGCGACGCAAGTCGCCGAAGTCGAAAAATTCAACGTGCAATCCTGTCAGGACTTTGTTGATCTCGCAGCCTTGCTCGAGCGCGGCGAATTAGTTCCGTTGCCAGCCGTCACCGAAAACTACATTCTGTTCGGCGTTGGCGCAAAGGCGGACGACGGACCGTTCAGCCGTTTCGTGGATGATCAAAACATCGCGATTTACGACGAAACCGAACTTCGCGATGCGTACGCGCGACTCGACGCTGATCGCCTGAAACTGCAAACAGAAATATCAGACTTGCGGCAGCAGTCGGCGACAAAGCCAGAAGTCAGAAGTCAGAAGTCAGGTGGCCGCCAAAAATCAGAACTTAAAAAAGCCGAGCGCACTCACAAACAAGAACTACAAAAAGAAATCACAACGCGTCAGCAGAAGTTGCAGGCAAACACCGACGAGAAAGCATTGCTCGATCGCGCTTACGGCCAGCCCGCAAGTCGGCAAGAATTGTTGCGGGATTACGAATCGCTGCAAACGCTGGCAAAGAATTTCGCCGGACGTTCATATAACCTCGGCGACCCGTTAGATCGCTACGCGCTGAAGGTGAGTATGCTCAGCTCGCTTAGACCGCAGGCCGTGAAGATTCTCGAAGAAGTGGCGCAGGCGTATCACGATAAGTTTGCGCGTCCCTTGCCGGTCAGCTCTCTGGTGAGACCCGAGCAATACCAGCACGCCTTGCGGAAAGTGAATCGCAACGCAGTGCTCATTGATACGCCGCCGCACTCGACCGGCCTCGCCTTCGACATCGACTATCGCTACATGAGTGGTGAGGAACAGAATTTTCTGATGACGGAACTGGCGCGTCTGAAAGACGAAGGCCGCATCGAAGTAATTCGCGAGCGAAACGCCAACTACCACGTCTTCGCCTTCGTCGACGGCAAGCGACCAGCCGACGAACTAATCACCGCATCATTAGAACAAGCCGGCGCCCCACCCGACGAAGAAGCCAATCACGCATCCCCGCCACCGGCGAAGCCTGCGAAATCCGCGAGGACAGCGCAGACCGCTAAGACAAAGAAGCCGACGAGAGCAGGGAAGACAGCGAACACAGCGTTCAGGCGAGGGACCGTGAAGAAGACAAAAACGAATTCCAAAGCAAAGAAAAAGCGAAGCCACTGATTGCGTGGATTACTCGGAATGCCGCTTTTGCTTTTCGATTTACGATTCACTATTTACCGCTTAAGAAGCTATCCATTGGAAAGAAATTCGTTCTGCTTTGACGGTACCTGTTAAGTCAGGTGTGTCGGCGGCGAATGCTAAGTTTGGTGTGTCGCGGATACAAAGCGTATTCCCTATCCCAATGGGAGAGGGTTAGCGGGAGGGGTGCGCAGCATAGAACGCAGTCGGCGCAACCTAAGAAGAAGTTCGAACGCCCCCAACCGTTTCCGAGAAGGATTTGTTGCACCTCGGCCAATTCGTATCTAGAATTGCCGTCACACCTTTTGTAATACTGGATGTCAACATGACGCTCACGCTTCGTTCTGACAGCTTGGATTGGGCGCTCGATCACGCCCTGAATTTTGGGGACACCACTATGTTCCCTTTACCATTTGAATATGAAGCCATCAAGTACGACTGGTTGAATGTACGCGCGTTCCTTGCGGGACAGGATGTCCTGAACTGGGTGGTTCGACCGCATCGAGCCATGCTCTCACCTAAGGCCAAGTATGGCTTTCGGGTTATGACGCAATTAGATCCACTTGACTTTCTAATTTATGCATCGCTCGTAAAGGAGATTGGACCTGATATTGAGTTGGCGCGAATAGCCTCCGATATAGCGTTCTCATATCGCTGTTTAGTGGGCACGGGAGGACAGTTGTTCGATCCAGGAATAGGTTATTCAAGTTTTAAGATTAAGACAGAACAAGTGTTGGATGGGGATGCCAGTATTTCACATGTGGTGGCAGTCACAGACATTTCCGATTTCTATCCCCGAATTTATTCACACCGTCTCGAGAACGCGCTACACAACTCAACGCACCGCAACTCTCATGTTAAGGCAATCATGCATTTGTTGTCAGGATGGAATGGTTCGGAGAGTTTCGGAATACCTGTAGGTAATGCTCCCTCACGTCTGTTGGCCGAAGCGACTATCAGCAACGTCGATGACGCACTACTTGCTAATGGTGTTCGCTTTGTTCGATACAATGATGACTACCGTATTTTCGCAACTAGCTACTCACAATCATATCGACATCTTGCTTTCTTAGCGGATGTACTTTACAAGACCCAGGGGCTTACGCTTCAACCTCAGAAGACATTAACAGTGCCAACCTCCGAGTTCCGAAGGCGGTTTCTTCCTGCTCCGGAAGAACGTGAATTAGATTCTCTCAATGACAAATTCGGAGTTTTGCTTGGCGAATTGGGCCTCTCGGATCCGTACGGTGAAATTGAGTACACCGATTTGGACCCTGACCAGCAAAAGATCATTGATTCCTTAAACCTCGTAGAGATTTTTCGGGAGGAGATCGCCAAGGATGATCCTGATTTTGGGATTATCAGATTTGTTCTTAGTCGAATGGGACAGTTGGGCGATGATTCACTTGTTGATGATGCTCTCGACAATCTCAATTCACTGCATCCCATATTTCCCTCGGTTGTTGGGTATCTTCGTAACCTAAGAAGTATCACCCCTACAAGAAGCGCGGAAATCGGAGGAAAAGTTCTTCGGCTTCTTGAGGATTCTTTGATCAGCGAGTTGGATTACCATCGGATGTGGGCGTTAGATCTGTTTACTCATTCTACCGAGTGGGATAACGAGACCAGGTTCTTTGCACTTCTCGGAGCAGCAAGGGATCAGCTGAGCCGACGGAAGCTTATTCTTGCGATGGGTCGCGCAAAACAGCGCCACTGGTTCCAGTCGCAATGGAGGAGTCTTTTCGATGAGCCTCATTGGCCCCGAAGGGCGCTCTTGGCGGCTGCTAGCTGTATGCCTGCAGATGCCCGGAATCATTGGTGCCGATCTGTAGAGCCGCGTTTAGATCCTCTTGAAAAAGCAGTGATGCGTTGGGCTAAGAATACTCCTTTTTAATAATCTGACTACGAATACTAATCACGGCCTTAGGAAATGAAGAAATTCCACTCTGTAGTCATTTCCGGATCCTTTAGAAAACACTTCGAAGAGATCCAAGCCGTGCGTGCCAAGTTCGAGGACTTGGGTGTGCGCGTACTCTCGCCGCGAAGTGCCACAGTCCGCGATGAAAAGTCTGGCTTCATCCTGCTGACAACAGACGAAACCGACGACCCCCAGACACTGGAAAAACGACATCTCGAAGCCATCAGAGAAGCTACGGCTCTTTACGTTGTCAATCCTGATGGATATCTTGGACATTCCATGGCACTGGAAATCGGGTGGGCAACAGGTCTCGAAAAGCCTGTGGTCACCCAGTTCAGTTTCGCGGACCAAGCAATTCAAGCTCTTGTTAATGATGTGATGTCCCCGGACGAATTTGCTCAGAGACTGATCGCAGCCTCGCCGCCTAATGTGACTCCTAGCGACGTTGCCAGTAATTCGGAACCATCCAATGATGCTAAACTCAAAGAGTATGAACTTTGCGCCATTGACGCCAATCATCTTGAAAGCGTCATTTGGACGACGGCCGGAATTCTTATTACTGGGTCCGTCGCAGGTATAGGGTTGCTCGGAGGCACTCTGCCGTCTGAGCCACGACAATACGACCTGCTATTTCGCATCATTGTTGCTCTCCTTTTCTTACTTTTGATTTGGTTCTGGCGTCGCATCACGTCTCGTTGGTACTCCATCCAAACAGTAATGTACGATCGCGCCATGGAGATCGAAGCAGAGCTCGGGCTCTATAAGGAACGGTACGTTCACTGGCTGAAGGAGGCAGCAGCAGGCAGGGGCATACCCAGCGACCCAATGGGAGTACGTGCCATAGAACGGCAATTGCCCCACTACGTCGCCAGTTCCGTTCGTCGTACTGTTCGGTGGCTAACAATCACATTAATGCTAGTGTGGATCGTTTTCTTAGGTGTTCATCTGTTCGCGATGCTACCTTCTGACCCGTCAATAGAGGCCATTCAGCCGGTAAGATTGGTGAAGTAAGTAATCCCGAAAGTAGCCGCCGTGCCCTCTTTCCCCTGAACCCTACCAGGAGAGAATAAGCCCATCAAGCCGGTCAGTTTCCGATTCTGCGATTATCCATAATCAATTTTCAACTCTTCGGCATGCTATTTAATTGGCCCTGCGGTTGGTGAATGCAAATCCTGGCCGAGAAAATCTGATCGCCCTTAACGTCTAAGCAAGATCGCAGATCTTTGGTGAACGGGACAGACTGAAAGTGTGTGCTACTTCTTCGCGCTGCCCGCGGTCCCAGCGTGTGCGCGTTTCTTTCCGGCGTTACTGTTTTCGTTTTCGAGAGGTGGGTTTGCGTTTGAGGCCCTGGTATCTAACGTTGCCGGGGAGTTTAGCGGGCAGGTCGAGTTCGTCGTCGACGATGTCTTCCACGTGGACGCCGGCGACGCGAGCATATTCGAGGATTAGTGGCAAGGGTGGCACGCGCTTGCCTCTTTCGTAATCTGAAATCCGCGTGTAATAGATCGACTGTTCATAGCCCAATCGCCTCAGCATCTCGCTTTGGGATAACTCCAACGCTGTTCGTATCTCAAGTAGTTTCTCACCTAGTCGCTCGGCCCTATGCACCATCAGGAGTCTCCTCCTGATGGAACCGAGATCGAAAAACAAACCTTGTGGCTATACCGAATATGGTATAGCATGGCTTCGCGTTTACAATTCGCCGTGAGTTGGAACCTTCCACTCTCAACGGCGATGCTCATCACTCGCTTACTTGGGAGGTTGAGCTACGCATTTGGCCGTTGTCGATTTTCAAAGACTCGAACGCCGCAGAGCATATAAGAGTCAACAGCGAACAGCAAACAGTTAACGGCGAAGAGCAAAGAGCGAAGAGCAAAGCACAAAGCCCCAAGACTCTAAAGGCTCACGAATGGACCGCTAATTAAATGCATCACCCGCGTTAAGCAAGCCGCAAAGAAATACGCAAACAACAGTCTGCGCTACGAACGCAACGAACGCCGCTGACATTGATCACCCTCTTTCCTGAAGGAGGTTGTGATCCATGCCGGCCCCGAAACGTCCCCGCCTGACGAAGTCAAAGTTCCGCCTTTTGTATCTGGGTACCGATGTAAAATTAATCATGGCCGTGCGGAAATCGTTGCACGAATCCGATTACCGGTTGGTGGCTTGTTCGGATACGGGGACGGCGATGATGTTTCTCAATAGCGAGATCCCGTATGACTTGTTGCTCATTGATCTCGAGTGGCGTGGAAGGGAAGGATTAGAGCTAGCGCAGCTCGCGCGCTCGCTACCGCATCGCAAAGAAATGCCGATCATGCTGGTGACAAAAAGCGAAGTGGACGATGAATTGGCGAACCTGGCGCGCCGGTCAGGCGTGACCCACTGGGTAGCGAAGACGCGCGACATGCGCTCCCTCTGCGAAGCAATCCCGCAAATGGTCGAGGGCCGAACAACGTCTGAACACAATGACAGCTAACCAGCAACAGGAAGTCAGAGGTCAGAGATTAGAGATCAGAGGTCAGAGATCAGGCAACGCGCAGCGTCAGCGTGAGTTCAGCCGAGGGTTTCAAGGCACGGTAAGAGATATGCGAACAAAATATCGTCGCGTCAGCGACGATTGAATTCGGCCGTCGCTACGCGACTACGCGACTACGAGGTTGGTAATGTTTCGCGCCTTTCGCGACCCTGAACCGGCCGGGCAAAGTTATGTGTCGATACGCGACAAAAAATGACCGGTTACTGACGAGATAGCCGCTGGCAGCGGATGCATGGGAATGAGAATGTTTACCGTCAGGACACGACGATGACCTGCGGCTTTGCCGCGTCCTGTGCGGAAAGGCTATGCCTTTCCGTTGACGGGATTATATTTGAGGCTGCGCCTCCGGTGATGTTGAGGCGCAGCCTCAAAAGCTTTGGGAAACTTGATCGGAAAGGCGAAGCCTTTCCGCACGGAAGGCGGCAAAGCCGCGAACGCTGGAATATTATGGGGGGACGAGTATTGTTTCGCTGCGTTCCACCTTAGGCTTTTTGCTCGCGTCGGCTGCGCGGGTACCAGTGAGATTACCCAATCAGTCGCGCTGTCCGCGCTCCAGCGGGGGCAAGCCACCCTTCCCAACCTGTAAATCGTCGTAGAGATTCTGGTACGGCCACGCTAGCTCGGTCATGAGTGACAAAGAAGAATCGATGATCATTGGTAACTAAACTCAGTGAGGCTCGGTCAGTGAGGCGCCGGGTCGCTCGGAGCCATTCATGAAGCGGGCGAGATAAGGTGCAGTCCGGCTCTTGGATGTTTTCGGGGAAGATTTCGCAACCGCGGCGGGCGTGCCCGCAGTCACTACTCGGCCACCTTCTTCGCCGGCGCCTGGTCCAATATCAATCACCCAATCGCTGCCGGCGACGACGCGCATGTCGTGCTCAACCAGGATCACGGTATTGCCTGACTCGACGAGACCATCGAGTTGGACCATCAGCTTCTCAACATCTGCCGGGTGCAGGCCGGTTGTTGGTTCATCAAGAATATAAAGTGTGTTGCCGTGCTGTATTCGTTGCAGCTCGGTCGCTAGTTTGATTCGCTGCGCCTCGCCGCCAGAGAGTTCGGTCGCCGACTGGCCCAGCCGTATATAGCCCAGGCCAACTTCCCGTAACACACCGAGCGAGCGGTGCACGTGCGGCTCATCAGCAAAGAATTCCCACGCGCTGTCCACCGTCAGCCCCAACACGTCGGCAATGCTCTTGTCGCGATACTTGATCTCCAGAGTCTTCGCGTTGTAGCGCGCACCTTTACACGTCGGACATGGCGCATAGACGCTGGGCAGAAACAACAACTCGACCATGACCCAGCCTTCACCTTCACAAGTTTCACAACGGCCTTTAGCGACGTTGAATGAAAAACGTCCCGCGTCGTAACGACGAGCGCGCGCCGCTTTGGTTGCGGCGAAGATCTTGCGAACGTAATCGAAGAGTCCGGTGTAGGTGGCCAGGTTAGATCGCGGCGTGCGTCCGATCGGTTTCTGATCGACTACGACCAGACGCTTGATCGCTTCCATGCCCGAGGTTATCTGGCCGCCGAGCGTGGCTACGGCCGTGCTCTCCAATCCCTCGCCTTCGTCTTCACTTGGAGAGAGATGATGGCCGAGTTGTTCCGCGACCAGTTCAACCAACACCTGACTCACCAGACTCGACTTGCCCGAGCCCGACACGCCGCTCACGGTTGTGAACACGCCCAACGGAAAATCGACATCAAGCTGGTCCAGATTGTTGCGTGTGACACCGGTCAACTTCAGCCACGTCTTTGGCGTGCGCGGTTTACGAAAGGGAAGTGACGCTTCACCGAAAAGGTGACGCCGAGTTTCGGACTGTTTCACCCGCGCGAGTCCGTCGGGTGGACCACTATAGAGAATCTCGCCTCCCTTTTCGCCGGCCGCTGGTCCAACGTCGACAATCCAATCAGCATGACGAATCACATCGAGCTCATGTTCGACAACGAAGAGCGAATTCCCCGAGGCCTTCAACTGGTCCAGCGCGGCAAGCAGCGATTCGGTGTCAGCCGGATGCAAACCTGCCGACGGTTCGTCGAGCACGTAAACTACGCCAAACAAATTCGAGTGGACTTGAGTGGCGAGTCGCAGACGTTGCAGCTCACCGGGCGACAAGGTGGGTGTGCTGCGTTCCAGCGACAGATAACCAAGACCGAGATCAAGTAACACCGTAAGTCGTGCCGCCAGATCTTCGCAGATTCGCTGCGTCACTATCGCCTTTTCCGGATGGTCCGTCTTCAGCTTTTTGAAACTGGCCGCGGTGCCTTCCGCATAGGGACGCATGACAGTCGCTAAGCGCTTCAGCGGCAGTCGCGAAATTTCGGCTATATCCAGACCCGCGAATTTTATTGATAACGATTCGAGGCGAAGGCGCTTGCCGTCGCACACCGGACATTCGGTGCTCGACATGTACTGGGCCACGCGCTTTTTCATGAGCGCGCTGTGGGTGTTGGCAAACGTATGCAGCACGTGACGCTGGGCGCTGGTAAACGTTCCCATGTAGCTCGGCTCTTCCTTGCGCTTCAGTGCACGTCGCACCTCGGCGAGATCGTAGCCCGCATAGACCGGCACCTGTGGCTGCTCGTCGGTGAAGAGAATCCAATCGCGATCCTTCTTCGGCAGTTCGCGCCAGGGACGATCAACGTCGTAACCGAGTGTGGTCAGAATGTCGCGTTGATTCTGTCCCTGCCAGGCAGTGGGCCAGGCAGCGATCGCGCGCTCGCGAATCGTAAGTGAGTCATCGGGCACCATCGATTGCTCGGTCACTTCATAGACTCGGCCCAGCCCATGACACCTCGGACAGGCGCCTTCGGCCGTGTTTGGCGAAAACGATTCGGCGTAAAGAATCGTCTGGCCCGGCGGATAATCTCCCGCTCGCGAATACAACATCCGCAGCAAGTTTGAAAGCGTCGTGACGCTGCCAACAGACGAGCGCGTAGTTGGAGAACCGCGCTGTTGCTGCAGTGCTACCGCAGGCGGTAAGCCATCGATGCGATCGACGTCGGGCACGGCCATCTGATGAAAGAGACGCCGCGCGTAGGGCGAAACGGATTCGAGATAACGCCTCTGCGCCTCGGCGTAAAGCGTACCGAATGCCAACGAAGACTTCCCGGAACCAGACACGCCGGTGAAAACAACCAGGGCATCGCGGGGCAGGTCGAGATCGATGTTTTTGAGATTATGCTCACGCGCGCCGCGCACGCTTACAAAGCCGGTGAAGTCTTTATTCGCGGGGTCCTGGTTCGCGCGTCCTTCGGAATCAATAGCTTTTTTTCGAACACTACCAACAGGCATATCGAGGCTAAAGCAAGGCTGGTGCCCTTAGCGTCGTGTTAGCCGATTCGAGTTTGGGTGTTGGGCCAAACATGCTGTTCGAAACATCATTGAAATTGAGCAACAAGACAGTGGTCAGCAGACCGTGAGCAGGAGTATCATGAGGCGACATGACTAACGAAAAGCTGCTTGGTCGTATTACGGCAAATCCGGAAATCTTCGGTGGTAAGCCAATAATTCGCGGATTGCGAATCTCGGTCGAGATGATTCTGAGCCTGCTTGCTCAAGGCGACAAAGAGGAAACTATTCTTGCCGACTACCCCGATCTGGAGCCGGACGACCTGCGCGCCTGTTTGGCCTATGCACATGCAGCTATCTCGCATGACAAACTTGACTCGCTGCACATTCTAGCCTGATGCGATTCCTTGTCGACCGTTGCGCCGGGACACTCATAGCCGATTGGCTTAGAACCCGGGGACATGACGTGGTCGAGTCGCGGGAGCGGGGTCCCGATCCGGGTGACCGCGTAATACTGGAGTGGGCTGGCATGGGAATCAAGAATGCTCATCAGAAGTTCATCACCAGCGACACGGATTGGACAATTGGTTTTCCTCAAAGGGCAGTCACACGCTGGCTTGATTCGTTTGCCCGATGTGTCCTCAAACGAACGAGCGATAATCATCAAAGACCTGATAGAGCGCTTTCAGAATGAACTTGAATCTCACGCAATAATTACAGTGCGAGGCGACAAGATCAGGATCTCGACATCACCAGAGTGATGAGAATCAATCAGATCAACTGTACTTCAGCCATCGCTTGACGTTGCGCGGCCGGTGTTCACTTTCGCTTTCCATTTCGCAACGTCAACGCCTTTCACGAGTAACCATCCGGTCATTACTACTCCACCAGGAAACATCAACATCAAGAACACGTCTGACGCATAAGCGGGCGCGAGGATCAACGCGAAATTTTTCACGACGAACCCAACCCCACCGATTGCCATAAGAATGCCGAGAAACTTCGGCAGATAACCTGATTTCCAGATTAGGTAAGCCCGAACAATCCAGCTCATGCCGTAGTAGGCAGTGAAGATCATGCCGACATATCCATAAAACTTCATCGATAACAACACGAGAGCATTCAATTGATCGGGCGCAAAGGTCTTTAAATAGTCGGCGCCTCCCATGATCAGCAGCGGCGCAAAATAGAAAGCTTCGGCAAAGGCAAAAAGAGCGGTGCCAACAAGTCCGAAGAACGCGGCCAGCAGAGACAACTCTTTGTTGACCGGCTTGAGCAACACGTACAAGATCGCCGCGAGCGTGATATCGCACAGCGACTCTATCAGGAAGGTCGCAAAGCCGAGCCGATACAGAAAATCCAAGTTCCGAATGTTTGCCACCGTGGCGGCGGCATCATGGGCAACGATGAGCTTTGACGGAACGTAGGCTTCACCGAACCCGCCGGCCACCAGCGAGATCAGAAGCAACACTCCGGCGATCCTGGCGTAGCTCTGGACGTTCATGTTGAATCCTCCATCACGGTGTTGTTGGTCTCTCAAGCTCAGCAGCCCTTACTTATTAAGACGAACAGCGACCAGAAATATTGCAAACAAACGACAGAGTTGGTCGACGATGAGTTGCGGCTTTGCCGCGTTCCGTGCGGAAAGGCTATGCCTTTCCGTTGACGAACTTTTTATTCGAGGCTGCGCCTCCGGTGATGTTGAGGCACAGCCTCAAAAACTTGGGAAGTCCCACGGAAAGGCGAAGCCTTTCCGCACGGAAGGCGACAAAGCCGCGAGACCTGATTAATGTGCGGAACCGATCGAGGGCGAGAGAGCCAACGCATTGACGGTGAAACATAAACTGTGAACCGAAAAACTGTAAACCGTGGAACGGTGAACCGTTCGCAGGCTGTTTGCTGTCTACTGTTTGCTATTGCCACTCAGTGCCAGGGCAACCGTCATTACGTGAACCAACGGAATCGTTTTGGAAGGAACTGACGCGGAGAAACTTTCAATTGTGTGCGCAGCTTGCGGGTTAACGCTGAAAGCGTTATGACGGCGTGCCGATTGCCAATTTGCTTTTGACAATAGAATCAATCGCCAATCGGCAATTGGCAATCGGCAATGCCAAGCTACTGTTTGTCGTATACGGCCCTGATCACCGTGCGTTTGCCTTTAGCATCAGTCACGGTATTGGTCACAGTTCGACTGCGACCGTTGGCCGAAACCACTATGCGACCGGACACGGTTATCTTGGTGCCTTGCTTGCCGGTTAACGCCAGGGTACGGCTGTTGATCTTGCGGTATGACCGCGTGTCTGAAGTCGGGTCGCCGGTTAGGGCGTAAAATTTGCCGTCAAACTTGCCGGTCCACTCGCTGTGAATGGGATTGCCGGCGCCGTCGACGCCATCTACCGTAACCTTAATGCTGTCGCCCGCGGCCTCGTAGACCACGGTCTGGTTCTTCGTGGCGCCCGCGGGGATTTTCGACTTTGCCTCGTTCAATTTCCAGGTGCCCATGTGCGGGCTCTGCGCTAAGCAAACTGTCGCGCTGGCAAACAGGACCGTCAAGGTGAGCAGGATTACTCTTCGTTTCATAGATTCTCCTCATCGAGTTGCAGATTTGATAAGACTGGTTGGTGCGGGCGGATTCTAGTATCAGGTGGTCCATTTAGCAAGAATCTTCGTAAAGCAAACTGTTGGTTCCCGCGCCAAGCCGCGCGCCTCGGGGCAAGAAACCGTCGCGAACCGAGGCAAGACAATTTGGTTTCGTCCAGAACTTACGGTCTTACGAGTTCGGGCTTTAGTGCGGTGAAACGCGCCTTATGAAGATTTTTGAAAAAAAGTGAAACAGAAATACCGCTCGGCGGTGTTATTTCTATAAGGCTCGCCAGAAAAGGAAGAGAAACGAAAAGGCGCCGACTTCGTATGAATAGATGGACAGCTAGCGAATGCGAAAGAAGAGTAACGGATCAGGAAGGTCGTAGTTAATTCAGTTTGAAGAGTGGATGGGCCTTGAACTCGCATCCAGCGCCCGGTGCGCGTGCTCAAACAACTGAACGTAGGGAGGGTAGTCATGTTGAAAGTTCACACTACACAAATGGGGACGATCGCTGTCCTGTGCTTGCAGGGACAAATTGTGACGGGGGAAACGGAGAGTTTGCGCGCTGCCGTGTCGGCCTTGTCGGGGGTCAGCTCAGTCATCCTCGATTTCGCGCGCGTCACTACAATCGATGCCGGCGGATTGGGCGTGATGCTCGGATTGCGCGAGCAAGCTGCAGCAAAAGGAATCCGATTCGCACTCATGAACTTAAGCAAAGGAGTGAGCGTCGTGTTGGCAGTAGCGCGGCTGGATACTGTTTTCGAGATCACGTCCGGTATGGAATTCTTTCCGGTTGTCTCGCAGCGGCCGCGAGCCTCGGCTGCGCTGCTTGCGCCTTGCGCGTAGCGCGCGAGTAGGTCGTAAACCGGCCCACAAAGCAACTTGCATAAAGTTGGTTTCAGTTTAGTCCGCGGTTCGCGGACGAGCGATAATAGACCAGCGATTCATCGCTGGGATCGCGGGTATACGAGAGGAAGTCCGTGAAACGGACGACTGACAAGAACAGACATCCGGGACAGCAATTCAGCCGTCCGATACTCGGACTACAATCGGTTGGCACCTTATCCCAGCACTGAAGTGCTGGGCTATCATCGTTCGTCCGCTAAACGCGGACTTCGTTCAACGACGACGAAGACATCAGCATTGAGGTTGCAATTTGCAACCTCAATGCTGTCCCGAAAGGCTCGTCCTTATCAGCGCCTTGTCCGCCCACTAACTAGCCGCCCATATCTGCTAGCCGTTTGTTTCTGTAAGTATCTCGCAAAGCGTCGCGAAGTCTATATTCCCGCCTGAAACCACACACACAACTTTGCCGCCGCCGGCTTTGCCAGCCAACGCGCACGCCAGCGCGCAGGCTCCGGCGCCTTCGGCGATAATGCGGTTGCGTTCGGCCATCAGCCTTAATGCAGATTTGACTTCGGCCAAGTCGGCAACCAACGAGTCATCGATTAATTGTTGCGCGCGCTCGAGCATTTGCGGAAATACAATTCGGGCGCCGATGCCGTCGACGAATGATGGTTGATAATTCACAGTCTGCGGAGTTCCCGCCGCAAGTGCAGCGGCGAGCGGCGCTGCCGTCGCCACTTCGCACGCATATATCTTGCACTTCGAATTCAGCGCACGCAGGGCGGCGGCCATCCCGCACGCAAGCCCACCACCACCCCAGGGAATTACAACCGCATCAACTTCCGGGAGGTCCTCAATGATCTCAAGCGCAATCGTGCCGTTGCCGGCCATCACGTTCAAATCGTCAAACGCATGAATGAAAGTCGCTTCAACTCCGGGAAAGCCGCGGGTTTCAAACGCTCGCCACCACTCTTCAAACGAGACCTTGATGACACGTCCGCCGAGTCGTTTGATTGCTTTGATCTTCGTTTCGGGCGCGGTCTGTGGCGCGACTACCGTACAGGGAATGCCAAGCTCGCGCGCACGCCAGGCCACTCCCTGGGCCATGTTTCCTGCCGATGCAGTTAAAACTCCGCGCGACAACGTCTCCGGCGATAGATGGCCCATAGCGTTCGCGGCGCCGCGAATTTTGAACGATCCAATTGGTTGAAGGTTTTCGAGCTTAAGGTAAATCTCGGCCGGTGCTTCCGCCGCGCTAAGCCGAACGAGCGGCGTGCGAAGCGCGATGCCAGTGATGAGTTGGCGTGCGGAGTGAATGTCGGAAAGGGAAGGGAGCGGGTAATTTTTCATACGTTATTCATCATTTCTCATTTTTCATTGTCAGAAATAAGTCGTCGATCCGCCATCGATGGCCCTGCGCCACCCGATGGCAAATGAGAAATGATGAATGGCGGATTCAAGTGCGAAGTGCGACACGCCTGAGCGCCAACGGCGCGGACTGGAATAGCCAGGGGCAAGTGCTGAGCACGGCGAAGCACGTCGCCCCTGGAAGAGCGCAACAAAAGCCAGAGAGCGCTGAAAGTGCGTAATAGATTCTATCGCTGACATGTATGCCACTCCTTCAGAGCTTGACCCAGTCCTCGACTTTCCAGGGGCGCCGCGCTTCGCTTCGCTCAGCGCTTTGCCCCTGGCTATTACATTGCCGCGCCTTTGGCGCTCAAGAATCAGACAAGTCCATAACTTCAACTCGTTGCCGTTCAAACTTGAATTCGCCATTGACCAACGGAAAACTTCTTCAAAACTCAACCCACGAGCCAACCTTCTTCGCATTCGCAGTTCGGTACAGATACTCCGCCGCGAACAAATCCTCAATACCAATGCCCAGCGATTTGAAACACGTAATCTCGTTCGGAGACGTCCGACCTGGTTGATCTCCTTTAAGAACTTCACCAATCTCAGCGCGAACATGGTCTGGGCCGATGACGCCGTCTCGCGCAGCGAGCAGGTAGTCCCCGGCTTCGTTCAGAGTTGATTCACGACGATCCACAAACAAGCTCACCGCCGCCATTGTCTCGCTGTCTACCTCGCGCGTTGTTGGCGTGCTCGACCCGACCAGATTCAAGTGCGCGCCCGCTGAGATCCATTCTCGTCTCAAGATTGGCTCGCGAGCGGTGGTCGTCGTGACAATCAAGTCCGCATCCTTTAAGGCTTCCTCGACCGTTTCAACTGGTTCAAGTGGAAACGCGAAGCCTTCCTTCATCTCTTCACAAAACTTTTGTGCGTGTGGAAAATGGCGGCTCGCGACGCGGCAACGCTTAAGGGAACGCACCTGAGACATCGCTGCCAAATGCGAATGTGCTTGGACACCAGAACCAAGCAGCGCGAGATTGCCTGCACCCGGTTGGGCCAGTAAGTCTGTCGCCACGCCTGAGACGGCGGCTGTTCGAATCGCAGTGATGGCTGAAGCATTCATCATTGCCATCAGCTCGCCTGTCTCGGCGCTAAAAAGCAGCACGGCGCCCTGGTGTGAATCCATGCCCTTTGCCGGATTGCCTGGGAACACGCAGATTGCTTTCAACCCAAAGGCCGCCTGATGATCGGAAATGCCTCCGGACATGTACGCTGGCATCAATCCCATCACGCCCTGCGCCTCAGGTGGACGAATAATCGTCCTCAACGGTTGATACGCCCTACCTTCGGCGAGCGCGAGCAGCGCTTCGCGCATGACGGCGATGCATTCTTTGATTGGAAGGAGTTGTAAAACCTCCTCATGACTCAGGACCAGGGTCTTCATAGCTTTCATTCGTGCAACTGTCTCAGCTCTTATAACATTCATACCGGAATCGTTGGCAGGTTTCAGTTACATACGCGAAATCTTAGCTCGCCTTACTTGTCTGTGATAAAAGAGACTTATGCTCCCTTCAACAGCTATTAGCGCCACTCTGCCACGAAACGCTATTCAACTTGCCTTACTGCTTGGGATGTTTTCAGTTGGCGTTCTGGCTGCTGAACCGCTCAATGACCGATCAACCCTCGCCCAAGCGCCCGGCCTTTCGCTGCACTATTCGCCGCACGTCGGGTTTCAACCGGAAGATGGTTGGGCGTTGATCAAGACTGACGACGGCGTACTTTTCGTTTGGAATGTTCATGAACTTCACTTTACGGTTTCCATCAAAGGCAAAGATGTTAAGCAGGTAGCCGACCCGGACCACATATTCCTCACCGTTGACGGCAAGATGTTGCAAATTCAAGCGGCGGAGATTCGCGAGTTCGCACCGGACGCGAAAGAGAAGAAGCTTGATGACAAGGCCGTGCTGGCTGCGCATCGCGAGTGGGAGTCGAAATACCTTGAAGGGCTGCTGAAGAGTAAGCTGACTCTAAAATCGTTCAACGTGAACATGAGCGCCCTGGGTCCTGCATCACTGTGGGCGTTCGATATGCCAGAGGGAATGAACGCTGAGGTAAAAACGCAGCTATATGTGACGGTCCTGCGCGGCGACTATGTGGTGATGCTCAATTGCGAGGCCACCACTACGACCTCCGAGGTTGAGGTTCGCAAGTTTCTTCTGGATACGATGGCGACGTTGAAAACCAGTGCCGAGCCGATCGATGTGCAGAAGTTATCGCAGTCGATCCGCGCCGGAAAGAAACCCTAGCGGCCAGAACGCAGCACGCAGAAAAGCACAAGGCAGTGCCAACGCAAATCTTCCCTATCAATGGGCACGTCATCGACGAGACAACCGTTAAGCTGAACGCAGGAAAGTTAGGAATGAAAAGTGTCTACCGAAAAATGTTGACACAGACCTATCGGGAGAGTAAAAAGCATCGCTCAATAATCGCTGCGCTGCTGGAGGATCATCAGATGAAAAAGACCACCAACCTTATATTGGGATCGGCAATAACGCTGCTCATTGCTTTGGCTACCGTAGTTGGCGTCCCAACATTCGCGCCAAACCACACGAACGAAGATTCTAAGTACCGAGTTTTTTGTGCCAACGGCAAACTCGAGGTCGAGCAACGCACTGTCGAACAGGAAAAGAATGCGCGTGGCTCGGGCGTCTGCCTGTTAGCTGAATTCGACTATCTTTCTGATGCAGATAAGTATGCGGAAAGTCACGGCGGCAAAGGCTCAGATTGCAAATGCAATTAGTGCCTTCCGTCCAAAAGATTAGTTTGTATGCTACGAATCTTCACATGTGGAGGGCATCTCCTTAGAGTTCTCATCCACACGTGCTTAGCAATTCGATTCAGTGCTTGTGGTCACTTTCCGTAGGTAGCCCAGCTTCAATCCAGTCAGATTTGCCTTCAGCATAATCACGTACATTCGTATATTCCAGCGCCGCCAATTCACGGGCGGCGTTCTCTGAAGCGTGTCAGGTGGGACTGGCGCAGTAAACGACAATATCAGCGTGCTTCTCAGGTAGAAGCGTTGCAGCCAATTGCTGTACTTGATCAGGAGGCATATTAATCGCACCTGGTAAGTGCGCGTGATGATAAGCCGTGGCTGGCAGAGTCTCCACAAGCTGGAAACTATCGCCCCGATCCATTTTCTCACTTAACTCATTTCGGGAAATTGTCTTAGCCATAAGGTGCCCCCTACTTGTCGTAAGTTGACTGTGCCCACTCGATACTCGCCCAACAACTTGGAGAAAGCTGCATTATCTTCCGCCACCACAAAGCAGTTTGCAACACCGGCTGGGATGATCGCTAGCACGAGAAAGGCCTTACCGTAATTGGGGTGCAGTCACTAGAGTTTGACGAGGAGCGAAACGTCGAACACCTTCGCCGCGAAATTGGTTCACTGAGGATTAGTTACCCGGTAGTAACGGATAACGACTACCAAACCTGGAATGCATATAGCGTCTAAGCCTGGCCCACCATTATTCTGCTGGATAAGCAAGGACGAATTCGTTGGAGGCACGTTGGTGAAGGGGACTATGACGAAGCCGAGCGACTGATTCAACAGCTATTTGCTGAAAAAGAAGACTCGCTAAAGACAAGTCGCAACCCCTTCAGGGTTGCGACGGATCTTTTGCTGACATCAACACCCAGGGTTTCAAAGCACAACCCTGGGCAGAAATTAGCGAACGATTTCAGCGGTAATCCCATTTACTCGCTTACCGGGCTGAGGTGCAACAGTCGCCAAACCGCCATCATAGACAGCAACATCTGAGACATTTCACTTCTTAAATAGTTTTGCGAACGCGTCACGAGCATCCGCAGGCGGGCCCGACGAAGTTTCGCGCTCGACTACAATTCGAGTCGCGAACAGCTCGCACGCGTTGCGCGCGTGTTTGTTCACTATCCGTGCGGGGATCGGTTTATTACATTCGAGGCGCGCCCCCGGATCGAAATGTGTGCACTGCCGGCAGCTGTGGAGGTCAGCGTTGCACTTTGGGCAAGAGCTGTCGACGTTAATGTTCGGCGGAGCCTTTGCTCCGCACGCGGTGCACTTAGACGCCTCGCCAAAGGCCATCATGCGCGGGCTTCGCGGTCCCTCACGATGCTCATTCTTTGATAGGGGATTTGATTGCGGCGCTCCTTGCGACCTCGATTGCGACTTTGGTCGCTCTGACTCGCGATCGCTGTCCATATAGCCGCGCTGACGGTATTTGCTCATCTTATTAGAACTACGTGATTCACAGTGTAATTCCAGGCACGCGGCGAATCATAATTGAAGTCGAGTAAATGCGACAGGCAGCCGTTGAAAACAATCAACGTCCGCGGAGCAGCCGACCCGGTTTTAGTCCGTGGAGCGGACGTGAGCATAAAGCCTGGGGTGAAGCGCAGCGAAACCCCAGGATCGCCAACACACAAAATTTCCTGAGCCCGCGGAGCGGGCGATAGCGGTTGCGACTGAAGATTTGCAAATGGATTCTGTGTCGGCCGCTCCGCGGACTCCGAATATTTTCGGCGTCGGTTCTTTCCGCTCCGGGTGGTCTTTCAACCCGGCAGCAAACTAACAGTGTGCGTTACATGAAATCGAATTACCATACATCTAGACAACACCACGAGCAGATGATTTGTGACGAAACGATCCGCCTTGATCTCGACTTCCGCAAACTTCTTACATTTCGTCTTGGTTCTTGTAATTCGTGATCGTCTTCTGCCGAGATTCACTACGATCCACATCCCTAAATTGAGGCGATAACTCATTGACCGCTTGCGGAAATCGGCATATTGTGGTGACACGCAAGAGAATTCTAGGTCGGCCTCAACCGAGCTTGCAGTTAAGCGCTCCGAACCTCTGCTGACCTTACCATCCGGAGCTTTACCCCAACCACCGGGCGAAAGGCATTTTCCTCATGCGACATCAACAATTAGCATTTCTTACCTCAATAGTAATTGCGCTGTTTTGTTTTACACCTTCCGTGATCGCTCAAACCCAAAGCCCTCCGGTTTTCGGGCCTCAGCTCTTTACGAGAGATTCTGGCAAGCCACAAACAATTAGTAGAGACTTTTTCGTTCAGGATCCAACGGCGAGCTACGCACTAATTATCCGTAGCGGACAAAATGGCGCGGGCCGCGTGACAAGTGTTGCAATTAGAGTTAACGGGATCGATGTGGCACGCCCTAGCGATTTCAATCCACAAACGGGTTTGCTGGTGAGGTCAGTCAAACTTACACAGCAAAACACAATTTCGGTAGAACTTAGAGGAGAGCCTGATGCTTTTATCACGGTAACAATACAGAAAGGCCCTGCACCGAGTCAGGTCATCGTTGTTGATAATAAGACTGACCCACTCTTGCTGGAGGTAATAGATACAGACGCGAACACAATAGATTATTTTGGAGAAAGAGACAGCGAGGGTCTCCCAACTTTCATATATGCGGTACGCGTGAAATCCGCGACCGGAGACGTTACCACCTACTTTTTTGATGAACAGGGGCGTCCGATTCGAATAGTGGCTCCTAATGGCGTGTTCTTCGAGATTACTTGGCAGTCCAATACAGCCATCGCAATTACATCAACCGCACCGAACGGAGATCAAGTTGACATACCATTCGATTTCGGAACCCAAACTTCGGCGCACCCTCTCACTACACTCATAAATGGGGAAAAACCGACTAGTGCTTATCATAGGAACCATGTGTTGGTATTACCGAAGACGTTACCTGCCATTAGTCAATCTATAAACCAGGGTCAGTCGACCAGCCTTGTGACGGTGAGACACTGCAACGAGGCAGTGAATAACGCTACGGTCGAATTAGATGTCCGGCCGGAAAGGGGTGAAGCCCAGTCCTATATCTATAAGGGAATCGGTAATGGAGTGTATTCAGTAACTATTCCAAATCGTGATACTGGGGGTGATCGCCAGCCCGGAAATAGATTGTGCTTCGCTCTCACGAACGTTTTGCGACGTTTTTGTGAAGGGCTAGAAGCCATTCGTCCATTGGAAAGGGCGGCGATATGTCCATCGCTTTCTGTGGCTGCATTGTTTTTGGGTGTACCACCTTTCGTCTTCATACCAGCTTGCGAAGTCGTCATGTTTGACCTTGAACTGATTTGTCCCGGCAATGAGCTTATAGGGGAGTTGATTTGTGAGGGAAACAGAGTGGTCACCAACCGAATTGTGCGCGGACGACTGTCTCTAAACGTAACGGCCAGAATGCCCGGCGCAGCGTTTCCTCAATTTGATTTTTTGGGAACTCCTGTGAATGGGCAATACCCTCCTGTCACAATCAATTTTCCCTGTAGCTGCGACGCCGGTTATGGCAAGCGGTTCGTCATTAACGACAACAACACTAATGTGAAGATCAGAATTCTTCCTTTTGAAGCAGATTTTACAGATGAGATATGGCTGTTTAATGGAGGGCGTACTTTCTTCATCGGCACCAATCGTCAAGTTGGTGAAGTGTTTGACCTCGGTTCTTTTAGCGCCGGGACCGAGTTAGTTTTTGGTATCCGAGTTCGGGAAACAGGGCAAACATTCAGGATGGGTCCCGGATTTAGAAACCCTGATCGCTACGCACATGACAAAGTGGTGTGCTTACAGGACGGCGTCAAAGTCTCATTTGAGGATAATCTCGGTTTAGGTGACAAGGATTTCGACGATGCTGTCTTCAAGATTACAACGAGTCACTAGTGACTTATTACTGCTCACATACTGAGAGGCCGGCTTCGCCGGCCTCATTCGTTGGCACGAACCTCAACACTCTTGAATCCCAAGGAGAAATTCATGAGAACGAACGCGACGATGACTTACCCACGCTCCCGAATCGAAGCTCAGGTCAATGTAATTAAGTGCCAGCGCCTAACTTCTATCCCTAACCTCTGTGCACCGCCCCCGCTATTTTTTCACAGGTTGGTCAATTAATTCTGGTAACCCCAATATGTTCTTGATATTATTTCTCCCAAATCGGTTCCTGAGGTCTGGTGATGTTAAAAGACTATAAGCTTTTTGAGCGAGTCGGTGGTGGTGGTTATGCTGAGGTGTTTAGGGCGTGCGACACCCGCACCAACATGATTGTCGCTATTAAAATCCTTCGGGATTGCTGCCCCGGAAACGTTCGTCGATTCGAACGAGAAAGAGCAATGCTGGAAGCATACAAGACGAACCCCTACGTGATTAATTTGCTCGATGCGGATCTGAATGGTGAAACGAAATTCCTCGTTCTAGAGTTTTCTGAGCTTGGGTCGCTTGAGCAATACATAACAAAACAGGGTCATTCAAAATACGTTATGCGGTGGATGCGCCACATCATCCGTGCACTGCGGCCAATTCATGCTCGTGGCGATTGGCATCGGGATATCAAACCGGCAAACCTCTTGCTCTTTAAGAATAGTAATGGAGCGCTGTTTGTCAAAATAAGTGACTTCGGACTCGGACAAAGAATTGATAATCCTTCAGGGCCAATGACGCATTCGCCGTTTGGAACAAAGGGGTACATCGACCCAGTCGCTCAGACTACAGGAATTTACAATGCGGCTTCCGATATGTTTTCGCTGGGGCGGACAATTAGGCAATTGCTGACTGGTGAATTGGAGGGTGGGGTTTATCCATCTGATGTTCCAATTGAGATGCAATTGCTTCTGAATGAAATGACGCGGATGACGCGAGATAGAAGACCAACTGCGGAGAACGCTTACCATCGGCTCAATGAAATACTGGAACCGAAACCCGCTCCTCTTCCTCAGCCTATCATGCAGTCGATTCCCAAAATTCCGTGGGGGTGGATTCTCGGTGGGGCGGCGTTGGTACTTGGGAGTGTGATTTCCAACGCGAATTCCTGGGATGAAAGGGCGGGCCGATATCGAAATTCAAAAGGACAATACGCTTCAGGGTGGCTAGCGTAACCAAAGCTAAAGTTTTCCAACGAAGGCCAGCTCCAACGCTGGCCTTTCGGTTTTAAGGTACCAAGATGAGTAGCCAAGTAATTTTTTACACGCAGATTGGTCGATTATCCTCTTTGTATTTACTGTATTCATCTTGTATCGACTCTTAGTCCAACAAAAAGACGCCTTCTCTAATCGTCACACAGTGTCTCAGTCGCGCCAATTTAGCTTTGTTTTAAAAGGAGGTGTCGAGGTAAGTAGTGTGCCTAGTAAGAGGAAAATTTAGTTCCCAAGTGGTCGAGGGTTGCCGATACTGGCCGATAATTCTTTGAGTGTTTCAAAGAAGGACTGGAAGATCACCAGTAAATCGAAATCAAACATTTGTTCTTCCGTGTCGCTCCAACTGTGAAACTCATACACCATCTGATAACCAAATTTCTCAGGTTCGAGTCCAGGGAGTTCCTGAAAGAAGGTCGGAAAGTAATGAAGTTGTATTATGGGCCACCAAGTTTGCCTAGAGAGGTGACTAAGAATATCTTTGCTCGATTCTCCTAACCAACTGATGAACTGATTAGGCTCATACAAACCAGCGTTGCCTTGTTCGCGCTCTGTAATCCATTCAGCCGTCACTGGCGTGACGTTGTACGGCAAGTGACGGAAGAAGACCATTAACCTTCCAGCAGCCGCAATATCCCAACGAAATTTTTCCTTTTGCTGGTTCGGTAATGGACCCGTCAGCCGACAGTCACTCGATTCGAAGTTTGAGTCGGGGCCATTTATCCATTCCAACATTTCGTAAAACCGCTGGACGCATTCATGACTCTCATGGGGCTTGAAGTCTTCCAGGACTTGGCGAATCAGTTCTGGATGTTCCCGAAAGTGGTAATATTTTCCTCTTGGGTCTTGCACAGCATCCTTCCAGGGTTGTGTTCGGATACTTTGGTCGGAGATTCCGTCTAAGTGTACTTGCATGGTAACTCTAGTCTCATAGTCTCTCCGGTTCTAAGGAGAGAGAGTCTCCCAACCGTGGGGTTTTGTAGTTATTATCAAGATGATCAGTCAAAAGGAAGTAGCCCTTCTCTGGCTTAGACGTTTTTATGAGGCCTGCCCAAGCATTGAATTTTCTAACCGAAACAACGGCGGTTTTCATTTCATGGGAAGGCACCTCCGTAATCTGCTGCCAGTCTCTTGGTAAATCAAAAATTCGTTTCTTCCCGTCAATGAAAGTTGTCCTCCGGATTTTGATTGTTTTGTCGGTTGAATTCCGCGCGACAATCGTAAACGTCGGAAGAGGCTCTGCTTTTCCTTCCGGAAACTGTTTGATAGTCGAAGGGTAAATGGATGTGCGTTCAAGCTCAATTGTGAGTTTAGGTTTCTTATCGAGTCGCTGGAAGAGAAGTGTAAGACCGGAAATCAGCAACGAAAGTACAGAGATGAAAACAGCTAGACATGCTATGCCCCAAGTGATGAGTTGGGAGTCAAAGTCTGTTGACAACTCAGGCGTGACCTGCATAAGCAATCCAAGTTTACCATATTCACTGGTCCAACCAGCTTGCTGTGCTTAGGTCGCACCTGAGGCAAACTCCTGTTTTGTGGAAACTTCTTCGCCCCCCGAAATCGCCCCCGATGTCTTCTCAATCCCCCAATTGGATCACCAGGCGATCGGGCAAATCATAAAGCGTTGATTTGCTTATCCGACCACGAAAGCCGAGTTGCCCCTTCAAATGCGTGCGATACATCTCTAAGATTTCTCTCGGCGCCCGCGAATCGATCATTACGCTACGCAAAACTCGATGTGGATCAATCTTCACCTTCAATACGCCTCCTTTGCTTCGACGGTGACGATCAATCACGAGTATGCGAACCTCATCTTCATGCGCGAAAGACCGCCGCTTAAGTAGCACTGAACGAGCAGCAGCAGTCCCTGACTCATCTTGCAGAATCAACCTCGCAAGAGCAGAAGCGAGATTGACGATGCTCTTTTGGGGCAGGTAATCGACCTTACCGATAAACCACTTGGTTCGCGGGTATTTCGCAAGAGCACAATCCAGCGATGTGCCAAGCAACCTCGGAGTTGAGCCAATACGAACCGACAACTTGTCTGGAGAGTAGATTCGCCATAACGCATCCGAGACAGATTTCCTGGTCCAGCAAGACCCATGCACAGCATTGCGGAGCGCGAGGTCTAGCGTACCTTTGTTATTCTTAAAGCGCATTCCAACAATGAAGTTTTCGAACGGGTCATCCCACTTGCTGGTTTGGGCAAGCGCAAATTCTCCCGTGCGAAAAAACTCGATGAGACGAGCAAAGGTTGTGAACCGATAGATTGGCCGATCAAGATCGCTCTCCTCCAATTGTATGTATTTGCCCATTTTCACCCGCTCAGCCATCCTTGGCCACTGCATCGACGTTGCTCGCCCCTCGCGCGGCCTTGAACTCCATCGTACCATCGTCCACGCGACCGAACCGAAGCATCGAGAGTCCAACGTCCAAAGTGAAATCCAAGGCCCAAGGTCTCGGTGAAGGATTCAATCTAGTTGGTGACACGGCCTTAGGTCACCGATTTGTCGGGAGAGGGAGCTGTTTCATATCATCGGGGTTAGTGTCCGATAAACTTTAAGTTTGTCTAGCGGCACGACAAGCTAAAGCTTATAGGACACCAATCATACGAAGGAGAAAATCATGACAACAAGCAATACAAACACTATCCGACTCCATCGAGTGGTCCAGGCGCCGCCCGAGAGAGTTTACCGGGCATTCCTTGATGCGAACGCGATGGTCAAATGGCTGCCGCCCAACGGGTTCACGGGCCAGGTTCATCACCTCGAGGCAAAAGTCGGAGGCACTTACAAAATGTCGTTCACCAATTTCACCAGCGGAAAGAGTCACTCCTTCGGTGGCGAGTATCTTGAGTTAACGCCAAATGAACGCATCCGTCATACTGACAAATTCGAGGACCCGAATCTGCCCGGAGAAATGCAGACAACGATTACGTTCCGGCAAGTATCGGTTGGAACTGAATTGACTATCGTTCAAGAAGGAGTTCCCGCGGTTATTCCGGCTGAGGCTTGCTATCTCGGTTGGCAAGAATCTCTAATGCTGCTCGCGAAATTGGTCGAAGCTGAGATTCCAGAGTAGGCCTAAACAAGACACTGCGTTAGATTGCGCGGGCCGAGCGTACTGTTTCTCCTGCGCAGAAGAGCGGGGGGAAGCCCGCCTTCCTGACCTTGAGACAACTGAACTCGCTCGATTGCCTTCACGTTCGAGTAACTAATAGACTTTTTGCAAGAGGAGAAAAAATCATGGGTCAAATATCAGATGGTGCTACAAAGAATGTCGTTCTCGTTCATGGTGGTTTTGTTGACGGCTCGGGCTGGGAAGGCGTGTACCAAATACTTAAGCGTGACGGCTATAACGTAAGCGTTGTTCAGAATCCAACGATATCGCTAACTGGTGATGTCGCTGCGACGCGAGCCGTGCTCGATGCCCAGGATGGTCCTGCCGTTCTCGTAGGTCATTCATATGGCGGAGTTGTTATTACCGAAGCCGGCAACCATCCAAACGTTGACACGCTCGTTTACATTACGGCTTTCGCCCCGGACGCGGGGGAATCGGTCGGGACGCTGATCGCAAATCCGGCGCCCGGTGCGCCCGTGCCGCCGATCCTGCCGCCCGTTGACGGCTTTCTCATGCTTGATAAAGCGAAATTTGCGGAATCATTCGCTGGGGATGTACCGCCCGAAAAAGCTGAGTTCATGGCGAACTCCCAAGTGCCCTGGGGATTGGACGCTCTCAATGGACCCGTTAGCACACCTGCGTGGAAGACGAAGCCGAGTTGGTACCTGGTCGTTACCGAGGACAAGATGATACCGCCGCCGGCACAACAATTTATGTCGCGTCGGGCTGGTTCGACGGTTAGAGAGGTCGGAGGCAGCCACGCCATCTACGTATCTAAACCTCAGGCCGTTGCCGACATTATCAAAGAAGCCGCAACCGGGAGTTCAAAGGCCGAAGCGCAAACGTCCTAACAAGTCCTAGCTGTGCGTGTCCTGGCGTAATGCCCGCAGCGTCACATTTGTCATTCGCGAATTCAAGAGCGAAAGCGGCTCTGCGGACTGAATTCGGGTTAGACAACGCGCGGACTAGAACCGGGCTCTTAAGCGAACAGGGACTGCGGTCAGGCGGGCGCAACGCGCGGCAGTGAGGATACGATCTAATGGACCGACGAAAGAACATGTTAATCGGACTTGTAGTGGGTATCGCAATTGTAGCCGCGTCGGTCTACGCTACGGGTTTCTCGAAACGATTGCTGACTCCGTTTTTCGGCTCCTCAACTGCCTACCAGACTTCGGAATCTGCAACTGCTCCGGCTCTTGCCGGCGGCAACTGGATAAACTCTGAACCGCTCGAACTAAAAAATCTGCGCGGTCGCGTAGTGCTAATCGAGTTCTGGACCTTCGGCTGCATTAACTGTCGTAACACGTTGCCGTTCATCAAAGGCTGGCACGATCGCTATCGCGAGAAAGGCCTTACCGTCATTGGCGTGCACTCACCTGAGTTTGACGAGGAGAGAAACGTCGAACACCTTCGCCGCGAAATTGGTTCGCTGGGGATTAGTTATCCGGTCGTAACGGATAACGACTACCAAACATGGAACGCTTATAACGTCGAAGCCTGGCCCACCAGCTTTCTGCTGGATAAGCAAGGACGAATTCGTTGGAGGCACGTTGGTGAAGGGGGCTATGACGAAGCCGAGCGACTGATTCAGCAGTTACTTGCCGAAAAAGAAACGTAGACTGAACACAAAAACGCGGTGTGAATTCGACGCGGACTTTAGTTGCAATTGTTTTAGTAAGTATCGAAGTAATTGGTGCCGAGGGCGGGAGTCGAACCCGCACGACCTTACGGTCAACGGATTTTTATGGGTCGACGCTTTTTCAACGAGCAGGGGTCGCCACGCGAGCGCGTTTCAGGGGTTCGTCGGTGGGTGCGTGTTGCGACTCACAATTCGTGTTGTCTAAGGAGAGCCTGATCCTGTATGCACTCGCGCGTACGCGTGCCAAGAAATTAGCAAAGAAAACTAAGGCACAAACCCAATAAATAAGGTTCGCGCTGGCGATAAATTTGGAGCCGTTAGGTACCAACACTAAGAACAGTGTATTGCCCCAAAGCAAAAGCCACATGAGCCCGCCCAGAACCCTATTTGTCGGAAGCAATTGCGTGCCCTCAACAATAATCATTCGAGCTCCGATCATAACGATTTCGCGAGTACCAATCATCGCGAGAGGTAAAAGGCTAATGCCTCTTTGTGCAGCATATAATAACGAAATAATTGTGAGTGACTTGTCGCCCACCAAATCAAGTACTTTCCCGAAGTATGTTTCTGCACTAAGTTTGCGAGCTGCATAACCATCAAGAACATCACTAGCCATCGCCAAAAAATAAAGGGTCGCTATTACGAAATTGTGCAAACTCGTGAAGGCGATCAATGAGAATACTAGCGCTGCAAGCACTCTGAACAGACTGATTGACGCAACCAGCGATATTCTAAGCGACCTCGTAAGCATTGGATTGGTATTCGACTGGTTCAAACTAAACAAGTTGAACGGAAAAAATGCAACTTCCTATGGCTCGCGCGTAATATCGGTGAGCAATACACCTGTATCATTCCCCAAAGGACTGAAGTTTTGAGGAGCATGCGGCTTATACAGAAGCATTAACGTGCTGTAATACTCATCGTGATTACGCCAGTAATCATAGGCTATGTTTGCTATGTGTGAAAGTATACCCATGGCGATGATCAAAAGGATTATCGATGGGCGTATCCGTGAGTGAAACGGTAGCTGCAGAGAAAGCACAGCCAAACACGAAAAAAGTTTCCAGGCCGCAATAAGACTTCCTTCGTTTCGCACTCGCACTTCAGATTCAATTTGGGCTTTCGCTTTGATGTATTCTTGCCATTTACGTAAAAGCCCCGGAACTTTTTTTCGAAACTCATCCGCACGATTCGCGTTATGGGTTGTTAGCTTACTTAGTTGTTCGTTCAGAACCGCTTCAAGTATTCCAGCAGCTTTCTTAACTGCGGTAATATCCGAAGGTTCTTGGATCGCTCGATGCTTTGTGATGGATTTCATTTTGTTAACAATCATTTTGGTAAGCTTCTGGTTCAATGTTTCCTGGCAGTTCTCAATGTTCTTAAAGGCAGCTTCCGTAAGAACCCTAGGATTTTTCGGTGGTTTAACTTTCGTCAGCGAGATATACCATAAGAAATCGAGACATTGGGCTAGGAGTATGCAAAGAAAATATACGTTGATGAGGAAGAAGGTCTGAGCTGCGAAAAAAAAGATGTAAATCGTTGTAATCGAAATAAACACTAGTTTGCTTACATCAAACGCCGGTAATGCGAAAGATTGGGGAGCCGCATCTTTGATGGTTCGTTTTCTAAAGCTTTTGAAAATCCATGGCAGAGGGACCAATACTCGAAAAGCGTCGACCAGAAACAGACACAACATAACGAAAACTAATGTCCTGATGAAGAGGGGATGGCCATGTATGACCGCGTCCGGAGATTTCATTCCAAGTTGATCACAAACGAAGCGGTATAAGCCGTTATTCTTGATTTGCGCTAGAGTCGATTCGTCCGATAAAAAAACTTGGTAACTTAAGGTGAAGCTCCGTTCCAAACAGAGTCCGATGGTGATTGCGAGAATCCACTTGAAAACTGACAAGACGTCTTCGGCGTCATACCTAAGGGGCTTGAGTTTATATTCCAAATTCCGCCAAATTCTATCTATTGCCTCTTCAACTGGAGCCTTAATCTCTTGCCATTTCTCGAGTATCTCTTGGGTATTCTGTTCACCCAGCGGCTCTATATCAATTATCCTGCCATCCTCGTCAATGTTGTCTGGCATGCCTTCCTCCTGTCGAGTGGGAGTTTGCAGCAGGGTGGTGGCGCCTGCCTTGACCTTGGTTAAAATGCCTTACTTAGTTAAGTAGCAGATAAACGTAAAACTAAAATTGTTGGCTGGCGTTATGACGGTATTGCAAGGCTCAGAGGACCAGCCTGAATTTCACGAGTAAAGAAACATATGACAAAGAGTGCTAAATCGTCAACGGATACCGAGAGAACCCGACGAGATAGCTTAAGGAGCCAGCAGAAGTCGGAATCAATTAATTGTGGCATGCTTATGAGAGCAGATGTTTCGTAAGAGGTTCTGTTCGCAATCGTTGGTGCCGAGGGCGGGAGTTTTCAGGGGAATCTTTAAACTAGATAAAGGTCGCGCCCTGCGTCATCAACCACCAGGGTCTCAGCGTCGGCTCGATAATCTGCGAGCTCAAAGTGCCGGTAATCAAGGAAGCCGAGATTAACCCGAAGACAGGCGGCTTCGGGGACTGCTGACGCAAGGGTGATCCGATAGCGAGGCGCGAGTTGTCCAGCGGCATTTCGCGCGCTGCCGTAACTGACGTGGGCCAGATGCGCTGCCACGCAAAGGTTCGCGCGCAACTCATCCGAACCCGCGACCATTTCGCGCACTTGTTCGAGCGGCGCGTATCCATACTTTTCGATCAAGTGACCGTGCGTCGCCGAAAGTTGATTGAGCTGCGGCGCGTAAATGATGAGTTCACCGCCCTCTTCGATGATGCTGCCCAGCTTATAACTGGCCTTACCTCCGACCCAGAGTTCATCGTAGTGACGGTCCAACAACGCGACGACGCGCTTGTACTTCCTGCCGATATGCTTGATGTGAACTTCGCTGCTGACCTTTGCGGCGCGGCGGAACGCTTCATAGATGTCCCCAGCAAAAAGTGCGTGGGTTTGCAACGCCCTGCTGTTACGAGTTGAAACTGAGGTAAAAGAAATCACTCGCGCAGAAATGAAACCTGCGGCTGCTTCGATCACGCGCCGCGTCGGCGTTTCTATGCGCCCGATCACATTCTCGATTGTGGCCAGGGCGCCAAGCCAATGAGTAAGATGGGTTAATTCAGGACCAGCAACTCCGGGAAAAAAATACTTTGCACCGCCGGCAAAGCCGGCGACCTCGTGCGGCATGGTGGCTCCAAAGACTAAGACCGTGTCGTATCTTCCAGGCGCGAGCAAAGCATTGATGCGAACCGGGACTGCTTCGCTCATCAATCCGTCCGTCAACTCAGCAACCTGGGCGGCACTTAGCTCACCGATTGTGATCAATTCATCGTCGCGATCCCAGCGATGATCGAAGATGGCGCCGAGATTGTCTGGCGCGATTTTGCTCCAGCCAATTTTTTCGCGCTTCTCGTTTTCATTCATTGGGCCGTGAGTACCCTGCGCAATCAAAGCATCGAAACGTTCAATCTTTTTCTGCGCGAGTATCTCCGCGGCAAACGGGACCAACTGATCCGTGTTGTCATCGCGCGTTTTGTCGGGAACGATCGCCAGCACACGTTCGCCTGGCCCAATTTCCGCGAGTGCTTCGCTGACAATCGAGCGCAACTCCTCCGGCGAGAGGGAAAGCGTCGCCCCGCCGCGCCCGACTACAGTTTCTAGCGTTGTGCTGCTCATTTGTTCTTACTTATCAAGTCCGCCGCAGCGGACGGATGATAATAGCCCAGCGATTCATCGCTGGGATCAGAAGTTCCTGCCGCCCCAGTCCGTGGAGCGGACGGATGAATCATGAATTGTAGAACCAGCTGGTAAACGGTACTCGGTTCAGCCGTCCGTTTCACGGACTCGGCCCTCTTATCTATATTTTTCCCAGCACTCAAAGTGCTGGGCTATTATCAATCGTCCGCTGTGCGGACTGATTGCTTCGGCTTCTTTGCAAAATTTCAATTATTGATTAACGCCGCTGGCCAGAAACCCGCCGTCCACTACCAGGATTTCGCCGGTGATGAAGCTGGCTGCATCGGAGGCAAGAAAGACCGCAGCGCCGGCCAACTCTTCAACTCTACCAAATCGCTTCATCGGCGTGCGCAACAGAAACTCCCGGCCGCGTTCGGTGCCGTCCAACAGCTTTTCATTCAGCGCCGTGCGAAACACTCCGGGAGCAATCGCATTGACGTTCACGCCTCGCGCCGCCCATTCGATAGCGAGTGATTTGGTCAGCATCGCGACCGCAGCTTTACTGGCCGAGTAGGCTGCGACTTCATATAGCGCGACGAAAGACGTAAGCGATGCGATGTTAATAATGCGACCGTAGTTACGCTCGAGCATGTGCCGGCCAAAGGTCTGACAGGCGCGCAATGTTCCGCTCACGTTAGTATCAAGGATGTCAGCCCACTCTTCATCGCGGACCTCGATAGTGGCGGTGCGTTTCGTCTTGCCGGCTGAATTAACCAGGATGTCGACTTTGCCAAACTCTTCGAGGCATTTATTCAACAACTGATCGAGCGAGGTCCGGTCGCTGACATCGGAAACAGCTTCCAACGTACGGCGGCCCAGCGTGCGAATTTCGGCGGCGGCATCCTTCACCTGTTCAAGGCGCCGCGAACTTGGCACCACGTCGGCCCCGGCTTCTGCCAGCCCGCAAGCAATCGCCCGCCCGATGCCGGAAGTGCCGCCGATTACAACGGCCGTTCGGCCACTTAGATCAAAAGCTTGATATGCCATCTGATTGGTCTCGATGTCAGATATGCTAATCTCAGTTTTATCTGTGCGTCCTTTGTGTTCTCCGGTCTTTGTGGTGAATTATCAACGCTGGCCACCGCGGAGACACAGAGAACACAAAGGACGCACAAAAACTAAAATGTACTGCTTCACGGAAATCTAATCTATTCCATGAAAATCATACAAGCGATATTTAACTCGTGCTTCATCTCGCTTGCATTCGTCGGATTGTCTTCGATTGCAAACAGCCAAGCGAAAATCGCCGCTCCGCGCGTCTTCGTAATCGATGGTCGGGAACTGGCGGAAACAAAACGCCGCATTGAATCGGGCGATCAAACTTTCGCTGCGGCGTTGGCGAAACTAGAAAAAGACGCGCGCCAGGCCATGCAGCAGCAATCTTCGACAGTAGTCAGCAAGGCCGTCGCGCCACCGAGCGGCGACAAACATGACTACACGAGTCAGGCTCCATACTTCTGGCCCAACCCGGCTAAGCCTGACGGACTGCCATACATCAACCGCGACGGTGAACGGAATCCGGAAATCAACAAGATTACGGATCACCTCGCCCTCGACCAGATGGAAGCCGCGGTGCAGTCTCTCTCTCTAGCCTACTATTTCAAAAATGATGAACAGTACGCGGCGAAAGCGACGCAGCTATTGCGCGCCTGGTTTCTTGATCCGGCCAGCCGCATGAATCCAAACCTGGAGTACGCGCAATTCATTCCGGGCGTCAACACGGGACGCGGGATTGGACTTATTGAAACACGAGGGCTCGTGAACACAATCGACGCGATTGGCTTGCTGGCCGGATCAAAGTCATGGACATCCGCAGATCAGAAAGGACTCGAAGCGTGGTTTAGTTCGTTCTTGCAGTGGATGCGGCAAAGCCGCAATGGTCGCGAGGAGAACGCAGCAAAGAATAATCACGGCACGTTTTTCGATGTCCAGGCAATATCGTTTGCGCTGTTTGTGGGCCGAAACGATCTGGCGAAAGAAATCGCTGAAGCGGCGAAAGAAAAACGAATTGCGCTGGAGATCGAACCAGACGGTCGCCAGCCGTTGGAGCTGAGGCGCACCAAGGCCTGGAGTTACAGCAACATGAATCTCGACGGGCTGATGTTGCTGGCACGCCTGGCAGAAAATGTGGGAGTGGATTTGTGGACCTACCAGACAAGGGACGGACGCGGTATTCGCCACGCGCTCGAATATCTTTACCCTTATGCGATCGAAGATCGTAAGTGGACCTTTCAACAAATCGGGAGCTTCGAAGGTAAATCGTTTTTTCCTTTGATGCGCCGGGCCGCAGCACATTACCGGGACGAGAAGTTCAAAGCCGCTGAGTCGAGAATTCCTAAACCAGAGCCGACTGACCGGGAGCATCTTCTGTCAGGAAAATAGCCTTGCAGAAAGAGGAGCGTCCCTTGAGTCCGCGTTAGCGGACGATTGAAAATAGCCCAGCGATTCATCGCTGGGATTCGTTAGAAGTGCGAGACGAAGTACGTGAAGCGGACGGCTGAAAATATTAGAGGATCGAGCCGCTATCCTTCAGCCGTCCGCTTCCCGGACTACAAATCCTTCAGCTCTTTATCCCAGCAGTGAACTGCTGGGCTACTATCATTCGTCCGCATTGCGGACTGATAAACCTACAATTGTGCAAAGCCCTGGAAAATAAAGGATCACGATGCGAATACTCTCCTGCTTGCTTATTGCCATACTCGTCTCATTCAGCATTCCGACCAGGGCGCAGGACCACAAATCTTCGTCAAAGATCTATCACGACGGCTGGATTGATCTGAACAAGAACGGCCGGATGGATGTCTACGAAAATCGGGCCGCATCGATTGATCGACGGGTCGAAGACTTGCTTTCCCAAATGAACCTCGCAGAGAAGACTTGCCAGACCGCTACGCTCTACGGCTATAAACGCGTGCTACAGGATGAGCTGCCGACTCCAAATTGGAAGAACGAGATCTGGAAAGACGGCATTGCAAACATCGATGAGCATTTGAATGGCTGGGCCGAAGGTTCAAAGAGCGTGTACGCGACTGACATTCGCAAACATGTGTGGGCGATGAATGAAACGCAACGCTTCTTTGTGGAAGAAACACGCCTCGGAATACCGGTCGACTTCACCAATGAAGGGTTGCGCGGGGTGGCGTTTCCAATTGCTACGAGCTTTCCTTCGGAGTTGGGCATGGGGAATACGTGGGATCCGGATTTAGTCCGCGAGCTGGGACGCATCAGCGGGCAGGAAGCGCGCGCGCTTGGTTATACAAACGTCTATGCGCCAACTCTGGATGTGTCTCGCGACCAACGGTGGGGACGCGTTGAGGATACTTATGGTGAAGACCCTTATCTGGCATCGCGCCTCGGCGTCGAAATGGTGAAGGGCATGCAGCAGGATTACACAGTCGCCGCTACGGCTAAGCATTTTGCTGTTTACAGCGTCGGCAAAGGCGCGCGCGAAGGTGAGGCGCGTACTGATCCACAGGTGTCTCCGCGGGAAGTTGAAAACATTCTGCTGCCGCCGTTCAAAGCGGCAATCAAGGAAGCGGGATTGCTCGGCGTGATGAGTTCTTACAACGACTACGACGGCATTCCGGTTACCGGGAGCAAGTATTGGTTGACGGAGAGATTGAGAAATGATTTTGGCTTCAAGGGTTATGTTGTGTCTGATAGCGCGGCCGTGGAATATCTCTACAAGAAACACGGGGTGGCCGCCGACATGAAAGACGCCGTGCGACAGTCGATCGAAGCTGGCTTGAACGTCAAAACGAACTTCACGCCGCCGGATGATTTCATACTGCCGCTGCGCGAGTTGGTCAAAGAAGGAAAGGTCTCAATGAAGACGCTCGACGATCGCGTGCGCGATGTCTTGCGCGTCAAGTTTCTGGTGGGCATCTTCGATCATCCTTATGTTGCTGACGCTGATGCCACGGCGCGACTCGTAAACTCAGCCGAACATCAAGAGGTGGCTTTGCGGGCAGCGCACGAGAGCATGGTCCTGCTAAAGAACGAGAAGAATGTTCTGCCGTTAAGCAAACAGATTACTTCCATCGCCGTGATTGGTCCGAATGCGGCTGACGACAGCACTGCACAATATCGTTATGGACCGTCGGGGCTAAAAGGCATCACGGTGCTGGAGGGGATCAAGAAGAAATTAGGAGATCGAGTAAAAGTTAACTACGCCAAAGGTTGCGAGGTAGCGGGAGTTCATTGGCCGGAAACGGAAGTTCTGCCAGAGCCGTTGACGAAGGAAGAACAAACGGAGATAGATAAAGCGGTCGCAGCCGCAAAAGACTCTGATGTAGCCGTTGTGGTTTTGGGCGACTCAGGCAAAACCGTCGGTGAAAGCGCCTCGCGCACCAGCCTCGATTTGCCGGGGCACCAGTTGGAATTGGTGCAGGCAGTTTATGCAGTCGGTAAACCTGTGATCGTCGTGCTCATCAATGGCCGGCCGCTGAGTATCAATTGGGTGAACAAGTATGTGCCGGGAATCCTCGAGGCCTGGTTCCCCGGTGTGCAAGGCGGCACGGCGATCGCCGATGTGCTGTTCGGCGATTACAACCCGGGCGGCAAGTTGACGATGACGTTTCCGAAAACGGTCGGGCAAATCCCCTACAATTTCCCAACAAAACCGAATGCGCAATGGGAAGGGGAGAAGTCCCGCGTTAATGGAGCGCTCTACTATTTCGGCCATGGCCTGAGTTACACCGCGTTTGCCTATAGCAATCTACGGGTTGGATCTATAGAAAGCCTGAAGGCCGGTTCCGTTCGGACCGTTAAGGTAGACATTCGGAATATCGGATCGCGCGAAGGCGATGAAGTGGTCCAACTCTATACTCGTCAGCTTGTCAGCAGCGTCACTACTTATGAAAAGAGCTTACGTGGTTTTGAGCGGGTCCACCTGAAACCCGGCGAGAGCAAGACCGTTTCTTTTGCCTTGCCGAATATTGACCTGGCAATTTGGGACCGACAAATGCACTTTGTGGTTGAGCCCGGAAAATTTCGCGTGATGGTTGGTTCAGGTTCCGAAGATATCCGTCTGACCGACGAGTTTACAATTCTTCCCTAGCTTCGAAACTCACCAAATCATTTTGAACGGCGCCAATAGACCCCGAAAGAAGTTCTGACCAATTGTAGAGCGCGGCAAAAAATGTTCGCGCGAAGAGAAAAACACTTGACAGATACTTAATCCAGGCATATTGTTCGCGCGCCGAACAATATGCCTCCTGGCTATGCGGAAAATAAATACCACAAATTTTAGTATTGCCACTCGCACGACGTCGCGCGATATCAATCGACGTATTGCGCTCAATGTCATCCGCGAAGGTCAACCGATTTCCCGCGCCGATCTTGCCCGGCACATGAAGATGACGCGCGGCGTCGTTAGCGTCCTGGTCCAGGAACTTATCGAGCAGGAACTGATCTACGAGGGCGCTACCGGCGAGGCAGCGCGCGGACGAAAGCCTACTTTTTTGCACGTTAGAACTCAGGATCGCCTGGCCGTTGCAGTGGATATCAGATTCACCAAAACTTATTTGATGTTGTGCGACTTTTCGGGCCGGCAGTTGGGTATAGAAATTTACGATACGGTTTTTTCAGTCCCTGAATTTACTAAGGATCTGGCCCGTCGCATTAAGAAAATGCTGAAAGGGCAGGGACCTGGTGCAGTCTGCGAGGGTATCGGCGTCGTCGTTCCCGGCATGGTGGACCAGCGAACTGGCAAAGTTTTGAACGCGCCGGCATTGGGTTGGCGCGGTGTCGATATTCGCTCAAAAATTGCGGCGGCTACAAACTTGCCCGTCCACGTTGAGAACTCGGGACGAGCCTGCGCGCTTGCGCAACTGTGGCTTGAAAAAGCCGAGACGGCGGGACAGAGCTTTGTTTACGTCAGCGTGTCTGACGGCGTTGGCACCGGAATCGTAATGAACGGGGAACTGATTCGGGGACGCGATCATATTGCCGGCGAGTTTGGACACATGCCGCTCGATCTCAACGGACCGCGTTGCATGTGCGGCGCAAATGGTTGTTGGGAGGCTTACACTTCCAATCTCGCTACCCTGGCCCGCTACTTTGGCTGGAATTTGTCCCAACTCAGTCCAAAACACATGAAGGAGATGGAAAAGAATTCCTTCACAGTGCTTGACCTGATCGCGCGCGCGCGAACCGGCGACACCAAAGCCTTATCTGCGATTCGGGCGAGCGGTCGATTCCTGGGTCTGGGCCTAGCCACGATCATCAACATCATCAATCCGGATGCGGTCTACCTGGCGGGAGAAATTACCAACTCGTGGGATTTGATTGAAGAGACAGTGCGATCGGCCATGGTCGAGCGCACGCTGACCGAAGCAGCGGCACGCACGCCGCTGCGAATCACTCCGGCGCAGGAATACCCTCGATTGCGCGGAGCGGCGGCCCTCATTGCAGCACCGACTTTTGCCGCGCCACGCGTGGCTTAAGTTGGAAAGAACTCTGGGCGAAAACAACAGCAAGCGGGGCGCACAGCCGTTGACGATCTGGATTGCCGGCGGCGAAGGATCAAGTTGCTTTTCTGAATTGAACTTCTAATGGAGGTCGCTGATATGTTGAGCCTAAGAAATTTTGGTGTATGGAAGATCCGGTTTTCCGTCTTCGCATTGCTGCTCGCCATTCCCCTAACAGCCGCCGCGCAAGGCACAACCGCCACGATGGTTGGTACCGTCACCGACCCGGGCGGCGCCACGATGCCGGGTGCCGAGGTAACCGCGCGCAACGTCGATACCGGCCTGGCTCGCACGGTGATGTCCGGTGACGATGGCACGTACCGGATCGAATTTCTTCCGGTTGGCAACTACGCTCTTGAAGTCACCAGTTCCGGCTTTAAGAAAGCTTACATTAGTGGCGTGGTCCTGCAGATCAACGAGACTGCGCGCGTCGATGTCGCGCTCACCGTTGGTCAGGTTACCGAGACCGTGACCGTGACCGAGACGCAAGCCACGATCAACACGAGCACCGCCGAGATCGGGACAACCATTCAGGCAGCCGATATCGCAAGTCTGCCGCTGGTTGAGCGCAATGTTTTCACTCTGCTCGATCTGACAGCCGGCGTGCAGTCTAACAATAACGGCGTCGCCACCGCGTCCACCGGCACAAGTACGTTCATCCTTGGTTATCCGGAACAGCGAACACTGATCAACGGCGGCACCGATGGCGGTACCGGCTCAGTGAACTACTATTTGGACGGCGGCATTAACATGACCAACCTGCGCAACACCGGTAACATTTTGCCTAATCCGGATGCCATCCAGGAATTTCGGGTTCAGACCAACAGCTACAACGCGGAGTATGGCCGTTATGCCAGCGGCATCATCAACGTGATCACCAAGAATGGCACCAACAAGTTCCATGGGTCGCTATTCGAGTTCGTCCGCAACACGGTTTTCAATGCCAATGACTGGGGCTCTCAACTTTCCCGCGCGCCCTTTCATCGTAACCAGTTCGGCGCCACCATCGGCGGCCCCATCAAGCAAGACAAGGCCTTCTTCTTTTTCTCCTACTCGGGACTGCGCCAGATAACGAGCGCATTTCTGAGCGGCGCCCGCGTTCCCACTGCCCTGGAACGTGCCGGCAATTTCACTGCTTCTGCAACCAAACCGACCGATCCGGCAACTAACGCCCCCTTCGTATGCAACGGAGTGACGAATGTAATTTGCGCTAACCGAATTGACCCAGTCGCGAGGAAGATCATCGATTCTTACATTCCCCTGTCCAACGTTACTCTCCCCAATGGCAACGCCGGATGGCAGGGCAATATTCCTACCCCATTTAACTCTAACGAGTATCTGGGAAAGATGGACTACCAACTCAACGCCGCTCACCGTTTGAGCGTAAGTTACTTTAATACCGGAGGCACCAGCACCACGAAGGGGGGCAGCCCCAACGTCCCCTGGAGCGTCCAGAATTCCACCTGGCGGCAGCATAGTGTCAACGCCAGCGACGTTTGGATCATCAGCCCAGCCAAGGTCAATCAGGTCTGGTTGACTTTCTCTCGGAATTTTGGCGGCCGTATAAACAGCCCCGCGACCTCGCTTACCGATCTGGGTTCAGCGTTCACGATCCAGGGCACGCCGAATTTGCCGCAGATTACGGTCACGGGATACTTCACCCTGGGCCAACAAATCGGCGGCCCGGTGGCCGGCACTAACCTTTACTCCGCACGCGACGTTTTCAGTTGGGTCAAGGGCAATCACTCGCTCAAGTTGGGGGGCGAGATCTCGCTCAATAAAGACATCCAGCAGACACTGCTTAACAACTATGGGGTTTTCACCTTCAATGCAGGTTCAACGGCAAGAGTGGTTGCCCCAGGTGTGACGGCGGCGGCTGGTAACGCGCTTGCCGATTTCCTAATCGGTATTCCGAGCGCGGTTTCGCAGGACGCTCCGGTAACGGGCTACACCAATAGCTGGTACACGGCGGTCTTCGCGCAGGATGATTTCAGAGTTCGTCCGCGGCTGACTCTCAATCTTGGTTTGCGCTGGGATGTGCAAACGGCGCCGACCGACCCTCAAAACCGCGTTGTCAACTACGTTCCCGGCCAGAAGTCTACCGTTATCCCGACTGCGCCAGTGGGGGCGTTGTTCTATGGCGATCCGGGTGTGGAGCGTGGCGGCATTCCGACCAGCTTCACCCATTTTTCGCCCCGCATCGGCTTTGCGTGGGACATATTCGGTGATGGAAAGACGTCGCTTCGTGGTGCGTTCGGCGTGTTTTACGGCAGCATCTCAGGCAATGAGTGGAACACCATGACTAACTTCCAGCCGTTCTCAACTCGATTGACCTTTACCAATATCAACCAAAAGACAAATGCGGCCGGGGTACCTCTGGGAGCTTCGCTGAGCAATCCCTATAACGCCTTCGTGGGCGGCAATCCCTTTCCCTACAAGGGGACATTCGCCACCGGTGGCGGTCTCTTCCCGGTAGCATCGGATTTCAAGTGGCCGCGCACGTATCAGATGAACCTTTCTGTACAGCGTCAGCTGACTAAAGACCTGGTTGTCGGAGCGGCGTATGTTGGCACGGAAAGCCGGAACCTGCCGTTTGCTCGTGACGTCAATTATCCGGTCCTGACGCCGACTGCCACGACTGCCGGCGCGAACATACTTGCACGCCGGCCCAATCCGCTGTTCGGTGCCGTACTGCTCCTGCAGTCGGACCAGAGTGCCAATTACCATGGGTTGCAGCTGACCACCGCGATGCGTTTTAACCATCACGTTTCGTTCAACGCCTTCTACACCTTCAGCAAGACTCTTAGCAGTGTAGAACTTTACAACAGCACGACTCAGGGATTGGCACAGAACTACAGCAAGCTTTTTGAAGACAAGGGCGCAGGCGATACGGACCAGCGACACGTCTTCAGTATGAGCTTGAACTTCAAGCCTGATTTCTACACGGGAAAGAATCGGGTTGCACGTGGGCTTATCAATGGCTGGAGCATCTCGCCTATCATCAAGCTGCGCAGCGGACTTCCGTTCACCGTCACTAACGGCAACGTCGACGCCAACCTTGATGGTGTCAACACGGATCGCGCACAGTTGGTTGGCGATCCACATCTTGCCAATCCGACGGCGGCAATGTGGTTCAATACGGCAGCATTCGCCCAGAACAAAGTCGTGACCGGCGTTGCCACCGAGGGCAGTTCGGCCCGCAATCTTCTCTACGGGCCGAGTTATCACGTCGTCGATCTGGCTCTTACCCGCGACATTCGTCTGAGCGAAAGATACAAAATCAGCCTCCGTGCCGAGGGTACTAATGTTTTCAATTTGGTGAACCTGGGACTGCCGGGCAACTCCGTTCCTGCCGCAGGTTCCACCTCCGCGACCTTTGGCTATATTACAAGCGCATCGTCGATGCGTAAGCTCCAGTTCGGCGCGCGTTTTACCTTCTAGCCATATGGTCCGCAGATTACACAGATTTCGCAGAAGAAGGTCTCAAACATTTTATCTGTGGAATCTGTGAAATCTGCGGATGAGTTCCTCGCGCGAGAAACTTGAGGCATGCTGGAGGCAAAACGAACTGTGGCGACAACGACTGCGATCGAAGCTGGGTTCAAGCTTCGCGGATTGCGTTGGTGGATCGTCGGATTGATCTTTCTCGCCACGCTGATCAATTACATTGATCGTTTGACTATCTCCGTACTCGCCCCGGTAATCACTCGCGACCTTGGCCTTACGAACACTGAGTATGGCGCCATTCTTTTCTGGTTTCTGCTCGCTTACACCATCAGCCAGGGTCTTTCAGGAAAACTTTACGATCGCGTTGGCACCAAGCGAGGGTTTGTCTATTCGATCTCGGTGTGGTCTATCGCCGCGATGGCCCATGCATTCTCACGCGGCTTAGCGAGCCTCAGCGTATTTCGTTTCATTCTCGGATTTGGTGAAGCGGGCAACTGGCCGGGCGCTGCCAAGACCGTGGCCGAGTGGTTTCCCATTCGCGAGCGTGCTTTTGGGATGGCGATCTTTAACAGTGGCGCTGCGATTGGTTCAGTGGTTGCGCCGCCTCTGATCGTTTGGCTGAGTCTGTCGTATGGGTGGCAGACGACATTCCTGGTGACGGGATCGCTTGGCTTTGTCTGGTTGGCATTGTGGCTTCTTTTTTATCAAACACCAGATCGTCATAAATGGTTACGCGACGAAGAGCGCCAACTGATCCGTGAGGGACAGCGAGTCGACGTTGCGGCCGACGCTGATGTAGCACGGACTTTAGTCGGTGTGGGCGTTGAACGGCAGAGACTAAAGTCTATGCCACTACGATGGCGCGAGCTGCTGCGTTATCGACAGGTTTGGGCGATTGTACTTTCGAGGTTCTTGACCGATCCGGTCTGGTGGCTCTATATCAGTTGGTTGCCCAAATATCTTGCCGACGCGCGTGGTTTTTCTCTCGTAAAGATTGGTCTCTTCGCCTGGGTTCCTTACGTCGCCGCCGACGCCGGTAGTCTTTCAGGTGGTTGGTTGTCAGGTTACTTAATTAGCCGCGGTTGGAGTGTGGACCGCGCGCGCAAAGTAGTAATTGCGATAGCCGCGCTGCTAATGCCCGCCGGAATCTTTGCCGCCTTTGCGCGCGATGCGATGGTAGCGCTGGCATTGATCGGGGTTGTGCTTTTCGGTTTTCAAGTTTGGATTAACAACGTGCAGACCTTGCCCAGCGATTTCTTTTCTGACAAAGCGGTTGCTTCCGTTGCGGGCCTCGGCGGAACCGGAGCGGGCATTGGTTCGATGATTTTCATTTTCAGTACGGGTTGGGTGGTGGACCACTTTTCGTACGTGCCGGTATTGGTTGTTGCCGGCCTGCTGGCGCCTTTGGGGACGATGGTTCTGTTTGCGCTTTCCGGGCGTATCGAGCGCGTGGCTCTAAAGCCGGCATTGGTGTAGCACGGACTTTAGTCGGTGCGGGCGTTGAACGGCACAGACTAAAAAGTCTATGCCACTCGGCACAGACTAAAGGAAGCTCTGAATAAGTTCGATGAATCACCACTCTAGCTATTTTTGCCAGGCGCAGAGCTTCCGGGGTCAGTCGTTTGCGTTTAATGATTCATTTTTGATTTCGTTTCGCTGCCAG
>JAVEDP010000031.1 GCA_030841085.1 Pyrinomonadaceae bacterium
AGCGCTGTTGCGAACCTTGATCAATACGCCGCAAGTTTCCCAGCACATCGTAGGTGTAACTCGTCAAATAGTTCAGGCCGTTCGGATCTTCATAAACTTGCGTCAATCTTCCCAGCGCGTCGGTAACACTCTTGCGCGCTTTACCCGATTGATCGGTAACGGTAACCGTGTTGCCACTGTAACTGGTGGTTACCACGGCGGAATCGGGAGTAGTAACCGAGGTAACTCGGCCCAGGGCATCAAAGCCACTAGTGGTCCAGCGTCCAGAAGGGTTGACTGTCGCAGTACAACCGGATGATCGATAAGGACTGGAAACGCGGTAGGCGCGTCCCATCGAGTCGTATTGAGTGTCTACCGTCAGGTAGGGGTTAGTTGTATCCTGGTTGTCGTAACTGAAAGCACGTTTGGGCCTGCCTAGCGCGTCGAAGAATTGATATGAATCTGTCTCGCGTCCCGATGTATCGAGCAGCGTCTTCGTTTCCACGTAAGGACCGCATTGATGCGTGTCCACATAAATGTAGGTGGTGCGCCCCCCATCCGGGTTATTAACTTTAGTAAGCCTCTCTAAGGGATCGTTGTATTCGTAATTGGTAGTCTGGCCGTTGGCATCAGTCGTCGAGGTCGGAAGGCCCGACGAGTAGTCATACGCGGTCGAGCTTGTGAATGCCGCGTTTGATCCATAAGTTCCACTCGAATCGGGAACCGGCGTTGTGACGCTCGTCGGCAGCGTGAAGGCATAGCTAGCATCGAATGCCGAGGTTGTGTCGTTGCCGCGTCCGTCGCGGACTTTCGTCACGTTGCCGTACTGATCGTAGAACCTATGAGTGTCGAGGTAGTAGCCGTTAGTGATGTCGTAGTAGCTGCGGACTGTGGTCGGTAGCGCACGCTTTGATCCTATCGTTGATCCTAACTCGCTCGTAGGATCAGTCCACGTGCCTGATGCCGCTGTCGGCATCGTTCCCGATGTCGTTGTTTGATAGCTGCTCTCGTCGTAGTAGAAGTGCGTTTTCGCCTTAACGTTGCCGCTGCCGTCTTTGATGCGCACCTCGGTCGGTATTTGCGTCAGGTTCCGCGCTTGATAGTTGGAATCATAGAGATAATCAGTCTCGACCTGTTTCGCAGGCGCACTACTGCTAAAGTAACCAGCCAAGGTCGCTAGCGTTGCGGTTTGAGCCGTCGACGCTGAGACAACTGCATAGTCGTAATACTTAACGACCGTCGGATTGAGGTCAGCAAAATACGCCGGGTCGGAATTAGAATCATAGTCATACGTTACAAGACTTACTAAAGCGTTCGAGTCGCCGGGCTCAAATTTGACGCTGATCTCTCGGGTAACTCTGGGATTCCGTGTCGCAACAACTCCGCCCACGCTCACAGAGTCGTAGGTCCTGTCTATGATGTGGCGAGTCAGCATAGTTCCCGACGAGCTGTAAGTGCGTTGCTCCGCCGGGAGCCCCGCAATCGCGCTTTCAAAGCCCCATTTCATGGCCCCCGCCCAAGTGCCCGGATAGACTCCTACCTGGGAATACGTCCCGTCCGGATTCGTGACGCCGCGACCAACTTCGCCATAGCTCCAGGTAACTTCGGTACCGGTGGTGCCGTCCTCGCTTTGCGTACGCGACACCACGCCGCGGTTCGTTTGGGTGAAGAATACGTCACCGTCATAAAGGCCCGGATTTAGCGGCTGGACCGCGGAATATGCGAATTTGTCGTATGCACCGGTCGGATAGACAACCTTGTCGATCTCTCCGTAGATGTTGTAGGTGAATTTATATGACTTGCCGTTCGGCAGATCGATCTCAGCGAGAACAACGGGATCAAAGACCCGCGTTTCCATCATCACCTGAGTCTCGTCGCCGTTGCCTACGAACAGCGAAGGCGATGCTCCCACGCCATACGAACCGCACGTTCCACTGTTACCCGTGTCACCCATGTACTCGAGTGTGTCGGACGGGTTGGTCAGTACGTCCTCGAGTTTCTTCCACTTCATCGTATAAGAAAGAGTCCCGCCATCGAACCCAGGGACCGAGAACGACTTGTCAAACGCCACGGCGCTTGTATCGTCGCCCACTTTATTCGTACCGACATCCAGCGGCGAACTGATCGAGCGGCCCATAGTGTCCGTCCAGCTCGTGTACAAGCTACCGCCGCTCACAAGTTTGTTGCCGTTCTTGTCGATAAAACCTGAAGCCATTCGGGTCCCGTCGGGGAGATAAAGGGTCCCGGTTGCCGTGTCAAACACCAACCGTGAATCATCGACAGCCAGGAACTTGCCGGTGATCGTTTCTGCCGGGTCGTGTAAGCTGTCATCCTTACGCAATTCGTGTCTCGAGCCGTCGGGAAGCGTGGCGAAGATTCGCGCGATCTTCTTATACCCTCCGGGTGTTCCGAATGAAACGGGATGGCCGTCAAAATTATATAACTCTAGATCAACCGTGCCGTGGGCGTCCGACATGCCAAGTGGTGACGTCCAGCCCGCCATCGAGCCCCGCCCGTACTCGGGCCGGTAGCGTTGGTAGTACGTCCAAGGCGGACCAAAGCCGCCGCATCTATCAGTCGTTACGTGAGGATCGATTCCCCAGAGCCGCGACGAATAGCTCATCGTAATGGGGAGTGCCAATCCATCACGTCCCGGATAGCTTCCCAGATTTATGGAAAGCTGAAGGCTCAGCGAAAGCGGATCGACCGTCGCGTCGCTCCGCATGCGATTGTCGAGAGCGCTGTCGGTGTTTGGTTTTTGCGGGGTTTGAGCGTTCGCGGACAGACTTAGTAGCCCGAGTAAGGTAACGCCGAGGAAAAGCTCGGTGCATCTCCCTAGTGGGTTGCGGATAGTTCGGGGCATGCGAGGATTCCTCCAATGAGCTGTAAAAACAATTTACATCGGCAATATTCGGCAATATAGCGAGTACAAGGGATAATTGCCGAGTGTGATCTGAAACTGGAGCGCGCCTGAGAAGTCATACAGAACATGATCGAAGAACTCCTGAGTCAACTCAGGTATCTTTTGCATTTCAACGTCTGGACTGAATTACGACATAAGTACCTTCACTCTATTGGTGTGTACCGACCCTTTGCGATTCCATTGGTTATCTGATTCGCGCGCATCATTCCGGCTGAGATGATCCTTTGCCCGTAGGGTCAAGAGTTACCTCTCTTTGCAACCGAACCGAGGCCATCAATGAAGCAGATCCTTATCCGTTAAGTAATGGTCCACGAACTCTGAAAAGGAGTGAGAAATCAACACCGGTGATTCGTATCCGATAATGATGATTTCATTTGAATGCGATGGAACACTTTCCAGACGGATTGCATAGGCATGAGCCCAAATACTGTAGTCTGCGAACAGGAAAAGAGACTCCGGGTTCTTAACGTAGCTTGAAACCGAATACTTTGGCGCGCCTTGAGGCAAGGGTTTCATTTCTCCGAGCGTCCAGAACCTAATCATGCCATCGTCAACAACGTCAGGAGGCATGCCGTTCACGCACCTGAAGTAGTCATGTAAATCGTCTGGAAGAACTACACTGTATTTCTTCTCAAAAGCCTTCAACTCCGTTTCCGAGACCCCGGCGTTGATTGCTACATCGTGCGATGACCAATGTCTTTTAAGACTGTCACCAACGCTCGTAAACTCCATAGATTCTGCTAAAGTCGAAGTCATTAGACCGTCACTTTATTTTCCTTAGCGCCTCATCAGAATTGAATGGAATCATAAGGTCTTACCTCTATTTTTTGACAAATTGGCCACTTGCAATGCTATTCGTTCTTTGATTCGCACGCATGGTTCCGGGCTAATGACCCGAGTACGAGCAAAGCAGGTAAGGGGGAAAGCGGATCACTTCAACTGTCAGGCTCGCCTTGGAGATACTCGTAGAACCTGGGATCATGAATATGGTAGAGGATGTGCCGAAACTCCTCGCCAATTTCCAACAAGACATCACACATTTCCGAGGGTGTGGCCTGATCATCCAAGAGCCTCGGCAATTGCTCGTTAAGAAATGTCTTGAAAGATTCCTCTAGGTCTGCGAATGAGTGTGCCAGCACGCCCGCTTCCTTTTCGTCGCCGTGGTCGTATTTCGTAACCTCGCGACATTTCGAAAGGCGGTCAGCAAGTCTTTTGATGACGGCTGGATCTCTAAGAAGTATTGGTTCGCTCAAGGCTATTTCCCCCAGAATCTGCTTGATACAACTCATGCCACTTCACTCCTCGTTAAGTTGGCGAATCAGTTTCCAGAGGGGTTGCTTCAAGTCAGCCGACGTTACGGGCTTCTTGTAGTAGTGGGAGATTCTATCAATCAGTTCTTCGGCTGTTGGCGCTGATGATACATCCCAAATGGTCGCTTCATCGCTGATAAAGAGAGGCTCTTCGTCATACAGAACATGATCGAAGAACTCCTGAGTCAACTCAGGTATCTTTTGCATTTCAACGTCTGGACTGAATTCCGCCATAGGTACCTTCAGTTTATCGGTGTGTACCGACCCTTTGCGATTCCATTGGTTATCTGATTCGCGCGCATCATTCCGGCTGAGATGATCCGTAGGGTCAAAAGTTACTCTCACTAATTTGCCACCGAACCGAGGCGATCAATGAGCCGCCCTCAAGCCACATTTATGGGATCCAGCCCAGACCGCCGCAGTAGCAAACAATTCCATCAATATTGTATTTTTCCGCGTAGGATTCTCTACCGGTACCGCCGCAATGAGGACAAACTTGAGCGTTATCCGGTTTTACTATGAGTTCCTTCAACTCATGATATTTCTTGCTGCCCCCAAAAAGCGCATTGTTACGGAGGCGCAGATCTGATTCGACCCTTGGCTCCTCCGACTCGTCCAACGGGAACGCCACGATTTTGTCGTTTGCAGCGAGGCTGAAAGGGAAGGAAATGATTTCTCCATTCGGAGTGATCGTAAACACGCCCCCCCAATCCCAGATGAGCGGCAAGACTTTTTCGGCTGCCGCAAACTCTCGCAGTTTAAGCGGGTCAGGAGAAGTCTCGGCAATAAAACCCTCAATCCGCTTAATAATTTGCGCTGATTGTTCCTTAGAAATGTTCATCGCTCAGAATCTATCAGGGCAGCGGCCCAAGAATCTGCGGATTACCGTGAGCTATTTTCACGACTACAGTTTGGCCTCCTACTTCCGCGATGCCTACGCCACTGCGACCCGAGCCGTAGACTATAGAGTCACCGATCTGTCCTATCTTATTCAATCCTCCACCTGGTACTTTTTCCACTGTTGCGCGCGTCAAAGCTTGTAGATTGTCATAGAAACTATTCGACGCAGAAGCTCCTAACTCTGCCGCTCTCTGAAAAATGCTCGCATCCTTTTGACTAAGCTGACTGAGAACGGTACCACCAGCCCCTGCTGCCGGAGCTGCTCTGCTTAAGGTACCCAGCGTCGTAACTGTAGCTCCAGTGCCCAAGACGTAAGCGCCGGCGCCACCAGTCGCGCCAAGCACAAGACCGGTCACGGCGAATGCGCCGGTTAACTTCTCTAATGCCGGACCTCGTCGAGCCATCTCATCTACAAGCTGGTCACAGTACAAACAGTCATGTGAGTAAGTCGCGGTGAGGTCGCCGTTGTAATATATATTGCCGTTCTTGAAGGTGTAACCATCTCGCGGGCCGCCGTTTCTAAGTTGGTCGAACTCCTTATCCGTATACGTGACACACTCCTTGGTGTCTGGACCGCACACCCGATAATCGCGCCCTTCTGGATCGGTGTATACCAATGGGTTATTACGCGCATAAGCATAGCCGTTCCAACTCTGCGGATCACTTGGATTGGCGCCCGCGTTCTCTGGATCTACGCTCGTGAAGCGTCCTTGCGTCGATGAGTAGTATCGCGCGCCGAAGTAATCCAAGCCTGTTTCGTTATCACGCTCCTTCGAAGTGAACTGCTGTCGAACTCCATCGTATCCGCCGTAGCCTTGCCCACCCTGCATCATGGGCATTCCCGGAAGCACTACGCCGGGCGGTAACGCCCCTGGCGGAAGCCCGCCGCTGTGCGCGTTGTAACCCACGTCCGCCGGTGGCCGAGGCGTGAAGGCTTCGGGTGGTATGTCCGCTAATTCACTCGCCGATAAGGTTGAGACGTTCTTCACGACAGCTTTGTTTGGCGCTTCAGAACGGGCGGGCGCGGGAGCAACTGTCTCGCCTGGTACTTTCCAATAGGCAACTGAGGCGGCAGCGAAAAGGATCAATACGATCATGGCTGCGGCAATCTTCGAGCGCGAGCTCTACCTCGAGAAGAAGCCAGCATGTGTCTTGCGCTTCGCGGCCTTCTTAACCTTGCTACGTTTGTGTGGGCGTGTTCGTTTGGACATTGCAGATAGTTCCTTGCGACTGGGTTTTCATTGTCTTTTCAACAACGAAACCCAACGGTCGCGATAAACCGTTAGACGAGATGAGGCGACTCCTACGCGAAAGGTAGCGATCCAATTAAACAAACGTTGCGAGGTGGTCCGAGCACAATATGTACCCGGCGCGAGAAGGCTGCAAGTTCAGTCGCCATAATGCTCTGTCATTTTCAATGCAAAAACTCTTGCATCCGCTTTCGAAGATGACTGACTTTAGTAAATTTCAGTTGTTAGAGTTATTAGTTGAGGTTGGGAAAGCAAGCGAACACAACCCACGATCGCAAGCGCGCCCGCTAGCGGCGCTATGTTAAGCACCTGCCAGGAGTCAGCACTGGACTGACGGGTTGTCTCTTTATTTTGCGCCGGTCAGAGACAATGAGACTGGACTGATTAGATGAGGGCGCGACAGATTGCTGGTAGTGGCAACAGGCTCAATCATCCAGCGACGAGGGCCGGCCGCTGTGGTAATCAATGACGCTTTGCAGGATGCCTTCGAGCTTCATCTTTGGTTCAAAGCCGACGAGCTGTTTGATTTTTGAGGTGTCGGGAACGCGGCGCGGCATGTCTTCAAAGCCTTCTTCGTAAGCTTCATCATAAGGCACGAAGACAATGTCGGAATCAGAATTGGTCAGTTCTTTAATTTTCTCCGCCAGCCTGGCGATCGATATTTCTTCGGTCGAGCCGATGTTGTAAACCTGGCCCACGCTTTCACTGGTGTCCAGCAACTTGATCAATGCGCCAACCACGTCGCCAACGTATCCGAAGCAACGCGTCTGTTTGCCGTTGCCATAGACGGTGATCGGACGGCCGGCCAGCGCCTGCCTGACAAACGTCGGAATGACCATGCCATAGCGGCCCGTCTGTCGCGGGCCGACAGTATTGAAAAGCCGAACGATGGTGGTCGGCAGCTTTTTCTCGCGCCAATAAGCGAGCGCCAGGAACTCGTCAATCGCTTTCGAACAGGCATAGCTCCAACGCCCTTTGGTGGTCGCGCCCATCACCAGATTGCCATCTTCCTTAAAGGGCACATCGGTGCTCAGTCCGTAAACCTCGGAAGTTGAGGCGACCAGAACTCGTTTTTGTTTCTTGTTCGCCAGCGCCAGCACGACTTCGGTGCCGCGCACGTTGGTTTCGATCGTGCGAACCGGACTTTCGACAATAAGCTTTACGCCGACCGCAGCAGCCAGATGGACCACCACGTCACACTGATCGACAAGCTCGGCAGTGACGGGCTGATTGTGAACAGAATCGATCGTATATTGAAAACGCGGATTGGTCTTGAGGTGTCGAATGTTTTCGATGGTGCCGGTCGACAGGTCGTCGATGATCAGCACCTCGTCGCCGCGTTGCAGGTATGCATCCGCCAAATGAGATCCGATAAAGCCGGCGCCGCCGGTTATGAGTACACGCAAAATTTTGCGCTCCTTTGTTTGAGAAATTGGACAGGGTTAATCATGCATCATCGTCAGTGATTCAAAGATTGAATGGTGAATTCTAGCCAACCAGCGGAGGCATGCCCGCCTTCCCAACCTGAGAGACTGGGCGATTTGCTCAAATGTTCCACCTTAAAGCTGCTGTACAGAATCAGCCCTTAACTCGGGTCAACTAGTGGTCGGGAAGGGTGGCTTGCCCCCGCTCTCGTGCGTTGCCACAATGCCTCGGGTCAGCAAATCGGCATAGAGAGTCTTAATATCCACTAACAATCGTTCTTTTGAATAATGAGCCAAAACGAATTGTAAACCACGCTCGCCGATTTCGCGACGCAGCGACTCGTTGCCGATTAATTGGGCCAAGCCGGCAGCAAATCCATGGGCATCGTCGGGACGTACCCGAACCCCGCGCTCACAAACAATAAACGGGCCATCATTATTCGCCGAAAGCGGATCACCCAACAGGTCAACGACGCCCCCGACAGCCGTGGAAATCACCGGCCGCGCGTTGGCCATTGCTTCGATCAACGTCAGCGGCGTGCCTTCATTGCGCGAAGTAAGGGCCACGATATCCAGCGCCGGATAAAAGTTTTCCGGATCGCGACGGCTGCCGACGAAAGTGACATCGTCGGCCAACCCACTAGCCTGAGCCTGCAGTTCAAGTTTGGAACGCAGATGTCCGTCGCCGATAACTAAAAAACGCACGCGCGCGGCTACTGGGCCAAACTGTTCCTTGAACAAGGCAGCAGCTTGCAGAAACAGTTCGTGGTTCTTGATTTCAGTTAGCCGCCCGACGATGCCCACCAGGATGTCGTTTGCATCAGCGTTCAGTTCTTTGCGAAGAGTTTCCCGCCGTTCCTGCCAATTAGCATAAACGCCCAAGTCCAGACCGAGCGGTATCACTGCAAACTGACGGGCGCGACCAACCGCAAATTCTTCGTTAATTTCCCGCCGCTGTTGCTCGCTTATGACCACAATGCGATCGGTCGCAAGTCGCGCGAGCATCTTTTCAATCGTCAGGAACAAGCGAGTCTTTGCTGGTCCATAATAGCTGTGAAAAATGTGGCCGTGATAAGTGTGCACGAAACGGCAACGACGCGGGCGTCCTAATAATGTGGCCGGAGTAAGCCAGCGATAAAGCGTTCCTGCCAGGCGGCCGACAGTGCCGGCTTTCGCGGTGTGCGTGTGGACGATGTCAGGTTGCTCGCGGCGAAAGAGGCGATAGAGTTTCCAAACTGTAATGGCATCTTTCAGCGAAATCTCGCGACTCATCTCCGAAACAAAAAGCGGAGCCACACCTAACTCGGTCGCGAAATAGCCCATGTCTTCTTCGCCCGGCGGAACGAACCCGGCAATCAGGAGCGAATCAAATTGCGGCGCGGACAAACCCTGGGTGAGCCAAACGACGTGTTTGGCCGGGCCGCCAACGTTGAGGCGCGCTATAACGCGAACGATCTTTGTTGCATTGGCGATTTTTGATCTCTGATTTTTGATCTGCTTACGATCGTTCATCTAAGATCTCAATCACTCGAGTGGCGGGTATATTTTGGACGGCTACTTCAGACGTTGACGCTAATCTCGTTAGCACGCTGCAACTCCAATTTGTTGGCGCCGGTTTCCGCTACCATGTTTGATGCTCGCAGCAGGCTCTCAAATGTGCCGGCATCGGTCCACCAGCCATCGAGTTCCTCCCAGGTCATCTCTTCTCGTTTGATGTAGGCGTTATTGACGTCGGTAATTTCCAGTTCGCCGCGGCCCGACGGCTTAAGCGTGCGGATGATGTCGTACACCTCACCGTCATACATGTAGATTCCGATAACTGCGTAATCCGACTTTGGCGTCTTCGGTTTCTCTTCGATACGCAGAACGTTCTGACCGCTGAGTTCGGGAACACCAAAACGCTCCGGGTCAGGAACTCGCTTCAAAATGATCTTCGCGCCTTTGCCCTGTTCTTTGTAAGCGCGAACTGCGGCGGCGATGTTGCCCTCAATAATGTTGTCGCCCAGCACCACACAAACCGGCTGTTTGGCAGCGAAGTGTTCCACCAGCGAAAGCGCCTCGGCGATGCCGCCCTCGCCTTCCTGATAAGTGTAGTTGATATGTTTCAGGCCAAAGGCTTTTCCATTTCCCAGCAGCTTCAGAAAATCGCCGGCGGAATTGCCGCCCGTCACGATCATGATGTCGGTAATGCCGGCGTTCACCAACGTCTGAATCGGGTAATAAATCATCGGCCGATCGTAAACCGGAAGCAGGTGCTTGTTTGTTACCGAGGTCAATGGCCGCAAACGCGTTCCCAGCCCGCCTGCTAAAACAATGCCTTTCACTTAAACGCACCTCCATTTTTGTTCGTTGTCAGTAGTGGGGCGCTCACAGATTTCTCCACAGTGGTTGCTTTGCACCAGTCCGCGTTAGCGGACGACCGATAATAGCCCAGCGATTTATCGCTGGGAGCCCTGCGTTTGAGTCTAAGTCCGTGTAACGGACGGCTGAAAAGAGTAGGTATCTGGCCTTCATCATTCAACCGTCCGCTCCACGGACTACGTTCGTTTCGCCCCTTATCCCAGCAGTGAACTGCTGGGCTATTGTCGCTCGTCCGCTATCGCGGACTGAGAGACAAAGACCAAAGACCCGAACCCAAAGACCACCGAAGTCAATCAATAAACCTTTGGAACCACAGTTCCAGCATTAGCAACGTCCAGAGCTGATGAGAATAATCGCGCTCGCTGCGCGTGTGCAGTTCGACCAAACGTTTGACAGCTTCCGGTTTGAAGAGGCCGCGCTTCAAGGCTGACTCTGAAAGAATCGTTTCGCGCAGAAACGGCTGCAGCTTGCCGCGAAACCAATGCCCAATCGGAACGCCAAATCCCATCTTGCGACGGGTCAGGTTTTCCGCGGGCAGCAGCTGCTTCAGCACTTTCTTCAACAAATATTTCGTGGTCAGTCCGCGTAACTTATATTTTTCCGGCAAGCTTGCCGCAAACTCAATCACGTGATGATCGAGAAATGGCGAGCGCGCTTCGAGTGAATTCGCCATCGTTGCAATGTCGACTTTGACCAGCAGATCGTTTGGCAGGTAAGTCATGATGTCGGCCAGCAACGCGGCGTCGACAATGCCCGATCCATTTGCACGAACAAACCATGGGTCAATGATACCGGCCGCGGGATAAGCGCTGGTCTCGCGCTTAAAATTCTCGGTGTACAGATCTTGTTTTGCTTGCGAGTTAAAAACACTTACCCAGCGCAGGTAACGTTCGGCTTTCGGTAACGAGGCCGCTGCTACAAAGCGTTTCACGTCTCTCAGCCGGCTTCGCTTGGATTCCGAAGAAGGCATTAAGTCGATCGCCTGGCGCAACAACGTGTCCCTCAGCAGCGCCGGTATTCGATGATACGTCTCCGCCAGTCGCATCGCCGCATAGCGCTCGTAACCCGCAAACGATTCGTCACCACCATCGCCGTTCAGGGCGACCGTTACATGCTTCCTGGTTTCGCGCGCAACGTAATACGTGGGAACGGCCGAAGAATCTGCGTAGGGTTCGCCATAGTGCTCGACTAAAATTGGCAACACTTCGAGCGCGTCGGGACGAACGATGAATTCGTGATGGTCCGCGCCCACATGTTCGGCGACGCGGCGCGCGTGATGCAACTCGCTAAAGTCCTGCTCTTCAAATCCAATCGAGAAAGTCTTAACCGGCGCGCTGGACTCCTCGCTCATCAACGCGACCACCGCACTCGAATCGATGCCGCCCGAAAGAAAAGCGCCGAGCGGAACTTCCGACATCAAGCGCACCTTCACCGCGTCGCGCAGAATTTTGATCGCTTGCTCGCCGGCTTCCTGCTCGTCGATATCAAGCTTCCGGGAAAAGTCGGGCTGCCAATAGCGTTCGGTCGTTATCTCGCCTTTTCGATAACGCAGGCTGTGTCCCGGCTCGAGCTTTCGAATATCTCGATAAGCCGTCAACGGCGCCGGCACGCACATGAATGATAGATAGTGGTTGAGCGCTGCGAAATCGATGTCCTTGCTAATGTCCGGATGCTGCAACAGAGCGCTGAATTCCGAACCGAAGACAAATTGGCCATTAACCTGAGCGTAAAGAATTGGCTTCTTGCCAACGCGATCGCGAGCAAGAAAAAGTTCCTGAGTGCGCTCGTCCCAAATCGCAAACGCAAACATTCCCCGCAGGTGTTTGGGACAGTCTTTGCCGTATTGATCGTAGGCGTGAATGATCGCTTCCGTATCGCTGTTTGTATAAAAGCTGTGCCCGAGTTTTTCCAACTGCGCGCGAAGCTCCAGGTAGTTGTAAATCTCTCCGTTGAAAACTATCCAGGCGCTACTATCCTGGTTGTGAATCGGCTGCCGGCCACCCTTAACGTCAATGATCGAAAGCCGGCGCATTCCCAACCCGACAGCCGCATTAAAGTAGAAGCCGTCGTCATCAGGACCACGATGTCTTATCGCCGCGCACATTCTGCCAAGCAGTGCGCGGTCAACATCCAAGCCGTCGTTACGAACTATGCCTGTAATTCCACACATGTGTTTTCAACCAAACGAACCCACTCGATATTTACAATCCGGTCAGTCATCCTTGATTCAATAGCTTGTTTCGCTGGTCGCGGCCGCCGGTTCGACACGCGTAGCTGCTGCCGGCGCAGATAACGTCAAGCTGGTAATCTGTTTCCGCAGCAATGCAATGTCATGTCGGCGAATATACACTAAATCTTTCCAGCCACTTTTTGTCACGCGTAGGTAAAGGTAAACGTACACAGCCGCGCCTACAATCTGCATCGTCGCCAGCGATGCCGCCGCGCCTTTTACTCCAAACGGCGGTATCAGTATCAGACCCAGCGTCAAAGCAAACATAAATTTTAACCAGGCAAGGATGGAAACCAAACCGGGCCGGTGCAATTGATTGACAAAAAACGTATCCATCAGCAACGAGACTGCGGCGAATGCCGAACCGATAAACAGTAAATGGGCCACACTTATTGCCTGGAGATAGGCGGAGCCCAGCAACAGGACGATTCCTAAATATGAAAACACGGACGCCAGAATAATAATTCCCCACATGCCCCACCAGGTTAGTCTCAAATATAAATTCATAGCCTTTGCCGCAACGGCTGAAGAAAGAGTGGACATCTTTTCGTAAGTCACGTCCTGGATAGCTTCAACGGGAAGCAACAGCTTCTCGGCAACCTGTTGGGCCACAGAGAAAATGCCCACCGCCGCTGGTCCATGAGTGACATTGATAATGAAGACCGGAATTCTCATGCACAACAAATAGCCTATCGATCCCGGATACGCACGCAGTCCGAAGCTCACCATTTTTCGGCGCAGGTCGACGGGCGATTCGCTTGCGGGCTGGTCCTTGCTCAAACGAATTCCCATTGCCAGCATGACGACGAACTGAACGAACATCACTACCAGGTAATTGATGGCCGCGGTCCGCACGCCGCCGGCGAGTATGACCACAAATACAATCGTCAGCGAAAGCGAAAACGTGCACATTACTAGTTGCAGCAGATTGACGCGCCAAATTTGCGTTGTTCCGACCATCATGCTGTTCCAGAGATTCGCATACAGCGACAAAGGAAGAATCGCAAAGGCCATGAACATCAGCAGAGTAGGCAGGTTAGGCAACAACCACCGTCCCCCGAGCCACAATACCAGGCCGGCAACGCAGCTTGCCGCAACCGAGAAAATGGGGACCAATTGCAGCATCAAGTTATGAATATGGCCGCGCCAATGTTTGTGACGGCCGTAGAAAGCATTCACACTTTGTGAAAGACCAAAATCAGCGAAAGCCGCGAGCACCGCGACCAGCCGCAGAAATAAGAAGTACTCACCAAATCCTTCCGGCCTGAGAACGCGTGCCAGAATTAACGCGTTCGTTACGACGACGACAAGCAGGCCAACCCGCAGTGTCAATCCGACCGCCGACAATCGCAATGTAGACATACAACCTCGAACTGCCAGCTAAGCGGCTTTACGTAAATTGTTCCTGTAATTCGTCGGGTGCTGTTCGCCGGTAGCTGTTTATCGGCGCGAGATAAAACAGACCCTTGATACCGAGAATAATAATGATAATGAAATAGGCATAGCGCATTCGGTAAAGCGTACTGATGTTTACCACCACAAATCCCAGAGCAACACAGCCGATCGCGGGGATGCTAAACAACAACCATATCGCCATGCGATGGCGTTGCCTGATTCCTGCATAAACTGCGAACCCTATCAGTAAATACATCAAAGACATTTCGGCCCCTGCAATCAACCGTCCGGACAACCCAACTTGTGCTCCTTTCGTGAACCACATATTTGGAAAAGGAGCGAGGAAGCCGATCACCGCGGCGCGTGGAAGATAGCGGAAGATCGCCGCGGTCCCTCTTAGTTCGACATTCGTATCGAGATTCGATCCGGCAAGCGGATACCGGATTATGAATCTATGACGAAGCAGGGCCAGTCGATATGCCAATTTTGATATTGGATTTGTCGGTTCCTCTGGTTCGAAATTGTTTGGCGCATTTTGAATATTAGCTGCTTCGGCGGTTTGCCCTGGTAAAGGCGATGACAACAAAATATTTGATTGTCGATGGGTTGGCACTACTTTGGGTATAAAGAAACTTATCAGCAGCAAGGTCGCCACTGCCGCGATGTTTCCGGATAAGAAGCGACGGTTCCTTACTTGTATCAAAACACAAAGCGTCGCGCCCACCAGCATGATTAACAGCACGAGCTCCCACATGTCTCCACGGCAAAGCCAGAGTAGCAGTGCGGCAAACGCCCCGGGCATGACCAGCAAAAAACCTTGTTTCAGAGATAATGTTTTAGTCGCGGCGAGTAACAGGACCAGCGTCAACAGCAGCATCGAAGGGATGAACATAGTATCGCGAAGCAATTGCGTCGTGTGCAAAACCAGCGATGGCCACAAAGCAACTACGACAGTGGCAAATCGCGCCACACGTTCGTCCTGGAACGCTTCGCGGGCTATTGCCCATGCTAAAGAAAGGATGGACAGATAGCAGATAAGATTCAGCGGCTCAGCGGCGAGAATATTGAATCCTATCAATCGACCCAGCAGCGCAAATGATAAGGAGTAAAGCTTGACGTGAAAGCTGGCGTTGTACCTCGTCCAGTCGCGAAGTTTCCCCTGTTCGATCAACTTCGCCATTTCCTGGGCTTCGACGCGGTAGTTAGAAGAATCGATTCCAAACGATATTCCAATCCCGTTCCTGTCGAATGTTTCCGGCCAAATCTGAGCGCGACCAACGACGAACACAGCTAAAACGAAAGCCACGTGCCAAATGGCGGCGGCTGCAAGAAAACGCCTGGTACTCGATGCCCGCAACTGCGATTCAAAAGACAAAAACTACTCCCTGGAAATACTCACTGTCTCGCAAACGCCGATTCCGATCAGTGGGACTTCGCATTTTACGCGGACGATCTGTCAACGCGCGCCTTAAGAGCGGTCGCGTGGCGAAGGGCCAAGGCCTCTCGTTCTTCCAATCGTTGGCGCTTTCTTTCCTCACGCTTCTCCTTCATCAAAACAAAGCCAACAGCGACGAAGATAAAATAGAAGACTAATAGTTGCGCGCGCTGGCGATAAGCAGTGCCCACATTCCCCTGAACGACCGAATACGCGAGTGTGAGCATAACTGTAAAAATCAGCACCGGAGAAATCATTCGCAGGCGATACTTAATCGCAAACCACAGACCGAGAATCAACATGGGAAATGAAGCCCACCAAATCACCATCTCGGGTAAGGTGATGCTCTGACGGAGCGAAGTGATCTGCCAGGGAAACGGCGCGAACAGCAAGTAGACGACACCCAACGGAATAGTAGAGAGCGCACCTGAGGTGCTCGACACGTCTGCGTCTTTTCCAAAACCTGAATCGGCGGAAACCGCCTGGTCGCTTCGAGAACGTTGCACCTCCTGCAAGCTTCCGTATCGTTCGAAACTAACAGTCGCAGAACGCGTGACGCCTACGTAAGTCAACGCCAAACCCAAGAGAATGACTGCTGAAAACTGGCGCACGAAACTCTTTGCTGAAACCTGCTGCATCCCGATTACGAAGGCGCCGGCAATCGCTACGCAGATCATGTAGAAGACGTAAAACCGGAAGGCCAGCAGACATAATAGGGTGATCGCTAAAACCGAAATGTACTTAAGCGTCAGTTTTTCGCCAAGCTTCAGCGTGGCCAAAATAGCTATCGAGAGAAAAAATACGATAGGACCATCTTTAAGGCCCTGCGAGGACCACAGCACCAGTGAAGGATAAAAAGCAACCGCTATGCCGGCGAGCCGCGCTACTCTCGAATTTTGGAAGACCTGGTTCGCGCACAAGTAAATTACTACTGCGGTAGCTGCCCCAAAAACCGAATTCATAAGCTGGATCGCAAGCATGTTGCGCCCAACAATTCCGTAAACAGCAGCAACGAGGTAAACCATTCCCCAGCCCGAACCTTCTCCGCCGCGGACAAACTGCTCGGCGATGGACGCATAATACTTGCTGCCGCCCCAGCCGAGCAGTTGGGCATTACCAAAAAAGTCGTATGTTATGGCGTCACCGCCAAAAAATTCCTGGCCGCGAAATACGAAGATCGCGAGTCCGATCACTATTCGCGCCAGTAAGCCGGCAACGAATAGCCGCAGCAGGAACTGTCCGTCAATTTCTCTCTTGTACGCATATAAGCCTGCGATTGCAGCCAACACGCTACAAAGCAAAACTGCCCGCGCCGCGTCGAAAGCGGTAAACAGCCCGTAGCTGCTGGAATGTGCGGCCACCAAAGGTGGTACGAAGACGACGATCCCCACGCAAACGAGCAGATAAAGCAATGTAAGCAGAGCGTTCATGCTAGAAGTTCAGCGAACTGTTAACTACGAAACTATATGTCGTCCGGGAGATCCGTTCGGGTCTTTCGCCGGATTAAGAACTGATCTTCCTCGGTCAATTCCTTAACTGGCTTTGCCGGAACCCCCGCGATTAGTTGGCCCTCGGCCGACAACTCACTCGTAATCACAGATCCTATTCCAACAATACAGTTCGATGGCAACGAACCGCCCGGCGCGATCCTGATTTCGGATCCGATGTAGGCAAATGATCCAATATCTATTGGCCGCGTGCGTTGACGATTGTGCGTCCACAGCGAAGAATTGCGGCCCCCGAGAATTGACCTGCGGCCAATCGTAACGCGGTCGGTAAAATCTATTTTGTGTCCGGCTGTAATAATGCTGCCATCCCCCAGTAGAAATCGCGGGTCAATTGGATTAACGACTTCGGGATCGGCGATCGAGTTTATTTCGTTCATTCGGATGATTTCAGAATAGCGTCCGAGATGGACCTCGTCGCCTCCTCTTATTATGTTCAGATGCCCGATTCGTACGTGATCATTAATTTCAAGCTTCTTAACTCTGATAATTAAATTCAGGTGCCCAATTTGGACCTCATCGTCAATTCGGCAATCGCCTACGTCAATAATGCTCAAGCCGATCCGTACACGTTTTCCTATTTGGTAACCAAAAAATAACCGATAACAGGGTCGCTTCAAAAATGACGGCAAGAGCGCAATCAAAGCGAGCACTGTAAATCGAGATTTACTTAGTCGTTTCATGCGTCGCTTAGCTTGCCTTCGGCCCGGCCGGCGGCCGCGAATAACGCGCTCGCGAGTTTGTCGGCCTGATCAGGGAGCGAATAATGCTCGACAACGTGTCGACGGCCAGCGTTCCCGATGGCGTTGCGCAGTTGCGCATCCGAAAGCAAACGCTCCAGCGATTGCAACCATTCGCTCTTGTTGGTCGCCTCAAAATGCGTTACACCTGCTTCGCCGATAGTTGCCATTGCGCCAATGGGCGCTGCGACAAAAGGAATTCCAACCGCCATGTATTGAATCGCCTTAAAGCCTGACTTTCCCGCAGCCCACTGCTCTGCATACAGAGAAGGATCAATCGGGTACAGTCCAATATCAAAAGATTGAAAGTCCTGGACTTCCCTCTCGAGCTTCCATTCCAAATTTTCAATCTCAACCCCGGGAATATTCAAGCCAGCCACGCCCGCGCCTACAATTTTCATTCTGAAGGAATGCTTTGTTGCCAACTCCTGCAGTACCGGAAAGATTTCTCGAAGATAAGGAAATGTCGAGTGGGTGCCAATCCAGCCTACAACTATTGGACCATCTGAAGAACGGGGCAGCGGCACAAAAACATCTGTATCAACCACAGTTGGAATTATTCGAGTTTGCGCGCCTTTCCTTTCCGCGTATTCGGCGATTGCGCTATTGCCGCAGGTTACTACCTTGGCCCAGCGTATCAGGTCGTCGGTCTTACTAAACCACTTCAATGCTCTGCCAAGTTTTCCGTAGGTCGGGCTAGTATAGGAAACGTAGGTAGCATCATCCAAGTCAAGGACCATCGGGCGGCCGGCTACGTTGGTTGACAGCCATTCGATCAGCGGTGGTCCAAACAGCATCGCCTCGCGCTGAACCAGGACTACATCAGCCTGTCGCGCTCGATACACATCGCTCAACCGCCCGGCGCCCGCTCTTAACAGACCCACTCCGGTGCGAGCGAGGGCCCGCCGTTGATATAAAGAATTGAATCCTTTGGAATCGAGAAACGGCCTGATCGTCAATGAAATCCCACGATCCCGGAGCGGGCCCACGAACTGTTGCAAGCGGTAACGAGTCGCCGCTGCTTCAATTGGGTATGAGGCAAAAGCCAAAACCTTCATCATGGGCCAACTCCGTCCTTCGCGTGCTTTAGAGAATTTAGTACGGCCTTTTGCGGCGCGTCGGTGTCAGCGAAGGATGGCATCGTATAGACGAGCATAAGACTCAACACCTACTGTGCGCACATCGAAAAGTTTCTCGGCCAGGTCGCGAGTTCGTTCTCGGACTTGCGAGGCTTGTTTCGTTAGATCGTCCAAAGTCCGCGCAGCCCGCATGTATTCAGACTCATTAAATTCATTGATCAGTACGCCTACTCCCGGCGTCATCGTCAGCTCATCTGAATCACCGACGCCGGCATTGATCACAAGCGGCAATCCGCACGCAAGATATTCGCCGTATTTGGTAGGCGACGAGGCCTGTTTGGAAAAGCTCGGCTTTATGAAAGCCAAACCGGCGTCGGCGGCAGACAAATACGATGGGACATCCCCGGACGCGGCGCGCATAACTGTGTAGTCGCCGCCGGATACATTCTGCTCGCGCATCACCTCACGCAAACGGTCATGGCTTCCCTGCGTTAACCAGAGAAAATGTGCGTCTTTCCGGTGAGCTTTCAACTGGGAAAAAAACTCCGCCATTTTTTCTGTCAAATACCAACCGTCGATCGAGCCGCTGTAAACCAGAACAAATTTGTTATCAAGGCCCAACTCTTCCCGGCGCCGCTCTCGATCGTTCGGACGAAATCTGAATAACTCAAGGTCGGTGCAGCACGGAATAACTTCATGGACCACCCGCCTGCCGCTTAGCCCCGGCCACTCGCTAATTATGGGCCAAATTTTTCTTGTCAGCGTTACGATGCCATCCGCTGCGGCCAAAGCTCGGGTTTCCATTGCCTTGGTAAGCCGATAACGAACGCTTCCTTGTTTCCAGTGATTGGCGTCTACGTATTCTTCGGCCATGAGTCCGCGTATGTCAAAAATCATCTTGATACGGTTGCGCTTTTTTAATGCCAACGCAATCGTGGCGGGGATTTGTGCGCGCGCATGGACCATTTCGATTTGGTTCTGCCTGATCAGTTTGCGCGCGACGCGAATGCCAGCCATCACGTCATAGATTGTTGCCGGCAAGGAGGGGCGTTTATGGTAGCGCAGCCAATACCACTCGATGTTTTGCTCGCCTAGTTGTTTATGTAGAACCCTGCACTGCTCGACGCCGGCAAGTTCAAATGCGCCCGGCCGCTCAAAGCTAAGCAGGGTAAAACGCACGCCGCGCCGGCCCAGCTCGCGCAGATAAGGAAGCACCTGGGTCTGGCCCAACGAATCCAACATACCGTTGTAGGAGATGAACAGAACCCGTTTTCCCTCAAGCGCCATGTCCGACTCTCGCAGCTTTGTCCGAAAGACGCAGCCTGTCTTTGAACGCCCAGCGGATTGTGCCAACAAATGTAGCGGCATCGAGCGAGGCAATAAGGGGGACCAGCATGAAAAGGCGTTTTACATTTCGCAGTGTCGACGTTGGATAGCAGTTACGATTTCGCCAAAGCGCTGCCGTCGCACGGGCCAACAGCATCATGAGCCAGAGTATTAGCGGGACAACAATCCACCGGTAGCCAAAAATGAATAGGGGCAACACAAACATCAGCAGCAGCAAATAGCGTCTGAAAACCGGCGCCTGCCATTGGCGCCATAAGTTGGCGCGAACATTGTTTTCTGAGTAAGTCACAAATCGTTTAAAGGTTCGCCAAAGATCCGGCTGCAAATCCCAGTGAACAATTGCCACTGGCTGGTAGCTTATAACAAACTGAGTGTTCTCGATCGCGCGCATGAACAACAGGTCTTCCGCTGAACGCAGATGTTCAGGAAAGCCGCCGGCCCGATCCCAAACCTGGCGACGCATAAGCGATGAAGCGATAAACCTCGACCGCATGGATACTCCATGACTGGTATCTGGCGGCGAAACGTAGGCGATGGCTGCGCACTCCTTGAAAAAAGTGTCGATTACCGGTTCGTACGATCCATAGACCACATCCGCGGCGTCTCTCACAGCACGATCAGCCAGGGCTGCCAACCATTCTTTTTCGGGACGCACTCCGGCATCGATGAACGCCAACCACTCGAATGATGCGCGACTGGCCCCGATGTTTCGCCCGCGGCCCGGCAGCGATGGTCCAGCGCGGACCAGTTGAACGGGCGCACCACGGTTGATGTACTCATCGACGATCGAGGCTGTCTCATCAGTCGAGCCACCGTCGGTGATGACGATCTCGTCCGGCGGTCGCGATTGTGCCAGCAGCCCATCGAGAAGCGTGCTGATGGATTTTGCTTCATTGCGAACGGGAACAATAACGCTGATACGCATTAAAGTAGATTCATGAGCTGATGTTGCGAACATGTAGTGGATCAGTCGGCCTTGAACTCCCGCTTCCAGTCTGTATTCTCCTTGAGCAGCGGCTGATCTTTCTTATCGACTACACAGGTTTCCAAAACCAGGTAATCCAATTCGGTCCGCATGAAACAGCGGTAGCTGTCTTCGGGCGTGCAAACGATTGGCTCACCCCGCACATTGAAGCTTGTGTTGACAACTACCGGGCATCCGGTTTTTTGACGGAAAGCCTCAATGATTTCCCAATAAAGAGGATTGGTTTCGCGCCTGACAGTTTGTATGCGCGCGGAGTAGTCAACGTGCGTGACGGCAGGAATCTCCGATCTCTTCACGTTAAGCTTATCAATTCCCCACCGGCCTTGTTCTTCGGCCGTCATCTTTCTCCGTTGCGATTCGGCGACGTCCGCCACCAGTAACATATAGGGGCTGTCACTGTTCAACTCAAACCAGTCGCTCACGTGTTCTCGCAGAACGCTGGGCGCAAACGGACGGAAACTCTCGCGATACTTAATTTTCAAATTCATCGCCGCTTGCATTTCAGGCGAACGCGGATCGCCGATGATGCTGCGCCCGCCGAGAGCGCGTGGACCAAATTCCATCCTGCCCTGATGCAGTCCGATTATTTTCCCGGCCGCAAGCAGATTTGCAATAACAGCCGGCAGCTCCTGTCGGGAATACTTCGTATAAGGCAAATGCCGCGACTGCAAGAATTTTTCAATCTCGACCTCGCTATGTTTCGGACCAAGATACGAGCCCTTCATGGCATCGGAATAAGGCTGTAGTCCATTGTTCGGGGTCGCCCGTGCCGATTGCCATTTCCCGGTTTGCTCCGCACTCACTCGTGCGTTTCCGAGATACCGGTGCCAGATGGCCAGCGCAATTCCCAAGGCACCGCCAGCGTCACCGGCAGCCGGCTGAATCCAGATGTCTTCGAATGGCACTTCGCGCAATACCCGGCCGTTTGCAACGCAGTTCAATGCCACGCCGCCCGCCAGGCAAAGTTTTTTCATGCCTGTTTCCTGCTGAGCATACCTGGTCATCTTCAGCATCACTTCTTCGGTGATCACCTGAATGCTGCGCGCCAGGTCCATCTCTTTTTGCGTGATGCGCGATTCGGCTTTTCGCGGCGGCCCTCCTAAAAGCTTGTCGAAGGCGCGGTTGGTCATTCGCAAGCCCTGCGAATAACCAAAGTAGTCGTGATTCATTTTTAGACTACCATCATCGCGAATTTCCAATAATCTATCTTTGATAAGCGCAACGTATTTCGGCTCGCCATACGGCGCCAGTCCCATCACCTTATACTCGCCGCTGTTGACGCGGAACCCCGTGTAGTACGTGAAAGCGCTATAAAGTAATCCAAGACTGTCGGGAAAGCGCAGCTCTTTCACGAGCGTGATTTCGTTTCCCTTGCCGATGCCAACCGAGCTTGTGGCCCATTCACCTACGCCGTCGATCGTTAGGATCGCCGCTTCTTCGAAGGGCGAAGGATAAAACGCGCTGGCAGCGTGACTCTCGTGGTGATCGCCGAATAGCAATTTCCACTCAAACTTTTTCCCCGCCTTTTTGGCCGCGCGTTCATCTTCTTCACCATCAGTCTTGCCGAGCTCAGTGCGGATCAGATCGGGCATCCACAATTTCTCTTTCATCCAAAGCGGCAGCGCTTTTAAGAATGAAGTGAACCCGGCGGGAGCGTAGTCGAGATAGGTTTCGAGTAAGCGATCGAATTTCAGAAGGGGCTTATCATAGAAACCGACGTAATCCAGGTTGCCGGCTTTTAAATTCGCCTCGCTCAAACAGTAGCGGGCCGCGTTGAGAGGAAAATTATGATCGTGCTTTATGCGGGTGAAGCGTTCTTCCTGGGCTGCAGCGACGATCTCGCCGTCAACAACCAGGCATGCTGCGGAGTCGTGATAAAAGGCGGAAATGCCAAGAATGCTAACCACAAGAAAACGACTCCGACTAAAACAAGGTATAGATAAAAGGAGCAATTGCAGAACTCTTTGCGAGAACGAGCAAGGCGCCCACCAGCACCAGGGTGATCACAATCGGCGCCAGCCAATACTTCTTGTTTTCTCGCATGAACTGCCAGAGTTCGCTGACTACTTGTACTTTGGACATTACAACTCCCTAAAACATCTTTTCATAGTGACGCGGATCGCGCTGGCGTTCAGAGTATGGTTTCCAATAGGAAGACTGGCGACCGCTGCGCCGGTCCAGCGGATCCCAGCCTGACAATCTTTTCACTACTCCGATCGGCGTTATTATCAGAAAGAAAACGATGCCGAGGATGATTCGGGTTGTGACAAACGACAGCGCTTCGGCCAGTAACATCCACGCTCTATGCGGCCAGACTAAAACTTTAGGCCAGAACAGCCCGAAGAGTATTAATAACGAGCCAAGCGGGAACGCAATGTGTGAAGCGCTTGAAAACTTACCCCGGTACAACCACCAAACGCTAAGCAGCACAAAAACGCCGCCCACGATCAACCCAAATTCTCGCTCGCGCCGAAAATATTTCTTCTTCATGGTTTAACTGATACGACGCGCAACGCGTTACCTGGAAATGAACGCGGCAACATTGATGGCCGAGTGGTAGTTCCAACTATCCGCTGGCCTTCTCGGCGATGACAAACTTCGCCAAAACTTCGCCGACGTAATGCTGCTGCTGCTCCGTTAGCTCGGGAAAACACGGAAGCGCGAGCGTCTCGAGCGAAGCCCGTTCAGCTTCCGGGAAATCGCCCTGCCTGTAGTTGAGGTAGTCAAAACACGGCTGAAGATGCAATGGAACGGGATAGTAAACCTTGTTGCCGACGCCATGTTGCGACAAGTGTTGGATCAACTCATCGCGATACCCGGGCGCGCGGATTACATACTGATGAAAGATATGCCTCGCTTGAGGTCGCACATATGGAAGCACAAATTTGCCGTCGAGAGCTGCCTCACTAAGAAGCTCATCGTAAATAGCCGCCTTGCTGCGTCTCGCGTCAGACCATTCATCAAGGTGTTTTAACTTCACGCTTAGAATCGCAGCTTGTATGGCATCAAGTCTGCTATTGAGACCGACTTCGTCATGTTGATACTCGGTAGCGCCACCATGGACGCGAAGCTTTCGTACTCGCGCCGCCAGCGATTCATCGCTAGTGACCACCATGCCCGCGTCACCGGCGCCACCCAGATTTTTTGTCGGGTAAAAACTAAAACAGCCGAGCTGGCCCATCGAACCCGCGCGTCGTCCGCGATCAGTCGCGCCGATCGCTTGTGCAGCATCTTCAACTATTGAGAGGTTGTAGCGTCCGGCAATGTCCAACAGCTTATCCATTTCGGCGCATTGGCCGTACATGTGTACCGGGACGATCGCCCGCGTGCGATCTGTAATGGCTGCTTCGACCAGATCCACATTGATGTTGTAAGTTCGCGGATCAATATCGATGAATCGCGGATGGGCGTCCACTCGCGCGATTGCGCTGCCAGTGGCAAAGAAAGTGAACGGAGTGGTGATAACCTCGTCCCCTGCTTTTATGTCCAAAGCCATCAGGGCCAGCAACAGCGCATCTGATCCCGAAGCACAACCAATGGCGAACTCTGTGGTCGAATAACGCGCGATTTCTTCTTCAAGCGAAGCAACCTCAGAACCGAGGACGAACTGTTGGGAATCGATCACGCGGGCCAGCGCGCCAAGCAAGTCGGTGCGCAAGGCTTGGTGCTGCCCACTCAGATCTATTAGCGGGACCTTCATAGCGAGAATCTTCGGTTGGATGGGAAATAAACTGCGTAGCCACCTGGCAGAGCCGGCGGCTCAGGCAGGTATGTTTCGGACCGCGGCCGCGCGTGCAAATCCTGCGGCGCGCAGCCGGGCGAATTATGTTTGCGCAGGTTCCGCGTCTTCCGGTTTGTCCCCTTCTCTGTAATAACTCGAATAATAACCCGAGTAATAATAATCCTGGGTTTCGAGCTTAACGTTATTCAGGACCACACCGAAAATGTGCGCGCCTACATCGAGCAGTTGTTGTTTGGCGCGGCGCACCACCGCCCGTGAGCTGCGTCCGCTATGGACCACCAGCACGACACCATCGACCATCGTCGACAGAATCGACGCGTCGGTAAACGATATCGCCGGCGGCGAATCGATGACGATGTGAGTAAAACGTTCGCTGAGTATTCCCAGCAGCCGCCGCATTTCATCCGACCCGAGAAGCTCCGCCGGGTTTGGCGGTACTGGTCCGGAAGTCAGGAACTTAAGGTTCGGTTGTGTTGCCAGAGTTTGCGTCAGACTATCGATATCCGTTTCCCCCGAAAGCCAATTCGTCAGGCCTCTGGTATTCGGGGCATCGAAGTGGGCATGCAGCCGCGGGCGCCTGAGATCGCAGTCCACCACCAAAACTTCAACGCCCGTTTGAGCGAGCATGAATGCGGTATTGATGGTTGTCGTTGTCTTACCCTCAGAAGGCTGACTCGAGGTAACCAATATCGTTTTAGGGGGCTGTCCCGCAGAGGAAAGCAATAGCGACGTGCGCAAGTGCCGGTACGATTCCGCGATGGGCGAGCGGGCGTCGTGGACCATCGCCAACGCAGTGGTATCCGCCGGGCCTGTGGCAGGCGGTCCGCCAATACCTATTAACCGCCCGCGGTCGCGGCTGGCGGGAATCAACGCCAGGGCGGGCAGGTGTATATAGCGATCGATATCGTCCACTGTTTTGACAGTGTCATCGAGAAAATCAAGTAGGAACGCGAGGCCAATTCCCGCGCCTAACGAAAGTAGAAACGCGATCATTATGTTGCGCAAACGCTGTGGGCCAATCGGCGTTTTTGGCAGCCGGCTGTAAGTTGCAATGTTGACGTCATTAGATCTGTCGCCGGATGCGACCTGCAGTTCGCGTTGCCTCTGTAACAGCGTGTTCAAATATTGCTTATCGGTTTCCAGCCCCTGCGTGATCGCAATCAAGTCGATTTGATCGCGCGTCTGTTGCGTAGTCGTTCCTTTTTGCTGATCGTAAGAACGTCGGAGCAGGTTCTCTCGCGAGACGGCTGCCTCGTAGCGCCTTTGAATCGAAGTCAGTATTTCGGGTGGCGCCTTAGCAAGTTCTGCTTCGAGGCCCTTAAGCTGGGCATCGATTTTTTTCACTTCAGGCCATTCATTTGTGTAGACAATCAGCAGGGCATCGCGCCTCTCTTTTAGCGCTGAAATACGGTCTCTGAGTTTATCAACGCGTGCCGAAGCGTTCACATCCGGAATGGAAAATGGGTCGTGCTCTTTCCTGGCGGATTCCAACTGCGCCTGCACCAGCTTGCGATCGTTTTCGGCTTGCAACAACTGGCCGCTCAAGGTCGCCAGGCGCGCCGCCTCGAGATTTCCAGACGGATCCGTAGTCAGTGGCAGGTTGTGATTCTTTGCATAGTTGAACTGTTCTTCCTGCTCCCGTTTTATCTTGGTCTGGAAGGTCGCAATTTCTTTGGCCAAAACATCTTCCGCTTTGGAAGAGCCGGCGGTCGCACGTTGCAGGTTGTTGTTAACAAAGACTTCGGCAAGTGTGTTTGCGACCTTCTGCGCCAATTCAGGGTCTGCGTGCACAAACTTTATCTTGATGAGATTTGTACCGGGAACGGGATCTACAGATTCTCCGCCGATGATCGCATCCTCATACGGTTCAAGTTCCGCTAACTGTTCAGGCGTCAGCGAATCGCCCGTAACCTCGCTTTCCCCAACTACCGTAAGGCCTCCGGGGGCGGCCGGCGCCTGATTCGTATTCTTTGGTTTGGAAAAAATTCGCCGTAATGAGGGAAACACGCCGCCTTGAGTTTGCCCTCCAAAGAACGCCGGATTGTGTTGCAGGTCCAGGGTCTTGACCACTTGCCGGGCGAGCGCGGGATTCTCTAATAGCTTTAGTTGCGTACCCCAAAAATTCGGATCGTTCTGGCCGGTAATCACGATCTCTTTGGTTTGCAAAACACTCATCGGCCTTTGTTCGATCCGAATCGTCGTTTCTCCCTCATAGATCGAAGGTGCGCGAAACGATTGAATCGTCACTAATGAAGTGATCACGAGAACCAAACTGAGTATTAGCCACTTTCGTTTTAGAACGACAAATAGATAGTCGCGTAAGGTGGTGGGTTCCGAAGCGGAAGTACCATAGGGTTTTGCGGGGACCAAATCTGCCAGCGGTCGATCGATGCTGCGATCGAGCGCGCTCACGGGCATGAGACGATTATCTTGCGCCATCTTTATTTCCAGACCTCAAATTCAGGACCGTTCCTCGAAAAATAGGATAATAACAGAGACTTCGCGTCAGGCAAGCTGAGAAGACGGTCTAACCTTCAGCAGCCGCTTCGACACGAGAATCCATTGAGACAAAAGCGCTCAAAGAATCTTTCCAAAATGGCAGCGGAGCTAAGCCGATGGCCTCCGACAGCAAACACTTAAGACGCGAATTTCGCGGACGTCGGGCCGGCCTGTTAAGACTATCCATGTGGATGCTCTCCAGGGTCGCCGCATTGCCGATCAAATCCAAAGCCGCTCTTGTAAATTCTTCGTAACTCGCGCCTGCTCCAGCATTCACGACATGAAAGATTCCCGGTAGATCAAGTTCGGCCAGTTCTCGCAGGCGCAGCGCTAGATCGAGTCCATAGGTAGGAGTGCCGTAAGCGTCGCGAATGGACTTCAGTTTCTCACCCCGCTTCGCACGCTCTACGACCGTACTCAGAAAATTGGTGCCGCCCGGACCGAAAACAAATCCTGTGCGAACCACGATGGTGCGGGCATAAGCTAATTGCGCGCGCCGCTCGCCCTCGAGCTTTGATAACCCATATATGCTCTCGGGGCCGGGTTGGTCCCTTTGTGTGTAAAAGCCTTCCTTTTTCCCATCAAAAACGTAGTCAGTCGAAATCGAAATCAGGCCGGCATCAAGTTCGCGACTGGCTCGCGCCAAATTTTCCGGGCCCATGGCATTAACCGAGAACGCGCGACCCGGGTCCAGTTCGCAGCCGTCAACGTCGGTCCACGCGGCGCAATTGATTACGACCTCAGGCTCGTCGTGATTGAGCGCCCTCGTGACACTCTCGAAATCGGCGATGTCGAGCGACTGATGATCGTAAGGAAAAACAAGATCGCCGACGACGAGACAGTGTTCCGTAACCGCACGTCCAACCATTCCACCCGCCCCTGTAACCAGAACCCTCAACCTGCGCTGACCTCCTCACCGTATTGTTCGCGGTAATAATCCCGGTAGGCGCCACTCTTTGCTCGTTCCAGCCACTGAGTGTTTTGCCGGTACCACTCGATTGTTTTTTCCAAACCACTCTCCCATGTTTCCTGCGGTCGCCAGCCTAACTCTGTTTCGATCAGGCTCGGATCTAGCGCGTAGCGCCGATCGTGGCCAGGTCGGTCCTTGACGAAGCGAATCAGCGACTTTGGCTTGCCCAGGGTTTTCAGGAGCGATTCGACAACCTCGATGTTCGGCCGTTCGTTGCGCGCGCCGATGTTGTAAACAGCCCCCGCTCGTCCCTTTTCCATGGCCAGCAATAAAGCCCGGCAATGATCGTCAACATAAATCCAATCGCGAACGTTCCGGCCATCGCCATAAACGGGAATTGGTTGATCGTTCAGGGCATTAGACAATGCCAGCGGAAGAAATTTCTCCGGAAACTGGCGCGGTCCATAGTTATTACCGCAGCGTGTTACCACTGTGTCGAGACCAAACGTTTCATGCGCAGCCCGAACCAGATGTTCTGCCGCTGCCTTCGAAGCAGCATAGGGACTGTTCGGCTGAAATGGCGACTTCTCGGTAAAAAAGACGTCTTCGTTTTCCGGCAGGCTACCCATTACTTCGTCAGTAGAAACTTGAATAAAGCGCTTCACTCCCCGCTCGCGCGCGGCATCAAGCAACACTTGAGTGCCGACGATGTTAGTGGTTAGAAATTCCGCGGCGTTGGCGATGCTGCGATCAACGTGCGATTCAGCAGCAAAATTCACTACCGCATAGGTGTTTTCGCTTAGGGCTCCCAGCACGGCTTCAGAGTCTGCGATATTGCCCCGAATGAAAGAGTGGCGTGAGCCATCCAGACCTTCCAGATTGTCCAGATTTCCCGCGTAGGTCAGCGCATCAAAGTTTCTGATCCTAAGTTCAGAAATCTCATCCAGCAGTAGTCTGACAAAGGCTGACCCGATAAACCCAGCGCCGCCTGTAACAAAGATTTCTTGCATAATTTCCGCCAAACTGTCCGGACCTTCCCAGCCCTTGAATAACGTCACTCAACCCGAGTTAAGCACAAATACCTGCCCTTAAAAAAGGCCAAAGCGAAAAGGCCAAGGGTATGCTAGAAAAGAAATGCAAGAATCTTTGCACATTTTTATTGACTTAAGAATCAATATAGATTATTAACACCACCTCGTTTTTGGCCGCACCGCATTGGTTCTCATCCAGTAAAGAGAAAGCCGTAACTGAACCACTCCATGCGCATTGTGCTAAAACGGGTACAGCCCGGAGCGCCAGACACCCTTTTGAATAATCAGAAGTATTGCAAATAGAACTCTTCGGCGCTTACCGCTTTTAGAAAACCAGGTTACCAGTCTAATTTCTCAACGCGTTTGAAGTTACACGCCATGATTACCACCTCGCCGCAAAACTAGCGAGCGAACTACGCCCCCGAGGAGAATTTCCAATGAAAGCCCTGTCTGCACCCCATCGAGGTTATCATCGCACAAATCTTAGCTCATTCACGCGCATCGCCGCGCTCGTCGCCGTGATCGCTCTCATCGGTATTCCTTTTCTGTTTTCATCATCTGCAGCGTCAAATTCAGGATACATATCGCGACTAAGTCAGGCTGCCAAAGCCGGTGCACTTCCGGGCGCCAGGGATTTTCAACAAGGGAGTGGAAATGCGCTTGCGCGTTTACTTGGTTCTTCAATGGGACGAACGATGTTTCCCACGATCTCCGCGCTTTCGCCGAACGCTACGGAATCGGTATCGTTACTCAGTGAAACCATTGAGACCTTCGCCGCCGATTGCACCACCCCCAAATCCGATTTCATTCTGGGTGAAACGGTTTGCGCCAAGACCGATAACGTCGATCTGAACTATGCCGGAGGCCGTTGGGTAGACTGGATATTGACGGGAAGCCCAAACACCATCGTGTCCGGAAGTTCGAGTACGACCCTAATTACTACGAACCCGAAAACCTTTACCTACGTACCCGCAGCGACGGGAGTGTATAAGGTGGAGATCACCCAAACCGGAACTGGGGGAGTAGATGACCCGCAGACGCCGGCAGTTTTCACTGTCAATCCAGAGCCACCGATCGCGACGTACGCTGCGGGCTGCATTATTTCGCAGTCCTCATTCAGCTTAGGCGAGAGCGTTTGCGTCAAGGTTACTGGCGCTCCAGTGAACGGGAGCAATGCGCTGCGGAGGATTAATTTGCTCGACGCCGATCGCCTAACGGTGGACTCAGTCGACGTCACCACCAGCACGCAGACTGCAACGTTCGTCCTACCCACAGACGCTACCTCGATTGTCGATGGCGTTACGTCCGATAATCGCGGCAACTGGCAAGCCGCCCTGGTTGACACCGATGCAAACATTGAGTTTACCGCGCCTTTCACGGTTCACGATCCAAGCCAGCAAGTCAGCGATGTTTCTATCAGTAAGGTAAGGATTAACAGCCAGTCAGGTGTCGCCAACTCCGCGATTAATTCGGTGATTTGGGTCTTCAACAATGGGCCGGATGCGGCTCAGAATGTTCAGTTTGTCGATAGTCCGCCTGCCAACACAACTTTCCTGTCGCTGACACAGAACAGCGGTCCAACGTTCAGTTGCACGACACCCGCCGTGGGTTCCAGCAATAATTCAACTTGCAGCGTAGCAACTTTGAATAAGGGCCAGGCCGCCGCATTTACCATCTCGTATCTGGTGGATGCGAACGTAGGCTCGGGAGAAACCACTGATTCCGTGGTTGTCACAACAACGACAACGGACCGGACGACAACGGACAACAATTCCAGTGATACTACTGTCTTTACCAATCCTAATCCACCTAGTTGCACAATCACCTGCCCCGGCAACGTTACAGCCGTTGCCGACACAGTCGAAGATGTTGATGGGGTGCCCACGAGCGGCGCTCATGTAACCTTCGCCGCCGCCGAGACATCGGGTAGTTGCGGCACAGTGACTGCCAGTACGCCTTCGGGTTCATTCTTCCCGCTTGGCTCAACGCCAGTAACCGTCAGCACCTCGAGTGGTAGCTGCTCATTCATCGTGACCGTTACGTCGTCAGGATCTCCTATCACTATCTCGTGTCCAGCGAACGTGACAGCCAACGCAGGTAGTGACTGCGCGGCTACAGTCAGTGTGGGCACACCGACAACGACGGGCGACAGTGTGACCGTTACCAGCTCACGCAGTGACGGAAAGCCATTGGCTGATCCATTCCCAACTGGCGTTACTACCATCACCTGGACTGCTGCGAACGCTGCGGGCACCGAGTCGTGTACCCAAACAGTGACTGTCAACGACATCACGGCGCCGACAATCATTGCGCCGGCCCCGACGTCAGCCTCGGCTGATGCAAGCTGCCAGGCCGCGGTGCCGGATTACACCACCAGTACAACCGTTTCTGATAACTGCGCCTGCGCCAGTTCAGACGCGTCTGAGATTTGCCAGACGCGGGAAACGATATCGGTGACACAAAGTCCCGCCGCTGGCACTCTAGTGGGCTTGGGTCCGCACACAATTACACTGACCGCGCAAGACCAGGCGGCTAACGTGTCGACTGCGACGGTGGTGTTTACTGTCAATGATACGACAGCGCCAACGTTTACTTTCGTGCCAGCTAACATCAGTGTTAGCACCGGTGCGGGTGCAACCACTTGCGACGTCGTAGTTGATCCAGGTATGGCAACCGCGACCGATAACTGCAGCGTGAGCGTAACCCGCAGTCCGTCCGGTAATACTTTCCCGGTTGGAACCACGACTATTACGTGGAGCGCCACTGACGGCTCAAACAACACAACTACCGCGACCCAAACAGTCACGGTAATTGACAACACGCCGCCGACAATAAGTTGTCCCGCTAACGTAACTGTTTACTTGCCGCTAAATTCTACTGCGACAAGCAGGACCGTTACTTACGCGGCGGCAACCGCCAGCGACAACTGCCCGGGCACGACCATCGCTTATAGTAACGCGTCAGGCTCGGTCTTCCCGGTTGGTCCGACGACCGTAACGGTCACAGCAACTGACGCTAGTGGCAACAGCTCGTCTTGTCAGTTCACTGTAACCGTGCTCTATAACTTTACCGGGTTCTTCTCGCCAATTGACAACCCGCCAATTATCAATTCCATGAAGGCTGGGCAGGCTGCTCCGGTAAAATTCAGTCTGAGCGGAAACAAGGGACTTAACATTTTCGCCAGTAACTCTCCGAGTTCCGTCCAGGTAAGCTGTCAGAGCGGAGCAGTGATTTCTGAGGTCTCAGAAACCGTTAATGCTGGCAGCAGCAGCCTGAGCTATAACGCTACCAGCGATCAGTACAATTACGTTTGGAAGACGGACAGCTCATGGAAGAACACGTGCCGCCAGCTGAGCGTTACTTTGAACGATGGCAGTACACACATTGCCACCTTCTCGTTCAAATAAGAAATCGGGCACCCCGGGGCGCTGCGAACGCGGCTCTCCGGGGACTTGAACCGTCCGTTTGCCAGTCGATGTCCAAGCGCTGACACAAGTGGGCCATTTGCCGAATTTGGGGCGCCGGACTTAACACGAAGCTTTTCGCTTCATTTCAGATTCGAGAGGATTTGCTAGCAACAGCAATTAAAGTTCAACCCCAAAAGGAGAATACATATGAGTAAGGTCCGCTTCACTTTGAATATTTTGGCTATCACGTGCTTTACGTTGATGGTCGCATCTATGGCGCAGGCGCAGGCCACCCGTACCTGGGTGTCGGGCGTCGGCGATGATGTCAACCCCTGCAGCCGCACCGCCCCTTGCAAGACATTTGCCGGCGCAATTTCCAAGACGTTTATCCACGGCGAGATTGACTGTCTTGATCCGGGTGGCTTTGGCACCATTACGATCACCAAGTCAATTACCATTGATGGCACCACCGGTTCCGGTTTCGGGTCGATTCTGTCGAGCGGCGTGAACGGCGTAAACGTCAACATCGCACCGAACGTTAACGATCCGTTCCGCGAAGTCGTGCTGCGCAACCTTTCTATCAACGGGACCGGCACGAGCGGCACAGCGGGCACCCGTACGGGCCTCAAAGGCATTAGCTTTATTCAAGGCCTGGCAGTCACGGTCGAAAACTGCCGAATCTTTCACTTTAGCCAGGATGGCATCAACGCGAACCTGACAGCCGACGGCGGACAGTTGTTCGTGCGGGACACCAGTATTATCAACAATACTGGAGACGGAATCCGTACAACCACCTCCACCGGCCTGTTGCGGCTTCACGTTGATAATTGCCACGTTAACAGGAACGCAGATGGCATACACGCACTTCAAAATACTGGAGCCGTGATCACCAATACTGATTCGTCTGTTAACACGGCTGCCGGCGTCCATGTCGAAGCTGCAAACAACAATGCGTCAGCCCAGATAGATGGTTGCACCCTTTCAGCAAATGCCACCGGCCTCAACGCCGGTTCCGGAGCAGTCGCCGTCCGTCTTGCGAATAGCAACGTCACAATCAACACTGTGGCAGGTGTTAATTTTGCAGGCGGCACAGTGTTTACTTATGGTGACAACAGAATCAGGAGTAACACGAATGACTTTGTTGGCGGTGCCTTGAACGCCACTCAAGGTAAGCAATAAACATTCGTCGCGGCGGTTCTTGCAGCCGCCACGCTTGCCAGCTCATTGCCCTGCTCGCTCCCGGAGTGCGCAGGGCAATGTTTTTGTGCGAAGACCTTACTTCCACCCAGGCGCGGAAAATCATTCTCTAGAATCCGGGCGCCGCAAGGCACGTAAACTCGCGAGCGGGCGATCTTTAGGGGCCGCTTGACGCTTTCGCTCAGTATCACTAGACTGAATTTCCATAAAGAGCTAAGCGATGCGCGTGAAATTTTGGGATGCTACGAGTCAGTGCAAGGCCTGTGACCCTCAACAGCTGCGCGCAGCCTGAACTAAATCCCTTATCAATTAAATGCTGGTAACCAGAACATCCGAAGCGGCAGTACCCGCTGTTGGGGAAGTCGAACTACCCAGACGCCCGCTAGTTGTCATCGAGGCGGGCAAGCGCCGTTTTCTTTTTAAACTCAGTGAGTTTTGGGAGTATCGGGAGCTTCTTTACTTCCTCATTTGGCGCGACATCAAGGTACGTTACAAACAAACTGCGTTGGGCGTAGTTTGGGTCGTCCTGCAACCGCTGCTAATGATGATGATTTTCACGCTCTTCTTCGGCAAGCTCGCGGGGATTCGCGCGGATGACGGGATTCCGTATCCGCTGTTCGCTTATGCCGGGCTGTTGCCCTGGACATTCTTCGCGACCGCCGCAAACTCCGCTGGCAACAGCCTCGTAAACAGCGCGAGCCTGATCACGAAAATCTACTTCCCGCGCCTGATGGTGCCCGTCGCGGCGGTCGGGGCGGTGTTAGTCGACCTGGCAATTTCCTTTTGCGTACTGGCGGTGCTAATGGTCTACTGGCGGATCCCCCCAAACAGAGGGCTGGTTGTCCTGCCGCTCCTCATTTGTCTGGTAACGGGCCTGGCGCTGGCTTTCGGTACTCTGATGACGGCTCTTAACGTCCGTTATCGCGACGTTAAAATCGCGCTGCCTTTCCTCCTGCAGATTTGGTTCTTTGTTTCGCCGATCATCTATCCCGTGAGTATTCTTCCGGCGCGTTGGCATTGGGTTATGGCGCTTAACCCGATGACGGGCATCGCTGAAGGCTTTCGAGCCGCGCTATATGGTCGTAAGCCATTTGCGTGGACGGCGCTGGCCATCTCGGGCGCGACCACATTAGTGCTGTTTGCGATTGCGATGTTTACCTTTAAGCGAATGGAAAAGAGCTTCGCTGACATCATCTGAAAAAACTGATGAAGCCAATCATTCGAGTCGAAAATTTGAGTAAGCAGTATCGGATCGGAGCCCGCCAGGGAGGTTACGATACGCTGCGCGACGTCATCAGCGGGACGTTGCGTGTGCCTTTAAACTTAGTGCGCCGCCAGGGCCGGGCCGCGCCGAAAACTATCTGGGCATTGCGCGATGTAACCTTTGATATTCAGCCGGGGGACGTGGTTGGAATTATTGGCAGCAACGGCGCCGGCAAGAGTACGCTTTTAAAAATCCTTTCCCGTATCACCGAACCAACCGCCGGCAAGATTGAGTTATATGGGCGAGTGGCGAGCTTGTTGGAAGTCGGAACCGGTTTTCATCCCGAGCTCACCGGCCGCGAAAATATCTTTCTCAATGGTGCGATTCTGGGAATGAGGAAAGTTGAAATAGAGCGCAAGTTTGATGAGATAGTCGCCTTTGCCGAAATTGAGAAGTTCATGGATACGCCTGTAAAGCGCTATTCGAGCGGCATGTACGTGCGATTGGCCTTCGCTGTTGCGGCCCATCTGGAACCTGAGATATTGATCGTTGACGAGGTCCTGGCAGTCGGCGACGCGGCCTTTCAAAAAAAATGCCTCGGGAAGATGAACGACGTAGCCAAACATGGCCGGACCGTACTGTTCGTCAGTCATAACATGGGAGCAGTGGGTACGTTATGTAATCGTTGTCTCCTCATCGAGGAAGGCAAGGTCGAACACGATGGCAAGGTCGCGGACGTAATATCCGCGTATCAGTCTCGCCTCTATCCGGCAGTGGCGCCCACTTCAGAACTGGGTAAGGTCGATCGTTACGGTTCGGGAAAGGCCAAGTTCACCTCTGTTGGGATTACTCACCTGGGCCCGGAACGATCAGAGAAACCCTTCCTTTATCCGGGTGAAGATCTGCTGGTAGACATTACCATCGCCGGAGAATCCGACATCACCGACGCAAATGTCGCTTTGATCATCTATGACTACTCGGGCTATCGTATTATTGATACCAACACTGCCATAAAGGGCTCGTTCTTGAGTTTGCAACGGGGCGAAGAAGCGAAGGTACAATTCCAACTTCATGAAGTGCTGTTGAAACCTGGGACTTATGTGGTTGGCTTATGGCTGGGCGGCAACGGCGAAATCATAGATGGAATTACCTATGCAGCATCGTTTTCAGTTGAGGCCGATCCGGAAACCATCCGACATTCCGAGACATTTCCCGGTACCTACCAGTGTAAATACTCTTATGAATTACAGATCGATAAACTACCGCAAAACGGTTCCCGCATAGTGAACTCAGATTGAAGATTTCTAAACGTTTGAGGAGAAGAGTTTGAATGGATAACCCGGTTAAGCTTGTATACAGAACGCTGTTGAAGCCGATCTATGCGCGGCTAAATAAGCTGGAATACCATATCCTGGAGCCGCACAATCGTCGTTGGGTAGCTATAGACGACCTTACCGATTATCTCACTGGGGCTGACGTACCTGGCGATTATCTGGAATTTGGGGTCTACATTGGCACAACGTTCATCCATGCGTATCATCGGATGTCGTGGTTCTTTAAGGAGATGAGGTTTTTCGCCCTCGATTCTTTCGAAGGTCTTCCGAAACCGAGAGGGTTGGACGCGCTGAATGGCTACACGAGTAAGTTCTTTGAATCTCAATTCAGTTGTAGTGAGGACCAGTTCATTGATCATTTGAAGGCGGGCGGCGTTGACCTCAATAAGGTGACCACCGTGCCGGGCTGGTTCGATAAATCTTTGACAGACGAGAACGCGGCAGCGCACGGCATCGGCAAGATTGCCGCCGCGTGGATCGACTGCGACCTTTATGAATCGACCGTTCCAATCCTCAAGTTCATTACCTCGCGCTTGTCGACTGGTTCGGTGGTTCTCTTCGACGATTGGAAGTGTTTTAGAAACAGTCCTGACCTGGGCGAACAACGAGCTTGTCGTGAATGGCTAGCTGAAAACCCGCAGATCACTCTGCGAGAATTGTTTTCTTTCGGCTCGCATGGAATTGCGTTCACAGTCCACATCTCGGAGTCTGTGGTTGCCAATGAAATTGGCGCTCGCATAATTGAGGGAGCTACGGAGCTTTCATCCGTGTCCGCTCAGGTTTAGCCGCCATACAATCCGCGAACGAATGTTAACCAGGCAAGATCAGGGTTTGACTGACGTGAACGCGCTTTTGGGAGTCCAAAATGAAACCAACGCCTGCGGCGGGTAATTGGACCGCCGACAAGGTGAAGCGGTTCTGGGAATATCACGGCACGCGGACCGATCTGCACTCGGAATATTTTTCCTTCCAGGTGGGGGCGGGTCTAACGCACTTCCTGCGTCAAACGGGCCACTTGCGCCAGGGAGCTTCAGTTCTCGACTATGGCTGCGGACCGGGCTTCCTGTTACAAAACCTGCTGGAAGAAAAGGTCCGCTGCTATGGAGCGGATGCCTCGCGCGAAGCTGTAGACCTGGCCAACCGAAAGTTCGTTGATAACGAAAACTGGATGGGCGCATCTGTTTTCTCATTCCCACCGTTGCCTTACCAGGACCGGATCTTCGACATAGTGACCTGCCTCGAAACCCTCGAGCACCTGGATGATGACACCCTGAAGATCGTTCTCCGAGAGGTGAAGCGACTGCTGAAGTCGGATGGAGTGGCGCTATTTACCACTCCAAACGAAGAAGAACTCACACACAGTTATATCCTGTGTCCGTTTTGCAACACCGAATACCATAAGGTTCAGCACGTCAGATCCTTCTCGGCCGCAGTGTTGAGAGCGGTGCTCGAAGCTGAAGGGTTCGAGGTGCTGTTCTGTCGTGGGGTGGACTTGTTGAAGTTTCAGCCTGCGTTGCCAGGGTGGCGGGATTGGAGCTATGGCAATCTCAAACATTGGCTCACGCACCGGTGGCAGGACTTGATGGATCGGTTCAGCCCGCGACCGTTTCCCTTCGGCCGCGTGTTCCGGGCACAGGCTGGTGAAGGTGGTCCTAACCTGTGCGCGGTAGTTCGTCAGCCGGAGTAGTAAATTCTCGACCCCGGCAAATTAGGAACTTGGGGCGACCCGAATATTTTTTCATACGTACTTAGGCGAGGACGATAGCTGGAGATGAGTGTGGAGAAAGACACGATAACCTTTTCGTTCGGCGAGAACTGGCGGGATTTCGTCGAGACGATATCGGAAGACTCAGTCGCGCGCGCGCGATTGGACATTGAAAAGTATCTCGGCGCAGGTGTGGTAGCCGGCAAAACTGTCCTCGACGTGGGATGTGGTTCAGGTATTCACTCGCTCTGTTTTCATATGCTGGGAGCGAAAGAGATCATTTCGGTTGACGTAGATCCTAAGAGCGTTGAGTCAACAAAGCTTCTGTGGGAAAAGAGTCATAGGCCCGCAAACTGGCGCGTGCTTCAAGGTTCCGTTTTGGATGACGAGTTTGTGAGAGGGTTGGGCAAACATCAGATAGTTTATTCCTGGGGCGTTCTGCATCACACCGGGGAAATGTGGAAGGCTATCAGCAACGCCGCCGGGCTCGTGGAGAGAGGCGGCACCCTCTGGATTGCGATTTATGCAAAAGGTCCGAAGTACGCGGAACACCTCGCTCTCAAACAGTCTTACAATCGAGCGACGACGTTTGGAAAAAAGGTTATCGCCTGGAAAGAAATCTACAAGCTGATGAGGCTGCGAGTGAGCTGGCGTCAAAACCCGTTCGCCTGGAACGAAAAACAGGAAAGGGGAATGGATACCTACCACGACCTGCTGGATTGGCTCGGTGGATTGCCCTATGAAGTCGCCAGCGACCAGGAGATCATTAGTTTTTGCCGAGAGAGGGGATTTGTCGAAGAGAATATCGAGGTGCGTGCTGAAGGAGCCTGTAGTGTCTACTGCTTTAGACTGTCTGAGTAGTGCAGCTACCGACGGTCGTTATAGCCGCCTTCCAATTAAGAGCTAAGAACGAGCATGTGTGGAATTTCAGGAATTATTCGCTGGCAAGGGCCTCCGGTTGACCGACGGGAAATCGAACGGATGACCAGAGCCGTCGAACATCGCGGTCCGGATGGCGAGGGCATCTGCGTACGCGAGGGTGTGGCTCTCGGACATCGGCGCCTAGCCATCATCGATCCCAAGGGCGGTCACCAACCGATGTCCAATCAGGACGAGTCGGTCTGGATCACCTACAACGGTGAGCTTTATAACTACATCGAGCTGCGCGACGAGCTGATTCAAAAGGGCCACGAGTTCCTAACCAATTCCGACACAGAAGTCGTCGTGCACGCCTATGACGAGTGGGGACCAGGTTGCTTAGCAAAATTTCGCGGTATGTTCGCTTTTGGTCTCGCGGACTTCAAGAATCGCAAAGTGTTACTGGCGCGAGACCACTTCGGAATTAAGCCTTTATATTATCGGGTCGGAAAACACTACCTCGCGTTTGCGTCGGAACTCGCGGCGCTGCGTGAAGTCGACGACGCAACGCCAACCGGGAATCTGGAAGCTGTCGAACTCTACCTGCGATATCAGTACATCCCCACGCCGCACACAATCTACCGAGAGATTTTCAAGCTGCCGCCCGCCAGCTATTTCTGGGTAAGTCTCGACGGAATGATCAGCGAGCCGGTTAGGTTCTGGGATGTTACTTTCGAGGAGGACAACAGCAGGTCCGATCGGCAATGGGAGAATGCGGCTGAGGAAATCATTCACGATTCGGTGAAAGCTCATCTCGTCGCCGACGTACCATTTGGCGTGTTCTTATCAGGTGGAATTGATTCGTCATTGGTGGCGCTTGAGATGAGCCGAATCATGGATCGTCCCGTAAAAGCATTTGCCATCGGATTCAACGAAAAAGAGTATTCGGAAATAGCTTACGCGGAAAAGGTAGCGCGGCAGTGTGGTATTGAACTCAATGCCGAGGTCGTACGTGACGACTCCCTGGCTTTTCTGCCGGAACTGGTAGCCCACTACGGTGAGCCGTTTGGAGATAGTTCCGCAATCCCTACCTGGTACGTGTCGCGTTTAGCGCGCGAGCAAGTGCCGATGGTTCTGTCCGGCGACGGTGGAGACGAAGCCTTTGGAGGATACGCGAGTTACGACTACTGGTTGAAGACTGACCCGCTGCTCCAGGCTCGCGAACAGATGTGGACGGCCCCGCGCGCATCTTTCTATTGGGCACGACAGGCATTGCGCAAGAGCCTGAGCACTGGATCGCGAAATGATTTGGCCGAGTGGCAAAGCATCATGACTTACGTCAAAGAGCAGCATCGCCGTGCCCTCTGGCGACCGCAATATCAGAAGCTGATCGAACACGAGTCCGAACTCTTTATGGCGGCGGACCAAAAAGCTCGAGCCAGCAGCCGTCTATCCTACGCCCAATATCTTGACTACCAAACGTATCTGCCCTGCGACATCCTGACGAAGGTTGATGTTGCGAGCATGTATCATGGACTGGAAGTTCGCACTCCTCTGATCGACGTTCGCGTGGTTGAGTTGGCTGCTCGACTGCCTTTGACGCAGCGGATACGGCGCAATGGTTCTGAAACAACCATCCGCAAGAGCTTGCTGAAACGAGTACTCGGAAAAACCTTTACCCCTGAGTTCGTACATCGCAAAAAGCAGGGTTTCTCCATTCCACGTGACAAATGGTTTCTACCCGGTCAGTCAGCGCGGAAACAGTTGGAACAACTATTGGACGACCCTAACTCCCGGCTTTATGAGTTCTTCAACCCCAAGGTCATCCACGAACAACTCAGCTTGCACCGGGACAGTTATGATAATTCGGACATGCTCTGGCTATTCCTCGTCCTGGGCATCTGGCTGCAACAGAATCAGTCGGTGCAGTTCAACTAACCGTCGACCGAATGCAAATATCAACCCTGACAGAGGTTTATTGATCACGAAACGAGCAAGCGTAAACGATAACCTTCGCAGCGGAGACGGAGAGTCTGGTCCATCGTCGCTGCTGGCGGGGAAAAAGATTATCTTCGTGTTCACAGTGCTCGAATTGGGTGGGGCCGAAAGGCAGGCCTTACTTTTGGCTAAGTATCTCGTCGAGCAGTGCGATGCTAACGTTGAGTTTTGGGGATTAGAAGGCACACCGGGCCGACTCGCGGAGATATGTGAAGAACGCGGCATTCCCTGGCGTATAGTTTATCTTCCCTGGTGGGAGAACCGTGGAGCGCGCGTAAAAGGCCTGCTAAGACTTGCGCAGACACTTCGTGAGGCCCGCCCTTACATTATCGCTCCGTACCTGATTACACCGAATGTCGCTTGCGGGCTTGTCTGGCCCTGGACCGGGGCGCGCCTCTGCATCTGGAATCAGCGGGACAACGGTATAGCGCGACTGGGACCGAGGTTCGAACAATGGGCCGTGCAACGGACTCCCTGGTTTATCGCGAACTCCAAACACGGTGCAAACTTCCTGACTGATACCCTTAATGCGCCAGCGTCACGCGTGCGTGTGGTCCACAACGGTATTACCCTTGGCCCACCGCAGTCGGATCGCCCGACCTGGCGAGAGCAACTCGGGATCGATGAGGATTGCTTCGCAACCTGTATGATCGCAAATTTGACTCGATATAAAGATCACGCGACACTATTGAAGGCCTGGCGAAGAGTAGTTGATCAACTGGCGGAAAAAGGCCGTACCGCGGTGTTGTTGCTTGCCGGCCGGCTCGACAGCAGTGATAGCACTCAGCATGAAACCAAAGCCATGGCATACGACCTGGGGTTAGGTAGCACGGTGCGCTTTCTCGGACCGACAAATGATATTTCTGGTTTGCTAAATATGTGTGACCTGGGTGTCTTCAGCTCCCGTTCCGAAAGCAGCCCAAACGGTGTGTTGGAATGCATGGCAGCGGGGTTGGCGATCGCCGGCACAGATGAGTCAGGCATTCGCGATGCGGTGGGAACCGACGGACGCTTCTTTCTGGCGCCGGCAGGCGAGGCGGAACCCCTGGCTGATCGAATACTGCAACTCGCCACAAACCTTGAGTTGCGGACTCAACTGGGCACCGCGAATCGCATTCGAATAGAGAGAGAGTTTAGTCCGCAGGGAATGTCGGAACAGACCATTGACGTGATTCGTGAGGCACTCAACGGCAGGATCGCTCAGCGCCAACCGGCCTCAATACATTCAGAGAACGCTTTCTGAATTAATGGGAATCCGCGCCCTTAAGGACTTGTAATCCAGTGACGTCCCTTCAATCCACTGCCCGGGACATTTCTGTCGTCATCGTAGCGAGTGGTGAAGGTCGCTTCGCGCATCGATCGTTGAGAAGTGTGCAAAGAGCTGCCGCCTATGCCAAAGCTAGAAATATTAGCGTCGAGGTCCTGGTAGTTCTTGATTCCCCATCGCAAGAGTCACTAAGTTATTTCGAAAGAAACGAGCACAACTGCGACGAGGTGGTGAGTGTTGATTTTGATGACACTGGCCGCGCTCGCAATCGCGGCGTGCAGTTATCCTCCGGACGGTACCTGGCCTTCCTGGATGCTCCTCACCTATTTTGCGAAAACTGGCTTGCCGCGGCTTTTCAGTTGGCGGAAGCTGATGCCAAAAGTGTTTTAGTGCTGCATCCTGAGCTCAGTCTTTACTTTGGCCCACAACTCATCCTGGAGTCATCAATTAACTCAGACGCAGACGGCTACTCGCCGCTCGAATTGATCGAGTTCAATCCGTGGACGCCTTTGAGCTTCGCTTCGGGTATTCTTTTTGAAAGCAATCCCTTTCCGGCCCGAACTGTCCAAGCACCCGGGCAAGCGGATTGGTATTGGAATTGTGAAGTCCTGGCCAATGGAGCCACACATCGAATTGTACCTGGGACAGTTCACTTTCTCAGGATTAGTGCCGGTCCAAATCACCCGCCCTCTGAGGATCTAACGTTCGGACCCAGCAGACTTTTCGATCTCGGCACTGCGGGAGCTCTCATCAAAGAATCGCAGCAATCATTTCCTGAAAGCGACGTAAGGGGGGATCGATTAGACGGAGTTCGAAAATATGCTGCGACACAAAATGGCGACAGCGCCCAACGAGGCTCCCGCCTGTTGTCCCCTCTGTTGCAGCGAGGGAGGAAGATGGCGATCAGAGTTACCGAGCCATACCCCAATTTATTGAACCTCTGTATCGACGTCGCGAGCGCCACCAGAACGTATCTTGCATCGCGACAGCATCAGCTCCCGGGCAATTGGTTTATCGATGAGTGGCGCCGAATGCATGAGGTCGATCCGGACCTTTACCCGACGGAAACCGCCTTGAGGAATCTTCAGCAACGTCCAGTCCCCAGGTCACGGCTTGCTAATCTCTATTCTGAACTCTACCAGGCGATCGGTTCTTCTCCCACTCACATTTATTTACTTCCCTGGCTTAACAAAGGCGGAGCAGAACTGGAAGCTATTCAATACATGACGGCGGCCAATGCGGAAGGGCTCCTGCACAAGATTGTTTGTATTACGACCGAGAACAAGGAATCTGAATGGCTTGAAAAAATTCCCAAAGAAATCAGGGTCGTGGATTTTGGAAATCGTCTCACGGGCCTGTCCCAGCGAGAGAAAGTGGTGCTTTTGACCAGACTTTTGCTTCAGAAGAGAGCGCGAGTGATTCATAACTTCAACTCGGCGGTGGGTTACGAGGTGTTTGCGAACAACGGAGCTACCCTGGCCCTTCATGCCAAACTCTTTGCTACAGTGTTCGGCTTTGAGTTTCTATCGGATGGCAGACTGGGAGGATACAGTGTTACGCACCTACCCGTATGCATAGACTCTCTTTCACGCGTTTTTACGGATAGTCGGTATTTTGTCGAGCGGTTGGTGCGGATGTTTGGCTTTGATGAGACTCAATTTTCTGTCGTCTATGTTCCCGCGCCGACGATTGCCAGGCGCCAACCCGTCGCCGGTAATGGTGTGCTGAACGTGTTATGGGCCAGCAGGATGGACGTCGAAAAGCGGGTTGATGTGCTCCTGAAGATAGCAGCGGCGCTGACGCAGGCTCCGATTCACTTTCATGTTTACGGCGAGCCGGTTTTGCATCCTGTCGATTCTGAGGTGCTTACCAAATTACGGGCACTCCCCAACCTTACTCTTCATGGGCCATATCAGGGATTCGAATCGATCCCTACAAGTAGATTTGACGTTTTCCTTTACACGTCCGAACGAGATGGTCTGCCGAACGTATTACTTGAGGCAACCGCCGCCGGACTTCCAGTCATCGCCCCCGATGTTGGTGGTATCCGTGAACTCATTAACGAGGACACTGGATTTCTGGTTAGCGGATCCGAAGGCGTAGGCGAATACGCAGAATACCTGAAAGCTCTGGTTAATGATTATGGCATCGCAGCTCCGAAATTGGAGTCGGCAAGAGCTTTGATTGAGGCAAGACACTCCTGGCCGTCATTTGTTGAGCAGTTGAGGCAGGTACCCGATTACTTTATGGATCAGCCTTGAGCAAAAAAGTTAATTCGGATAGCTGTCATGGAAAAATCTGCACGGCTTCAGTATTAACTGAGTCATGAATCAGGATGAAGTACAAACGGAATATGAATTGGTGTTGAAACCCACCAGCGTCTCAAGCCAATTGGTAAATCACACAGGCCCGTCGCCACTTGTAACGGTCATAGTGCCCGCCTACAACTACGGGCGGTTTATTCCGGAGACGCTCCGTAGCGTGCAGGCGCAGAGTTATCAATTTTGGGAATGCATCGTTGTCGATGACGGCTCCACCGACGAGACCGGCAATACCGTAAGAAGCTTTTCAAAGGAAGATCCGCGAATCAAATACATCAGACAGGATAATCAGGGATTGGCTGCGGCTCGCAACACCGGCATTAGGAAAGCTTCGGGAGAGTATTTTCAATTCCTGGATGCCGACGATTTACTGGAACCGCATAAATTCGAACGACAGGTTAGATTTCTCGAACAGCATTCGCACGTCGACATTGTGTTTGGAGACGCACGTTACTTCCACAGTGAACATCCCGAGGAACGACTTTTCTCGCCTGAGGCGGCGAATGAGCCGTGGGTTGCCACGTTTTCGGCGAAGGGGCAAGACGTGTTGTTGTCACTCGTCAGGAATAACATCATGGTGGTCAGTTCACCAGTGCTGCGACGATCAGTAATTGATGATGTTGGATTGTTCGAAAACAGCACTAAAGGGATCGAGGATTGGCACTATTGGCTGCGCTGCGCCGCCGAAGGGAAACATTTTCACTACGACGCGTCCGAGGGAACGCAGACCCTGGTTCGAGTTCACGGCAATAGTATGAGCACCGACGCAAGAATGATGTTGCGGTCGACGTTGCTGCTGCACCAGAAGGTTGCGGAGATGATCAACGATCCTGCGGTACTGCAAGTCAACACAGAGCGAATGATTGAACGCGAAGGTCTGCTCGGAGTTGAAGAGATAGCCGCTGGAGAATTACTTGCCGGTATGCGACAACTCTGTAAAGCAGCCGTCATGGACCGTAGCACGCGCCACCGGGCCAAATGGATTTTTTGTGCGGTTGCGGCACCGTTTGTCAGTACACAGCAACTCAGAAAGTTGGTATCGACCCCGGTCTTACAGTTGGCGGGAGGAGCCTCACGCCGCTGGGCTAGGCGGAACTGAAGACAACTGTCTTAGGAGACTTGAATGCACGCTGTCATCATAGACACAACCCTAACCACGCCGCCAACCGGCGGAGCGCAGACCTTTCTGGTCGAGCTTTGCGAGGCTCTGGTGAGCATGGATTTCCGGATGTCTGTGGTCACGCAACCGGGACCGGAACGCACCATTTTCGACTCGCTTAAGAGGGTCGGCGCAACGGTTCTGGACGACATCTGGCGACGTGCGGAGCTGCCCGAAGAACGCGGAACAAAATTGGCGGCTTGGGTAAATTCAGTGAAGCCCGACGTCTACGTTGTTTCGATTTCGCCCGATGTCGGTTGGCTCGCGCTGCCGTTACTAGATTCTTCCATCCCAACGATCTCAATAGCCCATAACGACGTTGGCGCATTCTACACGCCAGTCGCGCACTACGCTCCGCTGATCGACTGCGCCGTCGGCGTGAGTCATGAAACAACGCGACGACTGCGCGAGGAAACGGGGGTGCCGCCGGAGCGCGTGCGGCATATTCCTTACGGCATTAACGCCCTCGCACCTGCCGATGCCGAACGCCGAATCAATGCTACTCGCGAAACGGGTGCGCCGCTGCGCATCGGTTACGTCGGTCGCGTGGTCGAAGAGCAGAAGCGTGTGATGAACTTTATAGAGGTAATACGTGAACTCAAGGATCGCGAAGTGCCGTTTGAGCTACACATTATTGGCGAGGGTAGTGAACGTCCGCGATTTGAACAGGAGCTTAAAGAAAAAGGGTTGGGTGAGTACGTCAAGTTCTGGGGGTGGCTCACGCCGCAACAAGTCAAGTTGCGACTGGCGCATCTGGACGTGTTGGCCTTGATGTCGGATTATGAGGGACTGCCCGTGGCGCTGCTCGAAGCGATGGGCCAGGCACTTGTGCCGGTCGTCACCCGAATCAACAGCGGTAGCTCTGAACTCATTCGGAACGGAGAAAATGGTTTGTTGTTTCCGGTGGGTGATTCTGCCGCGTGCACGGCGCATCTGGAGAAGTTGGCAGTCGATGATAACTTATTGCGCATCTTGCGGCGCGGGGCGTGGAACACAGCGCGCGATTACTCAGTTGAGCGAATGGTTGAAAACTATGAACAATGTTTTCGTCAAGTGTCGGCCTCAGACTTACCAAGGGCCCATCGCGCCAGTGCGCCGCGGCCTTACCCGTTGCTTCCGGCGTGTAAATCACGTTATCCATTTTGGCTGCGCAAAGTGAAAAGCCGGTTGGGTGCGTTTCGCTATCCCCCAATGCAAATTCCCGGGTCGTCTTAACCGATGAGCGTTTCATGCATTGCTTGTAATAGCCGTGAGACCTCGCTCATCGGAAAGCTGCCGGTGTTCACGCCTGACTTTCTGGGCCAGCCGTTGGATGAAAGTATTGATGCGGGTTCCTTGTACCGCTGCGGCAATTGTTCCCTGCTGTTTCGCTGGCCAATGCCTAGTCCGGAAACCTTGTTGGCCTACTATGGAGGATTGGACAAAGATGAGTGGTGGCAACATGAACCTGGCAGAGAAGTATGGCGCTATGTAGAGAAAGAACTACGGCACCTACCCGCTCCGTCGGTTTTGGATGTCGGATGTTTTCGGGGAAATATGCTGAGAGAAATCGGTGCGAACCTATCGTGCTTTGGCGCAGAACCCTCGCCCGGTGCGCGACGTGAAGCGGAAGCCCACGGGATAACTGTCATTGGCGATAGCATTGAGTCATTGCGGGAGGAAGAGCGGCGATTCGGCGCCATTACACTCATTGATGTCGCCGAACATCTGCCACGACCGCTGGAATCTCTTCAAATTCTTTCCGGTCTAATCGCCCCCGGAGGCAAGCTGCTAATTTTCACCGGAACCACCGACGCCATTTCCTGGCGATTCGCCAGACAGGATTATTGGTACTGTGCGATGCCCGAACACGTTGCATTTTTCCGGCCCTCGTGGTTTCGTTGGGCGGCTGGGCAACTTGGTTTTCGTATTTCAAGCGTCAAACGTTTACCATACCAACCGGTCGCTTTTCGCCGACGCGCTAAAGAGACATTGCAGAATATTGCGTTTATCGGCTATCAGCGCGTTACCCGGTCCCCAAAGTTAGCTTACGTTCTGTTGAGACTGCCGATGATTAATCGAATTGCAAATTGGCAAAGCTGCTGGTGGACCTCCGCTCGCGATCATATTCTTGTTACCATGACGAAGGATACTGTTAGCTAGGCGATCATATTGGAACTTCACTTATGAAGAGAGCATTAATAACCGGCATCACCGGACAGGACGGCAGTTATCTGGCCGAACATCTGCTAGATCTGGGTTACGAAGTTCATGGGCTGGTGCGCCGCGTAGCGCTGGAAGATCCGGCGCGCCGCTTTACGCGCATCGAGCACATCCTCGACCGTCTGACGCTGCATCCGGCAAGCCTGGAAAGTTATCCTTCGATCTTTCACATCTTCAGTAAGAATAAATTTGACGAGTGTTATCACCTCGCCGCGCAAAGTTTTGTCGCGGAATCGTTCGCTGACGGGTTTTCTACGATGAACACGAACATCAACGGCACGCATTACGTGCTGGCGGCGTTGCGTGAGTTGAGCCCGGACTGCCGTTTCTATTTCGCCGGCTCATCAGAGATGTTTGGCAAAGTGCACGAGGTGCCACAGAACGAAAACACATCTTTTCATCCGCGCTCGCCCTATGGCATCAGCAAGGTTGCCGGCTTTGATCTCACGCGGAATTATCGCGAAGCCTATGGCATGTACTGCGCCAGTGGAATTCTATTCAATCATGAGTCGCCGCGGCGCGGTTATGAATTTGTAACACGAAAAATCACCTCCACGGTGGCGCGCATCAAGACCGGGCTGGCAACTGAACTCTATCTTGGCAACCTCGATGCAAAGAGGGATTGGGGGCACGCCGCCGACTACGTGCGCGCTATTTATCTAATGTTGCAACAACCTGAGCCTGACGATTACGTTGTGGCGAGCGGTGAAACCCACTCGGTGCGCGAGTTTTGCGAACTGGCATTTGCGGAGGTCGGGCTTAATTACCTGGACTATGTGAAGATCGATCCGAAGCTGCAACGTCCTTCCGAAGTCGAACTATTAATCGGCAATGCCACGAAAGCGAAAAGTAAGCTGGGCTGGAACCCGACGCGGACGTTTCTGGATCTGATTAAGGAGATGGTTCAATCCGACCTGGAAGCCGCGATGCAAGAATCGGGGCGTCAGGCTTCCTACCAGTAGCAGCTAACTCGATCGATTCGCTGTTGAGTGGCTTATCCGATTTGCGCGTGTGCTCGTTCCCGCGTTGCCTCGACAATCTCTTCCATAATTCTTTTCATGTCGTAGCGGTAGGACCACTCGGGATAATCCTGCTTGAACCTGCCGACGTCGCTGATCCACCAAATGTGATCCCCGGAACGTGCCTCTTCCGAAAGCGTATAATTCAGTTCCCTGCCACACAAATCCTCAGCTAAGCGGATCGCTTCGATCATCGAGCAATTACTGTGTCGTGAACCACCGATGTTGTAGACGGCTCCATCTTCCCTGGGATTCTGAAAGAAATGCCAGAAGGCGTTTACAAGATCATAAGAGCTTATGTTGTCGCGCACCTGCTTACCTTTGTAACCATAGATCGTATATTTCTTGCCGGTGACAACGCACTTGACAAGATACGCAAGGAACCCGTGAAGTTCGGCCCCGGAGTGCGCTGGCCCAGTCAAACAGCCGCCGCGAAACGTTCCCGTTTTCATTCCAAAATAGCGTCCGTACTCCTGAGTCAATAGATCGGCAGCAACCTTGCTGGCGCCAAAGAGACTGTGCTTCGATTGATCAATGCTCATCGTCTCGTCGATACCGTCTTTCGCAAACGGATGCGATGGTTCAACTTCCCAACGATTCTCCAATTCAATCAGGGGCAGGTTGTTCGGGGTGTCTCCATATACTTTGTTCGTTGAGGTGAAAATGAACGTAGCGTCCGGACACGATTGCCGCGTTGCTTCCAGCATAACCAGCGTGCCAACCCCGTTGATTGTAAAGTCTGTAAGTGGCTCTCGCGCTGCCCAATCATGACTAGGTTGCGCCGCCGTATGGACCACCAGTCCGATGTTTCCACCGAATTCTCTGAATATCCTGGCGACACCTTCCTGATCGCGAACATCGAGGGAGTAATGCCTAAAATTCTTAAGTGTCTTTTGCAGATGCTCCGTGTTCCAGCTGGTTGAAGCCTCTTCGCCGAAAAAATAACTGCGCATGTTGTTATCAATGCCTACTACTTCCATCCCTTTTTCATGAAGCAGCTTGGCCGTCTCGCTCCCGATCAAGCCGGACGACCCGGTGACTATCGCAACTGACATCTAAACTTTCTCCCCTAAAATGAGTTCGTGTGAAAGAGAGAATAACACGCCGCCGCGGGGACTGTAATCGAGCGCACCGTAGTGGATTCGGTGGGATTCGAGGAGCTTTGACCTGGCGCATCGCGCGACAAACTAAAGAAAACTCTGAAGTAAGTAATGTGGCCAGGCGTTCCCGAAAGTTTATCGAACATTTGCAGCAAGATTTACCAACTAGCAAGAGCCTGGTGTTGTTGGGCAACCTTCAGGCCGTATGCTATATTGCCACACTAAATCGCACCCAGAGCAAACCCGAATCGTGAAGAATAACCAGCGGAAACTCTCAACACCCACCGCCAATTAAAGCCTTGAACTTCTGAATGCAGAAATTGATGAGTAGTCTGGACCATACCGTGACGCGAGCTGAACTGCCCTTAGTCTCGATTGTGACGCCAACGTTCAACCAGTGTCACTTCCTGCGCGACACCATCGACAGCGTGCTGGGACAGAACTATGCACGCGTCGAGTACCTTGTGCTTGATGACGGCTCGACCGACGCCACGCCGCAGATTCTTGCCGAGTATGCGGGGCGCATCGAATGGGAGAGTCAGCCCAACATGGGTCAGACGCCGACTATCAACAAAGGTTGGCAACGCTGCCGAGGAGAGATTGTGACCTGGTTGAATTCCGACGACACATTGCTGCCCGGCGCGCTGGAAAAAGTCGTCGCCTATTTCGGTCAGCATCCGGAAGTCGACATCGTATTTGGCGACACGCTTTTCACCGAGGAAAATGGAACTCCGATTGAGAAGAGCAAGAGCCGCGGCATATTTGATTACGAGAAGTTCGTCGTCGAGTGTGAAAACCCCATTGCGCAACCCTCCGCGTTCATTCGCCGCCGCGTAGTGGACGAGGTGGGCCTGCTGGATCCGCATTACTACTACTTCATGGATTGGGACTTCTGGCTGAGAGCGGGGATGAAACATACCATCGCATATTTTCGCGAAACCCTTTCAACTTACCGGTTGCATTCCGAGTCGAAAACAATTGCGCAAGCGGCAAAAGCGGCGCCGGAATTGGAATACATGTATCGCAAATTCTTCCAGCGCGACGACGTGCCTGCGGAAATTCGCCGGTTAGAACGGCGCGCCATGGTAAATATGTTTTTTACGAGCGGTGGCTATTACTTGAGCGGCAACGATCGCAAGGGGGCAGCGCGGATGGCGTTCCGAGCGCTTCGTCTTTATCCGAGGGCGATCGTTGAACGAACGATGGTCCATAAACTCGCGTATTGCCTGGTGGGTGGAAGTCCGCTGTACGAGCGTGGCCGCAAGATTTATCAGAAGGCGTGACACCCGTGAGCACCACAATTCACGGAGACGACAAGCGACAAAAAACTGTACGCCCTGGGGGTTGTGAATCTACCGAAATGATCTTTACTGAGAGTAAGTTGAAAGGTGTCTACATCATCGAGCTCGAGCGTTTCGAGGATGAACGAGGTTTCTTCGCGCCATCTTTTTCGCAGCGTGAGTTTGAGGCGCGCGGTCTGGTCGGCGGGTTCGTGGAAAACAACGTCTCTTACAATCGACGGCGCGGAACACTGCGCGGCTTGCACTATCAGGCTGCGCCTTATGGACAGACGAAACTCGTGCGCTGCACGCGCGGCTCAATCTTCGACGTCGCCGTGGATCTGCGTCCCACTTCAGCCACTTTCAAACAGTGGGTCGGGGTGCGGCTTACACAAGAGAACCGTCTCATGCTTTACCTTCCCGGTGTCGTGGCCCATGGGTTTCAAGCACTAGAAGATGATACGGAGGTGTTTTATCAAGTTTCAGAAGTTTACACGCCCGAAGCCAGTAGGGGATATCCCTGGAACGACCCGGCATTCGACATCAACTGGCCTTTGCCTGATGAGCGCATACTCAACAAACGCGACGAGGGCTACCCTCGCTTCAAATAGTGAAGCGTTTTGTTATAGTTGAGATTGTCCTTTGAACTTACTGCAAGCGCGAACGACACATAAACATCACTGAAGATGACAAAAGCATTAATCACCGGAATCACTGGCCAGGACGGCTCTTATCTTGCCGAATTCCTACTGGAAAAAGGTTATGAGATCCATGGGATTATCCGGCGTGCCTCGACCTTTAATACCGGGCGCATCGATCACTTGTACAAAGATCCGCACATCAATGGCGTGCGCCTTTTTCTACATTATGGCGATATCGCCGACTCAACCAATCTTATTAAACTTCTTTATCGCATCCAGCCTGACGAGGTCTACCACCTGGCAGCGCAGAGTCACGTCCGCGTCAGTTTTGATATTCCTGAATATACTGGCGATGTAACTGCGCTGAGCACTGTCCGGATTCTCGAAGCTATTCGTGAGACGGGCGGCAAGTCAAAGTTTTATCAGGCGAGCAGCTCGGAAATGTTTGGCAAAGTTCAGGAGGTGCCGCAGCGAGAGACTACGCCGTTTTACCCGCGCAGTCCTTATGGCGCCGCAAAGGTGTATGCGCACTGGATGACGGTGAATTATCGCGAGTCGTATGGTCTGTTCGCCGCGAGCGGCATACTCTTTAACCACGAAAGCCCGCGGCGCGGCGAGACCTTTGTTACGCGCAAGATCACTCGCGCCGCCGTCCGCATCAAAGCGGGCCTGCAAAAAAAACTTTACCTGGGAAATTTGGATGCCAAACGCGATTGGGGTTACGCAAAAGAATACGTTGAAGCTATGTGGTTAATGCTTCAGCAGGATCTACCTGACGACTATGTCATTGCCACTGGTGAAACACATTCTGTAAGTGAGTTTTTGGAAGAGACTTTTTCTTACCTGGATCTGGACTGGCATGAGTATGTCGAGTTAGATCCAAAATACTTACGACCGACTGAAGTTGATCTGCTCATTGGCGATGCGACAAAAGCAAAACGCGCCCTCAATTGGGAGCCTAAAGTTACGTTTAAAGAGTTGGTGCAAATCATGGTCGACGCAGACATGACACTTCTGCAAAATAAAGAGAGGGCCGAAGTATTCGGCGACACAGGTCCCTCGCCGGCTCGCTAATGAGGCGGGCTGTCGACGACGAATGATAAAGAACATGAACGAAGCCTTTCCTTTCCAGCGTGTGCTGGTGACCGGCGGTAACGGCTTTCTGGGACGCTTTATTGTCGAGCGTTTACATAGTTTCAGCGACTTGAAAGTGTTCGCCCCTCGAAAGAGCGAATATAATCTTGTCGACGCTTCAGACATCGAGCGAGCGCTCTCGGAAACGCGACCCGACCTAATCATTCACCTTGCGGCGGTGGTGGGCGGCATCGGCGCCAACCAGGAGAACCCCGGAAAGTTCTTCTATGAAAACCTGATGATGGGCGTTCAGCTCATCGAGCAAGCTCGTCAACATGGTGTGAAAAAGTTTGTCGCGCTGGGAACGGTTTGCGCGTATCCCAAATTTACGCCCACGCCCTTTCGCGAAGATGATGTTTGGAATGGGTATCCTGAAGAGACAAACGCACCCTATGGCTTGGCAAAGAAAATGATGCTGGTGCAGGCGCAGAGCTATCGCCAGCAGTACGGCTTTAATTCTATCTTTCTGTTACCGGCGAATCTTTATGGACCAGGCGATAATTTCAACCCGGAATCTTCACACGTGATCCCGGCGCTGATTCGTAAATGCGTAGAAGCTCGGGAGAGTGGCGCGTCCTTTGTCGAAGCCTGGGGAACGGGAACCGCTTCGCGCGAATTTCTTTATGTAGACGATTGCGCCGAAGCGATTGTTCGTGCAGCGGCAATTTACAACGAGAGTGATCCGGTAAATATTGGAACAGGCAACGACATTCTTATATCGGAACTGATGCGGTTGATTGTGAAGTTTACCCGCTTTGAAGGCGAGATACGCTGGCGGACAGACATGCCCGATGGTCAGCCTCGCCGACGACTCGAAGTCTCGCGCGCGTTTGAAAGATTTGGGTTTCGCGCCCAGGTGCCTTTCGAGGAAGGTCTAAGACGCACCGTCGAATGGTATGAGGGTCATCGTGCTGTGGCAGGCGCGATAAAAGATTCAACCTCGATGGAAGTACGCGATTCATTAAGCAACTGAGCCGCAGCCTGCCGGTTCATACTTTGGCGCAATAACTTTCCTGGCAGTTTTCTTCCTCTAATATGCACTATCACTTGATCGGAATCTGCGGCACTGCGATGGCCGCGCTTGCCGGAATGCTGCAGGCGCGTGGTCACCACGTCACCGGGTCCGACGAGAATGTTTATCCGCCGATGTCGACGATGTTGGCCGGGCTCGGTATTGAGGTGAAACAACAGGGCTACAGCGCAGCGCATCTCGAGCCTGCGCCTGATTGCGTAATAGTTGGCAACGCCATTCCCCGCGGTAACCCGGAACTTGAAGCGACACTTAACAGCAAGCTGGTCTATCGTTCGCAAGCCGAAGTAGTAAAGGAAGAATTCATACGCGGGCGTCGCTCGCTGGTGATTGCAGGTACGCATGGGAAAACGACTGCGACCAGCATCGCCGCCTGGGTGATGGACCAGGGCGGCCTTGATCCATCTTTTTTGATTGGCGGCGTGGCGCAAAATTTCGGCGTTAGCTTTCGCGTAACAGACAGCGATTTCTTCATTATCGAAGGCGACGAATACGACACCGCCTATTTCGATAAGGGCCCGAAGTTCATGCACTACCTGCCTGAAATCGCGATAGTAAATAACATCGAGTTTGACCATGCTGACATTTATCCTAATCTCGATGCGGTCAAACTTGCGTTCCAACGATTGATGAATCTAGTGCCCGCAAACGGCCGCTTGATCGTCGGCTGGGACAGCCCGCACGTACGCGAGGTTGTTAGCGAGATGGGCCGGAAACTTTTTACCCAACTGGAAACGTTTGGTACGACCGAAGCTGTGAAATGGCGCGTGACGAACACTGACTTCTCGGGCGAGTCAAGTAAATTCACCGTCACTTGTGAAGGCAAGCAGTGGGGCGATTTTCAAACACCGCTTATCGGCGAATTCAACTTTTTAAATTGTCTGGCAGTGATCATTGCTGCCGACGCTTGGGGAATTGACCGCGAAACAATTCGCGCGGCGCTCGCCACCTTCAAGAACGTTCGGCGCCGGGCCGAGGTACGAGGCGAGGAAAAAGGCGTCACAGTAATCGACGACTTTGCTCATCATCCGACGGCAGTGCGCGAGACGCTGCGCGGATTGCGAAATCGCTATCCTTCGCGCCGGCTGATCGCCGTGTTTGAACCGCGCTCATGGTCGTCGCGCCTGGCAGTTTTTCAAAACGAATACGCGCGCGCTTTTGTGGACGCGGATTACGTCATTCTGGCCGGCGTGTTTGATAGTCAGAAGGCGTTGGAAAAAGGTAAAACGCTCGATACCGGCAAATTAATTGAGGAGATCGCGAAACAGGACAAGCCCGCTTTTGCGCTGGCGAATGCCGCGGAAATCATCGAACACCTGCGGCCCCAACTTCGGGAAGGCGACGTGCTGGCGATAATGTCGAATGGAGGCTTTGACGGGATCCACGAAAAACTGCTGACTATGCTCAAAGCAGTCGGCAGTCGGCAGTAGCAGTAGGCAGGAAACTCGTTCTCCCGACTTTGTACTTTCTGCCGACTGCTACTGCCGACTGCCGACTATTTCCGCTTCCGGACGTGCCACCAACAGCGGCTTGGGAATACCCTTAATGTCTTCGAGTTTGCCGGGCGCAACTTCAACTCGCGCTGACAATATGCGCCTGATGCGAGTTGGTAAAAACTTTCCCGCCAACAGGGCCGCGGCATTGATAAGTTCAACCACGTCGCCGCCACCGTTCCAATGCTCGCGCACTACTTTCGGATCCGTTCGCTCCAGCAGCCTGAGCAACGTCAGCGCGATGAGGTAGGCATCGTCAACCTGCCCGACAAACGGAATCATGTCGGGGATCAAATCAAACGGAATGATTGCGTAAACGATGGCGCCCGCCAACAGCGCGCGTTCGGTCGCCGGCACACGCGAGTCGGTCAATAGACGCGCGCAAAGCAGCACCATGTTGGGTATAAAGAGCAAAAGGTTTCTTAGTCGCCGCCGGGCCAATAAAGCAGACATCGCGCCTCCGTAAACTACCTCGTTTGTAAACTGCTGGTTGATGATTAAGTTATCACGACTTTAGGCCGGCAGGTAATCTTAGGAAAATTAGCCGCGGATTTGCGCAGATATTCGCGAATCAGATCAAGAGCCGGGAAATAAAATGTAAAGTCCTTTCAGATTCGCATCAACCGCGCTAATCCGCGGCTGATTAGAACTTGTTCTCTTAGCCCGGGTTCGCTAGACTCACTTTTCTCGTACAACCTGCAAGCAGATCTCTTTCTCTATGGACATTCTTGAACGCATTCGTCAACGCGCTGCCTCGCGGCCCCAACACATCGTCCTTCCTGAAGGAAACGATCCGCGCACAGTAAAAGCGGCGGCACTTTGCGCGGGTCAGCGGCTGGCGCGCATAACGTTGCTCGGCGACGAAACGACTATTCGTGAAACGGCACAACGCGAGGGCGCAGATCTCGGCGGCATAACCGTGTTGGACCACCGGCGGGCGCCGGATTTCGAAAAGATGGTTGGCATTTTTCATGAAATGCGCCGCGCCAAGGGACTGATGGCCGACGAAGCCCGCACTTTGATGAACGATCCGCTTTACTACGGCAACATGATGGTCCGCCTGGGCCAGGCGGATGGCTCGGTTGCCGGCGCTACAAATACAACTTCGCATACGGTGCGCGCGGCGTTGCACTGCATTGGGGTGCGTTCCGGATTCAAATTGGTATCGAGTTTCTTTTTGATGGCGTTGCCTGACAGCAGTTTCGGACGCGAATTCGGAAATAATGGCGCGTTAATCTATGCCGATTGCGGCGTAGTGATCGAACCGTCCGCCGCCGAACTGGCCGAAATTGCGATCGCGTCCGCCGATTCATGTCGCGCATTGTTGGGCGCCACGCCGCGCGTCGCAATGCTTTCCTTCTCGACCAAAGGCAGCGCCAAACATAAGTTGGTGGACAAAGTCGTGGAAGCGACGCGCACAGTTAAAGCCCGCGCACCACAACTGGAGATCGATGGCGAATTGCAAGCCGACGCGGCCCTCGTTCCCGCGGTCGCAGAATCAAAGGCGCCGGGCTCACCGCTTGCCGGTCGCGCAAATGTTTTGATCTTTCCGGATCTGCAATCGGGCAACATCGCGTACAAATTGACGGAGCGACTGGCGGGAGCCACGGCTATCGGCCCGATTCTTCAGGGACTGGACAAGCCCGCGAACGATTTGTCGCGCGGTTGCAAAGCGGAAGACATTGTCGATGCCGTCGCCATTACCGCGGTGCAATCCCAGGCAAGACAAGCGGCTGGTTGAAGGTCACAAGTGTAGAATTCGAACTTCAGTGTGACTTTCCCCGCAGCTATCTAAAGGTCGAAGCCCAAACTAATTTCGCGCAGACAAATTTAAGGCAACGCGAAGTAGGCCTCGGTTGCATCCTACCCCGGCAAAAGTAAACCCTCGAAAGGCTGTCAACTAACTTGCCGAAAAAATTTTCGACGCTTCCGTTGTTGCTTTTTATTCTGCTTGCAACTTTTTCTATTCAAGCTCAACAGCCAAACCGAATTCCCTCCCCGACTCCGACGCCAAATGCTCAGGAAGAACCCGTTCGCGTTTTTACAGAAGAGGTGCGTTTGCCAATCGTGGCAGTCGATCAATACGGCCATTACGATCCGACCGTGGTGCCCGACGACATCCTGGTTCTTGAGGACGGCGTGGCCCAGCAAATCAGAAGCGTGCGGCACATTCCGGCGAACGTTGTGCTTGTGCTCGATACTGGAGGCGAACTGAGCGGGCTGGGCGGATTATCCAAAAAAACTAGTCTCACACGTGACGTAGCGGCGGCCCTCGTGAATCAGCTTTCAGCGAACACCTGGATCGCCACGATGCAGTTCAATAACAAAGTCGAGTTGCTACAGCCATGGACGCAGGATCGGCAAACCATTCTAAAGGCGCTGAAGACTAAACTCTCGTCGGGCAAGCGCGCGCGTTTTGCGGATGCGATCGTTGCGGCAGCCGAACAACTGAAAGACCGCCCCGAAGGAAGCCGCCATGTTGTGTTCATAACCGACGGCGTTGAAACTGCCGGCGGCAAGACCGACAAGCTCCAGGCTCTTAAACGGCTGGCGGCCACGCGCGCGACCGTTCATATCATCAGCTACACCGAATTTGTTCTGCAGAAGGACAAAAAAAATAATCCTCCTTTTGAAACGGGCCAGCTGCCCACCAATCACGATCCAATTTCGAGTAACGATACAACCATGCCGCCGGGTCAAACACGCAGTCCAACTTATGGAGTGACCTTGCGCTTCGATCCGGCGATGCGCCGGCAGCGCAAGGCTTACGAGGCGGACATAAAAAAAAGCGAGCAGGCGCTGACGGCGCTGGCTGACGAAACTGGCGGGCGAATTTACTTGCCGACAGCAAGCGATGAAATGATTGCACAGGCCCGGGAAGCGGCACGCGAGATTGGTTCCGAATACGTCGTCACCTATCGTCCAAAGAGGCCGCTCTCGTCTGCGTCTAAAGGTGAATACCGGCGCATCGACGTCGCCTCACGTCGCGTCGGACTGACCTTGCGTTCGCGGCGCGGCTATGTGGTGCCTTTGCAGCCCTAAAGATCAGAGGTCAGAAGTCAGAGGTCCTAAAGATTAGAGGTCAGAAGTCAGAAGTCAGAAGTCACAGGTCAGAGGTCAGAGGTCAGAGGTCAGAAGGCAGAAGGCAGAAGTCCGAATTTAGAATTTAGATCCAAAATGAAAAGAGGCCAGTGTCAAACCAGAGTTCTGGCTGACCTCTGACCTCTGACTTCCGGCCTCTCTCTCTGCCTTCCGACCTCTGACTCTAGCTGACAACCGCCTCGAGTTGCGACTCAAGCATCTGGATCATGCGGTGCACTTCGATGTTCTCTTCTTTCTTCAGCAACGATCGTGCATGCAACTCCTCCCAATCAGCTTTGGGTACCCGATGAAAGGCCTCGACGACTTTTGGATCAAACTGCGTACCGGCCCACTCATTGAGTTCTTTCGCAGCCGCTTCATATGATTTGCCTTTGCGGTACACGCGATTGCTCGTCATCGCATCGAAGGCATCAGCTACCGAAAATATACGCGCGCACAAATCGATGTCTTCACCCCGCAAGCCCAACGGGTATCCTGAGCCATCCCACTTTTCGTGATGTTGCGCCACAACGCGCGCCGCGCCTTCGAGAAAGTGAATGCCGCGCAAGATCTGCTGGCCGTGGGACGGATGTTCGCGCATGAGCACCCACTCCTGATCCGTCAACTTCGCCGGCTTCCGTAAAATAGAATCGGGTACTCCGATTTTTCCAATGTCGTGAAGCAACGAACCAAACTCAAGCGCCTTGATGCGTTGGTTGTCGAGTCCATACTCGCGGCCAAGCCGTAAGCTGTACGTCACGACACGTTCCGAATGTCCATGTGTTTCCAGGTCCCTGGTCTCGAGCGCAGCCGTCAGCGCTTTCAAAGTTGACCGATACGCGTCCTCAAGCGAATTCAAAGCATCATCAAGTTCCGCCGTGCGTTGCTCGACAAGTTCTTCCAAATGTCCTTCATAGCGCTCCTTGGCAACTATCAGATCCTGATGTTCGAGCGCGCGCTTGACCACTGCCTCCACCTGTCGCAGATCGAACGGCTTCATAACATAATCAAAGGCCCCAAGCCGCAAGGCGCCAATGGCGCTCTCGACCGTTTGCATGCCGCTGATCATCACCACCACCGTGTTGGGCGCCATACTCTTGACCTGCGGAATCATGTCGAGGCCGCTCATGCCGGGCATGGTGATGTCGCTGATCACTAGCTCATACTCGGACGCCAACAGCCGCTGGAGTGCCTCTTCAGCCGATCCTGCAGTCATGCAATAGTGCTCACCGCTGAATAGATCGGACAGTATGGCCGTTATCTCCGGCTCGTCATCGACAATCAAAATTCGGGACTTCGCACTTGTAGACATTTGTTCCGACTCCTACAGAAAAGGGGGATTGCGGTGCAGTTACCGCCTGACGTGGCCTCGAGAGGGTTTCGCGAAGGGGTACGAGGGGCGAGATGGAAATAGTCCCGCAGATGGGCCCGGATGCCATTCTACAAGTTTTACCAACCCGTGGCAAACATGTTTTTACACGGGGGTAAGTGCCGCGTTTACACGTGTTGCAGAGAAATGTGGACGAAAGCGGTCGATGCAGCGCGGTTAGTATTCGAATCTTCGGAGCGTCGGGCTTTTTGCGCTGTGGGTTGTTTGGGGTAGCGAAGCTTCGCAGATAATCTGGCATCTCGACTCCGTTTTGAATTAGCCGGCGAAGGACTTGGTCTTGCGAAAGGTTGAAAACTATGGTGCCGGAGGTCGGACTCGAACCGACATGAGTTTGACCTCGCCAGATTTTGAGTCTGGTGCGTATACCAATTTCGCCACTCCGGCGGCGCGGGGAAAGAATAATAAGTCTTGCAGGTTGGAATTCGCAATCGCAGCGGCAGCTGTCGTTGCGCTATTTTTGCACGAGCGTCACCGACGTACTCTCACTCGGCGAATTTGTTTCTTCGGTGCGCGAATAGTAGCCGTTGTAGCCGTAATGATAGTAATAGTCGCTGCCTGCGCGCACGTCTGCCTTATTCAACACCACGCCAATAATCTTCGCGCCGATTTCGTGCAGCATCTGTCGCGCGCGCTTAACTACCTGGCGTGACGTCTTGCCTCCATGGACCACCAACAGCACACCGTCCACCAGCGCGGAAATCAGCACGCCATCGGTGAATGAAGCAATCGGCGGGGAATCGATCACGACGTAGTTGAAATTATTGCCTACGATGTCCAGCAACTGTTTCATCTGGGAAGAGCCGAGCAGCTCGGCGGGGTTCGGTGGAATGGCGCCTGAACTCAACAGATAGATATTCGTATCCTGGTATTTTTTTATCTTCGAAAGAACATCCGCCTCGGTCATATCACTCGACAGAATGGCGCTCAGTCCGTCGTCGTTGCTCATGTCCAACACTTGATGCAAACGAGGGCGGCGCATGTCGGCGTCAATTATCAAAACCTGCGCGCCGGTTTGTGCGAGCACGGTGGCCGTATTGATTACGGTGGTGGTTTTTCCTTCGGCAGGCACGCTGGACGTAACCAGTAGGCTCTTCGGCGCTCGGCCGGCGGTCGATAAGAGAATCGAAGTGCGCAAGTGTTTATAGGCTTCGGCCTGCACCGTCGAACCGGCGTTATTAATCAGCAACTCAGGACTGGCGCCATTGCCGTTCGTACGTTGCAGCGCGCGCGAAATCGGAAGGAACCGTTGCCTCGATCTACCGGCGATGGGAATGATGGCCAGCGACGGCAACCGCAGCCCGGTTTCGACGTCGCGGGAATCCTTTACGGTGTCGTCCAGATATTCAAGGAACAGCGCCAGCGCAATTCCGAACGCTATGGCCAAGACCATGGCCAGCATTACCGCTTGCATGCGCCGGGGACCAATTGCTCCTTTAGGAATGGAGGCGTAATCGACCACGTGAATGTTGTTTGGCGTACCCGCCATGGTCACGTCATTCTCTTTCGAACGCTGCATCAAGCCCGCCAGCAAGCCTTTGTTCGTTTCAATTTCCTGTTTGAGAATGTTGTAGTTGATGGCGGCCTGGTTCTGCTGCACGGTTTCCGCGCGCTGTTTGTTAAAAGAATCGCGCAGGGTCTTTTCGCGATCGAGCGCCTTGCGGTAATTGACTTCAAGATTGGTGGTAATTACCTGCTTGGCACTGCCGCGGGTATCTGCAAGCTGTTTCTCGAGCGTGGCTATTTGCTGCGTTGCATCTTTTACTTCCGGCGACTCTTCGGTGTCGGTCAACAGCAACTGCGCGCGTTTCTGGCGCAGCTCTCCCAGGCGCGACTTGAGTTCGGCAATCTGTTTGTCGCTGACTTCCGCATTTGCTTCCGTGGCGCCCGGCAGTTGGATGGTGCGATACGCGGCTTCGGCGAGACCGCGATCGTTCTCTGCTTCCAACAATTCTTTATTCAGGCCCGCGAGCCGCTCAACAACGGTGTTCTGGCTGGCGTCGAGCGAAAGAATTTCGTGGCTTTGCGCGTAGTTAACCAACTGCTCTTCGCCGCTGCGAATTTGTGATTGCAGTTCCGCAATGCGTTTTTGCAAATACGACCCGGCTACGGTGTTCGTCTTGGTTTTGACTTCCAGGTTCCACAAAGCAAAAGCGTCGGCCATGGCATTTACCACCTTGGTGGCAACCGCCGGATCGGTATGCGTGGCTCGAAGGTCGATCAAATACGTCTTCTTCACCTGTTCGACGTCGACCATTCCCTGGAGCGATTCGACGTAAGGCGTTAGCCGCTCAACTTCCGCCGGATCGTCTGGCGAGAAACCGTTGCTCGCGAGTGCCGGCGTGCTGGTGTCGGGCAATACTACGTTTTGATTTTTTGGCTGCGGTTTCTGTCCGAAGCCAAACATGCTTAAAAGACTTTTCCAGGTTGAGCGATTTTCAGTTCGTCCATCCAGAAAAGTACGGTTGTGTTCGAGATCAAGATTTCTGGCGACCCGTCGCAGCAGAGTCGGGCTGGTGAGAATCTGCACCTGAGTGTTGAAGAACTCAGGCTCCATGTAGCTGTTGTCCGGATAATAAGATTCGCCTCGGGACGCGCCCATGGCCGGGCTGTACGTCTCGGCGCCGACCTGCACCCGCGCACGGGCCTGATAGATGTCCGGCTGTCGCGCCTGCCGCAGCGCCGTGATGGCGCCAACGATCAAGGCCAAACCAACGATCAGCCACAGACGCTTGCGAATCGTCTTCCAGTAATCAAGCAAGTGCATCTCGCCTTCAGGCGTGGCTTCTTCGCCGTAGGTAACGATCGGCGGATTTGCGTGGCCGTTGCGCGCGGAACCGTTCGACTGCTCCAGCGCCGAATTCTTCAAAATAATTTCGAGGGCTTTGGATAAATCTGAAGGTTCTCTCATTTGGGGCGATATCTATTCTTAATTAATCTTTAATGCCGATGATTATCGGAATTCCTGGACATCCGGGAATGCGAGCTGGTGAGCTTCTTAGCCGGATTTTTGTGGAACACCAGACTGCGGTCTAGTTGGCGGTTGAAGTTTACACGGAGAGCGGCGCAGCGCCAAGCGTATGGCTTCGGATTATTGCGATAGGATTAGACTGCGTCGAAAAGGGACAGATTTTCCATTTGCCATTTGCCATTTTTCATTTGGAACACGGCGTCGGGGAGATTCGGACCGGCCGACAGGGCATAAATGCCAATATTAATGGCAGCTTAATGGCAGCCTGTATCGAATAGCCCGCCCTGCCTTCAGCAATGGAAAATGGCAAATGGTAAATTTCTTTTCTCCTATTCCCAGCCTCCACTCAGCCTATCAACGAACCCGCATCGTCGGGTCGCCGAGCAGAATCCAGGTGCGTCGCACATCCAGATCGGTCGTCGCCAGCTTGGCTTGCCGTGCTGCTTCGCCCAGACGCAGCGGCTGACCGCCAAACAGCAGCCGGTAAAATTGCGAGTCCATCGCAAACTGCGGCTCGGTTGGCGTGAAGCCGGATGAAGCCCAGACCGCAACCGCGCCACCATTCGGCGCTTTCAACACCGACTCGCTGAGACTGTCGACATAGGCGTCGTGCGCGTAGCCATTCAAACAAGTCATCATCAAATAAATCGACGAGCGATTGGTGTTCGTCAGCGTGTCGGCAAGATCCGAATCGAGCACGCCGGCGCCGGTCCATACTCCTACCGAACCGTGACCGTAGAAGTTAACGATCATCGGTCCCTGATTCAGCGCATCCAGCAACTGGCCGCGCATCAGATCATCGTTGCCGATGGCCGCGCGGTTGAGCGACTGTTTGGCTACGCCGGCCGGCAGCAGCGCGCTGGTCTGTGCGCTCTGCGATTCAAAACCGTTGTCGGCAACCATGACTGCGCCGCGCAACGGTGCGTTCAGTTCCCTCTCCTGCTCGTACGCCATGATCTTGGAAACCATCAAACTAACTTCCGCCGCCGTGCGTCCGGGCAGACGGCCAAGGGCCATCTCCGCGCGACCCTGGCCGGTGAAATCCACCAGCCAATCGTCGGAAGCAGTTTCCATGTAATTCGTGTCGATCAATTTCGTCGGCACGAAATCATTGGCGCCCTGGTCCATAAAGTTGCGCGGGTCCCAACTGCTGTCTCCAACCAACAGCAGATAGCCGGGCTTGCGCGCCCAGGTCCCGGCGGCATTCATTAAGAAAGCCTTAATCGCCGACGGCGTATGCGCGCCATAACTGAATTCGTCGTAGACGTCTTCAGCGTCAACTACGGCGACGCTCAAGCCCTGATTGCGACGCAGAGCAGCCAGCGGTTCGACTGCCTGGCGGAAATCTTTGTGCGTAATGATCACCAGATCCGCGCCGTTGGTGCTCGCGTTCCATTTCGAAGGCTGGTTCGCGGTGATTGACGCCGGATGGGCCGTCATGTCATCGGCGAAAGCCATCAACGTGCGCGTCTCGTTGCCCAGCGCCTGGACCTTGACTGAGTAACCCGCGCCCGACGGGCTGCCGGAAGTAGCCAACTCGAGCGGTGAATTCGGGTCGGTAATGTCGACGACGCGAATGTTCGCGGTGCTAAAGCCGTCAACGCGAACGACGCCGCCGCCAGGCACGCTGAACCTGAGCGCGTTATTGTCGGCCGTGTATTGATGCGCATAAGTCAGCCGCACGTAGTCGACGAAACTTATGTCAGCGTCGCCGTTGCTACTGGCCAGCGAAACTGTGTTGTCGCCTTCATGTAACAAGGCGCGGTTGACTGTGAACGTGGCGGTTGAATGTGCGGAAGCAGCGAAGGTCATGCTGCCAAGGTCAGCGCCGTTGAGCATGAGGCGCACTTCATGCGCCTGAGCGGTCAGACCCTGCAAGGCAACTTCCAACTGCACCGGCGTTGCAGCTTCGCGATCGAAATTCTTGACCGCCAGCGTTTGCTCCGTCGGGTCGGTAAAGATCAGCGCGCCGAAAATGTTCTCGCCGTCGCCGTTCAAGAGGCGCGGCGAATAGATCAATTTCTCGCGGCGCTCGGCGGTGAATGCAAAACTGCGCAGCCCCGGACTTTCCGTCCAGTTCTGATCGTCCGCCTTGATCTTGTTGCGCTTGGCGCTGATGCGCTTGCCGGCTGTGGTTCCATTGACCAGCCAGTAAGTACGCGTGTCGGTCGTTTGTGTATCCAGCGCCACGCCGTAAAACTCGAGCGTGTCGTTCGCGTTAAGCCGCGCGCCTTCCGCACTCAAGCGCACCGGCACTTCTTCGCCGTCAACGTACAACTGCAACAGTCGCGCGTCGGAAGATGGATCAAATCCCGCGGCAACCAGTTCCGGTTGCGTCGCGCGATACCAACCTGTCCGCCGCACTTGAAGTTTCACTGCCTTGCCACCGGCGATTGCCTGTTGCGCCGCGAGCGATTGCGGTTTCAGTTTCAGCGTCTCGCTGCGTGCTGCCGCCGGCATCGACGCCGGCCAACCGCTCGCATCGGCGCCACCAGAATTAGTCGCGAGCGATTTTCCGAGTTCGTTCAACAACAGGGCCCGCTGTCGTTTTGGTGAAACACTATTGCGCGAGCCGCCAAAAGGATAGATTGGACCATGCGTTTGCCGGCTGGAATCCAAATCAATCGCTTCCAGGTAATAGGCCGTGTCCGCTGTGCCCTGCGGATCAAACCAGGAGTAAGAGTAGCCGGCAGTCAGCCGGTTGCCCTGGCCCACCAGCAAAGTCGAGCCGGCAACGATCGAAGGCGTAACGCGCGTGCGCTTGCCGTTCTGCTCGCGATAGAGACGGTAACCAAGATTGTTAACTTCGAAACCACTTTCCCAAGTCAATTGCACACCGTCAACGAAACTGGCAGCGTTGAACTTCGAAAGCTTCACCGCGGTTGGTCCAGGTCCCGGCGGCGAAGTATTCGCAAACGTCCACGGCGAGAAGGTGGCAACGTTGTCAGTCTCCACCCAATTGTCAGGCGCGTTGCGAGTCAGCGTCGGCAGATCGGTCCAGCTTGGACCCTTCCACAAATCAAGGCTGCCCTCGCTGTTTCCATTCAGAGTGTCAACGTCGTCACGATAGTGCAGACGCAACGTGGTAATTAAAGCAGTTCCGCCGCTGACATCGATCTGAAATGTGCGTTTGACGGCCTGGGAAAATGTTTCCGGTCGTTGCGGAATCATCGTCACATCCACCTGGCTGGGCGCGCCCACAAAAGTGAAAGAGCCAAAGCGAACAAATGGGCTGCCAAAGTTATAGCTGGTGCCTGAAAGAAAATTAGTGCGTCTGACTTTGCCGTTAATGTCGCCTTGTCCAGTGCCGCCAGTCGCCGGCGCGCTGCCCGCAGCCATCACCAGGACATTCGAGCCCAACGCCAGGTCGGTGCTCTGATTCATCGTTAATGTGCCGTTGACTGTGATGTTCGAACCGAAAGCTGTCGCATCAATATCCCCCGCCGTTTGCGACAAGGTGAGATTGCCGAGCACGGAAGAGCTCGATGGAATTTCCGGCTCAGCAATGAGCGTCGCTGATCCCGAATAAGTAACATTGTATTGGTCAGTGCCAACAACTAGTGGTGTCGCCGCAATCCTGCCTCCCGAGCGATCGATAGTGGCGCCGTTGGCCATGGTGAGATTGTTACCCACTCCATTTGTCAACATGCCATTCTTAAGGGACAACGTACCATTCACGTTGACGGGCGACCCGGTTGTGCCAGCGGTAACCCCGGCTGCGTTATTGATCGTGAGGTTGTTGAAGGTAAAGCCCTGCGACGCCATCGTCTGTGCGCTGGTGCCGTTGAATTCGATAGTGCTTCCGGTGACTGTATGCGGCCCGCCGCCGCCGTAGTCGAACGTTCCCGCTATGCCGACAGTGCCGACATAAGTCCGCTGGCCGTTGCCGCTGTTCGAAAGATTGTTGTAGTTGAAGGCGGGAATGGTCTGACTAGTCGCCTTAAAGAAATCAATTGTGCTGCCGGTGATCGTGTAGCTGTTGGTTCCGGGCGTAAAGGCTTCGCCAATCCCGATCGTGCCGATGGAAGCGAGAGTGCGCGCACCGCTGCCGCTACTCGTTAGATTACTGTAGTTGACCGCTGCGATCGTCTGCGGCTGATTCGAAGCATATTCGACCGTCGTAATGACGGAAACGTTGCGAGTAGCGAAAGCTGGGAAGCTGGTGCCTGTGCCGACCGAACCTAACTTGAATGTACTGGCATTGGAAAGATTCAAGGTCCCGGTCGACGTTATCTGGAATCCGCCATCGTTGAAGAAGCTATTGGATACCAAATCTCCGATAGTCAGCGATCCACTGATGGTTGCGACCGCACTAAGCGTGACTCCGGCGTTGTTGTTGATTTTAAGATTGTTAACTGTTGCGGGCAGCCCACTGCCGGTTACTTGGGCTGAGCTGCCGTTGTAGGTATAGTTCGCGGCGGTGTCGAAGGTGCGGCCGCCGGTATTTTGAACACTGCCCGATGCTGCTATCCCTGATGTAATGCCGCTTGCGCCGCCAATCCCAAGCGTGCCACCCGAATTGAGCGCAAAGCTCCCCGCTCCGTTCAATACCGCGGCCCCGACGACGTTCATAGTACCGTCGATCGTCAGATCCGTACCACTCCCATCATTCAATGTCGTGTTGACATTCGAAGCCAGCGTGCCGCCGCTATTGACAGTGGTTTCGTCAATAGTCACATTCGAGGTGATTGTGACCACATGTCCACTGCGGATCGTGACTGCGCCAATAGCGGAGGTCGGTGTTTGGCCCGCGACCGCATCGACAAAGCCGCTCCCTGAATCCACTTGCCACGTGTTGAAGTCGTTCCAGTTGCCGCTCGTCTTGCTTTGGTATCTGACGAAGGCTGCCGGCTCCGCCAGCGTCCAGTCAGCGGCATCGGTTGCCTGGCCGGTGACGGTTGCCGTGTTAGCTGCGGTGTTGACCGAGCCTCCGGGCTGAGTAAATCCGGCACCAAATTTCTGTATGACAAAGTTGCCCTCGGTCGCCGTTCCAGGAATGTCCGTCGGATCGAGGTAGTGAAGCGTTATGTCGCCAGTCAGTGTCGCACCGAGTATCTTCCAATATCGCGAAAGTGCTTTCGCCGGGATCGGAATACTGGGGTGGGCGACCTGAAAGGCGCTGACCGTGATAGGGGCTCCGGCGGGTGCTGCGGTGGTTACATTTATATCCACTGGCGAATAACCGTTCGCGGTTCCTACCTCAAACGTTTTCGATCCCGCGGCAGCATAATTCTTCTGCAGGTTGCCAATGACGTAGCCGTTTGTGCGGGTGAGGGTGGCGTTTACCTGAAGCGTGTTCGCTCCCGTCGTAATGTTGCCCGTGGTTAAAGTTAGAGTACCGGCGGAAAAGAACACGTTTCTCGAAAGCGAGACGCCATTCGCGTTATTGACTACGACCGTCTGATTGGCTGAGTTTAGTGTGAGGGTGCCCGCGCCGCTGATGGTTTGCGTGGCCGATCCGCTAAGGTTGAAGAAATTTCCTGTTAACGTTGGATTGAAGCTAAGGGTCCCGGTGGATGCGACGTCGACGTTCCCCTTCAGGTCAACCGTTGCTGCGGTCGCCGGACTGAAGTTAAGCGTCGCGCCTGATGCCACCGAGATGTTTCCCTTAATTGCATGCCCCGGAGTTCCGGTCATGTTGAAATTCAACGTGCCTTGGGTGACGGTGAGGTTATCGATTGAAACTGCGGCGCCTCCCGTAGTCGTCAGCGTTGTGGCGATGTTCATTTCGAAATTCGCGTAAGTGCGACCGCTGAACGAAGGAGTCCCTGTGGACTGATGCTTGAATAGACTTCCGGTTTGGAAGATTACTACCGAGGCTGGTTGCGTCGCGGCAAATGGACTGGAGCCACCGGTTCCGACGTAAGTAGAACCGCTGGCGAAAACAATTGAATTCAGGTTAGTTGAGCCGAAGGCGGGGCCGGAAACGCCCGAGTTAACCGTGAATACCGAGCCGCTCTGGAAAGTGATGCCGTTCGCATCGACGGCCGTTAACCTGTGCGGGGTTCCGCTGGGCGGAGCAACTCCGCTAAAGCTCATGCTGCCGCTGATGCTGCCGGTGGCGCCGGTTGCGAGGGCGATCGTCAGAGCGTCAGTAGCAGTTGAAGCGGCCGCATTTAGTTGTGAGGCCGCCGCAACGCTCAAATCCGTACCACTCCCGCCGCTGATGGTTAGAGTGTTCGTGCCGACGGTTTGCAGCGTAACGTTCGTGTTGGCGGTTACGCTCAGTTGCCCAATAGTCTCTGGCCCAACGTTTGTGACCGTTACTGTCGCACCGTTGTTGAATTGAAGAACATCTGCGGTTCCAACAGCGCGCGTCGGTGTCCAGTTGGCTCCCGTTTGATAGTCGGTGCTTGCGCTGCCGTTCCAGGTGTAGGTTGCGATGGGCGTCGCCTGAGTGCCGGTAGCAGGACCCAACAGGTAGTTTTCGGTGCCGCCCGAACCGTTGAACTCGTAAACCGCGAAGTAGAATGTTGTGTTTCCCTCGAGGTTGAATCCTGCGGTCGCCGTGTTAACGCTGTTGCCGCTGCCGACATAAAGAACTCTCCCATTGCCGAGGTTTCCTCCGGCCGAGTACGACGTGCCGTCTACTGGGTCTGCGCCGACGAGTGGGGCATCAAAACCGACCACGATTCGTGCTGAGCCGGTACCGTTGGTCCAATTGACGGTCATCGAGTTCTGAGTAACAGAGGTGAAATTAACACCCGAGGCTTGAGTGTTTGGTTCGGCGGAGATCGCATTGCCACTCACAGCAACGTTTTGCGTAGTCGCGCCCGTGCTGGTATGCGAGATGTTACCGGCTTTGGCACCCGTCGTTGCAGGTGCAAAACGCGCGTAGATCGTGGTAACGCCAACCGTCCCGCCTGATTGCGTGAGCGTTATTGAAGAGCCAAAACCCGATCCGCTTGTGGTTGATATTTGAAAATCGGCAGGCGCAGTAATGCTTATATCGGCAGTAAGATTGCTTCCGGATACTGTGTAGGTTTGCTCAGAAGAAATGCCGCCCGCAACAACATTACCAAAACTGCTCAGAGTGTTCGTGGACACATTTATCGTCGGAGTGGCGGCGACTATACCTGTACCGCTGACAGCAACGTTTTGCGTCGTCGCGCCGGTACTCGCATTGGTCACGTTCCCGTTCTTCAGGCCCGTGCTTTGCGGCGTGAAGCGCACGTAGATCGTCGTATTGGCGACCGTGCCGCTCGAAGGCGTTAGACTCACACTCGAACCAAAGCCCGATCCCGAAGTGGTCGACACTTGAAAGTCGGTTGATGGGGCAGTAACGACGAGGTTTGCAGTAAGGTTGCTACCCGAAACTGTGTAGGTCTGTTCGGCAGAATTGGAACCAACGGCCGTGTTGGGGAAATTCAATGGCCCGCCAGTAACCGAGATCGAAGGCTGCGCAACCGTAGCCGAAAAGTTATCAAAATCCGAGCTCAAGTTTGTTCCCGTGGCGTATGACCATAGAAATCCAAAAGTGGCCAAACTAATTCCCGTGCTAGTTGAGTTAACGGTGGTAACGCCCTTTTGAGTTGTCACGCCCGAGGACGGGTCTGCCCAAGCGCTCGCTCCATCGTCCCTAACAAATAATGACCAATTGTTGGTCGCGGGGTCATACGTCACTCTGACACTCGCATAATTATTTGTGGCCGCTAGATCGCTGGCCGCAGAGGAGCAAATATTGGTCAAGGTTCCAGTGACGCCGTTTGCATAAGCAACCAGTCGGATTGGATCAGGTGTTCCACTGCTCCCGTAAATAATCGCGTACCCACTACCAAGCGTGGAAATATTCGAATTTGAGCCCGCCAAAACAATCGCTGTTCCGTACGCGCCGCTGGCAGGCTGCGCGGGGTTGTTACTGCTCGCGCGGTTCCATCTGAAATTAAATGTCCACGTAACAAGTCCTGGGTTACTGGACAGCGTTGTGTTGTATGGACTTGAAAAAGTGGACGTCGTGCCGGTCGTGTATGAAACGCCGTTTGCTGGTGCAGTCGCGCCAGATCCAATACTTAAGTAAGAAGAGGAAACCGTACCTGACGTGATATTGCTCGTAAGAGTCGAGCTATAGGTCATCGACGGCGTGCCACCTGGGCTCAGCGTGGCGCGATTAAAGTTATCCGTAAATACAGTCGTCACCGATGCACCCGTCTTAGGTGTCCACAACGAACCGCAGACCAACAACGCGACGAGCAGTCCAGCCAAAACAAAGCCCCAGTTGCGTGGCGATTCGTGCTGAGCAAATCGTGAACCGTGATTAAGGCCGCGCGAGCCGGCGAGGAAGGTTCGCGTGCGATTGAGTTTGGCTGGCTTCATGTTTTCTTTCATCCCTGTTGGTAAAAATTGCTGGCGTCTAATGCCCTTAGCTGTCAGCTCTTAGCTCACTCATCACTTCGCCGTAGCTATCAGCTCTTAGCCTGCGCACTACGAACATCTCAGCGAGCCAGTGCATCCTGGCGTCGTGGTTGAGCAGACGCCACAACATTCGGCTGAGGTAGCGCACGGATCACAATGATGTTTGCACGAGACGGCCGCCTCGACCGCCGTCGGCGCGGTCATCGACATCACAATTGGCAGCGCTATACCCGCGCCGAGGCCAATGCGCCTGACGGCTTCGCGCCGGGACATGTTTGTAATTCCCGCAATTGCCGGCGGCCAAAATTTCTTGCTGTCAGTTTCTTCGAGCAGGTGCGAGCGACGCAGTTGATCGAGTGCCAGCCAAACAATGTTGGTGTCAGGTGCCGGGTGGCGGGTGTCGGAGGCCTTGGATGCAAGGTGTCGGCTGCCGGTTGGATTGGGTGTTGGGTGTCGGGTGTCGGGGGTCGGCTGCTGAGAAGTGCTGAGTGCCGGCTGCGGAGAAGTGCTGAGTGCTGAGTGCTGAGTGCTGAGCGAAAAGTCGGCTGCCGGCTGCCGACTGCCGTCTGCCGACTGCCTACTGCCTTCTGCCAACTGCCTACCGCCTTCCGCCATCTGCCTACTGCCGTCTGCCGTCTGCCGACTGCCGACTGCCCCGTCGCGCTGCCCACTGCCCACTGCCAACTGCTCACTGATCGCGGCCACACTCGTCCGGCCGTCGCATAACTGCCAAATCGCCGCGGCGGTTTCATTCAGGCAATGCGCTTTGTCGCGCGCGACGTCATAGACCAACAGTTCGCCGTCAACCTCTTTGGTGATGATGGCTTCGCGGCGGGCTAAAGGCAGAAATTCCGTTGCTTCGATTTTCATGCGGTTCCCTGTGATTGGAGATTGGCGATCAAATAGAAAGGCAAAACACGCTGGGCAATCCACGCGCGACTGGAACGTCTGCCCGGCTTGAATCCGAGATTAGCGAATTGCGAATCAGGGAAGAGGCAGAGCCACGCCGCTGCCACTGACTTATTTGAATATGGACGAGGTGCCCGCTTGTTGAATTAAACGCCGAACGAAAACTAATAAAATAGAGAGCCTAACTTGAACAGGATGGTTGCTGACAAAGTCGTGAACCTGCCGGGTGAGCCTTGTCCCCTGTAATCTGCCGCTACAAGAAGCGCGAAAACTATCATTCTTCGCGGCAAAAATCAATGCGTTTGGGGAGGGTTCCGTCTCGAATAAGCATTCCGCGGCGATAGCCGCGGCAATAAGGTAGCCAGACGTGCAACGTCTGGATCATGATTCAATTTTCAAGTGCGCACTGAAGGTGCGCGTAGAAGGTAGCCAGACGTGCAACGTCTGGATCGTCGTTCAGTTTTCAATTGCGCACTGGAGGTGCGCCAGACATCTTTGCGCGTCTTCAACGCGCAATTCTTCTTAATTTATCCTTCCAGAGGTTTCACCTCTGGCTACCTTCTGCTCGCCGCTCCGCGGCCCATTTGGTTTCACCTCTGGCTACCTTCTGCTCCGCCGCTCCGCGGCCCATTGACGAGGTTATCCACTTGGGTCCCGAAGAGCTTGTGGCTCGCATCACCACAAATACTTTTCATCATATTCGATGCCGTTCTCTTTCAAAATATTGACGTACTCCTCTTGAAACGTTATTCGGCGATGGTGCTCTTCCTGATTCAAAACATAGTTCTTTACCCGATCGATGTCCCACGGACTGACAGAAAGTGCCGCGTAGCCCGTCTGCCATGCAAACTGTTGCTTTCCTATTTCTCGGTGTACCCATTGCGAGGAGTCGGCTTTCAAATCGCGCAAAAAGTAATCGATACGATGGCTCGACCTGAGTCCTACCAGCAAGTGTACGTGGTCTTCTATTCCTCCTACCGCGAGCGGCACACCATTCAACCCGTTGACTATCCCACCGAGGTAAGAATGCAATCTGGGGCGCCATTCAACTGAAATGGTCGGCCTCCGTTCCTTGGTTGAAAAGATCAAATGGCAGTGCAAACTTGTGTAGGTTGATGGCATTCAATTCTCTGCGCGATTCAGAGCCTCCAAATCATTTTTTTGATTGCGCACTGAAGGTGCGCGTAGACAGTAGCCAGACGTGCAACGTCTGGATCGCCATTCAATTTCAATTGCGCACTGAAGGTGCGCGTAGACATCTTTGCGCGTCTTCAACGCGCAATTCTTCTTGACTTATCCTTCCAGAGGTTTCACCTCTGGCTACCTTCTGCTCGCCGCTCCGCGGCCCATTGGTTTCACCTCTGGCTACCTTCTGCTCGCCGCTCCGCGGCCCATTGGTTTCACCTCTGGCTACCTTCTGCTCGCCGCTC
>JAVEDP010000012.1 GCA_030841085.1 Pyrinomonadaceae bacterium
CGCTGCCGACGGGAGTGGAGATGGTGATGCCGGGCGACAACGTGGCGATGGAGATCGAATTGATTGCGCCGATCGCGATGGAGAAGGGCTTGCGCTTCGCTATTCGCGAAGGTGGTCGCACGGTTGGCGCGGGGACGGTCAGCGAGGTCGTCGAGTAGGCAGTAGGCAGGAGCAGTAGGCAGAAACAAAACCATTGCCGATTTCCAATTGCCGATTGCCGATTGGAAAGAAACGCAAAGACGAAGAAGTTAAATCGGAAATTGGCAATCGGAAATCGGAAATAACAAGATGCTAAACGAAAAAATCCGAATCAGACTGAAGGCCTACGACCACCGCGTGCTGGACCAGTCCACCACCGAGATCGTGGAAACAGCGAAGCGAACGGGCGCGCGCGTGGCTGGACCGATACCCCTGCCGACTGTCAAGAACAAGTGGACCGTGCTTCGTTCGCCACACGTCGATAAGAAATCGCGTGAGCAGTTTGAAATCAGAACGCACAAGCGTCTGATGGATATTCTCGATCCCACGCCGCAGACAGTTGATGCGCTAATGAAACTGGATCTGCCCGCGGGCGTTGACGTTGAAATCAAAGCTTTCGGTCGGCAATAACGACATTGCCGATTTCCAATTGCCGATTTCCGATTGGCTTTTGGAAACGCAGCGATGGGTTCTCCTGAATGACGATGTTGTTTGATTGAAGATTTGAAATCGGCAATCGGCAATTGGCAATCGGAAATAAACTAATGATTAACGGAATCATCGGCAGAAAAGTTGGCATGACGCAAATTTTTGCGGCGGACGGCATGGTTACCCCCGTCACCGTAATCAAGGCTGGTCCATGCGTAGTGGTGCAAAAGAAAACTGCGGCCGGAGCTGATGGTTACGACGCCGTGCAAGTCGGGCTCGTCGACGAAAAGCCCGTCAAGCTAAAGAATGTGACCAAGCCGATGCGCGGCCACTTTGAAAAGACCGGTGGCGGTATTCCGCCGACGCGCATTCTTAAAGAGTTTCGCGTGGAAGATTCCGACGGCGAGACGAATGTCGGCGACAAGATTCTGGTCGATCAGTTTGCTGACGGCGACCTTGTAGAAGTAGTCGGCAAATCCAAAGGACGTGGGTTTGCGGGCACGGTCAAGCGCCACCATTTTAATCGCGGTCCTGAGTCGCACGGTTCGATGAACGTGCGTGCGCCCGGCTCGATTGGCGCCTCGGCTTATCCTTCACGAGTCATGAAGGGAATGCGTTCGTCAGGCCACATGGGCGATGCGCGCATCACGGTAAAAGGGTTAACAGTTGCGCGAGTCGATGCTGAAAATAATTTGCTGATGATTCGCGGCGCGGTGCCCGGCCCGAATGGAAGCGTGGTTGTAGTGAAGAAGGCTGCGAGACAGCGGAACAAAAAATAGTTTCAAGTTTCAAGTTCAAAGTTTCAAGAGCTTTTTGAAACTTGGAACTTCAAACTTGAAACTGTAAACGGAGTTGATTATGCCTACCGTTAAGGTGCGCAATTTAAAGAACGAAGAGATTCGCGAGGTCGAGTTGTCGGACGCGGTGTTTGACGCGCCTTTGAATGAAGGCCTGATCCACGCGGCGGTGCGCAACTTCATGGCCAACGGGCGGCAGGGAACATCCGCGACCAAGACTCGCGGCGACGTTTCCGGCGCCGGTCGCAAGCTTTGGAAACAAAAAGGCACAGGCCGCGCGCGCATTGCGTCGCTGCGTTCTCCGCTTTGGAAAGGCGGCGGCAATGTGCACGGACCGCAACCGCGCGACTGGTCCTACAACATGCCGAAGAAAATGCGCCAGGGCGCGTTGCGCTCGGCACTTTCCGAGCGAGTCCGCGAAGGCAAGGTGGTTTTGATTGACGGCTGGACCCTCGACAAACCAAAGACTAAAGATTTTCTTGCTTCACTGCAGACGCTCGGTCTCGAAGGCAAGACGCTGATCGTCGATTCTTTGGACAACGATAACTTGATGCTCTCCACCAGAAACGTGCAAAGCGCGAAAGTCGTTAACAGCTTCAGTTTGAATATCTACGACTTGCTGTATCACGAGCGGCTGGTGATTTCCGAGGCGGCGATAAAAGAGATCGAACAGCTGCTTGGGCCAAAGAAAGAGAACGGCGCCGGTGACGAGGCCGCTGAAGAAGCGACCGTCGAGACCGCGGCGGCAGAGCCGGTCAAGCCAAAGCGCGCGCGCAAGCCGGCGGTGAACAGCCCGAAGGTAGCGCCAAAACGTAAGAAGGAGGCGGCCTAACAAATGAGAACAGTTTGGGACATCATCAAGTCGCCCGTGATTACGGAAAAAGCTTTAGTGGCGAAAGAAGAATCGCAGGACACGCGTCAGTTGCTGACTTTCCGAGTTGATAAGCACGCGACGAAACCCGAGATCAAGTCGGCGGTCGAGACGATTTTTCAGGTGAAGGTGGACCACGTGCACACCATCAACTTTATGGGCAAGATGGCGCGGCGCGGCCGCTTTGAAGGTCGCAAACCAGCGTGGAAGAAAGCGTACGTGACCTTGAAACACGGCGAGAAGCCGGTTGATTACGGTGAAAGCATTTAGTTTCAAGTTCCAAGTTTCAGGTTTCAAGTAACAGCCTGAAACTTGAAACTTGAAACTTGAAACTTGAGACTCTTGAGTTATGGGAATAAAGAAACTAACCCCAACATCTCCGGCGCGCCGCTATCAGACTTATCTGACGCGCGATGAGTTGACGGCTGGAGCGGTGCCGGAAAAGGCGTTGCTCGAGCCGAAGACGCGGATTTCGGGTCGCAACAATGACGGGCGCATTACGGTGCGGCGTCGGGGCGGCGGCCACAAGCGCTTCTATCGCATCGTTGATTTCAAGCGAGATAAAGAAGGCATTCCCGGCCGCATAACGCAGATTGAATACGATCCGAATCGTTCAGCGCATATCGCCCTGGTGACTTACATCGACGGCGAGAAGCGTTACATCATCGCGCCGACCGGCATTGAAGTGGGCAAGACGATCATGAGCGGCGCCGACGCTGACATTCTGCCAGGCAACACGTTGCAGCTGATTAACATTCCGCTGGGCACGCAGATTCATAACATCGAGTTGCGTCCCGGTAAGGGTGGGCAGATGGCGCGGTCTGCCGGAGCGTTCGCGCAGTTGGTTGCGAAAGAAGGCGACTATGCGCAGCTTCGCATGCCCTCGGGCGAAGTGCGACGCGTGCCGCTGGTTTGCAAAGCGACGGTGGGCCAGGTTGGCAACATCGAGCACGAAAATGTTTCGTTAGGAAAAGCCGGACGCTCGCGTTGGAAGGGTCTGCGACCCAAGGTTCGTGGTGTGGCCATGAATCCAGTGGACCATCCGCACGGCGGCGGTGAAGGAAAGACTTCCGGCGGCCGGAATCCGGTAACGCCGTGGGGGCAACCGACGCGCGGTTATAAAACGAGAAGTAACAAGCGCACGCAGCGCATGATTCTAAAAGATCGACGTACGAAATAGAGTATTGCCGATTGCCAAATGCCGATTGCCGAATGGGCGTCCGGCGCGCGTTGAGTTTGGTTTTGAAATCGGCAATTGGCAATTGGAATTCGGCAATGGAGACTTATGGCACGTTCAGTTAAAAAAGGCCCGTACATTGACGACAGCGTTCTGAAAGCTGTTGAGCGCGTGCGCGCAGGCGGCAATCGTCCCCCGGTGATCAAGACCTGGTCGCGGCGCTCGACTATCACGCCCGACATGGTCGGCCTGACGTTTGGCGTACACAACGGCAAGCGACACCTGCCAATTTACGTTACTGAAAATATGGTGGGCCATAAGTTGGGCGAGTTTGCGCCGACACGGACTTTCAAGGGACATTCGGGCACGAAGGTAGAAAAGGCGACGAAGGTAGCGCCGGCTGCGGCGCCCGCGGCGCCTAAATAAAGTTGCAAGTTTCAAGTTTCAAGTCTCAAGAACTGAAACATGAAACTTGAAACATGAAACTTGAAACTTGAAACTGGGGTTAGAGATGGAAGCGATAGCAAGTGCAAAGTATTTACGAGGGTCGGCGCAGAAGGCGCGGCTCGTTGTGGATATGATCCGCGGCAAAGACGTCAACAAAGCGCTGGCGATCCTGCGCTATTCGAGCAAGCGTGCTTCGCTCTTAATTGAGAAGTGCATGCGCTCGGCGATTGCGAATGCCAACGAAGCAGCGGAAAAGGCTAACGTGGCCATCGATCCGGATGAGCTGTGGGTGAAGACAGCATTCGTCGATCGCGGACCAACCAAGAACAGACGCCGCGTTCGACCGGCGCCGCAGGGTCGAGCGTATCGCGAACAGCGACACTTTTGTCATGTGACGATCCTGCTTTCGAACGATGCGAAACCTGAACTGGACGCAAAGGGCAAACGCGGCGCAACAGCCGACGCGAAGCCGGCCAAATTGGCGGAGAGCAAAGGACGAAAGCGAGGCGGCGCGGCCGCAGCGCCGAGAGCCAAGCGCGCCGCTCCAAGAACAGAAGCTTCCGACAGATCAGATGCAGCCGCTAAGGCTGAAGGCGAGAAGAAGGCCGCTAAGCGAGCTTCGAAGAAGAGGGCGAAGGCGGACGAGTAAGAGTTTTTTGAGATCTGAAATTTCAGATTTCAAATGTGATAAGGGATCTCAGATTTAAGATCTCAGATCTCAAACCAGATCAAGCTCAGGACTTGAAGAAGAGAACTGGAGAAGATTGTGGGTCAGAAAGTTCATCCATACGGGTTCCGCCTTGGCTATAACAAGGACTGGCACTCCCACTGGTTCGCAAAGAAACAGTACGGCGAGTTCTTGTTGGAAGATCTCAAGCTCAAGCGCGATCTGAAACAGCGCTTTGCCGGCGCCGGCGTTTCGCACGTTGACGTCGAACGCGCCGCCAACCGGCTGAAGATTGTTATCTATACGTCTCGACCCGGAATCATCATCGGCCGCAAGGGCGCCGAGATTGACAAGTTGAAGACTGACTTGTCCGCCAAGACCGGTCGTGAAGTTCTGGTTTCCATTCAGGAGATTCACAAACCGGAATTGAACGCGCAGCTCCAGGCGGAAAAGATTGCGGCCCAGCTCGAGAAACGTATCGCGTTTCGTCGCGCCATGCGCAAAGCGGTTGAAGAGTCGCTGCGGTTTGGCGCGCAGGGAATTAAGGTGAAGGTCAGCGGCCGGCTGAACGGCGCGGAAATCGCGCGCAGCGAGTGGCATCTGCAGGGACGGCTTCCTTTGCATACGCTGCGAGCTGACATTGACTATGGTTTGGCGGAGGCCAAAACAACCTTTGGTCAGATTGGCGTGAAGGTCTGGATTTATCGCGGCGAAATCCTCGACGCAAAAGCGGCGATGGCCCGCGGCACCGGATCCGACCCGATTAACGAAACGCGCATGGGCGAACGCGAGCGCAGGCCGCGCACTCGGCGCGAGCGTGAAGGCGGCGGTGGTTCGGATGGCAGGCGGCCGCGCGGGGACAGTCAATAGATTTCCGATTTCCGATTGGCGATTGCCAATTGCCGATTGGAAGGATAGGCCGAATGAAATCTTTAAATCGGCAATCGGAAATTGGCAATTGGAAATGAGTAAAACGTTATGTTGATGCCGAAAAAAGTTAAGCACCGAAAGCAGATGCGCGGACGCATGTCTGGCACCGCGACTCGTGGCAGCGAGATCAGCTTTGGTGAATTTGGGCTCAAGTGTTTGGAGCCGGCATGGATTACGGATCGGCAAATCGAAGCCGCGCGTATTGCGATGACTCGGCACATCAAGCGCGGCGGCAAGATTTGGATTCGCATGTTTCCCGACAAGCCGGTGACCAAGAAGCCGGCGGAAACACGCATGGGCAAAGGCAAAGGCGCGCCTGAGTATTGGGTGGCGGTAGTTAAACCCGGCAGGATCCTTTACGAGATCGAAGGCGTGGATGAAAAAACGGCGCGTGATGCGATGCGCTTGGCCGCACAAAAGCTTCCGATCAAAACGAAGTTTGTGACGCGTGCCGACCAGGAGGGGGGCGCTATATGAAACGCCGCGAAGAGTTAGACAAGATGCTGGATCTCTCCGCTGAGGAGCTGCAGGCCGAGACTGCTCGCATAAAAGAGTCGCTGTTTCGTCTGAAGTTCAAACTGGCACTTGGTGAGGTGGATGCGGTCAAGCGCATCCGCGACGAAAAGAAATCGCTGGCCCGCTTGCAGACGATTTCGCGACAGCGAGTTAAGTAGCACAGACTTTAGTCTGTGCCACCAAGGAAGCAACACAGACTGAAGTCTGTGCAACTGGGGAAGCAAACACAGACTAAAGTCTGTGCTACTGAGTAAAACAATGGCAGAAGAGAACGAACAGCAAAGCAGCGAAGTGGCAACTGAGGGCAAGGCCGCGAACGGTAAGCGCCCGCATCGGTCGCAAAAAGTTGGATCGGTAGTTTCCGACAAGATGACGAAGACGGTTACGGTTCGCGTCGATCGTCTGGTGCGTCACACAAAGTACCGGCGCTATGTTCGCCGCACCTCGAAATTCATGGCTCACGACGAGTTGGGTGCGACAGTTGGCGACAAGGTGCGGATTGTGGAAACACGGCCCATGTCTGCGCGCAAACGTTGGCGTGTAATTGAGATTGTGCAGAAGGCAGCTAAGTAAGCTGATTGCCGATTTCCAATTGTCGATTGTCGATTGGAAAGCTTTATCAGGCAGAACGTTGATCCTAAAACTAGAGGCCAATTGGCAATCGGCAATCGGCAATTGGAAATGAAATCATGATTCAGATGCAGACCTCTTTGGAGGTCGCCGACAATTCAGGCGCACGGCGGGTCGAAATGATCATGCCGATTGGCGGATCGACAGGAAAGATTGCCGGCCTGGGCGATCGGATAAAAGTGACTGTGAAAGAAGCGTCACCCGACGGCACCATCAAAAAAGGGACGGTGCAGGACGCCGTGATTGTGCGCACCCGCAAGGAAGTGCGCCGCAAAGACGGCACCTACATTCGTTTCGATCAAAATGCAGCCGTGCTTATCAAGGAAGACGGCACACCGATCGGCACGCGTGTGTTTGGTCCGGTTGCGCGCGAACTGCGTGATAAGAATTTTATGAAAATCGTGTCACTCGCGCCGGAGGTTATCTAGGTCATGGCGGGAACAAAACGTTCAAAAATTAAGAAGAACGATCAGGTGGTCATCATTGCCGGTCGCGACAAAGGCAAGCGTGGTCGCGTGCTCGAGGTGGCGCCGGTGACCGGCAAGATAAAAGTTGAAGGCGCGGGCGTCATCAAGCGTCATCAGAAGGCAAGCCCGCAGAGCAATCGCGGCGGCGGCATAATCGAAAAAGAAGCTTTTATCAATATTTCCAACGTGCAATTGATCGATCCGCAGTCAGGCAAGCCGACGCGCGTGAAATATCAAATTGAGAGCGATGGTTCGAAGATTCGGGTGGCGGCGGCCAGCGGACATTCGCTGGAAAAGTAATGACGAGTAAATCGTGACTGGTGTGTCAGTGGTCAGTAGTCCGTTGTTAGTTGTTAGTGCTGGTGATCACGGACTACAAACGAATTAAGAGCAACGGACCACGAACAACTGACCACTGACAACAGTATTTACGATTCACGAGGTTGAGATGGCAGCAAGACTAAAAGAGCGTTATCAAAAAGAAGTTGCTCCGGCGATCGCCAAGGAGTTTGGCATCAAGAATCCGATGGCCGTGCCGCGCGTCGAAAAGGTCGTGCTGAATATGGGCATGGGCGAAGCGATTGCCAACGCCAAAATATTGGATACGGCGGCCGACGAGTTGCGCGCGATTACGGGCCAGAAGCCCGTCGTCACCAAAGCGAAAAAGTCGATCGCATCGTTCAAGCTTCGTCAGGGAATGCCGATCGGCGTATCAGTCACCCTGCGCGGTGATCGCATGTATGAGTTCTTGGACCGGCTGGTGTCGATAGCTTTGCCGCGCGTTAGAGACTTTCGCGGCGTTTCGCCAAAAGCATTTGATGGCCGCGGCAACTACACAATCGGTGTGCGCGAGCAGTTGATCTTTCCGGAGATTGACTTTAATAAGGTCGACAAGCAGCGCGGCATGAACATTTCAATTGTTACTACAGCGCGCGATGACGAACAGGCGCGCGCTCTTTTGAAGGGGCTGGGTATGCCCTTTAGACAATAGAGGTCAGAGGTCAGATATCAGAGGTCAGACTTGGCCCTGAGTCGCCTCTTAACTGACCTCTGAAATCTGACTTCTGACCTCTGGAATTTTATGGCAAAGAAATCATTAATTGCGAAATCAGAACGCAAACCTAAGTTTGCGGTGCGCGCCTACACTCGCTGCAAACGTTGCGGCCGAGCGCGCGGCTATCTGCGAAAGTTTAATTTGTGTCGCATCTGCTTTCGCCAGTTGGCGCTCGAGGGTCAAATTCCCGGCGTCATTAAGTCTAGTTGGTAGTGTCATTGCCGATTTTCAATTGCCGATTTCCGACTTACGGAATTTAATCGGCAATCGGCAATTGGCAATCGAAAATGGAGTTGTTAGATGACTGATCCTATCGCCGATATGTTGACGCGAATCCGCAACGCGATTGCGGCTAAGCACTCGCGCGCGGATATCCCGGCTTCGAAGTTGAAGCTTGAAATTGCCCGCATTCTCAAGGAAGAGGGTTATATCAATAACTTTGTCCTGAAGGGCGAAGGCTTGAAGCGGACCATTCGCATCTTTCTTCGTTACGACGCGCGCGGGACTTCTTCAATCACGCATCTCGAAAGAGTTTCGCGGCCGGGGCGGCGCGTTTATGTCGGCTCGGGCGAGATTCCGAAAGTGCTCGGCGGCTATGGCGTGAACATCGTTTCCACTTCAAAAGGTTTGATGAGCGGAAAATCTGCGCGTCGTGAAAACATGGGCGGAGAGTTGTTGGCGCAAATCTATTAATATTGCCGATTGCCAATTGCCGATTTCCGATTGGTCTCCTGGTGCAGGCTTAGGATTCAATCGAGTGGCAAAAAGAGAAGGGAAATTGGCAATAGGAAATCGAAAATCGGAAATAACATTATGTCGCGCATTGGAAAAAAAGTAATCACGCTTCCGAAGGGGGTCTCGGTCACGATTCACGATGAGACGCTGGAGGTTAAGGGCCCCAAGGGAAATCTGAAAACCCCGATTCCGGCAGGCATCAGTTTCAAATTGGATGGCGACCAGTTGCAGGCCGAACGGACTTCGGATGACCTCGCGCCGTTGCATGGTCTGGCGCGCGCGTTGGCCAACAACGCAATCGTCGGCGTTACCGAAGGCTTCTCGAGACAGATGGACGTGGTCGGAGTTGGTTATAAAGCCGACGTGCAAGCAAAGCGAATTGTTTTCTCGCTTGGTTATTCGCATCCGATCGAGTTCCCGCTACCTGAGGGTGTGGAAGCAAAGGCCGAGCGTCTGACGACCAAGGGAAGCATTCAGCAGTATCAGACAACCTTGACGCTGACCAGCATCGACAAGCAAAAGCTGGGACAGGTCGCGGCTGAAATGCACCAGTTGCGCAAGCCGGACGCGTACAAGGGCAAGGGCATTCGTTATGCGGATGTACCGATTAAGTTGAAACCCGGAAAAACTGGCAAGTAACGAATTGCCGATTGCCAATTGCCGATTTCCGATTGATGGAATCGTCAGCGGCTGGCAGATGGATCAAAATCGGCAATCGGCAATCGGAAATTGGAAATCACACGATGGCAAACACGAGTAGAGCAATAGTTCGCGAAGCGATTCACCGGCGCATTCGCCGCAAGGTCAAAGGCAGCAGCGAGCGGCCGCGCCTGGCGGTTTATCGCAGCTTGAATCACATTTATGCGCAGGTCGTTGACGATCTGAATGGACAGACGATCGTTTCGGCCTCGACGACGGAAAAGGATTTGCGCGGCACGACCGGGGGCAACCTTGAAGCCGCGCGCCGAATTGGCAAAACAATCGCCGAGCGCGCTTTGCAAAAAGGTATCGAGAGCGTGGTCTTCGATCGCGGCGGTTATCTTTATCACGGACGCGTTAAAGCTCTAACTGACGCCGCGCGCGCCGCCGGGCTCAACAAAGGCGAAGCAGTCGCTGAAGTTGAAGCTGAAGCTGAACCGGAAGTGGTGGAAGAGAAGCCGCGGAAGAAAAAAGAGAAGCAGAGTAAAGTGAAATAATGAGACAACCGAAACAACGTATTGCTTTCCAGGGGCTTGATCTGAAAGATCAGGTGATTTCCATTAACCGCGTCACCAAGGTCGTTAAGGGCGGCAAGAACATGTCGTTCGCAGCGCTGGTCGTCGTTGGCGATGAAGGCGGGCATGTCGGATTTGGCACCGGCAAAGCGCGCGAAGTTCCGCTGGCCATAAAGAAAGCAATCGAAGCCGCCAAGAAGAGTTTGATCCGTGTGCCCTTGATCAAGAATACCGTGCCCCACCAGTTGATCGGAAAATTCGGCGCCGGTCGAGTATTGGTTAAACCGGCTTCGGCGGGTACTGGCGTTATTGCCGGCGGGGCCGTCCGCGCGGTGATGCAAGCGGTGGGCGTGCATGATGTGCGCACGAAAGTTTTGGGATCGACAAACCCGCACAACGTGGTGCGAGCTACATTCGACGCGCTGTTGCGAATGAAGGATCCGATGGAGCTGGCGCGCTTGCGCGGCAAGCAGCTTGAAGATATGTAAGAACGGCAAAATGGTAAGCAGCCTGAAGGCGAACGATCTTATATTTACGATTTTCCATTTACCATTTCTCATTTATCATTTTCCATTAACGAGGTGTCATGCCCAGAAAAGTAAAGAGCCCAGCCACCGAAGAAAAGAGTCGAGCGAAGAAAGCCGAGCGTGAAGCGGCTGCGGGTGGCAAGATTCGCATTCAGTATTATCGAAGCTTTATTGCGACCCCGAAAACGCATAAGCTGATGGTTCGCAGTCTCGGTTTGACGAAGCTGAATCAGATTGTGGAACGCCCCGATGATGCGTCCATGCGCGGCGCGGTTGCGAAGCTGCCGCACTTGTTGCGGATTGTTGAATAAACAACGAATTTTGTACTTGGTTCTTTGTGCTTGGTAATGCTCGGTACAAATCGCCAGGTTCTCTATCAAGGTTCAAAGTACAAAGATCAAAGTCCGAAGAGTCAAAACATCATGGCCTTAAGTCTTAACAACATTCATCCCAGCCGAGGTTCAGTTCACAAAAAGAAACGTGTCGGCAGAGGACCCGGTTCGGGCCTGGGCAAAACTGCAGGCCGCGGCGAGAAGGGCCAAAAGTCTCGTTCGGGTTATTCGGCCAAGATTGGTTTCGAAGGCGGCCAGATGCCGCTGCATCGGCGCCTTCCCAAGCGCGGCTTCACGAATATTTTCAAGAAGCGCTGGTTGGAAGTAAGTTTGGCGGCGCTTGATCGTAGTTTTCAGGCTGACGAGGAAGTGACCCCGGAGCTGTTGCATCACCGCGGAATTATTAAGAAGGCGAAACACGACGTGGTCGTGCTCGGCAACGGCGAGCTGTCCAAGCCGCTTCGCATCTCGGCACACCGCTTCACTAAGAGCGCGCGGGAAAAGATTGAGAAAGCCGGCGGTGCCGTTAGCGTAATTGAGTAGCTGTGAGTGACATAGACTTTAGTCTGTGTACCGTCCGCTAAAGTCCAGACGGAAGTTGTGTCACCAACGGGCACAGACTAAAGTCTATGCTACTAAAGCTCACAGAATAAGGTCAGCTTACTGGAAAAAGCATGGAAAAGTTTTTCGCAGCAGTACGCAACATGTTCAATGTGCCGGATCTACGCCGGCGCATTTTGTTTACGCTCGGCATGCTCGCGATCTATCGCCTGGGCGCGCACATTGGCGCGCCGGGTATCAATAAAGATCGGCTGGATCAAGTCTGGCACGACGTGGCTGGCACGCTGTTGGGCGTTCTCGATCTCTTTTCCGGTGGCAACTTCCGCACGATTTCTATTTTCGCCCTTGGCGTAACGCCTTACATCACCGCCTCGATCATTCTTCAGCTTATGACCGTCGTCTCGCCGCAATTGAAAAAGTTGCAGGAAGAAGGCGAGATGGGCCGGCAGAAAATCAATCAATGGACCAGATACTTAACGGTGGGTCTGGCCTGCATTCAAACTTCGTTTGTTGCCCATTGGTTGCAGGTTAACGGAGTTGGCGCACCCACTTGGGGCTTTTTGTTCACGACCGTATTAACGCTGACCACGGGCACGATTTTTGTAATGTGGTTGGGCGAACAAATCACGGAGCGCGGCGTCGGCAACGGCATCTCGCTGCTGATCTTCGCGGGCATCGTCATCGGACTGCCACGCGGCGTGCAGCAGGTGTTTGAGCGAGTGCGCAGCGGCGACACCCTGGAAACGCTGGGGGTGATTGGATTGCTCGTGGCGCTGGTTGGCATTATCGCCTTTATCGTTTTCGTTGAAGCGGCGCGCCGCAAAGTGCCCGTTAGTTATGCCAAGCGTCACGTCGGTCGACAGGTGGTCGGGGGCCAGCAAACGACCATGCCGCTGAAAATCAATATGGGCGGCGTTATTCCGGTGATTTTCGCGTCGTCAGTTCTCTCGATGCCGCAGAGTTTGTTCGCGGCCTTTCCGCCGGACCAGAATCATATAGGCTGGCGAGGATCGAGCACGTGGCTCGCAGTCTGGAACTTTTTTCAGACATTTCACGCCAGCGATCCTTATTACGAGCTAATCTTTATTTCGCTGATTGTGTTCTTCACCTTCTTTTATGTTTCGATCGTTTTCAACGTAGAAGAAGTGGCTGACAACCTGCGCAAGCACGGCGGCTTCATGCCGGGTATCAGGCCGGGTAAAGCTACCGCCGAGTACTTGAACAGCATTCTTACTCGCCTGACCGTGGTGGGCGCCGTTTACCTGGCGCTGGTTGCCTTTGTTCCGCAGTTCATGTTGAGCGGCTTTAAGGTGGCGCGCCTGCCGTTCATCGGCACTGCGCTTGATGCTTTTGTCAGCGGCACTCCCGGTCTGTCCTGGATACCAACCGGCATGGGTTATCAATTTTACTTTGGCGGCACCTCGTTGTTGATTCTCGTCGGCGTAGCGATGGATACAGTCGCGCAAATCGAAGCGCAACTCGTCATGAGAAACTACGAAGGATTCCTCGGTGGCGGCGGTCGTTTGCGTGGACGGCGAGCCTAGGTATTTCCGATTGCTAATTTCCGAATGCCGATTGTGAGGCAAGCTTCTCGTTCTTACGAGACGTTCTCCTTTACAGTTTTCGCAGCTGAGATGCAGAGGCCAATCGGAAATTGGCAATCGGCAAGCGAAAATCTTTATGCCCAAGATCATCGTGCTGATGGGAGCGCCTGGTGCCGGAAAAGGTACGCAGGCGCGATTGCTTCAGGAGCGGCTGCATCTCCCGCAAATTTCTACCGGCGACATGTTTCGCGCTTTGAAAGAAGCGCAGACGCCCCTTGCCGATGAAGTGCGCGTGCTGATGGCAGCAGGCCAATTAGTGCCTGACGATGTGACGATTCGCGTTGTCCGCGAACGGACGGCGCAGGAAGACTGCCGCAACGGTTACATTCTCGACGGTTTTCCCCGCACGCCGGCGCAAGCGGCGATGTTGGAACAACTGGCTATCGAGCAGGGCAATGCGATTCAGGCGATTGAAATTCGCATGCCGCGCGAGCTGCTGGCGAAGCGTATGACAGGCCGTCGCAATTGCCCCGTCTGCGGTGAAATCTATAACATCTATTTTCGGCCGCCGCGGGTTGATAATGTTTGCGATCTGCATCCGCAAACCCAGTTGGTCCATCGCGCCGACGACACGCCAGAGACAGTCGAAGCGCGACTGATCACTTATGAAGAACAAACGCGGCCGTTGCTGGATTACTATCAAGCAAAGAGCGTATTGTTTATTGTTGATGGAACCAGGGAGCCGGAAGATATCTACCGCGACATTGAGAAGGCAGTGAAAAGTGAAAAGTGAAAAAGCCGTGGTTAAGACGGCTGGAAACTTGTCGCTTTTTACTTTTCACCTTTTACGGTTCTTATGATCATCGGAAAGTCAAAACGTGAACTGGAAAAGATGCGAGCGGCCGGGCAACTGGCCGGACTCGTATTGCAAGAGCTTCGCAATCTGGTCGCTGTCGGCATGACGACTTTGGAAGTTGATCATGCGGCTGAAAAGATGATTACCGATGCCGGTGCGCTGCCGACGTTTAAGGGTTATCACGGCTTTCCCTATTCGATCTGTGCTTCGGTTAACGAACAGGTGGTCCATGGCTTTCCTTCGGCCTACAAACTGAAGGACGGAGACATTTTTTCGATCGACTGCGGCGCCACGCTCGAAGGCTTTGTTGGGGATACGGCGACCACGGTTCCGGTGGGAACGGTGAATGAAGAGACCTTACATCTCCTCCGCATCACCGAAGAATGCCTGGAGCTGGCGATTCAGCAGTGCCGCCCGGGCAAGCATTTGGGAGACATCGGCGCCGCGGTTCAACAACATGCTGAGGGCCATGGTTATTCGGTGGTCCGTGATTATGTTGGCCATGGAATTGGCCGCCGCATGCATGAAGACCCGCAAATTCCCAACTACGGAAAGCCGGGGCACGGACCGAAAATTAAGGCGGGATATGTGTTTGCGGTGGAGCCCATGATCAACCTGGGAACGCATCACACCAAGGTACTCGCCGACGGCTGGACGGTCGTCACGTTGGACGGGAAGCCCAGCGTCCACGTCGAACACACGATAGCGATAACCGAGGAAGGGCCCGAAGTGCTGACCCGAGTTGCCTCCGCTAAACCGTCCGAGGTGGCGTTCGCAAGCTCCATTTAGGGACCGTAAGTGCAACGGCTGGCGCGCCTTGGCAAAGGTCAATCTGCGTGCTACTATTTGCAGTTTGTCGGTACAGTCAATATTCATTCTGAGAGGATATGGCGAAGGAAGAGGCTATTGAGGTCATGGCCAAGGTTCTGGAGACCTTGCCTAACGCAATGTTTCGCGTGGAATTGGAAGAGAGTCAACATCAAGTGCTTGCGCACGTTTCGGGAAAAATGCGCAAGCATTTTATTCGCATCCTACCCGGTGACCGAGTGCTGGTTGAGCTTTCGCCATACGATCTTAATCGCGGTCGAATTACGTACCGGTACAAGTGAGTGAAGTTTTTGGGGGTGTAGCAATGAAGGTTCGCGCTTCAGTAAAAAAAATGTGCGACAAGTGCAAAGTCATTCATCGCAAAGGCGTGGTGCGGGTGATTTGCGTCAACCCTAAACACAAACAGCGGCAAGGATAACTGAATTTCGGATTTCGGATTTGCGATTGCGAATTGGCTTCCGCCACCAGATACAAGAGTTAACGGAGAAGAAGTAAACAATGGCACGTGTAGCAGGCGTCGATCTTCCACCGAACAAAAGAGCCGAGGTGGGTCTGACATACATTTACGGTATTGGCCGTTCGCGCTCGAGCTCGGTTCTTAAAGAGGCCGCGGTGAATCTCGACACTCGCGTCAGGGATTTGAGCGAGGATGAGCTGAGTCGCATCCGCGCTATTCTTGAAGCTCAGGGCGAGATCGAAGGCGATCTGCGCAAGCGTGTGCAGATGGACATCAAGCGATTGATGGACATCGGTTGCTATCGCGGACTAAGACATCGCCGAGCGCTGCCGGTTCGCGGCCAGCGTACGCATACAAACGCTCGCACGCGCAAGGGCCCGCGTCGCGCCACCATCGCCAAGAAGAAAGCACCAGGTAAGAAGTAAACTGTCAGTTGTCAGTAGTCCGTTGTCCGTAGTTTTCGACGGACCAGCTACTGCAACTAACTACTAACAACGGACAACTGACCAACGAGTTATGGCAAAAGCTACTACTGGAAAGAAAAAAGTTTTTCGTAAGAAAGAGAAGAAGAACGTGCCGGCAGGAATCGCGCACGTTGCCGCCTCTTTCAACAACACGATGATTTCGATTACCGATTTGGAAGGTAATCTAATTGCGCAATCGTCCGCGGGCGCACGCGGCTTTCGCGGCTCGCGCAAGGGAACTCCTTTCGCGGCACAGCAAGCTGCTTACGAAGCCGCAAAGAAGGCCCACGAGGCCGGCATGCAGCAGTGCGAAGTTCGCGTGAAAGGTCCGGGCGGCGGTCGTGAATCAGCGATTCGTGCAATAGCGAACGCGGGCATCCGAGTCGTGACCATTCGCGATACGACGCCAATTCCGCACAACGGATGCCGGCCGCCAAAGCGTCGCAGAGTCTAATCATTTGCAATTGCCGAATGCCAATTGCCGAATTGGCAACCGGAAGAAAAATGATAACGATCGATTGCTGAATCAATCGGCAATCGGCATTTGAAAATCGGCAATGAGATAACCTAAAGGATGAAGGGCTCCCATTTGAGATTTCAGATTTGAGATCTCAAATTTCAGAAGCGGGGCCTGTAAACTTTTCCGTCTTGAAGTAACAGACTGGAGGCAGAAACAACTTGGCTAGGTATAGAGATGCGGTGTGCCGTTTGTGCCGCCGCGAAGGCGCAAAGCTTTTCCTTAAAGGTGACAGGTGTTACAAGCCGTCTTGTCCGATCGAAAAACGCGGCACACAGCCGCCCGGACAACACGGTAATTCCATGCGTCGTGGCAAGGCGTTGGTCGGTTACGGCCAGCAGTTGCGCGAAAAGCAGAAGGTTAAACGCATCTACTTCATCCTCGAAGGACAGTTCCGTAACTATTTCGAACGTGCGGCGCGCATGAAGGGAATTACAGGCGAGAACCTGTTGTTCCTGCTCGAGCGGCGTTTGGACAATGCAATTTACCGCGCTGGATTTTCTACTTCCCGGCGACAGGCCCGCCAGCTGGTGAACCACGGTCACGTGATGGTTAATGGTCGCAAGGTCGACATTCCTTCGTATCAAGTACGAGCCGGCGAAACGCTCACCATAAAAGAGGGCAGTCAAAAAAATCCGCATATTGAAAGTGCGTGGCAAACCGCTTCCGGGCGCGGCCGGCCTTCCTGGATTTCGCAGGATGGCGGCGAGATGTCGGCCCGCATTAGCGGACTGCCGGCGCGCGAAGATATCGATCGCTCAATCAACGAACAACTAATCGTCGAACTGTATAGTAAGTAATAAAGACCCGCAGGCTGCGGCGAACGCGGCCTGCGGATAACAGCCTTTCTAAAAATCGGGAATCAAAGCTATGGCTATGGACCAAAATAATTTGTGGACTGGATTTCAAATGCCGCGGCGATTGGCGGCAGACTCGGAAACGCTTACCGAACGGTACGGGCGCTTTTCGGCGCAGCCCTTCGAGCGTGGTTTTGGCACAACGGTGGGTAATTCCCTTCGTCGCGCCCTGCTGTCTTCAATCGAAGGCGCCGCCGTCACTGCGGTAAAGATTGAAGGAGTCGAACACGAGTTCTCGTCAATCAAGGGCGTCGTCGAAGATGCGACCGACGTCATTCTAAATCTGAAGCAAGTGCCTTTTAAGTTGCACGGCAACGAATCAAAGACGTTGAGAATTTCGAAGGAGTCGGCCGGTGAAGTTACTGCCGCCGATATCGAGACCGACGCCGATGTGGAAATACTGGATGACTCGGTGCACATCGCCACCGTCAGCGAGGGCGGCTCATTAAAAGTTGAGATGCGTTTGAAGCGTGGCCGCGGCTACGTTTCCGCCGATCGCAACTTCGATGAAGACTTGTCACTCGGCTATATACCCATCGACGCGGTGCATACGCCGGTCAAGAAAGTGAATTACACGGTTGAAGCCGCGCGTCTCGGACAGAATACTGAGTTTGACAAACTTACCATCGAGGTTTGGACCGACGGTTCGGTTAAGCCGGAAGATTCCATCGGTCTCGCCGCCAAGTTGATCAAAGACCACATGTCGATCTTCATCAACTTTGAAGAGGACACGGACGACTTTGCTTATTCGAAAATCGAACGTCCGCCCCTGCCGCGTAATGACCAGCTCGATCGTTCGGTTGACGAACTCGAGTTGTCGGTGCGTTCGTACAATTGCTTGAAGAATGCAGACATTCGCACGATTCGCGATCTGGTGCAGCGCAGCGAACGCGAGATGCTGGCGACCAAGAATTTCGGCAAGAAGTCACTTAACGAGATCAAGGAAATTCTGAACGGAATGGGCCTGGATTTCGGTATGGAATTCGACGAGCAGGGAAATCCGATTCCCGGCACCGGAGGTCGCGACGGCGCGGACCTGAGCGAATTTCCAGACGACGAGATATAAGTATTACTCCGGCAAACTTCAGTTTGTCGTAATTGTTCAGAAAAGGCGGACAATCTGAAGATTGTCGAACACGGTTGAGTCATGCGGCACTTAAAAGCACATCGTAAACTTGGTCGGACCAGCGAGCATCGCATGTCGCTGCTTCGCAACCTGACGGTTTCGCTCATTAATTCGCGCGAAGAGCGCATCGTTACCACGCTGCCCAAGGCAAAAGAGTTGCGACCTTTTGTTGAGCGCGTGATCACCCTGTCGCGCAAAGCGAGCAATCTCGCAGGCGATGATACTGGCGCGCGCGCTCTGCATCTGCGGCGTCAGGCCGCCGGATTCTTTCATGCCGGCAATATGCAAGCCGCCGCACTGACCGGCAAACGCGGCCAGTTGCGACCGCCGCGAACCGCGGGTATGGCGGCGTTGAAACGTTTGTTTGACGAGTTGGGGGAACGCTACAAAGATCGCCCGGGCGGCTATACGCGCATTCTGAAACTCGGGACGCGGGTCGGCGATAACGCTGAGTTGGCGATCATCGAATTGGTCGACAACCCGAACGAGCGTGAAGCCCTCGCCTCCGCAAAAAAACGTAAAGCACCGACAGGCAAAAAGAAAAAACCGGCAGGCAAAGGTAAAACCCAAACCGAAGATGCGAGCGACAGCGAAGCGACCAGCGCAACGGATGAAGAGAGCTGAAGTCTAGCGAGACGGTAGGACCCCTTTAGAAATCGGCCGGCCTGGACCGCCCCAATCGATCACGGTTTTGCACGCAAGCCCGAGACTTTTGGGGCTTAACACTTTGCCAGGCGCAACGTCATAGGACTGATAACTCAGAAACAGATGAGCGATCCACAAGCAAAATTAACGGGAAGCGAAAACCAGGCTGAAGCGGAAGGTACGGTTGAACCAACGCCGGGACGCGGGCGCCGCCGCCGGCGCGCCTCAGCGAATGAACTATCGGTGAACATGGATGAGCTGCGCGAGTTGATCCAGTTAATCCGCGAAAACGACTTCACCGAATTTGAGCTTGAACGCGAGGGCTATCGGGTTCGTTTTCGCCGGGGCCTTGAAGCCTCTGCGGAAGCCGGTGCCAGCGATTCTACGAATTCTGCGCAATCGACAACCTCGAGCACTACAACTGGAGCTGAAGCGCGCGGGTCAACTCCGGCGCCGGCTCATCCGGGAGCAAAAGCGCAAACCGCGGCGTCCGAAGACCAGGACCTTTACATCATTCCATCTCCGATCGTAGGCACATTTTATCGTTCCGCTTCGCCCAATGCGGATTCGTTCGTGAAAATCGGCAGTCCGGTTGAGCCGGACACTGTAGTCTGCATTATCGAAGCGATGAAGCTGATGAACGAGATTCAGGCGGAAGCTACCGGTGAAGTCGCGAAGATCTATGTCGAGAACGGACAGCCCGTCGAATACGGTCAGCCGTTGTTTGGAATTAAAAAGTAAGTCCAAAGTTCAAAGTCCAGGGTCCAATGTCCGTGCGCGGACAAGAAGACTTTGGACTTTGGACTTTGGACTTTGGACAACATGCAACCAGAAGTAAGAAAATTCAAAAAGATATTGATCGCCAACCGCGGCGAGATCGCCTGTCGTATTATCTGGACTTGTAAAGAGATGGGCATACGCACCGTCGCCGTTCATAGCGATGTTGATCGCGATTCGCTTCATGTGCGCTTTGCCGATGAGGCAGCCTGCATTGGTCCAGCGCCCTCCGCTCAAAGTTATCTAAACATTCCAGCCATTATCAGCGCGGCAGAGATTTTCAATGTTGACGCGATACATCCCGGCTATGGTTTTCTTGCTGAGTCGTCATACTTTGCGGAAATCTGCGCGGCTTGCAATATTAAGTTCATTGGACCACCGGCCAAGATCATTGCCTTGATGGGCGACAAGGTGGAAGCACGCCGGGCCATGGCAGCTGCGGGTTTGCCGATTCTTCCCGGCAGTCCGGATCCTATAACGTCGGAAGCCGAAGGATTAAAGCTAGCGCGTGAGATCGGTTTTCCGGTTATCGTGAAAGCCTCGGCGGGCGGTGGCGGCAGAGGGATGCGCATCGTTCACGCGGCAGACGAACTTGGCAAAGCCCTCGAGGCGGCATCAAATGAGGCTGCGGCGGCGTTCAAAGACGGCACCGTCTATATCGAGCGTTACGTTCAAGATCCGCGCCACATCGAGATTCAGATTTTGGCTGACGAGTATGGCGACTGCATTCATCTGGGCGAGCGTGAGTGCTCTATTCAGCGCCGTCACCAGAAACTTCTCGAAGAGGCGCCTTCGCCGGTGCTATCGCCGGCGCTGCGCAATGAAATGGGTGACGCTGCGGTTGCCGCATGTAAAAAGCTTGGTTACGCAAGTGCCGGCACGGTGGAGTTTTTGCTTGATCGCGACAACAAATTCTATTTCATGGAAATGAACACGCGCATTCAGGTTGAACATCCGGTAACTGAGATGGTCACGCTGGCCGACATTGTGCGCAATCAAATCAGGATTGCGGAAGGCGAACGGCTGGGATACACGCAAGAAGATCTTATGATCGTAGGCCACGCGATTGAATGCCGCATCAATGCGGAAAATCCGGAAACCTTTGCGCCCTCGCCGGGCGTGATTACCGCATTCAATCTTCCCGGCGGGCCGGGCGTGCGTGTCGATACCTACGTCTACTCGGGCTATCGCGTGCCGCCGTTTTACGATTCGATGATCGCAAAAGTAATCACGCACGCGCGCACACGGGACCTGGCGATCGCGCGCATGAAGCGGGCGCTGGAGGCGATGGTTATCGAAGGGATCAAAACGACCATCCCGCTTCATCTCAAAATCATGGACGATCCCAAGTTTCGCGCGGGCGAAATCTCGACGAGTTTCATGGAATATTTTTTGGCGCAAAACGCCAGCAAAGCGGCCAAAAACTAAGGCGGAGAAGTTGACTGAGAACCAAGCATGGCTGCGGTTGCCGTTTGCCGCCCCGATGCCTATAATAATCGACTTTTCTATGGCGAATTTTCTCGTCTGAGGGGATAGACAAATGTCATACGCGGTTATCAAAACAGGTGGCAAACAGTTTGTTGTGACAAAGGGCCGCACCGTGCGTGTGCCTTCGATTGACGCTGAAGTCGGCAAGTCGGTCGAGCTGGACGCCATGTTGTCGGCGAGCGACGGCGACAAGAGCGAGCCGGTGGTGGGCGCCGCTAAGGTTTCGGCGACAGTCATGGACCACGGTCGTGACACCAAGATTATTGTTTTCAAAAAGAAACGTCGCAAACAATACAAGCGTAAACAAGGCCACCGCCAGGGCTATACAACGATTACGATCGATTCGATTGGCTAAGGGGATTGCCGATTGCCAAATGCCAATTGCCGATTGAAAAGATAATCGGAAATCGGAAATCGGCAATCGGAAATGGAAGGATTTATGGCACATAAAAAGGGAGTTGGATCATCTCGCAACGGCCGCGACTCTAATTCACAACGGCTGGGCCTGAAGAAGTTTGGCGGCGAAGCCGTTCTGGGCGGGAACATTCTGGCGCGACAGCGCGGCACCAAATGGAAGCCCGGCAAAAATGTCGGACGCGGCAAGGACGACACGCTGTTTGCGCTGGTTGATGGCGTCGTCAAGTTTGAAGAAAAAGGACGAAGCGGCAAGTTTATCAGCGTCTACCCGTTGGAACAGGCGTCTTCTGCCTAGTACTTGGAATAAGCGAGCTATTATGCGACGCGGGAGCCAAGTCGAAAAGAACTTAGGCCGGCGTCGCTTTCGTTTTAGATGTTTATTGATCGCGCGAAGATTCGAGTAAAGGGCGGTGGGGGCGGCAATGGCGTCACGGCTTTTCGGCGAGAAAAATTCGTGCCGCGTGGTGGTCCATCCGGTGGCGACGGCGGACGCGGGGGCGATGTTTGGATAGTCGCGGATTCTTCGCTCAACACTCTGCTTCACCTGCGCTACAACCCCGAACACCTTGCTCCGCGCGGCCGCCATGGCGAAGGTTCAAATTGTTCGGGCCGCGAGGGAGAAGATTTAACGGTTCGCGTGCCGGTGGGCACGCAGATCTTTGACAGCGAGACAAACGAGCTGTTGCACGACCTGGCGACTGACGGTTCGCGTTGGCTGGCGGCGCATGGAGGTCGCGGCGGATTTGGCAACTCGCATTTTGCAACTTCCACGAATCGCGCCCCTCGCTATCACCAAAGTGGCAGCGAAGGTGAAGAGCGCGTGCTGCAGCTCGAGCTGAAGCTATTGGCCGATGTTGGCCTGGTTGGGTTTCCCAATGCCGGAAAGTCCACCTTGATCTCGACCATTTCTGCGGCCCGCCCGAAGATAGCCGATTATCCGTTCACAACCCTCGAGCCGAATTTGGGTGTGGTTGATTTGGGCGACTATCGCACGTTCGTCGTTGCCGACATTCCGGGTTTGATTGAGGGTGCGCACAGCGGCGCCGGGCTGGGCGATCAGTTTCTGCGTCACGTCGAGCGCACTAAGTTGTTGCTTCACCTGGTCGATGTATCGTCGGTTTCGGGACGCGAAACGGTGGGCGATTATCTGACTGTCAACCATGAGTTGCGCGCTTACAATCCCGCGCTGGCCGAGCGGCCGCAGATTGTAGTGGCCACAAAAATTGATGCGCTCGAGGATGCTGAACGACTTGAAAGCTTGAGGCAGCAAGCGCAAGCAGACGGACGAATGTTTCTTGCTATTTCGGCAGTGGCGAACAAAGGAACTCGCGAGTTGATCTTTACCGTGGCCGCGAAACTCGACGAGATAAACGAGACGCAGAAGAATGCTGACACGATTGAGTTGAGTTTGTAGGTAGGACAGGCATTCCTGCCTGTCCCTTGTGAGAGAGACAACAGAAATGTCCTGCCGACGAAGAAAGATGGACAGACAGGAATGTCTATCCTACTAAAATGGACCAGCGAAAACGTATTGCGATTTACGGTGGCACGTTTGATCCGGTTCACCTGGGGCATTTGGAAATCGGCCGAAGAGTTTCCCAGTTCTTTGTAATCGACGAGTTTTTGTTTATGCCGGCGCGAGTCGCCCCACACAAGGTGGGCCAGGAAGCAGCTTCCGCTTTAGACCGTTACGCAATGCTGGCACTCGCGACTCAGGACGAACCACGCCTGTCTGTTTCGCGCTTTGAACTCGATGGGCCAGGCCAGCAGTACACGGTCGATACGCTTGCGCACTTTCGTGCGAGCTGCAGCGAGCTGGACGAATTGTTTTTTGTGATGGGCGCTGACTCGTGGGCGGAAATAACAACCTGGCGGGAATGGCAGCGGCTGGTGACTTTGGCGAACCTGATCGTTGTTACCCGGCCGGGCCATCAAACCTTCATTGAAGATTTCGCCGGAGCAGCGAGCCAGATCGTTGATTTGCGTGGTGAGAACGACCCGGCCACATTCGAGCCGGTTGAGGTCGAAGCGCTGAAGATATTTGTTACTGATGCCGTGATGATGGACGTTTCTGCGACCGCGGTAAGACGCGCGGCGCGCGCTGATGATGAAGAGGAATTAAAGCGGCTGGTGCCCCCATCGGTCGCAGATTACATAAGAAAGTACGGGCTATATCGAAATACGAATGAAGCATAATTCAACTGCCAAGGAGCAATCGCTACACCCGGAGCCTATTGCCCGCGCCGAGGTTGCGAGCATAAACAACGAGCAGGGTAATACGGAACTCGATGAACGGATAATGAGGACGCTGCGTGCGGCGGCCGAAAAAAAAGCAATCGAGACGGTGGTGCTCGACCTGCGCGAGATTGCCAGCTTCACCGATTATTTCGTGATAACCAGCGGCGCGAATGAACGACAGGTGCAGGCCATCTCGGACGAAGTTTTTGAGACGATGAAAAAGGCCGGCACGCCGGCAGCGCGCGTCGAAGGGTATAAGACCGCCGAGTGGATTCTGATCGACTTTGGTGATTTTGTTTTTCACGTCTTTGATGAAAAGGCGCGGAGGTTTTACGACCTGGAAAGATTGTGGCGCGAGTCTAAGCGCGTCGAGTTGCCTGCAGAATTAAGCGGCGACAGAGGCAGTTCGGCAAGCAGTTCTTTGAGAAGCGAATCGTGATCGAGATTGTTGCCCGTTCCGAACCGATGCGCGAGGCGATTCGTCTCGCCGATCGAGTTGCAGCTACGAATGCAAACGTGCTTGTGACTGGTGAGTCTGGAGCGGGTAAGGATGCCCTGGCGCTTTACATTCATTCGAAGTCGGCGCGCGCGCAGCAATCGTTTGTGAAGATTGATTGCGCCACGCTGCCCAGCGGCTTACTTGAAGCCGAGTTGTTTGGCTACGAGCGAGGCGCATTCACCGGAGCTAACGAAGCGAAACCGGGCCGGCTTGAGGCGGCGCATCGCGGGACATTGGTGCTGGATGAGATTGCTTATCTTTCCACTGACTCCCAGGCAAAGCTGCTGCGCGTAATCGAAACGAAGGAATTCGAACGGCTCGGCGGCAGAAAGAAAGTTACGGTTGACGCGCGGCTGATTGCATTGACTAACGTCGATCTAAGCGACGCTGTCACGCGCCGAAGTTTTCGCGAGGATTTGTACTATCGGTTGAACGTCATGCATATCGCGGTGCCGCCGCTGCGTGAACGCCCGGAAGACTTATCAGGTTTGGCCCGCTCGTTTGTTAAGACATATGCCGCCAAGCATGGACGCGACGCGACTGAGATTTCAAAAGAGGCGCTGGGCTTGTTAGCAGAATATCAATTTCCCGGGAATGTTAGAGAGCTTGCGAACACTATTGAACGTGCAGTGATTATTTCCAGCGGCAGGCAGCTCGACGTTGCGGATTTGCCGGAACCGATACGCTCTGCCGTAAGCGTCGAGCGAAGACGAAAGCAGCCGCAAACGCTGGCCGAGGTGGAAGCCGATTACGTCCAGGAAATACTTAAGGCTGCAAAGGGAAACAAGACAGACGCCGCTCGGATTCTGGGGATTAGCCGGAAGAACCTTTACGAAAAGCTGGCGCGGCGGAATAGAAAGGATGAAGGATGAAGAGTGAAGCGAGACAGCGCGACAGTGCGAAGCGGAGACGGGTGAAAATAAAACGATCTCCGCTTTGCCCGGTTCTCCTTTCTCCGCGTCTTCATTTTGAATGATGCGGCTGCGCGTCATTTGGACCGGCAAAACGCGAGAAGCTCATCTGCGAGCGCTCATTGATCAGTATTTGCAACGGCTGTCCCATTTCGCCAAGTGCGAAGTAGCAGAGTTTCGGGAAACGGCCGCGCCCGGCAAAGTGGGCATCGATAAGGATTCGCAGCGCATCTCAGACGGGCTGCGCGAAGGGGCGATAAATGTGCTGCTGGATCCGCAAGGCGACGAATGGACGTCCGCGCAACTGGCAAAGCAGATCGAGCAGTGGCAGAACAGCGGCGCCAGGGAACTGACTTTTATAGTCGGCGGGCCCAATGGAGTTTCTGAAAAACTCGCCGCCCGCGCCAACAAGCGTTGGAGTCTTTCGCGATTGACGTTGACACATGAAATGGCGCGCGTGGTGCTGCTTGAGCAGTTGTATCGGGCGTACACGATTATTCATGGCCTGCCCTATCAAAAGTGATCGGTGCTCGTGCCGAGGTTACGTGCGGAATTATCAAGGTGGAGGAAATCAATAAATAATGGATAAGAGACGCGTAAGAGTTTTTCGCGAGAAGTTGACGGAGCGGCGATTAAGCCTGGTCGGCCAGGTGCAACAGGCTGAGATGTATAGCCGCGAGCGCGATGCTGAGGCGACTCAGGATCCGGCGGACATGGCGGCGAATGCCTACACTAAGGAATTGTTGGTTTCCATGTCCGACAACGATCGCCAGTTGTTGAACTTGATCGATGAAGCGCTGGAGCGTATGGACGACAGCGGCTATGGCAAGTGCGTTCGCTGCGGACAGCCGCTGCCGGAAAAGCGTCTGGAGGCGGTGCCCTGGGCGCGCCACTGCGTCGGTTGCCAGGAGCTTCACGAACGAGGTCTGTTAATCGAAGACGAAGAATAGTTTGCGGCAATCGTTAATGACATAATGACGGCCTCGCTGGATTTTTTCCAGCGAGGCCGTTTCGTTTTCTGTTGCTACCCAACACGCAAGCAGTTCAGAGTCCAAGCTTTAGCTTGCTCTTTCGCAACCGCGCTCCTAAAAGGTCGGCTACAACCAAAATGCTCGCCATTCGCGCTGCCAATTTGTTTTACGACTCTTGCCTGGCGTTGCTGTATCCGCAAGCTTGCGCTGTGTGCGGAGACAGCGTCGAGTCGCGAACGCTGGGCGTTGCCTGTGAAAGGTGTTGGCAGGCAACACAAATATTCACCGGGAACGAAACAGTGTGCTGGAAGTGCGGCGCGGTATCTGGTGGAGTTGTATCGCCTGAGCAGCGTGAAGAAGTGCGTTGCCGGCGTTGCGACGCAGACTCGTTTACGGTTGCTCGCGCGGGTGGAACCTATGAGGGAGCATTGCGAGCTTCGGTGCTGGCGCTTAAACGCGAGCCTCACGTTTGTAATAAGTTGGTTGAGCTGTTGGTAAACGTTCAGCAGCAGCATCCGTTGAGCCAGGCAACGCGAATCGTTCCCGTTCCGCTGCACAAAGAACGTGAGCAGGCGCGAGGCTTTAATCAGGCCGGCATCGTTGGGCTCGCGTTGGCCCGAGCGGTTTCGCTACCCATTGACGAAATCAGCCTGAAGCGGACCGAACATACAACCCGTCACCGCGCCGGCATGGACGCCCGCGACCGGCGCGAGAGTGTGGAAAACGCATTTGCTGTTTCTTATCCCGCTCTGATTGCCGGCGAACGGATTTTGCTGATCGACGATGTGTTCACCAGCGGCGCCACGGTTTCAGCTTGCGCGAAAGTTTTGTTGCAGGCCGGAGCGGCGGATGTGTTTGTGCTGACGATTGCGCGGCCGTTGCCTTATTAAGTTTGTTAATTCGAAGACTTGTTCAAATAAGAATGTTGCGGAACAACTAAAAGAGAATGGTGAAGCCTTCCTGCGCGAAGTGCTTATCATGGGTGAGCACCTCAGTAATGTTTCGTTCGCGCATAGCGTTCATGGAAATGCAGTCGGTCAAACTATAGCCCTTGTCGTTGCGAGCTTTGTAGAGAGCAAATCCGGCAAAGAAGCTCTCGTAAGAATGGCGCACTACTTCGGTATCAGGGTTGGTTAGAATCTCTTCAGTCGCGGACGCGGCTCTAAACCGGGCCTCTTCACCGTGCTCGGCAAAAAAGTTCAGCACTTCGATCAAAATGAGATCCGTTGTAACGAGCCGCACGTCCTGTAGCGAAGCTTCGGCAGAGAGTGCTGGACCATGCCATTGATCCTTTGGGTTGATCAATGCGACCCAGTAAATCGTATCGGCGAACACTAGCTTCACAGTTTCTTTTTCGGGGCCCCGTAAAGGTAGTGGTCATGGTTCACCGAACCATCCGTTGGTACATCATCCCAGGTCCCGGCCGGTGCTTGACTGCTGATTTCTTCAATGATTTCCCAGATTGGCCGGACATTTTCGCGCGGTCGTGGTTGTTGTTGTTCCCTTAGCATCTTATCGACCAGCGCCAATACCTCCTCTTGCTTTTCAGCAGGAAGCCCCTGGATTTTTTCGAGAATCGCTTGCTCTAAGTTTGCTGACATATATCTACTCTCCTTCGGGACCTGGATCGACTCTGGCTTCGTAGAAGACTACACGGGCCCAACTACGGTCGCAAGGACACGTTGGGATAGTACAACTTTGACAAGTCAACACCTTCTCAACCGAGACTAAGGGCAGCGCTAATCGCCCAACGCCATTCGACGCGTGCCATGACTATCGCTATGATAACTGCATGACAGAACTTCGGATTCTTTACAATCCCATCGAACCATTCGCTACCGGACGACTAAAAGTCTCTCCAGTCCACGAGCTTTATTACGAGCAGTGCGGTAATCCAAACGGCAAGCCGGTAGTTTTTCTGCATGGTGGACCAGGTGGCGGACTCGTTCCCGACTATCGCCGCTATTTCGATCCGCAGATCTATCACATCGTCCTTTTCGATCAGCGCGGATCGGGTGACAGCACTCCGAATGCAAGCCTTGAAGACAACACCACCTGGCATCTGGTTGCGGACATTGAAAGTCTGCGTATGCATTTAGGTATTGAACGCTGGCAAGTGTTTGGTGGTTCGTGGGGCAGCACGCTGGCCCTTGCTTATGCGCAGAAACATCCGGCGCAAGTTACCGAGTTGGTCTTGCGTGGCATATTCCTTTGTCGGAAAAAAGAGATTGATTGGTTTTACCAGGAAGGCTCGAGTTGGATCTTTCCGGACGTTTGGGAACGGTTCCTGAACGTCATTCCGGAAGCTGAACGCGGTGACATGGTCGGCGCTTATTACCGCCGGTTGGTTGGCAACGACGAGCAGGAACGACTAAAGGCGGCAAGCGCCTGGAGTATTTGGGAAGGCAGCACCTCAAAACTTTTTCTCGATCCTGATGCAGCCGAGAAGTATGGCGACCCGCGATTCGCGCTGGCCTTCGCGCGCATCGAGTGTCATTACTTCATGAATAACGCTTTCTTTGACAGCGACAACTACCTGATCGAACACGTCGATGCGATTCGTCACCTTCCGGCGGTCATCGTCCAGGGCCGCTACGACGTCGTTTGTCCCCTCCGCAGCGCTTGGGATTTGCACCGTGCCTGGCCGGAAGCGGACCTGAAGATCATCCCCGACGCGGGTCACTCGATTACCGAACCCGGCATTGTGGATGCACTGGTTACGGCCACAGATCGCTTTGGCCGCTCGGCCTGAATTTCGCGAAAACCGGCAATTTGCAGCCCAGCTTCCGGCGAGTCTCACTTGTCACTAAACTGTGCGTCGCGTAATATCGGCCTTGTATGACTGGTCGTGTGCTAGTGCTGAATGCCTCGTTTGAACCCATCAACGTGTGCAACGAAAGGCGCGCCGTGGTGATGATTTTCAAGGGCGTGGCGCGCGTGGAAGAACACAACGGTCACATGCTTCATTCAGCCAAGCTGACGATTCATGCGCCGTCGGTCATTCGACTAACCGAGTACATCCACATTCCTTTTGAGCGGCGCTCACTTTCGCGGAAGAATATTCTGCTGCGCGATCATTCGACCTGCCAGTATTGTGGCCGTCAGCATACGCCGGCGGAATTGACATTGGACCATGTGCTGCCGCGTTCGCGTGGCGGCGAATCGTCCTGGGACAATCTGGTTGCCTGCTGCAAAAGGTGTAATCATAAAAAGGGAAACCGAACTCCCGAAGAATCCGGCATGCACCTGTTACGACGGCCGCGCGGTTTTTCATTACACGTTAACCGGCAAATCATGCGCTATCTGGGACGCGCCGATGAAACGTGGAGGAAATATCTCTTCTATGAATCCAACAACGATAGGTAAAACTTGTTCGCGATCATTCACCGTTAGATTAGAAAAGAGGAAGTTATGACTGAAACAGTTCTTGCCATTGGAGGCCTTGGCACCCCCGAGATTCTGGTTATTGCGGTAGTTATCTTTTTGCTTTTTGGAGCAACGCGCCTGCCGCAGTTGGCTAAGTCGCTTGGCCAAAGCAAACGCGCTTTCAAGGAAGGTTTGGATGAAGGCGCAAAGGAAGATGAAAAGGAAGCGAAAGAAAAATAGACCGCCAAGGTTTTTGCTTTTCCGCCAGCCGCTCTAATTTCGTCTCATTGGATGAGCGGCTTTTTGCCCATTACCAGGGTAGCTTTTACTGAAAGCGCAAACCCTGCCTCATGTCGTTCTTCATTAATCAGCCGCGCGATCTCGGCAATGACTTGTTGCCGGGAGTCGGCTGGCAAAGTTTCCAGCCAGATCGGCATTAAAAAATCGCTGATTAGCGGCGCTTTTAGGAACTGCTCTTCCGAGTCGTAGTCAAACTCCTCTATCCGCGTCCAGCTCTCAATTTCGTCAAGCCCCGCGCGTTCCGCCATCGCCTCAACGGCGGAAACTGAGGGCAGCGTAGTTATCAAACTTTCGACATCTACTTCATGGTCCAGCAAGCCGCAATTGTGCAGCGCTTCCCAGTAAATGGAAAAGAATTCGCCGAAACTGGAGAAGGTCGGCAGCACGAGCGCAACGGTTGCATTCGGCGCGGCTACCCTCACCATTTCCGCGATCATCTGCGGCACGCGTTGCGAATGAACCAACGAACCATCACCAATCACGAGGTTGAATTGATTGGCCGGTAAGGTTAGCGCGTCGACTTTCCCCTGCAGGAATTGCGTGCCGTCTTTCAAGACAGCAGCCTTTGCGCGTCCCAATTCCAGCGACTCTTCGTTTTCATCAATGGATTGAAAGGTAACGTTCGCGTTAGCGCGTTCCTGCAAAGCGATCGCGTGGCCGCCGGTTCCGGCCGCGAGATAAAGCGCGCGACCTTCTTGCGGCAGCTTTACATGCTGGTCAATGAGTTCGGCAAACCTCTCGCCCCAATCGTTGGCGACGAAGAGCTCATGCAGGTAGGCCAGTTCCTTGTTCGTCTTGGGCGAGAGCATATTACCGCAACTGAGAAAACCGAGATTTTCCATTTACCATTTGCCATTTTTCATTTGCCATTTCATTCGGCCCGACAAGCCCGTATCGCGATGACTTTGATCGATCCAACTCGGACTTCAAACTGGAGAGTCCTGCTGAACGACAGCTCATCAATGGAAAATGGAAAATGGTAAATGGCAAATGGAAAATCTCTTTGTTCACTCTTCCTCAAAATACCTATGGCCGTGCAAAACCTCCGGCAGGCAATCCATCTCTTCCTTCGCGGAAGGATCGCTGTGCACGTAGCGATAACCTTCGCCATAACCAACGTGCTTCATCAACGGTGTAACCGCATTTCGCAAGTGCAGCGGCACCGGCTCGCGCGCGGTTTCTGTGGCATCGGCGAGCGCCGCGTGATAAGCGCGTTTGACGGCATTTGATTTCGGCGCCTGCGCCAGATAAATCGTCGCCTGCGACAAAGGAAACAAACCTTCCGGCAGGCCGATGAGTTGAACAATGTCGGCCGCAGCTGCTGCCTGGACCATTGCCTGCGGATCGGCAAGGCCAATGTCTTCAGAAGCGAGAATGCAAAGTCGGCGCGCAATGAAGATCGGATCGGCGCCGCCTTCAATCAATCGCGCCAGCCAGTAAAGCGAAGCATCGACATCGGAGTTGCGTAAAGACTTGATCAATGCCGACGCCAGGTTGTAGTGCTCTTCGCCGCCTTTGTCATAGGCAAACTGCGCCCGCCCGAGTGCCTCAACGACAGTGTCACTGGTGATTCGCCGCGCGCCACTTTCGTCCGGCGGCGTCGATTCGACTGCAGCCTCAAGCGCGGAAAGCGCCACACGCGCGTCACCGCCGGCGTTGTTCGCCAGGCGCTCAAGCACTGTGTCCGAGACGACCGCGTGCAGCTCGCCCAAGCCTCGTTCGTGGTCATCCATTGCGCGTCTTAGAATTGAGTTGATATCGGATTGCGAAAGCGGATTAAGGACGAGAACGCGGCAGCGCGAGAGGAGCGCGCCGTTAACTTCAAACGAGGGGTTTTCAGTCGTGGCTCCAATTAACGTCAGCGTTCCGTTCTCGACGGCATGCAGCAACGCATCCTGTTGTCCTTTATTAAAACGATGAATTTCATCGATGAAGAGGATCGTGCGCGTGCCGAATTTGCGTTCGTGACTGGCCTCGGCAATGGCCGCGCGTAAATCCTTGACGCCGGAAAAAACTGCCGACAGGGCGACAAAGCGCGCTTCCGAGTTTTCCGCCAGCAAGCGCGCCAGCGTGGTCTTGCCAGTTCCCGGAGCGCCCCAGAGAATCAGCGAAGGCAGGTTTGCTGAACCTTCCAACAAGCGGCGAAGAATGCGGCCTTCGCCGACGAGATGGTCCTGGCCAACAAACTCTGCCAGCGAATGTGGGCGCATCCGCTCGGCCAGCGGGGCGGAACTCTCAACCGCGGGCGCGGGCGGCAGGTTGCCAAATAGATTTCCTGTAGTGGAAGATGCCATCGGTGAAATCAGGTACACGCAATTATCGCTGAAACCGTTTACGCGCGCGACTGCCCACGGGCCCGTTCGCTGGCTTCGGGATAATCACGATCTTGACGGAACGTAGCTGCCCCGGTCCTCGTATAGCCAACCGAGCGCAGAAAAGCAGCGCTATTAGAAAAGAAAAGCTGGCAGGACGGGGAGTGAAACCATGAAAGACGCAACCGACGTATTAAGAATTGTAGGCATCATTCTTCTGGGAATTTTTGTATTCGCAGTAGGTATTCCATTGGTGCTGACCGCGGCGGGCATCACACTTGGCATTATCAAGATATTGTTTGGCATCGCTGTCCTGGTCATAAAACTCGCCGTCGTGCTCGCAATTGCATATTTGATTTTGACCGGCATTCGCGCGCTGGTGCGATAGTTCGGGTCGCTGGCCTTCATCGCTGGTTCGGCAAAGTTCCCACCGTGCAAAAAATCGTGCATCTTTCGGAACATCCCAACCTTTTTCTTCCTCTTGACGTTAAGAATCAATTGAAGTCATGATCCCCCACGGAAACGAAGCGGGTTATGACTTCAGAAGCAAGATTAAATAGATTGGAACGAATCGCGCTACTGTTCGTCCGAGCAGGCATACGGGAGCGGACTCGAGTCCGCGAACATGAAGACAAGATAAATATTTTGTTTAATGCTCAAATTAAGACTGAGGAGAGCCTGGTCACATTAGCGGAAGCACAGACCCATACCGATCACAGGCTTGATGCACTGATCGATATCATTCGCAGCGGCCGGTAGAGAATTGCAAACTCTCAAACTCATTAAACGTTAAACCGAAAATGGACCACGTCGCCATCCTGCATGATGTAGTCCTTGCCTTCTAACCTCGTCAATCCCTTCTCGCGTGCAATCACATTTGAGCCGGCGCGCAGCAAGTCTTCATAATTGATCACCTCAGCGCGAATAAACCCTCTTTCAATGTCTGTATGAATTGTGCCGGCTGCCGTTTGCGCGCGCGTGTTCTGCGGAATGGTCCAGGCGCGCACTTCTTTTTCGCCCGCAGTCAGAAACGACATCAAGCCCAGCAGATGATAGGCACTCTTGATCAAACGATCGACGCCGCTCCCAGATACACCGAGGCTCTTGAGATATTCGATACGCTCTTCAAGCGGCAGCGAAACGAGTTCCGCTTCCAGTTGCGCGCAGATGACGACACATTCCGCCGCTTCCTGCGCGGCAATTTCCTGGACCGCTTTGACGCGCGCGTTGCTCGCCGGATCACCAAGCGTGTTTTCATCGACATTGGCGGCGTAGATCGTCGGCTTCATCGTCAACAGAAAAAAGTCACGAGCCACTGCGCGCTCGTCGTCAGTTAGTGAAACAGTACGCGCCGATTTGCCTTGTTCAAGGACCGGCAGCAGCTTTTCCAGCACTGCCAGCTCGGCGCGCGCCAACTTGTCGCCAGTCTTTAAGTTCTTTTGCGCTTTGTCGCGACGGCGTTCAGCGGTTGCCATGTCCGCCAGAGCCAGTTCGATTTGGATGGTTTCAATGTCGCGCGCAGGATCGACTGAGCCTTCGACGTGAATGACGATGTCGTCTTCAAAACAGCGCACTACCTGGACCACCGTGTCGGTCTCACGAATGTTTGCGAGGAACTGGTTTCCCAGTCCTTCACCTTTCGAAGCCCCGCGCACGAGGCCGGCGATATCCAAAAACTCTACCGTCGCCGGAACGATAACGGTCGTCTTGACCAGGCGCGCCAGCGGTTCCAGCCGCTCGTCTGGAACGGGTACAACGCCAACATTTGGTTCAATCGTCGCGAAGGGATAGTTGGCGGCCAGCGCCGCTGTTTGCGCGGTCAGCGCATTAAACAAAGTAGACTTGCCAACGTTTGGCAAGCCCACGATACCTGCTCGTAACATGATTTTTCCTCGAGATGGAAACTAACCGAAATCATCGCGACGCGCAAACTAGTGGCACAGACTTGAGTCTGTGTTTGCCACAGCGCCACAGACTAAAGTCTATGCCACTACTTCGCGTATAATCCGCCGCGGTAATTATTCTCGATTCATTAAAGGACGCAGACGGGAGCAATCGCTTCGCGCTTAGGCCCGTCGACAACTGCTTGATCATTTCGCTTGCGCTCCTGCTTCTAGTAACCGCCAGTGGCACGCTGGCGACTTATGCTTACGATGACTCGGGGAATTTTCCGGTGCGCCTTTGCACGGGTGTTTGCACCGGGATAGCTGCCTTCGGTCTGGTCGGCTTCATCGTCGCCTCGTTTTTGGGACTGACGCCGGTCGCAATTCTTCTCACAATCCTTGTTCTCGCCGCACCCATCGCTTTCTTAAAGAATGCCAATCGACGGCACGCTATTCAGCAGGATATGACAAACACCTGGCGGCGCGTGCGCGAATGCATTTCGCGTCCCAATCGCATTCCGTTTGGTTACGCAATCTTCTACACAATCGTTGCCGTGATTTTGTGGCGCGCTTTTCAGCGAGCAATGATTGACCTGCCTGAAGGAATTTACACGGGTCTACTAAACAACTTTGGTGACTTGCCGTTTCACATTAGCGTGATCACAAGCTTTGCTTACGGAAACAATTTCCTGCCCGAAGATCCAACCTTTGCCGGGGTCCGTTTTACTTATCCCTTCCTGACCGATTTTGTTTCCGCCATCTTTTTACGCAGTGGCGCCGACTTGCGCCAATCAATGTTCATTGAGAACTTTGTAGTTGCGCTCGCGTTTGTTGGCGTGTTGCACCGATGGGCGCTGGAGTTGCTGCGCGATCGTCTGGCGGCAGTGCTTGCGCCTGTACTGGTTTTTCTGAATGGAGGTTTTGGCTGGATCCTGTTGTGGCCGGCATTGCAGAACTACAACAACCGGGCGGAGTTTATGAAAAGCCTGCCGGTTTCGTTCACGATAATTCCGGAAACAACCTGGCGCTGGGGCAATTCAGTATCGGCCTTGCTGATTCCGCAGCGTGGCTTTCTGTTGGGATTACCACTCGCCGTAATCGTCTTCACGCAGTGGTGGCTGGCGACGGGAGACACGGAGAAGAAGAGAGAGGGCGACACGGAGACGGGCAGCAGGGGAGATTCGGCGGGAGAGAAGGAAGCGGGGACGGGGAGACAGGGAGACGCGGCGAAAACAAGACGGAAGGATAAATTTCGAAAAGCGACGAGCGGCCGCAAAGAAAGTAATCTCCGTGTCCCCTTGTCTCCGCGCCTTGGCGTCTCTCTGTCTCCCCCTATCCAAGTCTCTCCCATTCATCACATGATTGCCGCCGGGGTGATCGCCGGCTTGCTGCCGTTGGTCCATGCGCATAGTTTCGTTGCCGTCATGGTAGTCGGCGCCGGCATCGCGCTGTTGCAAAGACGCTGGCGTGAATGGATTACTTTCGCGGTCGTTGCTTCCGCGTTAGCGTTGCCGCAAATGTGGTGGTCCACGCATAACAGCGCGGTCAATGCGGCAAGATTTTTCGAATGGCAATATGGATGGGACCACGGCAAGGACAACGCTGTTTGGTTTTGGCTGAAGAATGCCGGACTATTTATTCCTATGACGGCTGCCGCAGTTTTATGGAGAGGCAAGCACCCGCTAGTTTCGCGCCGCTTGCTGCTGTTTCTCGCGCCATTCAGTTTGTGTTTCATCGTTCCCAACGTTTTGAAAATGGCGCCGTGGATTTGGGACAACATTAAGGTGTTGTTTTACTGGTGGGTGGCCTCGGCTCCCTTAGTTGCGATCCTGCTGGCGCGGTTGTGGCGGAAGGGGCCGGCGCTGAAAGTCCTGGCGCTTATCTTGTTTGGATGTATTACGTTTGCCGGCGCGCTCGACGTGGCCGCGATTGTGCTGCGGTCAAACCAGTATCAGGTGTTTGATTCGAATGGCATCGGGTTTGCTGAGTTAGTAAAAGCGAAAACAGAACCGCGATCCGTGATCATTCATGCGCCAGTCCATAATCATCCGGTGTTTCTGACCGGACGACGATCGCTGATGGGCTATCCCGGACACATTTGGACGCATGGTTTGGATTACACGCAGCGCGAATCGGAGATTAGGAGGATTTACGCTGGTAGCGCCGACGCGCCGTTACTACTCCAAAAATATGTTGTGCAGTATGCCGTCGTCGGTCCGCACGAACGCGACCTGATGGCTGTAAACGAACGATTCTTTTCCAGATTTCAAGTGATAGGAGAAGTTGGTGGGTACCGCCTCTACAAAATCACGCAACCGTAAGCGAGGCAATCAGCCGATCGCGGTGCTGGAAAGTGGTGCGGCCGCATCTGCAACTGACTTGAACGAGCCTTCCGAGATTTCGGAACGCGCTTGGCGCATTGCCTGCGTTTCGATCTTTTTCGTGGCTGCACTGCTTCGTCTCTACGATCTCAACCTCGTGCCGCTGCATCACGACGAAGGTGTCAACGGTAATTTTCTTGTTCGTTTGGTGCGCGAAGGTGTCTATCACTATGACCCGGCAAACTATCATGGGCCAACGTTGTACTACTTCGCCGCCTTTTACCCATGGTTGTTGCGGGTATTTTTCGGCTCCGGCGCGCAAAATAATTACGGTCTAACTACGACTACAATTAGGTTGGTACCGGCCCTGTTCGGCCTGGCGACGGTGGGTTTGATATTCACGTTGCGTCGGAATCTCGGGACGGTAGCAACGCTTGGCGCCGCATTACTGCTGGCGATTTCTCCCGGCGCGGTTTACCTGTCGCGCTATTTCATCCACGAGACACTTTTTGTTTTTTTTACGCTTGGCCTGGTGGTCGCGGCGCTGAAATTTTACGAACATGCACGTCTGATTTATTTGATACTCGCTGCGATTTCCGCAGCACTGCTGTTCGCCACCAAAGAGACTGCGATGATTTCGGCGGGCGTGTTGGTAATCGCATTAATTATCACGCGCGTTTACAGTTTCTTTTCCGGGGCATCAAGCGCGAGCGGCAGAACGAAAAAGAAAAAGCCCAAAACTACTGCGACCGATGGCAATTCAGACGCTAGTTTCGTGGAGCGTGTCGGCGGTGCAGGGAAGTTGGCCGCCTGGATAGGCTTGGCCCTTCTAGTATTCATCGCGGTATACGTAGTCTTCTACTCTTCCTTTTTTACAAACTATCCCAAGGGTGTTTACGACTCATTAAAGACTTTTCAATTTTGGACAAAGACCGGGAAAGAGGCCCACAAGCATCCAAAGGTGACATACTTTTGGTGGTTATTGCTGCAGGAGTCGCCCTTGCTTGTGCTGGGCGCAATAGGCGCGGCGGTTGCGGTCTTGAAACCTCTGAAATCATTTGCGCTGTTTTGCGCGCTTTGGGCCTTTGGGCTTACTGCCGCCTATTCTTTGATTGCCTACAAGACGCCGTGGCTCGCGCTGAATTTTGTGCTGCCGCTCGCTCTTTGCAGTGGCATCGCGCTCGAAAGCTTTTATCGACAGTTCGTCCGCTTGGAATTAAGCAGGCGCATGCGTTGGCTGGCTCTGGCGGGTGTTGTGCTGATAGCGGTTGGACCATTGCCTGGCCTGGCCAGGATATTTGATCAGGTAGTTTCACCCGATCCCTCGCCTGGTTTATTTACCGCCCTTTCGCAAGCAGAGATTCATGCGAAAACTTTTATTCCCGGTTACCAAACGATCGATCTTAACTTCATTAATTACGACAACGACAATCGCTACTACGTTTATGTTTACGCGCATACACGGCGCGAAACACTGAAACTCGTCGACGAAATTAATACGATTGCCCAACGCAGTCATCAGGGAGCAGCCACCGGTCTAACGATAGTCTCGCCGGATTACTGGCCGCTGCCGTGGTATCTGCGCGATTACACTCGCATTGGTTATTACGGACGAATCACGCCTTCGACCGAGCCGATGATACTTGCGTCTTCTAATCAGGTTGCGGAAGTGCAAGCGGCCTACGGCGATCGTTATCGGCAGATTCAGTCGGGCTTCAATCCCGAAGGAAGTTTCCCGTTGCGCCCGGGTGTCGATCTGCTGCTGTATGCGCGGCGAGAACTTCTGCCTTAGGCGCGCTGTCCGATAAGCTTCGGCTTGTCGTCACGCCGCGATAAGAACCCACGCGCCTAACGCAGGTGGTACCGACCTCATCAAACTAAAGGTTATCGGACATCAGAGAGTGGTCCCCTGTAAGGCCAAAAAGTTTTGACAACCAGCGAAACGCGATGCTAGATTTCGCACTACCCAATCCCCGTATATCTTTTTGAAGGAAGCTCGAGCGATACCCCCCACGACATCCCCCCGTTAGGTGTTCCGAATTTCTTTGTTTAACTGCAAAAAACCTTGCAGCCTTCCCCGTCGTGTTCAACCCCTTTTTCTTGTGATTTCGTTTTCATTCGAAGACCAATGATTAGCGTTGAATTCGCTGCCAGTCCCTCAAGTTTTTCTCAACCGGCTTGAAGTAAAACTTTCTCCATACCCGGTCTCCTCTTTTGTCGGCGTCTACTACTCTGGAGGTTTCATGCCAAAGCGAAACAAAACTAATATGAAAAACACCCGACCTGTGAAAGCAACGTTGCACCAAAAAGCGCTGCGACTGCGTTCGCTGTTTATTTTCATGGCGCTGGCGATCGCGGCCTGCTCCTCTTTGTTTCTCTTTAACACTCAGGCAGCGAACCCGGCCGGGGGCAGCATCGGTCCGACGATCGGCGGCCCGCCAGTTACCTGGGTCGGTGATGTAGTCGGCACGGGAGCAGAGGGCGGCGAAGATCAGTGCATCGACAGTGGGCCGGCAAAGAACTGCGACAGCTTCGCGCTGACCGTAACCGGCACGCCGGCCGATTGGGTCAGCAAAGTTCTGCGAGTAAGAATCAACTGGACCCTCAGCGCGAACGACTATGACGTTTACATTCACAAGGGTGACTTGACTGGTCCAGTCGTGGGCAAGGGGCCCGGCAGCAGCCAGCCGAATCTTGAAGAAATTGCCTTTCTCAATCCATACAACGACGGCGTCGGACTCTACACCGTGCACGTTGCGTACGCGGCCGTGGCGCCGAATTCAGATCAATATCACGGCACCGCATCTGTCATTCCCGGCGTCGCGCCTGGCGTTCAGGGAACCGGTCTGGCCCCGAGATTTCAAAATTTCTATCCACAGCCGGATCTGATCAAAACGGGCAAAGGGACTGACGCCGGCGAACCTTCCTTAGGCGTTAACTGGAAAACCGGCAGGGTGATGTTCATCTCGTACCTTACGACGTTGCGCGTCAGTTTCGATGATTCATGTCCCACCACACCCATCTCGACCTGGCTGGACAAGAGCGCGCCGAATTCTCAGGACAGTCTCGATCCAATTCTTTTCACTGATCACGGCTATAACAATGCCGTCCCCGAAACGGGACGAACAATCGTTTCGCAGTTGACTGGGCAGGACAGCCTTTCTTCATACACAGATGACGATGGCGACACATGGGTTCCCAGTCAGGGTGGCGGCATTCCTTCGGGGGTGGACCACCAAAGCATTGGCGCTGGTCCATTCCACGCTCCGCTCATCGGAACGGCTTATCCCCATGCTGTTTATTATTGTTCTCAGGACATCGTCGCCGCGGCGTTCTGCGCGCGAAGCGATGACGGCGGCTTAACCTTTGGGCCAGGCGTGCCGATCTACACAACTGAATGCGTCGGCATACACGGACACACGAAAATTGGACCCGACGGCACTGTCTACGTGCCCAACAGAGACTGCGCCGGTAATGAAGCGGCCGTCGTTTCTGAAGACAATGGCATGACCTGGAGCATCCGCCCGATCCCCGGCACGATTAGTTCGAGCGGCGATCCAGCGATAGCAATTGGTCGCGGCGACATCGTAAAGACGCCGCTCGACAACAAGCCTATCGGTCGAGTCTACGAAGCATTTGCCGGCGGCGACAGCATCGCTGGTGTGGCAGTTTCAGATGATCGTGGTCTGACCTGGAAAAATGGTTTTGATGTTGGCAGTCTGGTGGGCATAAAGGCTGTCGCCTTTCCCACCATTGTTGCCGGTGACGATAACCGCGCGTCGTTTGCATTTCTCGGTTCGACGACCGGTGGAACTCCCGACGCTAAAGATTTCGCAGGCGTTTGGCATCTTTACATTGCTAACACCTATGACGGCGGCGCTACGTGGCTGGTGTCTGATGCCACGCCTAACGATCCCGTTCAACGCAATGGAATTCACCTCGGTGGCGGCTCACCTCCGCACCGCAACTTACTCGACTTCATTGGCATTGATATCGATAAGGAGGGACGTGTGCTCGTTGCTTACGCCGACGGCTGTACTGGCGACGGCTGCGTTCAAGGGACAACTTCGTCCATTGGAAACTCGTACACCGACGTGGCGGCAATCGCGCGGCAAACCGGCGGCAGAAGATTGTTCGCTGCGAACGATCCAGCAGAGCCAACAGTACCCGGCGCGCCTTTATTAACGGTTGGCCGCGATGGCAGCGTGGCCCATCTGACCTGGTCGGAGTCAGACAATGGCGGGTCAGCGATAACGAACTACACCATCTCCCGAGGCACCGCGAGCGGAGGGGAAACATTTCTTGCGAATGCGGGCACGGCAAACAGTTACGAGGATACAACCGCGAACCCGGCGATTACTTATTACTACAAGGTAAGCGCTACGAGTTCTTTGGGATCGTCATGCGGCAGCAATGAAGTGCAGTCTCAACCAATAGGCGATTCACAATGCGCCGGCTTAAGAGAAGTGGTGGATCCGGCGGGCGACCAGAAGAGTGCGCCGGCTAATGCCGACCTTGATGTGCTGGAAGTGCGCCTCGCTGATTATGTCGACACTGGCAACAAGATCGTTTTCAAGTTAAAGGTCGCCGACCTCAGCGTGCTTCAGCCGAACCGCCAATGGCGCATCATTTGGAACTATCCGATTCGCGCGGCAAATATCGCAGTCGCCGACTTTACCGGCACTTACTATGTCGGCATGAACACAGACGGTTCGAGCGTATCCACGTTTGAATACGGCACAGTGACCACTGTCGAAGCCGTTCCCGCTAACACCAGTACGCCACACAGAATCGGTGACGCTGACAGCGGATCGATTGATCAAGCAACGGGTACGATTTCGATTGTACTTTCCTCGAACAAGATCGGCGGACCGGTTGCCGGTGATGTAATCGGGGCGCTCGTCGGGCGCACCTTTGCCGGTAATGGCAATCAAACGGTGTTATCAAGTTCTGCCGCCGATACGACGAGCAGGGCCATTCAAGATCCATATACCGGCAACAGCTACAGGCTGGTCGGAAACAGCCCCTGCTCGGCCGCGACACCGACGCCGACGCCGACGCCAACACCATCGCCGAGCCCGTCGCCGTCACCAAGTCCGTCGCCGTCACCGAGCCCGTCGCCGTCACCAAGTCCGTCACCATCACCAAGTCCATCACCATCGCCGAGCCCATCGGCATCACCGAGCCCGTCACCCGGGACGACCGTGCAGTTTAGTCAGACTACGTATGCGGTGACGGAAGGGTGTGTGCAGACGGTGATTACTGTGACGCGTACTGGGCCAACCGGTCTTCCCAGCGTGGTTGACTACGTCGTTAACAATGCCACGGCTACGCAACGAGGCGACTTTACCTATGCTGCGGGTTCAGTGGTTTTCGCTGCGGGCGAAACGAGCAAAACTTTTCCCGTCCTAATCAGCGAGGACGGCTATGCGGAGGGAACTGAATCGGCGACGGCGCAGTTAAGCAATCCTTCCGGAGCGACGCTGGGCACGCCGAACGCCGCATCGATCCAGATTCAGGATAACGATACGCTGGCGGTGGAACTCAATCCGATAGACAATGCGGCAACGTTCGTGGGCCAGCACTATCACGATTTCCTCAACCGCCAGGCTGATTCCCAAGGTCAGGCTTTTTGGACCAACGAGATAACGTCGTGCGGTACCAATGCGTCCTGCATCGATGAGAAGCGGACCAACGTGTCGGCGGCGTTCTTCCTGTCAATCGAATTTCAGAACACGGGCTACTTCGCTTTCCGGTTTTACCGCGCTTCATTCGTTAACACTGCGCAGCGCCCGCGCGGCCTGCCGCGATATTTGGAATTCCTGCGCGACGAGCAGACGCTGCAACGCAATGTTGTGGTTGGACAAGATAATTGGGAAGCAAACCTGGAACAGAACAAGCAAGGGTTCGCGCTGGACTGGGTGGACCGTGCGGACTTTGTTGCGGAATATCCGACTTCGCTGACGCGTGACGAGTTCATCGACAAACTGTTCAGCCGTTCGGCTGCGACGCCCAGCACGCAGGAACGAAACCAGGCTGTCTTCGCATACGACAGCGGCTTCAGTCTAAAAGAGAAGCGTGCGAAAGGATTAAGGGCAGTGATCGATACTGGCGCGGTTTATAACGCGCAGTACAACCCGGCGTTTGTGTTGATGCAGTACTTCGGGTACCTGAGAAGGAATCCGAACAATGCGCCCGATGGCGACTATGCCGGCTACGATTTCTGGCTCACTAAGATGAATCAATTCAGTCAGCCCGGTGAAGACGTGCGCGACGCGAACGTAGCGTTGGCCCGCGTGCGGCGCGCAGACATGGTCAAGGCGTTCATCGTATCGGGCGAATACCGCGGTCGCTTTGGCGGTGACTCCACACGCGGCCAGCAATTTGGATCCGTCGCGCTGGCGAAGCCGCCGGAAAACTGGGGCCACGACATGCTGGCAAACCTGGTCTGGCTTGTCCGTTTGGTTTGAGGCGCGCATAAGATTTGAAATTCAGAAAGGACAAGGGAAGTGAAACATCTACTTAGCACACTGCAAGGTCGAGACGTCGAGTTGAAGGGCCGTCTCATTATCTTCTCGGCGTTAATCCTCATCGCTTTAATTGGCGCTACGATATTGGCAGTCTTCCCGACGCAGCATGTGACGGCTGCCAATCCACCTTCAGGCGCCATCGCCCCGACTGGTCCAGTGCTCCCGTTCACCGGAAGTTGGACCGGGACGGCAAGCGGAACGGGCGCCAACGCGACTGAAGTTGACTGCGTCGAAGGCGTTAGTTGCGATACTTTCCGACTTACCGTTGTCCCTGGCGTATGGACCGCAAAAATTATCAACGCGAAGATTCAATGGACGGTTCCTGCCAACGACTACGATCTCTACGTTCACAAATGTCCAAGCGGCGCGTCCACCAATGCGCAATGTAATGCCACGCCCACGGTCGGGGAATCTCACGGCGGCGCGCCGCAGACAGAAGAGGATTCCGCGATCGATCCCAACAACACGGGAACCGGCGACTACACGCTTCACGTTGTCTATTCGGCCGTTACCCCGGCTGCCGACCAATACCAGGGGACCGTTAGCGTTGCTTCGCAAACTGCCGGACGGACAGCCACGTACGTAACCGGTGGAATAACTTTTAGCCCCAGTGTTACGGCGAGAGCGCCGGTGGCGCCGCGTGACGGCGAGCCGAGCAATCGCACCGACAAGCTGGGAAATTTTTATATCGCAGGCATCCGCGGATTTCCGGCGGGCGTCGATCTCTGGTACGTCGATCTGCAGCCGGGCAGCGGCAGCTACGATCCATTCATGCGCAATCCGATCTACCGCGGACAACCTGATGCGTTTAGTCCGGATGATCAAGCGGACCTCGGCGGCGATGGCGGCGGCGACGTCGACCTCGCGGTTAGCATGCCTGATCCGACGACGAATGCGCTGCCCAGTCCACCAACTCTTGCTTCTTCCAGTTTGATCGCTGCGAATATTTCGGCGCAAAAATCCACCGACAAAGGCGTCACCTTTACGAGAAATAATGTTGGCAACGTAACCGGCGGAGCGCCCGCGGACGACAGGCAATGGGAAGAGTTTCACGGGCAGAATACTGTCTATCTGCTTTATCGCACTCTTGCGCCCGCTGTTACCCAAATTCAACGCTCGACCGATGGCGGCTTGACCTTTGGTCCAGCGCAAACGGCCGGCGCGATCGGACAAGTTGGTTACATCGACGTGCATCAGAAGACCGGAACGGTTTACATCAGCGGCTCGACCGGCCAGGTTTGCCATAGCACAGTCGTGCTTCCAACGGGCGAGGCCGCTGTGTATCAATGCGTACAAGCAGCAACCGATCCCAGCGGCGTGGGCCACCTCTTTTTCCCGGTCAAGGTAGCGGACGACGGCACGCCGAACGGCACTGTCTATGTTCCTTACTCAAACGGCCACGACATCTTCCTGGTCCATTCCACAGATAAAGGCGTGACCTGGAGCTTGCCTATCCGTGTCAGCAATGGTCCGGACACAAAGACGAGTTTGTTCCCGTGGTTAGAAACTGGCTCGACGCCTGGCTCGGTTGGCATCGTCTGGTACGGCTCATCGAGCGCGACGAATGACGACAACGCCAACTGGGAAGTGTTCTTTGCACAAAGTTTCAACGCCACCGCCAACAATCCGACCTTCAGGCAGGTGAAGGTAAGCGACCACATTATCCATGGCAGTAACGTTTCCGAAGGCGGTCTGTGCGTCGCTCCGGTAATGCAGTGCAAGAATCGCAACTTGATCGACTATTTCCAGATTTCATTCGATCCCACCGGCGCCGCCGTCGTCGGCTACACCGATGACCACAACGATTTCGACGGTCATGTTTATCTCGCGCGTCAGATTAGTGGCGAATCCATCCTCGGTGGAAAGGCGCCGGTGCCGAATCCTGGACCGACGCCGGCGCCGGCGACTGGGCCACAACCATCGGCAGCCAGCGTAGGCGGCATACCTGGATCGCAGGTGACTGACTTTGCGCAGGACGCTGCAACTGGTCGCGGCTTGACGAGAATCAACGCTAACGATCCGTTCGACATCCTTTCGGTCAAATATGATTGCGAGGTTGGCCCAGGCGGCGAGACTGTAATCAGCGCGACGATGAAAGTGTCAGATCTAACGGTTGTGCCCGCGGGCTCGGATTGGCGGATGAATTTCACCGCTAACGCGCCTTTCAGCGGCATCAGTCCGGTTGGAGACTACAGCTTTGCGCTGTCCGATCGCGGCGACAATTTTTATCTGCGCGCCAGTACCGAAACGAATCCTGCCGGCACGTTCACCTATGGCACGGCGGTGCGGGGTTCTGACGGCGCATTTACTTATACCGATCGCGGTCCAGCAGATTGCGGCGCGTTCGATACTACGAATAAAACAATCACCGTCAAGGTCGCAGTCAGCAAGCTCAATTCGCTGGTCACCAAAGGCCCAGGCATAGGCCCGGGTTCGGTGCTCAGCGGTTTGCGTGGTTCGACGTTCACCGCCTCCAGCGACGGGCGGCGCGACATCACTCGCGGCGGCACGGAATTCGTGGTCGGCAATTGTTCGACGGTGACTTCGGTTTCGTGTGCGACGGCTTCGCCGACGCCTTCGCCGTCACCGACGCCTTCGCCATCACCAACACCTTCGCCGACTTCAACCTTCCAGTTCAGCTCGGCGGCTTATGCCGTGCAGGAAGATGTTACGCAGGTCGTGGTAACAGTGACCCGGACTGGTGTTATTACTTCGCCGGCGACCGTTGACTATACAAGTGTGGACGGCACGGCCAAGCAGAAAGGCGATTACATCTACGCAACCGGAAGACTAGTGTTTGCAGCCGGCGACACACAGAAAACGTTCCCGGTCCTCATTAACGAAGACAGTTACACTGAAGGCGCAGAGTCTGCGACGATCATTCTGAGTAATCCATCAGGCGGAACGACGTTGGGCGCACCGGCGACGGCCACAGTCCAAATTACGGACGATACTGTCGAGTCCAGCGGAAATCCGATTGACGATCCGCGTGGTTTTGTTGGTCAGCATTACCACGACTTCCTTAATCGCCAGAGCGATCAGTCAGGCGAGGATTTCTGGACCAACCAAATCGCGAGCTGCGGAAGCAACGCCGCATGTATCGATGAAAAGAGAACGAACGTCTCGGCCGCGTTCTTCCTTTCCATCGAATTCCAGAACACCGGCTATCTGGTCATTCGCACTCACAAGGCAGCGTTTGGAAGCGACAAGAGCAATCCGCGCTACACCGTTTTCCTGCGCGACCAGCGAACCATCAGCAACGGAGTCGTCATTGGGCAACCCGGAGCTGACGCCCAACTGGAACAGAACAAAGTCGGTTTCTTCCAGGAATTCGTGCAGCGTCCGGAGTTTGTCACCCGCTTTCCGGTGGGCACTCCGGCTGCGACTTATGTCGATGGGCTTTTTGCCAACGCGTCCGTGACGCCAACTACCGCTGAGCGAAATGCGGCCATAAGCGCGTACAGCAGCGGTGACACGAACGGGCGTGCGGCGGCGCTGCGCAGTGTCGCCGACAGCAATTCTGTTTACCAAAAGCAGTACAACCCTGCGTTTGTCTTAATGGAATACTATGGCTACCTGCGGCGCAATCCGGACGATGCGCCTGACAATAACTTCTCAGGTTACGACTTCTGGCTAAACAAGATGGACCAGTTTAGTCAGCCCGGAGAGGACGTGCGAAACGACAGCGTCGCCCTTGGACGCGTAAAGCGCGCGGAGATGGTCAAGGCGTTCATCGTTTCCAGCGAATACCGCGAACGTTTTGCCGGCAGTCCAACCGGTAATCAAAACGGCGCGGCAGTCGAGACAGAGACGAGTCAGAAAGGCGGCACGAGCGGCGGTCTTTTTGCCGGCGCTTTACGAGAGGGCGCAAGGCAAATAATTCGGACCGTGTTCTTCACTGGCTAGTTATGCTTTCGCAGAGTTGAAGTACAAGCTCGGGTTAAGTTTCTGATGAGTAGTTGCCCATAGCTCCGCGGGCTAAGCATAATCAACCTGCTGACCAACTTGATCAGACCGTCCTGAAGTAGAAACGCAGCCGATAAAGTTGTTGGCTGCGTTTCTATTTTTCAATTGCTGTTCAGCCGAGCGCGCTGTTACATTCACCGCTCTGATTACGCATGACAAGAGTGCCTCCGTAAGCAACCATGACTAACTATCGTCCCTTTTTGATCATCGCGCTCGTGCTGCTGGTAGCCGCCGCCGGCACAGCTCTGCTCCTGAAGTCAAATCAACGCGTCGACTCTTCGCGCGATACAAATACTGAATCATCTGACAATGCGAAGAAGAACCTTTCAGCGGATGCGGTTGTTACTTTGGAAGAGTTTGGCGACTACCAATGTCCGCCGTGCGGTCAACTTCATCCGACGCTAAAAAAGTTGAAACAGGAATATGGCGCTAACCTGAATTTCATTTTCCGCAATCTGCCCTTGACTAAGATTCATCACAACGCGCTGGCGGCCGCACAAGCTGCCGAGGCGGCGCGCGTGCAAAACCGCTTTTGGGAAATGCATGATCTGCTCTACGAAAATCAGAGTCTTTGGAAGGACGATATCAACCCGCGGTCGATCTTCACCAAATTTGCCGCGGACCTGGGCTTGAATATCACGCAGTTCGTTCGCGACCTTGACGGCCAGCAAATCCAAATGCGCATCGAGGCCGACGAGGACGCTGCCGCCAAACAGGGCATCGACGGAACGCCAACTATTCTGATCAACGGCCGTCAGTTGCGGGCTGAAATGACGACGCCGGACGGCGTGCGCAAAGGCATTGAAGTGATGTTATCGGCAAAGGCCACGCCGTCGCGCTGAGGCTTGTCGTCGTAAAGCAAACTGTTAGTTTGCGGCGGTTCGTTAGCGCTCAACTCGAATGGCTGGGTACCGCCGCAAACTAACAGTTTGCTTTACATCAGACCGTGAAATAGCCCGGGGCCATCAAGTTCTAGACTTTCGTTCTCCGGGTTGCCATTAAGCGCTCCCGCCTAACTTTGCTGCCCACTTCAATAACCGGGCCTAACCTCAGGTTTTAGTTGACATTCTAAGCAACTCGCACTTATATTGACACACCCTCGCGCGGTCCCCTGATCGGGTTAGTCTGTTGGCGCCAGGGCCCTGTAAACAATAGACTAATTCTCGCATGTTTAAACTGAACCGCCTCGAGATCACCGGCTTTAAATCCTTCGCGGATTACACAGAAATTCTCTTCACTGGCGACGGCATTACCGGCATCGTCGGGCCGAACGGCTGCGGCAAAAGCAACGTTGCTGATGCGATAGCGTGGGTGCTCGGCGAGCAGCGCGTAAAGCATCTGCGCGGCGGGGCCATGCAGGACGTGATCTTTCAAGGCTCGCGCAATCGCCAGCCCAGCGGCATGGCCGAAGTCGTCATGCACATGGTGCGAGACGAAGTCATCGAGCATGAGCCGGATATTGAAGACATCGATTCTACGCTTGAGCAGATCGACGAACAGGTTATCGACGTTGATGTGCTCACGGCTTCGGAAGTCGATGCAGAGCCGGCAATCGATGGCGCTCAGGAAGCAGTAGAAGCGTTGGCGTCCGTGGACGGTGACGTTCCAACAACTGTTACCGACGCAATGGTCGCGCACAAGGCTCAGCACAAGCGTCACTGGCGGCGGAGAAACCTGGCGCTTGAGTTTGCCCCGGGCGAAGCGGTATCGGTGACGCGCCGCCTTTATCGTTCCGGCGAAAGCGAGTATCTGCTAAACGATAGACTCTGTAGGCTGCGTGACATTCAGGATCTGTTCTCGGGAACCGGACTTGCGGGCGGACATTACGCAATCATCGAGCAGGGAAGAATCGGTCAGATACTTTCCGCCAAGCCGATGGACCGCCGCACGATTATTGAAGAAGCGGCCGGCATCACCAAGTTTCGCGTGCGCCAGCGCGCTGCCGAAGCCCGGCTTGAATCTGCGCGCGGAAATCTTTCGCGCATCTCCGACATCATTTCCGAAATCGATCGGCAGGTTAATAGCTTGCGCCGCCAGGCGGCCAAGGCACGTCGCTATGGCGTCTTCCGAGAGGAATTGCGCGAACTCTTGAAGCGCGTCTTCGTTGCTGAAGAGCGCAAGTTGACGGCCTTGCTCGAAGACACCGTCGCCAAGCTGGAAGAAGCCAACGCCCTTGAACGCCGTGTCGCCGATGACCTCGCAAGGCAGGAAGAAGACGCGCGCACGGCAACGCAGGAAGCAAGAAAAACTGAAGACGACCTGGCTGGCGCGCGAGCTGCGGCTGCGGAAGCGGTGTTGCGCCGTGACCGGCAAACACGCGAACGCGCTTATCAGGAAGAGCAGGTGATTTCGCTCGAGAAGCGGAACCGCGAAGTTGCCGCGGAAATTACCGCGCTCTCGGAACGCCTGATCCTGGTGGAATCAGAATGCAAGCGTTTGCAGGAAGATGATTCAAGGTTGCGCAGCGAAGCCGATCAAAGCGCTGCGAGTTTAAGCGTCGCAGAGGAATCGTACGCCGGAAAGCTTACGTTGGCAGCCGGCGCTGAGGCAGAAATCGAGAGCGCGCGGGCAGACCTGCTGCAGCATACGGCCGTAGCCGAGCGCTTGCGCGAGATTGCGCGACAGCTCGAAGGCACGCTGGAACGGTTGGCAGTTCAGTCAGAGGGCCTGGCCCACGAGGGCGAGCGCGCGGCAACGCAACACGCCGAACACCGCGCCGCGGCCGACGCTTTTAGTATTGAGATCAACACAGCGCGCGAACACATTGCCGAACTGAATGCCGAGCGCGAGCGCGCAGTCGATGCGGTGGTCCAGGGACACGAAGCTGTCAGCGACACGGAAGCTGAGTTGACGCGTGTGCGTGATGAACATTCGCGCACCAGCCATCGCCTCGAAAGTTTGAAAGAACTTGATGACCGCCGCGCCTACTATTCTTCGGCGGTCCAGTTGATGTTTGCCAATGAAGAAGCCTCGCGCGAGTTTCACTTCATAGGCACACTCGCCGATGCGCTCAACGTCGATGCGAAATGGGAACGCGCCGTTGAAGGTGTGTTCGGTTCATCGTTGCAATCAGTAGTCGTTCCCACACCCGACGATGCGGCGCGAGCAGCGCAGTGGTTGCGGGAAAACAATGGCGGTCGCGCCAGTTTCCTGGTAGCCGGGCTTCACGGCGGCAGCGACGAAGTTAACGCACTGGCCTGTCAGGTCGAAGAACGGCCGGCGCTTTCAATTTCAATTGCGACTGAGCCGATTGCCGACAACTTGCGCATCTCAGATCTGCTCGGAGCGCCACGCGAACTTTTGGGAGTACTGCAGCGCACGCTTCCCGAAAAGTTGAATGCGCGGCTGGCGAGCAACCTCGACGATGCGATGGCGCGTTCGCTGGCCACCGGCGAAATGTTTGTAACGCTTAACGGCGATTGGGTCGCGAGTGGACAATTTGTCAGTGCAGGCGATGCCCGTGCGCTTGAAGAAGGCGCGGGCTTGCTGACTTTCAAACGCGAGCTGCGCGAATTGGAAGCGCGCGCTCAAGTCTTGGCCGACGAAGCAAAGTTAGCGGAAGAAGCTGCAAAACAGGCGCGGTTGAGTTTGGTTACTCTTGAGGACGCCGTCGTTGTTTTGAATGAAGCAATTGGTCGCGAAGAGCGGGAAGCGATGGCGCGCGACGTTAAAGCGACCGGCTTGGCCCATGAGATTGAACGCGCCGAACGTCACCTGCGCGTTGTTTCCGACGACAGGAATCGCGTGGAGCAGGAGCGCTTCGAGCTCGACAAACGCCGCACGACCGCACTAGCCGACGCGGAACAAGCTGAAGCCGCGCGTGTCGCGGCGGGTGCAGCGGTGGCCGGCGCGACGGCAGTGCTGACCGAGGCGCGGCGCTCCGCCGAGATTGAAAGCGAAGCCCTCGCCGAACGACGGGCCACAGCCGCCGCCGCCGCGGAACGAAGGCGCAGCACCGCCGCTGAATTGCGACGTATCGAAGCGGAATACGCTGACGTTGCGGAACGCGTTGAACGACATCGCTTGGACTTAGTCGAAATCACTGAGCGCATCGGCAGCCTGCGTCTGTCGATTGCCGATCTTGAGTTTCAAGCAAATAATATTGCCGAAGAACGAGCGCGCGAAGAGCAAGAAATCGCCGGCTTGACCACTTTGCTTGAAGGCGCGCGCCAAAAGGCAGACGCGTTGGCCGCGCAACTTTCCGACTTGAACCGTCACGCTGCCGAAATCCGCGACTCGCGAGCAGCGATCGAGGTGCAACGGGCTGAAGCGCAGGCGCGCCTCACATTCGTTCGTGAAAACTGTGCCTCGGAACTGAACCAATCGCTCGAAGAGCTTGCGCAGGAACAACAGCTGGAAGACGATTTTGAACTCGAAGTGGCGCACGCGCGAGTTGAAGAGTTGCGATCACGCATCGAAGCCTTCGGCGGTGTCAACATGATGGCGCTCGAGGAGTTGGCTGAGAATGAAGCGCGCTTGCTGTTCCTGACAACGCAGCGACAGGACATCATTGACAGCGTCGCTTCGACTGAAGAAGCGCTACGTGAAATCAAGCGCCGTTCGCGCGAACGGTTCCGTCACGCGTTTGAGCAGATTAACAAAAACTTTAGCGAGTTGTTCCAGGAGTTATTCGGCGGCGGTAAGGGTGAGATGAGTTTGATTGAAGGTGATGACGTGCTCGAAGCCGGCATCGACGTGATTGCCCAGCCGCCCGGCAAGCGTTTGCAAAACGTGCTGCTGCTTTCCGGCGGCGAGAAAGCGATGGCCGCGCTGGCGCTGGTCCTGGGCATTTTCCATTACCGTCCGGCGCCGTTCTGCTTGCTTGACGAAGTGGACGCGCCGCTTGATGAAGCCAACGTCGGCAGGTTCACGGCCAAGGTCGCGCAGATGTCGCAGAACACGCAGTTCATTGTCATCACTCACAACAAGCGCACTATGGAAATGGCCAAAGCTCTCTATGGCGTGACCATGGAAGAGGTCGGCGTTTCAAAATTAGTTTCCGTGAAATTCGAGTAGGACAGGCATTCCTGCCTGTCCTTTTCCGTAAGCATTCCCCCCCCAATAAGTAACGAAAAGCTAAGTTAGCCGCAGATTTTCGCGGATGAACGCGGATCAGAACTGGACGAACGGTTCAGGAAGTGAGAACCGTCAGAAATTATTTGAATTTAGTATCCGCGTTAATCCGCGAAAATCCGCGGCTAATCTTCTTAAGCAAACCGCATCCATTTCCCAGCAACCAAGCATTTCGTTAAAATGGCCGCGCCATTTTCAAATAGTGAAAAAGCCAACCATCAAGTTTCGAATTCTCCCCGCTGCGTTTCTGGTTTTGAGCGCGGCGGTTTTGGTTGTTGCGCAACAGTCATCAGGAACCAAGCAAAACACCCGTCCCGCGCAACCCATTGTTCCGGCTGCTTCCTCAGCAAAGCCGGCGGCTTCACCATCGACGCGTGAGGATTCGAAACACACTCGCTTCGAGTACGAGTTTACCCAACCGCAATTTTTCATCCGGCACATAGTCATAGAACACGACCAGGATGGCCACGGCTCGATCACTTTTGAACGTCGGAACGAAGAGACTCCGTATAAGGAGCCGCTGGAATTATCGGCGGCGGCCAGCGCGCGCATTGCGTCGTTGTGGCAGGCGCTAAGGTTTCTCGATTCCAACGAGGACTACCAGTCGGCGCGGCAGTATCCGCATCTCGGCACAATGCATTTGCGAATGGACCAGAACTCTCGGAAGCGCATCGCCGAGTTCAATTGGACCAACAACAAAGACGCTGCTGCACTGGTTGCTGAATACCGCCGCGCCGCAGATCAGGCGATATTGATTTTCGATCTGTCGATTGCGCGCGAGAACCAACCACTCAATTCACCCAAGCTGATGGACCAGCTCGAAGACATGCTCAAGCGCAACGCACTCTCCGACCCGCACCAGCTCGTCCCCCTGTTGAAAGACATAACCAGCGACGATCATCTGCCCTTGATTGCCCGCAACCACGCTACCCGCCTGCTGAAACTGATTGATAAATAAGCGTTTTAGATCGGCAATCACGTCCAAAATATTGGCCGTGACTTGAGTGAACGCGTTGCTTGAGGCGGGCGGGTCGAGCACCCCACCCGATAAAGCACATCGGTTGGGGACCCACGCCAGCGGTCGCAGTATTCAAGCTGTTCTAAACTGACAAAAAAATAGAGGCGAGCAATGCTCGCCTCTTTTTTCATGTTTGTTTAATGCTCAGATTAATACTCACGTCTCCCAGTTTGTTCGACCGAGTCGGCCCGCGCTCACGGTTTTATCAACTGCACAGTTACCGTGTTGAGCAGCGGGTTGTACAGCACTTTGAAGACTATGCCCGTCGCTGTGCCGGCAGTTCCCGAAAGAGTGGTTGAACCGGGCGGGCTACTGCCGCCCGTCTGAGCGCTGCTGGATGAAGTGTTCGCACTCGCGCTGCTCGAACTGCTCGAACCGCTACGGGCCAGGTTGCCAATCACATTGAAGGTCACGGTGAACGCTTCATTGTTGGGATTGTTGAATTTCAGAGAGCGTGCCCCTGAAAGCTCACTGGCGGAAAGCATGTTGTCGGCGCCGACATAGCTGCTGTAATCCCAAAGCGCTCCTATTCCCGTCTGACCGTTATCGCCATTGTTCACTTTGACCTTGCCGGACGCTGAAGTCAGTTGTGCAACTTCCGTCCGCAAGGGAACGAAGATGGTTTGCGTTGAAGTGTTCTTGATCGCCAGGTTAAACGAGCTGACCCCCGAGACCGAACCAGCATTGCTGACCTGCAAACTGACCAGCGAATTAACGATCTGCTCGATGAATGGTGAGCAATCGATATTGCCGACAATCGTGTAAGTCGCCGCCGGATAACTATTGTCAGTCTGCGCTTTGACGAACGTGTGGTCGACGAACAGGTTCGAACGCTCTAGTTTGCTTTCAGGTGTCCCGGGAACATCTGAGGTGAATGTTCGTCCGTTAACGGCGCCTAAGAGGTCGCCGGGTTGCGGATTGCCAACCGCAGATTTCGGCACATAGATCGTGATCGTGCCGTCGCCGGTGAAATTACTTTCAGCCAGCGCGTTTCCTTGTTTGGTTTCCGAGATGGCGTACACCGCCGGCAGGCCGGCATCGGCCAATGTTCCGTATTCGAATGTCGGCGCCCCGCTTGGCCCGGTTGTCATGCCGACATAGAACTGTTGCGCATGGGGATCGATCGCTTCTGCCGCGAATGAGTTCCAGGCAATTCTCCAACGGCTGTTCGCGGGAATGCTCGCCAGGCTGTTCACCTTCATCTTGAGCATCAGATTATTGGTGCCCGCAGGTTCGCCGACCGCGACGTAATCGATCAGCATAGAAGCCGGCGTGTTCAATCCCAGGTTGGCTTCGGGATGATTGGGTTCATTGCGGTGGACAATGAGTCCGCTGCACGTGTCTCCCAGGTAAGGTGCGGCAACTTCATTGGCGCCGCACGAGGCGCCGGCAGCATTCACAGCCAACACCTTGTAGTAGTAAGTTTTGCTCGTATCGGTTGCAGTCGTATCGTCATATCCCGACTGAGTTCCCGAAATGTTGGTCAACAGAGTTTCGCCGCCGCTGGCGGTGCCTCTCATGATCTTGTAGCCGGTGATTTGCGAGTTGCCATTATCGGCCTCAGACCAGCCGAGATGGACCACGTTGCCGACGCGACGCGCGGTGACTGAAGGATTACCTGGCTTCGAGATCGCGCTCTGCGAATTCGGCCCAATCAGTCTTCGCCCACTGGATTGACGGGCGATTGTCGCCGCTGCCGTATAGGCATTGCCTTTTGCGCTTGGCGCTGCCTGCGCGCAATTTCCGCCTTCGCAACCATTGACGTAACCAACCAGGACGCGGCCGTCCCGGTCCACAGTCATGTCAAAGAAATCCAACAGATTGCGACAGATACTCGCCCCGCCTTTGGCCCAAATACAACCACGCTGAATGGGCGCGTTTGGTGTTGCGTCCGTGGTGGTCCATGTCTGTCCACCGTCGAATGTGTTGGCGATGTAGAGATGCCATATGCCATCGAAGCTTGATTGCAGAGCATCGCCGGGTGTGGTCGTGCCGTAGAACGCGACGGACGCGCGACCTGCATCGCCGGCAATCGCTGCCGGGTATCTGATGTTCCGCAACCCATACGCCGCGCCGACATCGCCGACGTTTTGCCACGTTGCTCCATAATCGGTAGAAGTCAGTACAGCCGCGGCCGAATCGTCATCGGCGATCACGTAATAGACGCGGCCGTTGGCGTCGATTGCCACCGCCGGATCCTGGAAGCTTACCGACGGTTTGGTTTTGAGGTCGCCACTCTGCACCTGACGAACGGTCCAGGTGACTCCATTGTCCAGCGAGACAATGACACTGCCGACCCCGTTACAATAATTCACTGGTAGATACACCGCGCCATCTTTCGGCGAGACTTTCACGTGGCCGTGTAAGCCGCTGCACTGAGTCGACAACGGAACTGAAACGGGTACTGACGGCCCGAATGTCAATCCGCCGTCGTCACTGCGCGAGCAGAAACCGGTGTCGTCATCGCCTTCCTGTGAACAATAGTAAACAGCATTCGGATAAAGGCCCGGTACGTTCGTGGGCCTCGTCAGCGGCGCTGCGAATGGGCCACCGCCAATCGTTTCGTGATCTACAGCGGACGCGATGCCGCTGCCTTGTGTCGGCGTCCAGTGCAGACCGTCGTCGTCGGTAAACGAAGTCTTGCAGGACGGCGACAGAAGGGTGAGTGCGCCCGCGAAGGTCCGGCCAGTTTGCGGATCGGTGAATCCGATAGGATCCGAATTCACGGCTTGTGAAGTCGTTCCCTGACGATTGACCCACGTTGAAGTTTGTCCGTTTGAAGGACAACTGTCATCGAAGGTGACGAACAGCGTCTGCAGGTCGGATTGATAACTCGTAACGCCGCTCTTCCAGTTGTTGCCGATGGAAGGTTCACCGGCGCTGCGGCCCAGGTATTCGACCGAGTTGGGTTGTTGACCAGCCGAGGTAATCAGGGTTGGAGTCAGCAAGCCCGGTGCGGTGAAATTTTCAAATCCAATCTTTGGACCAGTGTCTTGATTGGCAGGCGGGATTACCCGAGGCGTCGGCGTTGGCGTGGGACTCGGACTCGGCGCTGCGCTCCCGCCGACGGTGGTTGTAAAAGTTCCGGTATAAGTGAAAGGCGCATTCTGCGGCACGCCGGACGTGTTTGGCGTCTGGCAGATTTGCACCTGGTATTCGCCCGGTGGCACTTGGCCGGTCGGCGCATACCGAAGAGCTTCGCAGCAGGTTCCCGTGTCCTCACCTTTAACCAACACTGCGTTAGGATCGGAACCAAACAGCAGATTGACGCTGATATCGTTGGCAGGAACCGTGGCATTCACCTGAACAACGATGCTCGATTTTCCCGGGCCGACCGTGAAGCGATTTTTCGCGGAAGCGCACGGGTATGCGTGCGGGTCATAGGCGCCCTGAATCACGTTAGTGCCATCACCTGAGGGCGGCGGCGGAGGCGTACCCGTCGACGTTACGTGAATCAGAACCTGCGCTGGATTGGTGCTGACGTGCCCTCCCGAGTCCGTCACCGTCAATCGAGCCGTGTAATCTCCGGCGTTGTTGTAGGTGTGACTAAACGCGGGTGACGATTGAGTAACTGTTGAGCTGCCATCTCCAAAATCAATCGTGTAGGACGCAATGGTGTTACATGATTGTGGATTGCTCGACGCGGAAGCATCGAAATTGACCGTCAACGGAACGGCACCGGAGGTTGGATTAGCAATGAGACTGGCGTTGGGCACACCTGTGCCACACGACGTATTGCCTACTCTGGTGTACTCCTCGCCGCTGGTCGTTTGGACTGTCTCCAAAAATCCTCGGGTGGCTCCGGCCAAAACGTAGGTTGTTCCGGTGATCACCTGCGCTGTGCCGATGTCCGTGCCGACGGCGCCGCCGTCCCAGGTAAAGGCGTTTCCGGTCGCGGGCGCGGCTGGCGCCGCAAAATTAATTGGGCTACCAAGATTAAGTTTAAGAATTACTGTGCCGTCCTTGTTGAAGTCAGCGCTAATCTGCGGGCACGCGGTCGTAGCATCGTTCGTGCAGACTCGCGTGTCCTGCGTACCGGTGGCCGTCGGATCACGCCGACCGATTGAAGTGCGCGGCTTGACCACGAAGTCTGGTGAGAACGTATCCATTTCGATAAACACTCGCTGCGCATTGCCGGCGGTGTCCGTAACGCCAAACAGGATGTGCCACTCGGAATTCGGCGGCAACACCGCTGTTCCCGTATTTTGTGGATCGAGTGTGTTCACTTTCATTATGAAAGTAAGAGAGTTGTCGGCGCAGCTCGAGAAAGGCTCGCCTACATTTAGTCGTTGGATCGTCAGTTCGCCGCCCGTCGGGTCCACTGGCACGGTTCCCGAGATGCCCTCGCCACCTACGGTGATGTAGGGATAGAGGCACGAACTCTCAAAAGTAACAACGACTGGAACGACATCAGCGCTGTATGGTCCTTCGCCGAACTCATTGACGGCCGTGACTCGATACGCGTTGCTGGTCGCCGGCGCTGGGAAAGTAGTGTCGGAGAAACTGGTGCCGGCAACAGTCCCGGCTAAATTAAATGAACCAGTGGCGCCGTCTCTTCGATATACGTTGTAAGAGGTGATTGGCGAGCCGGCATCGTCAGCAGCAGGCCATGACACAACAGTAGGACCGCCGTTGCTGCTAATTTGCGCTTTGGGTCTGGGAGCACTTGGCAAATTCGGCTCAGCCGGGTCGAAGGCGATAAACAAACGACGACCGCCTGACTGGCGCGCTATCGACGCGCGTGATGTATAAGAATTTGGGAAGTTGCCACTCGGCCTGGTAGCACAACGTCCCACGCAACCATCCGGATAGCCGACCAGAGTTCGCCCCTGCGCATCCACCGTGGCATCCATAAAGTCGAGCAGATTGCGATCGTTCGGATTGTGCCCGTTGCAACTGGTAGTGCCCAGGTTGCAAATCGAGCCGCGTTGCACCGGATCATTCGGTGTTGCGTCGGCCGTGGTCCAAGTCGCGCCGCCATCGAACGTGGTGGCGATGTAAAGATGCCAGGGCGCGCTTTGATTGTAGGTAGCCTGGTTCGTGTAGTTACCGCCGACGGGCGTTCCCAGGAAGGCATAGGCCGCACGATTGTCGTCGCCCGCAACTACTTCCGGGAATGTTGAGTTCACAATTCCAAACGTAGTCCCAACATCCTGGTCATTAATCCAGGTAGCGCCCTGGTCGTGGGAAACTGCAATGCGCGGATGACTGTCAGCAGCCTGATACCCGAGATAGATCGTGTTGCTTGCCTGGCCGTTTGCCTTGCCCACATTGTTCAAGCCGATACCAACCGACGGGTCAACCAGGAAACCTGTGCCGCTGCTGGCCGGGTCGGGTCGAACCGACCAGGTGACACCGTTGTCGTTTGAAACAACAACTGCTGCTTTGCCGCCGCAACTTCTATTTGGGACATAGACACTGCCATCGGGCGCGACTTTCACGTGCCCGTGGATTCCCGTGCATTGAAGAATCTGATAGATGGGAACGCCCGGGCCAAACGTCTGCCCGCCGTCATCGCTGCGCGCGCAGAACGCGGTGGCAGCTTCCTGGGAACAATAATAAACGGCGTTCGGATAACTGGAACGTGGCGCTGCCGCAGGTGTGGTGTTGGGCTTATATGGACCAGCACCAATTGTTTGATGATCGACGCCGGAAGGAATGCCGCCCCCCTGGCTCGGCGAATATGACCCGCCATCGTCATCGGTGAAGAAGGTAATGCTGTCCTGCCCGGTCAATTGTGAAACAAACGTTCGATTCGGCATGCCTGAGGGCAGCATATGATCCGTGAATAGAATTGGATCGAGAGAAGTGGCCGACGGAATGATCGTATTTGTCCACGTATCTTTTGCCGGTGATGAAGAGTCGTCAAAGCTAATGCGAACGGGGTTGAAATTCGCCAGGTACATCGCGTTACCGGTTACCCAGTTCGTTCCGATTGACGGTTCGCCGCCGCTGAAGGAACTGGCCGGAACGTAAACCTGAAATCTTGGTACGCCCGCCCCGGCCGAAGGCGTCGGAGTAGCGGTCGCAGTCGGTGTCGGTGTAGGTGTTGAGTTCGGATCGACCACCGGCATCGTCACGGTCGAATCGCAGGGACCCTCAGTAGCTCCCGGACAGGGCAATGACGAATCGTAGTAGATCTTTGTATTTTCCTGCGTATCGGAGTAGACCGGATCGATCACCAGAACCCAGCGGTTGTCCGCAGTGATGTTCGCAGGGATATTCACTGTCGCCGAAAGCAGAGCCGGTACATTGGGCGTGGCAGGCGTTGGACCGACGATGTGTTGCGTGAACTTCTTGGTTCCATCTGCCCAAAGTGATATGTCCCATTCAGCATCAAAAACGCCGGGAACGCAGGCACCGCATATTGCCCACCATTGAATAGGCATGGCACCTCTCAAGGTTGTCGATGTACCACCAAGATTCCAAACCCAATTCGGATCGACCGGGCTGCGTTCAACATTCTGGTCCGACGCGGAGGTTGAATTCCAAATCGCGGCCGGGCCAGAGAACAGGGTTGCGCTCGGTTTCAAGAACGGCCCGCCGCAAGTTTCGAGGTCTGCGGGCGCGCCGGCGCAAGGTGCGTTCTGAGGGCCGCCACTGTCATCCGGATTTCCATGAAAATGCAGCAGGGTTGGACCAAACAGCGGCGGCGGCGCTGCTTTCGAGATTGGTATCAGCAAGGCAATGGCAGTTCCCATTAGACACAGGGTAAGCATCAGAGCCAGCCTGAATCGACTATTTGTAAAAAAGCTGGATGCTAACTTGGCCTTGCTGAACATTTTCTATCTCCTTTTTTCTAGTGGAGAAAAACCTGCCTCCAAACCTTTCATTCAATGCGCCCGCCGAAATTCTTACCGCGGGCCAATCAACTGGACCGTTATCGAATTCAGGACGGGGTTGTAAGTTAATTGGTAAACCAAATTTGCCGCGCCGCTGATTGACGGCGATGAACTAGATGTACTGCTGCCACCGCTTCCTGCGCTGCCGCCACTACTTGAAGCTCCGCTTGGTGAGCAACAACTCGGGCCTGAGTAAGGCAAGTTGCCGAAGACGTTGAAAGTAACAGTGAACGACTCGTTGTTGGGGTTGCGGAATCTCAGCGAGCGCATGCCCGAAACTTCCGCAGCGGAAAGCGCGCTGTCGTTGCCAACCAGACTGTCGTAGCTCCAGTTCGCACCTGCGCCTGATAGCGAGTTATCAGCGTTGGCGACGGTGACGCGGCCCGAGGCTGAAGTGAGTTGCGCTACCTCAGCCCGTAATGGAGTGGAGATCGTCTGCGTCGATGTGTCCTTGATCGCCAGATTGAACGAGCTGATGCCGGATGCCGAAGCCGGATTGGTTACTTGCAGAGCAACCAGCGAATTCACGTTTTGTTCGGTGAGTCCTTTTGGATCAAACGCCGAGAAGAGACCGAGACCATTGGATTGGCGAGCGATGGTGGCCCATACCGATTTGGCGGTGTTAGCTGGACCGGTCGCGCACGCTCCAGTGCAGCCGTCCGCGAACCCCACAAGCACACGACCCTGCGCGTCAATCGTGGCGTCCATAAAGTCGAGCAAGTTGCGACACGGATTACTGCCGCCGCCCAACCAGATGCACCCGCGCTGCGTCGGATCGCTCGTGGCTTTAACGGTCGTCCACGTTCTGCCTCCGTCGTACGTGTGCGCCACATATAGATTCCAGACGCCATTAAAGCTTGGATCCTGGAAAGTACCCGCTGTCGTACTTCCATGAAAAGCAAATGCGGCGCGGTCCGGGTCACCCGCGACCACTTCTGCAAACGCCGCGTTCTGAATACCGAAAGGCGTCCCAACATCGATGAATGCCGCGGCGCCACGGTCAGAGTTCCAAGTGTCCCAGGTCGCCCCTTTATCATGTGAGACGGCAATCTCGGGGTGGCCATCGCCATTCACGAAACCGAAATAAACGGTGCCATCAGTCGCGATGCCAATCGATGGATCACTCTCGCTGGGTCCGGTGTTCGGAATCGTTCGAATCGTCCAGGTAATGCCGTTGTCCGTTGAGACCGCCATGCCCTGCAGACCATCGCAGCCTCTATTCGGCACATATGCGGTGCCGTCAACGGGCGATACCTTTACGTGGCCATGGAGCCCGCCACACTCTGTGATCCACATCGGCACTGCGGGCCCAAAGGTCGTGCCGCCATCCAAACTAAGAGCGCAATTCGCGGGTCCCAAACCCTGTGCGCAGTAATAAAGTCCATTGGGATATGGAGCCGGCAGACTTGGATCGCGCGTTAATGGTGGCGCAAGCGGACCGCCGCCGATCGTTTGGTGATCGATGCCCGAGGCGAGTCCGGATCCCTGGCTGGGAAGAAATAAGTTGCCGTCATCGTCACTGTATTCCAGCGTCGAGAAGGGCGTCAGGCCCTCCAACTGATCGGCGAAGGTGCGGCCAGTTTGTGGATCGGTGAAAAGAATCGGATCCGCAGCGGCCCGAGGCGTGGTGGCAGTGTGTTGATTCCCGCTGACATTGGTCCACGTGGCGGTCGGCGTTGCAGCCTGATCGTTGAAGTTGTTTATGCGAAATGTCTTGAGCGTGCCGCCGCCGGCAAACATCACATTGCCCGTTTTCCAATTAACTCCGATCGAAGGCTCGCCGAAGCCGCTCGTGCACGTTTGGCCAACCGGGCAAGGAAAATTTGTGTAGCCAACGTTCGCTGTTCCCGCCGGCGCAGAGCCGCTCGGCGGTTGCGGCAGCAGTTGGGCAGTGGCGGCGTAACTATTTCCGTCGGATCCCACTACGGGCGAAAACGGGAACGCAGCGATTCTGTAAGTGCCAGCCGGCGGATTAAACAGCACCACGACTTCATTCGCATACGCGCCATTGCCCGAGCTGGTCCGATATTTACCGTCGGGGTTGTAAAGCTCGAGGTCCCAGTCGCCCTGTGGCCGAAGCCGGATTTCGACAATGTAGGGACCAAAGCTCGCTGGCGGAGGTACAACAGTAAGACTAAAGTTGTCGCAGGGGTCCGCGCCGTTGCACCTGGGCGAAGTCAGCAGGTCGGGATCGGCGGCCATAATGGCGCCGCTCCAACTAACGAGCGGATTGGCTTCCGAAACCGTGCCAGACGCAGGATTCGCGCCGCGCGTGATCGGAATGACTACAATGGCGACCGCCACCACCAGAACGCAAAGCAGCGCGGCCAACGCGTATCTCAACCGCATGATCGCCGAAATTTTCCGTGTGTCTGCCAGCTTCCTCAACATTTCCGAATCTCCTTTTGGCTATCGTGAACTTGTCTCGGATTCCTCGTCTTCGACTTACTACGCGTTCCGTCATCAACATGCCGACAAGGCCAGGCAGAACCGATCTGCCTGGCCTTCGGAGTGCTCGACGCCTTATTGCAACCTGATGAGTTGCGACGTAACTGTCTTGGTTAACGGATTAACCGTGAAGCGCATCACGGCCGTGATTTTGGTTAGCGGTAACGCGCCTGTCGGCAGAACTCCGCTCGAACTCGAAGACTGCGAGCCGCCCGATGAAGATGACGAACTCGAGCTGGACGATCCGCCAGTCCCAATATATGCGGTCGCCTGGACATCCCAGCTAAACATTTCTGAGAAGCTATCCTGGAACCGCACTGTTCGTGAGCCGGTAGTTTCGGCGGGACTGAATAGCTGATCGGAACCCAGCTTCTGGGTAAAGCTGAACAGCGCCGCGTTTGTCGGACTGGTTCCGTTCTTGCCGTTGTCAGCATTGATGACCCGCACGTTCGGCGAGCTGAGCCCGATAACATTGAAGTCAACAAACGGCAGGTAAGTATTCGTCGCGTTGTTGATTAGGTTGACATCCTGCTGCCAGACTCCGCCGGTGAATGAGACGTTCGAGATGGGATAGCTAACCAGGCTGGTGATATCGACCTTGTTGCGCTGATCCACGAGCACGCTGACAACGTTGCTTGGTTCAGTTACGAACAAACCAATTTGTCCGGGATCGATTGCGCGGACGCGGAAGTAATACGCTCCGTTGCCTTGGTTGCTCAACGAGTAGCTATTAGTCGAGCCGTTAACGTCGGCGAGGAAGTCCCAGTTCTCATTGTCGGTGGACTTCTCGATTTCGAAGCCCTGCTCGCCGCCCTTCGGCGTCCAGTTGAGCGTGAACGTGCCATCGAAATCGACGTGATTCCCCTGGCTGTCAACAAAGTCGCCCGGAATTGTTTGCACCGTGGGCGGCAAGTCGCTGCCCTTGAACTGTGAGCTCGTTAGCGTGAAGTTCTCATTGGCGGCTAGAAATCCGTCCACTCGATACGTGTAATCTCCCGCAGGAAGATTGGTTGCGGTAATGTGCTCCGGCCCGCCGGGCTGTGTCGAAGACGTGACTACATTGCCGTCCGAATCCAGCAGGTAGAAATCGAGATCGGCGAATGTGCCGTTCACCACCTGCATAAAGTCGAGCGTCGCATCGAGCTTGAACGTGGTGTTGTCGATTCGGAACGGAATGTCAACGTAGTCTGCGCCGTCGGCAAGTTCGGCGTTGTTGCTGCCTACTAGCACCGTGCCCGTGTACGGTGTGGTATCCACCGACGAGACCCCAGGTTGTGAAGAGACTGGTTTGTAGTAGAACGGCATGCGCAGGCTCTCGCCGCCGTCGTTACGCTGCGCCGTCACATACCATTGCATTTCGATCGGGCGCGTAGTGTAGGTGACCTGATTGCCGTTAACAGTCGCAACGGAAGTATTCGGATCGCGAATCAGGTTACCGTCAAAGGTCGCATTAACTGTGAAAGTAGCTGAGCCGCCGGCCGGCACAGTCACGCTCGATGGCGACGTGGTCACAGTGATACCGGCGATTTCCAGATCCTGATTGTGGGCCACACCCAGGTTGTAGGTTCCGCCCTGACCCGAAAGATCCTGGACCGTAACCGTGACGCTTTGAGTGCTCGTCACGCGATTGTTCGCGACCGGGACTTCACCGTACGAATGACTGCCGAGAATTGATGGCGCAGTGATGCCGTCTCCAGCTTCACCCATCAAGGCTTTTAGGTTTGCTGCGTGGTAAACGTCGATGAGACCGCCGCCTTGCGCGATGATCGTATCGGCGCCCTCCGCCTTCGCGGCGCCGGCTTCGGTTCGCAAATTGGTGGCTGCATTAATCATGGCCGTCCGGATCATGTCCGGCGTCCAATCGAGGTGCGCCTTCCTCAGCAATGCAACCGCGCCCGAAGTATGCGGCGTGGCCATGCTCGTGCCGCTGATCGCGATGTAGTTAACGCCGTTGGCGCCCGCGGATAACGCGGCGAGAGCGCTCGCTGGTGGCGCCGCCGCCAGGATGTTCACGCCCGGAGCAGAGACATCGGGCTTGACCTGCCCAAATCCCTGCACGGGACCGCGCGAGCTGAAGTCAGCCATCGCCGGAGTGAATATGGTTGCCTTGTTAATGCGTACTTGCTTCGCCGATAAGCCGGTCGGATTTGAACCGATGATCGATTTCAGAAACTCCCCATTGGCTTTAGACAAACCAAGAGTTGGTACCGCCGTTTTGTAAGCAGTCACGGCTGTAATCTCGCCGTCGACATTGTTGTAGATCACTGCGGCGATGGCGCCTGCGGCCGCTGCGTTCGTGGCTTTGACGGCAAACAAACCGGTTCCCGCGCTGGTGGGAAGACCTTCCGGTGTTGAGACCGTGCTGCCGCGCTGAATCAGAGCGATGTTGCCAGCAACCGCGGCGGGAAAATCTGTTGGCTTTTCACCAAGGCCGCAAAAGACATAATTCTTTGTGATGTTCGCAGTGACCGCAGCCGAGCCTCCAACCGGAAACGCATTCATGCCCGTCGCGCTACCGTCCGTAACGTCGATGGTGTTGTTGCCTGTGCCCGGATCGTTCGAAGCTGCTACCGCGATTACCCGGCGGCCCGCGGCGGGCGCACCGAGCGTTCCTTCGCCTGGGCCCGAGTTACCGGCCGCTGCTACGACTGAGCAACCAAGCAAGGTGGCATTGTCAGAAGCCATGGCCGTCGGTTCATCCGGACCACCGCCCCCACCCAGACTCATGCTGATCACGTTGGCGATCGGCTTAGGTTGCAGATCGGGGCTGGTGGGTGAAACTGCATCCTCGATCGCCATCACGATGTTTGAGGTTAAGCAGCCACCAACTGCACCGGTGGCCGACCCGACCGTCGAAAGCGAATCGCTGCATACCTTATAGGACATTAACTTTGCTTGCGGGGCGACACCGTGCAAAGGGATGTCATCCGCTGTGCCGGGAATTCCATCCGCGCCTGGCGCCGACGCCAGGTAACCCGCGATTGTTGAAGCTACGTGAGTGCCGTGACCGAAACCATCTGTGATGATGTCCGCCAGCGGCAGTTGATAGACGACTTTCTGGTTTGTGTTCACCGCCGCGACATTCGGCGCTACAGCCAATCGCGGTGGAGTTGCATCGCCTCCGAACATCGGATGCGTCCAGTCGATACCGGTGTCAATGACGGCGACGTAAATCCCCTGGCCTTCGTTGCCGTCCGGAGGATTCGCAAACGGCGTCATGTCATTGGGATTGCTGCCATAGAGTTTGGTCGCGCCAATATACGGCACGCTCTTGAAGAGGTTTGGCTGAAGAACTCCGTTAGAATGAACTTTCTTCACGCCAGACATATTTGCGATCGTCGGCACTGCGGTTTCCGGAACCGTCAGCGTCACGCCGTTGTAAACCAGCGTGTAACGCAGTGCGACGTTGCCGGCTACATTCCCGGCAGCGTCCTTAACGGCGATCGATTGCAACTGGTACTTGACGCCGCTGCTCTTTAAGGAATTCAGAAACTGATCTTGTGTGGCGGTCAGACTGTTGCGATACGCCTGCATTTGATCGTTAGAAAGCAACGCACCGCTTTGCTTGAGCTTGGCCGAATAAACCGATGCTGGATCGCCTCGAAACTCCACGATGACCGAAACTGTGTTGGTGCTTGTGCCCGCGCTTGAAATCATGAAGGGCACGGCGAGCAGAGACGCGGCGATTGCGGCCCAGGCGGCGAATCTTAGTAGACGAAACATGATAGAAACCTCCTCAGCGTTGCAAAGAAAAATCGGGTTAACAACGGTGCGAAGATTAAGAAATCGGCCTTGAGAAATCCTTGAGACAAACTTGAGGAAAGCTTGAGGATATTGCTCGCGCTCACTCGCCCGGACCCTGGTTCGCTCTCTGGGCCGTGTTTGTTCGGCGATAATTGTCAAGAAATGGCGAACAGTTGTGACTAAAAATGGATTGAGAAGGAAAGGAATTAATGGAATTCGATCGTTATTGAAGAACAATCTTTTTGCAATACTTCGGCCCGGCGTTCGTAGATTGAATCTTCAAGTGCACAACGGTGAAGTTTGCTTTGTTCCAGCGGGGCGGGCAGCCGAACACCGCTTTATTGCTTTTCCAAATTGAATCGGGCCGGCGTTTACAAGGCCGCCTGGGCCATTGCGCAAAACTCAACCACGCGGTTCTCGGCCCAGAAACGGTCCTCGGCTAGTGATGAGTGATGAGTAATGAGTGATGAGCCGTTCGGTTGCCGGTGTGCGGTATCGTTTAGAGGGTGCTTTGAACCAGAAGCATTGGCGGAAATGAAGGCGACGTGACCGCCTTTCTTCGTGGCAACCAACAGAATGTAAGGATTGTTGATGAGCGCCGGATCGCGCATCGGCGCGAAAGGGATGAAAGGATCGTCTTCAGCGTGAATGATCAGCGTCGGAATGCGAATGCGATCAATCACGCGTATGGCACTGGCGCGATAGTAGTAATCATCCGCCCCGTCAAAACCGTGCGCTCTTGAAGTGTAGCGATCGTCAAACTCTCGCAAGGTCTTAACGGATGAAAGTTCGCTAATGTCGTATTGATCCGGAAACAGTTTGTGCTTGAGGCGCAGGCGCTGTTTTAGTCGTCGCACAAAGTCCTGCTGGTAAAGCCAATTCGAACGTTTCAAAATTAGTTCCGCGCTTGCCTGCAAATCAATCGAAGGCGAGACCGCACAAGCGGCAAGCACTTCTTGCGGCGCATTGTCGCCATACTCGCCCGCCAACTTCAAAACCAAATTTCCGCCCAGCGAAACGCCAACCAGGAACAAGCGCGACAAGCCGTCCTGTTCGATCAGTTCGCGTACGACCGCGCGCAAATCTTCCGTTAGACCACCATGATAAATTGTTGGAGTTAAATGTTCAGTGCCGCCGCAGGTGCGCAGGTTCATCCGGATCACGTTAAAGCCGTCGCTGAATGATTTTTGCGCGATGCTCAGCATGTAGGTAGAGTCGCTCGAGCCTTCGATGCCATGCCAAATTATCATTGTCGGATGCGCCGTGGGATCTTGTTGCCAGCGACAGTGGGCCAGGACTCTTACATCGGGCGCGGTTTGAAAAAGCCGTTCCTGATCGTGGACTGTCTTGAATTTACGCCGGCGTGGCCAGGCGAATGCGGCCAGCGTTTGCGCGTGGCCGCCAGCGAATACTTGATGCGGCTTGAATGGGTTCGCCGCAAACGCTTCGGCGACGCGTGCGAGAAAGCCGCGCACGTTTGCAACCGAAAGGTTCATCTCATCAAGCTGCTGGACCATTTAGACCCCGGAAGTTGGACTGCAAACAAAGCGAGTTTAGCGTAATAGAAGAGCCGGCGTGTGTCCGGTATAGTACCGAAACGCAAGATAAGTTGATACCGGCTCAACACATTGGATGCGGTGCGCGGGTTTGGCGGCAATAATTCCACTTTGAAGATACCAAACAAACATTGGCAATCGCGCACGAAACGCGACCTAATCATCGAGGTTTGGGAAGCATTGGATTGCGAATCGGTGGGCGCGCGCGAGTTGGAGCTGATACAACAGGCGCTTTACGAAGCGTTGGGCGCCGGCGCGGTTGAAAGTCCGGCAGCGATTGCGCGTGTGGTTGCCGACGAAGGCGCGATGTTGCGGCACCCGGAAGTTTTTGAGACGGACTTAAAATGGCGGGCAGGGAAGACGACTGCACTCGGCCATCTTGATTTTTCCAGTCTCAAATCCGCGCTCGAATCTTTTGGCACTGTCGAAATCCGGAGGCGCGAGCTGGAACAGACGAAAGACCGCGCGGGTCTTCAGCAGTTAAGCGAAGCGATTGCCGCCGCGCGTCAGGATTCGTTGTTGCTGGCGCGCAGCAAGATCCTCGCGCAGCACGAGCGCGTAGAAGCGAAGGAAGTTGCCGAGTGGCTAAGAGTTTGGTTGGTCGCGCCTGAATTGTTTCGCGATTGGTTGGAGCTGCGGATGCGGTCCGCGGAGTTTCGAAAGCGGTTCGGTGGCGAGTAAGAGCGGGGGCAAGCCCGCCTTCCTGACCTGAGAGATTCTTTCGGCCTTTTGTACTACGCTGATAGCCTTCTAACGGCGAGTACCACTCAGCAGCAATAAGCTCGAGGTCAGGAAGGGGGCATGCCCCCGCCGTGCCTCGCACTAATCACTCTTCTTCTTCACCGCGGATGCGGCCTTCGGCTCGCGACTGCTCGACGATCTTGTGCGCCAGTTGTCCCGGCACTGGATCGTAATGTGAAAACTGCATGTGAAACGATCCGCGCGCCGCCGTGATCGAGTTCAGCGTCGATTGGTAATTAAGCATTTCCGACATCGGCACCTGCGCTTTGATCAACTGCGATTTGCCGCTTGCCTCCATACCCTGCACGCGACCGCGCCGCGAGTTAAGGTCGCCCATGATGTCGCCGCTGTTTTCCTGGGGCGCGAGAATCTCAACATCCATGATCGGCTCAAGTATCGACGGCTTTACTTTTTCCATTGCGGCACGAAAAGCTTTGCGGCCGGCGGCGCGAAATGAGTGCTCGTCCGAATCGACGTTATGATACGAGCCATCAATCAATTGCACTTTGAAATCCACCAGCGGATAGCCGGCGATAGCGCCAGACTTCGCCGCTTCAATGATCCCTTTCTCGATCGCCGGTCGAAACTGTTGCGGTACGGCGCCGCCGAAAATCTTGTCTTCGAAAACAAAACCACTGCCTCGCGGCAACGGTTCGAACACAACCTTGCAGTCGCCAAACTGACCGCGGCCGCCGGTCTGTTTCTTGTGTCGTCCCTGGACCTCCGCGCGTTGCGTGATCGTTTCCTTGTACGGAACCTTGGGTGGATGCAATGTCACTTCCACGCTGTACCGCTTCTTTAGTTTCTCAACGACGGTTTCAACGTGAAGCTGACCGGAACCCGACAACAGAAACTCTTTTGTCTGCGCGTCGCGAGTAAAGTGAAGCGCCAAATCTTCCTCCAGAATTTTGTGCAGCGCGACGCTGATCTTTTCTTCGTCCTGGCGCGACTTTGGCTCAATCGCAAACGCGATCGCAGCTTCGGGATATTCGACGGGCGGGTAAACAATCGGCGCGGCCTTATCGCACAGCGTGTCGCCGGTCTGTGTCTCTTTTAGTTTTACGCAAGCAACGATGTCGCCGGCAAACGCCTCAGGAACCTTATCGAGTTGCTTGCCCTGGACCGAGTGCAACATGCCGAGACGTTCCATGATTCCACGACTCGAGTTCAGTACCGTGGCATCGTTTTGCAGCTTGCCACTGATAATCTTCATGATGTTGATGCGCCCGGCGAACGGGTCCGCGACGGTGCGGAAACAATAAGCTGAAAAGGGCTCGCTGGCGCTGTACTTGCGCGCAATCTTGTCAGCGTCCGCTGGAGCGTCAACGGGAAGACCATACTCGGCTTCGTGATGCGCCGGGTCGGGCGCGTAATCAACAATCGCATTCAGAAATGCACGCAAGCCGACCAAGGTGGCGCCGGAAACGGCAAACACCGGACACAGTTTGCTGTTGGCGATGGCCTTGTTGATGTTGGGCAGAATGTCGGCCTCATCAAGCGTGCCTTGCTCGAAGTACTTCTCCATCAGCGCGTCGTCAGATTCGGCGACCAGCTCAACCAGGCGTTCGCGAGTCTTGTCGACGTATTCGCGCCCTTCGCTGGGAATATCGATCTCTTTGGCCTGGCCGTCAGCGCCAAATTCATAAGCCTTCATATGGACCACATCAACAACTCCGCGGAAGTCTTTTTCTTTGCCAATCGGCAGCGTGAACGGAATAATTGCGCGGCTAAAAATGTTTTGAGCGCTTTCGACTGCTTTACCGAAATCAGAATGCTCCTTATCCAGCTTAGTAACCACCATGATGCGCGGCACAATAAATTCATTTGCATAGGCCCAGGTCTTTTCAGTCTGAACTTCTACACCCTTAACACCATCAACCACCGCCAGCGCGCAATCAGCAACGCGCAGCGCCGGACGCGCATGAGAAATAAACGCCGCGTAACCCGGCGTGTCTATGAAATTTATTTTTGTATCGCGATGTTCTAAATGAGCGAGTGCCGTATTGAGGGTAATTTTGCGGGCAATGGAATCTTCTTCGTGATCGGTAACCGTGGTGCCTTCATCAACTTTTCCCCAGCGTGGTGTGGTTCCGGCGACGTAGAGAAGCGAACTAATCAGTTGCGTTTTCCCTGCGTCGCCGTGTCCGATGACCGCAAGGTTGCGAATAGATTCCGTGGCGTAGGCTTTCATAAAAGTAATCCTTTCGGATGAGCAAATGTAAGACGGACATTGTTGTCTGTCTCATGGTGCAGCGCAACGACAGACAGGAATGTCTGTCCTACCTGAGGCGGTGACAGGCAAGAAGCCTGTCCTACCATTTTCCGGAGTGGAAGTAATTTATCCGAGCGCGAAGGTTAAAGGCAAGCGACGTCGCTGCGGCTTGTTTAGCGGTGCTGCTTGATCGAAATCGCCATGAAAACTATCAAAAAATTGAGTGGCCCATGCTAACTTCCAGCGTGCAGCGCAGGGTGAATCGTGTTCGCCGCAATTTTTTCTTGGATTGATAAGAATGGCGGTGATAAAGTTGGTTAGGGTACTAGCATGATAGTTTCCACTGACTCTTGCGGTGAGGTCTGATTCACCGGCAGACCCGTTCATAACCTGGCTGGCAGCGTGCGCGAATATTGTCTAATCGTCGAGGGTGCTTACCTTTCGGAATCCGAAGCCGAACACGCCCTGCGCGATCCTTTCATCGAAGATTGGGTCGAACAAACCGGTCACTTCAAAATCCACAACATGAAAGAGATCCAAATTACGCCGGGCGTCACGCTTGGTTCTTTAGGCGTCGTCATGCTCGACGAGCGTGTGTTTGAGATTGCCAGCGCCGACCCTGAACATCCGTTGAGCGAACTTAAAGCAAAAGGCGTTGCCGAAGCGCTAAAACGCCAGGACATGTTTGATGAGATTAAAGTGGAACCGCGCGAAGAAGACGTTTAGCGCGCCAAGCCAAGCACTCAAGTAGTTCAGAAGACAAGCTTCAGCTTGCGGAGATAGGGTAGAACAACCTGACACGAACAGAAATACTTGAAGGACCTTGCAACGTTGGCGAGTGCTAAAACCTAAAACTTGAACTCTTCATCTGAACAATACTTTCTCGCCGGACGCGTGCTTGTTTCTGTCGGTGACATTACTCAGCAAGAAGTTGGCGCGATCGTAAACGCCGCAAATTCTTCGCTAATGGGCGGTGCAGGCGTCGATGGCGCGATACATCGCGCTGGCGGCCCGGCGATTCTTGAAGCCTGCCGCGAGATCCGGCGCACCACGTATCCTGATGGGTTGCCGACAGGCGAAGCGGTGATCACGACCGCCGGTTTACTGCCGGCTCAACATGTCATTCACACCGTTGGACCAATCTACGGACAACACCGCGGACAGGAAGCAGAACTTTTGGCTGCGTGTTATCAAAACTCCTTGTTGTTGGCGGCGCACAACAACCTCACATCGATCGCTTTTCCGGCAATCTCAACTGGCGCCTACGGCTATCCACTTGACGAAGCGTCGCGAGTCTCATCAACGGCAATAACGAGATTCCTCGCTGAAGACTCAACTCTGCAACAAATACGACTCGTTTTCTTTCGATCTCAGAACGCGGAAATCTTTCTTAAGCACCACAAATTCGCGTGAGCGGCGAACTGTGTTATAAGAGCCGCTTTGTTTTGGACCTGTATGTTAAGCGTGCGACGCAGTTTGCGGCTTTGCCGCACTCCGTGCGGTAAGGCTCTGCCTTACCGTATCTAACTCTGCATCGATCTTCGCGAGGCTGAGCCTCGCGAAGACTTGAGGGGGACGTTACGGAAAGGCCCAGCCTTTCCGCACGGAAGGCGGCACAGCCGCGAAACGGTTGAATATTGCTATGATTGAAACCATCGACGAACTAAAGAACAAAGTGGCATCGAAAGGCCCGGCGTTGCCGGCGCCGCTCGCACCGCTCAGCAGAATTTCCTCGAATTACTGGTGGAGCTGGTCGCGCGATGGCGCTGGTTGCTTTCGCGAGTTGGCTCCGGCGATTTGGGAAGAATCTGAACACAACCCACGCCTCCTGTTGTCCCGAGTCTCCGAATACCGGCTCGCTGAGATGGCCAACGATCCCGTCTACTGCGACCGAGTAAGCAAACTGGCAAACGATTTCGCGGAATACATGGGCCTCGACCCCGGCGGGCCTGCCCCGATGGGGACGCTGGGCCTGGGCCAGGACTGGTCCAATGCTGGAACCACGCCGACCATTACGCCTGAGCATCCGGTTGCATACTTCTGCGCTGAGTTTGGCGTTCACAATTCGCTGCCGCTTTATTCGGGCGGCCTCGGCATCCTTGCCGGAGATCATTTGAAGTCCGCAAGCGATCTGCGCCTGCCTTTGGTTGCTGTGGGTCTGCTTTATCACCAGGGATATTTCCGCCAACGTTTGAATATCGAAGGTTGGCAACAGGAAACGTACCGGGAAACTGATCCCGAGACATTGCCGCTGCATCCGCTCAAAGGTGAAGACGGTTCGCCACTGCTGATCGAAGTGTTGATTCGCGAACGCGCAGTGCGGGCGCAGGTGTGGCGGGCCGACGTCGGTCGCGTTGCTCTTTACCTGCTGGATACGAATATTCCGGAGAATGCTGAAACAGACCGTTGGGTGACGGGCCATTTGTACGGCGGCGATCGCGAAACGCGGATCGTCCAGGAGATGTTACTCGGGATCGGCGGCGTGCGTTTATTGCGGCGGCTCAACATCGAGCCGCATGTCTATCATCTCAATGAGGGCCATTCTGCTTTTCTAACGCTGGAGCTGGCGCGCGAGACAATGCATTCGCGCGGCTTGAGCTTTGCCGAAGCGATGCCGCTGGTGCGCGAGCGTTGCGTTTTCACCACGCATACGCCGGTTGCCGCCGGCAATGACGAATTCTCCGTCGACTTAATTGAGAGTTCGTTTGGATCCACTTACGAACAACAGTTAGGACTTAGTCATGAAGAGTTTCTTGGTCTGGGCCGTAGCGATCCGAAAAGCAATGCCGGGGCTTTCGGACTAACGCCGCTCGCGCTGCGGATGTGCCGTTCGACAAACGGCGTCAGTCGCAAACATGGAGAAGTTTCACGCGCGCTTTGGCAAAAACTTTGGCCGGAAAAAACAGTCGACGAGGTTCCTATTACGCATGTGACGAATGGCGTGCACGCGCCCACCTGGGTTGCGCCGACCATTCGCGCGCTTTACGAAAAGTACGCCGGCCAGGATTGGGCCACCAAATTATCGCATCGCGCGGATTGGGAACAGGGCATTGCGAATTTGTCGGATGAAGAGTTGTGGGCCGCGCATTCGTTGCTGAAGCAGCGGCTGGTCGCTTTCGTTCGCGAGCGTTCATTTCAGGCGCGCGTTAATCGCGGCGAGACGGTCGAGTATGCCGAAGCCGCGCGCGTCATGTTTGACCCCAACGCCCTAACGATTGGTTTCGCGCGGCGCGTTGCTGGTTACAAGCGCTGGAGTTTGTTGTTAAGGGACACCGAGCGACTCCTGAAGCTTATTGACAACGACGAACGTCCGGTGCAATTCGTATTTGCCGGTAAGGCGCATCCGCAGGACTCGGAAGCGAAAATGATTTTGCAGGAAGTGGCCAAGTGGAAGCATGACGAACGGCTGAAAGACCGTGCAGTTTTTATTGACGACTACGATCAGGAAATCGCGCGCCAGTTGGTCCAGTCGGTCGATGTTTGGTTGAACGTGCCGCGACGGCCACTCGAAGCGTCGGGCACCAGCGGCGAGAAAGTTGCGATGAACGGCGGCTTGAATCTTTCGGTGCTGGACGGCTGGTGGCTGGAGGGTTATGACGGCACGAATGGCTTCGCGGTTGGAAATGGCGTCGAATCGTCCAACGACGTCGACGCGAGTGATGCAGAATCGCTGTATCGCACGCTGGAGCAGGAAGTCGTGCCTCTTTATTATGATCGTGACGGCCAAGGCCTGCCGCGCAAATGGATCTGGATGATGAAACGCGCGATCAGCACGCTTGGTCCCGAGTTTAATAGTGACCGCATGGTGGCCGAGTATGCGCGGCGCATCTATGCTTGAATAACTAGTCGTACGTCGTGGGTCGACGAATACAGAACCGGGAGCCGTAGCGACCGGGTCTCACTTGCGAGACACAAAATCTCCCAATCACAAAGCAGTCACCGTAAAACGCCTGGCGCCGATGGCCTTGAACCCACCGCTACGCAGACCCGGTCGCTACCGCTCTCGGTTCTGTATTCATTGACCCACGACAAGCTACTCTTACCACGATAACGGGTCGCCTCTCGCTTTGCGGGTTAGTTTTGTATAACGCCACACCGCCCATAATTATTAGTCTCCTATGTTAGACTAACGCGAGTTTGACTGCTTTAGCTTCGATTTAAGCCCGCATGAAGTACTGCACCATCTGCAAAACAAAATACGAAGACAGCGTCAGTTTCTGTCCGACTGACGGCGAAGTACTGGAAGACGATCCGTCATCCATCGTCGGCACCGTTTTGGATGGTCAGTACAAGATTGAAACGCTGCTCGGCAAAGGTGGAATGGGCGCTGTCTACCTGGCGCGGCATATTCTGCTGGGCGATCGCGTGGCGATAAAAATTCTGCCGCGGGAAGTGAGGACCAACGCCGAGTGGTTGCGACGCTTTCGCCGCGAAGGCCAGGCCGCGCGACGTTTTCGTCATGCCAACGCTGTCACTGTTTACGATCTGAGAACCGCTGCCGACGGCAACATCTACATGGTGATGGAATACGTCGAGGGTCACACGCTCGACGCCGAAATAAAAAAGCGCGGCCCGTCTACCGCAGCCGAGGCGTTTGAAATTCTCGAGCCCATCATGAGCGTCCTGAACACGGCGCATGCGATGGGGGTGGTCCATCGCGACCTGAAACCGGAAAACATCATGATTGGGAAAGCAACTACCGGCGGCGAGCCCACAGTTAAGTTGCTTGACCTGGGCATCGCCAAGATGCGCGAGATTGCCGGCGTCGAAAGCAGTGGCACCACTGAATTAACCATGGCCGGGCAAGTGCTGGGCACGCCTTATTACATGTCGCCGGAGCAGTGGGGCGAACTGTCGCGCGATGGCAACCTCGAGATTGACGGCCGTGCCGACATTTACAGTCTGGGTTTGGTCGTTTACGAAATGATCATTGGCCGTCGTCCCTACTCCGCGGCAACGCTGCACGAGTTGCGACGAGATCATGTTTCAGTGGTGCCGCCGCCATTAATTGAAAAGGCCCCGGGCGTGCCGCGCGCTTTTAGCGATGCGATTGCTCGGGCAATCGCCAAGGACCGTGTCGACAGGCCCGCGACCGCGGGTGAACTCGCGGCTGAGTTGCGTGCAGCCTTGGCCAATGCGCCGCAGCTTCCAGTGGACCGCACCGTTGCTGACATTCGTCACGTCGAAGGTTCCACTTCGCATACGCACGGAATTCCGGGCGCGGTTAGCACAAAATCAGATGTGAACGCGGCGACAATTGTTACCGTTGATGCGCCGCCAACCAGTCCGCCCAGTGTGCCCAGTCCGCCTCGCCCGGCCGCCGCAGGTCGCGAAGCAGAACCGGTCGTGCTTCCTCAGCCGGCGCAACGTGGCGCCGCTGATATGGATTTAGGTTCGAGTGCGACTGTTCCACGGCGGCAACCGCCGATGGAAATTCCGTTGGGCCAACAAAAGCGTGGCGGTAAAGGATTGCTGATCGCCGGTGCGATTTTACTGCTGGTCGTTCTTGCTGTCGTTGGAGTTGGCGGCATTTTCGCTTTCAGTTGGTTCAAGAGCAAGCCAGGCACTGGAACCGCGACGGAAAAGAAACCGACATCGGGACCTAACCCGGCAGTAGCAACCAGCGAATTCGGACGTTACTGGCTCGAGACTTTGCCGAACGAACCGGTTGCCGAGCCCGTGCGTGTTGCCGGCGCCGTACCTCTAAAATCTGGTCAGGCATTTAAGTTTCATTTTGAATTCTCCGCGAATGGCTACGTTTATGTCATTGGACCAGGCGAACAAAATCAGCCAACTGCATTCTTAACGGAAAAGCCCGCATCGATTTCAGGGTTGGAGAACAATCAGGTGGTCAAGGGCGACGATTTTAGTTTTCCCAGTGGGCTCGAGCATTGGCTGGAATTGGACAAGAAGCCAGGCAGTGAAAACTATACGATTATTTTTTCCAGCGAACGGCTCAGCACGCCGTCGTTTTTGACTCAGCAGGCAACGGGCAAACCGCTGGCTGATTCTGAACAAACTGAGTTGCGCGATTTTCTGGCCCAACATCAAACGAGCACGCCCGTGACCGAACTCAATAATAAAGACTCGGCCGCGCCGTACGTCGCTTTGAAAGTGCCGGCCGCAAAGAATTCAGGGCCAGTAATTTTTCAAGTCAGAATTGACCACAAATAGATTTGCAACCGAATTTTGTTTGAAGGAGATTTTTCTGCAATGACAAGCAAGCAGATGTTTCTTGTGCTAATGCTGCTTTTTGCGTTAAGCGTGCTGCCGGTTTTGGCGCAGCAGGATGAGGACGTGCGCGGCGCATTTCTCACCACCCGACCCAAAGCGACTGACAAAGGAAATGATCCGCCTGCAAAACGGACTCACCGGCGGCCGAAACCAGCGCCTAACTCGACGCCGGGACCGGTCAGCAGCGGTGGCGCAACTCCCAGCACGCCAAGAAAAGTGTTGCCGCGCCTGGGTCTGGGGCTAACGCTTTTCATGCGTGACACGAATGGTCTGGCGGTGCGCACCGATCCGACGCACGCATTTCGCAAAGGCGATCACGTCAGGTTTTTGCTTGAAACTAATACGGACGGGTATCTTTACATATTCAACACCACCGACGGTGGGCCGGCCGTAATGATTTATCCTGACCAGGAACTTGACGAAGCCGGCAATTACATTCAGGCCCATGTGCCTTTCGAAATTCCCTCCAGCCTCGGCGCTGAAGAAAGACTACGTTGGCTGACGTTTGATCAGCATCCTGGGGCTGAGAAACTTTATTTCGTGTTCACACGCGAACCGTTGGCTGGCGCTCCTATCGAAGACGATCTAATTAGTTTCTGCCGCGAGAATGCCAACAAATGTCCGTGGCATCCCAGTTCAGAACTATGGGCTGTGATTCAAAAAGAATTAAGTGAAGCAGGACAAAGCTCAGCAGCTGTGGGCATAGGCAAATCTCAAACTTCGAAAGAGCATAATGCGGCTACTCGCGGCATCGGACTTAACCGCGACGATCCGGAACCATCGTTGATAATGTTGACGGCTTCCAGCAGCAAGACAATTCTCGTGACCACGGTGGACCTGGTTCACAATGCTATCAGCCAACTGGATTCAGAGTCAGAGGATGTGCAGCCGTAATAAACAAGTAGAAGGAGTTAAAGTGAATTCACCGCTGAAAAGGTTTGCTGTCGTGTTGGGCGCGACTCTGCTACTCGGTTTTAGTTTCATCGCGCCGCGTTCGACGACGGCCGCCGCCGATTCGCCACAAACTGATCAAGCCGGCTCTGCGCTGCAAGAAGGCCGCCGCCTCTTAAAGCGCGGCAAAAGCGACCAGGCACTTTCGCAACTACAAAAGGCGCTTAATCTCTACACCGCCTCCAAGAACAACCACGGCATCGCAGCAACAGAGAATGAATTGGGCGATCTATATTTGCGACAAGGTGAGTACAACGTCGCGTTGGATCATTACAAGCACGCGCTGGAAGGTTTCGTGGGCGCCGATAAAAGGAACGAAGAAACTACGGCCGCGGCCAGCCTGGTCGACAGTCGTCTGGCCAACGCCAATATTGCCGACGATAAATTCAACGCCAATCTGATGCTGGCAAAGATCGGAGACGTTAACTTTCGCCTGGGCCGTTTGGCAGACGCCAGTTCAGCCTATGGACAGATGCAGGTGAAGAAGCCCGAGGGCACTGCGTCAAAAGTGGGTCGCCGCTTTGGCGGACTCGGCGCCGTGATGGGCGGAATTTCTACCGGCCACGTTTCAGTCGAAGCGCCAGTCAGCGCGGTCACCGTTGCGTTGGAAGCAAAGAAGGAACTCGACGAGTATCGCGTCTCAATCGTCTACTCCAGTTACGAGTTGGGCATGGGCCGGGTCGCGTTTGCGCAAAACGATCTGGAACCTGCGAAGAAACATTTTCAGAACGCGCTGGATGCCGCGGGCAGCAGCCTCGGTGGAATTACGAAGCTGGGCCAAACGCGACGCTTTCGTGCCGCCGCGCGTACCAGTCTGGGCGACGTCGCTTTACGTCAGGGGAAACTCAAAGATGCCGGCAAGTTCTACACGGACGCGATCAAGGGCGCGCAGGATGACAAGCGCATCGATCTGATTTGGCCGGCGCAGCGCGGCCTGGGCAAGAGTTTGTGGCTCCAGGGCGTGCAGGAAACCGACGCAAAGAAATCCTTGTCGCTGCGCGAATCAGCATTGAAAAATTATCGCGACGCGCTCCAGACAATTGAGACGCTGCGCTCGGGTAGTCTACGCGCAGATGAAGCGCGCACCACTTTTCTCGCTACGACCAAAGATGTGTTTGACGAGACGACCACCGACCTCGCTGAATTGTCTCTCCTGACAGCGCCCGCCGGTAGCAGTCTACTTTCCGGCAAGGCGCTCGACTATGCCGCTGAAGCATTCAAGGTTTCCGAACAATCGCGCGCACGATCGCTGCTCGACCTGTTAAGTGAAACCGGAACCTCCATCACCGAAGGCATTCCCGCCGACTTGTTGAAACGCAAACAGGAAAATCTCGATCGGCAACAGGAGATTGCAGAAAATCTTTTGGGAGTAAACCTGAACCCGGACCAGCAAAAGAAAAAACCGTCAGAGCTGGAAGCGGAATTGGAAAAGCTGCAAACCGATTTTGACGATATTGAGAACCAGATCAGAACTGCGAGCCCGCGCTATGCCAGCCTGACAGGCGGGCAGCCGCTCGCGCTCGCTGATGTCCAGCAACGCGTGCTCGACGATCAGACGTTCTTGCTTGAATACAGTTTGCAATCGGATGCTTCTTATCTTTGGGCCGTCAGCAAGTCGGGCGTCAGCCTCTACAAACTTCCAGCGCGGCCCGTGGTTGAGAAACTCGCCACCGATCTGCGCGCGCAATTAATTCCTACTAAGCTGCAGCGCCGTATTGTCGGCATCGATGTGATGGCTGATTCGCAGCGCGGACTCGGCGTTAGCGCCACGCCATTTGCTGAGGACGCAGCGGCGTTTGTCACTGCTTCCAACGCGCTCTACAAAGCGGCGCTCGAACCCGCCGCGGCCGCAATCGGCGACAAGCGTCTGCTGATCGTTGCGGACGGCGCGCTGAATTACGTTCCTTTTGAGGCGTTAGTGACCTCGGTCGCGAGCGCGGATTATTCATCGCTGCCGTATCTGGTTAAGACAAACGAGATTATTTATGCGCCGTCCGCGTCCGTCGTCGGCGCAATCAGGCAGCAGGGACCCACGCGCAACGGGAACGCGATGTTGATAGTTGCCGATCCGGTTTTCAATTCTAAAGACACGCGCGCGCGCAACGCAGCGTCTTCGCCAAATGCAGAAACGCGTGGCTTGGGAATTCAAAGCGCGCTTGCGGATGTTGCCGGAAATGATGCCGCGACGTCAGCCGAGTCCGCGAAGATGCAAGGGTTGCCGTTGGCACGACTCGCCGGCACGCGCGCGGAAGCCGAACAGATTGTGAAACTCGCCAAAGCTTCCGGCACGCAAGCCGATGTTTGGTTGGACCTCGATGCCAGCGAAGACAACGTCGACGCGCGCGACATCAGCAAGTATCGCATCCTGCATGTTGCCACCCATGGCTTGTTGAATGCCGAGCGGCCGCAGTTCACCGGCCTGGTCCTTTCCCTCGTTGGCAACAAAAACGAAGACGGTTTTTTGCGGACCGACGAAGTCTTTAATCTGAAACTGGGTTCACCGCTGGTAATGCTTTCCGCATGCGAGACCGGACTGGGAAAAGAAAAGAGAGGCGAAGGCGTGATGGGTTTGACGCGCGCGTTCATGTACGCAGGCGCGCCTACTGTTGGCGTCAGTCTGTGGTCCGTGGCTGACAAATCAACGGCGGATTTGATGACTGACTTTTATAAAAGATTGCTGGCGTCGAAAACCGCGTCGCCGGCCACCGCGATGCGCGAAGCGCAGCTGGCTATGATCTCCGGCAAGAAATACAGCGCGCCATTTTATTGGGCGCCGTTCGTACTCGTCGGCGACTGGCGCTGAAGTTCGTGAATCGTGAATCGCGGAGAATGGGGCGCGCTTCATTTGGAGTGCGCTGGCTTGACAGCGCTTTGCAGCGCGGCGGCTTGACGCCGTCTTACTGATGAGAAGGAGTCGACGGTTTATTTAACGGGAGCCGCTGGGCTGACTAAAAAGCGGCGTCAAGCCGCCCGGTCCAAAGCGGCGTCAAGCCGCCGCGGTCCAAAGCGGCGTCAAGCCGCCGCAGTCCAAAATATTCGCGTTCATCCGCGGCCTATTCTTCTTCCATTCTTACTAAATTTCTTGGCAACCTAAACCGAATGGTGCTACAAGGCGGTCCAATAAATTCTGCCAATGCTGATTGGCAATCTTTTAGAGAGAAACCACATGCAAGCAACCCCCGCAATCAATCGTAGGCGACGAGAGCGTTGGTTCTACATTTTCATGTCCATCGCGGCCGTGATTACGGTGTTCGCAGGCTTTGCTCCGACCTATTACCTGCGACCATACTTCAATTCGGCCCCGCTGATGCCGCTACTTCATGTGCATGGAATTGTTTTCACCTCGTGGCTCGCGCTTTTCCTGGTACAAACTACGCTGGTGGCGGCGCATCGCACGGACATTCATCGCCGGCTGGGAATTCTCGGCGGAGTCATCGCAGCACTCATGATCGTGATCGGCGCTGCCACGGCAGTAATTAGGGCAAGCCAGGGCGCGACTCCGGTGCCAGGCGTGTCGCCACTGTCCTTCCTGGTCGTTCCGCTCGGCGACATCTCGGTGTTTGCGATTTTGGTGGCTGCGGGCTTTTATTACCGCCGCCGGCCCGACGTACACAAACGACTGATGATGCTCGCCACCGTTTCGATTTTGGCAGCGGCGATTGCGCGCCTGCCTTTCGCGATTATGCAGGCAGGTCCGCCGGCGTTCTTCGGCATAACAGATGTATTTGTGCTGGTTTGCATCGTCTACGATCTGATCACGTTAAAGCGCGTGCATCGTGCCACCGCGTTGGCGGCTTTACTGATCGTCGCTTCACAGCCGCTACGACTCATACTCGGAGGCACACACGCCTGGCTCGCGTTCGCAGGGTGGCTGACGCACCTGGCGCGTTAGCGTTTCGACGAAGATGGGGGGCAGGCCCGCCTTCCCGACCTCGAGACTATTAGGACATGCGCGTTTGCCGCATGATGAAAGCCTTTCCCGAGGGGATTACCTTCAACCATTATCAACTCGAGGTTGGGAAGGCGGGCTTGCCCCCGCTCTATTTTCCATTCACCATTTACCCGCGCCCACAAGCATACTTTCCCCGCTCAGCAGCATCTCTATAAACGCAGTGCAGTAATCCGAACGAGCCAGGGGAAGTAGCATTGAAACTTAGAAAACCTTCCTTCCTATCGCTGGGAAAATTAGTATTTGTCATCGTTATTGCGGCCCTCGTCCTCGTCCCTGCATGGAAACGGCGCGGGTCGGGCAATCTGCGCGGTCTCGCGGCTCTGTTGCCGGCCAGCGCGCGCGCCGCTGAAATAAACCCCTGGACAGCCGCCGTTGAAAAGGTGAAGCAAGATCGCGGCGAGCCGATTGGGAAGCAGGCAAAGAGCGAAACACCTTCGCAACTTCGTCATTACAGCGATACGCGCCGCTTCCTCGCGACGCAGGTGGCTGAAGTAAACGAACATCATGTCGCTACGCCGCAGGATTTTGTGGAACTCGCGCGCATGATCAATCGCGGCGAACTGGTACAGGTTCAGCCCGCCACTGAGAACTATATTCTGTTCGGCGTCGGTGGCAGCGCGGACAGCGGACCGTTCACTCGTTTCGAAAACGGCAAGAGCATAAAGCTGTACAACGAAGCCGGGCTGCGGCAGGAATACGAGCGGCTGGCTGGATCGACGACCGGGTTCGAAAAACAAATAGCAACTGCGCAACAGCAACTCGCTCTTCTGAAACGGCGCGATCGTTCGCAACGCGCTAAGCTGCAAACGCAAATCGCCGGACTGCAAAAAGAAGTAAAAGGGAACCGAGAAGATAAAGCGCAACTCGATCGTTCTTACGGAAACGCCGCTACACGAAAAAGCCTCTTCTCAGACTACGAATCGCTTCAGCAGTTGGGAGCCAAACTGTTTGGCGGTGCTCTTGACCTGAGTGAACCTAGCGCGCGCCGGCAATTAAAGGTGCGCCTGCTCGGCTCGATTCGGCCGGAAGCGCTGAAAGTTTTGGAAGAGATTGCAGCTTCGTATCACGAAAAGTTTGATAGGCCATTGCCCTTAACCTCGCTGGTGCGTCCCGATGAGTATCAACTGGATCTAAGTAAGACAAACCCGAACGCAACACGCATCGAAACCCCGCCACACTCTACCGGTTTGGCCTTCGACATTCTTTACCATTACATGAGCGCGGCCGAACAGGCGCAGGTGATGTCAGAACTCGCGCAACTGAAAGATGAAGGACGCATTGAAGTGTTGCGCGAGAATCGCGATCACTATCACGTCTTTGCGTTTGTCGGTGGCGCGCGTCCGCGGGAAGAATTTATCAGCACCGCATTGGGCGAGGTGCGACCGGGTAAGGCAGAGAAGACAACACCGAAAGGTACCGACTCGCGTACCGCGAAGGTCGCCAAATCTCACGGCGTTCAAAGCTTAAGAGAAGCGCATCACGCGCAGAAGAAAGCTGCGGCAAAGGGCAAAGGGCAAAGCGCAAAGAAATAACAACGCCCGGCCATCGGCCCCAGTCATGCGCAAAAGAGGTCGTTAAGTCCACCGCTCGTTGCCTCCATCGCAAGCTCGCGTTCGCGAGAGATTCTCCAAAGATTGTCTTCTTCTTCTTCGGCTTTGCCGTCTTCCGTGCGGTAAGGCTCTGCCTTACCGGCAGTGCACCCAAAGAATCTTCGCGAGGCTGAGCCTCGCGAAGAAGTTTTAAGGAAGCAGCCGGAAAGGCATAGCCTTTCCGCACGGGAGGCAGCATAGTTGCTGGGGTTTTCTCTAAACTCATCTCAGATTCGATTCGCTGCCGATACTTTCCTCTTCTTCGGCTTTGCCGGCTTCCGTGCGGTAAGCCTCTGCCTTTCCGCACGGGAGGCAGCATAGCTGCGCGGATCACTGGACTTGATCGCCGAATCGGCACTTAGGTTCACGTTTCCGCGTCCGGCTGTTTGCCGTCTACAGTTTGCTGTATGCTTCGTCCATGAACATGCATGCCGCTCGAACGGCGTTGAACAATGATCCGGAACTTCGGCAGTGGGTGGAGAATTGGCTAAAGGACAAAGAACGAACCGCCAATCCGAATCTTGCCGGCGAAGAATTTGAGAAGCACTGGCGCTTCGTCCGGCCTGAGAGAATGCATGAAGGCGCGCTGGAAGCGCTCGGCGCCTACGCCGAATCCGGAAACCATGTACTGTGAACCGTGAACCGGAAACGGTAAACCGAAAAGGCGATGACCCGCGGATATGAGCGGCAAAGAGCTGGCGCTTATTCCGTCAATTTACGATTTCCGGTTATCGGTTCCCGGGTTATAATCCCTCTCAACCAATTTCCCCCTAAGTTGTAATCGTCCTGAGTTTGTTAGTTCACCGGAATTTTCCGGGACTATCAATAAATTAACCGAGCCTATCAAGGAGTCAACATGAAGCGGAAAATTTTGCAATCGTTAACCGTGACGTCTTTGGGATTAATCCTGTCGTTCACGCTTATGACAGCGAGCGCGCAGGAAAACAACAACACCGCCAAAGGTGAAATGAAAACCAGTGGCAGCGAAGTGAAACGCGCCGGCACCAGCGCAGGTCACGACGTAAAGCATGGACGTCTGGTACGCGCCGGCAAACATTTCGGCAGGCACACAGGCCGCGCCGGCCGGCACTTTGGCCGCGGCACAAAGAAGGCCACCAAGAAGGTTGTGAAGCACGTAATTTCATAACAGGAAACAGAAAACAGAAAACAGAGAACCGGAAGTCGTGAGGCCCTCCGCGGACGAGTGGCATAGACTTTAGCCTGTGTTTGACGAGCCGGCACAGACTGAAGGAAGCTCTGAATAAGTTCGATGAATCACCACTCTAGCTATTTTTGCCAGGCGCAGAGCTTCCGGGGTCAGTCGTTTGCGTTTAATGATTCATTTTTGATTTCGTTTCGCTGCCAGGAGCGATCA
>JAVEDP010000011.1 GCA_030841085.1 Pyrinomonadaceae bacterium
AGACTTTAGTCTGTGGTCGCCAGGGAGCCACAGACTAAAGTCTATGCCACTCCTCTTCTTGAAACCTGAAACTTGAAACTTGAAACTCCTAAGTAATCACCTTGCTTAAAAGTAATATCACCAGAAATAGAATAAACAGCACAACTGCGACCAGGACGAACCGCAAACTGGCGTCATAACTCGCTTCGTCAATTACCACGTTCGAGGCGTCACGCAGCTTCTGCACCCGGTGGGCCACATTGCCTTCAACGTCACGGGCGACGTGCGTGGCCTTTTGAATTCCGGCTCCCATTTTTCCCAGCGCCTGTTGGCCGATGGCGGGTTTGCGACTTTTAACGGGTGCGGAAGCGGCCGGCACAGCTTTAGGCGGCGGCTCTTCAGCGTCGGCCGGAGCGATTAGTTCAGCAGTGTCTTTTCGCTTTGATTCAGGAGGGGCTGACTCGACGATCGTCGCGCTAAAGTCCGGATGCAATTGCGTCAAGTCTTTACCACACTGCGGACAAAAGAACGCTTGTTCGCGAATGGCTATGCCACACCAGGGACAACGTCGAGCGATTAGCGGGTCAGTCATAGGAATTTCGGATTGCGAATTTCGGATTTCGGATTTTGCGCGTTCGCGTCAGTTTCTCTTAAATTTGAAGCCCGAACAGCCACTCTCTTGCGTTGGTTCCGAAATTCGAAATTCGAAATCCGCAATCCGAAATTCAAACGCGGTGCATGGCGTTGAAGAGATCTTCGCGTTGTGCGTAGATGCGCACGCCGAGTTGTTCGCCCTCACTACGCAATCGCTCCTTCAGTTCCGCCGCACTCTCGCGCGCTCTTGCGGTGTTGGCAATGATCACCATCGCAAACTTCCCTTGCACCACCGTCTGATTGATATCGACGATGCTGCAGTCGGCGGCAGCCAGTATCTGTGAAACACCCGCGACAATACCGGGATGGTCCACGCCAAATACCGAAATGATCATGCGCTCGGCCGAGCCCTCCCGGGATTCCGCCGCCGCGCTGCCGCCGGTTGGAAAAGATTGAAGTGAAGAATAAGAATTGCCGTTAGAACCAAGAAAAGGTTCTACAGTGCGGTACAGCTCGGTAACCAATTGTTCGACTGTCTGCTCATCGGCAGCGCCACCCAGACGGTTGTAGACGGCGGTGGTTAGTCGATAGATCAGATCTTCATTGGACATCTTTTAAATAGTGCTGAGTACTGAGTACTGAGTACTGAGTAAAACCAAAGTGGCGCGCTCCAAGTTTCGACCAACCAACATAAGAAACGAGACTACTCAACATACTCATTGCTCAGTACTCAGCACTCAGTACTCAGCACTTTTCCCTACGGCCTGCCATTATCGCGCGCTAACTGCACCGCAGCCTCGCGCATTTCTTCGGAAGTCGTATCGGTAATATCAACGCGATCAACTATGCCGACAACAGCCGCTTCAATCGCCATTTCCTGATTGCCAATCGCAGTGCGCGCCGCTTTGCCGTAAGCGCAAATCACCATCTCACCGGTGCCGGCTCCGAGCCGGTCTGCAACCACGACAATATTTCGCGTCGGCTCTTTATCAAGATCGTACGGGTGCACCACCAGAAACCGGATGCCTTCAAGATCCGGAGACTTCTTGGTGGACCAAACTGTGCCGACGACTTTTCCCAGGAACATGTCAGTAGTCAGTTGTCAGTTGTCAGTTGTCAGTTGTCAGTTGTTGTTGCAGCGGAGCAAGTTCTTGCCACTGACTACGGACCACTGACAACTAACCGATTTCAAGTTTTAGCAAATATCTCAGCCGGATCGGCAAGGTCACGAGCTGCCGGCGTAATAATTGTCTTCGCGGTAATGTAGATCTTCTCGCCTTTTTGAATTGCGCGGCGCACGTCATCTTCACTAACGAAGTCAACTGTCTTATGGCCATTGGCGGACGGCGGGGTGGCAGCGCCGCGGCGTTCAGATGGACCGCCTCCATTTCCGCCAGAGCGCTCAGCTGGACGCGAAGCCTGCGATGGCGCGCTGTACATGCTGCCGGCTTCGGCCTCGATAGTTTGTCGCGGCGGCGCCGCCGATTGTTGTTGCGTTTCTAGTGGTTCGCGTCCCGCCAGGAAGCGATCCACAATCGCCGCAATCTCTTCGCGATTGATCTTTCCTGGACCTGAAGCAGCAACGGGCTGCGTTGTAGCAGCACGCGCCGGAACTCGTTGAGGCATTGGCGGCCGCGCAGATCCCGCAACTGTCGAACTGGAAACAGCCGGTCTTGAACTCTTCACTGGTCGCGTTTCGAAAGCAACGCGCTTGATATCCATCAAGTGCAGCGGTGAAACGTTATCGGAAGTAACATTGCCGCCCCACGAACCGCAGCCGAGCGTCATCGATGGCGGCAGTGCGGTTGAGAAACCGATCGCCCCGTGCGTCGTCGGCGTGTTAACGGTAATGCGCGATGCCGGCATCTCACTGCCAAACCGAATCGCAGCCTCGCGCGAACGCGTGTGCACCCCAGCGGTGTGGCCCATGCCGCCATAGCGCAGGATTTCATAGCAGCGCTCGGCGCCGCGCGCCAGACCGTCAGCCACATAGAACGCAAGAATCGGCGAAAGCTTTTCCATCGAGAGCGGAAATTCGCGCCCCACGCCACCAGCATCGGCCATCAGACAGCGCGTGCCCGGCGGCACGTTAAGCCCCGCCAACTTCGCGATCACTTCAACCGACCTGCCGACTATGCCCGGATTCAAAGACCGTTGTGGCGTCGCCACAATTCTGCCTAACTGATCCGCTTCGGCCGCAGAAAGAAAATAGGCGCCCTGCGCTTTGAATTGTTCGCGCACTGCACTCTCAACTGGCGCGTCGCAAACGACGGCCTGCTCGGAAGCGCAAATCGTTCCGTTGTCAAAAGTTTTTCCGGTCAAAATGTCCTGCACGGCTTTGGGCACGTCCGCCGAACGTTCGATGAAAACCGGAACGTTTCCCGGCCCCACACCAAACGCCGGCTTGCCTGACGAATAAGCGGCGCGCACCAAACCAATGCCGCCGGTCGCCAGGATCACGGCTGTTTGCTTGTGCTTCATCAACGCTTCGGTGCCTTCGATCGTCGCCGTAGTCATGCAACCGATTGCGTCGGCGGGCAGTCCTTCCTTCACACCGGCTTCGCGCATAACACGCACACTCTCGTTAATACAACGAGCCGCCGAAGGGTGTGGCGACAAGACAATCGCGTTACGAGATTTGATGGCGATTAGAACTTTGAAGATCGCGGTCGAGGTGGGATTTGTAGAAGGAATAATACCGGCTACCACACCGCGCGGGCTCGCGATTTCGACTACGTCTTTCGACTCGGAAACGACGCCGACCGTGCGCAATCCGCGAAAATAGTTCCAGACGTCTTCAGCTGCAAAACGGTTCTTCTCGCGCTTGTCGTCCGGAACTCCGTAGCCGGTTTCTTCCACGGCCATGGCGCCGAGACGGGCAGCTTCGCGCAACGCCGCCTTTGCCATGGCTTCACAGATGCGATCAATCTTCGCTTGATCGAAGCGCACAATTTCCGCCTGGGCCTTGTGCGCCGCATCAACCAGATCTCGCGCCTGCTGCACTGACAGAAGATCTTTATCCGTAGACATAACACCTCCCGCGCCATTGCCGATTTCCGATTTCCGATTTGCGATTGGGATCAGCGGATCCTAATTCCGCTCAATCGGCAATTGGCAATCGGCAATCGCAAATCATCGGGCCCGTTCCTTACTTCCCTCGCGCGTACCGCCCGCCTGCAACGAGCGACCTTCGCCCTGTCCCAGTTGACCTCGGGCGCCGCCGCCTTGCAGCGACCGTTCGTCGGGACTCAAACCGGTGCGACCGTCGACCGGCAACACGCGCTCAACTTCAGCATGCGGGCGAGGAATAACGTGAACACTAATCAACTCGCCAACTCTACGCGCCGCTGCCGCGCCTGCATCCGTGGCCGCTTTGACCGCGCCCACGTCGCCGCGCACAAAGATCGTTACGTAACCGGCTCCGATATATTCTTTTCCCAGCAGTTGAACATTCGCAGCTTTGACCATGGCGTCAGCGGCTTCGACAGCGCCGACGAAACCTTTGGTCTCGATCATTCCGAGTGCTTCTAGGGGCATCTCTTGTGTCCTCACTTTTCTCGTTGTAGAAGTTAAAGTCGAGTTGTTATCTCTCGCGTCAACCTATCATCGCGGGCGCGAAGAATCAAGAAAGCAGAGGTCGGAAGTCAGAGGTCGGAAGTCAGAGGTCAGAAGTCGGAGGTCGGAGATCAGAGGTCAGAAGTCGGAGGTCAGAGATCAGAGGTCAGAAGTCAGAGGTCGGAGGTCAGAGATCAGACGTGAGCCAGGCAGCGGCCAAGCACCGCGTGTTAACTTAACGTCAGAACATTCGTTATCCGGATTCAGACGTCCGACTTCTGACCTCTGATCTCTGACCTCTGACTTCTGACCTCTGACTTCTGACCTCTGACTTCTGACTTCTGACCTCTGGCGCTCAAGTTTGACAGTGTTTGGTCGCGCAAGATATATTCGGCCAAATAGTTAAGTTGATCTTGCAAGATCGATCACAGCCCCCCTGCTCCGGGAAACAAGTGCACTTTACTTCGGATGAATTGACAACAGGCACACCTACCAAAGCGCTAAGGACGCACGCGAATTGGTGATGGCAGCAACTATCGGCGAACAGTTGCGAACCGCGCGCGAAGAACGCGGCATTCCCCTCCGCGAGATCTCGGATCAGACGCGCATACAAGTGCGTTATCTGGAAGCAATAGAAACAAACGATTACAAACGGCTGCCGGGTGGAATATTCAACCGGAGTTTCGTAAAGGCGTATGCAAAGTACGTTGGTTATGACGAAAAAGAAGCGGTCGAAGCTTACACCCGCTACATGCGTGATCAGGGTGATACGGGAGAAGAGGTTGGGTCCACGCCTTTTCATTCAAAAGTTTACACTGATATGCCCGCCACGCGATCGCCGTATCTGACGTTGGTGCTGGCAATCGTGATCCTGGCAATACTTTCGGCAATAGCATTGGCCGTGATGAAATGGGGACAACGGCGCGCCGCTACTGAACATCAACCAATTCTATTTGAACTTACAAAAGAAAACGCGGCCGCTGGATTTGATCGATGTGAGCCCAGGGGCAGAACGGATAGTTGGAAAGCTGATTACGAAAACGTCTGGGAATAAAAATTTTTGGCTTACGAGTTTTTGCGTTACTGCGCTCTGCCGCTTCGCCTGTTTGCGTCAGCAAGGCAAAAACGAACAAATGCCCGTCCTGACCGGCGGGCGTTCGTGTTTTTGGAGTCAGCTTTCAGCGCTCCGATGATGCAAATATTTTGAAGTAGCACAGACTTCAGTCTGTGTAGCGCCGGGAGACACAGACTGAAGTCTGTGCCACTGTCCAATTTTAGAGGAGAATTAATTCATCCATGATTTCTGCAAATATAGTTGAAGGTCTAACATTTGATGATGTCCTGTTATTGCCAGCACGGTCCGACGTGTTGCCTTCAGAAACAGATACCTCGACGCAATTCACGCGGAACATTCGCTTGCAAATTCCGTTGACGTCCGCCGCGATGGACACCGTAACTGAGGCCGCGCTCGCCATCGCGCTGGCCCAACAAGGCGGCATTGGCGTAGTGCACAAAAACATGAGCGTCGAGCGGCAGGCGGAAGAAGTTGACAAGGTCAAGCGTTCCGAGTCGGGAATGATCGTCGATCCGGTCACGATTCTGCCGAACAAACCGGTACGTGAAGCGCTGCAGGTAATGGAGCGATTTCACATCAGCGGCGTGCCGGTCGTCGACGAAGACGGGCATCTCGTCGGCATTATTACCAATCGCGATCTGCGATTTGAAACTCGTTTTGATATTCCCGTTTCGGAAGTGATGACGCGCCAGCCGTTGGTCTCCGTGCCGGTCGGCACGACGCTCGAGCAGGCCAAGGCAGTGCTGCAAAAGCATCGCATCGAAAAACTTTTGGTCGTTGACGATGACAAAAAAATTAAAGGCCTGATTACCGTTAAAGACATTCAGAAAGCGATTAAGTACCCGACCGCAGCAAAAGACGATCTCGGACGACTGCGGGTTGCCGCTGCGATCGGCGCCACCGGAGACTATCGCGAACGCGCCGATGAATTAGTCAAAGCTCGCGTCGATTGTTTGGTGATTGATACGGCGCATGGCCATTCGGTTCGCGTCATCGAAGCTGTCGCTGAAATAAAGCATCGTCATCCGAACACAGATTTGATCGCCGGCAACGTCGGAACAACCGAAGGCGCGGCGGAATTGATCGCCGCCGGCGTCGACGCCGTCAAGGTTGGCATTGGTCCCGGTTCAATCTGCACTACGCGCGTGGTCACCGGCGCCGGCGTGCCGCAGATAACTGCGATTCAATCGTGCGTAAAAGCCGCGCGGGACAAAGGCATTCCGATAATTGCCGATGGTGGCGTTAAATTTTCTGGCGACGTGGCGAAAGCATTAGCGGCCGGCGCTGACGTCGTCATGATTGGTTCCCTTTTCGCCGGGACCGAAGAAGCGCCCGGCGAAGTAATTCTATTCCAGGGTCGCTCGTTCAAAACCTATCGCGGCATGGGTTCACTTGGCGCGATGCGCGAAGGCTCGCGCGATCGTTACGCGCAGGAGATGGCCGAAAGCGATTCGAAACTTGTGCCGGAGGGGATCGAAGGGCGCGTTGCTTATAAAGGAACGATTGCAGAGATGACTACGCAGTTGGTTGGTGGCTTGCGTTCCGGCATGGGCTATACCGGCTGCCGCACGATAAAAGAGTTTCAGGAAAAGAGTCAGTTCATTCGCATCACTTCGGCCGGCCTGCGCGAGTCGCACGTGCACGATGTGATCATTACCAAGGAAGCGCCAAACTACAGATTGGAATAAGCGCCTTGTTCTTATTGGTTTTGAGTTGCTGGTTGAAGCGAAGAACTCTTGCCCGATATCAGCCTCGCCACCGACAGACTCAGCAGTGGTCCGCTAATGTTGAATAGAGCGCGGGCCACATTCCCCCCGGAATCGATCTCGACGCCCAGGACCAACGCCACAACCGATGCGGCGAGTGCGGCGAAAACCCAGGTCTTAGGAAAAGCTTTTATCCGCACCAGCCCCAGCGGCAGAAGCCACCCCAGCACGTACCAGAAGCTGCCTTCTGTAAAGAACTTTCGGATCGCGGAAAAGTAACTGTCCCGTCCAATTACCTGCTCAGCGATTTGCCAGGGCCAACGAAACTGTCCCACAACTGCAACGCGAATTCCCAACACGGTACCAAGGCCAATCGCGGCTAAAGCTATTATCCAAAACAGCTCCTTGAGACTCGTTTCTTTTCGACGATAGCCAACAAACCACCACGTCAGCGCAAACGCGCCCGCGAAAGGCACGAATGTTTCTTTTGCAGCGGCGCCAAATAGAGCCCATAGAGCCAGTAACCACCATTTGTCGTTGAGCAGACTCCAAACAACTGCCGCCATAAAGCACGCTTCGCCTGCGTCAACCATACCCGCGAGTTGTAAGTTTGAAACGGCAAAGTTCAAGAGATAAAGCAGCGCGCCAAGCAGACCGAGATTGAGATCGCCAAACACTCTCATGCCGATGCTTACAATCAAACATGCTGTCGTCGCGCAAAAAATCGAAGCCGCAACCAGTAAACCGAAAAATACCGGATTCCAGGAACGGAGACGGCCTTGCGCGAACCAATAAAATGGCCGCGCAACGTAAGGCACCAGTACGCGACATCGCATATTCTCCCTGAAACCAGACTGATCGTCGCCGGTGGTTATCGCGGAATATTTTATCGTGTCGCGCAGTCCTTCAATTGCGCGCGGATCGAACCGGCTCAGCGAGGGATAACCCAAACCTCCGCAAATAAGAAAAAAGAGCGGCCACAAGAGTAAAAATTTTCTGATGCCGATTGACTTCGGAGTTGAAGGAGTCGAAATCATGAGAAGTCTCGGGTTCTCAGTTAGCCCTTAAGCCAAGCCTGGCGCAGGGCTTTCTGTTTTGCAGTAGCATCTTTCAGTTCTTCGATTTTGTATTCGAAACGTTCCGGCTCGCGCAGCACGATCGCCGTTTGAATCGTGCGGCGATCGCGTTTCACCGTCAGCGGTACTCGATCGCCCTGCTTGTAATGAGCCAGCGCGACTAACCAATTTTCGCGCGAGACATTCTTGCGTCCCAGGGAAACAATTTCATCGCCTTCCTGCAAGCCGGCATCTTCCGCGGGCGAATCGTTGCGAACCGAGCCAATGGTCAGCGTGCCATTTTCCCAGTTAACTCTGATCCCGGCATCGAATGGCTCGCGAGCCTGCTCGCGCACCAGATGCATGCCGACTGAAGCAAGCGCCTCGTCATAAGGCAGCATCTCGACGCCGTGAACATAACGTCGGAAGAAATCATTTAGATCCAAAGCGCTAACTTCCGACGCGACTCGTTGAAAATCTTCGACGGTGTAACCCCGGCCGCGCAAATAATAAGTCGCATTCGGGGCCTTCAAATAAAACTCCTCGTACATGCGCCGCATAACATCATCCAATGAAACCTTTCCATCCGTCTTGCCGCGAATCAGCAGATCGAGCGCGAGTGCGATTAACTCACCTTTCGGGTAATAACTGATCGAAATGTTGACAAGGTTGGTTCGTTGCGCGTGCGGCGCTCCGTCCAGAAACGGCGCCTGCTGCGAAGACTGTATCGCGCTCATCAAATGGCTGCCGGCAGCATTTTCAATTCCTGTAACAGTCTGGTTTTCGGTGCGGAAAAAACGCGTGTCATCCCAAATGCCGGCCCGCCGCATCATCAAGTGTCCGTAGTAATTCGTGAAGCCCTCGGCAATCCAAAGCCCGCGAGTGTTCGCCGGGCGAGTGAAATCCCATGGTCCAAGTTCGACCGGCCGCAGTCGTTTCACGTTCCAAACGTGGAAGAACTCATGCGCAACCGTATCGAGCGCGTCGCCATACACGCCCGTCTCACCCAGCGCGCCCGGCTCGATAATTTGCGTGGACGTCAGATGCTCCATGCCATCGCCAGAGTGATCGTCGGCAGCGAAGTGAATTAGAAAAGTATAGGAGTCAAACTCCGGCGGTCCCCACATTCCGGTTTCGGCCCGCACAATTTTTTCAATGTCATGGACCAGCGCCGCGCGTTTCCCGCCTTCGTCCCCGAATGAATGGACCATGACGCGATAGAGCTTGCCGTCAACCTTAAACTCGTCAAGGGTAAAGTCGGGCGCAATTTCAGTTGGTGTATCAATCAGAATATCCCAGTTTGGAAAATGCCATTCACTCTGGTCCAGGCGTTCCATGCGTCCGTTGAAAATCTTCCAACCGTTCGGGGGAGCGATAGAGAGCGTGACGGGATCCTGTTTGTGATTAACCACGTACATGAAGATCGTGCCGCCGTTGAAATTCGCATGACGCGAATCCAGTTGCGAGAACGTGCCGGACAAATCGTTGCCGAAAACCTTGTAGCGAATCGTCAGATGAGAAGAATTCATTGTCGCGACGCGCCAGGTTTGATCATCGACGCGGGTGACCGGAAAAGGGGATAGCTTGCATTGCGCGGCGCGCGGGCAGATGCCGCCGAGCGCTTCAAACTGCTGCACGTTCTTTGCGAAGTCAAAAACCGCATAACGACCGGGCGACCATCTGGGCATTTGAAAGTCGAGAGACTTTGTCAGTTGGTCTTCGGGCAGTTCAACTTCGATTGTCACTTCGAACAGATGCGAGACCGGACGCGACATCGCCAGGCGATAGGTGAGCGACCGCAGCGGCTGTTCCGGTTGAGCAAGTGTGAAAGCGGCGGATGAAAAGAGTAACGAAAGCAGCAAGAGGCTGCGGATAAATTTATTTTGCGAAGTGCAGTTCATGAATTTCCAGTGACAGTTGCAATCTAATGTTAGGCAAGACTGTTGCGGATTATGTTGGTTTTCCGGAAAGCCTGTCAAAGTATAGCCTCTCGAAAATACTCAAAGCAGAGCGTTCACGAATACGATCCGAGCTCTCCAGGTTAGGAAGGGTGGCTTGCCCCCGCTCTGTTCTTCGCTGAATGAATGGTATCGAAGAGCGGGGGCAAGCCACCCTTCCCAACCTGATATTATTCGAACCGAGCAATCCACTCTGGCTTGCATGCTTTTTCTCCTTCGATTATTAAATCACCATGCCGGCCACCGAACGCCTTTATTACAACGATTCTCATTTGATCGAATTCGAAGCTCGCGTCGTCGAGATTTCAGAGCGCGTCAGTGGCTGGACCGCAGTGACGCTTGACCGCACCGCGTTTTATCCGACCGGCGGCGGCCAACCCAGCGATACCGGAACACTCAACGGCCTGCGCGTGGTCGAGTGCATCGACGATGAAGACAACGGTGTGCTGCATGTGATTCAGGGCCGGCCGCCTGAAGTTGGCACAACTGTAAAAGGCCGTGTTGATTGGTTGCGGCGTCTGGACCACATTCAACAACACACCGGCCAGCACATTCTTTCGCAGGCTTTTGTCACTCTTTTTAAGGCACCCACAAAAGGCTTTCGCGTGTTGGCGGAGTGCTGCGAGATCGATGTGGAGTTGGCAAACCCAAGCAACGAAGCGATCGAGCGCGGTGTGGAGTTGGCGAACAACGTCATCTGGGAAGATCGGCAGATCACGATTCAAACCGTGACATCGCAGCAAGCCGCCGAACTGCCGCTTAGAAAAGAACCATCGCGCGACGGTGATTTGAGACTGATTGAAATCGACGGGTTCGATTTGACGCCTTGTGGCGGCACGCATGCGTTTCGCACCGGCGAAGTCGGAATGATCGCTGTGCGCCACTGGGAACGCGCGAAGGGCCTGACGCGGATTGAGTTCGTCGCCGGCATGCGCGCCCTCGCCGATTATCGCCGCGCCAACACGACCGCACGCGGCGTCGCTTCTCTTTTTAGCGCTGCTCGCGACGACGCGCCGGCTTTGACTGCGCGAATGCTCGACGAGAATAAAGACCTTCACCGTCGCCTGCGTTCGCTTGAAGCGAACGCTGCTGACCTTGAAGCGAAAGAACTGATTCAATCGACAGCGGAACAACTGTCTGATTTACGCGATACTGCCGCAATGAAGTCAGTACCGTCTGCGGTAGCGGATGGGTCCGTCTCGTCGAGGCCACTCGTCATCACCAAAATCTTTACCGGTCGCCAAGCCGAATCACTGAAGCAACTTGCGCACGCCTTGATCGCTCACGAGAATGTGGTGGCATTGTTGGCGTCTAACGATCACGGAACCGCACGACTAGTGTTCGCCAGATCAGCCGATGCGTCGGGCGACATGAATGCGTTGATGAAAGAATCCTGCGCATTGCTCGATGGGCGCGGCGGCGGCAAGCCGGACATGGCCCAGGGCGGCGGCAAGAATGTGGAGAAGCTCGAGGACGCAATCGACGCCGCGATGCGTGCTTTATTGCACGACTGATCAATCCACAGATTACGCAGATTCCGCCGATTGCGAAACGAGGAAGTGAGCCTTTTCAAAGCATGGCTTTACTTTTACGAGGTCAGGGCCAATGGATTTCTGTCGTATCTACATTTTATCCGCACTTGCGCTGCGAAGTTTGCCGCCAACAATTTCCGCCCGGAAAATCTGTATAATCTGCGTAATCTGTGGATTATTTTTTGAAAAGTCACTCTTTCAAACTCACAACTTGAAACTCGAAACTCCAGACTGTATTCTCATGCGCGTGGGGCAGTAGCTCAGTTGGCAGAGCGCCGCGTTCGCAATGCGGAGGCCAGGAGTTCGACCCTCCTCTGCTCCACCACTAACACTCAAACCTTCAATTAATTACAAGCACAACCCTCCTAGACCCGATTTCCCCAAGTGGCCAATACGTGGCGAGAAAAAACAGCACACTATGGTAGAAGACCGTAGAGGATCGGAACAAATGGTAAACGAGCGAAACACAACTAGCCTGCAACTTATTGACTTGTAGGCACTTGAATATTTTGTCCGCTGCGGAGGGCTGGTCCGAAGTGAATAAGAAATACAAAACAGCGGACAGCACCTTTCATGAACACAACACACTTGGGAACGTGTCAATGAAATGCGGCTGGCACATCAATCAAATACAATTTAAAAGCTATATTTGACCACTAGCATCAAGTCTTCAAGGTTAACTAGTTGCGCCGCGCTTATCGATAATTCAAAAGGAGTTTCGATTTCCAGGCCGGTCTTACTACCGCGACACAACTTCCACTCATCAATTCTCGACAGATTTACCGCGGTCCCATCAATGTTGACCGAATAGGAGGCCAGATTGTTTTTAACCCGAGCAATAATACTTATCTTGTCAATCTCGACATTCGCAAGCGATTGGACAAAATAGGGGAGCCTCGATTTAGCTATTGTTAAGTCAACCGTTCCGTTCGTTTTGAGCAAGTGCCATTCGTTTGGCATATCATGTTTCAGATTTACGGCAACGTGTAATCCGGTTTGATTGAGTTGTTGTCTTATTTCGATCAGTTTGTCCTTCAAAGTTGATTCGGCCAGCCCTCGCAAGCCGCCGCCGCCCTCTCTGGCGGTATATTTTATGTGCAAAACAACATCTGAAATGGTTTCGTAGTCAAACTGTCGAGCCTCTTTCGGAAGTTCCAGCCGCCAGGTGCTTATTGCGCCGCAGCCTTCAAACGGCAGGTAACGCTCGTCACGAAAATTCAACTCAAACATACCGCTGTCGTTTTGCGAATTACTGGCCGACATGGATTGGATCGCGCCCACGGTGTAGGTAAACCTTTCATCGTTGCCGGTATCTTCTCCATAACCAGTCCCCGCGCTATTATCGGGGTTCGTGTTCTTTCTATATTTATTTTTTACCAAAGATAACTTAGCGCTCACCGAGGTGTACGGACCGGCGATACAAGGCAGGCTCAAACTAACCGATTTGACTCTTCGGAAATAATGCCCCGGATGATCCATATCGTAGATGACTTCCGGTATTTCAAAATCACAAACGCCGGTAGCGCGCAGCCTGACGAAGGCGAGGGGATCAAGCAAAGCCAGCGAAACGTGCTTGGTTATTTCATATTCACGTCTGTTTTTGTCGAGGTAGCCGGTCTCCATTCGCTGAATGTCATGGAACAGATGGTCTGCGCTTTGCAGTCCTTTCTTCATGCTGTCCCAATAGCCAAATGCGATATAAGTATCGTCATTGCCGAGTTCGAACCGGTAACAGCGCTCGGCTTTTTTGGCAAAGTCGTAAGCCAGTTGATACGCTCTGAAATAAACGGAGCTTATTTGACCAATCGTCCAGTCATACAGCTCCTTATTCGTAAATTTAGAGCGCATAAACTCATCGGTCTTTTTGGCGTTTTCAATTTGCAGATCGTGATTTCTTAGATCCGTCTCCCCAATGTCCCGGCGAATTTCGGCGGCGACGATTTGCCGCGATATTTGAGCCAGTTCTTTTTTGGCTAGACGCTCCTGAAGTTTCCAATCATCGAAACGCCGGTCGTATCCGCCCAGAATCGAAGCACGACTCGCTTCGTATGAAGCAACACTGCCTAAGATACTCAAAATATCAGCGGCGACAGTGGTCGCTTTTGACAGCGCTGAACCTCCAATTTGAAGAACAACTTTCGGAGAGCCGCCAAAACCGGAAGCGCCGATGTGCATTTCTGGAATCAATGACAAAACCCCGGCAACTGTTCTCACTACCTGAGATTGAAATTGGTAATCCTGAGATTCGGCTAACTTATCCAGATTTAGCTGCTCGCTGGGAATTATCTTTTTGATGTTCGAGTAATACTTGTTCCGTTCTTCGGTGACGGCCTGGGTTCTTTTTAAAATCTCGATCTGCTCTTTGGCTTCTTTTATTTGCAGCAGCTTCATATCTCTGACGGCCTTTAATACTTTCATCTCCAGGTCGCTGCGCAAAAGCGAGATCGCTTCCGCATCTTTCTTTTCCAAAGCCTGCAGCAGAGAGCTGCCGAGACCTCTGACTTCCTGAGCCAATTCAGTCGCTTTCTGTGAAAGCACATTGAATCTGTAAAAGGGAGTCGGAGCATTTACTCCGGCCAGGATGGAAGAAATATCGAGGCCGCCGGCCGCGGCGCGAACCATCATGGCCGGATCAATCGGAGGCGCAAACAAGGCCAGACTGCGCTCGGCGCCTTCGATGTTTCGGCAATGGCGAATATTAAACAGGCGCTCGGCGATGCGGTCCCAATACTCCAGCATCTTGTCGTTCTGCGGTATGCAGAAATAAAGCGTTGATAAAGTGATGGGCGAAGGAGGCAACTCGGCCCCTTTTTCTGGCAGTGCCGAAAGGTCAGGCAAGATGTTTTCCAAATCAATCAGAGCATTGCCAAAAGCGTCAAGCTTGCCTTCCATCTGATTGTAAGTTTCATATGGCGCTTTGATGGCGGCCGGTATAATTCGCGGCTTCGGGCCCAGTAGCTTGTCAGCCAGAATATACATCTGTGTCGCCTGTGCGACAGTTTCCATCGTGTCCTGTCTGAATAGATAATCGCCCCACTCAGTGAGGTTATCTATGTATTTCATCAGTAACGCTTTCTGATAAGCGACCGGACGGAAGCGTGCGATGACGTGCGGCCTGAACGGCTTCTCTCTCCACTGGTCGATGGCAAACTCAAGCTCGGCTATTTCAGGCGTATTGGGGTTGGCGATTTTATACAGCAGGGTGTCAATTCGCTGGCTGATGTAATCGTTTGAATGGGTCAGGTAGAAGGGCTTCGTTACCCAATATTTCTGCGGCGTGTCGCCTTCCAAAGCTCCGGTCGGATTGAACATGTAATGGAACCAGGTCAGCGCCTCCTCAAACTTTTGATTTCTAGTCAATCGTGTCGCCAGCAAAAACGGGATATGAAAGAACAGCTCCCAATTGTATCCGCTGTAGCTTCCGTCACTGCTGAAGTCAATATCTTCGATGGGACGCGGCAAAGGGACCTGGCTAGTGGGCTGGTAATTATTATTGAAACTAAACGGGCTGACTTGTAACTGTGTTTCCCGCTTCATTAATTCGGGAACGCCGTCTCTGTAGAGGGTCGTTCTGAGCGGACAAACGAGCGGGTGATACATGTTCTTGAAATGCTCGCCATACTGCAGATTCGCATACACCTTCAGCTCATCCACGATTTCCAGATAATCGGGATCGGCTTTCAACTTGGCGAACAAGGCGTTGATATCCTGTGACGGATTAGCATTGCCTGGAGCAAAGTATTTATTGAACAAAGCGATAGCATCTTCGATAAGCTGCAAGACATTAGAGCCGGTGCGTTTGATGTAGACCGGACGGTCTTTCCGCTCTTTATCTTCACGGTAAAATCCCGGAATAACGACGTACGCGTGGTTGCTGTCTTCCATGAAATAAGGAAGCAACGTGCCGAGCGGAATTTTCACGGCGTGACCTTCTTTAAAACCGCGCCCGAAAATATGCAGCAGTAGATATTGGAGAAGCAGAAGGACCAAATCAATCTGCGTTAGCTGAAGCGGATAGGTTAATCTGAAACTATTGGGTGTCTTGGATAGTATTTCGAGAAATCCGAAAAAAGAGATTCCGTTTCTCACCGACAAGTCGTCTACAGCCGCAGTTACATCTCTGTAACGTTGCGTATTTAACAACGCGTGGCGGAAATCTGGCAGAAAGTCGGGAATGCCCAAACTACCCTGGAACGCCAGTTCCGGGTAGCCCTTGCAGCCCGCTATGTTAAAGATTCCGTTTACCTGACTATATTCCTGATTATTTGCGTAAATCGTGCTGAACAGCCATATCTGCTGGCCCCATTCAAAATACATAAGATTGTATTGGTCTCTCGGTAGGGGCGCAGTGGTATAGCCGCTGGGTGTACGTATGCCTTCTTTGGAAATCTTCTTTGGCTGCCATGTTTTATTGGCAAACTCGCTGACCGCTAGCTGAATTACTAATCGGCGTGCTGGTTTGTCGACGGGTACGGGGCCGGGTGAACTACTGGGAACTGTCGCCACTGGATCCGGGTCCGGCTCCTCGCTGATAGTGAGCCAGGCCAGGCACAAACGATTATTGCGGACAAAGGCTAGAAGATGGTCGCCTGTGATATCAAGCTCTACTTTTTCCCAGGGAGTCCAGTATCGCTCCTGCTCGAATCTTCGGTAATAATAAATCGCCGGGTCTCCGCCTTTCGTGCGGGCAAAGACGTGCATGGTCTTAATGTCAGACTGATACCAGGTGGCGACCACTTCCAGAAAAGCAATGTTGTCCAGTTTTTCAAGGTATCGGATTAAAGCTTCTTCTGACGTAAACTCGTTTAGCTCGTTTTGTAATAACTCGTTTTCCAGTTCAGTGAACAGGAAAGATTTATCGTCGCGCAATTCGGCTTCGATCCAGTTCTCCGGGTAAAGAAAAACTTTCCGGTTCGCTTCCCAAACGCGATAGTTTTTCATCCATTTCCACTCGGACCATTTTTTGTCATTGTTGAGGTCGGCCGCTGACCGCGGCTCCAATCCCATCAAACAACGCTGGACGAAAAGCTGGACCGAGCCGTGCGCCAGCACGATTCTTGACGAAGGCATGCATGATTCCATTTCCACATCTACCAGAAAATAATCATACAAGTAGTTCTCGTCTTTCATTTCAGGATTGGTCGCCAGCAAATACGCGACCAGCGCATCTCTCTTCTGCGGCCGAATGGCATCGGTGATTTGTTTAAGAGTATCCAGCCAAACCTCTTCGTCGTAACGGGCTTTTAAAGCCGTTCGCAGCGAGTTCGTATCCGCGCCGGTCAGCACCGGCTTAATAAATTCTTTGATCTGCGTGACGATTGAACCTAGTTTTCTCAGATGCTCGATGCATTTTTCGATGGCTTTCCAGGTTTCGACATCTTCATAATTGCTTATATCCCAATTTATGGGGGCTACCGGGAATAAGTGAGCATCAACCGCATCCACATCTTCTTTGTCATAACCTGTCAGCAAGGAAAAGGTGTCTATCCAGCCGGCTCGGGTAGTTGGGCTGGCAGGCAGCAGCATTTCCGCCACGTGATAGAAAGTTAGCGGGTTTTCCGCATCGGCTGGATTGGGCACAGGCGTCAGTTGCTTTGCTATCGAAAGCATTCCCGCAAAGGCTGCATAAGACGAATAAGCGATCGGATTCTGTCCCGCTTGATAAGGAATACTGTCCAGCTCAAACCATCCGAGCAGAGCATTGTTTTGCAGATGCCAGGCGACTTGTTCATTTTCCAGCTTGAAGGAATTTATTAACGGAAATAGTTTATGCAGCAGTCGAATCGCATTGTATTGTTCCGGAAAAGCCGCGTCGGTGATGGCCGGTAAAACCGGAGGCGTATTTAACTGGTCAATTAACGTGTCCGTTTGCAGCAAATCGCCAACCAGATCAGTGCCGGGCAAAGGTTGTTTGAGCAGTGCATTGTCTACAACGATTTCTGCCAGGCCTTCATTCGTTTTGAAGGAAGTCGCCAGCACTTGCAGAAGTGCTCTCCTCTTTGCGTCCTTAAAAAAGAAATCGGAAACGGGATCGAGTAGGGACTCTATCAAAGCATTTCGTGTCTCATAGTCTAGCTCGATTTCGACACTTGTGTTGGCAGCGTTCGCGGCGGTTAGTGTTAATACTTCGGCGGCGATGGCGGCTGTCAACTGTGCCTGCGCGGCGGGTAATTGCGCTGGAGTCGCGGTTGAGACTGCCAGTTGAGCGTCCTCGATTGCCGCCAGAGCAGCGGCTTCATTCGCATTGGCGGTTGCTGCCAGTGGCAGCGCCGCAGCTAAGGCGTTAAGGGCAATTCCAATTTGAGCCGTATCAAAAAATTTATCGAGCCGGTTTTGGACAAAAACGATAGCTTGCGCCACATTGGTTGAATTGATGACAGCGCCGGTTTCATCGGTCCAGGTAAATTCCCAGTTGCCGTCAATTAAGCCGATAAATATTTTTAAGTCTTCTTCCGTAATACCGCGAAGTTTTGAAAAGAGATTTTGCAGCGTCTCCTTTTGTTCGTCGGCCGTTAACTCGCTGTTGTAAGGGGAACGATTGGCGGTAAATGCTTTTTGGAACTCCGTCTGTAACTTCTCGATTATCGATTTGATTTTGGCGTCTTTAATTTCCCGGTCGGTGAGGTTTGCCGCTTCATGCCAAAGCATGAATTTTATGTCCCTCGGTTTTAACGGAATTTGTTTCGATGCAATAACGGCATCGACAAATTGCAGCGTAGCCTTTGGCGAATCCTGGATATCGATTCCGGTTAGCTCGCTCAGAACGAGAAAGTCATCTGTTTTCAGCTTGAGCTTGCGTATCAAAAGCGACGCCGCGTATAGCGAGCTGAGGTTGGCAAAAGTCAGGTCCCCATTCGGAAGAACGAGGAGCAATTTATCCAGGTCCTGCTCGGCTAAACGCAGGCACACCGACAGCGACGTTTTGAAGTTGTTCAACAATTGCGAGCCGTCAATTTTTTCGGGCAATAAGCCTTCGTCAATGAAACCGTTCTTTGCCTTATTCAGGAAAATCTGATGGTAGAGCGGTTTCTTACCATCATCTGTTAACACCTCGTGCGGTATCTCGCCGTAAAAACCCAACACTTCTTCGAGCGTGATTCCTGTTTTTTCAGAAAGTTTCTTTAAGTCTGCCGCCTTAATCAGGCACTCGTTTCCATTTGTAATGCCGTCGGTATCATCATCAAGAGCGTCGAGTTTTCCGTCACCGAGCTTGGGCTGCGAAATAATTTGATCGAGTGTTTCAAATTTCCAGCCGGTCTTCTTTTGCCATCTCAGGAAGCGGTGAATACGATCTAATGCGGCATTATCCAGATTGGCGATTTCCTTCTTAGTTGTGTCGCAGGAAAGGTCGGGGTGTTTGATAAAAAGGTTATTCGACGGGTCATTGTCCGGCGGGTCGATGAATTTCAGCGACAACAGCAAATCGAGCTCCTTGTAGGTGAGCCCGGACCTGGTGAGGAAAGTATCCACGACTTTCATTTCGGTGGCGGCATTTGCCGCAGCCGTGTTCCAAAATGATTGTTGATTGCCCGCGTGCGGCGCAACGATCATTTCTCTTTCGGCATCGGTCAACCCCAACGCCTCTGCTGCGATCGCTTCATCAGCAGGAACACTCGCAACCTGAAAATCAGACATCACCGTATGACGTTCGATGTCAAAGCGGGAAAAGTACGCCTTGGCTTCGGTCAGATTCAAATCAAAGGGCAGCTTGAAGGCATAGGATTTATTTTGTAATTCAACGTAGGCATTCTCATTGACATATGCCGGAGCGGCAGCCAACTCTTCGGCTGAAGACAGGGTTTGACGCAAACGCTTGACGGTATAACTGCTCCCACTGTTGTGGATTATTTTGCACACCACTTCTTTATCGCGTAAATAATGCGGCAGCATCGCCGACGAACCAGAGGTGGTTTCCGTTTCAAAAACTTGCGCCTGGTTGGTGACGGGAATATTGGCGGCCGTCAAGATGTTGAGAAGAGAGCTGGAGATTGTCCCCTTTAAAGGATCAGGCCCATCCGACAGGACACCCGTGAACGCAATCCCAGCATCCGGCGCGACCGCTTCTTCGAGCAACTCGCAGACGAGGTCAATGTATGGAAGGGGTGTATTGGCATTCTCACATCCCAGATCGATGTCGCCTATATCAGGCCGGCGTTCGAACAAAACGTCTTTAGCAATATTTACAGACGGGCGAGTAGCCGGAGGTTGCGGTGGCGGAATCGTTAAATCGACGACGCTTCTATTATCCAGAAACTGTAAAATCTCGACCAAATAAGCCGCCGGACTATAAACGGAACGGCAATGTTCGCAGCGACAGGTATCTGTTAAGTTGAAAAGTGATTTGAGATTTGGAAAATCTTTGCTGACCGCCTTCAGCTTTGGCGCCAGACCCTTCATCTGCAATGCCGGAACATCCAGCGAGCTCATCGCATCCTGCAATTCGCCGGCGACGAGCATGGCAGCCGCGTTGATTCGCTCCGCTTGTTTGAATATTTTTTTCGCTTCTCTGCGGCTGATTCCGGCCTCGGGAGCGACCTCTTTTACAAATCGAGTTTCGCCGATGGCGGCAACTCTCTGTGCCGAATGAATATTCTTTTGCAGCAGCGCGTTTGTTTTGCTGTATTGAGGGACGAGCTTGAAAATACGCTGCACGGATTTCAACTCATCCCGCATGGTGGCGGCGCTTTTATCGCCGGTTAATTTTTTATCTTTGAGGAAAAGGTCGATGCTGGTGTTCTGCAAATCAAAATCGGCGTGTTTGTTCAAAAACTTCTTGATCGTGTCCTGATTTTCCAGCACGCTCTCTTTCTCTCTCTCCAATTGAGCGGCAAATGCGACGCTGGGAAATTCCTTTTCCATTTTTCTCGCTAAAGAGGAAGCGTGAAAATCAACCAGTCTCTTGTCCAGCGGTTTGCCGGCAATCTTAGTTTTGCCCGCCGAGTCGGTCAGCACTTTTTTCCAATCCGCTTTATTTAACGCCGCCAGCCGTTTGACGTCCTCCGGCTTCTTGATGTTTTTTGCTTTCCTTACCTGGGAAATGATGGCGTCGTCAAAACCAAGCAATTCGGCCAATGCCAGCGAGGTTTTGGCGTCCAACGCTCTCGACTCGTCTTTAAAGAGGGACCCATCGTAAATAGTTTTGAAAAAGGTCCCGATGTCGTTTTTGTTCTCCTGAAAAATCCGACCGATTTCGCCGACCTTATTTTCCAGCACAAAACGGCTGACGATATTCAATATTTTCTTCGGATGTTCGTTCCGATAATAGTCTTCCGCTTTTCGCTGATACTGCTTTAATAGTTCCAGACTCTTTTTCAATTCTTTGGCAACTCTGCCGGGCACAATCATTTCTTTCACGGCGGCGTTGACATCGCGCCGCACGAGTTTTTCATCCGCCAGAGCTGCGTCGAACAGCACCGGCGTCAACTCAGTATTGATGTCGATAAATAATCTGGTCTGGAGTGCTTTCGTGATGTCGATTTTCAGCAGAGTGTTTTTCCGCAGCAGGGCGTAGAAGAAGGCAGCGTCAATTTTCGATTCGTCACTGAGGCGATGAGCAACGACCAGATGCTCTAATTTTTCGGCGTTGAGGTCTGCCTCTTTCGATAGAAAAGTGATATCGCGGTGTGCTTGATTTTCCTGAAGCTGCTCGACCGGCACTTTGCCGATTAAGACGGAAATCTCCCGCAGGATCGAGTCAAACTCATTCTCTTCGGCTTTTATCTCGGCCTTGATAACGATATTGATTTCTTCGGAGAGTGAAGCGTTGAAAACAATCTGATCTATTCCGGTCTCGTACAGCAGAATTCTTTTTCCGGCGCTATAAACCTTGACGCACAGGTCGGCGGTTTGTTTTTCCGCCGCTCGGAACTGCTCCGTCGAATATTCGATTCTGTATTCGCCTTTGGCATTGGTGGGAGCCTCTCCGAGCAAAGTCTCCGAGCGCATATCGCGGTCAAAGGCTTTCACCAAAAGGTTGGCGAGTTTATTACCGTTTCCGTCGCTGACGGTTCCGTGAACGATTCGGTGAGGATCATTTTGATTTGCCATTGTGTTTTTCTCAATCTCTAAATCTTTTGTTTCTGATCATTGGAATACTATCCAACGGTGCTTGGCGACCAAAAAGCGGGTAGGCATGAATAAACTGTTTTATCCGTACAATATCCGTAATGTCTTTGGATTCCTCCCATTCTAATTCTCCTTGCTTCTTCGTATAATCGTTGTAGTCATACTCACTGATTGTTTGGCGGGCTGACATTATTTTCTTTCCAAGAACATCGCCAATATTTGCCAAAACAGCCTGCCATTGATCTTCTTGACCATACCTGCTGAATGGGTAGGCACCTAAAAATTGAAATATTTCAGAGTTTGTCCGCGTCGTATTATCAATGGTGAAAGTTAATACGTTTTCTTGTGCGTCATACTGTCCGGTAAAACTGATAAATCCTGCATCAGTGTGTCCAGCTAGAGTTACAAAATGTGCGTAGAGGGAATTTTTGGTTGAAGAAATGCTTTCGATTCTTACATCAGCATTGTCAGGTCCCGCAATATCAATCCAAATCTTATCGCGGTAAGATGCGTTTCCACTTTTGTCTCTATCAATCAACCAGTATGTAGCCCAAGCATTATTCGTTACTGTTCCGGGGTTCGTCATGAACTTCAGTGCGAATGCGTCAAACTCAACTTGAGTTACACCTGCTATTGAAACTTGGTAGATTTGGTTCTGAACATCACTTGTATAATCTCCCTCTTCCAGTGTTTCAATGTCATCAATTTCTTGACCGATAATCACTACTTCATCACAAGACGCGATGTAAGATTGACCGTTTCCTAAATCAACAACATCTCCTTTCTTAATAGGCTGTTCTTCTTTTTGATGGTCGCTAGTTTTTGATTGTGTGCCAGTTAGATCCTTATACTTGAGAACATTATTGTTAGCGTATCTATACAGATTCAACCCATCTTCCACTCCAATCAGGTCGGCGCTCAACCATCTTCCTAACCACGGGACGTAATATCTCGCGCCGTGATATTCCAAGCCGCTTTCTTCATCGCGTTCCTTTTCTGTGTAACGATACCGCTTGGCGGCGGCTTTAATGTCCGCGTCTACAGCCTGGTAACTGGTCGTGCCGAAGGGATGGAATTCCTCGTAGCTGATTACTCTCGCCGTGTCATCGGTTTCAATACACGCTGAGCCTAGATGATTGCCAAACTGGTAGCGCACTAGTCGCGCGGGCGCGTCGTCCTTTCCCTGGGTTCGGGTTTCTATCATCGCGATCCGGCTTTTATCATCCATCACGTGATAGCTTTGCCGTTCAAGCGTGATCGCGCCGGCCGTACCATAGTCGCGATAGATCTCCACGCCGCCGACATAGATGCGTTGGGATTTTTGGGTTGGCTCTCCTCCGGCAACGGCTTGGTTTTCAGTAATTTTTCGTGCCCGCTGTCCGCTGCCATCGTAGACATACCAGGTGGTTTCAGGTGTTCCTTTCGAAACGCTCTGTTGAGCTACCGCTTGCAATTCATCTTTAAAATTCCATTTCATCACCTGCAAATGAGGCATGGCGGTGATGAATCCGTGCTGCGGATGATGCGGGTAGTTGTAGGTGTCGGCGCCGACGGCGGTGGTAAGCAGGCGGTTAGTGGCAGCGGCGTAATTGTAATTTCTCGTCCAGTTGTCGGCGGAAGCAGCTGTCGTATGCCGCATCTCTTCAATGTTACCTACTTCATCATAATGGTATTGCTGCGTGTAGTTTCGCCAGGCCATCGCATCGCCCTGGCTGTATTGTTTCATCAAGGGCAGATCGTTCCAGTTGTCGGACTGTCCGAAGACGGCTTGCCCGACGTGCTCTCTACCTGTGGCTTCCGTCAGACGATAGAGAGCGTCGTACCTGTAGGAAGCGACGCCTTCAACCTTTTGATTATCGAAAAATACGTCCGGAATATTTTTATCTTCGATGTGCGTGATGTTGCCGACCGGATCGAAGGTGTAATGTAGATCCTGAAGCGGGTCGTTGCTTTGCCTCCTGGTCTCTAAACGGGTGAGCCGGAAAGTTTCCTTATCGTAGAAATAATTGGTTGTGACGTTATTGCCGTAATGGATTTTATTGCGTTGACCTTTTTCGTTGTAATCAATATTCCTGACAAAGAATTCGGTGTTACCGTTTTGGGTAACCTGGACCCGGTCGAGCAAACCTGCTTCGTTATATGCGGGTAGAAAAACACTGCCGTCGGGTGCGGTTTGGCGAGTGATCCGTTTTATAGCGTCGTATTCAAAAGAAGAAACGAAAGTTTCCAATTCCAGGAGCGCATCAGGGTTTGCGCCGCTCCAATCGACGACATCTTTATAATTCCGGGCAAAAGTTTTGATTGTGCTTAACGGGCTTCCCTTAAAATCAAACGCCGATGTTTCGGATTTGCCAGAGGTGTCATAAGTAATTACCGCCATCGTACGGAAATTGTTTATTTCAGGATTCGGAAGGGTTTCGCCGTAAATAATGTTTTCGTAGACGTTATTCAACGGAGCTGCTCCGTCTCCGCCTTCCACTTTTTTTACAGTCGGTCGGTGTAGAACGTCGTATTCAAAAGAAAACTCATGATTTCTTTCGTCCCAGGTGCGCAGAGGATTGCCGACGATATTTTGCATTAGCCAGCGCTGCCCAGCGTCCATGCTGTTTTGATAAACGATATTGCCGAGCATGTCGTATTTGTATTGCATCACCTGATTGTCTCGGGCATCGGTAACGCTGCGAAGATTTCCTTCGAGGTCCAAATCCGTCCGCGTGTGATAGAAGACATCCGCATCGGCAGTATCTTTGTTATGCTCGATTTGCAAAACAGGTCTGCCCAGATTGTCGAAATGCCGAGTCGAAGGAGTGTTCGCGTGTTTGGCTGATTGCTCGGCGGCGAGTTTCTCTCTCGTCGGGTCTTTTCCAGCGGCGATCAATTCGGCATCTATCAAGCGGTTGGATCGTTGATTGAACCAATCCGTTTCCAACACTGTGTCATTCTGGTCATGGATAATTTGTTTCCACGAGTCGAATTCGGTTTTTGAAAAGGTGCGATCAGGAAACTCCGTTTTAACCATTCGACCGGTGGCGTCATAGTACAAAAGCGGAGTCACGCCGGTTTCGACCAGCTCTTTCAAATCCTCATACTGATGTGTCACCGAAAAATAGGGTTCATATTGCTTTACGGGTTTACCTTTATTATTCAGCACCGTTCTGCCGTTTCCGATCCAGCGAAGTTGTTTGGGATTGCTCGCGGCAGTATCAACGTCCGTAACAGAGAAAGTGTCGTCCGGGTTGACCGTCACCTGTTTGGCAACGCCCGGCTCGGCCTGCGCTTTCTTCATCACTACCTGACCTAATCCGTTGGAATATTCCAAACTTATTTGGACAGCCGAATCGTTCTTATTTTGAAAATGCTCCTCGCGGACAATCGAAGCCGCCACCACAGGTTTCGTCCCGCCGGAATTTTCATAAACGTCCAAATCGTAGACAAAACGCGACGTGGCATGCAGCAACAGTTTTTTCCCGAAGGTGACTAATTGATCCGAGGTGGGCGCATTAAAGAAATTATTTACGAGCGTACTTTCCGCCGCAGATGTGAATTCATCGATACCGGCTAGATCATCCGCCTCGGCGCCCTTACCGAATACGGCCGTCGCTTTGACTAAGCCCAATTCATCGGCGATCGCTTCCGAGATATTATTGTTGGGATCCTGCATTCGCTGCGGCGAAAGCGTGCGCAAGTTGAATGACAAAACCTTCGTTCTGTTTTGCAACGCATCCTCGGTCTCTTCGATAAAAAGAAAATAATTGGAGAAGTACTTTACTTTTGTCTGTGCCCCGTAAGGGTCGGTATAAGAAATTGGCAGATAGAAACGGTTTTGCGCATCGGCAAATGTTTCCGCGCCTTCTATGAATTGCATCGTGCCGGAACGAACCCACCAGTTATCATCGCCTTCGCTGTGCGTGAATTTGCCTTCCGGCATCAACGTCAAAATCTGAGCGTTAGTAAGCTTTGCGCCGAAAATGTCGGAAAGAAGGTCGGGCGTGTAAGCCAGTTGATAACTTTCAAAAGAAAGTCCTTTTGTCTCGATATCGTGCAAAGGCAGTTCGGCCGTTAGATCATCCCGATAGAACACGGTTCGGACATGCTCGATTAATCTTTTCTGCGAAGTGCCGGCCACCGGATCTGTATTGACCTGATGGTAGCCGACCTCATTTGCATCGGTGAGAATGTTGTCGAAATCGCTGAGAGCGAAAAGCGGATTGGCTTTTGAGACGCCTTTCAGCTCATAGGTCTTTGCTTCCGAGAGCAATCGCAGGCGGTAATCGTCCGTCGCATTGATGTCATTCGTAAACTTGTTTTCGACGTAAGAGATGAACGTTTTGTTTTGCGCCGCTTGTGTTTCCATGGGCAACGTAAGATCCGGTAATGCTCTCGGATAAACCACCGAAGCGGATTCCAGAATGTTGCCATACTCATCCAGTTTGAGGTTCAGGTTATGAGCAATGCGCGGGTCATCAGTTATTCTTTCGTAACTGTAGGTGACGGCTTCGCTTTCCTTGACTACGAAAATGGCGTGTTTGTTGTGACCTTTCGGTTGCAGCAACTCTATGACGCAATTATGCGTCGCCACGGTATAAGGCGTTAATTCTTTCTTAAGCTGATCGGCTGTCGCGCCGGCAAGCGGCGCATCCTCGGCAAACACTTCCGTGCGCAAGCTCATGCTCTTGCAGGCGCGCAGTGCTTCGCGCCATTCCTGAGCGCCCAGGTCGTCAATCAACGCCGGATCTAATCCGAGGACGGTAATCAATCTGGCGTCAGGCAAAGACGTTTCGCTATTTGCGACTGCGAAACCTTGCCGCTGCATTTCTTCATACCAGTATTCACCTGCAAACTGGTTGAGAATTTTTTCCCGACTCAAAAACGCGCCCGTGTGAAACCAGGATTTAGTGATTACCGGCGCTTGATGAAGAGTTTGTTCGACTATATTGCTGGCATTCCCTTTTACCCAATGCTCAAAATGCTCGGAATCAATTTGCTCCACTCTCCCGAAGCCCCTGAATTCTTTTTCGGCATGGTCAAAATATCCGTGATGGTATTTGTAAGAACTGGAAAAGCGGAAACCGGAAAGAGTGTCTCTCGTTTCCGTTCTGGAAATGCAGTGAACGGGAAAATGTAGCTTGGTTATCCAGGGCTTTCCGGCAAGTTTATCTTCGATGTAAAACCTGGTCGACGGCAGATACTCGAGCGAAACCTCTTTACCCAGATTGTTTTTATAAGCAACCATGATGTGCGGTTTTTTGCCGTTCATCAGGTCGATATATTTTAGGGAGGCCGCTGCGTCCCTTGCCAGGTCGCTTGACCAGACAATACAAGCCACTCCGTTTCCCAGCAGATCGGTCACGGTTACGCTCGATTGAGTGTGGATTTCGGGAAAGGCGTCTATCTCAAAAGGAGAGTTGCTGAAAGCGTTTCCGCTTAAATTCATCCAACACGAAAATTTATTTTTTCCCAGATAGACAATGTCCGAGGTTCCTGAGCCGTCGATGTCCGCCAAACGGATTAACTTGGGATTGAATGATTGGGGGTGGTCGAAAGCCGGTGCATTGTCCATGCTGACTTTGGCGCCAAACTTTCCGTAACCCAGATTGCTCCAGTAGCAAATTTCCCCGTTGCGGATGCGGACAATATCGGTCAATCCGTCGCCGCTCATATCAGCGAGAAAAATACTCTGAGTAGAGTCTGCAAATATGACCTGCGGTCCCGCTTCTTCATCGAAAGATTTCGAAGTTTTATGGGACTGGAAAAACCCTCTTCTCCCTGAAGACTCATACCACGTAAATACATTGTCTTCCGTGATCAGCACGTCCGGCATACCGTCCCCGGTGAGGTCGAGCAGTCGGGTATTGGAATCCTGAAAACTGATGTTCGGCAGGTTTTCGAAAGTCCTGAATCGCAACCATTCGTTTTCGTCGTTTAATTCAAAAAAACCTTTTGGCTCGCTGTCGTAATTGACAATTTGCTTGCCGCCGTCACCGTCCAAATCCGCTAGCTGCAGACTGTTTCCCAATCCCAGAAAAGAAGGTTTGGGAGAAACCAATTTTGCACTTTCAAATTTTCCGTCTCCGAGATTGTGCTTGTAATACCAGCCGGCTGCCTGTTCGGTGAGAATGCCGGACAAGCCCTCATTGAATAAATCGGTGAACTGATACGAGCGGTCATCCAGGCCTGACGGAGCATGAACTAAATTTTCCGCCGAAATAGTTTTTACTTCTCTGTTCCAATCGTGTTTTTGATACTCAAACTCTGTCGCCGGAAGTTTTTTGGATGTGTAAGTTCCGTTCGCTTGCTTGATATAGCCTCGAGCTGTCAAGGCTTTTAAGAAAGTGAAGTCTTCTTCAGCGGTGGTGTCGTATTCAAAATCCAAAGACCTGATTAAAGCAGTGCCGCCGGGAAGCTCATCGAAAAAGTGATAAAGCAATACTCGCTTGCACAAACGCGTCGTTCTAATTTCAAAACCGGATTTATATTGAGAGAACGCGTCCTTTCTGAAATCCCAATCCTTCGTCTTATCGTAAGGGGCGTTTAGGTCGTACTCGCCAAAATCAAAAACGGTTCGGAACATGAAATCCGTTTCTGCCGGAATTGGGTCGCCAAATTTTTTGTAGGGCGTTTTGTTTCCGTATAAGACCTTCTCCAGGTACAAATTGACATAGGTGATGTTTCCGGCCTCAAGCCGGTTTCGGTTGTGCGGCAGAGACGCGTCGAATCCCGCCTCGTCATCCTTTTTATAAATGTAGCGGCTGCAATTTCCTTTGTCGTCGAAAACAAACTCCGGCAGCCACTCAAAAATCCTTCTCTCATCTTTTGGATTGGCAATTCTTGAATCCTGGTTCCAGCCGTAAAGCGTGGTCGTGTTTTCTTTAGTAATCACCCTCCATTTAATTTCACCAGTGCTTTTGTGCGTCCATCTTTCAATGCGCGCAAACAAACCTTCAATTCTCGGTTTGTAAAATCTAATCGTAAACAATCCGTCTGGTGAATCTGTTTCGTTAATGATGTAATTGTCTTCAGGATCTACGCTCAAACTGCCGTCATTTTCCTTCTTATACTCAGGCACCAAGTCTTCCGCTTCAGAAAGAATGAAGGTGTCCGAATCAAATCCGTCGAAATATTGAGGGAGTTCCCTGGCCGTGCCGCGTTTTATTGAGGCCAGGGTTAATGCCCATCCCAAACCGAAGATTCCATTGCCACTGCCAGAGTTGTAGGACAGACTAAGATTAGGAGAAGCCCCACGTGCGGCAGAAATCGGAAGAGGAACAGACAAGGACGCAGTTCCGTTGACTGCATTTACGGAAAACTTCTCGTCAATTCCTTTAATGGCACCGCCGCCTTTCGGCAACGTAATCGACGGTGTTTCGATCGCATTGGTCTTCGTCTTCCCGCCATCCGTTTTCAGGAATTGCGACGATGAATTCTTGTTTTCCGCTTCGTCATTCATTATCAATTTTAGAGTCAGGTAGTGAGGGCAAGCATGCGGGTTACCATTGAATGTAGATTGGGCAGCGAGAGCCCATCGGCGAAAGCGGGGCCAGCTTCTTCGGCCGCCGGCGAATTCATAATCCCTGGAACGTGAGGCCGGTCGAAGGTACCGGCGGATGTGTAAACGGGTCGGAGCCCGCAAAAGATATTTCACTGCAGACTGGAAGTCAATAGATTTTCTGACATATATTGTAACTAGATATTAGAGGTTGACGCGGCGTCCGATTGGCCAGCTAAGAAAAAACTGCCGGTATCCCAAGTGGCCAATACGTGGACGAAAATAACTGCACGCCACAGGTACGCCACGGTAAGGAATGGGAAAAGAACGGGAAAGCCTCGATTTCTCTTAGGTGGCTGCAACTTTGAAAAGGCAATTACTTACGTTTTTGCCGGGAGTCCGATTCGCAATGCGGAGGCCAGGAGTTCGACCCTCCTCTGCTCCACCATTTATTTTCAAACATTTGCAGCCACCGGCAACGGTGGCTGTTTTAGCCAAGTGGCCCATGCTTGGATTTTTCCGGAATTCAACTGCACAGCGTCAACGACCGCACGCTTGCTCGCCTCAACCGTTCGTCGTTATTGCTTCGCCGAACCCGGCTGGCCGATGATTAATCAAAAGGAGACCACGATGGCTTCTAACGAAGAGATTATCCGCAATCTGTACGCGATCGCTGAGAAGGAACCCAAGAGCTTTCGGTCACTGTTCACCGAGAACGGCTACTGGTGGGACGTCCCTGCCGGAGTCACCTACCGCGGCGACGATGTCGCTCGTGCGGCCGACATCTACTCGGCTGCATTTCCGGACATGTACCGCGAACTCCACAACCTCTACTTCGACGGTGACGTCGTCGTCGTTCAGCTGTCGCTGAAGGGAACCCACCAAGGTGATCTTCCCATGGGCCTGGGAACGATCCCCGCTACCGGTAAGAAGATCGACGTTCCGTGCGTCGATATCTTCCGTCTTGAGGACGGGAAAGTGAGCGCGTTCGACTGCAACTACGCCGGAACGATCCTGCTCGGCCAGATCGGTGTACTCGGCAACCTGGAGGGCTCGCTTAAAAAGTGAATGCCGCCTCTGCCATGGTCCCTTATTCATTCAACCTCACCAGTGCAATGGGAGCAAGTCCCGTACCCGACTTTGTTAAGCTCTCTTTGACGAAGTGTGGCCCATCGGCATGGGTCTCATTATTAGGTCTTTGCCTGATAAGGGCGTACAGTGTTTACACATGGTTAGCAGGTGATGCATTAGTTACCTGTATGTTCTTTCTGAATTCACCACCCGCCATTGGGAGTTGCATCGCAACGCCTCCTCGTGACGTCTGCTGTGTTCACACACGCGACCGAAACAGGGGCTCCAATGTCTACAGTTCCAACTCCTACACCAAAGAATCGCATCCTGGCAGCTCTGCCTGAAGATGAGTATCAACGTCTGTTGCCACATCTCGAACCCGTTGACTTGCCGAGCGGTAAAGTCCTTTATGAGATCGATGACACGATCGACTATCTCTATTTCCCGTCCGGCGCTTTGGTTTCGCTGGTGACGCAAATGGCGGATGGCAAGATTGTGGAAATTGGCTTAGTGGGAAATGACGGCATGTCCGGCATTTCGAGCTTGATGGGCCACCCAAAGTCTTTTGAAAGGGCCCTGGTCCAAATCCCGGATGGCGGGGTCAGGGCCAGCATCGATGTTATTCGCGCTGAATTTGAGAAGGGACAGACGCTACAGAAAGTGCTGCTTCGCTATGCGAATAGCTTAATGAGACAAGTTGCTCAAACCGCAGCCTGCAACGCCGCACACACCACGGAGGAGCGCCTTTCCCGATGGTTGCTGATGTGCCATGACCGGATTGACTCGCCCGAATTGAGCCTGACGCAGGAGTTCATTGCCGAGATGCTTGGCACGCGGCGCGGGACGGTAAACGCCGCGGCCATAACTTTACAATCCGCGACCCTAATCAAGTATCACCGCGGGCATATTACGATTATTGACAGGACAGGTCTGGAATCTTTTTCGTGTGAGTGTTACGAAATGCTGCGTAGTCGAAATGGCAACTGAGAATGAACAACGTAAACGATTGTCTTCTCAGATCGATGGGACGGCCGCGACCGCCAGGTTTCCGGAATCCTCACGAACGGTGATGCTGACGTTGAACGCTTGCTGCGAGTTGGAAATTAATTGTCTCACCGTCTGATATAGATCCTCAATACTGACCGGCTTAACCAGATATCCCTGAGCCCCGGCGTTTAGCGCTTCCTTTTTATCCTTTTCGTACGCCATCCCCGAACAGAAAACTATCGGAGTAATCTGGTCCAGTTTTCGAATACTCCTGCATAGATCGACGCCCGACCCGTCGCCCACGTGGGAGTCCAAAATCAGCAAATCAAATTGTTGGACCTTGGTTTCCTGCAGGGCCTGCTCGATGCTCGACGCGGTCACTACTTCATAATGTTGCTGCGAGAGTGCTACTACAAAAAGATCCAGAGTGTCCTGATGGTCGTCAACGAAGAGAATTCGTGGGGGCTTTGAGTTCATAAAGCAACTCGCTTTTCAAGTCCGAAATTCGAGGAGGGCCAGCTGTAGAGTTAACGTAAAACGTTGGAAATATGGGCCGAGGTACTCGTGTCGGGCGAGTGACTCCGTCGGTGGCGCTGCTACCTCGGCCTCCCTGCTTGTTTCGACCGAAGATTATGCCCGCCTGAATCCTTAAGTCTGTCCGCTAGCGATCACAATTTCGTTTTTTCTGTGGTCCAACTTCGTCTAACCCGGGTGGTTCGGCGACGAACGCGTTCGGCTCGTCGTAGGCCGTACTGATTCTTTTTGCGCCTTTATAACCACGGCTCTTTCATCGCGGACTGCTGGACCACCCGGGTCAGGGATACATCCTTTTCCAAACTCCTGTGCTTTCGTAAGGTTTAGCCTGATTACCCAGCCGCGCTCCGGCGTATAGACTGCATCTCCATGCCCAAAGAATCGATGACCTTGGAAACGGAAGCTCAAGCGGTGCTTGACGAATTGTGGCGTGAAGAATTAATCCCGTTCGCGCTGAATGTTGGAAAGATAACTAAGTCTTCCGGCCACTACACCATTCACTTTCACGATAGCCGGATGTTCACCGCCGATGTGCGCTTGAACCGAAATCAATCATGGGCGGACATGGTTCGAATTGCTGTCTTAGCTCGCGTCGCAACCTTAAGCGGCCCTTGGGAGAATAAGACGCCAGGTAAGACGTGAATCCACAAGCCATCTCACAACTTTCTTTTTCTGTGCTTAACTTAGCGCCAACCGATCCCTCTATCGACCAACGCCTGCGGCTCAAAGCAATGTCCCGTTCCACCTACGCTAACGCCCAAACACGGAGTGCCGCGGCACTGATCTTGCTCCCGCTCATTCATTGCCATCGTCAGTTTTAGAAAAACGCTTGGATGTCGAGACAACGGTTTCGAAAGGCGACGTTCTGTGCGGAACGTTCGTACCAGATGGCTACACGCGGCTCAATAAATGTATTTCGGTTCGACGATTCGAACAGGGGAGGAATGCGAAATGTACAGCGAAGCAGCTTTCGACAGCGCAAACAACAGGCAAACATACGGTAGGATTAATAGAGGCAAAATTGCAGATATTGCTGCGACGGTCGCCGGCGCCACCATCGTTGGCTACGGCGTCCGGAAAAAATCTCCAGCTATCGTCGCACTGGGACTCGCGGGTGGCGCACTGCTATATCGAAGCGCCCTGCGCAAGCTAGCCGCTAACACAATAGGCAGCTCGCGAACTTCGACCGGCGATGACGTTGCGCGCGACTATCACGTTGAAAAATCGATCGTGATAAATCAGACACCGGAAGGTCTTTACAAATTCTGGCGCGATCTTGAAAACCTGCCGCGTTTTATTGAAAACCTCGAATCGGTGAATCCGCTGGACGAGCGCCGTTCACACTGGGTCGTAAAAGCTCCTGGTAACACCAGGGTGGAATGGGACGCAGAAATTTTTAATGAAAAGGAAAACGAGCTTATCGCCTGGCGTTCGCTTCCAGGAAGAGCCGAAGTGACAAACGCCGGCTCGGTTCATTTCGAAAACGCCCCGGACGGTCGCGGCACTAAACTTAGCGTCACTCTCAACTACAACCCTCCCGGCGGTAAGGCCGGCGTTCTGTTGGCCAAGCTTTTCGGTGACGAACCTGGTCAATTAGTCGAGCTCAACCTTAGACGCTTGAAACGGCTGGTCGAAACGGGCGAGATCTCCACGATTGAAGGTCAACCTTCCGGCCGCGCCGAGTCGGAACCTGCACGCAAAGAAAACAAGTTTGCCAGCAAGACTCCGGTCAAGGCGTTAGCGGCCAACGCCAGCGAGGAGGTCGCATGAAGGCACTGTGCTGGTATGGCAAGTACGACGTTCGTGTTGACGATGTGCCTGAGCCGAGCATCCTGAATCCACGCGACGCGATTATCAAGGTGACTACCACGGCCATCTGCGGTTCGGATTTGCATCTTTACGATGGCTACATTCCAACGATGAAGAAAGGCGACATCCTCGGTCATGAGTTCATGGGCGAGGTCGTCGATCTTGGCAGCGCGGTTACCAATTTGAAGATTGGCGATCGCGTCGTTGTGCCGTTCACGATTGCTTGCGGCAATTGTTTTTTCTGCCGGCGAGGTCTGTGGTCCGCCTGTGATAATTCGAATCCTGATCCGCGCATTGCCGAGAAGCTTTATGGCTTTTCCGGCTCAGGTTTGTTTGGCTATTCACACATGATGGGCGGTTACGCTGGCGGTCAGGCTGAATACGTGCGCGTTCCCTTTGCCGACGTTGGTCCAATAAAAATTCCCGAGGGAGTGCCTGACGAGAAAGTGCTTTTCCTGTCAGACATTTTTCCGACGGGCTACATGGCCGCGGAAAACTGCAACATTCAACGCGGCGATACGGTGGCGGTCTGGGGTTGCGGACCGGTGGGCCAGTTTGCAATCAAGAGCGCTTACCTGTTGGGCGCCGAACGAGTGATCGCGATCGATGACAATCCCGATCGATTGCGGCTCGCAGCGGAAGAGGGCAAAGCGGAGACTATTAACTTTGCCGAGGAAGAAGTTTACGAAAAACTCAGAATCATGACGGGCGACCTCGGTCCCGACTCTTGTATCGATGCGGTCGGCCTCGAAGCTCATGGCCACACTCTCGACGCATTCTACGACCGCGCCAAAGCTGCACTTTTTATGGCCACCGATCGTTTGCATGCGTTGCGCCAGGCAATTTACGCCTGCCGTAAAGGCGGGACTGTTTCAATTCCCGGCGTGTACGGCGGCTTTCTCGACAAGTTTCCATTCGGCGCGGCGTTTGGCAAAGGGCTCACTTTTAAGATGGGCCAGACGCACGTGCACAAATACCTGCAGCCGCTGCTTGATTTTGTTGTAGAAGGCCACATCGATCCGTCGTTTGTAATTACACATCGTTTGAGCCTCGCCGACGCAGCCGAAGGTTACAAGACCTTTAAGAACAGGCCGGAAGAGTGCTTCAAGGTGATACTGAAGCCGGGCCTCAACGGAAACGGCAACGGTCGCGCTCTTAGTCATTAATACGAAGAAAGAAATAGGGAGGAAATTATGGCAGCAGCATCAAAGACAACCACAAACCGCAAAGAGATTCAGCAGTGGGTAGAAGAACGGGGCGGCAATCCCGCGAAAGTTAAAGGCACCGAAGTACTGCGGATTGATTATCCCGGGTACTCGGGCGAAGACACTTTGGAACAGATTAGCTGGGAGGAGTTTTTCGAAACTTTTGAAGCGAGCGACCTGGCGTTTCTTTATCAGGAAGAGACAAAAGACGGCGAACTTAGCCGCTTTTCAAAACTTGTCTCGCGTGAAAAAGAAAAAGGGAGCGCCGCGAGTTCGCGCTAATGTTTTAACAATCGCTGGGTCAAGCAAACGTTTTGGTGGGATACGATTGTGACTGCGAACAAGGGAAAACTGGCAATCATCACGGCGCTTCAACCGGCATCGGCTATGAACTCGCAAAATGCTGCGCTGAAAGCGGATTCGATCTTTGCCCAAATTCAACGCGCGCGCGACGCTCAATGGCAAAGCAATCGGGTCTAACGCATGAGAGCTGGCAGCATGCGGCGTGCGATTCCTGCGAGCCGAATTGATTTGCACATTGGGAAGGGCGGCCTGCGCCCGATTGGAACGCCGTCGGGCGCAACGACTCGCCGGGGAATATCACAATTAAACTGGTCGCAACTACTCGCGCGCTGGCGCTCAAGGGCGGGGGCAAGCCGCCCTTCCCAACCTGCAAATTAGCATTGCTGGCGAACTCCGGGGAGGTGGCTTATAGCGACAGACACTGCTTGCGATAGGGGGGATGGAACGAGACGTGAATCTAATAGCGAAAAGGCGCAACAGTTTTTGGGCTGTCGCGCCTTTTCTAAATATGGTCACTGTCCTCACCCCAGCAACCATGTGATGGAAGGATTCACCAACCATCTAGTTGGGTGGAGTATAGCGCGCCGAATTAAATTTGCAAAGCGCTCTCGGCAATTATTTTTACTCGTTAGAAATCTCCCATTAGTCCGGCGCCAAATGGCCAAAAAGTTGAGTTTGTTGCGGCGTTACGCCGCAATTAAAGGCTTGCGGACCGCAAGGGACGCTGCCAGTTTTCCTTTGCGCGCCTACTAAAAATCGAATTTAGGTTTGTTGCCGTTCAACTTTCCGTAGGCCCCGGCCGCTGTGACGTTGGCGCCGAACCCGCAGCCGGCGTCATTGAGTTGAGTAACGCGAACCCGGTTGGAAAAGAATTCAAATTTCAGTTTGCAGTCATCCTGATCGTAAACGGCAATGCCACGTTGCAGTTCCACAATTCCCTGAAGCTCGCCATTGTGAATGTTTTCCGGATTGTTATGACTGACCCATAGCGCTAACAAATAGAATTTGATCTTTCCGCCCGCGAGCTGCTGCACGTCAAGACGATTACGAAACTCATCCCTGGTCAAGCGATAGTGACCGGTGACACTTTTGGCGGTAGTCTGCGGCGGCGTCTGTGCCGTTGCCACGCAGATCGCTGACGTCAACATAAGCAACGCCGAGATCTTAACTAGGCCTGAAGTTCGCATCGAAACCTGGAAATCTCAGGAACGCAGCGCAATCAGTTCCAGCGCATGTCCATCGGGATCGTCAAAGTAAAGTGATACGCCGTTCATCCATTCATGGACCACGGGCGCGGAAACGGCGACGCCTTTGTCTTTCAAAATTTCCTCGGCCGCACTGATATCAGCTTCGCTAACAGTGAAGGCAAAATGCTGCGTGGGCCAGTCACCTTTGTCTTCTTGCAAGACGACCATGCCGGCATTGCCGCCTGCGTAAAGAAATAACCATTTGCGCCGCTCATCGCGCAAGCCTTCTTTCAAGCCAAGGACGTTCTTATAAAATTCCTCTGCGCGCGCCAGGTCCTTAACGCGAACGGCAATTTCGTAAATACCCTTTAGGGGTAGCATAAAAACCTCCGCGGAGCAGCGAGTGTAACTGCCTGCTCGATTAGCAAACAAGGTTTGTGAACCCTGACTTCAAAGCCAGCGGTTCAGAATTTTTTCCAGGGTGATGAATAAGCAGTTCGGAGTCCAGGCTTTAGCTAGCCCCTGCCCCGCGCAAGAGCAACCTAAAGGTTGGACTCTGAACTACTAGCCTTTGCCGCAAACAAATCAGCCGCTCAACGGCGGGCGCAAATTGTAGCTATCGAGCGCCCGTTCGAGTCCTACTTCAACAACCTTTCGACATCCCGCGGCATCCGAACGTGCTGCCAACCTCTCCCGCTTGCAAAAGGAATCGAGTCTTGTTACACCTGCTTTGGTGGAATCGCTTGCCTGGAGAATCATCATGAAACATTTTTCGCGCTCTTTTTACTGCCTGCTAATTGTGCTGGCGTTGTTTGCGCCCGCCATCGCCGACACTATTCGCCTGAAAGACGGCAGCGTGATCCGCGGTCAGGTGATTGCTTTTAAGGACCAGCAGTTCACGGTATTAATCGGTTCGGGGGCGCAGGGTCGCCGCAGTCGAACCACCATCTACGTAGAAGATATCGAGTCGATCGAGTTTGACTCCGCAACTACAGCGGCGGCTGCCGCGCTGGCGAATGAAGACAGTGCTACACCAGCCACTTCCACTGCCCCGGTCTATCAGGCGCCACGAAATAATCCACCGGTTGACACTGGCAATAACCCACCGTCGCGCGTAAACAACCAATCACTGCCTTCTAGTTCGCCAACTTTCTTTACTATCAAAGTTACCGTTCGGGCTGACAATGCGAACAACGGATGGTCCAACAGCGGGTTGGTGGTGCGCAAAGGACAGCGCCTGCGAATTACTGCCACTGGACGCGTGTCGCTGGGTGGAGGTCGTTTCGCAACTCCGGCAGGAATTCCCGGCACAGACAACGACAAACTGATGCGCACGGAAGCGACGGGCGCATTAATAGCCGTGATCGGGGACGACAACGATGACTTTTTATTAATCGGAACGCGCCGCGATTTTGTTGCCCAGCGCGATGGCGTGCTGTTCCTCGGCGTCAACGAGGGAAATCTGGCAGACAATACGGGCACTTACGACGTCGTTATCGAGGCGGAAGCAGGCGGCGGCCCAAGATAAACAAAGCAAACCCGCGGTTTGTTAATGAGCATCAAAGTCAGCGGCTCAATTGTAAAGCAAACTGTTAGTTTGCAGTGGTTCGCTCCCTTACAGTTTGAGCAAATGATCCGCCGCAAACTAACAGTTTGCTTTACAACCGCACTTTTCATTTTAGGTAAATGCAATGAAGCTCCCGCAATTCGCGCTCTCTCTATTCGCCGCGATTATCTTATCGGCTTTACTAATCTCTCCGCTTGCCGATTCGGGATTCGCGCAGTCGCGTCGCCAGCCACCCACCAGCAACGAAAAGAAAAACAAGCGACCGAGTGAGACCGGAGAAAAGAAGGAGGAGCCGCCTCCACCCGACCTCGTCGGGCGACCTCAGGAGGCGGAGAGGGTGACCGTCTCCACGCAGATCGTTAACGTCGACACTGTCGTTTACCACAAGAAGAGCGGGCAGATTGTTACCGGCCTGAAAAAGGAAAACTTCACCCTCTTCGCGGACGGGCAGCCGCAGGTCATCACGAATTTTTCCACACCCGAAGCGCCGATTACAGTGGCCATGGTCGTCGAGTACAGCAAGTGGTCGGAAGAGTTTGGCTACTACGGCAGCAGTGGGCAGGATCCGGGTACCTATGAAGTGATTCGTCCCACGGCGATGTTCCTGTCACGGTTTATCAAGCCGCCTAACGACTATGTTTCGGTCGTGGCTTTTGACATTCGCCCGACGCCGCTGACCGATTTCACCAATGATCCAACGCGCATCAGCCAGGTGATCAATTTGCTGCTGCGCAACACTCCCGCATTTCGCGAAACAAATCTTTTTGATGCGCTAAAGTTTGTGCTGGTCGGCGGGCGCGGCGATTCAGTCGTGCTGGATAATTCGAAGTCGGAGAAGTCGGATTACGCCGGACTGGTTAGCGTGCAAGGCCGCCGTCGCGCGGTGATATTAATCGCATCGGGCATCGACACCTTTAGCAAAATCAATTACGGAGACGCACGCAAGATTTTGCAAAATGCGGGCATTCCCGTTTACATCATCGGCACCGCAAACCTTTTCTTCAAGAAGTATGAAGACCGCCTGGACTCGGTGGATAGTATTTCGGGGAGTCCCGGTAGACTGACTTTCTATCAGGCGCAAAACACGCTCAAGACTTTTGCCAGTGAAACCGGCGGATCCTATTATCCGGTAACGTTTCCAGGCGAGTTGCCCAACGTGCTCGGCTCAATCAATTCCCTGTTGCGCAGCCAATATAGTCTGGCCTTCAACCCAGGCGACGTGCGCGACGGCAAGCAGCATAAGATTAAGGTGAGCGTCGACGTCAACGGCGACGGCGTAAACGACGACAAGGAATACATCATTCAGGCGCGCCAGTTTTACAACGCGCCAAAACCCGACGCGGTTCCTAAGCCCTAGTGGAAGCAACAAACAGAAAACATCCGGCAGCGAACTAAAATGTCGCTGCCTTTTTCTTTGGTTCACAGCGGATTCAACTTCGGAAGTGCAAAAGAATATTGTCTGCCTCTCTTCGCCCCAGCGGGGCGAGATGTTTATAGCTAAGGCTCTGAACCCGATATTCGCGCTCCAGCGGAGCGCAATGTTTCCCACATTAGGTAGACCGCCCTATGTTTCGCTCCGCTGGAGCGTGGAGAGTCTTTCGGCAGGTCCGCGTTCTATAAACATCTCGCTCCGCTGGAGCGAAAGCCAACCTGACTCTTGCACTTGGAAGTTGAATCCACCCACCTCAATTGGTGATACGCTTTGATGGTGATTAAGACGGACGTAATTGTAATTGGCGGAGGCGCAGCGGGACTTTTTTGTGCGATTGAATCGGGCAAACGAGGTCGCAAAACCGTGGTACTCGAGCACGCTGGTCAGATTGGCAAGAAGATAGCGATCTCGGGAGGCGGCCGCTGCAATTTTACAAACCTCAATTCCACCCCGGACAATTTCATTTCGGACAATCCTCATTTCTGCAAGTCAGCGCTAGCGCGTTACACGCCGGCAGATTTCGTCTCGCTGGTAACGAAGCACGGCATTCCCTATCACGAGAAAAAGTTGGGACAGTTGTTTTGCGACGACAGTTCGCGCCGCATAATCGAAATGCTGCTGCTGGAAGCGAGCCGTGCCGGCGTCGAGATCAAATGTGGTTCGCAGGTGCGCAGCGTTGTGAAGTCAGAATCAAACGCGTCGGTGGGCAGGCCGCGTTTTGAAGTCAAAACCGTTGCGGAAAATTTTGTTTCCCAATCGCTTGTCATTGCCACCGGTGGGCTGTCGATTGCACCGCTTGGGGCCACTGATTTTGGTTACAGCCTGGCGCGCCAGTTTGGTCTTTCAATCGTCGAACCTCGGCCTGCGCTCGTGCCGTTTACTCTTTCGCCCCAGGTGCTGCGCGAATTGGCGCCATTAAGTGGAGTATCCCTCGACGTCGCGGTCGAATGTCAGCGAAAAGAATTTCGCGAGAACATTCTCATCACGCATCGCGGTTTGAGTGGTCCTGCAGTCCTGCAAATTTCTTCGTATTGGCGGCCGGGATTGAGTGTGAATATTAACTTGCTGCCGGACCATGACGCGTTCGAGCTTTTGCGCAATTACGAGAACAGGGAGATCTCGCTGGCAAATTTTCTCGGCGAGTTGTTGCCGCGCCGCTTCGCCAGCGCCTGGTGCGCGCTTTACAGTCCCTCGCGACCCTTGAAACACTACACCGCCGCGCAGTTCGCGGACATTGCCAAAAAACTAAATCAATGGCAGGTCATGCCGAGCGGAACTGAAGGTTTTAAAAAGGCAGAAGTGACCGCGGGAGGCGTGGCGACAACGGAGCTTTCCTCACAAACAATGGAAACAAAAAAAGAGCCCGGTCTTTATTTCATCGGCGAGGTGGTGGACGTTACCGGTCAGCTCGGCGGTTACAATTTCCAATGGGCTTGGGCGTCGGGGTTTGCTGCCGGGCGATGTGTCTGAGTCGAGAGAGATGATTGGAAGAAATTTTCCATTTTCCATTTTCCATTTCTATCTCTCGTCACATCTCGGCGAGTGAAACGTCGCACGCTGCAAGTTATTAATAAGTCGATTGCACTGCCATGCTCCTGCCGATCTGCTTCGATGGAAGTAGGAGAAGCCCTCTCTTCAATGGCAAATGAAAAATGGCAAATGAGAAATGGAAAATCTATTGGAAAGGGCAGCAAAACTCTCGTTTGCTGCCCTTTATTAATTCGCCTGACGCTAAAACCTACGATAACTTCAAAACCCCATTCTCAATGATCGTCTTGCCATCAAGCGTAACCGTGCTGCCCGGCAAGAACATGTCCAGCCCATAGGAAACTTTGTTATCGCCGCCGGCCCAGGCGTTATTGCCTATGCCGACCGTGACCATCCCCGATTGCACCCAGTTCCCCAGCTTGCTTGCCGGCCACACATGTAGATTTGGATTGATGCCAAAGTCGACAAAGGAAAATATCTCCTTGCCGTCTCCCCTGGCGTCGTACTCTTTTTTCAGATCGTCAAAGCCGGGACCCGAGCCCGTCATCTGCGTCATCTTTCCGCCGGCAAAAGTTAACTTTAAATCCGTGACTTCCTTTCCGTTCGTGTAGGTTTGCGACACCACGACGGTGCCTTCAGCAGTTCCCGGCACTGGAGCGGTGTAGACCTCACCGGCCGGCAGGTAAACAGAAACAGCTGGTCCACCCTTCTTCATATCGTCCGCGGAAATAATTCCATCACTCACGAAAAACGGCCGGCCCTCGATCCTGACTTTCAGATCAGTTCCATTCGGATTCGTAATGTGCACTTCCTTGCCGGCGGCAAGCGCGGTCCTGACGTTCTCGCCGGTCGTTTGCACGGCCGAGTAATCAGCATTGACAGCTTCCCAAAAAGTTTTCGACAGATCGTCTTGCGACATGCCGAAACGTTTCGCGCGATAAGCCGTGGGATAAAGTCCGTTACCTACGCTTACTTGCCGCACATTTCGCTTCAAGTAGAGATCGGCAACCGGTTCTCCTGCTTTAGCAACTGCGGCTATACGTGCCGGCGAAATGCCGGCTGCGACATCGTCCGACTCGTTGGTCTCGACGTTAATTGAGACTGCTGGAAGGGTGGCTAATTTTAGATCAAGGTCAGGCGTTTGCGAATCGTACTTGTCCGGAACTTCTTCATAATATTTTTTGAAGAGGCGATCACTGCCAACCGTTATAAGAGAATGCGCTCCGACCTTTTCCACATCGGTTGAGATGTCCTCTAATAACTCCATATCGCGAACACTGCCGTTGATAAAAACAATCTCGCCTTCTTTGACGCCGGCGACTTGCGTGACCAATCGATTCGACAGTGCTTCCAAATCGGTGGCCGCCATTTTCTTCGCAGTTTCCATCTGCGGAGTGGCTTTGTTCTCAGCAGTATTTGTAGAAGGCGCCGGTTGCTGGCATGAAAGCAGCGCTAACGAAGCAGACATAGAGACAAGCAGGAGATAAACCTTACGGGACATGGGAGGCTCCTTTTTTTCGAGGGGAAGTTTGGGATTGCAGGCTGCTTCTACGACAAATTGAAGTTCAAGTCAACACTGGGATCGCGGGCGTCTCGCCCGCAGTGAGCGCGGAGCGCGAACCGGGGTTTGTCGTCGGCGATGGACTTTATGGCGCGGCAGCGGGCGCGACGCTCGCGGTCCCAGTATCCCAGCGTCACGCGCCATGAATACGCAATCGGAACTCGTCGTTGATAGCGACGATGTCTGCACGGCGGTTTGAGAAGAGCCGGCTTTCGCGCAACAGCATTGGCAATCCGCCGGGCTTTAATTCTAGTCCGTAAGCGCGACTCGAAAATACGGCGGCAATCTGCGTATTCAGTCGCTGTGGTACGCCATAACGAATTGCCTTTTGCGCCACTGGCGAGAACCCGGCGGTCCGTCGCGGATTTATCAGCTCCAGCGAATGATCAAAAATGTGCAGCCGAGTCGGCGGCTCGCGCAACGCCAAATCACGATGGACCAACAGATTGGCAATCGCTTCAACTACAGCGCCACGATGATAATTTGCGCGCGCCGCGATTGGACTCTCTTCCACGGCGGCTGGCGAGAAAGCTTTCGGGCGCGCTTCCCACAGATCGCAATAGCGGCGTACAAACCGTAACGCGCTTTCATAAAGAGTCAGAAGATTTCCGGAAATTGTAATGCGCTCGATCACGGGAGACTGCGTTGTCTGGCCTGCGAAACGTGTAGCAACGATCAGCGATCTTGGCTGCAGCTCTGCGATGCGCTGGTCGTGGCCAAACAACAGCAGCCCGGCGACGGTGGGCGTTAGTTCACCGGCGAGTTGCGTGGCCATCAACAGATCGCGCTCAAGTACTTCGGCAGTTGGATAGCCGCTGGCACGCGCGTTATCGAAAGCATCGCCTTCGAATTCACGCAGGAAACTCCAGAGGTGCGCTTCATCAATATCCTGAATCGTCGCTCCGAGGGCGGGCAGATTTTCAAATGTCACCGGCCGCGTCTCGTCCAGCAATGTTGCCAATTCTTCGGGAGTGGCCTCGCGCTTTTCTGCGCCGATGCGTAAGTAAAAACGGCCGTCGCGGGTGCGATAAGGACGCCGTTTGCCTTCGACGTCGAGGGCAACGATACGCCGGCCATTATCAAAAGCGATGCGATCCACAAAAGGAAAAAGCGGCGGTTCGATGTCTTCGCGGCAGATTCTGACCAGCTCTTCCTGAACGCTTTCGGGATCGTCAACTCCCTCGATGCGAAGTTGGTCGTTAACACCAAACACGATGACGCCGCCGCCGGTGTTGGCCAGCGCGATTATTTCCTGCGCGATCTTTTCGGGGTTTGAGAGCTTGACCTTCAGCTCGAGGAACGTATCTTCGCCGCCGCGGATTAGGCGCAATAGTTCGGTGCGTGACGTGGCCGGAGCAGGCGTCGAGAGGTAGTACTCCTGAAACGAGCGCTCGGTGGTTGGTTCGTGCCGCTGGTTACTGCGAAATTTTCTGCGAGCCATTTGTGTGTTGACGGGGCTGCGCTTTTTTCTGAGATCTTAAATCTCAAATTTGAGATCTCAATCTGAGATCTGAGATCTGAAATCTGAGATCTGAGATCTGAGATCTTAGAACTTCAAGATTGCCCGCCCGGATGTCCGGTCAGCAAGACATCACTGGATTAAGTTAAAGACCGAAAGAAACCCAGATGTTCATGAACAACCCAAAGGTTGGAACCTGACATGCTGGCCCTGACCACGCTACTCAATCGTTTACCGGATCATTCACGGCCTCATGTATCGCCAGTTCCCTCTTCCGGACCGCTTCGCCCTGCGATGGAAGCAACACCACATAGAAACCAAGTGAAAGAGCCGCCAGAACGGCGAGTGTAACATACTCAACCAACACGTTCTGCGCCACGTAACCGGCGGCTGTCGCGGCCAATGGAACCAGGGCCAGCAACACGATCATCGGTATCAACAACAGGCCCACGACGCCGGAAACATTCAGTCGTTTACCAAACTTCATTCGTTTGGGAAAGTGAATGGAGAACCAATTTCCAATTAGCGAAATCAGCGATGCAAACGCAACAAAACTAAGCGCCGCAAATAGCACCGCACCGGCTGACAAATCGCGGAAAACGATTTCATTGACTAACAGCAAGCCGCCGCAAAAAACAAACGCGAGCAACGACAACGAGATATTTTTGCCCAACAGCACTTTTTTGCGATCCATCGGCGAGAGTATCAGCGTGCGCATCCCTGCCTGATCAAAAGCGAATTGGTTGCAGAACAGCCCGGCAAGAATTAGGAACACATAAAGAATTCCGGTCGTCGCCATCAGGCCGGCGCCATAGTTGAAGAAGTCCGCTTCAAATCCTGTCGCTCCTCCACTGCCTGGCGGCGCGGCGAAACGGCGTCTGTTGATGAAGCGAATGACAATCAGAATCAACGGCATCAGCGTCATCATGCGAAGCTGCGCATTACGCGTCGAATAGCGCAGCTCTTTCTCAATGATGGCTGATAGCTCCGTCGAGATGAACGGAAAACTCCAACCGGTGTACTGCTTGTTTGATACGGCCGCGCGCTGCGGTTTCTGTTTTGCGGATCCGCCGCCGAGTGTGGCGCGCCGCGTCAACCAGTAAGTGACTAGAACCAAAACGGTCGTGTAAGCAACGAGCAGACTCAACACCAAAACATATTCTGCCAGGTGTCCCGAACGCAGCCCGCGAGTCAGCGCGAAGGCCACCGCGCCGGGCGGTGTCCAACGAAGCGCCGCAACTGAATCAGCGTGCCGGAAAATTATCGGCGCGAGCTGGCCAAACAAAGCGCCGCCTAAACCGGCGATCGCGCCGACAAGCGCCAGCAAAGTTTCACCGCGAGTTCGTTTGCGTCGAATCAACGAGCCGATCGAAGCAGAAACCCATTTGGAAAGAGTCAAGCCAAAGGCGGACGCCACAAATGTAAGCAGAAGCGCGGCCGCCATCTTTCCAGTTCCCACCCCAACACCAATTCCAATCGCCATGACTGCCGGTATCGCAAACAAGGATTGCAGCGTTACAACTTCGCTCAAAAAATCGAGGGCAAAGAGTTTTCGTAAACTGATTGGGTAAAGCAGCAGGTTGCCGGGATCAAACTGGCGGCCACCGCCGATGCTCAACGGCAACGTCGCCCATAGCAGGTAGAACAACGAAAAGATCGAAAAGAAAATGAATTCGACGGACGGCGCCGTGCCACCTCCGCTGCGATGTGAAGCTGTTAAAGCTCGTGTGTCGATTCCGGCGCCGGGCGCCGTTAAGGCGTAAGCCGCCACGCCAAGACCAGCCGCAATCAACAACGACAGCGCCAGGGCGGCAAGCATTGCGAGTGCCGAAGCCAGGCGATTAATGACTGCTGGCTTGCGCATTGAGTTGCGAAACAAAGCCCATTTAAGCCAGATGAGTGTCGTAAGCTGGGACATGGTGTAAGTAAACGGTGAACAGTGAACGGTGAACAGTGAACAGTGAACAGTGAACAGTGAACAGTGAACAGCCGGATACGAGCTATTCGATACTCAGTTTCGATTTTCGATCATCAGTTTACTAATTTTTCATCATCCGTTGTTTTCATTTTATACTCAGCCGCCAACTTCAGTCGTGTAAGGTTCACTTACGCTGTTTACTGTTCACTGTTTACTGTTCACTGTTTACCGTATGAACGCCTACATCAGTCTCGGTTCAAACCTGGGTGACCGCGCCGGCAATTTGCTGCTCGGCATTCGCGGCATGCTCGAGGCAAATCTTGAAGTCATCAAACTATCGCAGATTTACGAAACGGAACCGGTGGAAACATTCGCGCAACCGCTTTTCCTGAATATGGTGGCGGAGTTGCGTGGCAGTACTTTGCCTCGTCCGGAAGAATTGATGGCGAGACTGCTGCGAATCGAGTACGCGCTGGGCCGCACCCGCGAGCTGCCCATGGCCCCACGTACGATCGACCTCGATCTGCTGTTCTATCCGAACGAAACGAGCGAGACACAGTTTCTGACTTTGCCGCATCCGCGTTTGCAGCGCCGCCGGTTCGTCCTTGTTCCTTTAAATGAGCTCGCGCCAAGGCTCGTTCATCCAAAACTAAATAAGACCATTGGCGAATTACTTGAAGAGTTGGACGACGATTCAAAGGTGACCCTGTGGCGCCCGTAGTTCCCGATCCTTTGCAAGTCAGTTTTGCCAATTTCAAGAAGATGACTCCGAATCGCCCGGTGAGTGGGGACGCGAAGCGATCTTATTAGCACCGCGGCTTCAGCCCGGTGGTAGCAAACCGAAATTGACGAGGAACCGTTTCTAACGGTTTTTGTTGGCTGGAGGATCATCAGAAACCGTTGGAAACGGTTCGACAAATCATTTGTAGAACTTGACCACCGGGCTGAAGCCACGGTGCTAATGAAATCGCTTCGCGTTCCCGCTGGCAGTTCCTATGAAGTCGATGTAACCACCCAACTGACTTTCTGCCAGCTGCTGCGGTTCCAGGGTTTTTCCCCTTTTTTTGTTTTTGCCGTTATAATGGCGGCCACTTGCTAACCAGCCTTACACATTTCAAATCTGCCGGTAAAATGGCAATTTAGCGCGCCGCCTAAGGTCGCCCGAGAGCTGAAAAATGCCCTATCTAAAGCCTGAACGTCCCGAAAAAGTTAACGCCCCGTCGCTGAAAACCAGTAAACAACGCGGCGAGCGATTGGTTTGTTTGACTGCCTACGATTATCCGACGGCCCGAATCGTTGATGAGGCGGGCATCGACATCATTCTCGTCGGCGACAGTCTTGGCAACGTGGTGTTGGGCTATGGCAACACGGTGCCGGTAACTCTCGATGAAATTCTAATTCACTTAAAGGCCGTGCGGCGCGCGGTACAACGCGCATTGCTGGTCGCAGATATGCCTTACGGTTCGTTTCATACCGGCGCTGATGACGCAGTTCGAAACGCGCTGCGGCTGGTGAAAGAGGGCGGCGCCGAAGCCGTCAAACTCGAGGGCGGCCACAAACGTGTGCAACTGGTCAAGCGTTTAGTTGACGAAGAGATTGCGGTGATGGGCCATATCGGCTTGACGCCTCAGTCAATCAACAAACTCGGCGCTTATCGCGTACAGGGTAAAACTGCAACGGCGGCCAGACAGTTGATTGACGACGCGCGCGCGTTGGAAGACGCAGGTGCTTTTGCAATCGTTCTGGAAGTTGTGCCGCGAGAAATTGCAAAAATGATTACTGAGAGCGTCAGCATTCCAACGATCGGAATCGGCGCGGGCGTGCATTGCGACATCCAGGTCCTGGTTATCCATGACATGCTCGGCCTTTCGTTTGGCAAGCTCGCGCGTTTTGTCAGACCTTATGCAAACCTGCATGAAGTGATGACTGATGCTGTCACTCGTTACGCCGATGATGTGCGCAGCGGAGTTTATCCTTCCGATGACGAATCGTATGCCCTGCCGGCGGAGGCCGCCGAGGAAATGAGCGTCGAGAAAGAGCGTAAATCGTAAACCGTGAATCGTAAATGGAAACAACATTCCTTATTTGGGTTCGAACTAGTTTGTCCTACCAACTCGCGAAGCCTTCGGTACTAACTTCGACCAAGGATTTCGTTAGAAGCATCTAAATTCAACTATTTACGATTCACGATTTACGATTCACCAATTATGGAGATAATCAATCGCCGTCAGCGCATGAGTTCCGTCGCGCGCAAAATCCGCCGCGACCAGGACCGGACGATCGGGTTGGTGCCAACGATGGGCGCGCTGCATGAAGGTCATCTCAGCCTGGTGCGAGAAGCGCGCCGAATGTGCGACGTGGTGGTCGTTTCCGTGTTCGTCAATCCAACCCAGTTTGGTCCAACGGAAGATTTCGAGCATTACCCGCGCGACCTGACAAAGGATACGGCGCTGCTGACCGATTACAACGTCGATTACATATTTGCGCCGACCGCGGAAGAAATGTATCCGCGAGGCTTTTGCACTTACGTAAATGTCAGCGGACTTTCAAAACTGCTTGAGGGTGAATCGCGGCCGGGCCATTTTCGCGGTGTCGCCACCGTAGTTTCGATTTTACTGAATACAGTGCGGCCCGACTTTGCGTTCTTTGGACAAAAGGATGCGCAACAGTCGGTGATCATCAAGCGCATGGTGAAAGACCTCGCTTTCGATACCGAGATCGTTGTGCTGCCAACCGTGCGCGAAGATTCGGGCCTGGCGATCTCGTCACGCAACCTTTACCTGGCTGAGCAAGAGCGAGAGTCGGCTGCTGTCATTCATCACGCGCTCGCCAAAGCAAAAGAGAGTTTCAAAAAGGGCGAACGTCATGCCGCCAAGCTGGCGGAGGCGGTGCGCTCAACTATCGAAACCGAACCGCATGCTCGTCTCGGATATGTCAGTGTTGTTGATGCGGAAACGCTGGAGACGGTCGAAAAAATCGAAGACCGCCCGGTGCTGATCGCGGTTGCCGCTTACATCGGCAAGACGCGGCTAATCGACAATATCGTTGTGAATAAAGTGAAGAAAGACGCCGCGACTTAGAAGGCATGATGCAGCAGTTTCATGTTATATTTCTGGTTGCAACGAGTAGAAGAGAAGTTTGATGAGCACAACAAAAGAAGAAGCGCTGCAACTAATTTCCAGGTTACCGGAAGAGGTTACTTGGGAAGATATAATGTACCGCCTTTACGTAAAGAGAAAAATTGAAGAAGGACTCAAAGCCGCTGAAGAGGGCCGCACCGTCTCCCACGATAAAGTGAAAGAGCTCTTTGCACGCGAATGAAGATTGTCTGGACTGACCCCGCCGTCGAAGATCTTCGCGAATTGCACGCCTACATAGCCCGAGACTCCGAAATGTACGCCAGTGGATTCGTGGAACGAATCATTTCGGCGGCCGAACGAGTCGCTCAATATCCCAACGCAGGCCGCGTTGTACCTGAAAATAACGATGCCAGTGTTCGTGAGATTCTTTATCAACACTACCGAATTATCTATAGCGTCAAGACCGAACATATTGAAATGTTGACGATAATACATGGTGCCAGGGACTTGGGTAGATTGGATCGGATGCCATGGGAAGTTAGCTGATCTTGCTTGGAGTTAAAGGGGAGGAATGGGAAAGCAAAAAGCCCATATTCAATTTGTCCTGAATGGCGAGACGGCCGAAGTGGCATTCGCACCGCACAAGACTTTGCTTGAAGTTCTGCGCGAAGATCTTGGGTTGATGGGGACAAAGCATGGTTGTGAACTTGGCGAGTGTGGCACCTGCACCGTGCTGGTTAATGGCCGTTCGATTCTCTCCTGTCTGATGCTTGGACTGGATGCTGAAGGCCAGGACGTTAAGAGCATCGAGGGCATGGCAAACGGCTCACAGCTTCATCCGCTGCAGGAAACGTTTGCGGATACAGGCGCGGCGCAATGTGGGTATTGTTCGCCCGGGTTTTTGCTGGTTGCCGAAGAGCTATTGAAGAAGAACCCAAACCCTAATCGCGAGACGATCAAAGAAGCGCTGTCGGGAAATCTGTGTCGCTGCACCGGCTATATAAAAATTTACGAAGCGGTTGAACTCGCCGCCGCACGCATGCGCGGCGAAGAGATGGAACTGCCGCGCGCGAGTGTCTATGGGCTGGAATAAGATTGGCCGCGGATTAACGCGGAT
>JAVEDP010000013.1 GCA_030841085.1 Pyrinomonadaceae bacterium
CCGTGCGACCACCTTCGCGAATAGCGAAGCGCAAGCCCTTCTCCATCGCGATCGGCGCAATCAATTCGATCTCCATCGCCACGTTGTCGCCCGGCATCACCATCTCCACTCCCGTCGGCAGCGTCGCTACTCCCGTCACGTCCGTCGTACGGAAGTAAAACTGCGGCCGATAGCCGGTAAAGAACGGCGTGTGTCGGCCGCCTTCTTCCTTCGTCAACACATACGCTTCGGCCTTGAACTTCGTGTGCGGCGTGATCGAACCCGGCTTCGCGATTACCTGCCCGCGCTCAATGTCCTTGCGCTCAACCCCGCGCAGCAACAACCCAACGTTGTCTCCCGCCGTGCCTTCGTCCAATAGCTTCTTGAACATCTCGACGCCCGTTACCACCGTGCTCCGGGTATCTTTGATGCCCACGATCTCTACCGTCTCGTTCACTTTCACCTTGCCGCGCTCAACTCTGCCCGTGGCCACCGTGCCGCGCCCCTGAATCGTGAAAATGTCTTCCACCGGCATCAGGAATGGCTTCTCAATGTCGCGCACCGGCGTCGGGATGTAGCTGTCGACGGCTTCCATCAGCTCTTCGACCGTCTTCTCCCAAACCGGATCACCTTCCAAAGCCTTAAGCGCCGAACCTTTGATGACCGGAATGTCGTCGCCGGGAAACTCATAAGCGCTCAATAACTCCCGCACCTCCAGCTCAACCAACTCCAGCAGTTCCGCATCGTCAACCGCGTCCGCCTTGTTCATGAACACCACCATCGCCGGCACGCCTACCTGACGAGCCAACAGAATGTGCTCACGCGTCTGCGGCATCGGCCCGTCGGTCGCGGCTACCACCAGAATCGCACCATCCATCTGCGCCGCACCCGTGATCATGTTCTTCACATAGTCGGCGTGGCCGGGACAGTCGACGTGCGCGTAGTGTCGGTTCTTCGTCTCATACTCAACGTGCGCCGTCGCGATCGTGATACCTCGTGCTTTTTCCTCAGGCGCTTTGTCAATCTGATCGAAAGCCACAAACTTCACCTTCGGATTGTTCTTGCCCAGCACCTTGGTGATCGCTGCCGTCAACGTTGTCTTGCCGTGGTCCACGTGTCCAATCGTGCCTATGTTCACGTGCGGCTTGCTGCGGTCGAATTTTTCCTTACTCATTTATTTTCCTCGCATTACTCGCGGGACACACGGTCCAGCAATCTAAACGATCTGCAAAGACAGGAGCGGCCGAGCTTAAGTTACTCGCCCGGTGCCGCCGCCGTTACCCTGAATCTTTGCGATTACTTCTTCGGCAACATTCTTCGGCGTCTGATCATAGCGCTCGAAATGCATTGTCGAGGTCGCGCGGCCCTGTGTCGCCGAACGCAAGTCAGTCGTGTAACCAAACATTTCCGAAAGCGGAACGAACGACGTTATCACCTGAGCGCCACCGGGCCGCGGCTCGGTCTTTTCGATCTGTCCGCGCCGCCGCATTAGGTCGCCATTAACTGCGCCCATATAGTCGTCAGGAGTAACGACTTCAATGCGCATGATCGGCTCAAGCAAAACCGGCTTGGCCTTGCGCACTGCATCCTGGAATGCCAGCGAGCCGGCAATGTGGAACGAGCGCTCGTCGGAGTCGACCTCGTGGTAATTACCATCAAGCAAACGCACTTTGATGTCCACCAACTCATAGCCGGCGAGGAAACCGCGCGCCATCGCGTCCTTAACTCCCTGCTCAACCGGCTTGATGTATTCCTTCGGAATCGCGCCGCCCGTAATCTTGTTCTCGAACACAAAACCTTCGCCTGGTGCCGGCTCGATCTCAAGCTCAACGTGACCGAATTGACCGCGACCGCCGGTCTGTTTCTTATAGATTTCTTTGCCCGGAGCAGGCTGCGTGATCGTTTCGCGATAAGCTACTTGCGGTTTGCCGACGTTCGCTTCAACGCCAAACTCGCGCTTCATGCGGTCAACAATTATCTCCAGGTGAAGCTCTCCCATACCGGCGATGATTGTCTGGTTAGTCTCGGGATCGGTTGAAACATTGAAAGACGGATCTTCCTGGGCCAGTCGATTCAAGGCAATGCCAAGCTTGTCCTGATCCTGACGTGTCTTTGGCTCGACGGCCACACGAATAACCGGCGCGGGAAACTCCATCCGCTCCAGAATGATCGGCTTGTTCTCATCACAAACGGTATCGCCTGTCGTGACCTGCTTCATGCCGCCGATGGCGATGATCTCACCAGCGCTCGCATCCTCAATATCCTCGCGCTTATTCGCATGCATGCGCATCAGACGGCCGACGCGTTCTCTGGTTTCTTTAATAGGATTGTAGGCGTAAGACCCCGCCTTGATCGTGCCGCTGTAAATGCGGACGAATGACAACTGGCCCAGATGCTTGTCCGCCATGATCTTAAAGACCAAACCGGAAAAGGGGGCACTAGCCTCGGGTGGGCGCGCTTCGATTTCCCCAGTTTTGGGATTCAATCCCTCAACCGGCGGAATATCGAGCGGCGAGGGCAGATAATCCACCACCGCATCCAACAAAGTTTGCACGCCTTTGTTTTTGAAGGCTGAGCCCGTCACGACCGGAACCAGTTTCAACTCAAGAGTCCCTTTGCGCAGCGCCTTCCGAATCTCGGCTTCGGAAATCTGTTCGCCTTCCACATACTTATGCATCAGACCGTCATCGACGGACGAAACGGCCTCAACCAACTTTTCACGGGCAGTGGCGGCTGCTTCTTTTAAGTCCTCAGGAATCTCAGTCGTTTCATATTCCGATCCCTTGCTTTCGTCATTCCAAACGAGCGCTTTCATGGCGATGAGATCGACGACGCCCTTCAACTGATCTTCAAGACCGATTGGTATTTGAATGGCAACTGGATTCGCGCCCAGGCGAGTAATGATGGATTCAAACGAGCGGTCGAACGAGGCGCCGGCGCGATCGAGTTTATTAATGAAGCAAATCCGCGGCACGCCATACTTGTCAGCCTGGCGCCAAACAGTTTCCGATTGCGGCTCAACGCCGGCAACGCCATCAAATACAGCGACAGCGCCGTCGAGCACACGCAACGAACGCTCAACTTCCATGGTGAAATCTACGTGACCCGGCGTGTCGATGATGTTGATGCGATGATCGATGTTATTACGTTCCCAGTAACAGGTTGTGGCAGCGCTGGTAATCGTAATACCGCGCTCCTGCTCCTGCTCCATCCAGTCCATGGTCGCCGTACCCTCGTGCACCTCGCCAATTTTGTGCGTGATGCCCGTGTAATAAAGGATACGTTCCGTGGTGGTGGTCTTACCGGCATCGATGTGGGCCATGATGCCGATATTCCGAGTAAGATTTAGATCTACTTTCGCCATCTCAACAACGCTGGTCTTTGGTCTTTGGTCTTAGGTCTTTGACAAAAGCCAAAGTCCAAAGTCCCAAGACCGCTTTTCTCTTAGAACTTGTAATGCGCAAACGCCTTATTCGCATCCGCCATGCGGTGCGTGTCTTCCTTCTTCTTAACTGAGTTGCCGCGATTGTTAGCGGCGTCCAGAATCTCGCCGGCCAGGCGGTCGATCATCGTCTTTTCGCCACGGCCGCGCGCATAAGAAACAATCCAACGAATCGCCAGCGCGCCGCGTCTTTCCTGGTGCACCTCGATCGGCACCTGATAGGTCGAGCCACCTACGCGTCGCGATTTAACTTCAACGGTTGGCCTCACATTTTCGATGGCGCTCTTGAAAACCTTGAGCGGTTCCTGGCCCGTCTTCTCACCAATCTGCTTCATGGCGCTGTAGAAAATAATTTCCGCAGCCGATTTCTTGCCCTGCAACATGACGCCGTTAATAAACTTCGTCACCAGCGGGCTGTTGTAAATCGGATCCGGAAGTACTTCTCGTCGTTCTGCGACTCTTCTTCTTGGCATAGTCCCTCAAATTGCGAATTTCGAATTGCGAATTGCGAATTTGAAATCCGAAATCCGAATTTCGAAATCCGAACTTCTATTTTCCTGCAGCCTTAGGCCGCTTGGCGCCGTATTTTGAACGTCCCTGCTTACGGTCGGCCACGCCAACCGAATCGAGCGTTCCGCGAATTACGTGGTAACGCACTCCAGGCAAATCTTTAACTCGCCCGCCGCGAATCAACACAATCGAATGCTCCTGCAGATTGTGTCCAACTCCCGGAATGTAGGTCGTGACCTCAATTCCATTGGTCAGGCGCACACGCGCCACTTTACGCAGCGCCGAGTTCGGCTTCTTGGGGGTTTGCGTGTACACGCGCGTGCAAACTCCGCGCTTTTGCGGCGAACTCTGCAGCGCCGGACTGGCGGTCTTGTACTTGACTGCCTGGCGTCCCTTGCGAACAAGCTGATTTATCGTTGGCACGTTTTGTCTTCCTTCAACTTCGCCCGCTCGCTAACGCTCGCGGTTTGGTTCGTTCACGCCTTGCACAAAGCGCAAAAGGGCGTTACCTGCCTCTTTCCGGAACTTTTGTGCCACTCGATTGATGGCTGTCCGGCAGTCAGCGCAGGCGAGCTGCCCTGAAAAAAATTGTGTTAGGGATGTTCTGACTTCGCGCTAGCGGGTGTGGATGATGGCTCCCTTAAGCCGACTTTTCTGTGGCGTCGCATATTCGGGACGAGAAGACCATTCGAGCATCTTTCACGCGTGCCGGCGCTGGAGCGTGCGGAAAAATCCGACGCGACGCAGGCAACTTACGCCACAATAATTGTCAAAACCGAATGCCACAGGGCAACCGGGGCAACGCCTCCACACCGACAGAACCAACCGAGCGTTGCATTGTTGACTTCAGACAGGTAGTCCGAAACCGCAAACTATAAGGAATTGAGGCACACACTGTCAAGCGCACCTCAAGCGTCCTAAGTCGTGCTTCAGAAAAGAGATTTCAACAGATACCAAATGCCAAAGCCAATGCCGCCAAGCGCTAACAAAACAACCACTCCCAACGCAATCATCACGAGCTTGAATTTCGTATAGCGATTCTTGTCGGCTGGCGCGAGCGAACTCTGGGGGAAATATGGTGGCGGTGTGTATGTAGCCATAGTGCTCCTTAAAATAAAAACTCCCCGATGGACCAGGGCGCGCTAAATCTTATGACGCCGCCAGACTCGGTTCGCGTTCGGTCATAGCCGAACGGGTTATTCACCGGGTTTCCTGGCGCGATTAGAATTGGACTTATTTACGTTAGTCCTATTCGAATTCGTCTTGTTTCCTCTGTTTGAATTTGCTTTTGAAGAAGCAGTCCCGGAAGGCAATCCATTCGGACTATCTCCGTTAGCGTTTTTCGATTCATCTTCCTTCTGTTGCTTCTTAAACAAATCTTCCTGATGTTTCTTGCCCGCCTTGATTCGCTGGACGCCTTCGCGAGCTTCTTCCAGCGCATCCTGAGCGCGATAATTTTCCGGGTCAACCTCCAGCGATTTTGAAAAAGCTGCGGCCGCTTCGTCATATTGGGCCAGCTTTGTCAGCGCCGTTCCCAAATCGTAATAGATGTCGGCGTCGTCATCCTTAAGATGAATCGACTGGCGATATTCCCGGACTGCTTCGCTATAAAGATGAAGACCCGCATACGTCTGACCCAAATTGTAATGACCTTCGGCATCGTCCTTGTTGTTCTCTAAATACTTTTTGTATTTCTCGATTGCCTTCTTGTAAGTCTCCTCGGCCTCCTGCTGCTTACCGAGAGCTTCGTACGCGAGCCCAAGACGAAACTCAGCCTCGGCCAAATTCGGATCGAGCTTAACGGCTTGTTCGAAAGCCTCAGCGGCCTTGTCATCCTGATCAGTTCTATAAAACTCTTTGCCTTGTTCGAGTGACGCCCGGGCCTGGGTCCGATCTCCCTCAGCAGTGCTGCTGACGCCGGTTAGTCCATTTGAATTGGCGCCGGTAGTTTTATTTCGGCGGCAACCAGCTTGACCAAAGAGCAAAGAAAGTATGACGATTATTAGCGCAAGCTTCATTTGAATTTGGGGTTGATGATTTTCAGGCGCTCTTATCTACTGCGAAACTGCTGATTGAGTCAAACATGACGGCATTGGCATTTCGCGTAATTACTTATGACCAGACCATTCCAAACTTCCGGAAGCGCGCCCAACAAGCCCGATAAAGTTATGGAAACGCGCCGGTATTCCCTCTATTTTCCTATCAACTGCTACTTCTCAATACAGCGTGTCGGCGTGCGGGTCGTACGGGCTGAACAAGAAAATGGCCGAAAAGGAGTGGAAATGCTGAGACACGAGCGCCCTGTAATTCGAATCTTTTTGCCAGCCTTGCTGGTAAGTATGCTTGCCCTAGCGTCAGTCGCCGTCGGGCAAAAGGCGCGACGGGAAACCGTCGCCTACACGCCACCGAATCTGAGTCTGGTCGCTGAGCCCGCCCTGATTACGGTGTGCCCTACCGAAGGCGCCGCACCATCGGTCGTGCATTTGAACGCTCGCGTCAGTTCTAATTCTCCCGTAGGTTATCGTTGGACCACCAACGCCGGAAGAATCGACGGCGATGGTCCAAATGTCACCTGGGACGTTTCCGGTCTACAGCCCGGCTATTATAAAGCTTACCTGGATATCGATACCGGCAGTGGAGACGCTGCCTGTCAGGCTTTTACTTCAACGACGATCCTGGTTAACCGCTGTCCGCCACCGCCGCCAACCTGTCCGAACGTAGGCATTGTTTGCCCGGATCGAGTTGTAGTCGGCGAGCCGCTGACTTTTAGCTCAAACATCAGCGGCGGATCGGGCAACGTCGCGCCAATCTACAACTGGACGGTTTCCGCCGGCACCATCATTGATGGCCAGGGCACCAGCACCATTCGTGTTGATACGAATGGCCTGGCCGGCCAAAGTGTGACGGCGACGCTAAGCATGGGCGGTTATACGCTCGAATGCTCCGCGACCTGCACAGTGAATTTCCCTGTTCCGGTTGAATGCAAAAAGTTTGACGAGTTTCCAAACATTGCGCGCAACGACGAAAAGGCGCGTTTGGATAACTACGCAATTTCACTGCAGAACGATCCGACTTCGACTGCTTATGTAATTGTCTATCCGGGCCAGCGTGGACGACCGGGCGAGGTGCAACAGCACACGACCCGCATCGTCGATTACCTGGTGAACTCCCGCGGCATCAGCGGCACGCGCGTCATTACCCTGGTTGGACCACAACGCGATGTGTTGCTGGTTGAACTGTGGCTCTGTCCGCAGGGCGCAAAGCCTCCCGGCATGACTCCGTAACGAAAAGCCTTAACCCTAAGACTGGACCGGCGAGCTTCGATTTCGACGTTCGCCGGTTCTTTGCTGCTATACTGCCCTTCCCCAATTAGCCCCTCGTTCAAAGTCATCCGCCGATGTTCATCATGACGGCGAAAATCCCCCCAAATTCCCGCGAGCGTAACGCAATGGACAGTTCCTTGTTTGACGTAATCATTATTGGCGCCGGTCCGGCTGGTTTGAATGGTGCATTGGTTCTGGGTCGGTGCCGCCGGCGAGTGTTGGTGTGTGACGCCGGCCACCCGCGTAATGCGGCATCGCACGGACTGCACAATTACCTGACGCGCGACGGCACGAAGCCGGCGGAATTTCTACGCTTAGGGCGCGAGGAACTGAAGTCGTACGAGACCGTGAAACTGATGAAGATCGAAGTCACGGACGCGCGGCTTCTGGAACATGGATTTGAGGTCACGCTTAGTAACGGTGAACGTGCGGTGGGGCGCAAGCTGCTGATTGCAACTGGCGTAGTTGATGAGATTCCGAAACTGGAAGGCCTCGATTCGTTCTACGGCCGCAGCGTCTTTCATTGCCCCTATTGCGATGGTTGGGAAATGCGCGATCAGCCGCTGGCTGTTTACGGAAAAGGTGAGAATGGATTAGGTCTGGCGCTGGAGTTGATTTTATGGAGTCCCGATCTCGTGTTGTGCACAGATGGCCCATCGGAATTGCGTGCCGAAGACATGGCCCGCCTGGCCCAGCACAACATCCCGCTTCGTGAAGAACGGATACAACGGCTCGAAGGGAACAACGGCGTACTAGATCGGATTGTCTTTGCTGATGGAGAAGCGATCAAAAGGCGCGGGATGTTTTTCAGCACCGGACAACAACAAGCGTCAGAACTGCCAAAGAAGCTCGGCTGTGAGTTTACCGACGACGGCTGCGTAGCGACCGGCGCATATGAAGTAACGAATGTCCCCGGCGTATACGTGGCGGGCGACGCTTCGCGCCTGGTCCAATTCGTCATCGTCGCTGCTTCGGAAGGCGCGCAGGCGGCTGTCGCGATTAACAAGGAACTGATGAAGGAAGACCTGTAAAGCAAACTGTTAGTTTGCGGTGGTGGGTGAACACGCAAGTTTAAGCTAACGCGCGACCGCAAACTAACAGTTTGCTTTACACCCGCTCTTCACGAACTACCTCAGTCGCTTTCTTGTCCTCACGCAAACCCTGGAACGACGGATGCCGGATCGAACCTTCTTCAGTCCATTCCGTGAATTCCACCTCGCCTACCAACTGCGGTTTGGCCCAATGTGCATCTCGCAATCCCGGATCCTTCGGTTTGGTGGCGAAAGGCATTACCGGCTGCGCAATCTGATCCAGTTTTTTCTGCAACTCCAAACGCAGCTTAATACTGAACCCCGTGCCGACCCGGCCCGAATAGACGAGCTTCCCTTTGTCGTAAACACCAAGTATCAACGATCCGAAACCGGGAAAGTTTTTCTTTGACGGCGTGTAACCGGCAATGACAAATTCCTGGCGCTTAGTGCACTTAACCTTCAACCAACTACGCGTCCGCGTCGATTCGTAAACGGAATCAGCAAGTTTGGAAACGATTCCTTCAATGCCGTAGGCGCATGCCTGTTTGAAAAAGCGATCGCCATTTCCGACGACATGATCGCTGTAACGAAGCGGGCCTTTTGCGTCGACCCCGGCCAGCAAATCTTCCAGCAGCGCTTTCCTTTCTCGTAAAGGAACACGAGTCAGGTTGTAGCCATCAAGGTAGATCAGATCAAAAATCTGAAAAACAAAAGTAGCGGCGCCCCCTTTCATCGACTGCTGCAATTTCTGAAAGCTGCTGCGGCCTGCTTTATCGACAACGACAACTTCCCCATCGAGGATCGCGGCAGTGACTGGCAGGGCCTTTAACGCCTTGCTCAAATTAGGAAATTTTTCCGTCCAGTCCTTTTGATTGCGACTCCAGAAACGCGCTTTGCCACGATGCAGATGGCACACCATGCGATAGCCATCAAACTTCAATTCGTGCAGCCATTCGGCGCCGGCGGGCGCGGAGGCCACCAGCGTCGCAAGCTGCGGCGAAATGAAAGGGGGCAACGCCGCCTTGCGCGCGCCGGGTAGGTTTTTTATTCGCTTGCTATCAATCGCAGACATTTTGTTTTGGCATCCTTCACAAACTAAGGCCATAACTCTCGGTAGTGTTGGTTTGAAACTTCTCTGTGCGTCCTTTGTGTCCTTTGTGCCTCGGTGGTGAATGTTTTTCGCCATTGCTCACCACAGAAACACAGAGGACGCAAAGGACGCACAGAGAACTAAAATTAAGACACTGCTAACTCTTGTAGCACTTTGGCGATTATCCCATCGCAGCTATGATTTGCAAGATGAGCAAAGTCAGAAAAGGAACTGGAATCGCCGCCGCTTACGATCGCTGGGCCGAGACGTATGACGCCGATCCTAACCGCACGCGCGAGCTGGCCGGGGAAATCTTACGACTGGCGGAGCTGCCGATTGCCGGGCGCGACATATTAGAGATTGGTTGTGGCACGGGCCGCAACACCGAGTGGCTGGCGACACAGGCGGCAAGCATCATCGCGCTGGATTTTTCTGAAGAGATGCTGCGCCGTGCGACAACACGCGTTCGAGATTCAAAAGCGCGTTTCATTCAACATGATGTTCGGATCCGCTGGCCGCTGGCCGACGAAACGGCGGACACCATTATTGCGATGTTGATTCTGGAACACGTCGAACATTTAAAGACCGTGTTCGCAGAAGCTGTTCGGGTGTTGCGACTAAACGGAAGACTATTCATTTGCGAATTGCACCCGATGCGCCAATTAATGGGCGGCCAGGCCCAGTTCAGCAACACGCAAACCGGCGAGCTCGAACGTGTCGGCGCATTTCTTCACAACGTTTCAGATTTTGTGAATGGTGGTTTGTCAGCGGGATTTGAGGTGCGCCGCCTGGACGAATGGCGCGATCCCGAGGCTCCTTCAGACAGCATCCCACGTTTGTTATCATTGCAACTCCGGCTCTGACTTCGTCAAGCTTCACAACGATATGGCCATCTTCTCTCGCAGAACGCTTCAGCGCCTAATTAATGAAAACGCTCGATTCTTATCGAAGAGTCAGCTCAAAGAACATACGAGGAGACTGAATAAGGAAGACGAACACTCACTTGGCGCCGAGTGGGAGGTCGTTCTCCTGAATGTTTTTAGTAAATTAGGAACCGTGACGCACGAACCTGATTTGGGAACCAGACCCGATCTGTATTTCGTTTCAAATCTTGACAAATCCCATGGATTCATCGCTGACATAGCCACCGTCTCCGACAGGGGTATCGATGAGGTATACCCGATTCAAGCCCTCTCTATCGGGCTGAATGACATACTCTGCAAGAGAGGATTAAAAACAAGTGCGTTTGGTTTGAGGGTTGGCACTGAGGTGAGCACAAAAGTTTGGCCAAGGCCGAACCCGCGTTTCAAGATCCCACATCGAAGTCATCTTGACAGGGATGTATTCAACGAACATTTCTTCCGTTTTCTTGACGCCATTGCTCTAGCTCCTGATCAAAAGAGAACGTATCGCATAAGTGATACAAGAATCGAAATCCAAATCAAGTATGATCCCGACGGGAAGTACTACTCAAGGTCGTGGCCTTACAACAAGGAGCTGACATCACTAGTTCACAACACGATTTACTCGCGACTTGAGGAGAAAGCTACAAAGCTAGCAAGGGCTAATTATAGTGGACCTGCGGCAATAATAGTTTGCGACGGCGGATGCGATCTCCTCAGTCGGGCGCGTGACCTCGCAAGTTACCACGTAGACGATGCAATCAATTACTTCTTGCGGGAAAACGCAGGGATCGCCTTTGTATTAACTTTTGTAGTGCAGGAAACGGCACCGAGCTTTCAAATACAACGAAATTTGGTGGCAACCCTGTATAGAGGAAAGTGCTTTTCAAAAGTGGGAAAGAGGATCTTAGAAGCCTTTGACCAAATGGGCGAATGTTTTCCAGAGGCCGAGCGAACTGCCCAAAATGCGGGGTATCTGTTCGAAGGTACGCAGGCGTTCATCGGAAGAAGTTTCGGAGGAGCTAGTAGCATGTCAGACAATGAAATAAGAATTTCCGCTAGAGGGTTGTTAGAACTTCTCTCGGGCAAGATTACCCAAGAACAGTTCTTCAAGTCCCATTCTTTTGTTCCTATGCCAAGTGAGTCTAGGCGGAGGTGGAACCCGTTTAAGTCCAAACTCAGTCAAGGAAGCTTGATCACTGAGATCACAGTTGAAAGCGGTGAAAACGAAAGGGATGATGATTGGCTAACAATAAAGTTCGGTGGCCCCGATCCAGCGGTCTCACCTTTTGAGTTACCTCCGCAGGAATCGAGGCCCCAGCGTTGAAACACTTCAGTTTTCTGTCCCAGCTATTCGATGACTTCTTCCGGCTCGCCATCAGTACTCGCAGTAACCAGTGGCTCACGTGCCGGCGGGGCCGTCATATCATGGCCCCCAACGATGTCTGGAAACTCATCGAGGTCGCGATCGCGTACTTGATCGAGCGTTTCGTCGCGTTCGATATCAACGTTGCGGTAATACTCCATGCCGGTGCCGGCCGGAATCAACCGTCCCATGATCACGTTTTCCTTCAAACCGCGCAGATAATCAATGCGTCCGGAAATCGCCGCTTCAGTCAGCACGCGTGTGGTTTCCTGGAACGACGCTGCCGAGATAAATGAATCGGTAGACAACGACGCTTTGGTGATACCCAGTAACAGCGGTTCAGCCTGTGCGACTTCGCCCTTCACGCCGACCACGCGCTCGTTCTCGTCAGTGAAGCGGAACCGGTCCACCTGCTCCTCCAGCAGGAAGTCGGTGTCGCCCACTTCCTTGATTTTCACCCAGCGCAGCATCTGACGAACAATCACTTCGATATGCTTGTCGTTGATGTTCACGCCTTGCAGACGATAGACCTCCTGGATTTCATTGACGAGGTATTCCTGCAAGCGCTGCATTCCGAGTACACGCAGAATGTCGTGCGGATTGAGCGGGCCATCCATTAGCGCTTCGCCGGCGCGTACGCGGTCACCTTCCTGCACGTTGATGTGCGTGCCGCGCGGAATGTCATACTCGCGCTCCTCGCCATCGTCGCCGGTAATGATCAGCTTGCGTTTGCCTTTGGCGATTGGGCCAAGTGCGACGATGCCGTCGATTTCCGACATAACGGCCGTCTCCGCCGGGCGTCTTGCTTCGAACAGCTCGACGACGCGCGGCAAACCGCCGGTGATGTCCTTGGTCTTTGTTGTCTCACGCGGAATCTTGGCGATGACGTCGCCAGGCTCCACCGTTTCCCCATCAACCACCATCAGGTTCGCTCGCACCGGCATCTGATACGTCTTCAGTATCTTGTTGCTGGCGTTGCGAATTTCCATACGCGGTTGTTTCTTCTCGTCAGGCGAGTCTTTCACAACCATGCGCGACTGACCGGTTACCTCGTCGACCTCTTCGTCGTAAGTCACGCCTTCCTTCAAGTCCTGGAACTTAATGTGACCCGCAACCTCAGTCAGAATTGCGAATGTGAACGGATCCCACGTAGCCAGCAACTGATCCTGCGTCACGCGGGCGCCGTCTTCGACCAGAATGTGCGCGCCATAAACGATCTGATAACGCGCTACTTCGCGTCCACGATCGTCCATGATTATCACTGAACCGTTGCGATTCATGGCGATGCGCTCACCCTTGCGGCTCTTCACGGTTTGCAGTTCGACATATTTGATCACGCCGTCCTGACGCGCTTCATGCTTCGACGACTCTTCCAGCCGCGCCGTACCGCCGATGTGGAACGTGCGCATGGTGAGCTGTGTACCCGGCTCGCCGATTGACTGGGCCGCGATCACGCCGACCGCTTCCCCGATTTCGACCGGCCGACCGGTTGCGAGGTTGCGGCCGTAGCACTTGATGCAGCAGCCACGCCGCGATTCGCAGGTCAACACTGAACGAATGCGAACGCGTTGCGCTCCCGAACGTTGAATCTCGGCTGCCAGGCCTTCGTCGATTTCCTGATTGGTTTCGACGATGGTTCGGCCCTCGACCGGATCGATAACATCTTCCAGCGCCGTGCGACCGACGATGCGATCGCGCAGCGACTCGATTTCCTCGCCGCCTTCTACAATCGCGCTGGCAGGAATGCCGCGCAGTGTGCCGCAGTCCTGTTCGCTGATGATCACGTCCTGGGCCACGTCAACCAGTCGCCGCGTCAGGTAACCCGAGTCGGCAGTTTTCAACGCCGTGTCGGCGAGACCCTTGCGCGCGCCGTGCGTTGAGATGAAGTACTGCAACACGTTCAGGCCTTCACGGAAGTTTGCATGAATCGGTGTCTCGATAATTTCGCCGGAAGGTCGCGCCATCAAGCCGCGCATACCCGCCAACTGGCGAATCTGTTGCGCACTGCCGCGCGCCCCGGAATCGCTCATGACCAGGATTGGATTCAGCTCGCCCGAAGATTTCTCGCGCTCGTCCATCGCCTTGAACATTTCCTTGGCAACTTTGTCAGTCACTTCGGACCAGATGGCGATGACTTTGTTATAGCGTTCGCCGTTTGTGATCACGCCGTCGAGATACTGTTGTTCAACCGCGATCACGTCCTGCTCAGCTTTGTGAACCAGTCCCTTCTTGGCATCAGGCGTAACCAGATCGTCGATGCCGATCGAGATGCCGGCCCGGGTGGCGTAAAGGAAACCGAGACTCTTCAAATCGTCGAGCATCTTCACCGTCATCTCGTGCCCGAGACGAATGTGCGCATAGTTGACGAGCGATTGCAGTCCTTTTTTCTTCAGCGTGCCATTGATAAACGGCAATCCCGCCGGGATCGAATCGTTAAAGATGACGCGGCCAACCGTCGTATTGATCACGCGGCGCACATCGTCCTGAACGACTGCGCGCAGAATGTCCTGCTGATCGTGTTCCTGGGTAAGGTCGATCAGATCGCCCTGAATGCGCAGCTTGATTGGCGTCTGCGTAGTAACATATTGCGCGTCAAGTGCCAGCAGCACTTCTTCAAGCGAAGCGAAAACTCGACCCTCGCCTTTCGCGCCGGGCTTGTCGCGCGTCAGATAATAAATTCCGAGCACGATGTCCTGCGAAGGCACCGCGATTGGCTGACCGCTGGCCGGACTGAGAATGTTGTTGCTCGAAAGCATCAACACCGCCGCTTCAATCTGCGCTTCCGGCGACAGCGGAATGTGTACCGCCATCTGATCGCCGTCAAAGTCGGCGTTGAATGCCGTACAGACGAGCGGATGGATCTTGATGGCTTTGCCTTCGACCAGGACTGGCTCGAACGCCTGGATGCCGAGACGATGCAGCGTTGGCGCGCGGTTCAGCAACACCGGATGCTCGCGAATTACTTCTTCGAGAATGTCCCAAACAACGGGCTCCTGGCGCTCAACCATTTCTCGCGCCTGCTTAATAGTGGCGGCGTGTTGCTGCTTTTCAAGTTGGTTGTAGATGAACGGCTTGAACAGTTCGAGCGCCATCTTCTTAGGCAAGCCGCACTGGTGCAGTTTCAATTCCGGACCGACAACAATCACCGAACGGCCTGAGTAGTCGACGCGTTTGCCCAACAGGTTCTGACGAAAACGTCCCTGCTTGCCCTTCAAAGTTCCGCTCAAAGACTTCAGCGGACGATTGTTGACGCCACGCAGCACGCGGCCGCGACGCCCGTTATCGAACAGGGCATCGACTGCTTCCTGAAGCATGCGTTTTTCGTTGCGCACGATAACTTCGGGCGCGCGCAGCTCCATCAGCTTCTTCAAACGGTTGTTGCGATTGATAACGCGACGATAAAGATCGTTTAGATCCGAGGTTGCGAAACGGCCGCCATCCAAAGGTACCAATGGACGAAGCTCGGGTGGGATGACCGGAATTACGTCCAGGATCATCCACTCCGGACGATTGCCGGACTTCAAGAATGACGTGGCAACTTTCAGGCGCTTGGAATATTTGAGTTTCTTCTGCTGCGAGGTTTCTTCGCGCATGCGCTTGCGAAGTTCAATCGACAACTCCTCGACCTTAACCATCTGCAGCAGTTCTTTAATCGCTTCGGCGCCCATCTTGGCGACAAACGCTGCCGGATAGTCGCGCACCAGTTCGCGATAACGCTCGTCCGTCAGCAACTCGCGCTCTTTAATTCCCGGCACGTCGCCCGGATCGATAACAATGTAAGCTTCGAAGTAGAGAACTTTTTCCAGCTCGCGCAGCGGAATGTCCAGCAGGTGACCAATGCGCGAAGGCAGACCTTTGAAGAACCAGACATGCGAACAGGGACTGGCCAGATCGATATGGCCCAGGCGTTCGCGGCGTACTTTTGCCTGTGTCACTTCCACGCCGCACTTGTCGCAGATCACGCCGCGATGCTTCATGCGTTTGTACTTACCGCAGAGGCACTCCCAATCAGCTACCGGTCCAAAGATGCGCGCGCAGAAAAGTCCATCGCGCTCGGGCTTGAACGTGCGGTAGTTGATCGTCTCCGGCTTCGTCACCTCGCCGTGCGACCAGTGCCGGATTTTTTCCGGTGAGGCCAGCGAGATTCGAATCGCTTCAAAGTCTGGAGCTAATTGCGTCTTCTCTTGTTGAAATCGAAACATCTTTTCTCCGGAGTCCAAGGTCCAATGTCCGATGTCCAATGTCCGCTAAGTCGATTTGACTTTGGACTTTGGACATTGGACTTTGGACAGTATTTATCCCTCGACCGCGCTCGTAATAAGCGCTTCGCCGATCCCGTCGCCGTTTGCGTCGCCGTTGCCGGGCACTACCTTATTGATCAATTCCACGTCCAGACACAGCGACTGCAGCTCGCGCACCAGCACGTTGAACGATTCCGGTAAACCCGGATCGAAATCCGCTTCGCCCTTGACGATCGCTTCATAGATTTTCGATCTGCCGGCAACGTCGTCGGACTTTGCGGTCAGGAGTTCCTGAAGAATGTGCGCCGCGCCATAAGCTTCCAGCGCCCACACTTCCATTTCTCCAAATCGCTGTCCGCCAAACTGTGCCTTACCACCCAGCGGCTGCTGCGTGATCAAGCTGTATGGTCCAATTGAACGAGCGTGAATCTTGTCGTCGACGAGATGCGAAAGTTTGAGCATGTAGATGTAACCAACCGTTACCTTCTGCTCAAATGGCTCGCCCGCCAGGCCATCGTAAAGAATCGCCTTGCCTGACTCGTTGATAATTTCCGGCAAGCCGAGCGCGGTTGCCTTAACGCCAGCCTCTCTCAGCTTGTCTTTGATTTCGGCTTCAGTCGCGCCGTCGAAAACCGGCGTCGCAAAGTGAACGCCAAGCACGCGCGCCGCCCAGCCGAGATGCGTTTCCAAAATCTGGCCCACGTTCATGCGCGATGGCACGCCGAGCGGGTTCAGCACGATCTCTACCGGCGTGCCGTCAGGCAAGTAAGGCATGTCCTCTTCCGGCAGGATTCGTGCAATCACGCCCTTGTTTCCGTGACGTCCGGCCATCTTGTCGCCAACTGAAAGCTTGCGCTTCATGGCGATGAAGACTTTGACCATCTTGATGACGCCCGGCGCCAGTTCGTCGCCCTGTCGCAGCTTGGCAATCTTCTCTTCGTAAATGTCCGAAAGAATCTTGATCTGCCGCTCAGTGCGATCTTCGTATTCCTTGATCTCGGCGCCGACGTCGACTCGCGACGAAGCCATCTGAACTTTTCGCAGTACCTTGGCTTCGATGCCTTCGAGCATTTCGCGCGTGATAGTCACGCCCTTAGGAATAACCACCTCACGGTTTACTGTTAGGTCCGCGGAAAGCTTGCGGCCGTCGAGCAATTCGTGAATGCGCTGGTCGCGCTGTTCCTGCAGAATACGAATCTCGTCCTCGAGGTCGCGCCGCAGGCGGTCTTCTTCTTCCTGCTCGATGGTCAGCGAACGCTGGTCCTTTTCCTGTCCTTTGCGAGTAAACACCTGAACGTCCACGACCGTGCCGTCGATGCCCGGAGGTGAAACAAGCGAAGCGTCTTTAACGTCGCCGGCTTTCTCACCGAAGATCGCGCGCAAAAGTTTTTCTTCGGCAGTCAACTGGGTCTCGCCTTTGGGCGTAACTTTGCCGACCAGGATAGAACCTGGTTTAACTTGCGCGCCGATGCGAATGATGCCGCTGTCGTCGAGGTCACGCAGCATGTTCTCGCCGACGTTGGGAATGTCGCGCGTGATTTCTTCCGGTCCCAGCTTGGTATCGCGCGCTTCGATTTCCAGTTCTTCAATGTGAATCGAGGTGTAGTAATCCTCTTTCACCAATCGTTCGGAAACGAGAATCGCGTCTTCAAAGTTGTAACCGCGCCAGGGCATGAAGGCCACCAGCACGTTGCGTCCCAGCGCCAGCTCGCCGCGATCGGTACATGGACCATCGGCGATGACCTGGCCTTTTTCTACACGCTCGCCAACGTGCACGATAGGCCGTTGGTTGATACAGGTGTTTTGATTGGATCGTTTGAACTTGATCAGCGTGTAGATGTCCGCCGTCACTTCGCGCGAGATGGTGCCGTCGACATGATGATCGGCCTTAATAATCAAGCGCTCGGAATCGACGTAATCGACCACGCCGTCGCGGCGCGCGGTTACAACTGCACCGGAATCGCGAGCAGTAGTCTTCTCCATGCCAGTGCCGATGTACGGCGCTTCAGCGCGCAACAGCGGTACCGACTGGCGTTGCATGTTCGAACCCATCAAGGCGCGGTTCGCGTCGTCGTTTTCGAGGAATGGAATGAGCGACGCAGCTACCGAGACAAGCTGTTTCGGCGACACGTCGACGTATTCAATGTCTTTACGCTGGGCCAGGATGAACTCGCCGGCTTTGCGTGCGGCATTGCGTTCGTTAACGATGTAGCGCGTTTCGTCGAGTTCGATGTTCGCCTGACCAACGACGTGTTTGTCTTCTTCCCAAGCCGTCAGATAAAACGGCCACGGCTCATACTCGGCCTTGCGGCCACTGGCGGCAAGCTTGCGGTTCGCCTTTTCGAGCTCATCCAGCGGGATATGCTCGCCGGGCTTTAGCTTGGTGTCGCCGCCATTAAGAACGCGCACATATTCGATCACACGGCCGTCAGTCACCTTGCGGTAAGGCGCTTCGATGAAACCGAATTCATTAATACGCGCGAAACAGGAAAGACTCGAAATCAACCCAATGTTCGGACCTTCAGGCGTCTCAATAGGACAAATGCGGCCATAGTGAGTCGGGTGAACGTCGCGCACTTCGAAACCCGCGCGTTCACGCGAAAGACCGCCTGGTCCCAGCGCCGACAGACGGCGTTTGTGCGTAATCTCGGAAAGCGGATTCGTCTGGTCCATGAACTGCGAAAGCTGACTGGAACCAAAGAACTCGCGCACTGCAGCGGTGACCGGCTTGGCATTGATCAAATCGCGCGGCATCGTGGTCTGCATTTCCTGATGGATCGACATCTTTTCCTTGATGGCGCGTTCCATTCGCTCGAGACCGATGCGAAACTGATTTTCGAGCAACTCACCGACAGCGCGCACGCGCCGGTTGCCGAGATGATCGATATCGTCTGCCTGAAATTCCGACGGGTTCTTACGCATCTTCAAAACATAAGCAACCACTTCATAGAAATCTTTCGCCGAAAGCAGCGGATCGTTGATGCGATCGCGCTCAGGCTTGCCCATCTTGATGTTGAACTTCAGACGACCGACGCGCGAGAAATCAAACTTGCGCGGATCAAAGAACATCGCCTCGAGTAACTTGTAAGCAGTTTGCACTGTCGGCGGGTCGCCCGGACGCATCTTGCGATAAATCTCGAGCAGCGCATCTACTGGCTTGGTAATGACGTCTTTCTTCAGCGTCTGCGAAAGAATAGCGCCGATGTCGTCGCGTTCAGGGAAGAATACCGAGAAACTATCGATGCCGCCTTCGACGATCTCCTGCAGCTTAGCGGGATTAATCTCGTTGTTGGCTTCGAGAATTACTTCGCCGCTGTCTTTATTGACTATGTCGGCCACGGCGTAAGCACCTTCAAACTGCGACGCTTCCATCTCAACTTCGCCGATGTTCCCTTTGCGCAAAGCTTCGAGGGAGGAAGCTGTAACTTTCTTTCCGGAACGAACGATTGCGTCAGGTCCGCGGCCCTTGATATCAAAATCGACCTTCATGCCGACCAGGCCGCTCGGTCCCTGTTCGGGAACCTGAATCATCAACCGACCGTCTTCGACGCGAATTTCGTCAGTGACATAAAGAGTGCGCAGAATATCTTCGTCAGCAAAAGAGGCATTCTTTACCCGGTCTTCAAGATGCGAATCGCTTTTCGCGAGCTTGCCATCAGATTCTTTGCCCCACCAGAGTCCCAGCGCGCGCAGAAAAATGGACGCGAGAAACTTGCGTTTGCCTACGCGCACGTAGAGCAGGTTTTTCTGATCGTACTCAAACTCAACCCACGAACCGCGGTAAGGAATGATCTTCGCGATGTAGATGGCGCCGCGCTTGAAGAAGACACCCGGACTGCGATGAAGCTGAGAAACGATCACGCGCTCGGTGCCGTTGATGATGAAGGTGCCGTTATCCGTCATCAGCGGAATTTCGCCGAAAAAGACTTCTTCTTCTTTGATATCGCGAATTGACAACGTCTCCGTCTCGGCATCCTTATCGTAGACGGTCAGGCGGATCTTAACTTTCAAGGGAACGCTGTAACTCATGCCGCGCTCCTGGCACTCCTGCTCGTCGTGCTTATGCTTCAAGCCGACAGGCTCGCCGCAGTTTTCGCAAAGCTGCGGTCGCACGGAGTTAAAGGTGCCGCACTTGTGACAAAGCGTTTCGCCGGAAGCCAGCGGATTGACCTTGATCGTCGAGCCGCAGTTCTTACAGTTGGCGCGAAGGTAATTCAAACCTTCCAGGCGGCCGCACTTGCACTGCCAGTTACCAATCTGGTACTCGACAAAGTCGAGCGTTGCCGTGCCGCGGAAATCCGAGATCGGGAAAACCGATTCAAACACGGCCTGAAGACCGGTGTTCTCGCGTTCCTCCGGCAGGAAATCCATTTGAAGAAAACGATTGTAGGATTCCCTTTGAATCTCGATCAGATTCGGGATTTTCACGGCGGTCGAAATCTTGGAAAAATCCACGCGTTCGGGCGCCTGACTTGTGCGCCGTCCCAATCCTGTGCTCACTGCTTGAAGTAGATTTCCTTGCATGAAGAGAAGTTCCTTATTGATTGCCGATTTTCAATTTCCGATTGCCGATTTAAGATCGATGGCAATCAAATCGGAAATCGGCAATTGGCAATCGAAAATGTGTAAAGACGCCGAAGCGCGGTCAGAGCGCACAATGCCCTGACCGCTTATTTGGCAAAAAGCGATTGCTTCTTTGTCGATTTTTTTTGGGAGTAATGCCAGCGCCCTCAATACTCTCCCAACTTAACCACTGCAACGATGAGTGTCAAGCCAACAAACAAACCGAGTCCAAAGTCGCGAGTCCAACGTCCAAAGTCCGATTCGCGTAGAGTCGGACTTTGGACTTTATACTTTGGACCAATTACTTAACTTCGACGGTCGCGCCCGCGTCAGTCAGTTTCTGCCTGACAGTTTCGGCTTCCTCTTTGGAAACGCCTTCCTTGACCGCCTTAGGAGCAGCTTCGACGAGATCCTTGGCTTCTTTCAAGCCCAGCGCCGTCACTTCGCGCACAACTTTGATCACGTTGATCTTGTTGCCGCCGATGGCCTGCAGGATGACGTCAAACTCAGTTTTCTCCTCGGCAACTGCAGCCGCTTCTCCGCCGGCTGCGCCCGCAGCAGGTGCGGCCACTGCCGCAGCGGCGGCCGAAACGCCGAACGCTTCCTCGATCATCTTAACCAGCTCAGAAGTTTCCAGCAGGCTCTTTTCTTTTAGAGCGTCCAGAATTTCTTGATTTGAAAGTGCCATGATTACTAATCCTCCTCAAAAGGGTTCTATTGTTGCTGTTGTTTACGATTTGCAGCAGGAGAACCCACGGGACCTTTTCAAATTTGCTGCATCGCATCTTTGAAAACATCCGAAGCGCTAAAATGCGATCTGACTCATCGCGGCGCTCGTTTTTCGCGTCCGGCCCTGTGCTTACTATTCAATTTCTGAAATCTCAAATTTGAAATTTGAAATCTCAACTGTTAGGCGGCCTCTCCGCCTTTTTGATCACCAATCTGTTTGACTACGATCGCCAGGTTTCGCGGCACCGCCGATAACGCGGTCGCGAGTCGTTGCGCCTGAGCGTTAAGCAGGAACATGATCTTCGAAATCAGCTCTTCCTTCGAAGGCAAGCTGGCGATTGCTTCAACATCACGCAAGGCAACTACTTTGCCTTCCACAATGCCGACCTTAAACTTGAAAATCTCAGGATTCGCCTTGCTAAACTTGGCGATCGCCTTTGAAAGTCCGACCGGATCCCGCTGGCTCAGGGCCACCGCGGTGACACCTTTAAACTGATCGGCAGCCTGCTCGAGTACGGTTCCTTCAGCAGCCTTGCGCGCCAAAGTGTTCTTCACGACGCCGTAGCTAACGCCTGCTTCGCGCAACTGATTGCGCAGCTCCTGGTCCTTTTGCACCGTCATGCCTTGAAAGCCGACCAGCATCGCCGCGTTCGCTTGCTTAAATTGCTCTGCAAGAGCTTCCAAATCTTTTTGCTTTTGTGCTTTTGTTTTCATTCTGGTCGCTCCTAACTATTTGACGTACGCAGCCTCATCGAGCAGAACGCCGGGGCTCATCGTCGCCGCCAGGTTTACTTTCTTCACGTACTTGCCTTTGGCGGTTGATGGCTTTGCCTTCACGATTGCCTCGAGCAACACCCGCGCATTGTCGCGAATCTTGTCTGCGTCGAACGAGACTTTGCCGACGCCAACGTGAATCACCCCGGTTTTGTCGACTCGATATTCAACTTTGCCGGCCTTCGTTTCTTTGACAGCCGTCTTGACGTCAAACGTGACCGTGCCGGTTTTCGGATTCGGCATTAGGCCGCGCGGGCCGAGCACTTTCCCGAGTCCGCCAACCAGCCGCATCATGTCGGGTGTGGCAACGACAGCATCGAAATCAAGCCAGCCGCCTTTGATCTTATCGACCATGTCTTCGCCACCGACAAAATCGGCGCCGGCCTCTTCGGCTTCTTTGATCTTTTCGCCTTGGGCAATGACCAGAACTTTTTTGGATTTGCCGAGACCGTGGGGAAGAACAATCGTGCCGCGCACCAGTTGGTCCGCTTTGCGCGGATCGACGCCAAGCCAAACGGTCAACTCAACCGTCTCGTCAAACTTGGCAAACACGATTTCTTTGAGTTTCGTTACTGCGTCTTCGAGGTTGTACTTGCGACCGACTTCAATTTTCTCTGCCGCCGCATTGTATTTCTTACCGTGCTTCTTCATTAATTACTCCTGAGGTCAACGGGATCGGCGATTGCCAAATGCCGATTGCAGATTTGCGCAATCCTTTTGGCTCCCAATTCCCTCCCTCTGAAATTCATTTCACGTCAATGACGTCCGACTGATCGGCAATTGGCAATCGCCAATCGGAAATTCACTCGACAGTGAGCCCCATCTGCCGGGCCGTTCCTGAAATCGTTTTGATAGCTGACTCCAAACTTGTCGTGTTCAAATCCTGAAGTTTGGTTTTCGCAATCTCTTCAATCTTCGCTTTTGATATCGTGCCGACCTTTTCGCGGTTGGGCTTGCCGGAACCTTTGGGAATGCCGGCCGCCTTCTTCAACAAATCCGCGGCAGGCGGCGTCTTCGTTTCAAACGTGAACGAACGATCTGCATAGACGGTGATGACCACCGGGATCTTCAAATCGGGATCCATCTGCGCCGTCTTGGCATTAAACGCCTTGCAGAATTCCATAATGTTCACGCCATGCTGGCCCAACGCGGGACCAATTGGCGGCGCCGGATTCGCCTTGCCGGCGGGAACTTGCAACTTAATGTAGCCTGTTATTTTCTTTGCCATCTTATTATTTCCAATTGGCAATTGCCGATTGCCGATTTAAAAACCTGCTTACTCTTTCAAAGCCTGCCTCACTCGCCATGCTGCCAATCGGAAATCGGCAATTGGCAATCGGCAATGCCTACTCTTCTTCCGCAAACGTGACTTTTTCAACGTCCAGGAAATTCAACTCAACTGGAGTTGATCTACCAAAGATGGTCACGGTCACCTTCAGCGTTGACTTGTCTTCGTTAACTTCTTCCACCTTGCCGGTAAAACTCTGAAACGGTCCCGACTTGATTCGCACCGTTTCACCTGAGGCATAAGAGAATTTCGGTTTTGGTTTCTCTGCCGCCTCGGCCTGCTGGTTAACAATCTGATCGACTTCCTGAGGGGTCAACGGCGTCGGATTATGGCCGCCAACAAAACCAGTAACCTTGGGCGTGGACTTAATCAGATGAAACACATGGTCGGGAATATGCCCGCGCTCGTCGCATTCAATCTGCACCAGGACGTAACCCGGGTAAAACATTCGCGACGATTCAATCCGCTTATTGCCGCGCATTTCCACGACCGTTTCGGTCGGCACCAGCACCTTCGTGATCTCGGCCTGCAAATCCATATCACGAATGCGCGCCTCCAGGCTGTCGCGCACTTTTTTCTCGTGGCCGGAGTATGTATGAAGTATGAACCAGTGCTCCATTAATGTTTCCTTGACGATCAAACTCCGGTCATCCAGTTGAGCAGATGGTTGAGTTGGACCAGCAGGAACGCCCAAACTCTGTCCACCAGAAATAGATAAATCGCGAAGAAGACAACGGCGACGAGCGTAATGATCGTGGTGTTTTTTACCTCAGTTACGCTCGGCCAGGATACCCGGTTCATTTCCGCGCGCACGTCGCGCAGGAACTGAGCTAAACGTCCAAATGCACTCTTCCGAGGTCCGCTCAAACCACGCTCGCGCCGGGCTGGCTTGCCTTCCCCGCCTTCACCAAAGCGCGCAGCGCGCGGTGACGGTGGCACCATCGACGTATCTGGGTTGTCTGTCTCAGCCATTACTTGGTCAACCTTCTTCGCCAGTCACTCATTGCTTCAAAGCTGGCAGGGGTACCAGGATTCGAACCCGGACTTTCGGTTTTGGAGACCGACGTGCTAACCGTTGACACTATACCCCTCCCGTCATTGCCGAATGCCGATTTTCGATTGCCGATTGGTCTCTCGCGAGAAGCCAATCGGAAACCGGCAATTGGCAATCGGAAATGTTAGCTACTTCGTCTCTTTATGATCAGTGTGTTTGCGGCAACGGCGACAGAACTTACTAAACTCAAGCCGATCAGGCGTGGTCTTCTTATTCTTGGTCGTTACGTAGTTCCGACTCTTACAATCAATACACTGAAGAACAATATTATCGCGTGGCATCTTGTTATTTCCGATTTCCGATTGCCAATTTCCGATTTAACTTCTTCGTCTTTGCGTTTCTTTCCAATCGGCAATCGGCAATTGGAAATCGGCAATGCTTTTGTTTCTGCCTACTGCTCCTGCCTACTGCCTACTCGACGACCTCGCTGACCGTGCCTGCTCCAACCGTGCGACCACCTTCGCGAATAGCGAAGCGCAAGCCCTTCTCCATCGCGATCGGCGCAATCAATTCGATCTCCATCGCCACGTTGTCGCCCGGCATCACCATCTCCACTCCCGTCGGCAGCG
>JAVEDP010000007.1 GCA_030841085.1 Pyrinomonadaceae bacterium
TCGATCAGGATTGCGACGATTCCTTCTGACGATCATTCGTTGATCGTTGAGGTCTCCGATACGGGTTTGGGCATAGCGCCCGAGAATGTCGCCAAGATTTACGATCCGTTTTACACGACCAAGGGAGTTGGCGCCGGCACTGGCCTCGGTCTCGCGGTGTCTTACGGGATCGTTCAGGAGCATTCGGGCCACATCAGCGTGGAAAGCGCGCCGGGCCGGGGCACGACTTTTCGCATTACGCTGCCGACTGCTCATGCGCGCGCTCGTTTGCAATCAGTTGGCGACTAGAGACAGAAGTCAGAGGTCAGAAATCAGAGGTCAGAAGTCGGAGGTCAGAAGTCAGAGAACAGAGGTCAGAGAACAGAGATCGCAGATTTCGAAGCTGCGATTTTTTTTGCACTGAGTCTTCTGTTTCTGACCTCTAACCCCTGACCCCTGACCCCTGACCTCTGATTTCTGACTTCTGACCTCTGTTCTCTGACCCCTGCTCTCGCCACAGGCTCTTGCCTTTTTTTTTGCCTCAATCTCCCCTAAACTGACTGCTCCGAATTGAGGACCACTAAATTTGCCGCTAAAAACCGATAGACGCATCGCTAAAAAAGGATCTGTGCTCATCGTTGACGATGAAGAGATCATGCGCGAAGTCCTCGAGACGCTGCTCTCGTCTGAAGGCTATCGCGTCGATCTGGCAAAGACGGGCGAGGAAGGATTGGAAGCCTACGGCCGGCGCGCTTACGACGTCGTGCTGCTGGATGTTTCGATGCCGGGAATTGGCGGTCTGCGCGCGCTCGAAGAGTTTTTGAAAATCGATTCAGATGCGGTCGTCGTCATGATTACCGCTTATGCGACGTTTGATACAGCCATTGCCGCCTGGGAGCATGGCGCTTTTGGCTGCATCCGCAAGCCATTTCAAAACGAGCAAATCACTGGAACTGTGGCCGCCGGAATTAAGCGCCGGCGCAAGGAAGAAGAGCGACGCACCCTGCGGCGTGCAATGAGCCGGGCCGTCGATCGCGGCGCTATCGTCGGCCGTTCCGACATCATGCAGGAAGTTTTCCGGCTGGTGGAACAAGTGGCGCCCGCGCGTTCGACTGTTTTGATTACCGGCGAAAGCGGTACCGGAAAAGAACTGATTGCGAAAGCGATTCATGAGTCGAGCATGCGCGCGGGCAAACCGTTCGTGACCGTAAACAGTTCAAACATTCCTTCCGAGTTGCTTGAATCCGAACTGTTTGGACACACGCGTGGCGCCTTTACCGGCGCAGTCGCCGCGAAGAAAGGTTTGTTCGAAGTTGCGGACGGCGGCTCAATTTTTCTCGATGAGATTGGCGACATCCCACCGGAAACACAGGTGCGCCTGCTGCGCGTGATTCAGGAGCGCGAGTTCACGCCGCTGGGCGACACCACACCGCGCCGCGTCGACGTGCGCATCATCGCGGCCACCAACATCGATTTGAAGGAAGCGGTCAAACAAGGAGCGTTTCGCGAAGATTTGTATTACCGCCTGGCAGTTGTGCCGATCGAGCTGCCGCCATTGCGCGATAGACGCGAAGACATTTTGCCGCTGGCCCAGCACTTCATTGAGAAATACAACGAAGAGAATGCGCGCCACATTTCGCAGCAGGTTGTTCCGGAAGTGCTGGCCTTGCTGGAAGCTTATTCGTGGCCCGGCAATGTGCGCGAACTGGAGAATGCGATTGAGCGCGCGGTGGTGATTGCGCCCGGTGACGAAGTTACGCGCGAGTGCCTGCGTCCCGAAATAAGCGATCCGCGATCGGTGGCCGCGGCTTCGGAAGCAGGCGCGAGTCTCGCGGCGGTCCATGACCTGGGAGGCGGAATCAATTTTTATGATCAAGTACGGCGCTTTGAAATCGATCTTATCCGTCGCGCGCTGGAGCAGACCGGCGGCCATCAATCGCGTGCGGCGCGTTTGCTGGGAATGAATGCAACCACGCTCAACTCAAAAATCAAAACCTACAGGATTAGCCTGCGGCCTTAACGCTTTCAGTTTTACTTTGGCGAATCAGTTTCAATTCAAACAGTTAGTTGCCGAAGCGGCGAATTGCACTCGCTGCGCGGCAATGTGTGATCGTTCGGCCGTGTTCAGTGAACTCAATGGACCGCTGACTGCTCGGATAATGTTCATCGGCGAAGCGCCGGGACGGAAAGGTGCTGATCAAACCCGCGTTCCTTTTTCGGGAGATCAGTCAGGCAAAAACTTTGATCGCTTTCTGGCGTCGATCGACTTGCGGCGGCAGGACATCTTCATTACCAGCGCTGCGCTGTGCAACCCGCGCACTGAATCGGGTGCGAACCGCAAGCCGAGCAAGCTGGAGTTGAAAAACTGTTCCGAGTTTTTGCGACGCACGTTTGATGTGATTGATCCGCTGCTCGTGGTCACGCTGGGTTCGGTTGCGCTGGAAGCGATTAGAACGTTGCACCCGCACGATCTGACTTTGAAAGAATCCGCGGCGAGGATTCACGAATGGAACGGCCGGGTGCTGGTACCGATCTATCATCCCAGTCCGCAGGTGCTGGCGTCGCACCGGCGTGAGCAGCGGCAGCTTGCGGACTATCAACTGATTGCGCGGGCGTTGCGCGGTTTTGAGATGGGTGATCGTTTGAATGCCGCGTGACGCAAGCGCCGGCTCGCGCCAGCGGCTTCGCCGCCTCCCGTGCGGAAAGGCTCTGCCTTTCCGCTGGAACTTTTCTATTAGAGGCTACGCCTCGGATTGGGCGTAGCCCATAAAATCAATACGCGATCGGAAAGGCAGAGCCTTTCCGCACGGCAGGCGGCAAAGCCGCGAAGAAGACTCTATGACCGAAGCAGCAGAACAGATTGCGATCCGAAAACTTGCGCTCGATGAAGCGCACGCGCAACTCGGTGCTTTAATGACCGATCGCGATGGCTGGTCCGTGCCCGCTTCGTATGGCGAGGTTGCGCAGGAATATGCAGCAGTGCGCGAAGCTGGCGCAGGTTTGCTTGATCTTTCTCCGCGCGGGCGCTTGCTGGTGAGTGGCTCCGAAGCAGTGCAGTTTCTCAATGGGTTGATCACCAACGACATGAAGGCTCTCGAGGTGGGCAATTGGATGCCGGCGGCGTTTCCGAATGTGCAGGGAAGACTGATCGCCAGTGTGCGTGTCATACGCTTAAAGGACGAAGGGACCAATAAAGGGACAGACAGGAATGTCTGTCCTACCTTCTTGATCGACACCGAGGCGGCGACACATGAAACGGTGCTGAAAACGATCGAGCGCTTTACGCTGGCCGGCGATTTTCGCGTGAAAGACATAACGACCGACACGGTGATGTTGTCGGTGCAGGGTAAAAAAGCGGCAAGTGTTGTTGGTTCAGTGTTGGGCGACGCAGCCGGCGTCTCAGGGCCGCAAGCGGTGCGACAAATCAGTTGGCAACAGGCTGAGGCAACGACGGACGTAACAGTCATTCATGCTTCGCACACTGGGGCAGACGGCTTTGATTTGATTGTTCATAGCGATCACGCCAACGGTTTGTGGAATGCATTGCGCCAAGCCGGCGCGCAACCTATTGGCTATGACGCGCTCGAGGTTTTACGCATTGAAGCAGGTGTGCCGCGCCACGGCATCGACATGGATGACACTAACGTTGTCACAGAAACGAACCTGGACGACGCCGTCAGTTATGCGAAGGGTTGTTACATCGGCCAGGAGATCATTGCGCGAATTAAGTATCGTGGGCACGTCGCGAAAAAGTTGTCCGGTTTGATGTTCGCTGGAACAGTCGCAATCAGCGCCGGCGCCGTTGTTAATTCAGCCGATGGAAAAGAGATTGGCCGGATGACCTCGGTGACATTCTCTCCGAAACTCAACTGCAGCGTCGCGCTCGCATATTTGAAATACGATTACATCGCGCCCGGGACGCTCGTGAAGGTTGCCGCCGCCGATCAGGAATTGGCCGGCAAAGTCGTTGAGCTTCCTTTCTTGCCACTCGCTTGATCTTGACCCGCGCTATCCGCGTTAATGCGGCAAATATTCCTGGATCCCGATCGAAGCCACCATGTCTGACAACGAACAACCACGAGATCTCGACTCCCCTCAGGCACGCCTCGCCTACTCCATTATCCAATCATTGCTGGAACACACTCGCGTCGTTAGCGACCTGATCGCGTTGATGGCGCAGACGCTCGACGAAGACACAACTAAGGCGTTGACGCAGACCCCGGTCTGGACTGCCTATCTAGATAGCCGTCGCGCCATGGAGCGCACCCGCGCGGACGTAGAAAAATTTGCGGAAGTAATGAAGCAGCTCAGCGAGGATTAGTGAGCGCTCGCGGGTGATCAGCAAACTCGTACAAGGCACCTAGCAAAAGAGGACAGGCAGGAATGCCTGTCCTACGACTGCACCATCATGATCACTTGCCGCTCGCGGCCACCGTCAAACTCGCACAGAAATATTCCCTGCCAGCGTCCCAACAGCAGCTTTCCATCTTTGAAAGGAACTGTCACCGACGAACCCACCAGCGTAGCTTTAATGTGCGCGTCGGAATTCTCTTCGCCATGACGAAAGCCCATGCCGTGTTGCGGAATCAGCGTACGAAAAGCATGAAGCATGTCGCGCGGCACATCCGGGTCCGCATTCTCGTTAACAGTCAGACCCGCCGTCGTATGCTGCACATAAAGCACAACGATACCTTCCTTAGATTCCGACTGCTGGAGTTCGCGCTCAACCTGCTCGGTAATCTCGAGCAACTCTTCGCGTTGGCGTGAACGTACTTTTAGTATTTTCATAAATCGATCAACCGCCGGCCGGACAAAACAAAACCCTCGCTCGCCGAAACGAACGAGGGTCGCGTTGCCTTAAAAACTTTGCTTCAATTCTTGTTAGATGCTTTCCGTTTCAGGAGAGACCAGCCCGCCGGCAGCACCGCGGCGGCAAGTGCGATCTTAATGACGTCGCCGATGAGAAACGGAGCGATGCTGAGCTTGAACGCCGCGCCGGGCGCGGTATGAGTCACAAATGCAAACCAGGCCCAGCCGGCGACGATAATGATCGCTGAGCCGGCGAACATTGCGGCAACTGCCGTCAGAAAGCGTTTGTCCCAGCCGTTTTCCGCAAACGCGCCGGTGACGAATGCCGCGGCGGGAAATGCAACCAGATACCCACCAGTTGGCCCAAGCAAATGCGTGATACCGCCGTGTCCGCCATAGAAGAAAGGCAAGCCACTGGCGCCTTCGACCAAATAAACAATCATTGCCATCGCGCCCAGACGTGATCCCAACAGCGCGCCGGTTAACAGCACAGCGAAAGTCTGCGCCGTGATAGGAACCAGGCCGATTGGAATGACGATTTGCGCGGCCAGCGCGGTCAGCAAACTAAACACAAAAACCAGGGAAACCGATCGCGTCCAATCCAGCGGCGCCAGGGCAGCGCCAAGCAGCGTGTCAGCTTCAGGGTATGAATGAACGTGCGAGCTCATGGTTCTCAGAGTTTAGAGTTTCGGGTGCAGAGTTTCAAGTTTCTCGGGGTAATCTTCGAGGGCCTTTTCGTCGTAAAGCAAACTGTTAGTTTGCGGTGGTTGGTCAGCACTCAACTTAATAGTAAGCCACCACCGCAAACTAACAGTTTGCTTTACACTAAGCACAGATTGGCTTTAGTCGCCGGCGGCTCGTTTGGCCGCAAGTACTTCAGCCGCCTGATCGGCAAGCGTGCCGATGCGCATGCCATGAAACGATCGCCAAACAAAGAAGACCGAAACCAGGAAAAAGCCCAGCGCCAGAATGTGCGTCAAGGTTGTGTCTCCATTATTCCTGGCCGTCAGACTAACGGCCAACTCCACGGCCAACAAACCGAACAGCGTCGTAAACTTGATTACCGGATTCAACGCCACCGACGAAGTGTCCTTGAAAGGATCGCCGACGGTGTCGCCTACGACAGTCGCATCGTGCAGCGGCGTGCCTTTCATTTTCAGATCAACCTCGACGACTTTTTTGGCGTTGTCCCAGGCGCCGCCGGCGTTGGCCATAAAGATTGCCTGGTACAAACCAAAGATGGCAATGGAGATCAGGTAGCCAATAAAGAAGAACGGCTCAACGAACGCGAAAGCAAGGGTTGAGAAAAACACGGTCAGAAAAATATTGAACATGCCTTTCTGCGCGTATTGCGTGCAAATCTCCACGACTTTCTTGCTGTCTTCAACTGACGCCTTCTCGACGCCTTCCAAACGAATGTTGGCTTTGATGAATTCCACCGCGCGGTAGGCGCCCGTCGTTACCGCCTGAATCGAAGCGCCGGTAAACCAGTAAATGACGGCGCCGCCGGTAATCAGTCCCAACACAAACGGAGCATGCAGCAACGAAAGGCTGGTCGTGTTCGTGGTCAAACCATTAGTGAGCGCCATGATGATCGAAAAGATCATGGTCGTAGCGCCAACTACGGCCGTTCCAATCAGGACCGGTTTCGCGGTTGCCTTAAATGTATTGCCCGCGCCGTCGTTCTCCTCGAGCAAATGTTTAGCGCGCTCAAAATTCACATCGATGTTGTAGTCGCGTTTCAGGTCGTTCTGAACATTCGGCAGTTGCTCGATCAACGATAACTCGTAAACCGATTGCGCATTGTCCGTCACTGGTCCATACGAATCGACCGCGATGGTCACAGGGCCCATGCCGAGAAAACCAAAAGCGACGAGACCAAAACCGAACACCGGAGCAGCAACCGGATCAACCATCAGCGAGCCCAGGCCAAGGCCTAAGTCCAGCCCGAGCGTTGCGAAGTAATAAGCAATCGACATCAACGCAACGATGCTGATACCGAGCCAATAGGCCGAAAAATTTCCGGCAACAAGGCCGGAAAGAATATTCAACGAAGCGCCGCCTTCGCGCGAAGAAGTTACAACTTCGCTTACATGCCGGGACTTGGTCGAGGTAAACACTTTTACCAATTCCGGAATGATCGCGCCCGCGAGTGTGCCGCAGGAAATAATGATTCCCAGTTTCCACCAGAGCGTGTCATTGCCGCCGAGCACCGGAATCGTGAGCCGCGAAACAACAAAGGTCAGGACCACCGAAACAATCGACGTTATCCAAACCAGCGAAGTTAGCGGGCTTTCAAACGGCATCTGCGTTGAGTTCTTGTAGCGCGCCTTGGCGATCAGGTCGTTGGCGAAATAAGAAATGCCGCTGGCGATAATCATCATTACGCGCATGACGAAAATCCAGACCAGCAGTTGCACCTGCACGCGCGGATTGGGCACGCCTAAAAGAATAAAGGTGATTAGCGCGACGCCGGTGACGCCGTAAGTTTCAAAACCATCGGCGCTTGGTCCAACCGAGTCGCCGGCATTGTCGCCGGTGCAGTCAGCTATCACGCCCGGGTTACGCGCATCGTCTTCCTTAATTTTGAAGACGATCTTCATCAGGTCGGCGCCGATGTCCGCGATCTTCGTAAAGATGCCGCCGGCGATACGTAAAGCCGCCGCGCCGAGCGATTCACCAATCGCGAAACCAATAAAGCATGGACCGGCATAATCGCCGGGAATGAAAAGCAGAATGCACAGCATGATCAGCAGTTCCACGCTGATAAGCATCATGCCGATGCTCATGCCCGCCTTCAGCGGAATTGCATAAAGCGGAAACGGTTTGCCCTCGAGACTAGCGAATGCAGTGCGCGAGTTTGCAAACGTGTTGACGCGAATGCCAAACCAAGCCACGCCGTAACTGCCGGCGATACCCACCAAACTGAAAGCGAGAATGATCGCCACGCGCAACGGCTCCATGCGCGATAGCACGCCGAAGTAGAGAATGATGACGACCGCGATGAAGGCTTCCAGGATTAGGATGAACTTGCCCTGGGTGACCAGGTACGTCTTGCAAGTTTCGTAAATCAGTTCTGAGATCTCTCGCATGGCTCGATGAACAGGAAGCTTTTTCAAGTTCATGTACATCGCCATGCCAAAGCCAAGGCCCAGCAGACAGATCACAATGCCGCCGAGCAGCAAGCGGTGGCCGTCGATGCCGCCGAAAAAAGTCACGTCAGACAAGTCCGGCAGCTTCAGGTTTGCTTCGCCGCCCTCGCGCGGTTGCGCAAAAGTCGGCACCGCATAAAACGCGATGCCCGCCAGCACTGAGGCTACGGTCAAAGCAGCGCGCGCGGCGCGCGATGAGCCTAATGATCGCCGAATGATGTCGCCCCCGATGACTCTCTTTTCCATAGCAAAAACTGCCAGACAAACCGACAGCAAGCTGACAAATGAGATCAGCAAAATATCCACGATTGTGATCCTTTCCCTCGTTACCTAAGTGGCGTGAACTACAAAACTGTTCGCCGTTTCGGCGCGGAACGCATCTGATCAGACGCAAAGTTTCCGCTGATTACGACGGTGCCGGAAAACGGCCTTTTGAAAAGCGGATATTATTGCCGATTGAGTGGGGAACTGTCCAATGGAGCCCATAAATCGCGTCGAACCTTTTGCGGCTCTGCCGCGTTCCGTGCGGAAAGCCTATGGCTTTCCGGTGCTCCCAAACATTATGAGGCTACGCCTCGGAGGCGCAGCCTCATTTATTAATACGAGTTTCGGAAAGGAGAAGCCTTTCCGCACGGAAGTCGGCAAAGCCGCAGCGACAATCAGACGAGCGATTCGGCTTCGGTTAAGGTGGGAATCAATTTCGGCCGCTTGCCAAAACCAAACCAGCGACGGATCGAGTCGATTAAAATAATAACGGCCGCCACCATAATAATCGCAGTCAGCCCAGTGTTGATATGACCCTGCACTGACGTTTCTGGTTTTTGCGCGAGCGGCCAGAAGATGTCGGTAATCGATTCCCAACCGGCGACCAACGTCGTAGTCGCCACAAAGCTCAGCGGCAGGATTGTTACCCAACTGTATTTTGCTTTTCCCGAGTTGATGATGATCGTGGTCGCGACACACAACGCCACCGCTGCCAACAATTGATTAGCGATTCCAAACATCGGCCAGATGGTTGAGATCGATCCCGACCAGATGAACGCACCCCAGGCGGCGACCACCAGCGCCGAAGTGATAATCGATCCCGGGAGCCAATTCGGCTCTTCAAGTTTGCGATGAAAACGCCCGCCAAATTCGCCCACCAGAAAACGGGCTACGCGCGTGCCGGTATCGATCGTGGTCAAAATAAACAACGCTTCAAACATGATCGCGAAGTGGTACCAGTACTTCATTAGTCCGCGCAGGCCGGGAATGCCATCGAAAATTTTGGCGATGCCGAGCGCCAGCGTTACCGCGCCGCCGGTGCGCCCGCGCAAATTCTTCTCGCCGGATTCCTGCTCCAGGTGATCGATCTCCTGCGGTTGCAGGTTAAAGCCTTGCGCGGTGTGTTCATCGACCATGCGCACATAAGCCGCTTTTTGCGTGTCGGTTTTCTGCGCCGTGTTGATGGCGAAATAGTCGCCGGGGAAAAGCGAGGTCGCGGCAATCAATGCCACTACGCCGACCACGCCTTCCATCAACATCGAGCCGTAACCAATCATGCGCGCGTCGGATTCTTTGGCAATCATCTTTGGCGTGGTGCCGGAAGATATCAGCGCATGAAATCCGGAAATCGCGCCGCAGGCGATGGTGATGAAAACAAAAGGATAGAGTTTGCCGGGAATCACTGGCCCACCGCCGTGCGTAAACGGAGTCAGCGCCGGCATATTTAAATTTGGATGGACCAGAATCACACCGATGATCAGGAAAGCGATCGTGCCGATTTTCAAATACGACGACAGATAGTCACGCGGGCACAGCAGCATCCAGACCGGCAACACTGAAGCAATGAAGCCGTACGCGGCCATCAAAATCGTTACCGTGTTTCGCGAAAACGTGAGCGACGGCGCAAACGAAGATTCGGCAACGCGACCGCCCAGATAAACCGCGAGCAGCAAACCGATAACACCGATCACGGTCGCCTCCACAATCTTGCCCTTGCGAAAGCGATACATGTAGAGGCCCATGAACAGCGCCAGCGGAATTGTGAAGCCCACCGTGAATGTGCCCCAGGGCGATTCGGCCAGCGCATTCACAACCACCAAACCCAAGCCGGCAAGCGCGATTACTACGATGAAAAGAATCGCAACGCCGGCAACGAAGCCTGACAGCGGACTAATTTCCGTGCGCGCCATCTCAGCCAGCGATTTTCCTTTACGGCGAATGCTGCCGGCCAAAATCATGAAGTCGTGCACGGCGCCGCCAAGACAGACACCAATCACCAGCCACAACAGCCCCGGCAGAAAACCAAACTGCGCGGCCAGCACCGGACCAATCAATGGACCAGCGCCGGAGATTGCAGCGAAGTGATGCCCAAACAAAACCCACTTGTTCGTTGGATAGTAATTGTGACCGTCGTACATCGTCTGCGAGGGCACCGGCCGCGAATCGTCAAGCGTCAGCACCTTCGCGGCGATGAATGCGGAGTAATAGCGATAGGCGATCGCCATCACGCAAAGCGAGCCGATGATGATGGGAAGAGCATTCATACTCAGTTAATTACTTTGACTGCTTCAAGAAATCTTGCGAGTGATGAATAACTGCCAGGATTTCAATTCTATTGTCATCTTCTTTGACGAGGTAAATTATCCGGTACGATCCTTCGATAATTTCGCGTATTTCCTGGCGCTGATACTCCGGTACGCTTCTTCCCGATAGAGGAAACCTTGCAATCTGAACAGAACGACTGGTTAGCTGGTCAACGATTCGTCGCGCGTATTCCGGTGAGGTCTGTTCGATGTAGTCGTGGATCGCAGCAAGCTGGGCCTTCGCAGCGTCGGTCCAGAGGACGTTCACGAATCCAGCCCGAATTCAGCTCGGACGTCTGCTACGTCTGTTAATCTGCCAGCCTCGCTATCGGCCAACCCTGCTTCAATCGACTGACGCACGTAAATCTCATGCATCAAGTCCTCCCAAGTCATATCTTCGGGTAACTTTTCGATCAGACGGATTGCCTCTTCCTTGATGTTCACCGTACTCATAAATCGCCTCTTTCAAAAAGTGTTTGTTTGACTTCCTCCCACGGGATTGTCTTTACCTTTCCAGATTCAATTTCCTGCCAGCGACGCTCAATTTCCACAGCCCAAGCCTTTTCGACGTCCGGATCCTCGGGACCTTCGAGACTCTCGATCAGTAATCCGGCCAAAGTAGCGCGATCGTTGTCTTCGAGCTCCATTGCCTCACGGAATAACGCTGTTACTTCTGCGGCCATGTCTTAATCTTACGCGATGCTGTTAGGCTTTTCTATAGCCGCTGGACCGTTCAACCATTTTAATTAGACTTAACCGGTTCACCCTTCAACAACCCGGTAACGAAACCGATCAGCATGCAGGCCAAGCCGATCCCTATACTTCCAACTGCGATTATCGTTCGCTTGCCTTCGCCCATTCCACCCATCATCTTTGCGTAAAGCTCACTCGGGGTGGAGGTGTGCGGCACTGTCAGAATACCTATCGCAATTAGCAGCGAGCCGAGGCCCATCAGCGACAACCAGCTCGGCGTAATTCGCGAACGTCCCGACTTGCCGCCTAATTCACTGCGCGCATACCCATATGACAGGTAGATCGATAACCCGATCATCAACCAAGCCACGAAGCGCCACCACGAAGTCGGCGGCAGGTAATACATCAGGAAGAGACACGAAAGCGCGCCAAGTATCGGCAGAAACCACGCGCCAAGCGGCACCTTGAACGGCCGGTGCCGGCCCGGATCTTTGTAACGCAAAATCGTGATACCAATACAAACCAGCACAAACGCGAATAGCGTCCCGATGTTCGTCAGATCGACCATCTCGTCAATGCTCATCACTGCCGCAAAGAGGCCGACGATGACGCCCGTCAGGATCGTAGTCACGTGCGGCGTCTTGAATTTTGGATGAACTTTTGCAAACACCGGCGGCAGCAAGCCATCGCGGGCCATTGAGAAAAATATGCGCGGCTGCCCGAGTTGAAACACGAGCAACACCGCGGTGTGCGCGACAACCGATCCGAAGTCAACCAGTCCGGTCGCCCAACGCGCGTCCGGTGCGATGTATCTGAGCGCCATCGTTAGCGGTTCAGCCTGTTCGGTTGCCAGCTTGTTTACCAGCACCGGATAAGGCATGACTCCGGTGAACACCGCGGCTACGACCACGTAAAAAATCGTGCAGATAACCAGCGAAGCGATGATGCCGATCGGCAAATCGCGCGCCGGGTTCTTGGTCTCCTCCGCCACGGTCGAAACCGCGTCAAAGCCGATGTAGGCAAAGAAAACCACCGCAGCGCCGGCGAGTGTTCCGCCCCAACCGGTCGGTTGAAAGGGATGCCAGTTCGTAGCCATCTTCGCCGGCGTCACCATGTAAAGGAGGAAGCCGATAAAAAACGTGAGCACAATGATTTTCACGCCGACCATCACCGCATTAAATTCCGCTGATTCTTTTATGCCCCAGACCAGCACGATCGTGATCAGCGCCACGATTCCAAAAGCGAGTAGGTTGAAAACGATCGGGACACCGAAAACGTGAGGCGCGCTGTCAATCAGTCCGGGTATTTTTCGCGCTGTGCGAAAGTCGGTTGATAGCCATTGCGGAATGTCGACGCCGAGAGCGTCGTGCATGAATGATCTGAAGTAGTTGGCCCAACTGATAGCTACCGCGACATTGCCGATGGCGTATTCAAGAATCAAATCCCAGCCGATGATCCAGGCGACCAATTCGCCGAGCGTGGCGTAAGAATAGGTGTAAGCCGAGCCCGAGATTGGAACCATCGCCGCCATTTCCGCATAACATAAAGCGGTAAATGCACAGACAACAGCCGTTATTGCAAACGAGAGCATCAACGATGGGCCAGCGCCTGGCCGGGCAGCATCGCCGGCTGCAGCCGTGCCGACCGTGGCAAAAATCCCGGCGCCGATAATCGCGCCGATGCCCAGCAAGGTGATGGAAACCGCCCCAAGACTTCGTTTCAGCTGATGCGTCTCATCGCCCAACGCGGACAGAATGTCGTTGAGGTTCTTCGTGCGAAAGATTCCTTTAAGCAAGTCGTTCGCCTCCGGGAGAAAATTGTATTTCGCTCGTTCGTTGCTGTCTCGATCTGAAGGGATTGCAAGCGGAGTTTGGCATGGAACCGCGAAGAAAATCCAGTATTAAAACGAACGGTCGATACTCACCCTTAGGCTAGTTCCCAATGGCGGCTTTCTCTATGTGTCCTCTGTTCTTTGTGTCTCTGTGGTGAATTCTTGGTTAACGATTGCTCCACCACAGAGACACAAAGAACACAGAGGACGCACAGATTTAGTCAAACCAGGACACTACGCCAAATTGCGGGGTGTTGTTGGCAAGTCACCGCCGGATCGTGTATAGATTCCCGAAAAGAAAACTAAAAGGAAATCTGAATTCCGAAATTCGTCATGTACCCATTTCGAAATATTTTATTCCCTACTGACTTTACGCCGCATGCCCGTGCCGCGTTGAAATACGCGGCGGCGTTTGCACGTCAGGGTGGCGGGCGGGTGGTGTTGTTTAGCGTTCAGAGCGCCAACGTGCCGGCGAATCTGTTGACTTTGCCGGAACGAGTTTTTGCCGAAGAACAGAATCACTGGTTGCTGCAGGTGCGCAGCGAAGTTCGCAATCTGCTGGCCGATCCAATGTTCGACGGCATTGAAGTCGAGCCGGTAATCGTAGAAGGCGACCCGGCGCAGGAAATCGCGAAAGCCGTGCGCCAATACGATATCGATCTGGTCACGGTTGTAACGCATGGTCGCAAAGGCCTGTCGCGCGCACTGTGGGGTTCGACTGCTGAAGAGATTATTGCGGAAGCGCCTTGCCCGGTGCTGACTATCCGTCCGCCGCAACATGATTTCGTCGAGCACAAGGGCACGCGCAGTGAAGTGCGTTTGAATCGTGTGTTGCTGGCGACAAACTTTCGGCCCTCAGCGGTAGCTGCCACGCAAGTCGCAACCCAGCTGGCAAACCAGGCAGGCGCGGAACTGCACGCGGTTTATGTAATCGGCGACTACCTCGAGCAAATCTCCGTCATGTTTCCGGAAGGTGGTTTGAATGCAATTTCGCGTCTGCGCAATTATGTGCAGGAACGCATGACGCAGCTTTCGCGCGGCGATGGCGCGCGCGCGGTGACGCACATTGCCGAAGGCCGGCCGTACGCAGAGATCGTTCGCGTCGCTAGTGAATCCGACGCGGATCTCATCGTCATCGGCACCAACGTGCATGCCTCGCTTTTTGGCGGCGCGCCAGTGCTGGGATCTGAGATTGAGCGCGTGGTAAGAAACGCGCCGTGTCCGGTTCTGTGCGTGCCCGCATCGCGCGTTGTCACCCAACTTCCAGCGTTGGTCACGCAGCCAGTCAGCTAAAAAGAGTAAAGCAAACTGTTAGTTTGCGGTGGTGCCAAGCCACTCAAGGGTAGAGTGGCCACAACCGACCGCAAACTAACAGGTTGCTTTACGAATGTCCTTAGAATAAAAAAAAGCGAGGCGGAAATTCCGTCTCGCTTTCTTAATTGATAAATTGCCGGTCCGTTATTGTGTGATCAATTGCAACCGACCATCCGGCAAGCGCACCGCGAACACAGTTCGTTCATACATATTGAGCGGCGTCGGTTCTTTACGTTGGGCGAAGGCAACTTGCTCGCGCGAGAAATGATTCGCGACTCGCGCAGACATTGGATCGCGAATCAAGTTGTAACGCTTGCTGATCCGTCGCACATATTCCTGAGTCTCGCTGTATGGCGGAATGCGATTTCCATACTTCATGACCGCGCCTTCGCCGGCGTTGTAGCCGGCCAGCGCCAATGGCACATCGCCATTAAACTGATCGAGCAGGAAACGCACGTAACGCGCGCCGCCTTCGATGTTCTGTCGTGGATCCCAGATGCTGCTCACTCCGAAGCGCGCAGCCGTTCCGGGCATTAGTTGCATTAACCCGCGTGCGCCCTTGTTCGACATAGCGCGTGCCTTGAAAGTGGATTCCTGATGCATGATCGAGTAGAGCAAAAGCGGATCAACTGAGTTGCGATGTCCCGAGTCAACGATAAAGCTATCTATGTTTGCGTCGCCGGTGGTGAACCCACTCAGTGGAGACACATCCATGCTTGTCGTGCGCACCATCGGCAGATTTGACGGAGCATACTCAAAGTTCCTGGCAGTCACCAATCGTTTGCCGCGCTGCTTCACCAGGGGTTTGGCAGCAACAGGCCGAGGCGTTTCGATCTTCACGGCATTCGCGAAATCAAAATTGTCGACACGGTACGATCCGCTTTGTGCGAATGCTGATAACGCCGAAAGCAAGATGACGGAGAGTGCCAGGGGGAAATTTTTCATAGGGGAATTCGCGCGGCTATTTCAGATTAAGATCAAGGAAAATTCGGTGAGATTGTTAGCGGGCAAAAACCAGATAGCGCCGGCCCACAACTAAGGCCGAAACGATAGTAACACACAGTTAAACGATTGCCAACACTGCTGAAAGACAACGGAATCTTCAGTAATTTCGCGGTTTAATTGAAGGGCCGTTAGCGGTCGAGCAAAAGAACTGATGGGACAGGGGAGGCAATTTCCCGGGGTGCAAGGGGTCTTGCATAATCTGAAATCGGTGGTTTTCGAAGCGACCTGGACATCTTCGCTGGCGTTAGTATGATACGCGCGCTCTTACCAAATCTGGTTAGTGAATCCGCGCGCTTGTCGCGCCTCACAACGAGGAACAAATGAAAAAAATACTTTCGACGATTTTGTCGCTGCTTGTTGTTTCTGCAATCGCGACCGCGGCGCAAAACTCCAACAGCTCCACGACTACGAATACATCAACCACAAAAACCGCGAAGAAGCGCGCTCCGATCTTTCGCGCGAATAAAGATCAGATCAAACAAGCGCAGGCGATTCTGAAGACGCGTGGTTTTTATGCGGGCGAGCAGACTGGCAAGCTCGATGCCGATACGCGGGCCGGCTTGAAAAAATATCAAGCTGCGGAAACTCTTAAGGTGACGGGGACGCTAAACAAGGTGACCCTGGAAAAGATGGGCGTGGCGTTAACTGACAAGCAGAAGGCTATGTGACAGATGCGAGGGGGAACGGGGCGTGGCTGTGAGTGGCAGCGCCCCGGAAAGCAAAGGCGCGAGCGCGTTTACTCCCATAAACGCGGCTCGCGCTTTTGTTATTTTCGTTGTCAAACGAGATGACTCATCCGTAAGAATCTATCCGCAGATTACGCAGATTTCACAGATTGGGAAACAAGAGCAAGCGGCCAACCTGCCTGATCGCTCTTTCGGAATCTGTGAAATCTGCGCAATCTGCGGATAAGTTTTCTAACCCAGGATCTTTTCGACGATTGCGTAACTGGCTTCGAGCGCTTCGCTTAATTTTTCCGGCTGCGCCCCACCGCCTTCGGCCATGTCCGCTTTGCCGCCGCCTTTGCCGCCAACGATCGGAGCAAGCTCCTTAATTACTTTGCCTGCAGGAACCTTGCTGGTTAGATCGTTGGAAGTGCGCACGATTAGGGAAACTTTTCCTTCGCTGCTGCGGCCGAGCACGACCACGCCGGATTTTATTCGCGCCAGCAAAGTGTCGGAAAGTTGGCGCATGCCGGCGGCGTCGAGGCCACTGGCTTCGCGCGCCAGCACCTTTACGCCATTAACATCTCGCGCTTCATCGCCGTTCGCGGATGAACCGCCAACCGCGCCGGTCGCAATCTTCATGCGCAGCTCGTCGGCTTCGCGGCGCGCCTTCTTTAGTTCGTCCTGTAACTTGCTTATAACCGCCGGCAATTCCGCGCGCGAAGTTTTCAAGCCACTGGCTGCTTGATCGATTAGCAGTTCGTCTTCGCGAAATCGTTCGTACGCATCGACGCCGGTGATGGCGCGAATGCGACGCACGCCGGAAGCGATCGATTCGTCGCTGGTAATCTTGAACAAGCCGATGTCGCCGGTCGCGCGCACGTGCGTGCCGCCGCACAGCTCGCGGGAAAATATGTCTTCGTCGCCGCCGGCCCCTTTAATAGATAGCACGCGCACCTGCTCGCCATACTTCTCGCCAAACAGTGCCATCGCGCCCGAGCGCATGGCTTCTTCCGTGGCCATCTCGTCGGTTTGCACCGGTTCGTTTCTGAGAATGTGATAGTTGACCAAACGCTCAATCTCTTCAATCTCGTTCGGCGTCAACGGCTGATAATGAGTGAAGTCGAAACGCAAATAGTTCGGCGCCACCACCGAACCGGCCTGCTTGACGTGCGTACCTAAAACTTCGCGCAGTGCCGCATGCATTAAGTGCGTCGCGGTGTGATTGCGCCGCGTCGCATCGCGCTTTTCAACGTCAACCTCGGCGGTCACAATGTCGCCGACTTTCAGCGTTCCTTTTTCAACTTTAACCTTATGAACAATCAAACCCTGAACAGGCGAATAGGTGTCGGTGACGACCGCGCTGAGATCAGTACGCCCCGCTGCAGTGAGGTCAGTACCGTCTGCGGATGGGTTCCTTAGTCTTCCAACATCGCCAACCTGACCACCGCTTTCGGCATAGAAGGGCGTCCTATCAAGAATGACCTCACCTTCATCGGCTTCCGGCATGTCGTCCAGTTCGCTATTCCCTTTTATCAGCGCTAGGACTTTTGCATTCTCTAGTCTAGTGGTTTCATAGCCTGAAAAGGCTATCGTACCGATACGTTGGGGGAGATCTAGAAAAATCTCTTTTCCAGACCAACTTCTCAAGCCTGACTGAGATTGAGTTTCGCGTGTCCTCTTGCTTGGAACGCCGTATGTTGTCTGACCCTGTATCTGCCGCATTGCGTCATCGAATTGCTCGTTGAATTCATCTTCTTCGGGAATATCCACTCCTCGCTCTTGAAGACTTACTCGAATCAAATCCCTCGGCACTCCGTAGGTATCATTTAACGGGACTAGTTCTATGTATTCGGGCATCTCACCTTCATACGTTCTGGCTAACACCTCCTCTAGCTTGTGCAATCCGACGGTCAAGGTTGACCCAAAACGCACCTCTTCCAAACGCACCATCCGCTCGGTGAAATCGCGTTGCGTTTCCAGTTCTGGAAACGCTTCATGCATTTGATCAACTACGAAGTTCGTTACCTTGTAGAAGAACAAATCATTAAGACCCAACGCATGACGTCCCTGGTAAATCGCGCGGCGCATGATCTTGCGCAGCACGTAATTCCGCCCTTCGTTGCCCGGCAGGATTCCGTCGGCGATTGAGAACGCGGTAGCACGGGCATGGTCTGCGATCACGCGCATGGCGAAACCCGATTGTGTTTCAGCTTCGTAATGACGATCGGCAAGCGTCGCGACGAAATCCACAATGTTCTTCAACAGATCAGTTTCGTAATTCGACTTGACGCCCTGCATGATCACCGCGGTGCGTTCCAGTCCTAAGCCCGTATCAACCGAAGGCTTCGGCAATGGCTCAAGCTTGTACTTACCGGCCTCAACTTCGATGCGGTTGTATTGCATGAAGACCAGATTCCAGATCTCCATCGTGGTGTCGCCCGGGCCGTTTACCAGATCGACCCTATTCTTTGTTGGATCCTCCGGATCGTCGCCGAGATAGTAATGAATCTCGCTGCAGGGCCCACATGGGCCAGTCTCGCCCATCTGCCAGAAATTATCCTTGCCGCTAAAGCGCAGGATTTTTTCCGGGGGCGCCCCAACTTGCGCCCAGAATCTTTCCGCATCCTCATCCGGACCAACCTGATCGTCGCCTTCGAAGACTGTGAACCAGAGACGCTTCGAATCCATCCCTAGTTCATTGACGAGAAAGTCCCAGGCAAACTTGATTGCGTCTTCTTTAAAGTAGTCGCCAAAAGAAAAGTTTCCGAGCATCTCGAAAAACGTCTGATGCCGCGCGGTCTTGCCCACTTCATCGAGATCGTTATGCTTGCCGCCCGCGCGCAGACATTTTTGCGACGAGCAGGCGCGCACATATTCGCGTTTCTCCTGGCCAAGAAATACATCCTTGAATTGGTTCATGCCGGCGTTGGTGAAGAGCAACGTCGGATCGTTGGCAGGCAGCAAGGGAGACGAGCGCACGCGCGTATGGTCGTGACGCTCGAAGTACTGCAAAAACTTTTCGCGAATTTCGTTGCCAGTCATAAATCAGAAGTCAGAAGTCAGAAGTCAGAAGTCAGAACAAACAACTGACAACTGGCTACGGACAACTGACGAAGGTTGAGTTTAGCATGCGGTTTGAAGGTGAGCGAAACATGACGTAGTCAAATCAATTAAAGAGTGCCAATTGAAAAAACCTGGAAGCCGCGCTAAACAAATACAGAACGGGGAGCGGTAGCGACCTGGTTCGAAGGACAGCCTACAACTGTGAAGAGAACGAGAATCCTTCGTTGGTCGACGCTCGCGCTCCTTGACCCGGTCGCTACCGCTCCCGGTTCTGTCTTTGTGTAATGTGAGATCGAGGGTACCCAGCCTTTACCATCTATGAACCCTCCGAAGGCCAATCACTCATCGAGGTCAGTCCTTGAGATGCGACGTACCTTGTCGCTGACTAATTCAAACGCAAAGCCCTGGCGCAGCAAATGATCAAACAGACTTTTGGCTTCGAGACGCGTTTTCGGCTGGCCGCGCAAACGAATGCGCTTCTCAATGGCGCGATCTATCAGTTCTTCTTCCGGCGTTTCCGCATAGACCAAATTGAGCGCTTCGTCGGCGACTGCGCCCGGGACTTGTTTCATTTTCAAATCCTGCTGCAGACGGCGGCGGCCAATCGGGCGCTGCTTCACTTTCAACGATGCGTAGCTCACAGCGTAACGCTCGTCGTCGAGGTAGCCATACTCCTTCAATCTTGCAATAACCTCATCAACAAGTTGGTCGGTAACGCCCTGGCGCTCCAAAAGCCGCTCGCGCAATTCGGCGATTGAGCGCGGTTTGGCGGCGAGCAGTTTTGCCGCGCGTTGAAAGGTGCGGGAGCGAATTCGCTCGGGACTGGCGACGCTCGTCTCGTCCGGCTGTGTATTCTTCGTCGTTCGTCTGCGCACAAAAGCATTTAAGCACAAAGCAAAGAGCGGGGGTAAACCACCCTTCCCAACCGCGAGCTGTTCAAGCTTTGCGGAACTGGCCCCGCTCTGTGGCCGCTACATCGCTAAACTTCCACCAGCAATCTACAATGCGTTTATGGATGGCGCTTTGATTATCGACAAGCCCGTTGATTTGACTTCGCATGACGTTGTTGCACGTGCGCGACATCTACTCAGGGAGAGGCGTGTGGGCCATACCGGGACGCTCGATCCATTTGCGACGGGCGTGCTGGTGCTACTCATCGGTCGCGCAACGCGGCTGGCCCAGTTTCTCAGCGGGCTTGAAAAGGAATACGAGGCGGTGATTCGGCTGGGATACGCAACTGACACGGGCGACGTAACTGGTAAACCCCTAGTCAATTCGGAAGCGCTCACCGTTCCGGCATCGGAAGTGAAATTCGGCGAGGCTGAGATAGAAGCGGCGCTGGCAAGCTTGCGTGGAGAAATCGATCAAGTGCCGCCGATGTATTCGGCGAAGAAGCAACAAGGTCGAAAACTTTACGAACTGGCGCGGCGCGGTGAGGAAGTTGAAAGACAACCCGTGCGCGTTGCGATCCGAAAGTTTGAAACGAATCGAGCGAAGGGCGGTTTGCTGAAGAACAATCTTGACGGCACGTACGATCTGGATGTGCTGGTCGCGTGCTCCGCCGGCACTTATGTGCGAACGCTGGCGGAAGATTTCGGCAAGCGTTTGGGCATCGGCGCGCACGTGGCGGAACTGCGGCGCACGCGCGTGGGCAGCTTCAAGATTGAAAGTGCGTCAAGTTTGGACCGGTTGCAAGAAAGTGTCGCCGAGGAGTCGCTCGGACGCGTGCTGCTGACGCCTGACGCAGTGCTTGAACACCTGCCTGCCATCGATTTATCAGATGACGATGTGCGAAAGACACGTAATGGCGTGAATATCTCAGTGCAACAAACAAGCTGGACCAACGGTGACCAAGTAAGGCTGCGTGATGAGCATGGCCACCTCATTGCCGTCGCAACATTTGAAGCGGAGAAGAGTTCATTGCGCCCACGCGTGGTGTTGGCCCACAACGAAATATGAAAAAGCGTTATTGGTTAGGCGCGGTATCGGCGTTAGCCGGCGCGGCAGTGGCGGCTAAACTCTGGCTGCGCCCGCCCGATGTCGAGTGGGATTCGAATCGCGAGGCTGTATTTAACGCCGACTACTCTCGCTTTGCGGAAGTTGATGGGGTGACAGTGCACTATCAGGAAGCAGGCGAGACAAACGCGCCGCCGCTGCTGCTGATTCACGGTTTTGCTTCATCGAATTTAGTTTGGAGCAAGGTTCTGCTGCCACTTGCGGAGGCCGGGTTCCGAGTTATCGCGCCGGATCTTTTGGGCTATGGATATTCCGGGAAGCCACGGCAAATGGATTACACGATCGCTTCGCAGGCAAAGATGCTGATCGGTCTGATCGAGAAACTCAGCATCGCCCGCGTTTGTTTAATCGGCAGTTCTTACGGCGGCGCAGTCGCGGCGACGATTGCGCTCGACCATCCCGAGCTGATTGAGAAATTGGTTTTGGTGGGCGCAGTCACAAATAACAAGCCGACGCGTTACTTGCTGATGCGACTGTTTGGCTCGCCAATTATCGGCGACATACTTTCGCCGTTGGTGGTTGGGTCGCGCCGCTTGCTGCGGATGCGCATGAAACGCGTCTACGACCGGCACGCGTGGGAGCTGGATGAAAGAAGAGTGCAGGCGCGACATTTGCCGTTAGCCACGCGCGGCACGCATCGCGCAATTATTCGCACCGTCCGTCGTTGGGACGCGGAGCGAATATCCCGCGACGCGCATTTGCTGGACCAACCGACGCTGATCGTTTGGGGCGATAAAGATCGCGAAGTGCCATTGGCGGATGGTGAACGATTGCAGCAAGAGATTGCGAATTCGCGTTTGTTTGTTTTTCAAGAGTGCGGCCACTTGCCGCATGAAGAATATCCGGCGGAGTTTACGGAGCTGGTAGCGCAATTCTGCGCTTGAAGTTTCAGGTTTCAAGTTTCAGGTTTCAAATTTCCGGAGCTTGTTAAGAAAGTAAAAATGCTAAGCAAACGTAAACCTGAAACTTGGAACCTGAAACTTGAAACTAACCCATGTTCAGCGCTTTGCCGACTGATGGATCGCGGCGGACGCGCCAGATCTTCGAGTCGAGGTAATAATGAATAAATGCGTAGCCCCAGAGAAATGAAATGCCGAGCTGCATGGCAAATGATTGTTCGCTGTTCATTCCGGCGCCATTCTTCAAACCGACGTAGCCGAGCAACTGCCGCGGGCCTTGGTAAATAATTCCGAACAAGATTCCAAAGCCGATGTAGTAAAGCAATCGGCGGCTGATTAGTTCGGCCGCGCCATATTTTTCGCGGGGATGATTTGATTCTGCGGAAGCTGTTCGCGCTCCGCGCTCATTGCGGGCGGGACGCCCGCGATCCCAGTGTGCGGCGGGCGCGACGTCAGCGGGCCCAGTAGAAATGGTCGAGCTTCGCGTGTATTTCTGATTATGAAACCAAATGAGGCGATGATATTGCAGGTTGTGATAAATCGTAAGTATCGCAACTATCGCGATCGGCTTGTTTGGCATTGGTGTTAGCAAGACAATCCAATGCATTGGAATTGCCGCCGCCAGCAGCAGATATTTCGGAACGTTGAGGGCGTCACCGGTCATTAACCGTTGTCCCTGTCTAACTAACCAGGCAACAAAAAGAATTATCGTTCCCGCCAGCAAAACTGTCGCGAGGCCGTTCACGCCGAATCGCAAAGAGGCCGGAACGCGCGTCATGGCCTGTGGATCGCGCGCGATGAAAGCGACGAAGGGATAGTTGAAAGCGAACAAAAGCAGGAGGCGGTCAAGCGCGTTATCTATAGGCGCGAGGTCGTTGTTCTTTTTCTTGTACAGCACCATGAAACCGTAGTGCTGCTTGACCAGATGGTAATAAGCCCAGAGCGCCGCGAGAAAGAAAAATACCAGGCCCAGCCCCGCGAATACCATGATTGGACCAACCACAAAAAAAAGCAGCGAGCTCCACAACAAGCGCCCGCGGCTGCGGCGTTCTACGCGATCAAAATAGGTGCGCGAGAAAGTTCCAAAGACGTGTGGCGCATCGATCAGGATGGCCCACAGCGCCACCATCGGAATCAATGGCAGCACGCCGGCAACGTACAAAATGAGCAGAGCGTAACTGGAAGCAACGGAGCCGATGAACCAGACGAGATCGTCCCGCGCAGAGATGATCCAGCGTAGCGAGACGACTTCGGCACGGGCTTGAGGGAAAACTTCAGCAGTGGCCAAGGGGAAATAACCTAATGGAAATTCAGCGAGAGGGAGAGAATTGTAGCACCAGCCGAGGACGGCTGAAACATAACCTGCATAAAAAGTGAATCGAGCAGTCCGCACTTAGCGGACGGCTGACAATAGCCCAGCAGTTCACTGCTGGGATAATCGGAAGAAGGAAATTGAGTCCGTCGCGAATGGCTCTTTTCCCAGCGATAAATCGCTGGGCTATTGTCAGCCGTCTAAGCGCGGACTCAGCGGAAACACTTTTTGTGCGAAGCTCGGAAGCATCGCCATCTGGTAAACTACGCCTCCATGCCGAGGATAATTTGGATTGGGCTGGCAGGCTTCGCCGGAACACTCTTGCGCTACTGGTTGTCGGGCGCGGTTGCAAAGCGCTACGGCGAAACTTTTCCTTATGGAACGCTTGCCGTGAATGCGCTTGGCTGCCTGCTGGCCGGTGCGCTGTTCTATTTGATGTACGACCGTTTTCTAACCAGCCCAACCGTACGGAGCATGGTCTTCATTGGGCTATTGGGTGGATTCACAACTTTTTCCTCGTATGGCCTGCAAACGTTTACGCTGTTGCGCGATGGCGAAGTATTGCTCGCGCTGGTTAACATCGCAGCGTCGAATATTGCCGGCTTGTTTCTTGTTTGGGTGGGCTATCGGTTGGCGGGGTTAATTTAATGAACATTCCGGAAGAAGGTTATCTGCTGCGCATCTTCGTGGGCGAAAGTGATCGCTGCGGACACCGTCCGCTTTATGAAGAGATCGTTTTGAAAGCTCGCGAAGCCGGACTGGCCGGCGCGACCGTGCTGCGTGGCGTGATGGGTTTCGGGCGCAACAGCATTCTGCACACCGCAAAAATTCTGCGGCTATCCGAGGACTTGCCGATGGTGATTGAGATTGTTGACAGTCTCGAAAAAGTGAAAGCGTTTATGCCGCAACTCGATGAGATGATTAAGGACGGTTTGGTGACGTTAGAAGAAGTGAAAGTGGTCCAGTACAAGCCATCCCGATAGGAATTTTGTTAAGGCGAATGTCTGACAACGATCCAAAACCCTCAGCGCGGCAGTTTCAAGCGCATCCCTGGCATGGTCTGACGCCCGGCAATGACGCTCCGGAGATTGTCAATGCATACATCGAAATTGTCCCGACGGATGTGGTGAAGTATGAACTCGATAAGCAATCCGGACATCTGCACGTCGATCGCCCGCAAAGATTTTCGTCAATGTGCCCATCGCTCTACGGCTTTATCCCGCAGACTTTTTGCGGCGACGAAGTAGCGAGGCTTTCCGCCGAACGAACGGGAGCTTCCGACATTAAAGGCGACGGTGATCCGATGGACATTTGCGTGCTGACGGAGAAGACGTTTGCGCAAGGGAACTTCTTTTTGCGCGCCAAGCCGATCGGCGGACTGCGAATGATTGACGGCGAACAAGCCGACGACAAGATTATTTCCATCCTCGAGTCAGACCTGGCATACGGCCACATCCACGACATCAGCGAGTGTCCGAAAGCGCTGGTCGACCGGCTCAACCATTATTTTTTGAGTTACAAACAACTGCCCGGTGATGCGCCGCGAAGAGTAGAGATTGTTGATGTGTATGATCGTGAAGAGGCGCTCGACGTAATTCGTCGCAGTCTGATCGATTACAAGAGCAACTTTGCCGATTCTAATGTCCGATAAGCTTTAGCTTGTCGTAACGTCGCGACAAACTAAAAAGTTTATCGGACAGTTGCGCTGACCCACTACCACGAACCCGAAATCGTTTCCTCAATTCCACATCTCTTACATGTCAACGTCCGCCGCGACGAGTCCTTCCAACTCGCTAGTGGCAAACCCGGATTCGCTTTTCCATCTGAATGTGAGGGCGAGCGTGGCGTCTGGAGGATTTGGCGTTCGGCATCTTCGGCGCTGCAATGTTTGCAGAGCCAGCCGTAACCAAGGTTGAAGAAGTGGTTGGTTTGGTCCACCAGAAGAAGGGGGTTGGGTGTCGGGGGTTGGGTGTAGGTTGCGAACCTCAGTTTCGCGTCAACATTGTCCGCTAAACCCTACACCCAAACCCTGCACCATTCTTATTGCCGGCGCCGAGTGTCCGGCGTTTCTGTGAGACGCACCGGCACCGACATCCGGCGACCATTCCGTAAAATCTGCACCTGGACCTGATCGCCGACGGCGTGCTTGTTGAGTATGCGATAAAGTTCGTCAGTGTTCGCAACCTTCTCGCTGTCAATGCCGACGATTACGTCGCCAACTTCCACGTCGCCATTTTCTGTTTGCGTCAATCCCCGCAAACCAGCGTTTGCAGCAGGGCCGCCGGGCGCAATCTGCCAAATCAAAACCCCCTCGGAAACCGGCAACTCAACCTGGTTCTTTAACGTGTCAACGTCGCGCGTGGTGATGCCCAGCTTGGGACGGCGAATCTCACCGGAGCGCAGGAGTTCCGGAACAATGCGTTTTGCAATGTTCACCGGAACGGCAAAACCAACCCCCGCCGATGCGCCCGAAGGCGACAGGATCTGCGAGTTGATGCCGATCATGCGACCGTGCGAGTCAAATAATGGACCACCAGAGTTTCCCGGATTAATGGATGCATCGGTCTGAATTGCGCCTTCAATTGGCCGGTTGTTGCGCGCGCGTATCGGACGCTGCAGCCCGCTGATTACGCCGGTCGTCAGAGTTCGGTCCATCCCAAAGGGATTTCCAATGGCCAAAACTTTCTGGCCCACTTCGAGCTTATCTGAATCGCCCAAAGGGATAATGGTCAAAGGCTCCTTCGGCATCTCGATCAGTTTGATTACAGCCAGATCGGTATCCGGATCGCCGCCGACTACTTTCGCGGCGTAGTTTTTTTGTCCACCAAAACTGACCGCAAGTTTCTGCGCGCCCTCAATCACGTGATAGTTCGTGAGAATGTTCCCGTCCTGATCGATGACCGAGCCTGAGCCCGAACCCTCCTGAGGTTCGACGAAGCCGAAGAAATCGCGGGCGTAGGAAGTTGAGTGAACGTTGACGACACCCGGCGACAAGGTGCGATAGATCTCGATGCTGTTTTGTTCGTCAGTGGCGGTTGCCGGATCGGTAATGCTGCTGGGCGCACTTTCGGAGTATGCCGCGTGGGCCGGCTGCAACCGATTTGAGACCCGGTCAACGACCGCAATCGCGCCGGCTGCAAACAGTCCCGAAATCAAAGCAATCACCAGGATTTGACGTGCTGAAAGTCTATACATGGCTAAATTTCCTCTTACTTATTAAGTTGTTCCGCTGGTTATGAATCGTGTTAGTTCGATGCTAAAGCGATGCTGGCAGGTTGCGCGATTACACTTGCGCGTTGTTTGAACTCTGCCGCTAACGACAAATCTAGGCCTATCTCAGAACGTATGCAAGCCCGCAGAAACCCGAATAGCTGCTTTCAGAGACAAGCATTCTTCAAACGTTTCGAAAGAGTTTGCGTTCCCTTTTTATTGGCGAAATTGCGCAGGTAGAAGCGCGCTTGGGAGGGGTGAACTAAGCAAACATGGACAGGAAAGTCCTGGGCAGGCCGGCGAAATATGTAATGACCGTAACCGGAGCATGCCAACCGAGAGCCGAAAAACCAGTAGCGACATGCACAAACATCAGCAGCAAGTAGATGCCGAGCACTAACTTCATTCCGCGGCGGGCAATGGGAATCTCGGCGCAACGATAGAGGGTGTAGGCGGCAAGGGCGCCGATGGCTAGCTTGACCGAAAGAAACGAACTTTCGCTGTGATTGAGCAGGTGGGCCATGAAGCCATTTCCTTCGGTGGCCACGTTCAGGCGCACCCAAAGAATGGTCAACTGGGCGTCGAGCCAGTTAAGGGAGAACAACAAAATCGCTTTGGAAAGTGCGCCCACTCTTGCTCCTCAGAGAAACGTTGTTAAACTCACCACTCCTTTTACGCCAGAACCTCCACAACCGAAATGGTTGGGAGGCTCTGTCGCATACGGGAGGAACGAGACTCGTACCGTGGTGCTAACAAGAAAGTTCCAATACGGTTTCTGTTCCCCAAAATAGTGCAGAACGCCACCTGCGACAAAGCGAAAAAATTACCAGGATTACTTGAGACTCATTATATAAGGACGACGGGCGCAGAACACAACCAGCACCGCCATCAAACAATGTCCACATCGATAGCACAGGCGATATTACAAGGCGCGAACACACTGCGGAAGGGCGGCGTGCCGGACGAAAGGCGCGAAGCTGGTTCGTTGTTGATGTACGTTCTGGAGCGCGACCGTAGTTACATCCTGACGCATGCGGAAGCTGAACTGAGCGATGAACAGGTTGAAAAGTTTATCGCTGCCCTTAACGAACGTGCGCGCGGCAAGCCGTTGCAATACATCACCGGACGGCAGGAATTTTTTGGCCTCGAGTTTGAAGTTAACAGCGACGTATTGATCCCGCGGCCCGAAACCGAATTGTTGGTCGAAGCGGCATTGGCGCTCGTTTCGCAAAATGGAGCAGCGTTTATTTGCGATGTCGGTACAGGTTCCGGATGCGTCATCGTTACGTTATTGCACAAGCTGTCGCTCGCACGAGCAGTCGCCCTGGACATTTCACCGGCAGCGTTGGCCGTTGCCGAGCGCAACGCAACACGACATGGCGTTCACGATCGTCTTTCGTTCGTTACTTCTGATTGCTTTGCGGGTCTTGGACCAGTGCCTGGCCCAGGCTTCGATTTGATTGTTTCGAATCCGCCGTACGTCGCCGAACGCGCGGTTGATGGTCTACAAAGAGAAGTGCGCGACTTTGAGCCGCGCGCCGCGCTCGTCTCAGGCGAGGATGGTTTGACAGTTATCCGGCGGCTGTTACTCGAGAGCGGCAACTATCTGAAAAGTGGCGGCGTGCTCATCTTTGAAATGGGGTTTGACCAACACGATGCTGTGCGACAGCTCATCGATGAAAACTCCTGGAAACTGCTTGAGATCTACCATGATCTTCAGGGCATTCCGCGCACCGTTGCCTTAGCCAAGCGTGATTAGCCAAGCCCTCCTCAATAAGTTGTCACAATTCTCGGAACCACGGTGTTTAGTCGTCAGAACCGCGCGAAGAACAAACTGGTAAAATTAATTAACCGTTAGGAGACTACCAATGAATAAGTGGCTAAGACGCAGTGCGTTCATCGTAACGCTGACAATTGTGACCGCGTTATCAGCATTTGCGAATAAGGAAGGCGATAACGACAAGGCAATGACCTGCCGCGACGATTGGCATAGCGATCGTTTATTAAGTCATTGCGAGATGAAAGAACAAACGTTGCCGGCGGCCGGCGCAATTTCTGTCGATGGCCGCCAGAACGGTGGCGTTTCAATCAAGGGTTGGGAGCGCAACGAAATATTGGCCCGCGCCCGAATTCAAACGGCCGCGCCGACGCAGGCCGAAGCGGACGCACTCGCTCAGCAAATCACAATTCAAACCGCCGGCGCCAAGATTTTCGCCAATGGACCGGAAAATCGCAGCGACTATTACTGGAGTGTGAGTTACGAAGTCTTCGTTCCGCGACGTTCTGACCTTTCGCTAACAGCGCACAATGGCGGCATCTCAATCAGCGACGTGCAGGGCCGGCTTGAGTTCACCGCAGTTAATGGCGGCGTGGCGCTAAGGCGTGTGGGTGGCACAGTGCACGGAGGCACGACCAATGGCGGGCTATCGATCGAATTGACGGGCGACCGCTGGGACGGCGAAGAGCTGGACGTGAAAACAACCAATGGCGGCATCAGCATGTCGGTGCCGGAAAATTATTCGGCGCATCTGGAGACCGGCACTGTGAACGGAAATTTAAGTATTGATTTTCCTGTCAGCGTGCAGGGGCGAATCACTCGCGAACTCGCAGTTAACCTCGGCTCGGGTGGTCCGACAATTCGCGCCATGACTACGAATGGCGGAGTGCGCGTGAAACGCGGCAGCGGCAACCGATACTGAGTTCGGAATTTACCTTAAACATGACGCGGCGTTCTTAATTGAGCGCCGCGTTATTTTTGTCCGATAAGCTTCAGCTTGTCGTAACGCGACGATAAAACTAAAGGAGGTTCTGAATAAATTAGTGAAAACTTTGTACTAAGCCCGCGAAGCGCGGCGATAGCATAAAGCCTGGGGTGGAGCGGAGCGAAACCCCAGGATCGTTCAACAAAAAAGGAAGAGCCCACGAAGTGGGTGACGGTCGTTTAGGGACAGTAAATCGTAGGGTTTACGCTATCGCACGCTCCGCGCGCTTGGGGGCTTTTTACTATCGGTGTCCTGGGGTTCCGCTTCGCTACACCCCAGGCTTTACGCTGACGCCGCGCTTCGCGGGCTTAATACAAGTTGTTCATTGCCTGAATCAGATCTTCCGACAAGTTAATCGGACACTTCCGATGATCTGATTCGCCACTAACTGCCGCTTACGTCCGCTTTAACGTTTCCTGGTTTTAATCTAATCTGTCGGAGTGGATAAATTTCGGATCAGCGGCGGACGCGCGCTCCAGGGTCGTATCTCCATAAGCGGCGCCAAAAACTCGGCGCTGCCCTGCATGGCCGCTGCCTTGCTAAGTGCTGAAACGGTTACGCTGCACAATCTTCCTTACGTTCGCGACATCATCACGCAACGTCGCCTGCTTGAAGACCTCGGCGCAACTGTGCTCACGCCAGAACTCCGCACGCATAAGATAAGCGCAAACCACATAGAAATATTTGAAGCGCCTTATGAACTTGTAAGGACCATGCGCGCGTCGGTGCTGGCGCTTGGTCCATTACTGGCGCGGTTTGGTAAAGCCAAAGTTTCGTTGCCCGGTGGCTGCGCCATCGGCACGCGCCCGATTGATCTTCATTTGAAAGCGTTTGAGAAATTGGGCGCCGAAGTTCGGCTCGAAGCCGGCAACGTAATCGCGCGCGCCCCCAAGGCCGGACGTCTAATCGGCGCTGAGATTCATTTTGATAAGGTGACCGTAACCGGCACCGAAAATTTGTTGATGGCAGCGACGCTGGCAAGCGGCACGACCGTAATGCACAACGCCGCCTGCGAACCTGAGATTAGCGATCTGGCGGATCTACTCAACAAGATGGGCGCACGTATTAGCGGCGCCGGGACAAGCACTATAACGATCGAAGGCGTCGAAGCGCTTGGCCCAGCCGAACACACGATCATTCCGGATCGCATTGAGACCGGCACCTTCATTGCCGCGGCCGCCATCACCCGCGGCGAACTGGAAATCAGGGATTGCCGCCCGGACCATCTGGCCGCCGTGATTGACAAGTTTCGCGAGGTCGGCGTTGAGATTGAGGAACTCAATCCCAGGACGTTGCGCGTTTCCGGCCGTAACGACCTGAGCGCCAAAGATGTAACCACGCAACCGTATCCGAAGTTTCCTACCGACATGCAGGCCCAGTACATGGCGCTGATGACGCAGGCAACCGGCAGCGCGGTTATTGAAGAGACAATTTTTGAGAACCGCTTTATGCATGGGTCGGAAATGCAGCGCATGGGCGCGAACATTTTTATTGACGGGCACAGCGCTACCGTCAGCGGCCCGACACCGTTAAACGGCGCGCCGTTGATTGCTTCTGATTTGCGCGCTTCAGCGTCACTGGTGCTGGCTGGTCTGGTAGCAAAAGGCGAAACGATGATCGACCGCGTCTATCACATCGACCGGGGCTATGAAAGAATTGAAGCGAAGCTGCGCGCAATAGGCGCGGACATCGAGCGCATTCGCGAGTCGGTGACGGCGCCGCTGTCGCTGGCGACGACGCCCGCATTGCCGGCTGAGGCGTAATGCAAGCTTTTAATTTGATTTTGGATGTAACGCAAACTGTAAGTTCGCGCTTCTTGCTTCTGTTTTTGAGATGTAAAGCAAACTGTTAGTTTGCGATGGCTCGTTGCCATCCAACTTAAATTCTCCGCAGCCACCGCAAACTGACAGTTTGCTTTACAAAAATATTATGCCAGAACCAGACTGCCTATTCTGCCGCATCATTGCCCGGGAGATTCCCGCGGAGTTCGTAAAGGAAGATGATCGCGCGGTAGTTATCAGTGACCTCAATCCGCAGGCGCCAACCCACCTTCTGGTTATTCCGCGCGCGCATCTCGACTCGCTTGATGACGCTTCACAAAAAGACGAGGCCCTGCTCGGCCATCTGTTACGTGTCGCCGCCCAGGTTGCCAACGCCGCCGGCCTTGATGAGAGCGGCTACCGCACAGTCATCAATACCGGCGCGGGCGCGGGCCAGTCAGTTTTTCATCTTCATGTCCACGTGCTTGGCGGACGGCCGTTGAACTGGCCACCGGGTTAACGCTGGTGGCACAGACTTTAGTCTGTGGCTGCCAGGGAATCACAGACTGAAGTCTGCTCCACCGATTAAGCCTCGCAACGTCTTTTAAAAATTTGCAACGCATTTTTCTGAACCTCTTTATTCGCGATGCGTGTAACGAAGCAAACGTTTGCGTCATCGAAGGCGCGCTGACGTTGGATTCTTCTGTCTTCCCACTCGACCTCAGTCGCGTATTCACGTAGTTAGGATCAGGAGGCTTATGTTAAGGAAAACTTTTACGACAGCGTTGTTGACGGCAACATTGTTTGCTGCATCGGCAATTATCCAAGCCCAGTCTGGCGACCGGAAATTTGAGATTGGCGCGCAGGGTTCGCTGTTACGCGTGCCGGCGCGCACGTTCACGACCGTAGCCGCGACGATCAACTTCAATGAAGACCAGAAGAACGATTGGGGATTTGGCGGACGGTTCGGTTACAACTTTTCTCGCCACATCGGAATTGAAGCGGAGGGTAACTTTTTCCCGCGCGATCGCGCTATCGATGGCGGGCGCAAGCTGCAGGGATTGTTCGGCGCGAAAATCGGCCAGCGGTTCGAGAAGGGTGGCTTGTTCCTCAAGGCGCGGCCCGGTTTCGTTCGCTTCAGTCGCGGCCAGTACCAATTTTCAACAGGAGGTTGTCCGACAGTTTTCCCGCCGCCGATTGGTTGTTTTCAACCGCGAGCAACGACCAATCTTGCTTTCGACATTGGGGCCGTTGGCGAAGTTTATCCCAGCAAGAACACAATCATCCGCTTCGATGCCGGCGATACGATGATTCGCTTCAGCAGTCAACGACAAGTGGTCGCAGTCGATCCCGCTACTGGCGGTTTGGTGGTCTTACCAGCAGCGGCAGCCACGAAACATAACCTTCAGACGAGCTTTGGTTTTGGATATCGGTTCTAACTGAAGTTATCGATACGCCGAAACGTCTTGGGAACGTCGTAATTTTAGTTACCAAGGATGATCCTCAATGCATCCTCGACGGCGGAAAGATCCGCTGAACCAAGCCGGCCTAATCTTCGGATGACTAAAGACTTCTCGATGGTGGCGAGAATTGGCTTGCTCGTGGAAGCCTTAAGTAAACCCGCAGCCTTCCAGTCAGTGACAACGACTTCGCCCAGTCGGTAGTAACCGGACAACTGGCTGGTTACCGCCATCACAATTAGATCCGGTCTCCCGTTATTGTATTGATTGGAGCTAACTACAACGGCGGGGCGTTTCTTGGCCGCAGTTTGATCGGTGAAGGGGAATGGAACAAGGACAACGTCACCGAATTTATAGTTTGTCGTATTCGGCATCCTCTGAATTGTTCCAAACCGCCGCAAACGCCGGCTCTGATACCTTCGCGGCCGCTTCAACCAAAAGCCGATCGTCGCGATGTGCGAGGAAATCTATGAAATCGACGACTTCTGCGATCTTATCCGGCGGCAGTGCTTTTATCTTTTCGATTAGCTCTTTGTCTTGCATGGTGTTTGAATCAATCTTATTACTGAAGAACAGCAACGCCAAATAGATTACCGGTCGGCTTCTGCCTTGGGCAGCGTCCTGATGCTACTTATGGTTCGGCCTACAAACGACAGATCAGCAGCTCGCGTTCGTAGATCGTTTCCGGCGGCAGTCGATCGTGTAACTCAATAAACAGCTCTTCGTGTCCCACCACTTCCTGGCGCCAGGCGTCGCGATCGAATGCCTGCAACTCTTCAAACTTCTCTTTGGGAAACTCCAGCCCGCTCCACTCGATGTCTTCGTAATGAGGCACCCAGCCAATAGGAGTTTCGCAAGCGAGCGCGCGTCCGCGTGCGCGATCGACAATCCATTTCAGCACGCGCATGTTCTCGCCAAATCCCGGCCACATAAAGTTTCCGTCTTTGTCTTTGCGAAACCAGTTCACATGAAAAATCCGCGGCGTCTCGGTCAGTGAGCGCTGCATGCGGATCCAATGCCGAAAATAATCGCCCATGTGATAGCCGCAGAAAGGCAGCATGGCCATTGGGTCGCGACGCACCTTGCCGATGGTGCCCGCAGCGGCAGCGGTCATCTCCGAACCCATGGTCGCGCCGATGTAAACTCCCGAGCTCCAATTGAACGACTGATAGACGAGCGGCATCGTCGTCGCCCGCCGTCCGCCAAAAATGATCGCGCTGATCGGCACACCGCTGGGATTTTCCCAATCCGGATCGATCGTCGGGCACTGCGAAGCGGGAGCAGTAAAGCGAGCATTTGGATGCGCCGCTTTCGCGCCTGTCTCTTTCGCGATTTGAGGCGTCCACTTTTGCCCGCGCCAGTCGAGACATTCCGCAGGTGGCTCGTCGGTCATGCCTTCCCACCAGACGCCGCCTTCCGGCGTCAGCGCGACGTTGGTGAAAATAGAATTCGTCGCCAGCGTGGCCATGGCGTTGGGATTCGTTTTGACTGACGTGCCGGGCGCTACTCCAAAAAAGCCGGCCTCGGGATTGATAGCACGCAAGCGCCCATTCTCGTCAGGTTTGATCCAGGCGATGTCATCGCCGACGGTCCAAACTTTCCAGCCTTCGAAACCTGCGGGCGGAATGAGCATCGCGAAATTTGTTTTGCCGCAAGCGCTGGGAAACGCGGCGGTCACGTAAGTCTTTTCACCTTGCGGATTCTCAACGCCGACGATCAGCATGTGTTCGGCCAGCCAGCCTTCATCGCGGGCAATGTTGGAAGCGATGCGCAGCGCGAAACATTTCTTCCCGAGCAAGGCATTCCCACCATAGCCGGAACCGTACGACCAAATCTCGCGCGTCTCGGGAAAGTGAACGATGTACTTCTCTTTGTTGCAGGGCCACGGCACATCCGCCTGCCCGGCTTCAAGCGGCGCGCCAACTGAATGCATGCAGGGCACGACGCGTTTGTAGTCCTTATCAATCTCGGCGTAAACCGGCAAACCAATGCGCGCCATGATGCGCATGTTGACCACTACATAAGGAGAATCAGTAAGCTGAACGCCAATCTGCGACATGGGCGAACCGATTGGTCCCATGCTGAATGGCAGCACGTACATGGTGCGCCCGCGCATTGAACCGTCGAAAAGTTCTTTCAGCTTCCGGCGCATCTGATACGGCTCTTCCCAATTGTTCGTCGGCCCGGCCGCATCTTTTGAAAGTGAACAAATGAAGGTGCGGTCCTCGACACGGGCAACATCGCTCTGGTCCGAACGCGCGTAGTAACAACCGGGCCACAGCTCTTCATTGAGTTTGGTGAATGTGCCGCCGGCCACCATCTGCGCTTTGAGTGCCTCGTCTTCGTCGCGCGAGCCATCGACCCAGTGAATCGTGTCCGGCTTAGTCAAACCAGCCATCTTATCGACCCAGTTGAGCAGATGAGTGTTGGTGCTCAACGGCACAGTCGGGTTGCGATTGCTGGACCCACCTTTCTCAGTCGTTGCAGTGCGAATTGAAGTCATGGGCATCTCCAAAATAATTAAATCAAAACGGGTGACGGAACATTGCGAGCGGACAATTTAATCGGCTGCGTTTTGAGCAATGCGGCGTTCGTGGGCCAACTCGCGCAGGGCAACTGACAGGTCGCGAGCCGCGCGTTCGATGCGATCGGCGACAGCTTCGAGCGAATCGACCTCAGCCGATTGGATAGCGACGACCGAGAGCGCCTCCTCGATCAGTTCAATCACGCGCGTTGCTTCTGTTTCAGTTTCCTGCTCGCCGCGCGTCAGCGGGCGAACAACAGTCTTTGGTTCCATGCTCAATATGAATCGCCCTTAATTAGATTCGTTAAGCTAAACTCTTACAACACTGAGGCCATTGGAAGCAAGCGGGCCAAGAGTACGGGAAAGATCAATGAACCCAGCGCCAACACGACATGCATTTACCGCAAAAGAGTGGCAACTTATCCAGTCGCTGAATACACCGGCGCGCGTCCAGCGTTTCTTCAGTTCAATGCCATATAACTGGGAAAAGAACGGCGGCACGATGCGGTCCTTTCGCGAAGTTGTAAAGCGCAACGAGGCCCACTGTTTAGAGGCGGCGTTAGCGGCGGCGGTAATTTTGGAGCAACATGGCTATCCGCCCCTGTTGCTCGATATTGAATCAGTGGATTTGTTGGACCACGTGATTTTTGTTTTTCAGCACGATGGGTTGTGGGGCTCTATCGCCCGTTCACGCGATATTGGACTGCACGGGCGCAAGCCGTTGTTCCGGTCGCTGCGCGATTTGACGTGGAGTTATTTCGAACCGTACGTGGATTTCAGCGGCCGCATTAAAGGTTATGGGCTGGCGAATCTTTACGATTTGGGAAATTATGATTGGCGGTTCTCGGCCAGGAACATGTCGAAGATTGAGGACTATTTGCGCGAGCTGCCGCACAAGAAAATTCATTCGTCAGATAAGAGATACGAGAAACTGCTGGCGCACTATCATCGCTATAAGAAGCGTTATCCGGAACGCTCGCCGGCGTATTACGAGAACCGCAATCAGTGGATGAGGTGAAGCGAGTTTCGAGTTCCGAGTTTCGAGTTTCGAGTTCGGAGAAACCAGGCTGTTTTGCTGCGGAATCGAACTCAAAGCCTAAAAACTCGGAACTCGGAACTAGAAAGTCGAAACTAACTTTCCTTGACTACCAAACCTTCGCGCGAAAATTTCCAGTCAAGAATTTCAGCGCCCTTTTCCGCGCCGAGCGCGCGCTCGACATCCGCTTTGCGCCCCTCGGCACACAGGAATGCAATGCAGCCGCCCCCGCCGGCGCCGCAAACTTTCGCAGCTTCCGCGCCGTTAGCCAAAGCCGTCTGGACCAGATGGTCCATCTGCGGCGTCGTCACTCCCGGCGCCAGCCGTTTTCGGTTCGGATAAGCAGCAAGCATGGTCTCGCGCACTTCATCCCAATCATCAGCCAGCAGCGCCTGACGCATTCGCAGCGCAGAATCACGTATGGCGTCGAAGATCTCGAAGAGTTCGGCGTCGCCGTCGATATGCTTCTTGAAAATTTCCCAGTTGTTCGTTCCTGACAGTCGCGGCTCTCCGGTGTAGCAGATGGCAATACGGTCCTGGATTTTCTTTTCGTCAACTTCCAGTTTTTCACGCTCGATGCCATCCGCGCGGAAGTGCACACATGAAGTCGAGCCAAACTGGGCCGAGTAGTAATCCTGAAAACCAGCAGGAACGCGAATCACAGTCGTCTCGATATTCGCGGCGATAGAAATGAACTTCCGCGCTTGATAACGATCTCCGACGAGCCGGTTCAGCGCGCCAATGCAGGCGATTGCCAGCGCCGACGAACCGGCCAGACCAGCCCCCGCAGGCGCTTCGCTGTTGGCGATCAGATGGAAACCAGTGGTTGGTTTGAAGAAATGGACCAGCTTGGAAATTAATTCCAGACGCTCCTCGCGCGCCAGGTCTTCGATTGCCGCGAGATTAGTTTCAAACGCCATCTTTCGGTCGCGCGACTCGAGCACAATCTGGCCCTCATCGCGCGTCTCTATCGAGCAATGAGCACGCAGGGAAGTAGCGAAGTTGACCGTGGCCGCGCCGGGGTGAAAGAGATAGATGGGCCAGATGTCGATGGTGCCGCCGGCAAGATCGACGCGAGTTGGGGCGGATGACTCAATTAGCACGTTTTATCTTAGTTGTCCTTAAAGAAGTTGTTAAGACCCACGATTTGCCATTTACCATTTTCCATTTCTCATTTGTCATTGCAACCGCCGCAAGCGGCTCGGTTATGGCAGCGAGTTGAGAAAAAAAAAGCGACCTCTAATGAATTTGGATTCCAAGGGAAAATGGTAAATGGGAAATCTCAAATTCTTTGGCCAGTCGGAATTACTTCGGTTCACCGTCTTTGGCCGCCGCCCGCTTTTTTTCTTCAGCCTGCCGCGACTGTTTGAATGGAATGTGCTCCTGAAACTCCTGCTTCAGACCTTGCAGTTTTTCCTGCGCGGCTTGTTCCAGTTCCTGCAGACGTTCAGGATCCGCTTCTTCCACTTTTGGCGATAACCAAAAGCGCTCGGCCAAATAAAATCCGGCAATGCCGACCACCACAATTACCAGCAGAACTTTTCCGAGGCGTTGAAAGTCACCGATGACGCTGATTACCGCACCACTAAAAAAATAACCAGCGCCGCTGAGAACCAATACCCACGCAAAACAGCTGGCCGCTGACAGTACCACAAATCGCAGGTAGGGCATGCGACCAACGCCGTGAAATATGCACGAAGCCCAGCGCAGTCCGTAAATGTATTTCGAAAGAAAGATCGAGAGTCCGCCGAAGTTGTTTGTCAGGCGTTCCATGCGCGGCTTGGCGGCGCGATAGAACCGCAGATCGCGAACACCTTTGCGAAACTCGCGGCCTGTCAAGTATGCAATGTTATCGCTGACCGTACCGCCGAGCGTGCCCGCCAGCAGTACCGAAGCAAAACTGTGATCGCCGAAAAAATAACTGTGGGCCAGGACACCGGCAAGCAGGAGCGTAAGGTCGCCCTCGATCATTACCAGAATGAAGACGGCGTAGAGGCCGTAACGACCGATCAAGTCGGTAAGAAAATCGAGGTGCATGTTTGGAAAAGTGAGCAGTGTGTAGTGGGCAGTGTGCAGTTAAACTGATTCTCTTACTGCACACGGCCCACCGCACACTGCTAACTACTGACTGCCTTTTATGATTCCAACTCTTTCGCCGGCTTTACAACCAGCACCGGGCACGGCGCATGGCGCACGATTGCTTCGGCAGTTGAGCCGAAAAGAATTCGCCCCAGGCCGGTGCGTCCATGTGATGAAACAACGATTAAGTCTACCGATCTTTCTTTTGCAACGCGCACGATCTCGGCAGCAGCTTCGCCGTGCACAATCAACTCCTCCACTGCCAGGCCCGCACATTCTTCACATTCAGCAAACTTGGGCAGTTCGCGTTCCGCCGAGTCTTCCAGTTGATTGGCAATATCCGCTATCGGCAGCGGTTCCGAGATGCCGGAATAACCGACTGTCGGCACCATCGGTTCGATTACATGCACGCAGAGAATCGCAGCGCCAAAGGTGCGAGCCAGCGATGCGGCATAGGACAGCGCAAAGTTTCCGCATTCGCTGAAATCCGTCGGCAGGAGTATTGAACGGATGTTCATATTAGGTCTTGGGGCTTAGGTCTTGGGTCTTTGTGCAACTACGGAATCACTCTGCAAAAACTAAAGGCGCAAGACCAAAGACCAAATTGAAGTTTGATTTTACACGCACAATCACTCGTTTGACACCCCCGATACCCTCGATTATGCTTCGCTCGTTCCGCTTGCTATTGGACCTCGGGAAGTTTGCACATGGATACGTCCCCTAAATCAGACATGAACTTTATCGGCATCGAGCTTTGCGGCACGAAACTGCGCGCGGCAACGGTCGACAATGATGGCACCATTCGCGAACGCAGCGAAGAGCCACTGGAAGCAGAAAACCTGATTGCCCAGATAGCCCGAGTTGTCAAAACTTTGCAGCAGGGTGCGAATAATATAGGCGCGGTCGGGATCGCCATCCCCGGTTTGGTCAATCGCAAAACGGATCGAGTGATAGCCTCGAACTATTTGCCGGGGCCCGTCCGCGAAAACCTCCACGAGGAAGCAATGAAGGCAACCGGCCTGCGCGTCGAACTCGAGAATGACGCCAACGCGGCTGCGTATGGCGAGTACAAAATCGGCGCCGGGCGTGGCAGCAAGGATCTTTTCTACATCACCATTGGCGACGGAATCGGCGGCGCAATAATTCTGGACGGAAAACTTTGGATTGGCGCGTCTGGGTTGGCTGGCGAAGTGGGCCACATAACGATCGATACGGAAGGCGACGAATGCATCTGCGGCAACACAGGCTGCCTGGAGACTGTCGCTTCCGCTCCGAACATCGTGCGCCGCGCGAACGAGCGTTTGAATCGCGATTCGACTTCCTCGCTTTCCAAGTTGGCGATGAATAAAGACTTCACCGCCAGCGACATGGCGCGCGAGGCAAAAGAGGGCGACGACTTTTCGTTAATGATGATTGAACGCACTGGAAAATACATAGGCACCGGAGTCGCCAGCGTTATCAACCTCTTGAATATTGAACGGATTGTGCTGGGCGGCGGAGTGATGCAGGCGGGCGAGTTGATCCTCAATCCCATTATTCAAGAAGCAAAGCGGCGCGCTTTCCAGCCGTGTTTTGAAGCCACGCAAATTGTTGTCGCCGCGCTGGGTGAAGATGCCGCCACCATCGGGGTGGCGATGCTGGCGCGCGATGCGGCGGTCACGTAAGTTTCAAGTCTCAAGTTTGAAGTTTCAAGTTTCGTTCTTCGCGGTTGAAATGTTTCGGTTGAGAGCACAGATCCCCGGACTCTCAAACTTGAACCCTGAAACTTTAAACTTGAAACTCATCGCGCTTCGCGATGGCGGTCGACCCACCCGGCCCATAAAATCAAAAACGAACTCAACGCCAGCGCTCCAATTCCCAGCAGGCGCACGCTCGGTGGCGTCGAACTGAAAATGTTCGCAACGTACGCCACGCAGACGGCAATCACGAATGACAGCAAGCCCCACTTGCCAATTCCATCCTTCGGCCGGGTGACGCGCAAGTAAATCCAGACTCCAATCGCACACATCAATCCCTCGACAATCACCGTAGCGATAATTGAGTTCCACAAGCCCAGCCCAAAACGTGGACCACTCGGATAAAGCGGCAGGTCCGGCCGGTGGCTGATCCAATCAAGCACCCAGTGACTCACGGTACCCACCCAGATAACGATCGCGCCTCGGCCGTAACGTGCTACGAGGTAATACAACAGCGCAAAGAGCGTGGCCCATCCGATCGCCGCCAACAAGCTGTGCGAGATTGGGTAGGAAACAAAATCGAGTGGAGTAAACGCGGTGTTGCCGGGTTGGATTCGCACCTGTTCCCAGCCCAGCAGTATGAATATGGGCCACAAGAGATCGAGCAGCGACGCGGCAGCGATCAACGCGCCGAGCGAAGTGCGGGGCGCGAAACGCTTCGAAGCCAAAGCAACTGCGTAGTGACCAATGAACATCGGGCTACCTCAACAAAGTCCGCAGCAAGGTCCGCAACAAGCCCCGCAACAAGGAATTCTGCCAAAGATTTAACCGCGACCAGGACGGCTGAGGAATCTACCACACCTTCCTAAACCAGTTGATCTTTTCCATTCGGGACTGAAGTTGAAAAAATTTCCCCATCTGCTAAAGTACGTGACAACTTTGCAAGGACAATAGTTTAGACCAGACTCTTGCGGACCAGCGCGTCTTCAGAGGTAAGTGCGCACTGATCCGCAAATTTCGCCGCAGCTTATGCTTTGCTGTATTCCAAGCTGCACGCCGATTTGTAAGCAGTAACGAAGTACTGACAAATTTTCGCGATGCCGCAGATTTTTCATCACAGCACCAACGCGCTGGCAAAGCTGACGATCTATGGCGCCGTTTTTATTCTCGTCGCGCTGTTATGGATCGCAGTCGAGCTGAATCGTTCGTCGTGGAATACGGGGCAATGGGTTGAGCGGCAGCAGCCAGTCCAGTTTAGCCATAAGCATCACGTTGGCGACGATGGTATCGACTGCCGCTACTGCCACACTTCAGTCGAAACAGCCGCGTCCGCGGGTCTGCCGGCAACCACAACCTGCATGAATTGTCATAAACAGATTTGGGCGGACAGCTCTTATCTCGAGCCGGTTCGCGAGAGCTTTCGCACGGGCAAGCCAATCGAATGGATTAGAGTGCACGACCTGCCGGACTTCGCTTATTTCAATCACAGCATTCATGTGAACAAGGGCGTTGGTTGTTCGACCTGTCATGGACAAGTCGATCAAATGCCCATTGCTTACCAGGCGTCGACGCTGCAAATGGAATGGTGTCTGGGTTGTCACCGCAATCCGGAAAATTTTGTGCGCCCGAAGGAAAAAGTTTTCGATATGCAATTTCGACAGGAAAACAAAACGAACGACGAGATTGCCGAAGGCCGATCGTTGGTAACGAAGTATCACATTCAACCGCCGAATGTGTTGACAAGCTGTTCGACGTGTCATCGCTAATGGCATGGACTTTAGTCTGTGCCTTGCGAAGACAACACATGGTCTGTGGTTTTATTAGAAGTATTTGGTTGGTAACAAGCACCGACTAAAGTCTGTGCTACTTAAAAAAGATGTCTGAAGACCGACACATAAATTTCAAGCTGATGCGCCAGTACATCCTGGACCATCAGGACGGAGCAGCGCCGCCACCGGCGGCGGGCGGGTTGTACTCGATCCAGCCGCGAGTTACCGGCGCCGAGAAATCCAAAAAGTACTGGCGCTCGCTTGACGAGCTGGCAGAGACGCCTGAATTTCGCGAACTTGTCGCCCGTGAGTTTCCGCAAGCGGCTGAAGAATGGAACGATCCGTTTGAACGCCGGACGTTCTTGAAGTTGATGGGCGCCTCGCTCGCGCTTGCCGGTCTCAGCGGCTGCGCGTTTCAGCCTCCGGAAAAAATTGTCCCCTACGTGACCCAGCCGGAAGAAGAAGTGCCCGGCAAAGCTTTATTTTTCGCCACCGCTTCGTCGCTCGGCGGAATCGCCACACCCCTGCTCGCGCGCAGCAATGAAGGGCGGCCCACCAAAGTAGAAGGAAATCCGGATCATCCGAACAGTCGCAACAACGACCCGCAGGATCGCGGTTCAAGTGCTACCGACATTTTTGCGCAGGCTTCCATCCTGTCTCTTTACGATCCCGATCGTTCGCAGACGCCGCTCTACCGCGACGAAGCGCGCACCTGGTCCACCTTTGTCGGCGAGATTCGCACCGCGCTCGATGAGCAACGACCCAAGCAGGGCAGCGGCATACGCTTTCTGACTGAAACCGTGACGTCGCCCACTCTCGCCGCGCAGTTCAAAGCGATTCTGACTGAGTTTCCACAAGCGAAGTGGCATCAATACGAACCGGCGAACAACGACAACGCGCGTGCCGGAGCGGTGATGGCTTTCGGCCAGCCGGTCAATACTGTCTACGACTTCAGCAAGGCTGATCGCATTCTTTCGCTCGACGCTGACTTCCTTTCCGCGCATCCCGGGACGTTGAAGTACGCGCGCGATTTTGCAGCGCGACGACGCGTCAGTGAAGGTCAGAAAGAAATCAATCGGCTTTACGTTATTGAGACTACGCCGACCACGACCGGCGCGAAGGCTGATCATCGTTGGTCGGTGAAGCCGAGTGCGCTTCAGAACTACGCGCAGGCTTTTGTCGACATCATCCGCGGTCAGGGAAATTCATCAAGCGGTAACCAGAGCGTTACGTTCGAAACGCGGTTGGAAGTGAGTACGGGTGTTAACCCTTCCAAAACTCTCTATTGGCCTGACGTCCAAACCATCGCGCGCGATCTGCAGCAACACAAAGGCGCGAGCATCGTCATTGCCGGCAAGGAAGCGCCGCCCTTTGTGCACGCATTCGCCCACGAGCTGAACAACGCGCTCGGCAATGTCGGCAAAACAGTTTTCTATACCGATCCAATAGAAGCCAACCCCGTCGACCAGCGCCGGTCGCTGCAGGAATTAATTAATGACATCGACGGCGGTCGAGTTGAGTTGTTGGTGATCGTTGGCGGCAATCCGGCTTACAACACACCGGCGGATTTGAAACTCAATCAGGACCGGATGTTCAAGACGAAACTGCGCGTTCACCTCAGCCAGTATCGCGATGAAACTTCCGAGTTATGTCATTGGCAACTTCCCGAGACGCATTACCTGGAAGCGTGGAGCGACGCCCGCACTTATGACGGCACCGTCACAATCGTGCAGCCGTTGATTGAGCCGCTCTATCAAAACAAGAGTGCGCACGAATTGTTGGCTGTCTTTACTGCGAAGTATGACCAGAAACCGTATGACATTATTCGCGAGTACTGGGAGGGTGCGGGTAAACAGCAAACAGTAAACAGCGAACAGCAAACAGTAAGCAGCAAACAGCAGACAGCGAACAGCAAACAGCAACCAGCGCCTGCCAACGGAAGCAGTTTGGCGCAGGCACCCGCACAATCGAACCCAACCGCTCCAGCCAACACTGTCGTTGGTCCAACGCCGTCAGCCGATTTCGAATCATGGTGGCGCAAGTGTGTTCACGATGGCTTTATTCCAGGCACCGCGCTGCCGACTAAAACAGTTTCGGTTAACGGTGGAAATCTGACGCAGTCAATTGCGAGCGGCACATCGCCAGTGGCCAACACCCAACCCCCTACACCCAACACCCAGTTAGAGCTTGTTTTCCGGACCGATCCAACAATTTACGACGGCCGCTTCGCAAACAATGGCTGGTTGCAGGAGCTTCCCAAGCCGCTGACGAAATTGACTTGGGACAACGCAGCACTGGTTAGTCCAAACACCGCGAAGCAACTCGGTCTGGAAAAAACCAATGGCAAGAAGGGTCGCGAGGCCTGGGTCGATACCGTGAAGATTTCCTATCAGGGCCGCACGATCAGCGACAAGGTTCCCGCCTACATAATGCCGGGCCAGCCTGATGGCGTCGTCACGCTTCACCTGGGGTATGGCCGCAAACGCGCCGGCCGTATTGGCAGTGGTGTCGGTTTTAATGCTTATGAAATTCGCACCGCCGACGCGCAGTGGTCAGGCGCGGGGGCGCAAGTCGAGAAAGGACCAGGCACGTATGTCCTTGCTCTAACTCAACAGCACTTCAACATGGAGGATCCGAATTTCAGCAAAGAGCCACGCGACATTTATCGCCAGCAAACGTTGGAACAGTATCTCCATGGCGAACATAAAGAACACGAGTCGGAAGAACCGGCGAAAGACGACACGCTTTACGATCCCAAGCTCTACGACTATCAAAATCAGGGCAATGGTTTGAACTACGCCTGGGGCATGGCAATCGATTTGAACAACTGCATCGGTTGCAACGGCTGCACCATCGCCTGCCAGTCGGAAAATAATATTCCGGTTGTCGGAAAAGAGCAGGTAGAGCGCAGCCGCGAGATGCATTGGATTCGGCTCGACACTTATTTCGAAGGTGACGATGCCAGCAATCCTGAAGGCACGCACTTCATGCCGGTGCCCTGCATGCATTGCGAGAACGCGCCTTGCGAGCCTGTCTGTCCGGTCCATGCGACGGTGCACAGCGCCGAAGGCCTCAACGACATGGTCTACAACCGCTGCGTCGGCACGAAATATTGTTCGAACAACTGTCCGTACAAAGTGCGCCGCTTCAACTTTTTCCTTTATCAGGATTGGGAGACGCCGACTTATCAGTTGATGCGTAACCCGGACGTGTCGGTGCGCAGCCGCGGCGTAATGGAGAAATGCACTTATTGTGTGCAGCGAATTCAGAGCGCAAAGATCACCAGCGAAATTGAAGGCAGAAAAGTTCGCGACGGTGAGATTGTTACTGCCTGTCAGGCTGTGTGCCCGACTGAAGCAATTGTGTTTGGCGATATCAACGATCCGAACAGCAAGGTTTCGAAACTGAAAGCGGAGCAGCGCAACTACTCGCTGCTGGCCGAGCTGAATACAAAACCGCGCACGACTTATTTGTCGGCGCTGCGGAATCCGAATCCGGATATAAAAAGTTAGCTGTGAAAAGACTGATGATAGCGGAGATGACTAAGAACCGGAGTCTCGGGGTTGGGAAGGTTGGCTTGCCCCCGCTCGGATCGAATAGCACTGAATCCAGAGCGGGGCAAGCCACCCTTCCTGACCTCGAGGTTGCCTGGGTTGAGTTAATTCTCTGAGTCTAGAGGAAGAGAAAAGAAGTTCAGAGTACAGCTTTAGCTTGCCGCTTGCGAAATAAAGCAACCTAACGGTTGGACTCTAAACTAGTTGGTTAATGGCAGACGAACCACACAACTTAGGACCGCTTCATCATTCGACCGCGCCGGTTGTCGCGCCGGGGCTGACGTTTGCCTCAGTCACCGACAAGATCAGTTCGATCGTTTTGAAGCGCAAGACACCGCTCTGGTGGTTCCTGGGTTTTGCGCTTTCGTTCATCTTGTTTCAGTTATTGCTGCTGACCATAACCAAGCTTGTCTTCGAAGGCATCGGACTTTGGGGGGTCAACGTTCCCGTCGCCTGGGGAATGGACATCCTCAACTTTGTCTGGTGGATCGGCATCGGCCACGCCGGCACTTTGATTTCCGCAATACTGTTGCTGTTGCGGCAAAAATGGCGCACCTCGATCAATCGGTTTGCGGAAGCGATGACTTTGTTCGCTGTCGCGCAGGCCGGCATGTATCCCATCATGCATCTCGGCCGGCCGTGGCTCGCGTATTGGTTGTTCCCCTATCCGAACACGATGGGCATCTGGCCGCAGTTTCGCAGTCCGCTGATGTGGGACGTGTTTGCAGTTTCGACTTACGCGACGGTGTCGGCGATGTTTTGGTTTGTCGGTTTGATTCCAGACTTTGCCACCTTGCGGGATCGGGCGCGCAGCAAACCTTTTCAACTTTTGTACGGACTGCTGGCGATGGGTTGGCGCGGTTCCGCGCGTCACTGGCATCGCTACGAGATGGCTTACTTGTTACTGGCAGGACTGGCGACGCCGCTGGTGCTTTCGGTGCACACGATCGTTAGTTTCGATTTTGCGGTCGGCATCATTCCGGGTTGGCATGCGACGATCTTTCCGCCTTACTTCGTTGCCGGCGCGATTTATGCAGGCTTTGCGATGGTGCTGTTGCTGACGATTCCGTTGCGCAAACTCTACGGTCTCGAAAGTTTCATCACCATGCGCCACATGCACAACATGGCCAAGGTGATGCTGGCTACGGGTTTGATCGTCGGTTATGGCTATGTGATGGAAGCATTTTTCGGTTGGTACAGCGGCAATCATTACGAACGCTTCATGATCTGGAACCGCATGCATGGTCCATATTCCGGTTACTACTGGGCGCTGATTCTGTGCAACATCATCACACCGCAGTTTCTTTGGATCAAAAAGCTGCGCTCAAACCTGCTGGTACTTTGGTTGCTTTCGCTGGTGGTGAGCATCGGCATGTGGCTGGAGCGCTTTGTGATTGTCGTGACCAGTTTGCACCGCGACTTTTTGCCTTCGTCCTGGGGCATGTATCAGCCGTCGACCTGGGATTGGACCATGTTCATCGGCACGATTGGTTTTTTCTTTACGTTGCTGTTCTTGTTCATACGGTTCCTGCCGATGATTTCGATTTTTGAGATGCGCACGATTTTGCCCGACGCGGAAGTGGAAGAATGATGTAAAGCAAACTGTTAGTTTGCGGTGGTGGGTTAGCATTCAGTTTGAAAAACAATGACTTGCACTGCATTTGGCATCAACGGTTGAGGAATATGATCCAACGCAAACTAACAGTTTGCTTTACAACGGATTGATCAATGTCGGACGAGAAACGCGAAAGCTTTAGTGAGACTGAGCCGCACGAGGCAGACGAACTGCACCTGTCTGTCTCCCGCCGGCATCGCACGGCCCCGGCGCTCTACGGCATCATGGGTGAATTCAACAATCCATCCGACCTGGTTGCGGCGGCGCGCCGCACTTATGAAGCGGGCTATCGCCGCATCAACGGTTATTCACCCTATCCGATCGAGGAGCTTTCGGAAGCCATCGGTTTCACGCGCACCAGTTTGCCTTTGATTGTTTTGATCGGCGGGATACTGGGCGGACTCGGCGGATTTTTCATGCAGTACTGGATGGAGGTTGTTGCCTATCCATTAAATGTAGGCGGCAAGCCGTACAACAGTTGGCCGGCTTTCATTCCGATTACGTTCGAGTGCACGGTCCTGGTGGCGGCGTTTGCGGCGGTGCTCGGCATGCTGGTGCTGAACAAGCTGCCGCAGCCTTATCATCCGGTCTTCAATGCGCCGAATTTCGCACTGGCCACGCGCGACCGGTTCTTTTTGGTGATCGAGGCAAACGATCCACGTTTTAGTCACGATGAAACGAAGCAGTTTCTGAACACAGTTGGCGCGAAAAATGTTAGCGATGTGGAAATCTGAACTAGTGTGCAGTGTGCAGTGTGCAGTGAGCAGCAAGGCGCGCAGGTCAATGTTGCGCGTGATGGGAAGTCTCCGCCTGCCCACTGCTCGTCCACTGCACACTTTCTTCATCTTGCTGCTCACTGCTCACTGCTCACTGCTCACTGTTGGTTGTAGGCGCGACATGCAGGACCAGCCGAAGATGAAACCATATCGTTCGACAGTTTTCTTCAAGGACGGACTTTCGTCGCGGCCGCTGGTTGAAGGAACCGTGCCGCGCGGCTTCCTGAAAACGGACACGGAGTTTTTCACCGGTAAGAAGCCGGGCAGAACGTCGGCCACGACTAATCCACAAACTGCGACCGCACAACAGCCCGTTGTAACTGGCGCTAACGCCGCTAATCTGAACGGCGCGGCTGCTTATCCTGATGATGTCGAGCTTTTTCCTTTGCCGGTGACGAAGGAAGTTATTGAGCGAGGCAAACAGCGCTACGAAATTTTTTGCACGGTCTGTCATGGGCCAACCGGCAACGGTGACGGCATGATCGTGCGCCGAGGTTTCCGGCGCGCGGCTTCGTTTAATGACGACCGGCTGCGACAAGCGCCGGTGGGCCATTTCTTCGACGCCATCACCAATGGTTGGGGCGTCATGCCCGCGTACGCGCCGCAGATTCCGGCGCAGGATCGCTGGGCCATCATCGCGTACATTCGCGCGCTGCAATTAAGTCAGCAAACCCAACAGCCGCAACCAGCTGCTGCAGCGAGCGCGACGCCGGCAATTCAAAGCGGAGGGCAGCATCAATGATGCACGTTTCCTACAATGCGCCCACCGAGTTGAAGCGCTTGCAGCAACGGGCGTTGCCGCTTGGCGCCGTGCTGTTCGCGATTTTGGTTGTAGGATTTTTCCTGGATCGCGGCCAGTTTTTCCGCTCCTATTTGTTTGCCTTCAGTTTTTGGGCCGGCATCTCGGTCGGCTCGTTGGCGCTCTTGATGCTGCAACATCTGACCGGCGGCGGTTGGGGATTCGTAATTCGACGCGTGCTCGAGGCCGCGACGCGAACACTGCCGCTGATGCTGCTCTTGTTCCTGCCGATAATTGCCGGGGCGCATTGGCTCTACCCGTGGACGCATGCGGAGGAGATTGCCAAGAGTCCAGCGCTTGTCGAAAAGGCACGGCTTTATTTGAATCTGCAATTTTTTGTGGTGCGCGCGGCAATCTATTTCGCGATCTGGTTGGCGTTGGCCTTCTTCCTGAATCGCTGGTCGATATTACAAGACCGAACAGCGGACCCGTCGTTTTCGAAGCGCATGCGCGTGCTTAGCGGGCCGGGCTTCGTTTTGTTTGTTTTCACGGTAACGTTTGCTTCGATCGACTGGTTCATGTCACTCGATCCGGAATGGTCGTCAACGATATACGGATTCATTTTCGTGGCGTCGTGGGCGCTGAGCGCGCTCGCGTTTGTGATCGCGGCGCTGGCTCTGCTGACAAAATATGATCCATTGAAGACTGTCGTTGCGCCACTTCATTTTCACGATTTGGGCAAACTGCTGCTGGCGCTGGTGATGCTTTGGTCCTATTTCGCGTTTTCGCAATTTCTGATTATCTGGTCGGGAAATTTGCCTGAAGAGATTCGCTGGTACTTGCCGCGCATAAAGGGAGCGTGGGGCGCGATCGCGCTGGCGGTCGTAGTGCTCCACTTTGCATTTCCCTTTCTGTTCCTGCTGTCGCGCTCGTTGAAACGCAACCCGCACAAGCTGGTGCTGGTAGCGGGATTGATTCTTGTGATGCGTTTGTTAGATCTGTTGTGGATGATTACGCCGAACTTTACCGGCGAACATTTCCACATTAGCTGGATGGAGATCGTCGCGCCGCTCGGGATGGGCGGACTTTGGCTCGCGTTTTTTGGCTGGCAGTTGAGCAAGCGGCCACTGGTAGCCATTAACGATCCGCAGTTTGAAAGCGTGCTGGAGCAGGGACACTCGCATGAGGCACACTCAGTTGTATGACTAGAAACGAACACCAGGGAAACGGTCATGGGCACGTTACCGAAACGCCGGACGTGTCGCACATCAAGAACATTGACGTCACGCATGAAGCGAGCGACGTCAACGTCGGCGGAATCGTGAAGTTTGTCATCGGCCTGACTGTCTTTGCGATTGTAGTCCAGGTTTTGATGTGGGGCATGTTCCGCTTTCTCAATTCGCAGGAAGAAGGAAAAGAACCGTCTCTTGGCCCAATGGCGATGACTGAGCAGGAGCGACGACCGCCAGATCCGAAACTGCAATCCGCGCCGGGGTTCGGTGTGAAACTCGAGAACGGACAATGGGTGCCCCTCGAAAATCGTGAGCCGCAGGCTGAATACCGCGCGCTGCGCCAGCAATGGCAGAGCCAGCTCGATTGCGCGCCTGAGGGGACTTCCGAAGTTCGCACCCCCGGAGCCTGCACGCCAATCGATCAAGCTATGCAGAAAGTCCTTGAGGGAAAGGGTCTGCCTTCGCGACCTCAAGCGGAAACGAATCAGGGTGGTCCAACGGAAGACTACGGCATCGATATGCCGACAGCAGCAAGCTCAGGTCGCATGACGGAGAAGAGAAGGCAATGAAAACAGACGGCAGACGGCAGACGGCGGACGGCAGTCCGCAGACAGCAGTCGGCAGGAAAATCCGTGGCTGCGTTGAAGCTGCGTCGCGGCTCTTCGGGCTGGGGATTTTCTTTTCCTGCTCCTGCCTCCTGCTGCTGCCGACTGACGCTTCCGCTCAGTTCAGTCAGACGCAGGGCAATTCGCCGCTCTATAGCTCGCGACCTTATCAGCCGCGCGCGCCCGTCGGTTTGCCGAAAGCTTTGAATGGCGTGGGCATCGATCAGAAATTGAATGAACAACTGCCGCTCGATCTGGTCTTGAAAAATGAGAACGGCGAAAGCGTAAAGCTGGGCGATTATTTTGGCAAAAAGCCGGTAGTGATTTCATTGGTTTATTACCAGTGCCCAATGCTTTGCAATCAGATCCTTAACGGCATGGTCACGGCTTTTCGGGTGATGTCGTTTGCACCCGGCAAAGAGTTCGATGTCGTAACGATCAGTTTCGATCCGCGCGAGACGCCGGAGCTCGCTGCTGCCAAGAAGAAGACTTATGTTGAGTATTTGCCCGAAGACAAACGCGCGTCTGCTGTCGCCGGCTGGCACTTTCTGACCGCCGACGAAGCCAGCATCGCTCGCATCACCAGCGCCGTTGGTTTTCGTTATCACTGGGATGACGCGACGAACCAGTTTGCGCACGCCAGCGCGATTTACGTGGCCACGCCCGGAGGTAAACTTGCGCGCTACTTTTATGGAATTGAATATGCCCCGCGCGACCTCCGTCTGGGATTGATCGAGGCAGCTGAAAATAAGATTGGATCGCCGGTGGACCAGTTGCTGCTCTATTGTTATCACTACGATCCGGCCACCGGAAAATATGGCGCGGCGGTGATGAACATGATGCGTGTTGGCGGTGTCCTTACTTTGATTGCGCTGGCGATATTGTTGTTGGCGTTGCGCCGTCGCAGTCGCGCACAGGTAGCGTGGCGTGCGCGGCAGGCCGGAACTTAAAGTGGCATAGACTTCAGTCTGTGTTGCGTGAGAAGCACAGACAAAAGTCTATGCCACATTCGAGGGCTTAGCTTAAGAACTTCAGATTCAAGGATTACATTTTGTTTCGACTGGGCTTGATTTGAAGTCTCTGTGCGTCCTTTGTGTCCTTTGTGCCTCCGTGGTGGGTTCCTTCATACTTTCCATCACAGAGACGCAGAGGACACAAAGGACGCACAGAGAAAAGCGAAACCAGATCGAACCGAACCGCGGGCACTAAACGAAGACGCAATATGCAGACATCCTGGATTCCATTTATTCCGGAAAGCGCTTCCACTGTTTCCAGCAAGGTGGACGCGCTCTACTTCTATCTTTCCGGCGTGACACTGTTTTTTACCCTGCTTATTTCCGGCACCATTATCTTTTTCGTTATCAAGTACCGCCGCCGTAGTCCGTTTGAGATTCCGCAGCCGATTGCGGGTTCACACAAACTGGAAACGATGTGGTCGGTTATTCCTTTCATCATTGCGATGAGCATGTTTGCCTGGGGCGCGCAGATCTATTTCGAAAATTCGCGGCCGCCAAAGAATGCCAACGAAATTTACGTCGTCGGCAAGCAATGGATGTGGAAGATTCAACACTCAACCGGCCAGCGCGAGATCAATGAACTGCACGTGCCAGTGGGCCGCAAGATCAAGTTGATCATGACCGCCGAAGATACGATTCACGACTTTTTCATTCCCGCGTTTCGCATTAAGGCCGACGTCTTGCCGGGCAAATACACTACGCAATGGTTCGAAGCGACCAAGGCCGGCACGTATCATCTTTTCTGCGCGGAATACTGCGGCATGAACCACTCGGGCATGATTGGTTCAGTAATTGTGATGCAACCTTCCGAGTTTGATAACTGGCTGAGCGGCAACGCGGGACAACAATCGCCGGCCGTTGCCGGGCAACAACTTTATCAATCGCTTGGCTGTATCACCTGTCATGGCGCGAATGGCGAAGGCGGGCGCGGTCCGGGGCTGGTCGGATTGTTCGGCCGCAAAGTAGACCTGACCAATGGACAATCGCTGACGGCGGATGAATCGTATGTGCGCGAGTCGATCGAAAATCCGCAGGCCAAGATTGTTATGGGTTTTGGTCCAATCATGCCGACATTTCAGGGACAAGTGACACCCGAACAGTTGATTCAATTGATGTCGTTTATTAAGTCGTTACAAGTTACGGGCGCGCCTGCGGCGACCGCGCCGAGTCCGAAGTCAGCGCCGACGCCGGCGTCCGCGCCAACGGCGGCGCCAAATCGTCAGTAGCATTTGTGATTATGAAAGCGATCGAAACATTTCAATTACCCAGCGCGGCGAAGGTTAACTACATCAACGCCGAGTATGGCCTGAAGTCCTGGCTGCTGACGAAGGACCATAAACGAATTGCGCTTTTATATCTCGGCTCGATCTCGTTTTTCTTTTTCCTCGGCGGACTCTACGCGATGTTCATCCGGCTTGAGCTGTTAACGCCGCAAGGCGACTTGCTCTCGTCCGCAACCTACAACAAGGTCTTCACTCAGCACGGAATCATAATGGTCTTTTTCTTTTTGATTCCGTCGATACCGGCGACGCTGGGAAATTTTTTGGTGCCTATGATGATTGGCGCCAAGGACCTGGCGTTTCCCCGCATCAACCTGCTCAGTTGGTACATCTATCTGCTCGGCGGCTTTATTACGATTTATGCATTGCTCGCCGGCGGCGTCGACACGGGCTGGACTTTTTACGCGCCGTACAGCACGACTTTTTCCAACTCGTATGTAATTGCCGCGGGTTTGGGGATTTTTGTCAGCGGCTTTTCGTCAATTCTGACTGGCCTGAACTTCATCGTCACTATCCATACGATGCGTGCGCCCGGCATGACCTGGTTCCGTCTGCCGTTGTTCATCTGGGCACACTATGCCACATCGCTCGTGATGGTGTTGGGAACGCCGGTGATTGCAATCACGATTTTGCTGCTGGCGTTCGAACGGTTGGCCCATGTGGGAATTTTCGATCCGGCAGCCGGTGGCGATCCGGTGCTGTTCCAGCACTTGTTCTGGTTTTACTCGCATCCTGCGGTGTACATCATGGTGCTGCCCAGCATGGGCGTGGTCAGTGAATTGATCGCCAACTTTTCGCGCAAAAATGTTTTTGGGTACAAGTTTGTAGCGTTCTCGAGTCTGGCGATCGCGGTCTTTGGTTTTCTGGTTTGGGGTCATCACTTATTTGTCGCCAGCCAGTCGGTCTACGCGGGAATGATCTTTTCGTTTCTGAGTTTCGCAGTCGCGATTCCTTCAGCGATCAAAGTCTTCAACTGGACGGCTACGCTCTACAAGGGTTCGATCTCTTATGACACGCCGATGCTTTACGCGCTCGGTTTTATCGGCCTGTTCACTATCGGCGGCATGACCGGATTGTTTCTCGCGTCGCTAGCCGTTGATGTTCACGTCAGCGATACGTATTTCATCGTGGCGCACTTCCACTACATCATGGTTGGTGGCGCCCTGTTTGGTTACCTCGGCGGCTTGCATTATTGGTGGCCCAAAATCAGTGGCCGCATGTATCCGGAGGGTTGGGGCAGATTCTCGGCGCTGGTAATCTTCGTCGGTTTCAATCTGACGTTCATGCCGCAGTTTATTGCGGGTTACCTGGGTATGCCGCGCCGCTATCACGCTTATCCGCCCGAGTTTCAAGTCTTCAATGTGTTGTCGTCAGCGGGCGCGTCGATATTGGGTTTCGGACTTTTGATACCGGCGATTTATCTGGTGTGGTCCATGCGTTATGGCAAACACGCGGAAGCAAACCCCTGGCATTTGCCGGGGTTGGAGTGGCGCACCGCTTCGCCGCCGCCCACAGAAAATTTTTTGGTAACGCCGGTAGTCACTTGGGAAGCGTACGAGTTTGCGCCGCCTGAAGAGATGCAGGTGGTAGGGAAGTTAAAAGGCGAAGGGTTGGAAGTGGCGGATGTGAGTGAGAAGTAGAAGGCAGTAGGCAGTAGGCAGAAGGCAGAGAGAAACAGCGAACCTGCTTGAAACTTGTAACTTGAAACTTGAAACTGGATAGAGATGGCAGACAGCGTCGCAATTAAACACGAGGCAAGCCACCCGGCTTTGCAGCATCACTTTGAGAACCTCGAGCAACAGCGCGAGGCGGCCTCGCTGGGCATGTGGGTTTTTCTGGTCACCGAGATCATGTTTTTCGGTGGGATGTTTTTTGCCTACACGCTTTATCGCACTAAGTATCCCGCTGCTTTCGCTTCCGCCAGCAATCATCTTTCACTGCCGCTCGGAGCAATCAATACGGCCGTGCTGATCTTCAGCAGTTTTACGATGGCGATGGCGGTGTACAGCGCGCAAACAGGGAAGCGCCGCAATCAGGTTGTGTGTTTGGCATTGACGATTCTGCTGGGCGTGACATTTCTGGGAATTAAGGCGGTCGAATACCACGACAAATACGTCGACCATTTGATTCCAGGAAGATTGATACCCGGCCGTCCATTTAGCGCCAGCGACGTTCATCTGTTGCCTGGAGCGGCGCCGCAAAATGTCGAGATGTTCTACTGGATCTATTTCGCAATGACCGGCATGCATGCCGTGCATATGATCATTGGAGTGGGACTGCTGTCGGTGATCCTATTTTTCGCAGCGCGCGGCAAGTATGGACCGGAATATCATAACCCGGTTGAAATTTCCGGACTGTACTGGCACTTCGTCGATATCATTTGGATCTTTTTGTTTCCGCTGCTGTACCTGCTGGGCCGGCACCTTGAACACGGGGGATAGGTGAGGTGAAATTGGGAAGCGAGAAAGAAAAGCAAGATTTACCATTTGCCATTTGCCATTTCTCATTTTTCATTTCGGTTTATGTGCGCACGTTCCCGCAGTTATAAAAAGTGGACACCAACAACAAATGAAAAATGGCAAATGGAAAATGGCAAATGGCAAATGGTAAATCGTTCTTAGCGTTCGATCGGTAAATACTTCTAATGAGCGAACATATCGTTTCACTCAAAATCTACCTAAGCATTTTTCTTGCCTTGCTGGTCGGCACGGCCTTGACCGTCTGGGCCGGCCTGCACGATTTCCCTGGACAGTTGAATGTGATTATTGCTTTGACGATCGCGGTAGTAAAAGCGACGCTGGTCGTGCTTTATTTCATGCACGTTCGTTATAGCTCGCGGCTGATTTGGGTTGTCTTTACCTCGGCGTTGTTTTGGCTGGCTATTCTCTTCGCGCTCACTTTGAGCGACTATTGGACCAGAAGCTGGCTCTAGTCGTTCAACTCCCCACCGAAAACCTGTCCCAGTATAGCGATCCCCCGTCGCTGCTGTGCAGTTCCGCCCTTCATCGGTATAATCACCGTTTCCTATGACGACAGAATTGGCGACAAACAGCATGCAAACAGCATTTGAACAGTTTCTTGAGCGCCAGAGCGAAGAAGCCTGGGCCGCAACCTTAACCACTTTGCTTCGCTCGATTCACGAAGTTGATAAGAACGCGACGCAGATTTGGTTCGCGTTCTATCCTCTTTCATTGTTCACGGCTTTGCAGCAGGCCGAGGACAAAGATGAGCTGGCGAAACAACTGCTGATGCAGGGCCACTACGAACTCAAGGACCAGATCGATTCGTCACACACATTTCTTTACGGCCACCGTTATTGGCCGCAGGTAAAGAAAGCGGTAGAGGCTTTCGCGGAAACCTTCGCTGCCGACAGCGCCGCGCAGCTTTCGGATCAGATTTTGGAAGTGGCGGGCCAGACTGCGGCCAGTTTGAAGGTCGATGTGTCGCTGTTGGTTGGCATCACGGCTGTGGGGTTCATGACAATGCAACAGGCCGGACTTGCAAACTTCAAGAGCGCGCCGGGCGCAATGCTGCTCGATAAAAAACACGCGAAGCGATCGGCTGATCAGATTCTCGGCGAGCGCGCGAAAGATGACAGTCAGGGACTGCTCGGTTTTCTGAAAACGGTCGATAAGAAATGGACCGTCACTTACGACGAAAACGATGCGGCAGCCAATTACAAGATGAACCACGATCAGGATATGGCCTGGGGCGCGTCCGACGATCGCACGCGCAATTGGCGCGAGATCGATCCTCGTCGTCCCGAAGGTCCGATTCCGGTTGAATGCCGTTCCGCATCCTGCGGCACGTGTTGGGTAGGCGTGTTGGGCGGTGCAGAAAAACTTTCTGACGTGGCCGTGCGCGAAGGAAAAAAGATCAAGGAGTTTGGTTACATCGATACGACCGAACCTAAGCCTTTGATTCGACTTGCCTGTCAGGCGAAAACTTTCGGCGCCGTTTCCATTGTCATCCCACCGTGGAATGGCGTGTTTGGGAAGTACTTAAAATCGAGGAACGATACCGGCGAAACGGACACCTTTGGTGATGTCGGATGAGGAAATTGGGTTAAGCGACTACAGCGATCTTTTCTACCTCAGCATCAACTGTTTGAATGATGGACTGGATAGAATCTACTTCCTGTCCCTCAAAATACACTTCACCACATTGGCTACAAATCCAGGCAGCGATTCTATCGAGAACGAGATGATAGCCATTCCGATCCACATGAAATGGAGCCGCACCCCGCTTCATCTTGCCCTTACACTGGATACATTTCATCGCTTTATCCTCACTCTGAAATCATTTGACCACTCATCCTCATTTGGTATATACGCGGTGATAATAGCCAGAAAATCCGGTTTAGGCGAGCAAACCAAGTGGATCGGGCGGCCGGTTGCCCCATAACCAAGCATCAGGCAACTCGGGCCTCGAGGATCGTCAGGATAGTTCTCGATTACTTCGCCACTCGCGATAACAGTTCGCACTTCTGATGTGGTTATCATCCGATCTGGTCGCGACATTTGCCTCACTGCGTGTGAAAGAAAGAGAATCTGTTGTGCACCGGACGACCGGACGCTCTCCCGAACCACTTCAAACTCAAGCTGCTGATTGCCGCCCGTACTTTCGAGTGGTTGATATGCGCTACCGTCCATCACCCCGTGAGGATTAAAGTAAACCGAGCTCAGTTGTCTTGGGGGTGTGATTAGGATTACCGAGTCAATATTTACACCCTCCCCTTTGAGACTCTCTTCGAGCAGCTTTCGATCCTCAGTTTCGTTGCGACTGAGAGAAACGTGATAGCCCCATTCACTGCCGAGTTCTGCGTCGTAGTGCGTCTCAACCGTCAACACCCATCCGTCTGGGTAGGAAATTTCTGTGTCTTGTAAAATAGCAAATTTGCCGCGAGCATCTTTATCGATGCCCGTGACCGTCGGGAGAAATCTCATCCCGTAAAAGGTGAAGACAAAAGTGTCACAATCGAAGAAGCCTTCAACTTCGGCGTCACTAATCTGGACTCTAAATGGTCGCGCCTTAATAGGCATAATGCGTTACTGAATTCGCTTAAACAAGATTCGAATACATACGTAGAAAAAAGTTCGCATAAATCTATTCTAAGATCTTGAGTACGGTAACATATCGCAATGTTCCGATTGAATCATCGCGACTACAGGTCGCAATTTTCCCCGCTGCTGCTTGTTCTTGCCGCCGCAATTCTCTGGAGCACCGGCGGGCTCTTCATTAAATGGGTCACGCTGTCCGGGCTCGAGCTTTCGTTCGGGCGTTCGTTATTCGCGGCAATCACTGTTGCCATCTTCACGCGTCGCGAAGGCTTTGGCTTAAATCTGGTCACCGCGCTGGCGTCCGTACTTTACGCGGCGCTGTTGCTGCTGTTCGTGTTGGCAACGAAAGAAACCACGGCGGCCAACGCGATTTTTTTGCAATACACGGCGCCGGTCTATCTGCTTATCTTTGAACCGCTGTTCTACAAGGAAAAGTTTCGCTCGCGAGATTTGGTTGTTGTGATTTTTTGCGTGCTGGGCATGTCGCTCTTTTTTGTCGGCAAGCTACGTCCTCAGGATGTTACGGGAAATCTGCTGGCGCTTGGTTCCGGCTTCTGCTTCGCCTGTTATTTTCTGTTGTTGCGGCACACTCAGGCGCGTGAGGTTAACCGGGCATCGTCCGTAATCTACGGCAATCTCTTACTGGTAATAATTGCAGCGCCGGCGGCACTGAAAGTGCTGCCGGACATTTCCAGATTCGATGCAGCCGGGATTGTCTATCTTGGCGTCGTGCAAATAGGCGTTGCCTATACGCTGTTCACGTTGGCGATGGCGCGCGGCGTTCGTTCACTCGACGCGGGCATCGTTGGTTACGTCGAGCCGGTGCTGAATCCAATTTGGGTTTTTCTGGCAATTCGTGAGCGGCCAACTTCGTGGGCCATTTTCGGCGGGGCCATTATTGTCGCGGCAGTCATCGGTCACATGTTGTTGGAGGCGCGTAGTGGCAAGCGAACAGTTGATCTGGCGTGAAATTGTTTTATCCGCAGATTACGCAGATTTCACAGATTAGAATTAAACAGATCATTCAAATTGATAGCGTGGGTTGTAAGAGGCAATCAGGTGAAGCAATGGTTCATTTTGCTTCTGCGTAATCTGTGTAATCTGCGGATACTGTCTTCACCCGCCATCCGCGCGCTGCTTGGCTGCAGCCGCCACCGCCGCCAGTCGTTGTACTTTCTGTTCGAAAGTTTCGCCGGCAACTGGACCTGTATCAGTTACGCCGCAGTAGGTAGAGCGCAGCATGAGAGTGCGATCGGCTTGTCCGGTGGGTTTATGCTCAGTTGTTGCAGGCGTCGCGGAAACAGGTGGAGCGGAAGCGACAACTTCAGGTGTCGCGACTGATGGAACTTCTGCAGACGCACTCTGATCCGGCGCCGCTTCCACGGGAGCCCCAGCCGGAGCGACTGGACCACCGCCTTCTTCCGCGCGCCGTTTCGCCGCGTCCGACACGGCCTTTAGCCGCGCAACTTTCTGTTCAAAAGTTTCGCCAGCAACCGGCCCGGTATCTACCACTCCTGAATAAGTTGTTCGAAGGAATAATTGCCGGTTTGGTTCCGCGCCGGCTTTGGCTGCTGGCTTTGCCGCCGCCGGAGTCGCCGCTCTTGCTGCGGCAGGTGCAGCCGTTTTGGCCGCAGCCGGTGCTGCGGTTGTCGCCGCTGGCATTGCAGGTTTCGCGGCGGGTGCGTACGCAGCGGTTGTTTCCATTATGAAAACGCCGCGTGCATCTTTCTTAATCACCGGCAAAGTGCCGCCGGCAGCTTGCAGTAATGCGGATAATTCTGCCTCTACAAAACGATGCTGCTTTTGCGGATCGCGCACATGGCCCAACGGTGGTCCCATGTAGTACGTGCCGCACGTCTGGCATTTGAACAACACGTCATCACCGCGCAGATGGACTTCGGCAGGCTCACCTGCCGTCTTCAACTGTTTGAGGTGACCCCAGCAGGGTTTCCCTTTCTCATTTTTCTCGTTGCAGACGGTTTGCGCGTTGGTGATTCTTTTCGGAACCGGCGCCGTGGTGGCCGTCGACACCTGTTTGTCAGAACTTGCTTCGGAGGCAGTTGCGGTCATAAGCGTATCTTGATGCGCCAATAGTTGAAAGTGTTTACAAAACGAATCTTACCCAGTTGAGCAAATCGACGTCAATGAAGATAGCGAGGTTGCTCGTTACAAATTTCGCCGTGGTATCCTGAACAGAAATGTTTAAAGACCTGGCCGGCGCAATTTGGCGGCGAACGCCTGCAATACTAAAAAGATGGGGAATGCGTTTTACGCAGACGCGTTTCACTGTGACCGCCGGGGCTATTATTACGAACAGCGAAGGACGCGTGTTGCTGCTGCACCATCGTTTTCGTCCCGGGTCGGGTTGGGGAATACCGGGCGGCTTCATCAAACGAGGCGAACAACCCGACCAGGCGTTGCGTCGCGAGTTGCGCGAAGAAGTCGGTTTAGAAATCGAGGACCTGACTTTGTTCAAAACTCGCGCGTTCAGAAAAGCGCGCCAGGTCGAGATCATTTTCCGCTGCCGCGCGCGAGGCGAAACCGAACAACTAAGTTTCGAGATCAAACGGCTGGCCTGGTTTGACCCGCAGGAGTTGCCGAAAGCGTTGCCGCCGGACCAAGCCGAGTTAATCAAGTTAGCGGTCGCCGATGGAGCAGAAACGCATGATTGATGTATGCTGTGCAACGAATAAAAGTACTGAGTACTGAGTACTGAGTGCTGAGTACTGAGTACTGAGTAAGTGAGGCGCACCGATTCAAGTTGCATTAACTCACACTCAGTACTCAGTACTCAGTACTCAGCACTCCACACTTTGGGCCGGAGAATAAAATGGTTGATCTGATTCCGTCGTCTGACACCGTAATGCAGATGCTGAAGCGCACCGGCGCTTTTCGCGAAGGCCACTTCGTTTATCCCAACGGCAAGCACTCGCCGCATTATTTTCAGATGCCGCTCGCGTTTCGTTACTACGATACTGCGCGTGTGTTGGCCGTTGCGCTGAGCAGAAAATTTCGCATCGATCGCGATGTCTCCAGCCAGTTGCCAAAGGTGTCGATCATCAGCCCCAGCTCCGGTGGGATTCCGGTAGCCTTTGGCGTGCGCGATGCATTGAGTGCGGAGCAGATTTACTGGGCCGAGCAGGAAGGCGGCAAGCGTATGTTCCGGCAGTACATCAATAAGGGCGAAGTGAACCCGTGCATCATCGTTGACGATATTATTCGCAGCGGCGCGGCGATCGAAGAGACGGTGAAGTTGGTGGAATCACTGGGCTCAAACATTATTGGCTGCGGCGCAATCGTGCGGTTTGACTCAGCGCCGGATACCGTACAAGGCGTGCCCATTAAGTCGTTGGTCACGTTTAATGCGCACATGTACGACAGCGGCGATGCCTGCTCCGATTGCGTGAAGGGCGCACCGGTTGAGAATGTTCGGTTCTAAATCTTGAGGGCGCTAAGTTGAAAGCAAAGAAATTTACCATTTGCCATTTACCATTTGTCATTGCCGAAAACTGCAACGCACTTAGCAAACGAGGTTTACCTTCATACTAAGCTCGTACCTAAGAGCCGTTCGCGTTGTCCTTGGTTGAAATGACAAATGAGAAATGGTAAATGGCAAATGGTAAATCTCTTTTCTTCTCAACCGTCCAGTTCTAGATCTCACGTCTGTTAGACAGCGCCTTATCCATCGTTACTTCGTCAACGTATTCCAAATCGCTGCCCACCGGCATGCCCATCGCAATGCGCGTGACGAGCAGGCCCAGAGGTTTTAATAAGCGGCCGATGTAGTTTGCGGTTGCTTCGCCTTCGGTGGTTGGGTTCGTTGCCAGAATGACTTCGCTGACTTCCACGCCGTCATTGTTTTCCGGTTTCAGACGCGGCAACAGGTTGGCGAGATGGAGTTCGTTTGGACCAATGTGACGCATAGGCGAGAGGCTGCCGTGAAGTACGTGATAGACACCTTTGAAGCTGCGGGTTTTTTCGACCGCGACCATGCTGTGCGGTTCTTCGACGACGCAAATGACGGAATGATCGCGCGAGGTAGAGGCGCAGATGCGGCAGGGATCGATTTCGGTGAGGTTATTGCAGACCGAGCAAAGGACGATGCGTTGCTTTACATCGCGCACCGCCGTCAGCAAACGATCGAGCTCGTTTTCCGGCGTGCGCATGATGTGAAAAGCGAGCCGCTGCGCGGACTTGTGGCCGATGCCGGGCAAGCGTTTTAGCTCATCGATTAGTTTAGTGACGGGTTCGGCGTATTCTAACATTTGGTTTTGGTCTTAGGTCTTTGGGCTTTGGTCTTTGAGAAAAAACCGCGAGTCCCACCAAAGGCCCAAGACCAAAGACCAAAGTCCAAAGACCGAAATGGCAAGCAGTCAGAATTCGCTTAACCTAATAATCCACCTAATCCGGGCGGCAACATCCCGCCCAGCTTCCCCTTCATGGCTTCGTCAACTTTGCGATTGGCCTCGTTGATGGCCGCGAGGATCATGTCCTGGAGCATTTCCACGTCGCCTTCCTTGACCGCTTCCGGATCGATCTTAAGGGAAACGATTTCATGATTACCTTTCATCTGCACGGTGACAACGCCGCCACCCGCTGAAGCTTCTGCGCGCATCTCTTCCATTTCCTTCGACATCTTTTCCTGCATCACCTGCGCCTGCTTCATCATCTGCTGAATGTTTAAGCCACCGGGAAATTTCATTGCTCGCCCCTCTCTAAAGTAATCGATTGGTTAATTGCTGCTTTGTGGCATCGTAGCTTTCATTAGATGCGAATGCAACGAGGCCCGGACTAACGCTCCTCATTCTGTATCTGCTATAAGCTTGCGACAAATGGCCGGCCCAGAAACTTCCCAAAGCGTAGAAAAAACTATCAATGCCGACATCAAACTGTATTACGATCTGCATGCTGCTGCACAAGCTTCCGCGCCTTTGCTGATTGCGCTGCACGGTTATGGCGCAAACAAGAAACAAATGATGCGCGAGGCGCTGCAAATGGCGCCGGAGGGATTTGCCGTTGTCTCGCTACAGGGATTTCATCAACATTTAAAGGAGCCGAAAGAGCCCGGTGGTCCATTGCGCTTCGGCTTTGGCTGGCTTTCTAATTTTCATCCGGAAGACTCGGTGCGCGTTCACCACCAGGCACTTTTAGATCTCATGCAAATATTGAGTGACGATAAGACCATTGATCCAAAGCGAGTGTTTCTGCTCGGCTTTTCCCAAACCTGCGCGTTGAATTATCGTTTCGCATTCACACATCCTGAAGTTCTGCGCGGCGTTATTGGAATTTGTGGCGGCTTGCCCGGAGACTGGGAGAGCAGCGAGAGCTATAAACCAACAGGCGCCGCGGTGTTTCACCTGGCCGGAGAGAAGGATGAGTTTTATCCTCCGCAGCGCGTGAGCGATTACGAAGCGCGCTTGAAACTGCGGTCACAGAATGTCGAGTTCAAGAGTTACGACGCGGCGCACGAGATTGTGCCGGCAATGCGCGAAGATGTCAGAACGTGGTTACGGAAAGGATAGATGAAAAGAATGCGATACAGAATATTAATAGCGACGAGTTTATTACTGTTACTTGGCGTGACTTCAGCCTCTGCTCAAACAAGAGCAGCAAGAGACGCCAAGGCCATTCAGGCTGTCCTCGACGCGCAAGTCGCAGCTTGGAACCGCGGCGACATTGAAGGCTTTATGGATGGTTACGAACATTCCGAAAAAACGGTTTTCGTCGGTGGCGATAACGTGACTCGCGGCTGGCAGACTGTGTTGGACCGTTACAAGAGAAATTACGACACGCGTGAGAAGATGGGCACCTTGAAATTTTCCGATCTGGAAATCACGCCCTTGGGAAACGACGGCGCGCTGGTTCTAATGCGCTGGCATTTGCAGCGCGCCAAGGACGAGCCACACGGAAGATCGACGCTGATTATGCGACGCACAAAACAAGGTTGGAAAATCGTGCACGATCATTCGTCTGCAGCCTAAGTCTAGTTTGCTCAAGTTCAAAACTTCATAGATGGAAAGAATGCAGGCAATGCAGAAACCGCGAGCGGTAGCGACCGGATGCTGAACTAAACGTCTTAATGAAGAGCGTTATGGAGCCGGTCGCAAGTGTTTGTAGCATCCGGTCGCTATCGCTCGCGGTTCTGCATTTAAGCTGGCGCGTATCCCCGCATTGTGATAATCAATGGCCCGCGAAACATTTCAACCCCGACCCCCCTGAAGGAGGATATGAATATGAATTTCGGACGCGTTTTTCTCGGCGGCCTGCTTGCCGGTCTGATTCTGAACATCGGTGAATTCTTGCTGAACGAAAAAGTTTGAAAAGCCAGATGGAAGCCTTTTTAACTGCGCACAATTTCAAGAACCCGGGCAGCAATTTCATTATCATCGCTGTCGTGATGACCTTCCTACTCGGTATCGTGGCTGTCTGGCTCTATGCGCTGATCAGACCGCGACTCGGCCCGGGGCCGAAGGCGGCCATCGTTGCTGCGCTGATACTCTGGTTTGGAATTTACCTCTACAGTGGCATCATCAATGGTGTTCTGTTCGCAATTCCCACCAATGCGTTGCTGATTGGAATTGTCTGGGGCCTGGTCGAATACATTATCGCGACGATTGCCGGCGCCTGGGCTTACAAAGAAGCGTAACGAGCTAACCAGCATTGTCTCAAACACTCGCTGTTATTAACTGTTCACAACTTGTAACTCTTTCCGGGCCTGCTCGTCCGCGAGTCGGCCCGGAGCTGTGTCAACTTTCGATCGTCGCAGACGGTGGCATGCTCATACGCGACGGTCGGATCGCGACGGTTGGCACGCGTTCTGAAGTCGAGAAGCTGATTGATAACGACTGCGAGGTTGTTGATGCAGGCGGTCGCATAGTTTTGCCAGGCTTTGTCGATGCGCACGCGCATCCTGTGTTCGCCGGGACGCGTGCAAATGAATTCGAAGAACGATCTCAAGGTGCTAGCTATCAGGAGATAGCAGCGCGCGGCGGCGGCATCCAGTCAACCGTAAACGCGACGCGCGCTGCGACGCTCGACGGTTTAGTCGCTTCGGGAAAGCGTTACGCGGAATGGTTCATCCGCAGCGGCACCACTACCGTCGAAGCAAAATCCGGATATGGCTTGACGGTTGAAGATGAATTAAAGACTCTGCGCGCGATTAAGCGGCTTGACGAGGAAACGCCGCTTCGTTATGTGCCGACGTTTCTCGGCGCGCATTCGATTCCCGCCGAATACAAATCGCGTCGCGAAGAATATGTTTCGCTGATCATTGACGAGATGTTGCCGCGTATTGCGCAGGAGGAACTGGCCGAATACTGCGATGTCTTTTGCGAAGCAAACGTTTTCACGACCGACGAATCGCGCCGGATTCTTTCCGCCGCACGCGCTCAGGGGCTGGGACTGAGAATCCACGCCGATCAGTTATCGTTGTCAGGCGGAGCGCAATTGGCGGCCGAACTGGGTGCCACCACGGCCGATCATCTTGAATACACGGATACGGCAGGAATCGCGGCGCTGAAGTCAGCAGGTGTGCAGCCAGTGCTTTTGCCCGGTTCGGTTTATGCGCTTGGCTCGAGCCATTATCCGGCAGCACGCGAGATGATTGCTGCCGGTCTTGCCGTGGTGCTCGCTACAGATTTCAATCCCGGCTCATCGCCGACGCCGTCGATGCCGATGATTCTTTCGCTTGCTTCGACGCAGATGAAGATGACGCCGGCGGAATCGATCACTGCGGCGACTATTAACGCGGCCTACAGTTTGAATCGCGGCGACAAAATCGGCTCACTCGAAGCAGGGAAGGTTGCGGACTTTGTGATTTACGACTGCTACGATTATCGCGACCTCGCTTATTTTTTTGGGATCGAACATCCGTGGCGGGTTTATACAGGCGCGCGCCAGGTATTCCGGCGGTTGTAAAGCAAACTGTTAGTTTGCGGACGAGGCATTGAAACTTCGTGCCGTAAGCCAACGGATTGCTCGCCAACGGCCGCAAACTAACAGTTTGCTTTACGATTTGGACGAAGCATAAAAATCATTTGACGCATCAACTGTTGTATTTTATTATGCCCTCCAACACTGGAAAGGAGGTGATTCAAAAATATATGAGTTCTTATCACAGTGAGGTGGCTGCGGCCTGACCTCTGAACCAGAAACTACTTGTTAGGATTTAGGTTCAGTTGTCTTACTGCAAAGTGCTCCTCCTTTTCAGGAAGCTGCACACCCAGTTAGTCCACAGGCCAATCCGAACAGTTCACCGAAGCCGTCCATGATCCTCCGGGATTCTGGACGGCTTTCACTTTTGATGTAAACCAAACTGTTAAGTCCGTAAAGCAAACTGTTAGTTTGCGGTCGAGGCATTGAAGCTTCGTGCCCGTAGGCTAACGGGTTGCTACCAACGTCCGCAAACTAACAGTTTGCTTTACGAAGGCCGCAACTTGCGCTCCGGCCACGCGAGTGAGAAATTAGGAATTCCCGGACAACAAGGAGAAAGTTTTAGTTGTCATCTGCTAATCCCCCCGTTTTTTATGATCCCGCGGGACGTCGTTGGCGCCGCGTCCGCCGCACCTGGCTCGCGCTTGCCGTGATCGTGACATCCATGGCGGGAATCTTTATCGCCAGCGTGTTGGTAAATCCTGTCTTGCCGAGCCTTAACGTTCGTCAGGTAGCCAGCCTGCCTAACAGTGCGGATATCAAGCCAAAATCACCCAGCGTCCCGGCAAATCCCAGCGAACAAAAAGCAAGAAAGGCACAGGCTGAACTGCAACATGCCCTGGCACTGACCAGAGTTGTTCCCGGCCGGCGTCGTTCGCACGTTCCCATCGTTCCACCGCCGACGCTGCCGCCACCAATCGTACCGACAAACAGACCGCTTTCCATCGGCTTTTACATTAACTGGGACGAGTCGAGTTACGCTTCATTGAAACGTAATTTGGATCATCTCGACTGGGTCATCGCCGAGTGGTCACACCTGCAAACAGCTGCAGACGGCAGCGCGTCGTTGGTAACTGAAGTTGATGCGCCTGCGCTTAACTGGATTCGCCTGACGCGGCCGCAAGTTCAGGTAATTCCGATGGTCCAAAATCTGGTGGATGAAAAGTGGCAACCGGATTTGCTGACGCGCGCCGTGAGCGACGAGCCCGCCCGGCAGCGCCTGATCGCAGCGCTGGCCGACTTTGTGCAACAAAATAAATTTCCCGGAATTTGCATCGATTTTGAAGAGCCCCCGCCGGCGACGCAGCAGGCACTCTTAACTTTCATTCAGGAGTTGCATCAGCAGTTCGCAGCCAAAGGTTTGTTCGTCATTCAGGCCGTGCCTTTTGACGATCCCGATTGGCATTACAAAGATTATGCGGCGGCTACGGACTATGTGATGTTGATGGCTTACGACCAGCATTGGGCCGGAAGCGATCCGGGTCCCGTGGCTGCGCAGGATTGGTACGAACGCATTATCGCTAAGCGAATGCAGGATCTCGATCCCTCGAAAACGATCGTTGCGCTCGGAAGTTATGGATACAACTGGACTGAAGGGGAGAAAGACGCGGACGAAGTCACCTGTCAGGAAGCGTTGATTACCGCTAAAGAATCGGACGCGAAAATAATATTTGATCCAGCCACTCGCAATCCAAATTTTGAATACGACGAGGACGATGGCTCGCATCACATCGTTTGGTTTTTGGATGCGGTTACCGCCTATAACCAGATGCGCGCGGCGAGTGGCTTTAACCCGGCCGGCTTTGCAATTTGGCGTTTGGGTTCTGAAGATCCTTCAATTTGGTCCATCCTCGGCAATTCACAACCAGCTTCGGCAAATGTTTTGAGCCGTATCGTCTACGGCTACCAGGTTGACTTTCAAGGCTCAGGCGAGTTGCTGAAAGTCATGTACCGTCCACGCGATGGTTGGCGCAATCTGGATATCGATGGCGGCAATGGTTTCATAAACAACGAGGAGTTTGTAGTAACTCCTACGTCTTATGTTATTGAACGCGGCGGCGATCATCCGGGGATGATTGCGCTGACTTTTGACGATGGACCGGACCCGCGTTGGACACCGGCGATTCTTGACATCCTGAAGCGGGAAAATGTTCCAGCAACATTTTTCATCATCGGGAAAAACGGGCAGGCATACCCCGATCTGGTGCGGCGCATTGTCAACGAAGGTCATGAAATTGGTAACCACACCTTCACCCATCCAAACCTCGGTGAAATTCCAGCCTCGCTTACTGAACTGGAACTCAATGCAACCCAGCGGCTGATCGAATCGCTGGTTGGCAGATCCGCGGTTCTGTTTCGCCCGCCGTATTTTGGCGATGCGGAAGCCGACAAGCCGCAGGAAGTAGAGCCCGCGTATCAGGCGCAGAACCTTGGTTACCTGGTGGTCGGTGTACGCATCGATCCCGACGACTGGAAATTACCCGTAACGGCCGATCAAATCGTCCAACGAACAATCGATCGCGCTATGGATCACAACCCGGAAACGCGTGGCGAAGTAGTGCTGCTTCACGATTCCGGTGGCGATCGCGCCGCCACGGTGCAGGCGTTGCCGGAACTAATTCACCAGTTGCGCGCGCGCGGATTTCAACTCGTGCCTGTTTCCGATCTGGCGGGACTAACTCGCGATCAGGTTATGCCGGTGATTCCCGCGAATCAGCGAGTGTTCACCCGCGCCGATGCAATCACCTTTTTCTTTCTTTCAACCAGCGGCTGGACGTTGCAGTGGATCTACGTAATCGGAATTGTGCTTGGGTTGGGGCGACTGATTTTTATTGGCGCGTTGGCGTTTGCTCAATGGCTCAGGTCCCGCCGGCGCGAACGGCTGCATGCCGGTGAGCGCTATCGACCTTTCGTTTCGGTGCTGGTCCCGTCGTTTAACGAAGAACTCGTCATCCGAAATACGATCGACAGTTTGCTGGCGTCTGATTATGAGAACTATGAAGTGATCGTCGTTGACGACGGTTCGACAGATCGGACCGGGGAAGTCGTTAAGGAAAGTTTTTCCGGCAACGATCGGGTGAGATTATTTTCGATTCCGAATGCCGGAAAAGCCACCGCTCTAAATTTCGGTTTGAAACACGCGACCGGCGAGGTGGTGATCGCGCTTGATGCTGACACGCTTTTTGCGCCGCAGACGCTCGCGGCCCTGGCGCACCGCTTTTACGATCCGAAGATGGGCGCGGTCGCCGGCAATGCAAAGGTCGGCAACCGCATCAACCTCGTTACGCGCTGGCAAGCGCTTGAGTACATCACTTCGCAAAACATGGACCGTCGCGCCTTTGCCAGTTTGAACTGCATTACGGTTGTGCCCGGCGCGGTCGGCGCCTGGCGTAGCGATTTGCTTGAACGAGCGGGCGGTTTTCCCGGCGACACGCTTGCCGAGGATCAGGATCTAACGTTGAGAATTCGCCGGCTGGGATACAACATTGGCTACGAAGAAAACGCGATCGCCTGGACCGAAGCGCCTGATCGCCTGCGTTCGCTGGCGCGTCAGAGATTTCGCTGGGCCTACGGAACGTTGCAGTGCATGCGCAAACATCTGGATGCGCTGTTTCGTCCGCGCTACGGCACGCTCGGGTTCGTCGCGTTGCCGAACGTTTGGATTTTTCAAATTCTGTTTCCGCTGATTTCACCGGTGATGGACTTGATGCTGGGCTACACGTTGATTTCGGCGGGACTCGATTGGCTGCAGCAACCGAAAGGTTATTCGTTTACAAACTTGCGCCAGGTGCTTTTTTACTATGCACTGTTTCTGGCCATCGACTGGGTGGCCGCCTGTTTCGCCTTTATGCTCGAAAAGAAAGAGCAGTGGCGCTTGCTTTGGTGGTTGTTTCTCCAGCGCTTTTGTTATCGGCAGGTGATGTACTACGTCATGATCAAATCAGTCGCTGTAGCCACGAGCGGTAAGACCGTCGGCTGGGGCAAACTTGAACGCAAGGCGACGGCGGAAGCACAGTCGTAACCAGTCATTCAACAAGGCAACTCACCAGCAGCCTGCGTACTCGACCTGTCCGGTGGCCTCCCAAGTTTGTCCACCGTCCCAAGACTCGTACCATACCCACCAGTACTCCGTGCAGTAGTAGTAGCCCCCGCCTCCACCGCCTCCTTCTCCACCGCCACCGCCACCGCCGACTGGCGGAAAACAGGTCCAACTGCAAACGGGTACCTCATTGAAATACAGGGTGCCATCACAGGCAGGCGGAGCGGGTGTGGGCGAAGGACATGGATCCTTCACACAGCAGCTTCCATCGGCATGATAGAAGGGCGGACAGCCGCCACTGTTGATGCCCGGCGGTTCGGGATTAGTGCAATAGTCTCTTGGAATGCCGCTCGCACAATTGCCCGGACTTGTGAAGGGGCAAGGAACCGGCGTCGGCGTCGGAGTGGGGCTAGGTGTTGGCGTTGGAGGGGGCGTTGGGCCTCCACAAGGTTCGAGGGTGATTGTTTGACAGGTGAACGTCGCTCCGTTTACTAGGGGACATTCTATCGAATCGAAATCCGATGTATAGCAAGATCCTCGTGGGTCACTACAGAATGTCGGCGTCGGTCTTTCTTGATTGGGGCAGTTAAGGCATACATGGGATCTATGGCTTATCAGAGAAGTACATCCATCAGCCGGGCAACAGTCCTGCGGATTTGGATTCGGTTCGAAGGACACCGATTTGAATGATTTTGATGAAGACAAAAATTTTACCGGCAGGAAGCTTGCCGGTAAATCAGTGATCGATGATCTCTTTCTGAGACTGCCTTGTTCAGCAGACTTCGATGGTAAGCTTTTAGGATCACCTTTATTAGGCTGATCCATGCATCGATTCAAGCTCGATCGCTCATTGCTGGGGCGCGGGAAGACAAGCCCACCTGGTCCGTAGCCCGTGCCGTCGCCGAAATTCACGCGTTGAAATTTGATCGTAATCTTCTTGGGATATGCACGGTTCTCCTTTCGCTGGAGTATCTCCCAGGCCTCCAACTGTCCCGGGTGAATCTTCAGGATAGTTGACTCGCCCGGCATGACGGGAATGTCCTCAGGCGTAGCAAGAACCTTAAGGTCTCCCAGTTCAGTCCTGCCGTAATAGAGAGGGGCCACTATACGATATCCAGCGGCGGCTTTTATGTCGGTAATCAGAAGGAGGTAAAACTCATAGATCGGCTTATCTCCGGTATTGGTGACCTCAAGCTCAAAGTCTCGGGCCCACTTTTCGTTTTTCAAATCTCTGAATGCTTTCTCTTTCTCTTTTTTAATCCTAACCTTGAGCGGCACCTGCTTCGGGATGGCGTCCTCAAGCTCTCGCTCTTCAACGCGTGATTGCGTATTTTTGAGCATTCGAGCCTCCGCGTCGGTTAGCTTCAGCTTGAACTGATCTTTTCGGCGCAGCACCTTTGCCCTCGTTCGCTGCGGTTGGATATTGGTTTCTCCTTTGCCATGCTTTGCTGACACAAGCAGGGATATTGAGACGGCTAGGATTGAAAGAAGCAGCCACGTAATTCTTTTATGCGTTACCATTGTGAGTCTCCTTCAAGCTTAGTGAGGGTTCATCGAGACAAATGAGACTACGCTCTCAAATGTGAGTTCATTGGTTAGAAGGTATTCGATTTGCACGAGCAAGGACTATTTGGCATCAGTGAGCTTCGCTTTTCTGGGGCTTATTTATCAGCAGAGCTGACGAAAAGTCAACGCAAAAAATCTTTAGCAAGTCGGCATGAGCGAATGATAAATGATTGGATTTACGGCTTAGGCTGAGAGCCGCAGCCAATACGGCCGGTCCACCTTTGTTGTTTTGGTCTATGCCATTCGGAAATACGCTGACTTTGCACGAGGTATCGCGATCCCTTCATTGCCCACGTAGCCCGTTCCATCGCCAAACCTCAGCCCCTCAAGTTTAAGTTGGATCTTCTTAGGCTGCGGCCGATGATCTTCACGTTGAAGCTTCTCCCAAACCGGCACTTGCCGGGGGTCAATCTTGAAGGCTTTCGTCTCGCCCGGCCAAATCGGAACATCAATATTCTCAAAATGTAAATAGCCATTCGCGGGCGCATGGCCGGCTAGGGTAAGCTGGATCGCAAGCGGCAGCCGTGAACGGATATTACTGATGGAAATTAAGAGGGACGGCAAACCAAATGGCAAGCAATACGCAAAGCGGAATGGAGTTATTGTCTACGCGCTGTTGTTAACTGCGGCGTTTTGCTTTCGTGTTTCGGTGGCGCGCTTGCTGCCGAATGACGAGCCGGGTGACGGAAAAATCTATGCGCAGATTGCGCGCAACGTCCTCGAGCAACACGTCTACTCGCATGCGACCGAGCCGCCTTACGACCCATCGCTGATTCGACTTCCGGGCTATCCGCTTTTTCTTGCCGGCATCTACGCAGTTTTTGGACACGGCGACAACACCGCTGTGCGCATTGCGCAGGCCTTGATCGATACCGCTTCGTGCGCGTTGATCGCGTTGTTGGCGTTCTACTGGGAGCCGGATGAAAAACTAAAGCGGCGCAGTGCCATTGCCGCGCTCGCACTCGCGGCTGCTTGTCCCTTCAGCACCATCTACGTCGCAACGATTCTGACTGAAACGCCTACGATTTTCTTCGCAGTCGCGATGTGTTTGACGGCAACGCTCGCATTTCGAGCGCTCGAGCAAAAGCGCGCGCTGCTGTGGTGGTTGGCAACGGGAATTATTTCCGGACTTGCTGTTTTATTCCGGCCCGATAGCGGACTGTTTGCCGCTGCGATTGGCATTACGCTGGTTGCGACAACTCTAAAACGTTCAGGTGGTCCCGCAGGAACTGCGCACGAAAGCAAAATCTTGTTCAGATTTTCCCGAGCTGCTTTTTTGGGGGCTGTCTTTTCGTTGGCTTTCTGTTTGGTCCTGGTGCCGTGGACCATCCGCAATGAGCGCGTGTTTCACCTGTTTCAGCCGCTGGCGCCGGCGCACGCCGAGATGCCGGGTGAATTCGTGCCGCGCGGCTATTTAGCCTGGCTGCGCACCTGGATTGATGATGGCCGTTACATTGAACCGGTGCTTTGGGCGCTTGATGAATCTCCGATCAAGATCGCAGATATTCCGGATAGCGCTTTTGATTCCGCTGAAGAGAAACAGCGCGTAGCCTCGTTGTTTGATAAGTACAATCATCCGCCGGATGATGCGTCGCATGACAGCAGCAGCAACGCGCAATCGCAAGCGGCGCCCTCGCCCGCGGATAATCAAATCGAGGAGCAGGACCAAGCCAACGACAACGCGAACGACAATTCCAACGACAACAACAACGAAGCTGATTCCGGCAACCAAAACGACGAAGACAATGCAAATTCAAACGATGAAGCAGACGAAAACGATCAAGCTGATGAAGATACGAGCGCCGATCAGTCTTCAACTCAAGCGGTCGAGATGACGCCGGAAATCGATGCCGGCTTTGCGCAGCTCGCTGCCGAACGCAGAGCGCGTCATCCGATCCGTTATTACCTTTTCTTACCGTTCAAGCGCGGACTGTCGCTCTGGTTTGATACTCACTCGCAATACTATCCGTTCGAAGGCGAGCTGCTGCCCCTGGGTGATCTTGATTATGACAACCAGCAACAATACTGGCTGCCGCTTTTTGCCGGGCTGACTTTTCTTTACACGTTGCTTGGCGTGGCTGGTGCCTGGTTCTTGTGGAGTTCGGGATTGTTCACCGCACGGCGCTGGTTGCTGCTGGCGGCACTCATGATCCTGTTGCGAGTTGGCTTCTTCGCAACGATTGAAAATCCTGAACCACGTTACGTAGTAGAGGTGTTTCCATTTCTGTCCGTACTCGGTGGCATCGCGATCACGCGCATCAAGTTCCGCTAAGGCATTTTCTTAGAACGAAAAGCATTAACTCATAAGACCGAGAACTTTACGCTGAAATGTCATGGGCACATCAGGCGGCAAAGCCGAACTGACGTGGCCCATAGCATTTGAGGCAAAGCTCTTCTTTAGGTTTTCTTAATCGCCTGCTGCCTATTTATGGAACAGGCGAAGACGCCGGTGAGGCTTGTTCCGACGGCATAACGCGCGAAGGGTCAGGCTTGTCGGCAGAGGTATGCACGTGAATGGCTTTCCAATCTTTTCCTACTCTTTTGAAAACCAAAGTCATCCGCCCGGTCGCAGTTTCCGGAGTTCCTTTGTAAGTTTGGGATTGCGTCCACAGACAAGTCACGATCGCACCATCACGGCCGAGCATGGTTATTGAAACATCGCGCACATCGAGTTTGACTTCCTTCACATCGGCGTAGGAACTCTCGCGGTTTTTGCGCATCTGGTCCCAACCGCGCGTTACGGTGCCGTTGTTATTGAACAAAAGCAGGCGCGGGGAATTCAGGTAGACACTGGCTACGGCTTTCGGGTCAGCATGACGAATTCCGTTTACGAGCGCGTTGAATGCGGCGATGACACTTTGCGAACCCGGCGTTTCGTTGCCGGTAATTTTAGGTTTCGTTTCGCTGCGACGAGCCGCCGGCGCTTTCGCAGCGGGTTGTTGCACATCGGTACTCGGCGTCGCTCGTGTTGGAGTTCTGCCAGGAACGGGCGTTCCAGTCGTGCGCGGACGAATCGAGGGCGCGGAATTTGAGTTCTGGGCCAACGCGGCGGAAGTTGCCAGAGGCAAAACCAAAATGAGAACGAGTGTGAAACTACCTTTCATAATTGCTCCTATTTAACCATGCTTCGCTGGGAATCAAATGCGCGACTTCGTAAACTACACATCGCCGACCGCGTTCATCGCGTCAAACCATGGTACTCCACTGCGCAATCTTTCAACAGAACGTTTTTGACCGAGAATGGCGAACACTTCAAACATCGAAGGTCCGACCGCCTGACCAGTCAACATCGTTCGCGAACCATTGATTAGCAGGCCTGCCTTCACGCCGCTCTCTTCAGCGAAACCACGAAGCGCCGCTTCAGCGGTGTCGTGATTGAACGGATCCAATTTCTCCAGGTGGTCAGCAAGTCCCGGCAACAGCTCTTTGAGTTTCGGTTCCTTCCGCAGATTTTTGTTGACCGCCGCTTCGTCGAAATCAAAGTCGTCGGAAAAATAAGCGCGACCCTGTGCCGAGAAATCCTTCAGCGTGTGAAAGCGTTGGCGAATAACCTGGACGGCGCTGACAAACCAGTCGTGGTCGTCTTCGTCATATTCTTCTCGCCACAGTTTGTTCGCGCGCAACTCCGCTTTGATCATTGGCAGCAAATCATCTACCGGCATAGTGCGGATGTATTCCGCGTTCATCCAAAGCGCTTTTTCATCCGTCCAGTGGCGCGGATCGTTCTCCTGAAAATTGAAAACCGCGGGCGAGCGGTGAATGTGTTCGAGCGAAAACTCCGCAATCAATTCGTCAACAGATAAGACTTCTTTGCCTTCCGCGGGCGACCATCCCAACAGCGCCAGGAAATTGCGAAAGGCCGCAGGCACAAAACCACGATCGCGATAAGTGGTTAACGAAACTACTTCGCCGTGTTTGCGTTTGGAAAGCTTTCCTTTGTTCGGCGCCAGGATCAGCGGCAAGTGCGCAAAGTGAGGCAGGCGCGCGCCCAGCGCCTGATACAGCAGAATCTGCTTGTGCGTATTGGTCAGATGATCCTGGCCGCGGATGACGTGTGTGATGCCCATCTCGATATCGTCGATTACAACCGAGAGGTTATAAAGCGGGTGGCCATCGGAACGCAGCAGGACCAGGTCTTCAATTTCGGAGTACTCGCGTTCTTGTGGTCCATAAACCATATCGTCAAAGTGCGTCTTGCCATCGCTCGCAATTTTCAAACGTACGGCAAATGGTTCGCCGGCCGCAGCGCGCTTGTCTGACTCTTCGCCGGCCAAATCGCGGAACGGATTGCTGCGATGGTCCACGCCTTCGGCTGCGTGCGCGCGTGCGCGATCGGCGATGCCTTGTTTGACGGTCGCATCGTTGCGTTCGGCTTTCGGTGTGAAGTCGCGATAGGCCTTTCCTTCTGCGACCAGTTTGTTAGCGGCAGCTCGATGCTTGTCGGCATTCGCGGATTGAAAAACTAATTCTTCGTCGTAAGACAATCCCAACCATTCAAGACCGTCGATAATTGAGCGCGTGGATTCGTCCGTCGAGCGCTGCAGATCCGTGTCTTCAATTCGCAGCAGAAATTTGCCGCCGGTTTTTTTCGCGTAAAGCCAGTTGAACAGCGCCGAGCGCGCCGCGCCGATGTGCAGATAGCCGGTTGGAGATGGAGCGAAACGTACGCGAACGGACATAAGAATAAGAGGTCAGAGATCAGAAGTCAGAGGTCAGTAAAAGAGGTCAGAGGTCGGAAGTCAAAGGTCAGTTAAAAAGGAACTCGAACGCTTCTTACTGACCTCTGACCGCTGACTTCTGACCTCTGTAGTTCTGGCGGAGATGACAGGATTCGAACCTGTGAAGGGCTTTTGACCCTTAACGGTTTAGCAAACCGCCGCCTTCAGCCACTCGGCCACATCTCCGGCGAGCACGCGAAAAATTATTCTAGTCGGCAGGTGAATATTGTCAAGGCAGGTGCGGTTTCGGGCAGTCATAGTTTGAATCCGACGTCCATGCGTTGCAGCGCCTCATCCACCTCATGAAGCAGTCGAGTTAATTCGGCAGGACGATGAAAGCCATTTGCCGCCGCCTGTAACTTCTCGCGCCGATCGATTAATTGATTGCGTAGCACGGGGCTCGATTGCGGTAACCATTTCGTGAATCCTTCCTGGTTCAGGCGGTCGTGCTGGCGGGACGTGGAGCTCTTTGTAGTTGTACTGGAAGCCGGGGAGCGCAACAGATTTTCTGTAAGCGAGAACGATCGTTTTGCATGGCCGGATGGCCGGCCAACCAGGTTCTAACTTCGCGAAAAATTCTGGCAGCGTGCGGGTCGCGCGGTTCCGTAATGCGATAGTGAATCCATTTGCCGTCGCGTCGCGCTGAAACTACACCGGCTCGTTTCAAGTAAGCGAGATGCCGCGAAATCTTTGGTTGATTGATTTTCAAAACTTCGACGAAGAAACATACGCATACCTCGTCTTCGCCGATGAGATTGATCAATCGCAGACGGGTGCGGTCTGCCAGTGCTTTGAAGAGAAAAGCGATGTTTTCTTCGTTGTTTGCCATGCGGGTTTAGACCTGTGTGCCTTGCAGTTAAGTATTACGATCTTGACCCTTCGGGAGTTCCTTTTTCACCCGAATTTCCGGGCAGTTTTTCAATTGAATTTACGCGGCAGTCCAGCAAAATTCTATCCGGATCATGCGTTCAAATCTAAACCACTGACCGATGGTTTCAATCGATACCCGCGATATCGCTACGGCGCTCTAGCAATATCGTGTCACGCCAGACGCCTCTCATCTTGCCAATGCGTTCACGCCGGCCGACTTCGCGAAAGCCACACGATTTATGCAGCGCGAGACTTGCCGTATTCTCCGGAAACATGTTTGCCTGCAGGGTCCAAATGTCGTTCGCCTCCGAATCCGCGATCAGCTTTTGCAACAGCGCGCGTCCGACGCCTAAGCCACGCGAGCCAGCGGCGACGTAGATACTTACCTCGGCCTCGCCGGCGTAAACCGCGCGACTTGAAATCCGCCCGAGGGCCACCCAGCCAATTACTCGCTCTTCTGAAGCTGCTACCAACCTGGGGGCAGGGAAATGAGTTGCATCCCAAGCTTCCCAAGCCGGCGCCTCGGTCTCAAAAGTTGCATGACCGGTGGCGATTCCTTCGAGATAAATGGCGCGCACCGCCGGCCAATCGCCCTCAACCAGCGCCCTAATTTGAATTTTTTCGCTAGGCATAAAAAGAAATCATATACGTCTTGACAGATATATCGGCGCGGAGTAATGTGCTCTCACATTCGCTTATACGAATATGAAATATAGAGGAGGACGAAATGGAAAGCAAGCAAACGGTACAGGCATTGAAGGCGCACTTGGCATTGAACGTGCGAAATCTGGAGCGAAGTATTCAGTTTTACAAAAAGATGCTGGGCATTGAGCCGAGCAAGGTGCGGCCGGGCTATGCGAAATTCGACGTGCAAAACCCGCCGCTGAATCTGACCTTGAACGAGGCGGCGTTTGGCGAGCGGGGCGCGCTGTCGCACCTTGGCATTCAGGTGGGCTCGACAGATGACGTGCTGCAAAAGCGCCAGCAATGGACAGAAGCGGGACTGATCACCCGCGATGAAATGCAGACCGATTGCTGCTATGCGACGCAGGATAAGACCTGGGTGCAGGATCCGGATGGCAACGAATGGGAAGCCTTCGTGGTCCTCAAGGACAATCTGGAATCCAGCAGTCTGTGCTGCGCGACGAGTCAGCCGCAAACTGTGAACATCGGGCGGTAGCAAGACTTTAGTCTGTGCTGTTGCCGCGAAGGCACAGACTAAAAAGTCTATGGCACTAAAAAAGCCTGGACGTTTCAATCGTCCAGGCTTTTGCTCGAAGTGAAGTTCCGGCTGCTTATTTCGGGTTCTTGTTCTGAAGCTCTTGTCGCTCTTTCATGTGCTGTTCAAACTTCGCTTTGCGCTCCTGCTGCAACTGCTCAAGTTTGGTTTTCTGTTCCGCTGTCAAAATTCCTTCCATCTCAGCGCGGATGCCTTCCATACTCGCTCGCATCTCCTGACGCAAAGCCTTTGCGCGTGCTTCATCGTCGGCGGTGAAGGTGCCGGCAATTCGTTTCTCGCGCAGCGCGAACAATTCTTCCCGCTGCGACTTCGTGCCGGCCAAACGCCGCTGCATGATTGCGCGTGACTGCTGGCGCTGCTCGTCGGTGAGATTCAATTCGCGCAGGAGTTGGCCCGCGCCTCCCCGGTGTCCCATTCGTTCACGACGACCCCGGCGTTCACCGCGTGCGGCGAATCGCTCGGATCTGTTCTTGAGCCCAGAATCGGAGTCAGGCGACGGTGTCTGCGTTTGCTGGGCGACGACAACCGTGCCGAACGCGAGGATGATCCCTAAAATTGTGATTAAGCTCTTTCGTGAGTACATTTCTGTAAAACTCCTTCGCTAATAATCTATGGCTTTATCCTTTTCCTTAGACGGCGCAGCCCGGAAGTTGGTCTGGAAAGATAGCGATTGACTTTTCAAAGCAATGCAGAGTACTTTACAACGCAAAGACACGAGCCAGGGCTGACTTCGGTTTTGTCTCCAGTCGTCAAATCGTAAAAGTTTGTGAGTAGTAAAAAACTGAAGCGTCACGCTACAATACCGCGCCAATGGATCTTCTCGAAAAAATAGACTCACCGGCGGATTTGCGCCGCCTGCCGGTTGAGCAATTGCAATCGGTCGCAGACGAAATTCGGCAGTACATACTCGAGACAATGTCGCGAGTAGGTGGCCATACCGGGGCTTCACTCGGCGCCATAGAGCTCGCTGTGGCCCTGCATTACGCGTTCGATACGCCGAAGGACCGCTTGGTTTGGGACGTAGGCCACCAGGCCTATGCGCACAAAATTCTTACGGGGCGTCGCGCAGAATTGCCCACCATCAAACAATATGGCGGCATCAGTGGTTTCCTGCGGCGTGACGAATCGGAGTACGACACGTTTGGCGCCGGCCACGCTTCCACTTCGCTTTCGGCCGCGCTTGGCATGGCTATCGCTCGCGATAAGAAAGGCGAGGATCATCACGTGGTGGCATTGATTGGTGATGCCTCGCTCGCCGGCGGCATGGCGATGGAGGCTATCAATCAGGCCGGGCATTTAAAGAGCCGTTTGATTGTCGTGCTTAACGACAACGAGATGTCGATAGCGCCGGCTGTGGGCGCGTTGACTGGTTATCTAAATCGTATTCGCGGCGCCCATCCATACCATCGTTTCAAAGAAGAAGTTGAGGAAAAGCTGCTGGCAATTCCGTCGGTGGGCGAGCGCTTGCATCATGCTGCGAAGACGGTCAAGGATGCGATTGCAGCCGCTGTTTTGCCGGGAGCGCTGGTGAATGAACTTGGTTTCAAGTACATCGGCTACGTCGATGGTCACAATCCGCGAGCGTTGGTGGCTGCGTTGCGCGAGGCGCAGCAGATCAAGGATGGACCAGTCATCGTTCATGCGCTGACCACCAAAGGCAAGGGACATCCGCGCGCCGAAAAAGACTACTATCGCTGGCACGCGACTGGCCCGTTCGACCTGGAGAGCGGCGAAGCGATTAAGTCGAAGGCCGCAGCGCCGACCTACACCACAGTTTTCGGAAACACGCTCGCCGAGTTGATGGGCCGGGACGAAAAGATCGTGGCGCTGACGGCCGCGATGCCGGATGGCACGGGCATTTGTACCGCGCTGGAACAGTTTCCCGATCGTTCTTTCGATGTCGGCATTGCCGAACAGCATTGCGTAACGTTTGCTGCCGGCATGTCGTGTGAGGGTTTGAAACCGGTTTGCGCTATCTATTCGACATTCCTTCAGCGCGGGTTTGATCAGTTGGTCCACGACGTCTGTATTCAAAATTTAAATGTGAAGTTCTGTCTCGATCGCGGCGGCGTCGCGGGCGGGGATGGTCCAACTCATCACGGATTGCTCGATATCGCATATCTGCGCGGCGTTCCCAACCTGGTACTCATGGCCCCGAAGGACGAGGGCGAGATGCGTGACATGCTGTTCACTATGGTGGAACACATCGGGCCGGCTGCCATGCGTTATCCGCGAGGTAGCGGCATTGGCGCAGCAATTGATGTCGAGCCCAAGCTGTTGGAAATAGGCAAGGGCGAAATACTGCGCGACGGCGGCGAGATTGCGATCGTGGCGTACGGCTCGATGGTCCATCCTTCACTCCAGGCTGCAGAAAATCTGGCAAAGGAAAAGATCGAAGCCACGGTTGTCAACGCGCGTTTTGTAAAGCCGCTTGACGCGCCACTCTTGCTGGCTTTGGCGCAAACTAAGCGCCTGATAGTTACAGTTGAAGAGGCTTATCTGGCCGGCGGTTTTGGTTCGGCGGTGCTGGAATTACTGGAAGAGAATGGACTGCAGGACAAAGTTCGTGTGGTGCGCATGGGCATTCCGGATCGGCTGGTGACGCACGGCGATCCGAAGCTGCTGCTGGCAAAATATGGATTAGATGCCGACGGTATTTACACGCGCGTCAAGGAAAGCATCGACGTGCTGGATGATCGGCGCGCTAAACGGCAAAAGGTTGGATAACTTTTTTCGCAATCGAAAAATAACAACGCGCCCGTACTGCTCGGACCAGACGGGCGCGTTGTTTTAATGCACGATATGGTGGTGGTCAGTTCACAATAGTACCCGCCGGATTTCCTCCTCCATTGTTTTTACAACCAGTTAGCTACCCACGAGTTGTTTTTCCTTTTTGGCCCCCGGCTTGCTAACAAACAAGCGCCTCGACAAATGGATTGGGCCTTAAACGGCGAGCAAGCAGGGGATTTGGAGCAAAATGGAATCAGAATTAACGACCGCCGAAACCGGCCTTGAATTACCTTTATCTGAGCCTCACTTTGACGACGAAGCCACCATGCTTTCGGCGCGGCCAGTCGTGCCCCTCGACGAAGTGGAACCTTATGAAGCGCAAACACGGTCGCGCCTTCCTCGCTGGTGGGTGCTTGCCGCTACCATCGCTGGCGCAATGCTGCTGGGCGTTGTTGTGGGCGCGGGTTATTACTCGTTTGCGAGTCGAGAATCTGCGCACGCATTGATCGATACGGAGAGTATTGCTGCCGGAGTTGACGGGATGGCTACGGCAGCTCCAGTTACGACCGGTAACAGCGACGCAGCGCCCGTAGTCAATCACACGTCGGCTGCGGAGCCAAACACTGAGCTTGGCACAAGACAAGTTCCAGCCGCAGTGCCTCAACCAGAAGTCTCTGCAAATGAATCCCGAAAACCAACGGCGCGGCGCGTGGACGTACTGACCTCTCGTTCGAGTCCCGATGAAATGCAAACCCGCGAGGAACGCAAGCTACGCCGAGAAGCAGAAAAGCGCATACGCGAATTGGAGCGCGAAAGTCGCAACCCTAAATCTCGTGATCTAACCCGGATTCGAGAAATCTTCGAAGGCCCACAAAGACCCTAACAAGCAGTAAACTGTGGGGCGTGAAATCCGATCAATCCCATCAGTCCGATCAGCCTGAGCGAATCGACAAGTTGCTGGTTCAGCGCGGTCTAGCCGAATCGCGCACCAAAGCGCAGGCGATGGTAATGGCCGGCATCGTGCTGGTTAACGAGCAACGCATCGACAAGCCATCGGAATCAATTCCAGCCAACGCCCAAATTCGAATCAAAGGTGGCGACTATCCTTCGTCGCGCTGTGTAGGTCGCGGCGGTCTGAAACTCGAAGCCGCATTGCGTGAATTTCAAATCGACGCAACCGAGTTGGAGTGTCTCGACGTCGGCGCTTCAACCGGCGGCTTTACCGACTGCCTGCTGCAACACGGCGCGCGCCAGGTCGTTTCCGTCGACGTCGGGCACAACCAAATCGATTGGCGACTGCGAACTGACGCGCGCGTCGAGGTAAGGGAAGGTATCAATGCGCGCTACCTCAAGCCGTCTGACTTCAAAAGTCTGTTCGATCTGGTCGTGATGGATGTTTCGTTCATTTCGGCAACGAAAATATTTCCCGCGATCATCCCACTTCTAAATGCTGATGGTCGTTTGATCGTGCTGATCAAGCCGCAGTTTGAAGTTGGCCGCGGTGAAGTCGGCAAGGGAGGCATTGTTCGCGATCCGGAAAAACACGCGCGAGTAATTACAGAAGTAAATCAGGTAGCCAAAGAGCTCGGCCTTGTTGTGCGAAACGTAATCGAGTCGCCGCTGCGCGGCGCTGACGGTAACCTGGAATTCCTTGCGCTCTACGAGAAAGATTAAGAGCGGGGGCAAGCCCACCTTCCCGACCTTGAGCTAATCAAAGTGTGAGCTCTAATCTCACAAGTATGCCTTCCAAACCAACTTGGTGTATCGGTCAGGCAAGCTCTCAGGTCAGGAAGGGGGCATGCCCCCGCTGCTTCGCATATTGCTCCTCAACTGTGCTTGCAGTTACCATGGCGACCGCTTTCCTAAACATTTCCAGTTTTGCTTCTAAAACGCGATTGGTCGCCAGGCACGATGACGAACTCAATTAAACGCGTCGGCGTAGTTCTCAAGCCACATCAACCGGAGGCGCTGAAAACGATGTGCGAGCTGGCTGTCTGGCTTGCTGAGCGCGGCCTGACGCTGGTGGGCGGACCAGAAATTGAGCGCGACACAATCTCCAAACGAACAGGCTGCGCTGTAGCCGAAGTCGCACCCGAACACCTCGCGGCCAATGTCGATCTTGTGTTGGTGCTGGGCGGCGACGGCACGATGATCGCCACCTCGCGCATGGTCGCTGACACCGAAGTGCCGGTGCTGGGTATTAACTTTGGCGGCCTTGGTTACCTGGCCGAGTTTCGCATAGAAGAATTGTACACGGCGCTCGAATCGATTCTTTCCGGCAATTATCGTTTGGACAAACGCGTCATGCTCTCGGTCGAACTGCCCGGGGATCAGCAAGGGCCGCAAGCGGCACAAGCGGTTCATCGCGTGCTGAACGACGTGGTCATAAACAAATCGGCGCTGGCGCGCATCATCGAGATTGAAGCCTATCTAAACGATCAGTTCGTCAATTCGTTTCGCGCCGACGGTTTGATTGTTTCCACGCCGACCGGCTCAACCGCTTACAATCTTTCCGCCGGCGGGCCGGTAATATTTCCCTCGATGAATGCGGTGGTCATCACGCCGATTTGTCCCTTCACACTTTCTAATCGACCGATCGTGGTTCCTGACGATGCCACGATCGAGCTGCGTCTGAAGACGGACCAAGAAGACGTGGCGTTAACGCTGGATGGGCAGGTTGGTTTTCCGTTGAAGATCGACGATCGAGTTGTGATTCGCAAAAGCAAGACGACTTTCAATCTGGTTCAGCCGATGAACAGAAATTATTTCGACGTGCTGCGTGACAAGTTGCGCTGGGGGAGATGACGAGTTTCAAGTTTCGAGTTTCAAGTTCCAAGTTAGCTTGAAACTGAACCGCCAAGCGTGAAGCTGCAAACCTGAACCCGAACATGGAACCTTAGACTTGAAACCTGGAACTCGCGCATGAAACTCGAAACCCGAAACTCGAAACTCAAAACCGGCGCTCGTCCCTGGTATAGACCTTCCCTTACGACTCAAATTCTAATTGGCCTGCTGGCGGGCGGCTTGCTCGGATACATCAGCCCCGACTGGGGCAACCGCGTCTATTTTCTTCGCGACATTTTTCTAAATCTGATCAAATCGATAATCGCGCCGCTGATCTTTGCGACGCTCGTGGTGGGAATCGCGGGCGGCGGCGACTTAAAAAAAGTCGGGCGTATGGGTCTGAAGGCGCTGCTGTATTTTGAGATAGTTACTACGATTGCGCTTTTCATTGGCCTCGGGATCGTAAATCTCACTAAGCCAGGTTATGGCGTTGCGCTAACGGCGGTACGTGACATTAGCCAGTTGCAACAAACACACCCACAGGGATTTCGCGACATGCTCGTCCATATTTTCCCTTCGAGCGTGCTGGACGCGATGGTGCGTGGCGATGTGCTGCAAATCGTAGCTTTCTCGGCGTTGTTTGCAGTGGCCGTCTCGGCGATGGGTAAAGTCGCTGCGCCAATCCTGCGCGGGTGCGAGGCGCTGTCGCAGGTGATGTTCAAATTTACCGGCTACGTGATGATGTTTGCGCCAATTGGCGTTGGCGCAGCGATGGCCCACACGATTGCGACCAATGGCTTAGGCGTTCTGGTAAACCTCGGAAAACTAATCGGCTCACTCTACCTTGCGCTCGTCGTGCTGGTGGTCTTTGTCTTTGGGTCCGTAATGATTATTGCGCGCGTGCCCATCAAGCAGTTTCTAAGAGCGGTGCGCGAGCCGTTCACTATTGCGTTTGCTACGACCAGCAGCGAGTCCGCGTTGCCAAAGGCGATGGAAGTGATGGAACGGTTCGGCGTGCCGCGGCGTGTCGTGGGTTTTGTGATGCCTACTGGTTACAGCTTCAATCTTGATGGCACGACTCTTTACCTGGCGATGGCGTCAGTGTTTGTAGCGCAAGCTGCGGAGGCAACCACGGGCCAGCACCTAAGCTTTGGCCGGCAAATCGTGATGATGTTGACGTTGATGATCACTTCTAAAGGAGTGGCCGGCGTGCCACGTGCAGCGCTGGTGATTTTGCTGGCGACGCTTAACAACTTTTTGCCGAATGGTCTGGGCGCAATTGGCGTTGCCGTGATCTTCGGAGTAGACGAGTTGATGGACATGGGCCGCACGTCCGTGAATGTTTTGGGAAACTGTCTGGCTACCGTGGTGGTCGCGCGTTGGGAAGGCGAATTTGATGATAAACGCGCGCGTGTTTTTGGCACGCCGGAAGAAGCGCGACTTGATTTGCGTGAAGGCGACGTTGCCTTTGCTGACGCGGTCGCCGAAGGCTAATCCAACTAGGTTCAGGAATTATTCGCTATGCTTTTTCCTCTTTACGACGACAACAGCGATCGCGCTACCACGCCGATCGTCAATTACATTCTGATCGCCATCAACATCCTGGTGTTTGTGTTTTTGCAGCAATTGGGCACAAACGACAAATTCACGTATGCCTACTCGACTGTGCCGGAAGAGATTAGAAGCGGTCGCGACGTGCGCACGCCCGATCGCGTGGTCGAAGCGCCGGTAACCGGACAACAGCTTTTACTTCCCGGTCTGCAACCGACGCCATTCTCGGTTTACCTGACGCTGATCTTTTCGATGTTCATGCATGGCGGCATTGCGCACATTGCCGGCAACATGTTGTTCCTCTGGATATTTGGCGACAACGTAGAAGACCGCATGGGCCATTTGAGATATTTAATCTTTTATCTGCTGACCGGAGTGCTGGCATCGCTGGCCCATGTGTTGACGACCATCATGTTTGCTGTCGATCAGAGTAGTCTGCTGGTGCCAAGTCTAGGCGCTTCAGGTGCAATCTCGGGCGTACTGGGCGCCTACATTGTGCTGCATCCGAAACGCCGGGTGACTGTAATAATGTTTCGTTTTCTCACTGACGTTCCCGCGTACGTCGCGGTCGGAATTTGGTTCGCGTTTCAACTAATCAGCGGATTGGGCGTTTTAGGTGGCGGTTCGCAACAGGGTGGCGTGGCGTACGCGGCGCACATTGGCGGATTTGTCGCGGGCGTGGTGCTGGTCAAGTTTTTTACGATCGGCCGCGGGCCGACCGCTGCTTACCCGTGATTATTCGCTGGTGATGATAGAGGCGCTCGTTTGTATTAACTCTGTGCGTCCTTTGTGCCCTCTGTGTCTCCGTGGTGAGCTCGCCGCCAAATATGATTCACCACAGAGACACAGAGAGCACAAAGGACGCACAGAGAAATCCCAATTCGCCCCGTCGCTTCCATGAAATTGCCTCAGGCGATCCTTCTCAGTTAAGATCAGCCTTCCCCTTTTCAAGGAGCAAGCCATGGCAATTAAGGAAAGCGCGATCGCGCCGGTTAATCAGCAGGGTCTCGACATTCAATCCACTCCGCGCGCGGAGATGGAACTCTATCCGCTCGATACTTTCGCCTACGAATTTCCCGGTAAAGAAATCAAGATCGATTTCGAGATCACTGAGTTTACTGCCATCTGCCCCTTCTCAGACTTTCCGGATTTTGCCACCATCCGTCTCGAATATGTTCCCAACGAACGCTGCGTCGAGTTGAAAAGCCTGAAGCTTTACATCAATTCCTTTCGCAACATCAAGATCTTTCACGAGCACGTCGTCAACGTGATCCTCGACGACTTCGTGCGCGCGTGCGATCCGTTGAGCGTCGAGATTGAAGGTGACTTTCACGTGCGCGGGAATATTAAGACGGTGGTGCGGGGGAGCTATACGAGGAAGTGAGCAGTGGGCAGTGAGCAGTGGGCAGTCAACCTCGTGCTGGGAATTCCGAACAAAGGAAGTGAAATAGAACATCGTTTGTCTTTTCGCTCCAGCGGGGCGAGATGTTTATAGCCTGGTGATCCTTTTCTTTGCTCTAGCTCCGGAGGAGCGTTACCGCTTTGCCCGACCAGGTTATCGCTCTGCTGCCGGGTTTCGCTCCTACCGGAGCGAGATCCTTTTGGGGTACGTTCGTAGCTATAAACATCTCGCTCCGCTGGAAGCGAAAGCCAACTCCGCTGTTGCATTTGGAAATTGAATCGACCAAAGACAACGAACAACTGACAACTGACAACTGGCTACTAACATCGCGGATGACATTCACGACTATCTCCATCATCGCCGGCGCCATCCTGCTGGCGATTTTCTTTCTAATTGCCAGGCTCGCAATCCGCTGGGCCGCGCGCCTGACGATCGTCGGCGTAATTCTCATCGCCTTGATTGGCGTGGGAATTTTCTGGTGGTGGGGAAACCGCCTCGCCGGGCCATCATCACCCTCGAACCGCGAACGCCCGCCGGCGGCCAGGCGAAGTCCTTCTCGTTGAGCAATGGGAAAAACAGATACCGATGACGAGGCCGACGTTTTTGTCGAACCGCCAGGGCCACTGAAAGCAAGTGGCGGCCTCGGCGGTTTGTGGTCTCGTTATCGACTGTTGCCGCGCAATGTCTTTGCCATCAGTCTGGTCAGCCTGCTAAACGACGCCTCCAGCGAAATCATCTATCCGCTGCTGCCGATCTTTTTGTCGTTAACTCTCGGCGCTTCGCCCGGGATTGTCGGCCTGATTGAAGGAGCAGCGGAATCATTTTCAAGTTTGCTGAAACTCTTTGCCGGGCATTTCAGCGACCGTCGGGGCAAGCGGAAAGCCTTTGTTGTTTTCGGATACGTCCTCTCCAGTTTTACGCGACCACTGCTTGCCTTTGCAGGCAGTTGGTCACAGGTGCTTGGACTCAGGGTCGCCGATCGCGTCGGCAAAGGAGTGCGCACCTCTCCACGCGACGCCATGATTGCGGACGCTGTCAGGGTTGAGGAGCGCGGGCTGGCGTTTGGCTTTCATCGAGCGATGGACCACACCGGTGCAGTAATTGGACCTTTGATTGGCTATCTGGTGCTCTTTTATTTTGCGGCGGATCAGATGGCGCCCAGCGCCGGCGACTTTACTAAAATCTTTCTGGTGGCATCGATTCCCGCGCTGGCAGCGGTACTTGTCGCGTTCTTGTTCGTGCGGGAATCTTCTTTCAAGATTCAAGTGGACGATAAAGGCGCTGCACGGCCAGTTCGGTTTTCGCTGCGCGGTTTTGATAGCAACTTCAAACGCTTTCTCTTCATTCTCGCCCTGTTCACACTATCGAATTCCTCGGACTTTTTTCTTATTCTGCGAGCGCAAACAACGGGTGTCTCTGCTCCACACACGCTCTTGCTTTGGGCGGCGTTCCATATCGTCAAGGTGTTAAGTTCGATCTTCGGCGGAGATCTTTCAGATCGACTGGGAAGACGGAGGCTAATAGTTTCCGGCTGGATTCTTTACGCGGCGGTGTACGCCGGCTTCGCTTTCGTTTCGAATGAAGTGTCCGTGTGGATACTTTTCCTCATCTACGGCATTTATTTCGGATTGTCAGAAGGAGCGGAGAAAGCCCTGGTGGCTGATCTGGTGCCGCCCGAAAAACGCGGCACGGCTTTCGGCCTCTACAATCTTGCGTTCGGCATCACGGTGTTGCCGGCCTCGCTGTTGATGGGCGCTTTGTGGGATTGGCGAGGGCCACAAACTGCCTTTATCGTGAGCGCGTGTTTGGGCGCCAGCGCGGCCCTGTTGCTTCTGCTACTGGTCAAAACGCGGCCGAATGCGCAGCAACAGGTTTTGAGTTAACATACCTTTTGTACTTTTGCAGGGATTATCGGCGATTTAGCCACGCAGGTCCGAAGATTCTAAAATACTGAAAACGTAAATTTTTATGCAGTTTTCTTCCATCGAAGACGCCATTGCTGAGATACGCGACGGCCGCATGGTGATCATCGTCGACGACGAGGACCGCGAGAATGAAGGCGACCTCGTTTGCGCCGCTGAAAAAGCAACGCCCGAGATTGTGAATTTCATGGCGCGACACGCGCGCGGCCTGATTTGTTTGCCGTTAACTGAAGAGCGCTGCGACGAACTCCACCTGACGACGCAGGTCGCAGACAACACTTCCTATCTCGGTACTGCATTCACTGTTTCGATCGACGCGCGCAAAGGTGTGACCACCGGAATTTCAGCGGCGGATCGCGCGACAACGATTCAGGCCGCAGTTGACCCGCAAACTCGACCGCAGGACTTGGCGCGACCGGGCCACGTATTTCCGCTGCGCGCAAAAAAAGGCGGCGTGCTTGTTCGTCCCGGACAAACGGAGGCGAGTGTTGACATCGCGCGCATGGCCGGACTTTATCCCGCGGGAGTCATCTGCGAAATCATGAATGAAGACGGCACCATGGCCCGTTTGCCGGAGCTGGCGGAGTTTGCCGCGCTTCATCATCTGAAGATGATCACCGTCGCCGACCTGGTGCGTTATCGCTTCAGCAAAGAGACACTCGTCAAACGAGCAGTTGAAACTGATCTGCCTACAGTCTACGGCCGGTTCCGGGCAGTCGCTTTCGAAAATGTCATCAACGGCGACGTGCACCTGGCGATGGTGATGGGAAACGTCAGGACCGAAGAGCCCGTCCTGGTTCGCGTGCACACCGAGAACGTGACCTGCGACATGTTTGGTTCACTGATCGACGATACCGGTTTTCAGCTGCATGCAGCGCTGGAAAAAATCGCAGCGGAAGGGCGCGGCGTCGTTCTTTATCTGCGGCAGCGCGAACACAGTCTTGATCTGGTTAATCAACTACGCACGTACGCGGTCATGCAGGAACGCAACCTCGGCAAGCGCGAGGCAAGTCTCGAAACCGGATATGGCGCGGATCGCGATTACGGCGTGGGGGCACAAATACTTCATGACCTGGGCTTGCGTCGTATACAATTGCTGACGAACCATCCCCCCAAAGTAGCAGCACTTGAAGGTTTTGCGCTCGAAGTGGTCGGCAACATCCCCCTGGGCCAACCGGCGCATCTGAAAGACTCGTCTGGAGAGCAAAAACCGGAGAACAAAGAGCAACGCATCTGAGTCTGCCCGTCATCTGTGATAGCGGGTACTTGTCTCAGAGAACTTTCTTTGCTGCGGGCGGCTTCTTTTTAGCTTTTCGGATTTCCCTCTCCCATTATTATCACTTTCGGGCCACAATGGTGCTGGCAGCCTATGAGTGTAGACGATCGCGACAAACAGTCTGAGGGAGATTCGTCTCGATCTGCGAGCGACAAAGAGTCTATTAAGGACGCGCTCCAGTCAGAGACCGACGAACCGTTACCGCCTGCCGCGGAAGCGGTGGCGAATCGCGACGCGCAAAGTCCTCATCCAGTTACTCCGCAAGGCCGTCGCCGGCGTTTTCTCAATCGACGCAATCTGATAATTGCCGCAACCGCCGCAGCCATAGGCGTCGTGGCGCTAATTCTGATTATTCTAATCGTCTACCGGCTTGGCTATGTCGATCGCTACGTCGCCACGCAAATCAAAGACACTTTCGCTAAGTATGGAATTCGCGCTGAGATCAAAACCTTTCATGCCGGGTATCCACCCGAAACAGTCGAGATGCTGGGTGTTGAACTTTACGACGGGCAAACAGGAGAAAAACTAGGCAAGATTGATCGGGTGCTGGCGACCATTCGAATCCAGGATCTTTATGCAATAAACCTTCAACGCAATATCACCCTCAAGGATCTAAAAATTGAAGGACTCGAAGCGTGGGTCACTTTCGACGATCAAGGCAGATCCAATTTCCGCAACATCCACATTCCGCCGCCTGACACCAACCGCCGGATTCTCTTTGCTTATACCGCCGCAAATATCGAAGTCAGAAGTGGAGTCATTCACTACGGAGATGCGCGGCATGAGATATCCGGCGAAGCGCGAAATCTGAAAGCGATAATTCTGCCGAAAGACCCAAATGTGCCACCCGAAATCGGGCTGCATCCGGTGACCGTGTCCGTCTCGAATTCCACCTTCACTTACGACGGCTGTCCGGTTAATAACATCGACATCGAAGCGCAACTCCGCATGAATGAAACGCGCGCCGAGATTCAGCAACTGGTGCTGCGCTCGCCGGTGGCGGAAGCGCACCTGAGCGGAATCATGGATGACTGGCGCGCCGTCAGTTATCAGATGAACATCACCTCGAGCGTCGATCTTACTCAACTTTCCGATGTGCTTCAGTCGGGAACTACGCTGCGCGGCACCGGAAACTTCGCCGGCGTGGTTACCGGCCGCGGCGATCAATATAAAGTCGATGGCAGTATTAAGTCAGACTCGCTGGCAGCGGATGGCCTGCGCTTGCAGGGCTTGAACGTTACGGCCAACGGCAGCGGCCAGGGCAAGAGTTATAACATCAACGGTCGCGCTGTCGCGTCGCTGCTTAGCGCCGGCGAGTTTCAACTTAACAACGTGCAGTTGGTTGGCGGCGTGATGGGCACAGGCTCAGACTTTCGCTGGATCGGCGAACTGCGAGCGGCTGCGGAACGAAGTTACGGCACGACGATCACCGGCCTGATTCTGCAGGATGCGCGCGCCGAAATGAACGATGGCGTGTTGACTGCATCTTCGCGGCAGTTTCTTGCCAATAGCCTTACGTCGTCCAGTGCCAGGGCCAACGGGTTAACCGCGTCTGACCTGCGCGTGCGCAGTGACAACAACGGCACTACGGCAACTCTCGCTAAAGTAAAAGCAGGAACAATCACGACGTCGGGCGCGAAGGTCAACGGCGTGACGGCAAACAATCTGGACATCGTTAGCCGCAATGGCGTCACCAGTGTTGTCGTTAAAGACGTGCAGGTCGGAAGCACCAGCGCGGCCGGAGCAGAAATAGGCAACATCAACATTGCCGGCGCTCGTCTATCGATTCGAGGTGGACGAATGGAAGGCTCGACCGCCGACATCAACGCCGGCACGGTGAAGCTTGCAGACGGCCAGGTAGAAAATGTGAAACTGGCGAAACCTGTATTCGTCGTTGAACCATCCGGCCGTTATCGAGCCAGCGCCGACTTAAGCATTGGCGGCGGTGTGCTGGGCCAGATGAACATGGGCCAGGCGACTGCGAAACTAGTAGCGACAAGCAGCGAAATTCAACTAAACAACTTCACCGCCGATATTTTTCAGGGCAAGGCAAACGGAAACGCGCGCATAGCCATTGCGAAAGGTGCGTCGTCGCATATCGCTGCAACTTTTTCTGACGTCGAGGTGTCTGGTCCATTCACCGCGTTTGCCGGCGCTGCCGTGCCGCTGGCGGGAAAAGCTACGGGACAAGTTGATCTCACTTTTCCCGGCACCGATTTCAAACAAGCAACCGGAACACTATCAACCAGATTCACTGCCGATAGCGTAACCACGGACAGCGGGCGCGTGCCGCTTTCCGGCGTTGTTTCACTGCGCGCCAATCGCGGTCTGTTTTTGATCGATCAAGTAGACTTGCAAACAACCGCAACCAAACTGAAGGCGACCGGCCAGTTTTCCTTTAGCGGCGATTCAAATCTTAACGTCGATCTGAATTCATCTGACGCAGCCGAGTTGCAGGCTGTTTTGATTTCGTCAGGCTTGCTGCCGGAAGCGGAAGAGCAGATGCGCAGTTACGGCATCGATCTCGCCGGCCAGTTGACGTTCAACGGAACTGTTAAAGGGCGATTGAGCGCACCCGATCTCGATGGTCAGATTGCGCTCGGCTCGTTATTGGTTAACGGAAATGATTTGGGTTCGTTGTCGGCAGCGCTGCGGATGACTGCCGCCGAGTTGCGAATTGATAACGGCCGTCTGACCGAGCGCGACGGTGGCGGCATGCAGTTCACGCTGAACGCTCCGCGCACCGGCGAGAACAACACTACATTTGAAGCGACCCTCGATCGCGTCAACGCCGGCAACTTGATCGCCGCGCTGCCGCTCAGCAAAGCGACGCGCGCACAGTTTGCCGACACGCAGGCTGACGCGTCGGGCCAAATAAAGATCAGCGGAATCCCGAATGCGATGACCGGCAGCGCCGATTTGCGTTTTGGTCCGGGACGTCTCGCCGGCGAGCCACTTCAAGCGCTGGTCGCGCGGGCCACGTTCAGCGGCTCAAAAGTCAGTATCGAAAATGTCGATGCGCAACTGACGGCTGGGCACATCGTTGCCAATGGCAGCTATGACACGACCAGCAAAGCTTTCGATCTGCAGGGTCGTGCTGAAGGCGTGCAGTTGAACCGGTTGCTGGCGCTGACGAATCGGCCGGGCCTGGAAAATGTTACCGGCACCGCCGACTTTAGCGCTCACGTGGTCGGCAATCTTTCGCAGTCGGACTTTTCTGCTTACCAAATTACATTCGACGGAGTCGGCAAAGACGTTGTTATCAATGGACGTCCGGCGGGTACGCTGGCACTGGTGGGACGAACCGAGAACAAGCAGCTTAACGTTACGCTTACGACCGGACTGTTCGGTCCACCGCAAACGATCGCGGCGCAAGTCAATCTCGGCAGCGAAAAACTTGCTGCGAATATCGAGACCACACTGAACAACGCGGATCTCACCGGCTTGTTAAAAATGGTCCTGCCGCAGACTGACGTCAAATTCACCGGTCGTGCAAGCGGAACGCTCAAGGCAAGCGGCAACCTGCTCGATGAAGATGGATATTTTTCGAGGGACGGTTTGCGCGGAACACTAAATCTTTCGGAATTAAGTTTTCGAATCGAAGACGTGCAGCTAAACGCGACTTCGCCTTTGATCGTTCAGTTCTCTCCCAGCGAAGTGACTTTTGAAAAGACGCAATTCACTGGACCAGGCACCAACGTCACCCTCGGCGGGACCCTGGCTGTCGGAGCGGGCGGCAGACAAAGCATGACGGTTGACGGGCAGCTTAACTTGAGAGCTTTGAATGGCCTGTCACCTGATTTCTTTTCTTCAGGGTCCGCTGACGTTGCCGTTCGCGTCACCGGAAGTTATGAGAGCCCGCGGCTGAACGGCACCGCTGCTGTCAACGCTGGTTCCATCTCGCTGCTGCTCGGCAACGATCGTTGGACCATATCCAATTTGAAGTCGTTGGTGAGGTTTACATCCAATCAGGCCCAGATTGATTCGCTGACGGGGACCATGGGCGGCGGCCGAGTCAGCATCACGGGCGGGGCGCTGCTCGAAGGGCTGACAGTTTCTCGTTTCTTATTCAATATTCATGGCGACGAAGTTACCGTTCCGTTTCCTGAAAACTTCCGCACTACCGCCGACTTGGATCTGGAAATTAAAGGCTCGGGGCGCGAGCAACTTGTCGGCGGCGTAGTTAACGTACGACGCACCGAATACACTCAGGACATCGAACTTGCGGACCTGATAAATTTCCGGCGCGAAGAATCGATCGAGGAAGGCGGCGAACTCGAGCTGACGCGCGCGGCGGTGTTCAGCGACCTGCGCGTTGAAGGCCGCAATGCGCTAGTGGTCCATAACAACCTGGCGGATCTAACCGGTTCAGTGTCGTTTCAGGTCAATGGTCCGGTAAAGGATCCGGTGATCTCCGGCCGAATTACCGCCACCAGTGGCACGTTGAATTTCCGCAACGATCGTTACGAAATCACTCGCGCTTTGGTGGATCTGCCGCCCCAGCGTAACGCCGATCCGCTTCTCAATATTCAGGGCGAGTCGGTGATTCGCGGTTATCGCGTGACCGTTGGACTGACCGGGCCACTTTCGCAACCGCAGGCGATCGTTAGTTCTGAACCGGCGTTGCCGCAAGCCGACGTCGTGTCGCTGATTACGACGGGCCAGTTGTCCACCGGCGACACCAGCACCTCCATCCTTTCGCAATCGGGTCTGGGAACGGCAACCAGCTTGCTGACCGACGCGCTTATCAACGCCCCCGCACAACGCGCCACCAGCCGCATTTTTGGCTTAAGCCGTTTCGAGATCAATCCGGTGATTGGCAGCAGTGGTTCAACTCCGGCAGCGCGCCTGACGGTAGGAAAAAGAATCAACAAAGACCTGTCGGTGACCTATTCGACGAACGTCACTTCCGATCCCAATCAGATCCTGGCCGTAGAATATCGCGTCTCAGACCGGCTGTTTTTCATCGCGCAGTATGAGCAAGCATCTACACGAAAGCTGACTGCGCGCAACAACAACTTTAGTTTTGAAATTAGATTTCGAAAACGGTTTTAGGGAATGGGCCTGCCAAAAAAGCCGATTCAGATTTGTAAACGTCGAGGTTGGGAAGGGCGGCCTGGCACTTCAGCGTGGCTGTGTCACTGGGGATCCGGCCTTTTCGGGGCCAAGGTTGAACGGCATGCAAAGAGCGGGGGTAAACCACCCTTCCTTACCTGCAAATCCGCGCTAGTTCTAATTGCAATCTGTCTTGTCGCTGCTGTTAGTGCATCTGCGCGTACGACTCTGGATGAATACGAAGGCCGCACGATCACTTCAATTGAGATTACGTTTGAAGGTTCGCCTTCCGACCCGGCGGCTGAGGCTGAATTCCTTTCGATCATCAAACTGATTCCCAATACGCAATTCTCGGCAGTAGCGGTGCGCGATTCGCTGCAAGCGTTATTCGATTCAGAACGCGTCGCAGGCGCGCGAGTAGAAGTTTACGACACTGGGTCAACTAATACCGGCCCAATTCGGCTTCGCTTCGTAATCCAGCGCCAGGTACAGATCGGCGATGTCAAATTTGAAATCGCAGTTCACACGGGTGTGCCGATTACTCAAGATGAATTGCGCGCGCGCCTGAACCTTAGCCAGCCGGGGACGCGTCTTTCGAAACAGATTATTAGTCGCAACGCCGACGAGCTTCAGGTCTATTTGCGCGATCGTGGTTATTTCAACGCCACGGTCGAGTCTAGCGAAGAACTCGATACATCCGGTACGCGCGCGACAGTTACATACAAAATTGCGCCTGGCGAACAGGCCAGGGTCGCCGCTTTCAATATCGACATAACCGGTTTTGACGCGGCCGCAGTTAAACCGACGCTCGTCCTACAGCCCGGCGCGGCGTTCACGCGTGAAGCGCTGGGCCAGGACGTACAAAAAATTCGCCAGGCAATAATCGATCAGGGAAAGCTGGCGCCCCTGCTCGACGATGCGCGCGTCGAACGCGACACTGAAAAAAATGAGATAACGATTAGTATCAAAGGCACCGTTGGCCCGAGAGTGACTGTGCTCGTGCCGGATTATCCGATGAACGATAAAACGGCGCGCGATCTGTTGCCGGTCAAACGCGAAGGGAACATCGATCAGTCGGCGATTGTGGAAGGCGCGCGCCGCATCAGAAACAAGCTTCAGGAGCAGGGGTATTTCTTTGCCGAAGTCACACCCGTTTGCACCGTCACGCCGGCTGTTGCAGGATCGGGCGCGAACGGTGCTGCAGAAACTTGCGAAGTACTGAATCCGGAAACACTCAGCGGCCACAGCGTCGAGATACGCTATGACATTGAACGCGGGCGGCGGTTCAAACTCACCGACATTCGTATCACCGGCACGAACAAACTGACTTACGAAGACGTTGCCGCCGATCTGCGAACGCAAAAAGCGAGCGCGCTGGGCTTGATTCCATTTGTGGGATACGGTCGCGGCTATACCAGTCTTACGCTTTTGGAACAGGATCGCCGCACCATCGAAGCTTACATGCGCGATCTCGGTTACCGTCATGCGCATGCCGACGTGCTGCAGGGCGTCTCGCTCAACGGTGACAATCTGATCATCACGTTCCAGGTCGACGAAGGAAACCTTACGCGTATCGCCGGCGTTGAAGTTCGCGGCAACAAGATCTATACGGACCAGCGGCTGTTGGACGAGTTGCGAATCGTTACCGGCTCGCCTTACTCGCGCACGCAGGCCCGGGCAGATGGCGATCGATTATTGGCGCTCTACGCGCGTGAGGGCTATGTCAACGCGCAGATGGATTACTCGATTGTCGAACTGCCGCTCAAAGACGGCGACGAACAAGTGCGGCTGGTTTATTCGATCACGAATGAGGGCGACAAAGTTTATGTTAACCGCATCATTGTTAACGGCGTGACCGGCGATGCCAAAACGCAACGCACCAAGCGAGATGCGATAGCGCGCGTGATTCCACTGGTCGAGGGCGACATTCTGCGCGCCGATCGCATCGCCGAAAGCGAACGGGAACTGTATCTGACCGACGCTTACCGGCAGGTGATCATTCGCACCGAACCAGCGGGCGAAACTGTTTCCGGTTTCAAACGCCGCGATATCATCATTGACGTTGAAGAAAAGAAACCGCGCGTGATGGATTATGGCGGCGGCTTTTCGAGCGACACCGGTGCGCTGGGCTTGCTGGAAGTCAGCAATGTGAATCTGATGAACAAGCTGCGGCAGGGAGCCATACGGCTCAGGATGAGCAGCAAGCAGCAACGGCTGAGATTTGAATATCTTGATCCGCGTTTCGCGCGCTACCGGCAAAAACAGTTTGCGCCGCTTGGCATCTCGATTGAGTATCAGCGCGATGCGACCGTGACGCGCTTTTTCCGTTCCGCAATTGACCGCGGCACGCTCGGCATCGTGCAACGCCTCGATGCGAAGGGCAATCCCCTTGACGAATTTGGTGTCAAGGTGAAGGAGCCCACTATCAACCGCTTTACCGCAACGATAGAGACGCAGCGTGTGCTCAGTAAGAAAACGCGCTCGATAGTTTTTATTCGTTACAGCTATGAAGACGTGCGGCTGTTCAATCTTCAGAGCCTGCTGGTCAAGCCGATCCTGCAACCTGATCGCGCGGTCCGTCTTTCGCGTTTCGGCGCTTCGTTTGTGCGCGACACACGCGAGCGGTGCGAACGAGGCCTGTTGGGCACCGTGCGCAATCCCGATGAAGAGACAGGCGCCCCCGGCGAAATCTGCCGCTACAACCAACTGGACGCGACCCGCGGCAGTTTCTTTAACGTCGATTACGCGATCGCGCTGAGGCAATTGGGCGGCAATCTTTCCTTTGGCCGGTTGCAGGCAAGCTACCGGACTTATTACAAGGTCAACGCATTTCGCGGCACTGTCCTGGCCGCGAACGCCACGATGGGCCTGGCAAATCTTTTCAACCCGCGCGATCGCGATGGCAATGGCCAGATAGACGAGAATGATTTGACGCTGCCGATTAGCGAGAGATTCTTTTCCGGGGGCTCGACGACATTGCGCGGATTCGGGTTTGAGGAGGCGGGGCCACGCCAGGTAATACTTCCGCAGGGACCGTTCCTCGATCAAAACAAGAAGCAAGTGTTTCTGAATCCGTTTACCGTGCCTGTCGGCGGCAACGCGCTTGCGATCGTCAATCTCGAAGCGCGCATACCGATTTCAAGAGCGCTGCAGGCAGTTCCTTTTTATGATGGCGGCAACGTGTTTAGGCGCGTCGGCGATTTGTTCCACAAGCATGACAACACGCCGCCACCGACAACCCTGCTGGCTGCCATCGACGCAGCAAACCTGCGCGCGCATTGGACCAACACGGTGGGACTTGGTTTTAGAATTCAGACTCCATTAGGCGGCGCGCTGGCGGTTGATTATGGTTTTCTGTTGAACCCGCCGGAGTTTTTGATTCCGCAGCGCGGTCCAAGTGGGCGGATGGACGACTTTACCGGCACGCCGGCAACCTATCGCCTGAAGCGAACGCAGATTCACTTCCGGTTTACGCAGACGTTCTAGCGCCAGGAGCAGGAGGCAGCGGCAGTCGGCAGGAGCATTCGGCAGTCGGCAGTCGGCAGGAGGCAGCGGCAGTCGGCAGGAGAAGAGACAGGAGCAGGAGACAGAGACGGCGGATGAAATTTATGACATTTAGATCAAAACTCAAACGATTTGGCTCGGTCCTGCCGTCTGCTGCTGCCGACTGCCGACTGCCCTCTGTCGTCTGCCGACTCCTGCTACTTACTGCCTTCTGCCTACTGCCTACTGCCGCTTCGGCGCAGCAGGTCGTCGACAAGATGGTCGCCACCGTTAACGCCGCCGGCCAGACCCGCTGCCAGGCCTGCCTGATAACTTATTCCGATCTGCTGTGGCAGTTGGCGTTGCAACCTGACACAGTGCTGGTCAATCCATCGTCGGACGAATTGAATCGCACGCTAGGTCTGATCATCGATCAGCGGCTGATTCTTCAGGAAGCGGAAAAACTTCCTTCCATTGCGCCGACGACCGAAGAGATAGCAGCGGCACTGAATGAGCTGGCAAAGGCGTTTCCTTCGCAAGCGGAGTTTCAATCGCGTTTGCAGAGCGTTGGTTTAACCGCGGAGAAGCTGAATGAGATCGTCGAACAACGCGTAAGGATCGAGAAGTATCTCGACTTCCGTTTTCGTAACTTCGTCGTCATCACGCAAAAAGAAATCGCCGATTACTATCGCGACGTTTACGTGCCGCGACTGCGCAGCCGCGCCCCCGGCCAGATCGTGCCCACGCTGGAACAAGCGAGCCCGGCGATAGAAAAGACGCTGACTGAAGCAAAGATCGAAACCGACACCGACGCTTTTCTTGACAACGCCCGCGAGCGCGCGGAGGTCGTAACTCTAAATCCTGTTTAGGAGCGTAAATTCCCGAAATAAACAGCTCCCTGCTCCTGATTGCTCTTCTAGTTTACCCCCCGCTACTGCGCCTTTCGTGACGAATTGACTAGCAATTGAATTATCACAGATCCCGCCTTCTCTACCCGGACCGATCTGTCCACTTTAGTTGACAACTCCTATCCAAATAAACAAAAGAGATAGCACCGGACAAAACGTAAGTATTTATTCCCTATAGGATCGGCCAGTTTTCGATTTGGAACAGGCATTGCTACTTCAACAGATAAACGTCGGGATAAGGCTTGTCAACGCGCTTTTACTTGCGCAGGTCTTAGCGAAAGAGAGCGCTGAAGACTCCGCCCTCAAATCCATACGGTCCGCTCTCGGTCACGCAATTGAAAACTTAAGACTCGATCACTCACGGAGGTAATCACCATGTCTGCCGTAGCCACAACGTTTCCGCCGGATACAATTGTTAATAGCAAAGCTGATGATTTAAGCATGCGCGCCAAGATCCTAATTGGTGGTTTGGGTGCACTCGCGCCCATTATCCTCAACCTTCTGGTCGTCGATCTGCAAACAACGTTCACAAATATCACGTTCCTGGTGGTGTTTGGATACTTGATTCGTGTTGGCGTCCTTTTCGCAATTGGAGGTGGGATGGCCTACTTTCACAAGGACGAGAGAAACGCGCTCAAGCTCTTCGAGATAGGAATCGTCGCGCCGGCCTTGATCACGGCGCTTATGAACGGCACCACCAACATAAAAAATGCGAATGCGAGAGCCAGTAACGGACCGACCGTGGTCACAGCGGGTTTGACGGATTTCTTCATACCCACCGCGTATGCTCAGAACGACAAACAGGAGATCAAGAGATATACGCCGCCCAAGGAAGGTCTATCGACGCAACTCTGGCGTGGGATAAGCGGGTCCCAGGATGAACGGGTTTGGTTTGTCGTCGCCGGAACGTATCACGTAAGCGAACTCCAGAAGGCCCGCGAATTGGTAGGAAGCATCGCGCACTCCAATTCTGGGTACAAGGCGGAAATCTATCGAAACGATAAGTATCTGGGTGTTGTCATAGGAGCAAATCTAACGTCGGACGACGCCAAAGCATTAAGAGATAGGGCTTACCGGGCGAAGCTTCCGAGTTACGGAGACATCTACCTCTATAACCCCTGGGCTTCTAAATAATTGAATCGCCAACGTTAGGCCGGGCGGCGCAGGTAAGTGCGAAGTGGCGGAGGTGTGGCTTTGCGCATCAGCGCCGCTTTCGCTTTCCATTCCAGCGCCCGACTCAACTCAATGAGGAAACGCGGTTCGCCCCCTTCCAGAACCGCGATCGGTTCGCCATTGCGATAGAGAATGCGATTCGAAGTGTACGCGGTAATGCGTCCGCCGGGCGTGATTATGCCCACCAGGTTCAATGGATCTGCGGCGCTGATTGAGATGAGACTCTCCTGTGCTACATCTGAAGGCGGCAGTCCCACCGCAAGTGAAGACTCTTGAAGATGGCCCGGTGAGCGGAAACCAAAATCCATTGTTCCGGTTCCGGCGCGACGAATTGCTCTTAACATGCCGACAGCTTCAGGCAGCGCAAACTGCTCGCCTGAAATCCCCGCTACAAAACGGCCGCCGCGGATTTCTCCACGCGCTTCCAGCCGGTGATACATGCGCAACAGCAGGCGCCAGGGGAGACTGATGCCCTCGCGTTCCAACAAACGCTTGAATACGACGCCGTAGCGCTTGAGCAAGATGCGAGCGATCTCCTCGACAGTCTCCGGGGCAAACTGTTCGGCAAACCTCGGTTTGTCGGCAGCTGGTTTGTCAGACTCGCGCTGCAATATGGACCAGCGTCCAGCGCTCGTCATTTCGTAAAGCGGCTGGCGATGTTTTCGTTTCGCGGCTGCTTGCGTCTTGCGACTCGCCGGCGTCAGCAGCGCGCGCAATCCCGCAAAGCTGTCGGAAACGACCAGCCCATTCGCAACTAGTTCGGCTAACGATTCCTCGACCTGCGCGCGCAAGAGTTTTGTGCCTTCTACAACATCCGTAAAAAACGAAGCGCCGCGCGTCGTTAAATAATCCTGCACCGCTTTGGTAGTGGTTGAAAATTCCAGCTCGGTTAAGGAAGGTTGTGGAAACACTGAATTCCACAACGCAAAATTTTTGCGCCGCAGCAAAGCGATAGGAGTGTTGCGCACCGGAGCAGCACCGCGCGCTCGCTCAACTCCATTCTCGGCGGCGGATATGCGCGACGACGCCGACGGAGTTGCTGGAGGAGTCAGCCGGGCCCAAACCAATTCGCCCGATAAGCACAAGGCATCGAGCCAGGCTGGATCGTATTCAGCCAAACGGCTGGGCAACAGTTCGCCTTCCCACGAAGCGGCGGGCGCTTCAAAACCTTCGAGCTGCTCGATGATCGCGCGCAAACTTTCGGGCCCTTCCATCTGATGGTCCGGCGCGACTTTCTGCCACGCCAGCAGGAAGCGAATGAAATCTGAAGTGGCGACTGGCTCGATTTCCTGTCGCAGTCGATTCAAAGTGTAGCTGTGAATGCGCGCCAGCAAGCGGCGCGCGCACCATTCAGTCTCGGTTGCGCCAGGCGAAAACTTGCCGCGAATGACGAAGCCTTCGGCTTCCAAACGCAATAGGCCGGTCTCGAGCTCATTTGTTTTCAGTCCCGAAGAGTCTGCCAAACTTTGGACGGTCACTGGTCCAAGCCCTTCGAGGCGACCGCGCAAAAGTTCAACCAGCGCTTCTTCAAACGACCATTGTTTGATGAAACTGTCCGGCGCTTTTATCTGCGGTTCGAGTTTCAGCGAAGAAAAAACAACTTCGAACTGCGGCAGCCGTTCCGCCGCGATCCAAAGAGTAGGACAGGCATTCCTGCCTGTCCCAGGGACCGCACTCATCCCGCCCGCCGTTGCTGCGTCATTAGGCTTGATTGAGTGGTCGAGTTGTTCGCGCTGCGCGCTCATTGCGGGCGGGACGCCCGCGGTCCCAGTATCAAGTTGAAGGACTGCGGCGCGGCGATCTTTTTGTAGTTCGGCAAGAAAGTTCTGCCACTCGGTTCCTTCTTCCGAAGTTATGTATCCCAACTCAACCAGCGCGTCATGCAACTCATCTGCATTTTCAACGCGCGGCCACGCTTCATCACGCACGCGGTCGATTGCGCCCTGATCGAGCTTGCCCATGTCCGAAGCAGTCTGCGGATCAAGCCAGCGCCGCTGATAAACCGCACGGGTGCGGCGCTCTTCCAGCGGCGCGTCGTCGAGATAGGCATACGGCCGGGCGTTCAAGATTTCCTGGGCCAGCGGCGAGGCTTCAATCACGTCACGCGCGAAGAGGTTTTTCTCGTTCCGCTCAATCGCAGTCAGCAGTTGTTCCAGGCCGTCGATATCCATCGCCTCTTCCAAACAATCCTTGACGGTCTGGTCCACCAGCGGGTGAGTTGGAATTTCGCGCTCGCCGCCACCAAGATTTTCCTGGCAGGCGAGTTGATCGGGAAAGATCGCCGTCAGCAAGTCCTCGGCGTCCATACGCTGCAGTTGCGCGGGAATTTTCTTGCCGCCCCGCCGCCGCAAAACAGCCAGCGAGCGTGTCACATTCCAGCGCCAACGAATGTTCCACATCGGGGCATCAAGCAAAGCCTGACACAAAAGCTGGCGGACTGTTTTTGAGTTCAGATAATGAAAAACTTCGTCGAGTGGAAAGCTGTGCGTTGGACCAAGCGACAAGACAATCGCGTCTTCGGTCGCTGCGGCCTGCAATTCGAAATTGAACTTGCGACAGAAGCGTTTCCGCAGTGCCAACCCCCAGGCGCGATTCAAGCGGCTGCCAAAAGGCGAGTGCAGCACAAGTTGCATGCTGCCGCTGTCGTCAAAAAATCGTTCCAGTACCAGGTTGTCCTGCGAAGGCATTACGCCGAGAACAATTTTTGCGCCGGCTAGATATTCGACAATTTGTTCAGCCGCCGTGCGCGAGATCCCGACGTCATCTATTAGATAGTTGATTGCCGGCTCGAGATTGATCGCTGCAGTTAGGCTTTGAGCGCCATCATTACTGGCTGCAGTTATATCGCCATTGTTCCGACCTGCCTCAAGATCGGCGCCGCCGTTGCTGTCTTGGCTTTGGACTTTGGACTTTGGACTTTGGACATCAACGCGATCTGTGACCTCTTCGCGCAGGCGCGACACGGACACCGAAAGCTCATGCGTGCGGGCCGGCGCTTCACCCAGCCAGAACGGTATCGACGGCGGCTGCCCGTGCGCATCTTCAACGCGCACCTTGCCCTGCTCGACGCGCAACACCCGCCACGATGTGTTGCCGAGTTGAAAGATGTCGCCTTGCAAACTTTCAATTGCGAAGTCTTCGTTGACACTGCCAATCACGAGTTCGCTCGGCTCGAGCACTACCGCATAGTCCGCAGTGTCGGGAATCGCGCCGCCGGAGGTAATGGCCGCCAGCCGCGCACCGCGCCGGCCACGGATGCGCTTGTTCACCGCGTCGTGATGCAGATAGGCGGAACGTCGCCCGCGCTTGGTAGAAAAACCTTCAGCCAACATCCGAATCACGGAATCAAATCTTTCGCGCTCGAGATTGCGATAGGGATACGCGCGACGGACCATCGCAAACAGTTCATCCTCGCCCCATTCTTCAGGCGCCGACGCCGCAACGATCTGTTGCGCCAGAATATCAAGCGGCTGTTCGGGTAACGCGAGCCGGTCGAGTTCACCACGCCGGACCGAATCGATGATCGCTGCGCATTCCACCAGCTCATCGCGGGACAGCGGAAAGACGCGACCTTTCGGAAAACCTGCGACAGTGTGATTTGAGCGGCCAACTCGTTGCAGAAAACTTGCAATCGATCGGGTCGAGCCCAACTGGCAAACGAGATTTACATCGCCGATGTCGATGCCGAGTTCCAATGAAGCCGTCGCGACCAGCGCGCTCAATTCGCCGGCTTTCAATCGTTGTTCAGCCGCCAGACGTTGTTCGCGCGCGAGGCTGCCATGATGCGCGGCAATATTTTCGTCGCCGATGCGTTCGCCCAGATGACGAGCAACGCGTTCGGCAAGCCGTCGCGTGTTCACAAAAATCAGTGTCGTTTTGTGCTGCCGGATTAGCTGCGCCAGCCGGTCGTAGACTTCGTCCCAAACTTCTCCCGACATCACCGCTTGCAACGGCGACTCGGGAAGCTCGATCGCCAGATCAAGTTGTCGCGCGTGACCGCTATCGACAATCGCGCAGTCCGGTGTGCCATCGGCATCGATGTTTGCTGTGCCCACCAGGAAGCGCGCGACTTCTTCGATGGGACGTTGCGTTGCGGACAAGCCGATGCGGACTAATCGAGGGTGTTGGGTTTCGGGTGTAGGTTGTGCGAAATCCGGGTGTCGGGTGTCGGGTGTAGAGTTTTCGAAATCCCATAGCCCAGTTGCGGCTGGTTCAGTTACAGGTTCTGGTTTCGGCTGGGAAATAAGTTGTTCCAGGCGCTCGATCGAAAGTGCCAGATGCGAGCCGCGCTTGTCGCCGACAACCGCGTGGATCTCGTCAACGATCAACGTGCGCGCCGTTTGCAACATGCGGCGGCCACCTTCGCTGGTTAACAAAATGTAAAGAGACTCGGGCGTGGTCACAACGATGTGCGGCGGGCGCTTGATCATCGCCGTGCGTTCAGCTGCCGGTGTGTCGCCAGTGCGCACGAGGGTGCGGATGTTCACTTCAGGCAAACCCATCGCCGCGAGTTCTTCCTGGATTCCGGCGAGCGGAAATTGAAGGTTGCGCTGAATGTCGTTGCTGAGCGCTTTCAACGGAGAAACGTAAACGACCTGAGTGGTGGCGTCGAGCTTGCCCTCGACTCCCAGGCGCACCAGATCATCAATCGCGGCGAGAAAAGCAGCAAGCGTTTTGCCGGAACCGGTCGGCGCGGCAATCAGTGTGTTGCGTCCCTGCTTGATGGCCGGCCACGCGTCTTGTTGCGGCAGTGTAGGCGCCGGAAACGTCTTCGCGAACCAGCGCGCTACTGCCGGATGAAAAATTTCCAGATTCATAAGGGAAGGGAATTATAACCTGAGAGGCGGGAAATTGCACACATGAAACACTGGCCTAGAGGTGCAATTCCGGGAGTCTCCGCAGATTACGCAGATTACACAGATTCAGAACGAAAAAGGGAAAACGTTTTAGAAGGCGGTAGGCTTTTAATCGGTGTAATCTGCGGATAGGGATTATTCGAATTGTTTTTTGAAACCTTCGAACTGTTCGCGCAGCTTTTCGAATTCAGACTTGAGGGTCTCCACGTCACTTTCCAACTTTGAAACTCTGTCAGATGAGGAAGCGCGGTGTGACGACGCAACGGCGCGGTCCGGAATTTGAGTTTCAATCGCTACTTCGCCTGACAGGAGATGGGCAAAGCGAACTTCTTTTTGGCCGGGTTGGCGCGGCAGGCGTACAACCAGCGGGTCTGGTTCGCGCGTCATCAATGCATTCAGAGTCGCGTCGACTTCTTCTAATCCCGAAAACTCGTGCAGCCGAAAACCGCGCGTCGTCAGTTCGCCGGTTGTCTGTGGTCCTCTCAACAGCAGCACGCACATCACCGCCAGCTCGGCGGCGCTGAGATGCAACACTTCGGTCATCACGTGTTTGTACTTCGGCACGCGGCTGGTGCTGCCGTAAAAGACGTACGTCAGATTTTTCTCGCGCAGCGTTTCCAGCGCCTGTGCTACTTCGTCCTCGGAATAAGAAGTAACCGGACTGCGATTGTTCTTCTGGTTGCAGGCAAGCGTCAGAGAGTTGAGCGTTAGCGGATAATATTCGGGCGTGGTCACCTGCTTTTCAACGAGTGATCCGAGCACTCGCGTTTCGATGTCAGTCAATTCGGTCAACAATGATTTTTTTCCCCTAGAAAATAGGCGGGCAAACAATCGTAAAGCAAACTGTTAGTTTGCGTTGGTTCGCTAACACTAAACTTGAAAGGTCGGGAACCACCGCAAACTAACAGTTTGCTTTACGACGGCCAATTAATAGCTTTGAAATTTTGCATCTCTTCGAAACGGGGTGATCGCGAACATCGCTTGCTTTCGTCGATGTCTTTAGTTGAAATCTGGACTCGATGAGCCAATTAGATTACAAGGCATCTTACCACCGAAACTTGCCTCACATTCAGCCGCCTGGCGCAACGCTGTTTGTTACCTTTCGCCTGGCAGGATCACTTCCACGGGTTGTAATCGCACAATGGCAAAAGGAGCAGCGATGGCTGAGTCACCTGGCTAAAACTAACCCTTCTTATCACAGACGAGTGAAAGATGATTTTGAAAGAAAGTGGTTTGCCAAATTTGAGGAGATACTTGATGGCGCTGCGGTTGGCCCAGTTTGGTTACGCGACGAGCCAATTGCGGCTATCGTCGCGGACAGCTTGCACCATAGACATGGAAAAGCTTACCGACTTGACGCTTTTTCCATAATGGGTAACCACGTTCATGCGGTCATCAAGCCTCTTTCTGTACTTGGGGACGAGGACTTGGACCAATCTATTTCGGCTATCTTGCAATCGCTCAAAGGGTACACCTCGTTCAAATGTAATCGAGTCCTTGGTCGCGAAGGAGAATTCTGGGCGCATGAGAGTTACGACCATTGGAATCGCGATAACGACGAGTGGCATCGAATTGTCGCATACGTATTAAATAATCCGGTCAAAGCTGGTTGCGTTAAGCGCTGGCAGGACTGGAGATGGAACTATCGTCGAGCGTAAAGCAAACTCTTAAGTCTTGCGGTGGCTCGTTAGCACTAAACTTGAAAGCCGCCAACCACCGCAAACTAACAGTTTGCTTTACATATCTTTCGCGCAGCGGAAGCCCGATACCATCCAACGTTCGTGCGCGTGGAAAAAGTTTCGGTAAGTCGAGCGAATATGAATCTGCGGCGTTGCGTATGAACCGCCGCGCAGGACCTTCTGGTTAACGAACCACTTGTCGTTGTACTCATCAAACTCGGATTTGAATCCCGGATAGGGAACGTAATCCGAAGTGGTCCATTCCCAAACGTCGCCAATAAGCTGATGACAACCATAACTGCTTTGGCCGGCAGGAAATGATCCAATCGCCGCTGGCGCCCAAAGACTATTTTCAAACAAGTTCGCCTTTGAAACATCGGGTGGTTCGTTTCCCCAAGGGAAGGCGACGCGTTCGCCGTTATTCCGATCAAACGTCGCAGCTTTTTCCCATTCAGCCTCAGTGGGCAAGCGTTTGCCGGCCCACTTGGCAAATGCGGACGCTTCAAAAAAACTAACGTGGGACACGGGTTCGTTCGCTTTGCTTGTGGCTGAGTGCAGTCCGGAGAACTCGCGAATCATCCATTCGCCGTCATGAAGTTCCCAGTAAAGCGGCGCGCGCCACTGTTCTCGATTTACGACTTCCCAGCCTTCGGAAAACCACCAACGAAAATCCTGGTAGCCATTGTCGCGTATGAACTCGAGATAATCGCCGTTGCTCACCAGCGCGCGGTCGATAGCGAAATCCTGCAAGAAGACTTGATGCGCAGGCTTTTCGTTGTCGAACGCAAAGTGGTAGTTAGTAGAACTTTGGACTTTGGACTTTGGACTTTGGACTTGGTCTCCATACCCCAGCCAGAACAGCCCGCCCGCAATCTCCGCCATCCCTTCGACTTTTGTCAGCGCAGCCGGTGCTGCCTTAATTGGCGCGTCAAACCGATCGCCCAGCAGATGCTTGATGTCGTAAACGAGCAATTCCTGGTGCTGCATCTCATGCTCTAAGCCGAGCCGGACAAGCGACAGAACCGTTGCCGCATCGCGCTGTGTTTCTATTGTTTCCAAAAACCGCAGCATCTGGTCGTCGACATGATTGCGATAGACGACCGTCTCTTTCACCGTCGGCCTCGATTTCGTACCGCGCTTTGGTCTTTCGATACGCGCGCCAAAGCCTTCGTAATAGGAGTTGAAGTAAAAGAGAAACTCTTGGGAGTAAGGTTGATAACCAGACTTGTAGGTTTGCAGCAGCGTTTCAAAGAACCAGGAAGTGTGGCCGATGTGCCAGCGCGGCGGGCTCATGAATTCCGCGGTCTGGATGACGTAGTCTTCTATTTCCAGCGGCGCCACGATCTCCATCGTGCGCGCGCGCACGTTTTTGTAGAGAGTTATTGAAATGCAGGGGTTGCTGATGTGCTGAACGGTAGAAATCATAGTTTCGCTAGAAAGGTATATCGTCGGAATCCGATGGGCTCAAATCATAGCGTACAACAGAGTCGAGTCTCGTTTGGAGGTTGCTAAGAATGATGTTCCTCTTCTCTCGTGAACAAGCCCTAAACAAGTTTAGAAAGTCCTTTAAGTTCTCGACGTAGAACGGGATATTGCGCTTGTAGTAATACGATCCGTTAATAAAACACTCCATTATGAGTGAGTTATCGGGAAGAAACTGTTCGAGCATAACTTTCTTATAACAATCTTCAAGCTTGGTTTGAATGTCATCGAGGTCCGCGCGATACTTTGCGTTCTCTTCAATTTTCGAGGTGACCGAATGAAGGCTGTCTGAAAAATGCCGATAAGTTTCAAGCTCATCATCAGTAAAGTCTATGTCTAAAAATCTATCGGAAAGAATCTCCTTCCGCACAGCGGAAAAGAGCGCAACTCGATTAGAGGGGTCGGATGCACACATTCGGCCAAGGAGCGTTTTGTGTTTAAAGTGGTCGATTTGACTTTCTAAAATAATCTTCTCGAATAGCTTCCCAACGAAATAGACTTCGGTGTGGTAGTCATAGATGTGGTTCCTAAATTCGGACGGAGGCTCACACCACCAATTTAGTGTAATACTCTTACCAAAATCTTCTGAATCAAAAACCTGTTTACCAAAGCCGAAGTCGATGATCTTTACTAAGCCAGTTTTTGTGACCAAAATGTTTTGAGGCCTTATGTCGCGGTGCAGAATACTGTGTTTTTCTAAGTGCGTGAATCCTTCGATGACGCTGGTGAAGATTTCGTTTATATCTTCAGGGTGCTTTACTAAGTACTCTTCAATATCAGTTCCCTCAACAAATTCCATGAGAATATATCCGGCGAATTGCTCGGGATATAGATAATAATTAAAAACTCGAACGACATTTGGGTGATTCAAAATGTGGAGGAGTTTAATCTCCCTCACGAAGTTGTTAAAAAGAGTCTCTCGGAGGGCTTCGTTGATTGGCGAATATTTCTTGCATACGAAATACTCATCAATGATACTGTCATACAGCAAAACGGTAAGACCGCACGCACCTTGCCCGAGCTGACGCTTCAGAATGAGATCTTTCTTTCTAACAAACTCGATTGTTTTATCCTGAGACTCTGCCATACCATATCCTCAAATGTGCTCGGAGAGAACACAGTTCACCTTACTAGAATTGAGGCTTCATCCAGCTTCAACGCCCTCCCTACAATTCCAGCGTATGGGTAATAAGCGCGTAATTTGCTCACCAAAGCACTCGCTTTATCGCCCGCGACCGAAATCAACATTCCCCCTGCTGTTTGGGGATCGAAAAGTAGCTTGACGAGATTATTGTCGACCCGTTCCGCGATCTGAATATCTTCGCCGATATATTCGCGGTTTGTCTTGTCGGCGCTGGTCAACATTCCCGCCGCCGCCAATTCCAGCGCTCCTTCAATTAAGGGCACGGAAGCGGTATCGATTTCAATCGTAACCTCACTCGCCTTCGCCATTTCCCATGCATGGCCGACCAACGCGAACCCGGTGACATCCGTCGCTCCTTTAACTTCGAATTCGCGCATCGCTTCCGCGGCAAACTTTCCCGGCGTCATCATAGTCTCGACCGAAGCCGCAACAACGTCGTCGGACGCTTTGCCAAACTTGATTCCAGTTGAAATCACTCCCGTGCCAATTGGTTTCGTCAGAATAATCACGTCGCCCGGTCGCGCGCCGGCGTTGCTGGCAATCTTGCCGGGATCGATTACGCCGGTTACGGCATAGCCAAACATTATTTGTTCGCTATCGACGCTGTGTCCGCCGATTAACGTCACGCCATATTTGTTCAGCGTTTCCTGACCGCCGCGCATGATCTCGCCAAGTATGGCTGGATCCACACCCTTTTTCGGAAAGCACGTAATTGCCAGCGCCGTCAGTGGCGTGCCGGCCATCGCCCAGACGTCATTGATGGAATTCAAAGCAGCAATCTGGCCGTAGACAGATGGATCGTCAACAATCGGCGTGAAAAAGTCGACAGTCTGCACGATCGCGAGGTCGTCGCGCAGTTGATACACTCCGGCATCGTCGGCTTTGTCAAAACCGATCAGGACGTTCTCATCTTTGGGCTGTGGTGGTAGCCCGCTCAACACCTGAGCGAGTAAGCTCGGTGACAGCTTAGCCGCTCAACCAGAGCACGAAACCATCTCAGTGAGACGCATAGGTTCTCCTTTCAATTCCGCGGAGTTAATTCAAGCCGCCTTAAGTTCAAAACAACGTTAGCACTCCATTCATCGGATCGGAATCCAACGCTTCAATGTCGTTGTGGTGTTCGCGCAGGATTACTTCAAGCATCTTCACCGAACAATTTCCACGCCGAATCCAAACAATCTTAGGAGGAAACCCTCGCAGTACGCATAGATCGCTGAAATCAGCGTCCTTGGTGACGATAATGAATTCGTTATTTCTCGCGTACTCGCGAATTTCTAAGTCGTTTGCTCGGTCCAGCTCGAGGGGGTAAAGATGTTTCGAGTTTGGGAACAAATCTGACAGCCGCACTACCAGACTCGGCGGCAAGTTGTGGTCAAACAGCAGCTTCATTCCGTGATGACAAGAAGGTTTTTCTCACGATCAGCTGCGTACGCCAGGCAGGCGAGAATATCCTCTTCAGTGAGATAAGGAAATTCCTTAAGCACTTCCTCCTGCGACATTCCGGACGCCAGGTATTCGAGCACGTCGTACACAGTGATTCTCATACCGCGAATGCAGGGCTTGCCTCCGCGCTTGCCAGGTTCGATAGTAATGATGTCCGGATAACCCATAAGTTGATAGTAAGACTATGCGTCCTCGTCGGCAAGCATTCGCGTCTATTTCTGCACGTTCCGGCAGATGGTCACTCGCCTGCTTGGTATACTGATTTCAATCTGACTTCTTCTGATCGAATTGCTAATGCCAAAAATCCGCATCGGACCGGCTGGCTGGTCTTACAAAGATTGGGAAGGGATTGTTTATCCGCGAAAGCCCGGCGCGAAGTTTGATCCGCTCGAATATCTCGCCAGATTTTTCGACACGATTGAAATCAACAGCAGTTTCTATCGTCCATTCACCCCTGCCTCCGCGAAGTCGTGGGCGCAGCGCGTAACTCCCGCCAAGGAATTTCTGTTTACCGCCAAACTTCATCGAGTTTTTACGCATGAACGCGGCAAGGCGACTGAGGCGGACGAGAAAGCGGTGCGCGAAGGATTCGATGAGCTGGCGAGCGCAGGAAAACTTGGCGCGGTGCTGCTGCAATTTCCCTGGTCATTCAAAAATACCGATGACGAGCGTGTTTATCTGGCGAAGTTGCTCGATCGCTTTAAAGACTATCCGTTAGTGCTGGAGATCAGGCACTCGTCATGGAACACGCCGCAGATTTATGAATGGTTGGACGAGATGGCGGTGGGAATTTGCAACATCGATCAACCGCTTTTCACGAAGTCGATCAAACCAGCCGCGCTGACAACCTCGCAGATCGGTTATGTCAGGCTGCACGGTAGAAACTATCAGGACTGGTTTCGGGAAAAGGCGCCGCGCGACGATCGTTACAACTATCTGTATTCGCTTGATGAGCTTGAGCCGTGGATAACGAGGATCAAAGAGGTCGCAAAGAAGACGCGGGAATCATATGTGATAACGAACAACCACTTTCGCGGCCAGGCAGTGGTCAACGCGCTGGAGATTAAATCGACGCTGGTTGAAAAATTAGTGCCCGCGCCGGCGCCGCTTTTTGAAAAGTATCCAAACCTTGCAGATTCGGCGACGCCGGAGTCTGAAACATCCGAACCGATGCTTTTTTAGTTAGGGATAAAGACGTAAAGCAAACTGTTAGTTTGCGGTGGTTCGCCATACTCAACTTGAAGGATCAGCAACTTTCGGTAGTGAGATTTATGGACGTTGAGTTTGACCACCACCGCAAACTAACAGTTTGCTTTACGACAGACCGCAAACTAACAGTTTGCTTTACGACAGACCGCAAACTAACAGTTTGCTTTACAAAATCTAGCTGGCCGCGGTCTGCGCAATCATCTGTGCAAAAGAAACCGGTAAACCATCAGGATCGATGGCCACGGCCAATTTGATTCCTTCGCCCTCGCGCTGGGTTGGCGGCATCACGAACCTGATCCCCTTGGTTTTCAGCTCCTCGTAAGTCTTGTCGACATCTTCAACGTTAAAGCCGATCGAGCAACTCCCGGCTTGTTTAGATGGATCGCCGGCTGGTGGGCCGCTCGGCGCGATGCCGCCGCCATGAAGTGCCAGCGTAGTTGTGCCAGTCTGAAACTCAGTCCAGTCCGGCGATTGAAACTTCAAGGGAATTCCCAGCTTATCGCGATAGAATTCCACCGAGCGCTCCATATCGGAAACAACGATCATCGTGTAATCAATCTGCTTAAACATTCTTGCCTCCTCGCCGCTTTTTTGCGGCATTGCCGGCGCCGAGCGCAACGATCACATCAAACTCATCCTTTGTGAGAGACATGACGGAGAGTTGGGATTGTCGAATCAAAGGCAGTTGGCTCAAACGCTTGTCATAACGAATCGCAGCCAGGAGCACTGGACTCTTGAGTTTTCTCAGTGGCTTCAAATCTACCGCCACCCACTGTTCGTCATCTGCAGTTGGGTCCGGATACGCGGGTTTGACCACTTCGGCGAGACCGACGACGGCTTTGTCTTTTCCCGAATGATAGAACAAGACCGATTCGCCCGCCGACATTTGGCGCAGGTTGTTACGCGCCTGATAGTTTCGGACGCCGCTCCAGTCGGTCTTGCCGTCGGCAACAAAATCGTCCCAGGAATAAGTCTCAGGTTCCTGCTTAACCATCCAGTAGTTTCCCTTTTTGCGGGTTGTGGTCTTTTTTGGCATAACGATTTGTCCGGAAAGGCGCGCCAGCCTAGAATCCTTCGCCATCTAATCTCGTTGAGCTGGAGTAAAACTATGCTTAAAGAAGGAATCGTAGCCCCTGACTTTACTGTAAAGGACGAAAATGGTGAAACCGTGCGGCTGAAAGATCTGCGAGGTCAAAAAGTTGTGCTCTATTTTTACCCCAAAGATGACACTCCCGGCTGCACGAAAGAGGCGTGTTCGTTTCGCGACGCCTTTGCCGAATACAAAAAGCGGAAAATCAAGATACTGGGTGTCTCATTGGACAGTGAGGCCAAGCATAAGAAGTTTATTGCCAAGTACAGCCTTCCTTTTACTCTTTTAGCCGACACGGATCATGCAATCGCCGACGCCTATGGAGTTTATGGCCAGAAGAAGTTTATGGGCCGCACTTACCTGGGTGTTCACCGCATGACCTTTTTGATTGACGAAAAAGGGAAAATCAAAAAGGTGTTTGAAAAGGTCAAACCGGAAGACCACGCCAGTGAGGTCCTGGAAGCTTTTGAGATCTGAAATGTGAACAATCGAAAAACAAACTGTTAGTTTGCGTGGCGGAGCTTCAAGTTCAGTGCTGGTGAAGCCCCACAAACTGACAGTTTGCTTTACGACGATTAGGCGGCCACCCAGCCGGCAATTTTTTCCGTTTCGCCTTCCGGTTTCTTCCCGGGCATCAAGCCATGGAGCGCACTAAACGAACTCGGCACGTCTCGCTTACGTTGCGGCAAACCGTTTGTTTCCTGGCTCGCCTGAAGCGCTTCAGTCGCTTCGCTAATGAAGTAAAGCCGAGTGTTGCCAACTGTTTGAGTTCTAATTTCCCGCGTCCATAACAATAGGTTAGCAATCGCATCGCCGATTTCGTCTTTGCCGAGATGGGTTTCCTGTGCGATTTCTTTTTGCGTGCGCGCGCCTTTTTTGATTGCTTCTCTAACGCGCTCAATGGGCGAGAGCTTGCTTAAAACCCGGGGAAACATTGTTGAAGCGTTGCTGCTCTCGTTCAAGAGTGCGTCGGCGGAATCAAGCAGCGGTTGACTGACGTAACGCTTGCGGGCAGAACGGTATTCCTTCAGCGCGCGTCTGCTGTCAGTCACTTTTTTTCTAATGCAACTCTTGCAGTAAAGATTTCTTCCATCTTTGCGGGCGCGACAAACGCCAAATTCTCCTATTCGCAGTTCCTCAGCACAAATCGGGCACGTCTTCTTTTCCCAAAGATCCAATTCTTCCGTCATTTCCTGGGGCTCCAATCAACACGATGTTCGAGAATCTTCGCTGGAAGAAACACTTCGCGCACAGTGCGGGCTTTGAGAAAAACTCCCGGCACAGCAGATTGGCGTTGAGTTGATTGGGGACGACTACGTCTAAGAACGCAGGAACATCACCTGGTTTGCCTGAGTCTCTTCACTGCAATAAAGAGGACTCATCTATAAACACCTGATCGGGGCACCGTGTAGCAGGTCAGCGGGGACATTCAAAAATGTATAAGAGCAATTAACCTACGGCACGATAAAAATCAGGTCCGACTCCAACGCTTCACATCCGGCAAACATCACTTCCGAACGAGGGAGTCGCATTATAGTGATCCGAAATTTTTTTGCAACTGCTTTCTCGATGAAAGGTGGTCCATCAAC
>JAVEDP010000020.1 GCA_030841085.1 Pyrinomonadaceae bacterium
AAGGCTCTGCCTTTCCGCAACACTCCCTGATTTCCTTGAGGCTATGCCTCAAAAGGACAGAGGCGTAGCCTCGTCAGTAATAAACTCGACCGGAAAGGCGCAGCCTTTCCGCACGGAACGCGGCAAAGCCGCGCAGGGCAAAAGTTGATGATATGCTTATCGACTGGCCATTGAATCTCGTACAATTTGCGCATGACAACGTTTCTTGATGTCACAACCTGGTCGCGTCGTGATCTATTCAAGTTCTTCCTCAGCTACGACAATCCGTATTTCAATATTTGTCTGCGGCTCGACGTGACCGAACTATTAAGTTGGCTGGGCAGCCGTACCAAAGTTAGCGTTTCGCTTGCCAATCACTACTTTGCCTTACGCGTGGCGAATGAAATCGAGCCGTTTCATTATCGTTTACAAGACGACAAGGTACTCGTTCATGAGGTCATCAACGGGGGAACGACGGTGTTGTTGCCAGACGAGACTTTCACCTTCGCGTATTTCGATTACCACGAGGACTTTGATGAGTTCATGAAAGGCGCGCAAGAGTCGGTCGCCCGGACGATTGCGAAACCAACTTTTCAGCCGACGCCACGCGATAATTTGATTTATTTCACGACCCTGCCGTGGCTGTCTTTCACCAGCTTTGCTCATGCGCGCAAGCGGGGGCGTGGAGATTCGGTGCCGCGCATTGCCTTTGGCAAGTTTGTTAAAGAAAACGATCGCACGTTGATGCCGTTCTCAATCGAAGTTCATCACGCACTCATGGACGGACTGCACGTCGGACGTTTTGTGAACCGGCTGCAGGAAGCGCTCGACAACCCTGATGATTTTCTTTCCGCGCAGAAAAATAGATCGTGATCGATTCCGCGCGTGGACCGGTAAGATTGAGCAGGGGTCTTAATTTTCAGTTCTCTGCACAGAGAGACTTCAAACAAGACATTTCCTAAAATTCGTATTGCTTTTCGTTAGCCATAGCGATCAAAAACTAATCATTGACAGCGGTCAACGCCGCCAATAAGATTACGCCCAACTCGCAGTGAACTAGCCTTGAATGTTCTGAACATGATCTGAATTTCCACTCAGATTTTTTGCTACAGGAGAAAAACATGCGAAACGCCCTGCTTCGCTCCTTTGCTTCCAGCCTCAAAGGATTGAGTATTTGTTTGCTTTCTATCTGCGCTTTCGCCGTTACAGCGCTGGGCCAGGCGCAAATTACCACCGGCACTATTCAAGGCACGGTCACTGACGCTAACGGCGCGATTGTGCCGGGCGCGACAGTCGAAATTAAGAATCTCGATACGAATTTTTCCAAGACACTGACGACGGACGAAGGTGGACGCTTTGTCGCGCTCGCGCTACCGTCAGGTAAGTACAACGTCACCGTCACCAGGCCGGGATTCGGGACTTTGGTGGCGGAGAATCTTGAGTTGACGGTGGGCCAGACGATGACGTTGCCGATAGCAATGAAAGTGTCGGGCGTCGAGGAACGAGTAACCATTACCGCGCCCACCGTCGATACTGTAAAGACGGAGTCAAGCACGACACTTAACGAAACCGCGGTATCGACAACACCTATTCTAGGCCGCAAGTTTGAAGATCTACTCACCTTGACGCCGGGCGTCAGCGTTGTGCAGGGGCCGGATGGCGACGAGATTAGTTTTGCCGGGCAGCGCGGCGTTTTTAACAACGTCAGTTTCGATGGCGGCGATTACAACAACGGCTTTTTTGGCGAGCAGCTTGGTGGACAGCGTGCTGCGATTGACATTCCGTTGGACGCGATAAAGGAATTTCAAGTAGTGGCAACGGGAGCTGCCGCGGAGTTTGGCCGCACGGCTGGCGGCATCATCAACGTGATTCCAAAGTCAGGGACCAATACCACCCATGGCAGCTTGTTTTACTTTCAGCGACTGGAAGCTTTGACGGCGAGAACCTCGACTGGCCAAAAGCTCGACGGTTTTAACCGCAAACAATTTGGCGGAAGTATAGGTGGTCCAATAAAGAAGGATAAGGCGTTTTACTTTCTTGCTTTCGAAGGCATTCGTGAAAATTTGAATCGCGCCAACCTTAGCGTGCCAATCGGCGCCCCTTGCACAGTGGCAGCGCCGACGGTCCAGGCGAACGAGGCCTTGATCAATAGCAGCCCCGACTGCCAACGGGTGGCTTTGCTTAATTTTTTCCAGACGTCGCGAAGCCAGCGCGAAGGGGATCCGGTCAAACACCAGGTTAATAACTCGGCGATTTTGTTCAAAACTGATTGGGACCTCTCACCGAATAACAAACTCGGCGTCTCGTACAACTTCGACTACTCCAAAAATACTAACCAGACTTTTGACGTTGCTACGTACGGGAATTCTGCAAACGGAACCGAGGGTCCATCGAAGATCCATAACGTCAACCTGAATCTTTTCACCACCATTTCTGCGACGAAGTTGAATGAAGCGCACTTTTCATATACGCGGGAACTGCGGCCGCGTTCTGCGAACACGTCTAATGTGCCGGCGGATACGGCCATGGGTTTCGGAACGACTTTCAGATTTGGTCATCCATTCTTTCTCAACCCAACGGTCGATGAACTGCTATGGCGCGCCGACCTCAAAGATAACTTTTCGATCGTTCATGGCAACCATAACGTCAAGTTTGGCGGGGAGTGGCTGCATACACTTAACGACCAGGTATTCCGTGGATTCTTTCAGGGCCGGTATATTTTCGACAGCGTGGCTGGTTTTCTGCGCTACGCCGCCGCGCCGGCAGCGAATGGGTTTGGACCGACCGTAGGTGAATGTCTAACGCCCGGATTCGCGTTTACTGGTTGGGTGACTACGGGTGCTCCTTTTAATCAGGCGTGTCCGGCAGGCAGCAGTGTCGGTGGTCCATTGTTACTCTTCCTGCAGGGCGCGGACCGAAACGGACCGGCAACCGATGCCGCCGGCGCTTCAAAAATTAAGAACGAGGACCTTTCGCTATTTGCTCAGGACCGGTGGCAGCTTAGACCGAACTTCTCCTTGAATTACGGATTGCGTTGGGAGGCCCAAATCTTTCCGGACGTAACTGTTCCGCCCGCGCAAACAGCCTACGGCAGGTTCCTGGGTGACCCGCGCTTTCCTTCGGACGGAACGCTGCACAGTCCGAAAAAAGAGTTTCAACCGCGTGTTGGTTTTGCCTGGGACATATCAAAGGAAGGCAAGTCAGTCCTTAGAGCGAGCTATGGGATTTACTACGCTCGTCAAAACATGTTGTCGCAAGTTGGCTCAATCACGACCAACGGCGTGCAGCAACAGACCATTTTTGTGAGTTCACAACTAATCTCGTTTGGCGTACCGGGGCCGACGTGGCCCGGGCTTGTAACCCCGAGCGCAGGGTCGTGCAATACGATTAATAACTTTGGTGCTGCTGGTCCATTTACTAACCCGTTCCCCTGCTTTAGTGGTGTGCGCGTATTCAGCCGTGATTATGCGAATCCACGAATCTACACAGCGAACATTCAATTTGAGCAGCAGATCACGCGCGATGTGTCGATGTATTTTGACTTCACACATTCCAAGGGCGTCCATCTAACGCGCTTCTTGAATGTGAATCGGAAGCTTAACGCGGCCGGCTTTCCAATCTTCGGCGATTATCTTGGCGAGGTTGCAGTGACCAGTGCCGTGGGCAAATCGCTCTACAATGGTTTTACCGTCGGCATGCGCAAACGTCTCAGCCGCAAATATCAATTCGAATGGAACTATGTTCTTTCGAAAGACATGGACGATGATTCGAACGAACGCGATCCTTTTACCGACCGATCGTTTGACATCAATAATCTGCAGTTGGATTACGCGCTGTCAGATCGCGACATCCGCCACAAGTTCAACTTTTTCATGTATTCAGAACTGCCGTGGCATTTTGAGTTTGTGCCTCGTGTTCAGTTGCGCTCGGCCCAGCCGGCCACGCCCGCGACGCGCACCGCAAACAATCGCAACACGCTTCGCAAAGACAATCAGTATTTCTCGTTCGATTGGCGATTGTCGCGGCCATTCAAATTTGGCGAGCGCTTTGCGCTGATTCCGGTTGTGGAAATGTTCAATACTTTCAACAACGCTAACCGGATTAACGCGCTGTCCGGACCGGGAAATCAAAATTCGTTGACTGCACCGAGCCTCTTTAACTTCGACGGATTCCTGCGCCAGGGTGTTGGCGATCCGAGACAGTTGCAGTTGGCGTTGAAGTTCACGTTCTAGGGAAGCCGCGGCTTACTGTAAAGGAAACTGTTAGTTTGCAGTGGTTCATTAGCACGCAACTTGAGAGGCGTGGCACCACCGCAAACTAACAGTTTGCTTTACAGCGATGCGAGATGATCGCTGATTAGTTTTGCAGTAACCGCGGGTGCTTGATTGGTCGTATCGATTGAAATCTGGCTGGGCAGTTTAGGGAATTCAAACGCACCTGCGCTTTTCAGCGAGCGGTACTGTTCGAGCGAAGCTAACTTACCAAACTCTTTCCGCGAAGGTTCTTCCATTCGCCGCTCTAGTTCAGCTTCCGAGCAAGTTAATTCCACAAAGACAACCCGTCCTCCTGCCGATTCGACTACGTCAATCGTATTCTGAATAAATCCTTCCCTGACAGAGCGCTCCGGATTGAAAGTAAAAATTAGCGAGCGATCGTTGCGCGCGGCTTCGGCAAAAGCGGCAAGCCAAATCTGTTCGCGCAGGCTGACGAACGGCGGCGTGCCGAAAGCGAAGAGGGAACTAACCAGGTCGACAGTGAGATGATTGTGAAACAGCGGGAAGCCAGTCAGCGTTGCGAGCTCGCGAGCGACCGTTAGTTTTCCGACCGCCGGCGCACCGTGAATGAAGACAAGAAGCATTTTAGAAATCCAAGCGCAGCATCTTCGCAACGGCGAATAGTAATGCGAGTGATGGAAATCGGAAAGCGCTGAGCACGACTGAATGCACCCACCCCTCATCTTCGCTCGAAGTCACATCAGGCGGCACGGCCACAGCAATTCAGGTTAGATTGCTTTCGGCGGCTTTGCCGCATTCCGTGCGGTAAGGCTCGGCCTTACCGGGGAGCACTATTTTTGTAATTGTCGAGGTTATGCCTCGGAAAACGCGACGGAGGCGTAGCCTCGAAGTTGTAGAAGCGTTACGGTAAGGCAGAGCCTTACCGCACAGAGGGCGGCACAGCCGAAGACAACAATCGCAGGCAAACCTGACTACTTCAGTACCTCAATCTTCGTGACCGGATGAACTTCCCAGGCGGTAGCGCGCCAGTTGTTCACTCTTCGCGGCGCAGTGTTCTCGGATTCGCCCGCGTGCAAAACATCAAAGAAAAGCCAGCCCTCGAAACGCACCCGGCGACCCGTTAATTCCTGCTGCAATTTTTCCAGCGACCACTGTTTAGTTGTCGCCATGCGCGGCGTCACTTCCAGAACAACCTGCTCACGCGGCGGAGCGTCTCGACGAGCCGCAAGCATGATGTGAATATCGTGACGACAAAAACAGTTCGCAGCCTCAAGCGGACCGGAAGAGATGGAAACTACATAGCCTTCAACTCCGGTAGCGCGCGAGTTGGCCCAGCGTGACTGATCGGCGCCCGGCTGCAAAAGCGTTTCCAGCGTAACTCGGGTATCGAAGTCTGGTTCCGCTGGGAGTGCGGTCCGATTTTTTAGTTGCTGAAATTCTCGCCGCTCCGCGGTGAAAGCCACGCCAGCCGTCGGACAGTAGTTCCTGAGCGCCAAAAACAAAATCACGAGCAGCGCGACGGCAACGAAAATGAAGCGGCCGAGTTGTTTCATTCTTCACAATCGTAAAGCCTAAATCAGATATGAGCGAGTGGCATAGACTTTAGTCTGTGGCTGTCAACCAACCACAAACTAAAGTCTATGCCACTCGATTGCGATGTACCGCTTCGCGATACCACATCAGATGTCAGATTTGATCAGAAATTCCTGCCGTCGATTCGAGTTGGGCAGCTTGAGTTCGCTGAGGACTCTCAAGAGGAGAACTCTCCGGAGCCACTTGCTCCGCGGGCGGCGTAACTGTCTTGCTGCTTGCATTCATCAACTCGGCGAATCGCGGATCCGATCGCAAGCTCTCCAGATTGGGATCGACGCGCGCGAACGTGAACCCGACAGCATGTTCGCGTTCGGCCTGGGCCAGCCAGGTAAAGGCGTTGTCGTTGTCGCCCAGTAAGCAGTAGATAACAGCTATCTCAAAGGCTGTAACCCCTTCTCGTGGCCGCCGCGCCAGCAACTCTTCCAAAATTCGGCGCGCCTCTTCAGCGTTGCCGGTGGCGGCCAACACATGCGCCCGTTTGGCGCGCGTCGTCGCCGTGTCGCCGGCGAAAACTCGTTCCTGTTCAAATGCAGCAAGCGCTTCGGCGTGCATGCCCTTTCGTTCGTAAGCCCAGCGCAGGACGGTATGCGCGGCGACGCCGCCGGGATCCAACTCCAGCGCTTTGCGGCACGCGTCAATGGCCTCGTCAAATCTGCCGCCAAGAAAAAGCACATTCGCCACACCGCTTGCGATGATCGCCGACTGGGGCGAGATTTCGCGCGCTCGCTGCATTTCGGCGAGGGCTTCGTCGTGCCGGCCCATCGCTGAAAGGCTGTAGGAATACCAACGATGCGATACCAACGCCGTCGGCTTGAGGGCAATTGCTTTCTTGAACTCACGCTCGGCATCGATCCAGTCACGATCATAGTGTAGCCGAACGAACCCCAGCGCTGCGTGTGCTTCCGCCAGATCAGGATCGGCGTTGACTGCGTTGGTCGCAGCTTTTCGCGCTTGCGGCCACGCGTCAGCCGGTGCCGGCTCGACGTACCAATTGAGCAGGGAATAACAATCGGCCAACTCGGAATAGGCAAGCGCAAATTTCGGATCCAACTCCACCGCGCGTTCCAGCCGGGGTATGGCCTGCTTCAAACCTTCCGCAGTGCGTCGCGTTGCATAGTAACGGCCGGCAGCATACAGCTGACGCGCTTCTTCATTCTCGCTGGGAAGCGTGTCCGGCGCCGGACTTATCGGAGAAGTTACGCGCGATTGATCATCCGCATTGGAAACCACGCCAGTCTTGTTTTGCGCTAATTCAATGTGCGGCGGAGTCGCGGCTTTTGCCGGCGCGTTTGCCAGGCGATGATTCAGTTTGCGCAACAACACAACAAACCGCGGATCGTTTCGGACCGAATCGAGCTCGGGTTCCACTGCCATCCAGACAATCCAGGCGTCCTTCGTTTCAAAAGCCGTTTCGAGCAGATCGAGAGCGCTGCCTTTTCTTCCCAGCGCGCAATGGACCAGGGCGACGTGATACGGCGAGATGTAACGATGCTGCGCAACTTCCGCCATCTCGGCAAGGATAAGTTCCGCGCGCGCAGCGTCGCCGGCGATGGCGTATGCAGATGCCAACCGGCCCAGCGTGTGCGATGCTTTGCCGATCGTCTCCACCGCTCGCGACGCTCGCGCGATGGCTTCCTGATGGCGGCCAACCTGGCTCAATACGTAGCTGGAACAATAAAGCACCATCGCATTCTGCGGCTCGCCTTTTAGAGTCTGCTCACAAAACGCCAACGCTTCGTCGTAGCGCCGTGATTGATAAGTACAAAAGCCGAGGCAGAGACCGGAAAGAATTGCCAGCGGATCGAGCTGGCGCGCAGTTGCGGCTTCGCGTAAGGACTCGACAAAGCGGCCCTCCATCGCTAATTGAAATGCATACCAGACACGCGCGCCCGCGTAATTCGGATTGAGTTCGATTGAGCGCAACAGTTGTTGCTCGGCTCGTTCCCAGGCAAAGTCGCGACAAAGAATTGCCTGGCCCAGGGCGCCGTGCGCTTCGGCCAGCACCGGATCGATCGACACGGCAGTCGCCGCCGCTTCATGGGCAGCGGCCGAACAGTCGCTGTGGGGCAGCACGCCAAAAATTCCGAGCCAGTTGTAGTATTCGGCGATGCCCGCATAGGCAACCGCGTAGTGCGGGTCAGCGGCGATCGCCTGGTGATAGCAAACGACGGCTTTGGCAAATCCTTCTTCGGTAAAAGTATTCCAATGATAACGACCACGAAGGTAGGCCTCGTGCGCCTGTGGATCGTCGGTGCCGCGTTTTGCGAGGCGAATGCGATCGTCGCCGCTCAAGTGGGGAACGATTGCCTCGGCAACGCGCGACGAGATGGCATCTTCCAAACTGAGAACATCGGTGAACTTCTCATCGAATTGCTCCGCCCACATCGCCGTGCCGTCGCGCACACTCAAGAGTTGAATAGTGACGCGTATGCGATCGCCGGAGCGCCGCAATCTGCCGTCAAGCACAAACGCGACACCCAACTCGCGCCCCGCCAACAACGGATCTGTTTCCGCGCCGTAACGCAATACGCTGCTGGTAGGCCGCACAGCAAAACGGCGAACCGCACTTAGTCGCGTAATCAGCACATCGGCGAGACCTGTGCCCAGGTAGTCTGATCCCGAATCCGATCCCGCGCCGGTGTCCAGCAATTTCAGCGGCAGCACTGCGAGCGAGTTCTCAGTCTGGATTGGCTGCGTGTGTACGGTCCGTTTGGCGCGCGGCAGATCCGGCAAATCGGACACGGCCACGCCTTCGAGATAGCGCGCAATGTCATCGCGCAATTGCTCGGCAGTTTGATAGCGCCATTCCGGTTCTTTCCTGAGCGCGCGCATCATGATCGTATCAAGGTCGCCGGAAAGATCGCGGCGCAGCGATTCGACACTGGCATTACGAGTTGAGAACAACTGTTTAAGCGTGGTCACCTCATCGCCGGCGGCGGCAAGATGCGGCAACAAGTCTTCAGCGCGAGTAATGATGATGCTCGGCGCCAGCGGCTCTTCTTCGCAAATTACGCGCGCAATTTCGTGAGGCGCACGGTTGATTAGGCGGTACGGACGATGACCGGTTAGCAGCTCGTACAACAGCACGCCTAGCGAATACACGTCAGTCGAGGGAGTGGTTGGTGCGCCCTGCACCTGTTCCGGGGAAGCGTATTCAGGCGTCATGAGACGCATCGCCGTGGCCGTTGGATCGTGTGTGATTTCGGCTGCAAGCTCGGGATTGAGCAGCTTCGCGATGCCAAAGTCGAGCAGCTTGGGAACGCCTTCGGAAGTGACCAGCACGTTCGAGGGTTTGATGTCGCGATGAATAACCTGCTTCTGGTGCGCGTAGTGCACCGCATCGCAGACGCCAAGAAAAAGTTTCAACCGTTCGACAATGCTTAGGTGGTGCGCATCGCAATAACGATAAAGCGGCTGGCCCTCGATAAACTCCATGACGAAGTAAGGCAAGCCGTCGTCAGTGGTGCCGCCATCGAGCAAGCGCGCGATAAAAGGATGATCGAGCGCAGCCAGTATTTGACGTTCCTTGCGAAAGCGCCGCAGGATAAAGTCAGTGTCCATGCCGCGCTTCACCAGCTTTATGGCGACGCGCAAAGTGAATTCATTGTCGACCCGCAGCGCCTCGTAAACTGCGCCCATACCGCCGCGGCCAACTTCGCGCTCGATGCGATAGGCGCCGAGCCGGCGACCGATCATCGGGTCGTCGTCATCGTCGTAAACGAACGACTCGATGGCACTGAGCTCAGTCGAACCGTATACGGGATGCTCGAGCAGACCACTGGCGCTGTCGTGTTGGAGTAAAAGCGTTTCAACGTCGCGCCTTAAGCCGAGGTCGGCGGCACAGGCTTGTGCGACGTAACGCTCTCGCTCGGCGGGAGCGAGATCGACCGCAGCCTGAAAAATTTCTTCAACCTGTTGCCAGCGTTCGGGGGTCATAATCAAACAATTGGTTTTAGGTCTTGGGTCTTTGGTCTTTGACTGTTTTGAACTTGGGACTCTGAACTTTGGACTTGATACTTTGCCGCCTTGGGCTACGAAGTCCCGAATAAAAAGTATCAAGTACGAAATTCAAAGACCAAAGACCAAAGACCAAAGACCTACTTTTGCATCTCACCGTAAAGAAATGCTTTCGCCAGGCGCCAATGACGCTTGATGGTGGTTGGCGTTACGCCTAACACGTCCGCAGTCTCTTCAATCGAGAGTCCGCCAAAGTATCGCAGCTCCACCAGACGGGACTTCTGCTCATCAAATGCGGCGAGAGCTTTTAATGCGTCGTCGAGCTCAATCAATTCGCTGCTGCGCTCGACTGCTCGATCAATGTTTTCGTCCAGGGAGAGCTTTTGGAAATCCTGACCGCGCTTTTCCGCGTTGTGCTTGCGTGCGTGATCGACCAACAGGCGGCGCATGATTTGAGCGGCAACGCCGAAAAAGTGCGCCCGGTTTTGCCAGTTCACCCGCGTCTGATCCACTAAGCGAAGGTAAGCCTCATGCACGAGGGCCGTGGGCTGTAAAGTGTGATCGGGACGCTCGCGACGTAGGTAATTCGCTGCAAGCTTGCGCAGTTCATCGTAGATGACGGGTAACAAAAGATCAACCGCGTTACGATCGCCGTTCGAGACTTCGATCAGCAGCTTGGTGATGCTGTCCGCGGGGCTTCCGGTCACTCCGTTAACTCCATTACAGCAGAACGATCTGACAAAGGCGGTTGATTATAAGACAGAAGGCCGAACCGGAATAATTGGGCGAAGATGAGGCTTGGTTGCGCTCTAATTAGGCGCAGTGAAAATCAGCCGCGGATTTTCGCGGATGAATGCGGATCAGAACAGAAAATGTGGATCAGATTGGAATTTACGAATGGAGGTCCACACGCGCAGTAGTTGGTTAAGACAGGAGAGCGGGGCAAGCCAACCTTCCCAACCTGAGAGGTACTCCGAGTTGTCGCTTTCACCTGAGATCATTACTCTCCTAATCTCCTGACGATTCACGATTTGTGATTTACGATTCACGATTTTCGATTTCACACCTCTTCTTCTATACTTGGCGCTCCGTTCGTCTCCCTCCGCGCGTTTTGGCGGTGAATTCTTATTACATAGAAAGTTGGTGCATATGCGCGACCTGATCGCCCGCAGCCGCGTGCTGCTTGTTCTGACGGTGCTATCTGCGTTGTTTATTACGTTGTTTATCGTTGGCAGCGTTAACTTCAAGAACATGAACGCACTGAAGTTCGAATCCGTCCGAGCTCAATCGCCGGCTGCCGCGAACGCTAACCCGCTGCTCGCGAATTGGGTCGGACCTTACGGCGGCGTGCCACCGTTCGACCGCGTACAGATAGCGTATTTCAAACCAGCGCTTGAGACGGCAATGAGTGAGAACCTCGGCGAGGTGGCAAAGATCGCGAACAACCCTGCGGCGCCCAGTTTTGAAAACACGATCGCAGAGTTGGAACGTTCGGGCCGCACGCTCGATCGCGTGACGACCATTTATGGTGTTTGGGGCGGCACGATGGCATCGCCTGAATTTCAGGTTGTGCAGCGCGAGATGGCGCCAAAGCTGGCTGCGTTTAACGATCAAATTACCCAGAACACCGCGCTCTTTAAGCGCATTGAAGCCGTTTACAATTCGCCGGACAAACGGAAACTGACTGCTGAACAGCAACGTCTCACCTGGCTTTATTACACAAACTTTGTCCGCTCAGGCGCGAAGCTGGGACCTGAACCCAAGGCGCGATTATCGCAGATCAACCAGGAGCTGGCAGGACTGTTTACACGTTTCAGTCAAAACGTACTGGCGGAAGAAAATGATCAGAACATAGTTCTGAAGAGCGATGACGAGTTGGCAGGCTTGCCGCAATCGGTGCGTGATGCTGCCGCGGCCGCGGCGGTAACAAAGAAGCAAACCGGCTGGCTGATACAGAACACACGTTCCTCAGTCGATCCGTTTCTTACTTATTCAGCTCGGCGCGACCTGCGCGAGAAAGCCTGGCGCATGTTCGTCAATCGTGGCGACAACGGCGACGAACACGACAACAATGCCGTCATCACTCAAATACTGGCGCTGCGAGCGGAACGCGCCAAGCTGCTTGGCTATCCGACACATGCGCATTGGCGCGTCGAGAACTCGATGGCGAAAACGCCTGAGCGTGCGATGGAATTGATGCAAGCTGTATGGAAGCCGGCGGTCGCGCGAGTTCATGAGGAAGTCGCCGATATGCAGGCGTTGGCTGACAAGGAAGGTGCAGGCATCAAGATCGAGCCATGGGATTATCGCTATTACGCCGAGAAGGTCCGCAAGCAAAAATACGATCTCGATCAGAATGAGGTGAAGCCGTATCTGCAACTGGAGAAACTGCGCGAAGGCATTTTCTGGGTTGCGGGTGAACTCTTCAATTTCAACTTCACTCCAGTCACCAATGTGCCGGTCGCTCATCCTGACATTCGCGTTTGGGAGGTGACCGACAAAACCACTAAGAAACACATCGGGCTTTGGTACTTTGATCCTTACGCGCGCGCCGGCAAACGTTCGGGAGCCTGGATGAACGCCTATCGCAGTCAGGAAAAAATTGATGGCGAAGTCACGACCATCGTGTCCAACAACGCCAACTTCGTGAAGGGAAAGCCGGGCGAGCCTCTGCTGATTTCCTGGGACGATGCGAGCACGATGTTCCACGAGTTTGGTCACGCGCTGCATGGTCTCAATTCAAACGTGACCTATCCGACGTTGTCCGGAACAGCAGTCGCGCGTGATTACGTTGAGTTTCCATCTCAACTTATGGAGCATTGGCTGTCGACTCCGGAAGTGCTCAATAAGTTTGCGGTCCATTACCAGACCGGCAAACCCATTCCACAGGATTTGGTCGATCGCATCAATCGCTCATCGAAATTCAACCAGGGCTTCATTACGGTTGAGTACCTGGCGAGCGCTTTGGTCGACATGAAATTGCATTTGGCCGGCGACAAGAAGATCGATCCGGATGCATTTGAAAAAGAAACGCTGGCGGAACTCGGCATGCCGCACGAAATTGTGATGCGTCACCGGCTGCCGCATTTTATGCACATCTTTTCGAGCGACGCCTATTCGGCCGGCTATTACAGCTACCTATGGGCGGATGTGTTAACCGCTGATGCGTATCAGGCGTTCGTCGAGGGCGGCGGTCCTTATGATCGAAAAGTAGCAGCGCGCTTGCACAAGTATATTTTCTCGGTGGGCAACACCATCGATCCGGCGGAAGGTTATCGCGCTTTTCGTGGACGCGATGCGCGGGTCGAGGCCTTAATGAAGAAACGCGGGTTTCCAACGGGAAACGATGGGTATTAGATGCCTCGCAGTGGCAATGAGGTCAGTATTCCGATTAGTCGGGATAGCGGAAGGTTGCCGTGATTGCCGATTGCCGATTTCCGATTGATATCTAGAGATTGGGTCAATTGGCAATCGGCAATCGAAAATCGGCAATACCAGAGTTGACAAGAATTTCTTCAAGAGCGTATAACGGTCACTCGATTTCAGAGCGAACTCTTTAAGATGACAACGACCAATTATAACAGCCGCACAATCAACGCCGCCTGGTACTGGTGGAGCGTCAATGTTGGCGGCTGTGTTGTTTGGCGTGAGATGTAGGCGATAGAAAGCCACATCGGCTATTCCAGAAACCCGCTGCCAAAGCTTGGCGGCGGGTTTTTTTGTGTTTGCACAACAACAGCGGTGATACAGAGGCAATCATGCTTATCGTAATGAAAACAACTGCAACTGAACGCGAAGTTGCGAAGGTTATTGACGTTGTTAACAGCGTTGGGTTGCGAGCGCATCCCGTTCCGGGCGCACTGCGCACGGCTATTGGCATAACCGGCAACCAGGGAGCCGTCGACGCCACTCGCTTCGAAAATTTGGCGGGCGTCGCCGAAGTGATACGTGTTACCAAACCCTACAAACTGATTACTCTCGATCTCAAACCCGAAAAAACAATCGTACGTTCAGGCCAAGCCTCCATTGGCGACGGGAACCTGACCATAATCGCCGGGCCATGTGCGGTTGAAAGCAGGGAACAAACATTCGCGATCGCCGAAACGGTCAGGCGTAGTGGCGCCCAGTTCTTCCGTGGCGGAGCCTTCAAACCGCGAACTTCGCCTTACGCTTTTCAAGGGCTGGGCGAAGAAGGGTTGCAGATTCTTTCGGAAGTGCGCGAGCAGTTTGGATTGAAAATAGTTACCGAAGCGCTGGATGACGCCGGCGTCGATCTAGTTGAGAAGTATGGTGACGTGATTCAAATAGGCGCGCGCAACATGCAAAACTTTACGCTTTTGCGGCGCGCCGGACGCTCGCACCTTCCCGTACTTCTCAAGCGTGGCCTGTCGGCGACGATGGATGAATGGCTGCTGGCGGCCGAATACATCATGGCCGAAGGCAACTATAACGTGATCCTGTGCGAGCGCGGCATTCGCACCTTTGCGCAGCACTCGCGGAACACCCTCGACCTTGCTGTCATTCCGGCGGTGCGCGCGGTGTCTCATTTACCGATCATCGTGGATCCGTCTCACGGCACCGGCAGGGGTTATATGGTTGGACCACTCGCTCGAGCGAGCGTGGCCGTTGGCGTCGATGGCTTGATTATTGAGGTCCACAATCAGCCGGAACGAGCGCTTTCCGATAGCGCGCAATCGTTGACCTTGGAACAGTACCAACAACTCATGGTTGAAGTGAGGGCAATACACGACGTGATTGCGTCAGTTGAGACGGTAGCGGTTTGACACGAATACCTAACGGCTTACGCACGGGCCGATTGAGCGTTGCAGCTTAATAGTTATGACAAATGTCACGCCATCATCGTTTGAAGAATTTGAACGCGCGGCGGCTTTCGGCAACGTTGTTCCGGTCGCGCGGACCGTCGCCGGTGATTTTCGTGAACCGGTCGACGTTTTCGAACGCCTTGGCACGAGCGCCGCCTATTCATTTCTGTTTGAATCGGTGGAGGGTGGCGAAAGTCTTGCGCGTCATTCGTTCATTGGCATTGAACCGGAGATGATCGTCCGCGGGCGGGGAAATCAGACGATCATCGAAACGGCCGCCGCCCGCCAGATCTTGGAGCTGCCTGCTCCGGAGTTCATATCAGAATACTTTCGAACAAAAAAACTTTCACACTTCGGCGCTCTACCGCCTCTCGCCGGCGGCGCGGTGGGCTATCTCGGTTTCCACGCCACGCAATGGTTTGAACCTGCGTTTGAAAATAACGTTGCGTCCGTGGCCGATGATGCAGCGTGGATGTTTTTCAAAACAATCGTGGCGATTGAGCGCGGCAGCAAGTCGACGCAAATTGTTTCCGTCGTGTTCACTGAAGAAGCCGGCGCCGATCGCTGTCGGTTGAAGGCGCTATACGAGCAGGCAATTGAAAGCACCGCGCGCTATGAAAGAGATTTGCAGAATTTGTTCCGTGTCGAAGAAATTCCGACAGCCAACGCTAATGTGAAACGAGCTGAAGTCGCGGCGGATTTTGTTTCTAACTGGGATCGCGAATCTTTTGAAGGCGCGGTCAGAACGGTCAAAGAACACATCTTCGCCGGCGATTGTTATCAGGTTGTTCTCTCGCAATGTTTCGAGAGAAGAACGAGCGCCGAACCATTGGCCATCTATCGCGCGCTGCGCGCAACCAATCCCTCGCCATACATGTTTTTCTTGCGCCTGGGGGAAGAAACGATCCTCGGCGCTTCACCTGAGATGCTGGTCCGTTGCCGCGGACGTCTATTGAATTATCGCCCGATAGCGGGCACTCGCCCCCGCGGCGACGGGGAAAAAGAAGATAGTCGTTTGCGCGACGAACTGCGCGCAGATGAAAAGGAAGTTGCAGAGCACATCATGCTGGTCGATCTCGGCCGCAACGATCTGGGAAGGGTCGCCGAGTATGGTTCGGTGAAAGTGGAAAGTTTGATGACCATCGAGCGCTATTCGCATGTGCAACATCTCGTCAGCAGCCTGAGCGCTCAACTGTGTGATGGCCTCGATCGTTTTGACGCGCTGGCCGCTTGTTTTCCCGCCGGGACGGTGACCGGCGCTCCAAAAGTGCGGGCGATGGAAATTATCCAGCAACTTGAACCGACGCCGCGGGGCGTTTATTCGGGTGCGATCCTTTATGCGGACTACGCCGGTAATCTTGATTCATGCATTGCAATCAGAACGCTGGTGATGGATCAGGACGGCGTGGCATCGGTGCAGGCGGGCGCCGGCATCGTGGCCGATTCAATTCCTGAACTCGAATATGAAGAGACAGTAAACAAAGCACGCGCGCTTTTTCGCGCGATCGAAATCGCGGAACAATCGTAAAGCAAACTATTAGTTTGCGGTCGTTAGGCGATCTTCAAGTTAACTGGTGACGGGCCACCGCAAACTAACAGTTTGCTTTACAACAACGAAATGATCCTGGTAATCGACAACTACGATTCGTTTACTTACAACCTCGTTCAATATCTGGGCGAGCTTGGAGCGGACGTCGTCGTACGCCGTAATGACCGCGTCTCGATTGAAGAAATTGCGACACAACTGAGGCCGGAACGAATCGTCATTTCGCCCGGGCCGGGTGTGCCCGACGACGCCGGGATGACGCTGAAACTTATCGAGAACTTTGCGACAAAGCTTCCAATCCTGGGCGTGTGCCTGGGCCATCAGGCAATCGGGCAGCACTTCGGCGGTCGGGTCGTTCGAGCTGAACGCTGCGTCCATGGTAAAGCATCGGCAGTCTCAAACGATGGTCGCACCGTTTTTAAAGGAATCGCCAATCCTTTCAAAGCAGCCCGCTATCACTCGCTCGTAATTGATCCGAAGTCGTTGCCGGAGTGCTTAGAAGTTTCGGCCGTAACCGCCGATGGGGTGGTCATGGGAATCCGGCACCGGCAGTTGAAAGTTGAAGGCGTGCAATTTCATCCGGAATCGATCCTGACGACGGCAGGCAAGCGCCTGCTCGAAAATTTTCTTAACTTATGAATTACAAAATCAAAACGACGGCGAGCAGGCCCGCGTGGTTGTTACCAACACCGGCGCGCCGCGATGAGCCACCAGCTGGCTCGAGCCTGCGAGCGTTGTTGCTGCGATTGATGCGTGGAGAAAACTTGGAGCGCAGCGAAGCGGGTCAGCTACTTGGCGCGCTGCTCGATGGACAGGCGACTGATGCGCAAATCGCTGCTGCGCTGGTGGCTTTGGCGGTCAAGGGCGAAACGGTTGAAGAGCTCGCGGGCATGGCTGCGGCGATGCGGGAACGCTCCACCAGAATAACGTCGCGTCACAAGATTTTTATCGATACGGCCGGCAGCGGTTCGAGTGCCGTCAAAACTTTCAACGTCTCAACCGCGGCGGCGTTCGTAATTGCCGGCGCTGGATTACCGGTTGCAAAACATGGAAGCCGCGCGGCAACAAGCCGTTCTGGCAGTGCTGACGTTTTGACAAAACTTGGTGTCAAGGTTGACGCGCCCGCCGATGTTTCCGAGAACTCTCTTAACGAACTCGGAATCTGTTTCATGTTTGCGCCGCTCTATCACGGCGCAACAGCGCGTGTTGCCGGTGTGCGACGCGAATTGGGAGTTCACACCACCTTCAACCTGCTGGGGCCGCTAACAAATCCCGCCGGCGCGCCGCGGCAGATTATTGGCGTGTGGCATCCGGACCTTGTCGAGCCGCTGGCGCATACGTTGGCAGCGCTGGGCACCGAGCGCGCGTGGGTGGTCCATGGTCGCGACGGGCTCGATGAAATTACTTTGAACGGTAGAACGTTCGTTGCTGAAACGTTCGAAGGACAAGTGCGCAGGTTTGAAATCAACCCGGAGGATTTTGGTTTGAAGTCAGCAACGCTTGAAAACGTTCGTGACAACGACGCCGAGGGCAGCGCCGCCATCATCCGTTCAATATTTTCCGGCGAGCGCCGGGATGAAGCTCGTGACCTGGTAGTCATTAATGCGGCGGCGGCGTTGGTTGTCGGTGGTGCGACTCAGAACTTAAAAGCGGCCACACGTTTGGCTGAACAAAGTATCGATAGCGGCGCGGCACAATTGAAGTTGGACCAGCTAGTTAAAAATACAAACGCATGACGGCGACGATGAATTTCCTTGACGAGATTGTTCGGCGCAAGCGCGAGAAAGTGCAGCGCGCTAAGGACGGAGCGCGACTTTCCGAACTGCGGGACAGCGCGACCATGCGGCGCGCTCAGGCTGCGCCATTCGCGTTGCGCGCCGTCATTGCTGAAAGGAAAAATCAACTCGCCGTTATTGCCGAGTTCAAGCGCGCGTCGCCATCCAAAGGCGATATTCGGCCTCAAGCTGAGCCCGCAGAAACGGCGCGCATATTTGAGAAAAATGGCGCGACCGCAATTTCAGTTTTGACTGAAGAGGGTTTTTTCCGGGGTTCACTTGCGGATTTGAAAGTGGTCAAAGCAGCGGTTCAAATTCCCGTATTGCGCAAAGATTTCATCATTGATGAATATCAAGTTTTCGAAACGGCCGCCGCCGGCGCGGACGCATTGTTGTTGATTGTTGCCGCGCTGGATGATGAACGGCTTGCGTCGCTGCGCCGGCTCACGGAAGACGAATTACAAATGGACGCGCTGGTCGAGGTTCACAGTCCGGCTGAGATGGAGCGCGCGGTTGCGTGCGGAGCAACGTTGATTGGAATCAACAATCGTAACCTGCGGACGTTCGCTGTTTCAGTCAACATGTCCGCTGAATGTTTAGCTTCGGCGCCCGCAGATGCGCTTCTGATTAGCGAGAGCGGCCTGCGCGAAAACGCTGAGCTGCGACGGCTGCACGCCGCAGGCTTTCACGGTTTTCTAATTGGCGAAGCGCTGATGACAGCGGAAGATCCAGGCGCGGCGTTGCGAACGTTGTTGGGTAACACGAGTTAGTACCGTTTCGGCTTTGCCGCCTGATGTGCGGCGGTGGCTATGCCCCGCCGTAGAAAGACTTCTTAAATTTTTGGGGCTACGCCCCTGGGCCGACGCTTGGCGAATAAACTCGAAGAGCTAATCCGAACCACGGGCATAGCCCGACAATATTCTGGCAGCTGTCGGCGGGGCATAGCCACCGCCGCACATCCGGCGGCAAAGCCGAACCCGACGTGGCCCACGAAATTTGAGGGCACAAATTATGGTGCGAATAAAAATTTGCGGCATTACAAATTTAGAAGACGCCTTGGCGTGTGCCGCTGCCGGGGCGGACCTGCTCGGCTTTAATTTCTATCCTGGCAGTTCGCGTTACATCGAACCCGCTGCGGCGCGCGAAATTATTCGGCAACTTCCAGCAGTCATTCTGAGTGTGGGTATCTTCGTCAATGCTGGAAAGCCAGATAACGTGGCGCGTTTGGCCGATATTGCCGGCGTGGCTGCGGTGCAATTACATGGCGCCGAATCACCGTCTTACTGTCGACAGCTAATTGGAAGATTTGTGATTAAGGCGCTGCGGGCTAATCAAGAATTCAAGCCGGAAAGCGCGGAGAACTATCCAGTTGATGCTGTCCTGCTCGATAGTTTTGACGCACATCTGGCCGGCGGTACCGGCAAAGTGTTTGATTGGTCGTTGGCGCGACGAACCGGCAAGTTAGTACCAAAACTATTTCTGGCTGGCGGCTTGGGACTGGAAAACGTTGCTGAAGCCGTGGCAAGCGTCCAGCCCTATGGAGTCGACGCTTGCAGTAGTTTGGAAAGTTCGCCTGGACGCAAAGACATCGCACGAGTGCGGGCATTCATTAATGCGATTCGGGACCGCGTAGTGGCATAGACTTCAGTCTGTGCTGTGGTACGAAACCACAGACTAGAGTCTATGCCACTTTTTGAAAGACTTGGCGACGAAATGAGAGGTTAGGTTTGATGAATCACAACGAACCCGATGCCGGCGGACATGGTGGCATAGACTTCAGTCTGTGCTGTGGTGCGAAACCACAGACTAGAGTCTATGCCACTTTTTGAAAGACTTGGCGACGAAATGAGAGGTTAGGTTTGATGAATCACAACGAACCCGATGCCGGCGGACATTGGGGACCATACGGTGGCCGCTTTGTTCCGGAAACCTTGATCGCTCCGCTCGATGAATTGACCGCGGCGTTCCTGGCGCTGCGTGGGGACGCCGGTTTCAAAACAGAATTCGAAGGGCTGTTGCGCGACTACTCTGGAAGGCCGACGCCGTTGTTTTACGCCGCTCGCCTAACCGAAGCCGCCGGAGGTGCGCGAATCTATCTCAAACGTGAGGACCTGTCGCACACCGGTTCGCACAAAATAAACAACGCGCTGGGCCAGGTCCTCCTGGCGCGTCGGATGGGCAAGAAAAGAATTATTGCCGAAACGGGAGCAGGCCAACACGGAGTCGCGGTGGCAACTGTCTGCGCGCTGTTTGGGCTTGAATGCGTCATTTACATGGGTAGCGAAGACATGCGTCGGCAGGCGCCCAATGTTTTTCGCATGCGACTCTTGGGCGCTGAAGTTCGTGAAGTGAACGCCGGGTCGTGCACTTTGAAAGATGCTATCAACGAGGCGTTGCGCGATTGGGTAAGCACTCCGGCGGAAACCTACTACCTGCTGGGAAGTGCCCTTGGTCCACATCCTTACCCGCTGATGGTGCGCGAATTTCAAACCGTGATTGGTCGGGAAGCGCGCGCGCAAATTCTCGCAGCCGAAGGGCGTCTCCCCGATGTTTTGCTCGCTTGCATTGGCGGCGGGTCGAATTCCATCGGTTTGTTTCATCCGTTTCTCGAGGACAATGTACGCATGATTGGCGTTGAGGCTGGTGGAACTGGAGATGAGTTAGGCAATCATGCGGCGCGATTTATTTCGGCCGGCGGCGGTCGCCCGGGCGTCCTGCAGGGAACCTTGAGTTATGTGCTGCAGGACGAACGCGGACAAATCGCGGCAACGCATTCCATTTCAGCCGGACTTGATTACCCGTCGATCGGTCCGGAGCACGCATACCTTCATGACACCGGGCGCGTGGAATACGTTGCAGCCTCAGACGACGAAGCGCTGGAAGCTTTTCAAAAACTTTCACAGCTTGAAGGAATCATTCCCGCGCTCGAATCGGCCCACGCGATTGCTCATGCGATGCCGCTTGCGCGCGAACTGGGCCCGGACCGCTGCATGATAGTGAACCTGTCGGGACGTGGAGATAAGGACGTGCAAACCGTGGCTGAGCTCCTCAATCAGGAGGTCTCTTGCGACGAATAGAGAAAGCTTTTGCGAAACTCAAAAGGGCCGGACGTGGTGGATTAATACCTTTTATTACGGCTGGCGATCCCAATCTCGAAGTGACTAGCGAATTAATAATCGAGTTGGCCCGCTGTGGAGCAAGCATCATCGAGTTAGGCGTTCCGTTCAGCGATCCAATGGCCGATGGGCCGGTGATTCAAAGATCGTCAGAACGTGCCCTGCGCAACCGAGTCGGCATTGAAGAGATTTTGCAAACTGTTTCCGGCACACGTGAACACACAGACGTTCCTATCGTGCTTTTTAGTTACTTCAATCCGTTGCTGCAGTTTGGTTTGGAACGACTTGCCAGGGAAGCGGCGCGCGTTGGCGTGGACGGCGTATTAGTGACCGACCTGGCGCCGGAAGAAGCTGAAAACTTTCAAAGCGCATTGTCGGCACAGAAGCTCGCCACGATTTATTTAGTCGCGCCTACCTCGACCGATGATCGTTTGCAGATGATTGCGAAGCGCGCCGCGGGTTTCATTTATGCGGTATCGCGCACCGGCATAACTGGAATGAGAAAAGAATCAAGTGAAGCCGCGGCAACATTGGTGGCACGCATGCGGACTGTGACCGATTTGCCCATAGCCGTCGGCTTTGGGATTTCGAATAAGACGCAGGTTGATGAAGTGTTGGGCTATGCGGACGCGGCGGTCGTGGGTTCGGCGATCGTTGCCGAGATTGAGAAGCAAGCCGGAAACGATGACTTGGTGAAAGAAGTGGGAGGCTTCGTCAGATCACTCATGGTGTGACAGAGCGGACGGCAGTTTTGTTTTGTTTCGAGAGGCGGCGAAAAATGGGAACAACAACCGATAAGCAAAGCGACTTGCTGCGAGATCATGCTGACGCGCGGATGGTCACCGCAAACCCAAACGAAATCGCGGCGGAGCGAAACCAAATCGTTCAACTCGATCCGGATCATCCTGGTTTTCGCGATCCGAGTTATCGCGCGCGCCGCAACGAGATTGCGCGCCTGGCAATGGAATATCAACCCGGCGAGCCAATCCCGGATGCTCCCTATGACGCAAAAGAGGATCAACTCTGGCAAAGCATTTTGCAGATAATCGAACCGCAGCATCGTCGGTACGCCTGCCAGGAATATCTCGATTGCATTGCGCGCTTGGATTTACCGCGCGATCGCATTCCCCAACTGAGCGAAGTCTCGGCAAAAGTTGAAAGCATAAGCGGCTTTCGTTTGGAATCGGTCGCCGGACTGGTTCAGCCGCGCGTGTTTCTCGAGTCGCTAGCGAATGGAGTGTTTCTTTGCACGCAATATATTCGTCACCACTCGACGCCGCTTTATACTCCTGAGCCCGACGTCGTTCACGAGTTGTTGGGCCATGCGGTCACTCTGGCGAGCAAGCATTTTGCGGAGCTGAATCGATTGGTTGGCCGCGCAGTGAAAGGCACAGCGAGTTCGGAAGCACTGGAGAGGCTGTCTCGCGTTTACTGGTACACGCTCGAGTTTGGCGTCTTGATTGAGCAAGGCGAACTGAAGGCGTATGGCACCGGACTACTTTCTTCGGCAGGTGAGCTTGAGGATATGAACAACGCTGAATTGCGACCACTTGATTTGGAAGAAGCCTCTCGACTTGAATACGACCCGACGCGCTTTCAGCCGGTACTTTTCTGTGCCAGCTCGTTTGAGTCGATGTATGAACAGTTGAGTGAATTCCTCGTTGGCTTTCAATAAACTTGCGGGCACTGATGGGCGGGTTGAAAATTAAGAACCTGATTGGGATTCATCGCGTTTGCAAACTCAGGTGGGGCGACGCGAAGCGATCTCATTAGCACCGCGGCTTTAGCCCGGTGATCCAGTTTTGCAGACTACCCAGAAACTGTTTCGAACGGTTTCTGCTGATCCCTCACCAACAAAAAACCGTTAAAAACGGTTCACTTTCCGTTCTGCTTTGCTATCACCGGGCTGAAGCCGCGGTGCTAATGAGATCGCTCCGCGCTCCCGCGCAAGCGCCCGCAGCAAAGCCGGGAATCCTATCCATCTCTACCAGGTTTCAGACCTAGTAACTTCCCGGCATCTGGCTGGTTGCGCGCATTCGCACTCCTTGTTAGACTTCGCTTCGTAAATTACGTGTTTGCAGGCGAATGAGCTGAACGACTTGCTCTTTTGCCGGTTCTAATTTTTGATGGGATGCTCCTGAAGACCTTCGTTATGAATCGAACAATAACTCGGTTCTTTAGTTTTTGATTACCAGCCTCTTACGGCGGGTTCGGCGAAGGCGCTCCTATCAGATCCGATCAGTTGAAGTAGTAAATAGTGAATCGCAAATCGTGAATAGGAAGTGCCAGGGCCACTTTATGAGTTGGCTTTGTCTACGCTGTGCGGCTTTGCCGCCTTCCGTGCGGAAAGCGTATGGCTTTCCGTAAGGGACATATGAGTTTGAGGCTATGCCTCGGATTGTGAGGCGTAGCCTCAGGATTGATGATTGACGCTCGGTAAGGCAGAGCCTTACCGCACGGAAGGCGGCAAAGCCGCTGACTTGAGTTGCGAACGGCGTTTCCATTTACGATTCACGATCCACGATTTACGAGAAGAGATGAGCGAGATAAACGTACAACTTGGCCATGGACCAGCGACGCAGATGCCTGCGCCGGTTACGGTCGGCGAGGCGCTGAAGAAGCTGGACCGCGAAGCGGCAAAGCAGGCTTTGGCGGCGCGCGTTAACGGCCGTGAAGTTGATCTCGCCTTCACGCTCGACGTGCAGCAAAACGGTGAGGCGCTCGAGATTGAGCCGGTCCTGCCGCAAACGCTCAAAGGTCTGGACGTGCTGCGTCACTCGACTGCGCATCTGCTCGCGGCCGCAGTGCTTGATTTGTTTCCCGGGACCAAGCTGGGAATCGGCCCGGCGCTGCTTGAAGATCCGCGCTACGGATTTTTCTACGACGTGATTGCGCCGCAGCCTTTAACCGAAGCTGATCTTCCGCTCATCGAAAAGCGAATGCGCCAGATTGCCAGCCGCAATCTTGCTTATCGGCGCGAAGAGATTTCCAAAGCGAGAGCGCTGGAGATTTTCAAAGAACGCGACGAGCCATTGAAGTGCGAGCTGATTGATGAGAAGGCAGGCGACGTCGTCAGTGTTTACTACATCGATAGCTCGCCGTTCATCGACTTTTGCCTTGGACCGCACGTGCCGAACACCAACAAGTTGCGCGCGTTCAAGTTGTTGTCGCTTGCCGGCGCTTACTGGAAAGGCGACGCTGCGAACACCCAGATGCAGCGCATCTATGGCACCGCTTTCTTCTCGCAGGAAGAATTGGACGCCTGGCTAAAGCAACGCGAAGAAGCCGAGAAGAGAGATCATCGCCGGTTGGGCAGGGAACTCGATCTGTTCTCAATCCAGGAAGAGTATGGCCAGGGCTTGATTTTCTGGCACCCGAAGGGCGGCATCATTCGCCAGCAAATGGAAGACTACCTGCGCGGCGAGTTGATCAAACGCGACTACAGCTTTGTCTATACTCCGCACATCGCCAAACGCGAGCTGTGGCAGATTAGTGGGCATGAACAGAGTTACGGCGACTCAATGTTTGCGCCGACGACGATTGAAGAAACCGAATTTCGGCTCAAGCCGATGAACTGCCCGTTTCATATTGGCATCTACAAATCGCAACAGCGTTCGTATCGCGACCTGCCGCAGCGTTATGCGGAGATGGGCACCGTTTATCGCGCCGAACTTTCCGGAACCTTGCACGGGCTAATGCGAGTTCGCGGGTTTACCGTCGATGACGCGCACCTATTTTGCACGCCTGAACAGGTGCGGAAAGAAATTGACGATTGCGTCGACTTTGCCTATTCAGTGCTCAAGACTTTTGGGTTTGAGAAGATAAAATTTGAACTGTCGGTTAAGGGCAACGATACTTCGAAGGAATGGCTGGGCTCGGATGAACAATGGCAGAAGGCCGAGGTTGCGCTCGCTGATGCTTTGCAAGCTCGAAAAATCGAATACGAGCGCATTGAAGGGGAAGCCGCGTTCTATGGGCCAAAGATTGATTTCAAAGTTGAAGACGCTATCGGCCGGCTGTGGCAGTTGGGAACGGTGCAGTGGGACTTTAATTTGCCGGAACGTTTTCAGCTTGAGTACATAGGCGAGGACAATAAACCGCACCGGCCGGTAATGGTCCATCGCGCATTATTCGGTTCGATTGAGCGCTTTTTTGGAGTCTTGATTGAGCATTACGCCGGCGCGTTTCCGATGTGGCTGGCGCCGGTGCAGGTTGCCGTGTTGCCGATCACCGATCGCGTTAACGAGTATGCTGAAAAGGTTTCAGCTGAACTGAAGGGCGCCGGCTTGCGGGTCGAGACAAACTTAAAGAGCGAAAAGATTGGCGCAAAGATCCGTAACGCCCAAATGCAGAAGACCCCGTTCATGCTGGTGCTGGGCGATCGCGAAATGGAACAGGGAATCGTTGCGGTTCGTGAGCGCACCAAAGGCGACATTGGCGTAATGTCGCTTAACGAATTTGTTGAGATGGCGCGCAAGCTTGTCGAGCTGCGTGCGTTGACTAACGCTTAGTTTCAAGTTTCAAGTTTCAAATTTCAGGTTTTTGAACTTGAAACTTGGAACTTGAAACTTGGAACTTCCAACCCTAGGAGGTGAGGTATAGCTACAGGCTTTCGAGGTCGCGGCTCGCGCCCGGACAACCGGCGCCTGCCCATTGCCCGCATTAACGAAAGAATTCGCGTGGCCCAAGTGCGCGTCATCGGCGACGACGGCGAACAGCTCGGCGTCATGGATATTCGCGATGCCATTCGCGCCGCCCGGGAAAAAGGTTTGGATTTGGTGGAAGTGGCGGCAACAGCCGATCCGCCGGTTTGCCGCATTATCGACTTCGGAAAATTTCAGTACGAAGCGAAGAAGAAGGCGAACGAGGCGAAGAAGAAGCAGGTCACGATCACCGTTAAGGAAGTTAAGTTTCGTCCAGGTACCGACGATCATGATTACAGCTATCGCATGAAGCATGCGCGCGAATGGCTGGAAGAAGGCGACAAGGTTAAAGCCACCATTTGGTTTCGTGGCCGGGAAATGACGCACCGCGAGTTAGGGGCGCGCATCCTGGAGCGACTGGAAAAAGACCTGATTGACGTCGGTGAAGTGGAATCGCGGCCACGCATGGAAGGGAACCAGATGTTCATTATCCTGGGGCCAAAGAAACATAAGAGCGCCGCCAAGGCTGAACAACCGGCAGCGCCGAGCGTTAAGCCGGCCCCTAAAGCAGAAACCAATAAGCCTGAGCAGCCGGTCGTGGCAAGCAATACGCCCGAGCCGAAGGTGGAGAGCAATAAGCCGGCAGACGCGGGGTGAGACCAAATTAGATTTCAGATCTCAGATTTGAGATCTCAGAAGCAAAGACAAGATTTTAGATTTCAGATCTCAGATTTGAGATCTCAGATTTTAGAAGTGAAGAGAGAGGAAATTATGCCAAAACTAAAAACACACAAGGGCGCTGCCAAGCGCTTTCGCTTGACCGCCAGCGGAAAAGTGAAACGCGGTCATTCGCATGCGCGCCATATCTTGACCAAGAAAACCAACAAGCGAAAACGGCTGCTCGACATTGATGGGCTGGTTTCAAAATCCGACCTGGGGCGTGTGTCTGCGATGCTGCCCTATGGAAGAGACTAAGAGTTCGCATGTCCGACAAACTTTAGTTTGTCGCCGGCTTTGTCGATGTCGACAGAACGGGACTCAGGCGGACAGGTAGCGACAAACTGAAGTTTGTCGGACAAAGTTAAGGAGAGGTTATGCCAAGAGCAAAACGTGGAAACAAGCGCCTCGAACGGCGCAAGAAAATTTTGAAGCTGGCGAAGGGTTATCGCGGCACTAAATCGAAACTTTATCGTTCTGCAAAAGAGTCCGTCGAGCGTGGATTAAACTTCGCGTACACCGGACGCAAACTGAAGAAACGAGATTTTCGCAGCCTTTGGATTGTTCGCATTGGCGCGGCTGCGCGGCTGAATGGAATGAACTATTCACAACTCATGCACGGCTTGAAACTGGCGGAGATTGAGTTGGATCGCAAGGTGCTCGCCGATCTAGCGGTCAATCAGCCGGATGCTTTCACGGAAGTGACGGTCCAAGCCAAGAACGCGCTTGAAAACAAGAAAGAGAAGGCCGCGGCTTAAGTGTCTTATAGTAATCGGCATCTGGTTGTTCGCTCGGCGGACAGTTGAAAATAGCCCAGCGATTCATCGCTGGGTTTATCGCATCGGCTTCTTTCTAGTCCGCTGAGCGGACGGCTGAAGGCAATGCAGCGTCCGTTTCACGGACTAAATCAGATTGGCGCCTTCAAGGTAATGACGAACCCCAACAGCCCGGAAGACCCAAGGGTAGCGGTTGAAAGCGCACGCAAAGCGTTCGAGCAGGAGTTCGAACGCTTTGTCCGCTTAACGGATGCTTCTGCGCTGGCGCTTAGTTTGGCTGACGCCGAAACCGAACAACGGGCGCTGGCCGATTTGCGCACTCGGCATATGGGTAAGAAAAGCGCCCTGGCTGCGTGCAAAAAGCTAATCGGCAAGGTTGCGCCGGATGAGCGCGCCGCTTTCGGCCAACTGGTGCAACGGGCTGAAGCTGAGATTACGGAGCGGGTCACAACGGCGGACGAGACGCTCAACAGCTTGCTGCAATCTGCGCGCAGAGAGCGCGACCGCATCGATGTAACCCTGCCGGGCCGCCGACCGCGCCAGGGACACATTCATCCGATAACGAAATTGCGAGAGCGCATTGAGGACATTTTCGTTTCGCTGGGTTACGCGATTGAAGACGATCGGGAAATTGAAACGGACTTCTACAATTTCGACGCGCTGAACATTCCGGCAAATCATCCAGCACGCGCGCCGCAAGACACTTTTTACACGACCGAGGGTTTTGCGCTTCGTTCGCAAACTTCGACGGTGCAGATTCATGCGATGCAAAGACGGGGCGTGCCGCTGCGAATGATTGCGCCGGGCCGGGTATTTCGTCGTGACACTCCGGATCCGACACACAATCCGATGTTCTTTCAAGTTGAAGGTTTGTGCGTTGACCGCGGGATCACGATGGCCCACTTGAAAGGAACGGTTGCGGAATTTCTGCGCCGCATGTTTGGCGCGCAGACGGTAACGCGTTTCCGGCCATCGTATTTTCCGTTTACCGAGCCGAGCGCTGAGTTTGATTTCAGTTGTTTCAAGTGCGGCGGCAGCGGCTGTCGCATTTGCAAACAGTCGGGCTGGATCGAACTCGGAGGATCAGGCATGGTCCATCCAAATGTCCTGAGGATAGCCGGCGTCGATCCGGAAATCTACTCCGGCTTTGCTTTTGGACTGGGCATCGATCGTATGTGCGCTTTGATGTACGGGCTGGACGACATTCGCCTGCTTTTCGAAAACGATATTAGGTTCCTGGAACAGTTTGATTGATTAAACCCGGTTCGTTGTCAGTTGTCAGTGGTCAGTTGTAAAGACAATTTGCCATTTCACATGCAACGGACAACTGACTACTGACCACTGACGATGCTTATAAGTTACAACTGGCTGCGCGAGCTGACCGGCACAAAGCTGACCCCGCTGGAATTGCGGGAGCGGCTTACTATGGTCGGGCTCGCCATCGACTCGGTTGATGAAAACGAGGGCGACTCGCTGCTGGACGTCGAGGTCCCTTCAAACCGGCCAGATTGTCTTTCGCACGTCGGCATTGCGCGCGAAGTTGCGGTGATTGAAAAGTCCAAAGTCCAAAGTCCAAAGTCCAAAGTCCCAAAAACCCAAGGAAAAGCGAGCGATTTTGCTGCGGTCGAGATCGAAGACCCTTACCTTTGTTCGCGTTACGCCGCCCGCATCGTGCGAGGCGTGAAGATTGGCCCATCACCTGACTGGCTGGCAAAGCGACTCAACGAAATCGGTCAGCGGCCAATTAATAATGTTGCTGACATTACGAACTATGTGTTGCACGAGTTGGGCCAGCCGCTGCACGCTTTCGATCTGACAAAGCTTAACGGCCAAAAGATTATCGTCCGCCGGGCGCGCGCTGGAGAGAAACTGCAAACGCTTGATGGCGTTGATCGCGTTCTCGATAACGAAATGCTTGTAATCGCAGATGCCGAACGGCCAGTTGCGCTTGCGGGAATCATGGGCGGTTTGGATTCGGAAATTTCAACGTCTACAGTTGACGTGCTGATCGAAAGCGCTTACTTCGATCCCGATTCGATCCGCAGAACGGCGCGGAAGCTGGGGATGGACACCGAGGCATCGAAACGCTTCGAACGCGGTGCAGACTGCGAAAACGTAGTAAACGCACAAGCCAGATGCGTTGAGTTGATTTGCGAAATTGCCGGCGGCATTGCCAGCGAAGATGTCATCGACGTTTATCCGCGTCCGTTGACCGCGCGGTCAATAACCTTTCGGCCCGAAAGAGTTGAGAGTTTGACCTCGTTGCGAGTCGATGTGGCCGAGATGGATCGTATCCTCGTCGCTCTTGGCTTCGTCGAAGGTGCTGCGGCGAAAGACACAAAAACATTTGTTGTTCCCAGTTGGCGCGTCGATGTCAGTCTCGAAGAAGACTTGGTTGAAGAGATCGCGCGGCACGTGGGTTACGAGCACATCGGTTCAGAGTTGCCGCCCTCCGCCATGGCCGGTGAGTATCAACCGGCGGAGTTAAAGCGCCGGAAGATAAGACGCGCATTGACGAGCCTTGGTTTCGACGAGGCAATAAACCTTAGTTTCATCGATCCTGCCCACGACGAGGTTTTTGCGTTAGCTGCGACGAATCAACTCGCAACGCAATCGTCCTTCGTTACGCTGAGCAACCCCATTCTGGAAGACGTCACCCGAATGCGGCCGAGCCTGCTGCCCGGGCTGTTGCAGTCGCTGCGTCACAACTTCAACCAGGGCACCAGGGACGTCCGTTTATTCGAAATCGGCCGTGTTTTTGCGGGTCCCGACGGAGATGAGCTGCCGCATGAATCCGAATCGCTTGCGTTGATCCTGAGCGGGGGGGCCAGCGAGCAGGACCGTGCGCAAGCATCGCGCGAACTGGATTTCTACGACCTCACGGGCGCGCTGCAGGCGGCTATATCTGCTTTGAATTTACCGCCATTGGTTTTCGCGGAAGCAGAAGTGAAACATCTGCGCGCGGGCCAGTCGGCAAATATATCCCTCGCCGATGGCACGGTGATCGGAAGTGCCGGGACTCTGTCGGAAACAATTTCCGCCGGTTACAAATTTCGCCAGCGGGTTTACGTTGCCGAACTGGATCTGACCGCGGTGTTTGAAATTGCGGAACATGAAATCAAATACACACCATTGCCACGCTATCCGTCAGTGGTGCGCGATGTGACGCTGCTCGTCGGCCGCAATGTTGCTTTCACTGAATTGGTTGGCGCGATTGAGTCGGAAGAAATCGATGACTACCAGCGTGTGAAATTGGTTGGCACTTATGAAGGGCAAAACATCCCGGCCCAGAAGCGATCGGTGACCCTGCGGGTCGAATATCGTTCGGATCAGCGGACGCTTCGCGACGAAGAAGTCGAAGAACGTCACCGGCGTTTGTTGGATTCGTTGCTGAAGAAATTTAGCGCTGTGCTTCACTAAAAAATAAATCGCGTTTATCGGCGCAGATGGTCTTGCGCTTGACAGCGTGAAGTCGCATAATCGCCTCGCCGACGCGCATAGCCCACGAACTCAGAAAGATTAGTTAGATGATCGCACTTTCAGGACTCGAAAAGTTTTCCCATCTCGAAGATAAGATCTATCGAACCATCGAACTCACCAAGACGCTTCGCCTCGAGAAGGAGAGCCTGGAAAAGGAGCTTTCCAACATGCGCCGCAACCGCGGCAGCGTGCCGCGCGAGCAAGAACGCCTGGAGAAGCAAGTGGAAGCGCTGTTGGCCGAACGCGACATCATCCGCATGAAGGTAGAGGCGATGCTCGATGCTGTGGCCGCGCTCGATCCCGAGCTGGCGGAGGAACTCAGATGACAACGGGGATTGCTGAAATGCCAGGCAAGAAAAGTGTCGAAACTTCAGCGCCGCCAATTATCCGCGTTGAAATCTATAACCAAACTTACAATATCCGTTCTGACGGCGACTCGGCATACCTCACGAAGCTGGCCGATTTCGTCGATAGCCGCATGCGCGAGATTTCATCCGGCACTTTAACGGTCGATTCGTTGAAGGTCGCGATCCTTGCCGCACTGCACATCGCCGACGAACTACACCGCCTGCAACAAACCCACGAACAGGCCGATGCCCAACTGGCCACGCGCAGCGCCGAATGCGCCGAAATGCTCGACAAGCTCTTGAAGGTGCGGAGCAATATCGCGCAGGAAAAAGGCGCGCCGGAAAATATTTCGCTCGGATAATCCCGCAAGACTTCCGAACAGACGAACCGTCCGGGGCGCTACCAATCATTAGATAGTGGGTACGTTTGGAATCCAGCCGCGGATTAACGCGGATGAACGCGAATCTGAAAGAAAACCCGACTAGAGATCGCCAACTCCGACGAACTTTCCCAATTCAATTCTGCTCTTTGTTTCCAGGCTTATTTATTCCGGATTCATTTTCAGATCCGCGTTCATTCGCGTTAATCCGCGGCTAAATCTTTGCTTGCGCTGCCGCTGGCAGACTAATTACCAGTGTTCCGTCCGCTTGTGTTAGTATCCCTCGCGGCGGAGGGAAATATTCTGTGGGGCCCGTCACCGAGTTACGATGATTGAGCCAACGCCGTTAAAATGGGAGACCGATGCCGCTTGCCAGTGCACTTCTTCAGCGTTAAGAATTGCCAGAGGCTGCGGCTCTTAAAGGTCACCCACCTGTACATGCAGGTTCAATTACGGCTCCGGAACGACCATCGCGGATGTCCCTCCTGCCAACTAAGTCGTAAATCGTAAATCGTGAATCGTAAATAGTGGTCGAGACTATTCTCGGTTGACGCTTTTTGCTTTACGGCTTTTCTTTTGTCCATTCATTATTCACGACTTAGGATTCACGATTCACGATTCACGAGATTTATGAAAGTACTCATTATTGGAGATGTCGTTGCGAAGCCGGGCCGCCTGGCTGTGCTTGAGCGCATTCAGGATCTGCGGGAACAGCACGCCATCGACCTGGCAATCATGAATGCTGAAAATTTGGCGGGCGGATTTTCAGTTACACCGTCTCTCTGTGAACAGTTGTTTAGTTCCGGCATCGACGTGATGACTTCCGGCAATCACATCTTCGATAAGAAAGAAGCGGCGCCGTACATCGTCAAACAGCCTCGGCTTCTCAGGCCGGCGAACTATCCACCGAATACGCCGGGCAGCGGCATTTGGACCGGAGTTGTCAACGGCACGAAGGTGGCAGTAATGAATTTGATGGGCCGCGTTTTCATGCCGCCTTCGGACGACCCGTTTCGTGCCGTGGATCAACTGCTGGCGGACTTGCCCGACGACACGCGCGTTCGCATTGTTGATATGCACGCTGAAGCTACTTCTGAAAAAGTTGCGATGGGTTGGTACCTCGACGGGCGCGTTTCCGCAGTGGTGGGCACGCACACGCACGTGCAAACCGCCGACGAGAGAATCTTTCCAAACGGAACCGGCTACTTGACGGATTTAGGAATGACGGGCAGCTATTCCGGCGTCATCGGAATGGAAAAGAAGGACGTTATCACCCGTTTCACTTCAGCCACGGGCCGAAGAGCGGAACATTCAACTGGAACGGTCAGGATTTGCGGCGCTGTAGTTGATGTTGATGAAGGGACTGGACGCGCGCGAGCGATTACCAGATTGAACCTGGCGCACGATTAGAAGTAAGAAGTTTAGAGTACAAACTTTAGTTTGCGATTTGGAAGCAGCCTAAAGGCTGGACTCTGAACTTCGCGCTTCAATTGAAAGAGAAGGTTATGCTGGGCCTTCCTGGGTGGGCACGATCTCGCCGTTGTTGGCGGATTTCAAAGCTGGAGGAGCCAGCAGGCGTTGAGCATACGATTCCGGAATTGAGCGAACTCGACCAGTTGAATCAGTAATCACGTGTCCGGTTTCGCCTTCGGCTATGACCTGACCGTCGCCGGCACGCACGATCTCGTAACCAAATCTCAGCGAGCGACGCCTTAATTCAGTGATGTGAGTTCGAACGAGCAATTCGTCGTCGTAGTAAGCCGGCGCTTTATAACGGCAGTAGCTTTCGGCGACAACCAGAAACGCGTCGTCGTTCTCTTCCATGTCACGGTAGGCAAAGCCACGAGCGCGACAAAAGTCGGTGCGGCCAATTTCAAACCAGATCAGGTAATTGGCGTAATAGACAATTCCCATCTTGTCCGTTTCGGCATAGCGCACGCGAACCACCGATTCGTGCCATTCGCCGAAAACATTTTCAGGTGCGGGACTTGTCATCTGAGCGTTATACCCTCAAACTTTGGTCTTAGGATTTTGGTGAACTGCCGGCTGCGATTGTTTTAGCGTTTAGCGGACTATAAGAGCGAAAGCCTGAAGATGTCAAAGAATATTAGTAGATTCCTGGCTGCAACCGCCGCCCTCGCGGTGCTCTCAAGCGGCCCATTCGTCACTTTTCACACTCTTACGCTGCAAGCCCAACAGCGTCCGGCAATTTCCAGCCACGCCGCGCGCGAGGCCGCGATCGTTGCTGCGACGACCGCCGTGCTGGAAGAGACGAGCAAGATTCGCGAATTGCCGATTCTGCAGCCGGTGAAAAGCGGCGCCCAATCGCGTGCGCAGATTGAAAATATGCTTGTTAAGAATCTCTACGAGCAGATGACAACCGCGGAAATGCACGCTACCGAGGTTGCGTATCACAAGTTTGGTTTGGCGCCGGCCACTTTTGAATATCGTCCATTTATCATCAAGTTATTGTTGGAGCAGATTGCGGGTTACTACGATCCGGTGACACGTGAGTTTTATCTGGCCGACTGGTTGGAGTTGGAAACACAAAAGCCGGTGATGGCGCACGAACTGACTCACGCGCTTCAAGACCAGCACTTCAACCTGCGTCGCTTTCAGAAGTGGCCGCACGGCGACTCCGACGCGCAACTTGCCGCTCATTCGCTGATTGAAGGTGATGCGACGCTGGCGATGATGGTTTACATGGCCAAAAATCCGCTTGTCGCCCTCGCTTTCACGCGCTCCCTCAACACCGGCGTATCCACCGAACAATTCAATCAGGCGCCGCGCGCTTTGCGGGAGTCGCTGATTTTCCCGTACCTGCAGGGAAGCCAATGGGCCACCAGCGTCTACAAGCGCGACGGCTTTGCCGGGTTGTCAAAAGCGTTCACAAATTTGCCGTTGTCTACCGAACAGATTCTGCACCCGGAAAAATATTTTGCGAACGAAAGGCCGTTGAAACTTACTTTGCCGGATCTTAGTAATTTGCTCAATAAGGCAGCGGCGTCGAATGAAAGCTCAGGAGTATCCCAGCGGTCGCCACTCAGCGCTCAGTACTCAGCACTCAGCACTTCTTCCTCCTGGCACCGCATCGATTCTGATGTGAACGGTGAGTGGGGCTACTATCTGCTGCTCGATCAATTCCTGAACTCGCCGGCAGAGTCGCGCCGAGCGGCGGCTGGATGGGCCGGCGATCGCTATGACGTTTACGAAGGCGCGGAACCCGGTCAGGCAATGATTGCCCAAATCTCAGCTTGGGACACTGAAGCTGACGCGCGCGAGTTTTTTGACGCTTACGTTAAGCGAACCGAATTGCGCTATCCCAACTCAAAACTCCTGACCGACAGCAAACACTCGGCATCCGACACCTTGAAAAGTTGGCAAACGAATGAAGGGCAAGTCGTTATGGAACTGCGAGGGGTACGCGTCATCGTCGTTGAAGGTTTGTCGCAGCAGGTTGATGCAAACAATTTTTTTAAGGTACTTAGGTCCTAGAAGACATTGATTGGCAGTCCGGTCTGTAGATGAAAATAACTGACTCCAACCCCAAACAAACCTCTTCCCGCCTAAAGAAACTGACCGCTGAGCTGCAGCAGCTGGAGGCGAAGCTGCGCCTTGGCGGCGGAACGGAAAAAATTGAGAAGCAGCACAAGCAGGGCAAGCTAACGGCGCGAGAACGCATCGACTTACTGCTCGATAAGAACTCCTATGCGCAGGAAATAGGATTGCTCGTCGCGTACGATCAATATAAAGAAAACAGAAGTCAGAAGTCAGAAGTCGAAGGTCAGAGGTCAGAGGTCAGAGGTCAGAATAAAGAAAACCCTCAGCACTCAGCATTCAGCATTCAGAACTCCGATGAAATCGGCGCGGCGCCGGCGGCGGGAGTTGTCACGACGGTTGGTCGCGTTGAGGGCAGGGAAGTTGTAGTAGTTGCGAACGACGCGACGGTCAAAGCGGGTTCCTGGTGGCCGGAAACAATCAAGAAAATTCTGCGCGCGCAGGAAATTGCGATGCGCTGCCACGTGCCGATTATTTATTTGGTCGATTCGGCCGGAGTAAACCTTCCCTACCAGGGCGGCGTCTTTCCTGGACAGTACGGCGCGTCGCGCATCTTCTATTACAACTCGATCATGCGGCGGTATCTGAAGGTGCCGCAAATTTCGGCGGTGATGGGGCCGTGCATCGCCGGCGGCGCGTACCTGCCGGCGCTTTCCGACGTCATCATCATGGTTGAAGGCACTTCCTTCATGGGACTGGGAGGCGCGAATTTGGTGAAAGGCGCGACCGGACAAACTATCGATAACGAGACTCTCGGCGGTGCGCGTGCGCATAATGAATTGTCAGGCGTGGCCCATTATCGGGTGAAGAACGATGAAGCTTGCATCGCGAAAATTCGCGAGTTTGTTTCAGAGTTGCCGTTTAAAGCAGAAGCCGGCGCGGTGAGTCTTGTGCCTATTAGCAAAACGAAAACACCCGCCGAAAAAATCTACGAAATAATTCCGGAAGATCATCGCCAGCCTTACAACATGCGCGAGTTACTGGATTGTTTGCTCGACGATGGATTGCTGGACGAGTTCCAGGCTGACTACGCGAAGGAGATCATTACCGGTCACGCGCGCATTCGCGGCATTCAGGTTGGGGTGATCGCAAATCATCGCGGCATGGTGAAGTCGCCCGGCGGTGGTCCACCGCGATTCGGCGGCATCATCTACACGGAATCCGCCGAGAAAGTTGCCTACTTCATCGAGACCTGCAATCGTCATCAAACGCCGCTGCTCTTTGTTCAGGACGTTTCTGGTTTCATGGTCGGGTCCGAAGCGGAACATTCGGGAATCATTCGCGCGGGCGCTCAATTCGTCGAGGCAATGGCCACCGCTTTGGTTCCCAAAATTGTCCTGACCGTGAATCATGCGTCGGGCGCTGGTTATTATGCGATGGCGGGGCAGGGATTCGATCCCGACTTTATCTTCAGTTGGCCCAGCGGTCGAATGGGCGTGATGGAAGGTGACTCGGCGGTACAGGCTGTGTTCGGGAGCCAGCTCGAGAAGTTAAAAGCAAAGGGCGAAGAGCCAGCTGCCGACCTCGAACAGCAAATGAATAATGTGCGCGAAACTTACGAGCGAGACCTCGATGCCAGGTACGCCGCGGCGCGCGGCTTTGTCGACGCAGTCATCACTCCTGAACAGACGCGGGATGCCATCGAGTTAAGCCTGCGCACCAGCCTCAACAATGATGGACCACACATTGGTCAGTTTGTGCTGCCGCACTCGCTGGTCTAAACATGGTCCAAGGGTGGTCCGTGCGGTTGAGGTTTTCACTGGTTGGTGATAAAAAAGAGCTGTTCAGACTTACCCTGTTAGGAAATCCCCCAAACAATTGAATATGCGCAGGAACGTTTTCTGCATCCGCTAAATTGGAGGATCCTACCTATGAGCACGAAAGCATTTCGCTTGATGAGTTTTCTTTTCGTCATTTTCCTGGCCGTCTCTGCGGCCGGTTTTGAATTCCTGGTATCAGCCCAGGAGCCGACAAATCAGAATGCCGCTGTTGATACAGCGACTAAAAAAACAACCGGGCACCGGCGCAGAGCCCGCCGACACAGAGCCGCAAACACAAACATGGCAGCGGACGTGACCACGCCACCGGCTGCCCTTGACGCGCCCGTTGCGACGGCGACCGAGACGTCTGAACAAACCGATCTGTCCGGCACTTACACCGGCACGTTTGAGTGTGCCGACGCGGGCGTAACTGGTCCAACGACCCTGACAGTCACCGGCAATCAGTTCACGCTGGCTGATGGAAAGACGGGGCGCATTGTGGCCACGACGACCCGCGGTTATACCGGAGTGGCGATGCAGTTTGGCGAAGTCGTCATGCCCGCCCCCGGCCAGCCTGCTGGGCCAGTGCCGACAATTGTCTCGATGCGCGCAAAGAAATCTGGTGACCGCCTAACGCTGACAACCGTGGACGGCGCTTCTCATGTTTGCTCTTTCACGCCGGCGGGCGCAGTCGGGCGATCGCGCCATCGCAGAGCGCGCGCAGTCACACCCGCGATGCCTGCTGAACCGCCGCTGCCTGCTGCGGCAACTGAAGCCGCGACTCCTGCTGAACCGGCAACATCCGCCAAGCCATCACGTCGCCGCGGACGAAGGGGCACTCGCACAACGAACATGAATACGAACACGAACAGCAACGACAATACCGGCACCACCGAAGGAAACACGAACGCGACGCCGACGCCAACTCCGGCCGTGCCGCGAAACTAAAACTAAATGAAAACTGGTTTGTGCGAGACGTGGGCCACCTGGCCTGAATTGCGTGAATCTCTTGAGGGGCGACGTAACTAAAAAGCTGCGTCGCCCCCGTTGCATGTTGAGTCGGCTTTTTTATTGATTCTTCCGCGGACGGCGCCGGCGGATGGGAGTGCGTTCCTTAAGGAGATCTTTGTGCCGGGTTTCGATAATGTAACAAAGTCCTTGGTAAGTCATGCCCAACAAAGAGGCGGCGTGAGTTACACTGCCGTTCGCCTGACCCAGGGCCTGCTTGATCATCGCCCGCTCATACGTCAACTTTCTTTCCTGCAAAGCGCTGGGCCTGGTCAAAAGCATTTCTGTCGCTTCTTCCGAACTCAATTCTTCAGGCACACTAGCGGCGACCTTTCCAGCGGCATCACCTAGTCTTAGTTTCACTTCCTGACTCTGAGAGGTTGAAAGCCATTCGCGTGCTTGTTGATAGGCGGCTTGCAAGGTCGCCGCGGACAGGTGATCTATTTCCTCGATCATCGTGAGCGCAGCGAGTCCGGCAATGTTAAGCGCGTCTATTCTAAGAGCGGTCTCGATCGCTTCTTGAAATATAAGCTGAGCGCGTTCTCCGCGACCTGATCGCGCTAAGGCAATGCCTTGAGTGATCAAGGCTTCGGCCATCATGCAATTCTGACCACCCTTTTTGAACGCCTTTACCGCTCTACGTGCGACCGCTTCAGCTTCGTTAAGTTTACCTTCCGCCAGGAAGACTTGCGCCGACGATTCGTCGTACTGTGCGGTACGAGCTCTGTCTTTGAAACTAACTGAGAGTCGTCGCGCTTCGTCCAAATATTTGTGCGCCTCCTTAAAGCGAGACAGCTTGTAGAGAAGGAATCCGACGTTATTCTTTACGTCGGCGCGAAACACAGGATTACGAGCTAATTTGAATTGCCTATCGGCTTCTTGGTATTCAGTGATTGCCCGCTGAAAATACTCGTTTTTTTTCTCTGCAGTGCCGAGGTTCCGAAGGATAATCGCAAGTTCACTATGGTAACCGCCTTTGGTTGTGTGGTTCGTTAGTTTCTGAAATAGAGCTGCGTTGTGATTCAGGAGCTCTAATGCTTCGTGGTATCGCGCGGCTGAACACTCAACGGTCGTCAACTTCAAAAGTGCTCTTGCCCTCGTATGTCCTGCCGGCGGCAGTTTTTGCAAAGCCTCGCGAAGCATGATCCGCGCTTCATTCAATTCGCCATCGCGCCAATAGCAGTAAGCGATCTCCGTGCGTGCGGCTGCGATCTGCGTCACGTCTCCGGCTGACTCAAAGTAAGTGATGCTTTCACTGATGAGGTTCTTCGCGATTTCCTGCGCTTCTTTGATCTGATTCGTGCTGCCGATCCAGCCAGTCAGAATACCGACACACATTAGAACTTCAGCAGCGACTGAAGGATGAAGCCCCTCAATATCCGGCGCTTCGCCTACGCCTCGCCACAGGCGACCCATCAAGTCCCGAGCGCCCTCATAGTCGCCCTTATCTTTTTGTTCCAACGCGTACTGACACCTGCGCAGAGCTTCGTCGTTCGCTGTTAGGTGGGCCGTGTGCAGTTTTGGTGAGGCTATCTTCAAGCGAGATAAACCTTTTCTCTGTGAGTGTAAGAACCCTTGCTTCCCCGAGCGCAGAATACTAGTCCTCGGTCGCCCTACCCTGCAAGAAGTTTGAGAAATACCCTATTCTAGTTTTGTTACCAGAATTCTTGCATCCTCAAAACTCAAAGAAGGAGAAACAGAAAATGAAACGCTTTGTATTGGCAATCGCTCTGGCGTGTGCCATTTCAAGTTCCACCTTAGCCGGAGAGGTTCACTCGACTGACGCGCCAGCGCCGCAAGCATCAAGCTCGGTCGTAACGACCGTGATACTGACGATCATTAGTCTCGTCGCCGGCTAAGCAGTCATTAACGGATAACTAAAAGGAATCGGAAACTGCCGAGTGGGCGGTACAGCGGGCGTGTGTCTTTAAGAATAAGGGCAGTCCCGCAGTTTTGGGCAAATGCGTTTCTTGGGTAAACTGAGTCGCTGGTTGAAGTCTTACTTTCAATGATGAAGCAACAAATTCGCATTGCCGCCGGACAGGGTTTTTGGGGGGACTTGCCGGACGCGCCGGTTCGTCAAGTTGAAGGTGGTCCAATCGACTACCTGATGCTCGACTATCTGGCGGAAGTCACCATGTCGATCATGCAGAAGCAACGCTCGCGCGATCCATCTGCCGGTTACGCGAAAGATTTTGTGCCGTTGATGAAGCAAATACTTCCTGCGTGCGTCGAGCGCGACATTCGCGTCACTGCAAACGCGGGCGGGGTGAACGTCGCAGGGTGTGCCGCGGCGGTTAAGGAAGTCGCGCGCGAACTCGGTCTCAGCGCAAAACTGAAGATCGGAATCGTGACCGGCGACGACATCATGCCGCGCATTGATGAGCTGCTCGCTCGCGGAGTCGAAATGCGCAATATGGATAACGGCGCGACGCTCGACACCGTTCGCGATCAAATCCAAAGCGCCAATGTGTACCTTGGCGCGGCGCCGCTGGTCCAAGCACTTAATGGCGGCGCGCGCATCGTTATCACCGGCCGCGCTACCGATACGGGACTGACACTTGCGCCGCTGATTCATGAGTTTGGTTGGGCGAGTGACGACTGGAACAGGTTGGCAGCCGGGACGATTGCCGGCCATATTATTGAGTGTGGCGCGCAGTGCTCCGGAGGGAACTGCCAATACGAGTGGCGTAGCATTCCTAATCTTGCGAACGTCGGTTTTCCAATTGTTGAGGCATCGCCCGATGGCAGTTTTGTGATTACGAAACATGAACGCACCGGCGGCTGGGTGATTATTCCCTCTGTTAAAGAGCAACTGGTTTATGAGATGGGCGACCCGCACGATTACATCACGCCGGATTGCGTGGCGGACTTCACGACTGTGCAACTCGAATATGAAGGCCGCGACCGAGTCCGCGTCTTTGGAATCGAAGGCCGGCCGGCCACCGATACTTTCAAAGTTTCAATCAGCTATTCTGCCGGATACAAAGCCGTCGGAACACTCGTCTATTCCTGGCCCGACGCGTACGACAAGGCGCAAGCGGCCGATCGAATCTTGCGAGGACGTCTCGATCGACTGGGATTAAAGTTTGACGAGATACTTACCGAATTTGTGGGCGCGAACGCCACGCATGGACCACTCGCAGGAAAACCTTCGCCAGATCTTCCGGAAGTTCAATTGCGGGTTGGCGTCCGCGGTCAGAACCGCTCGGACGTCGAGAGATTTACGAAGGAGATTGCTCCGCTGGTTCTGACTGGCCCACCGGGCGTGACTGGCTTTGCGGGCGGCCGTCCGAAAGTTGAAGAGATTGTTGCCTACTGGCCGGCGCTGATCCCGAAGAGCGAAATTGTGCCGAAGGTAGAATTAATCGAGGTATAGGAATTAATGCTTTTAGTTAAAGGTCAAGCAGTTCAGAGTCCAAGCTTCAGCTTGCCGTTGCCGGCGCAAGAGCAACCTAAAGGTTGGACTCTGAACTAGAAACCTTGAACCGAAGTAGAATTAATAGAGGTTTGGGAAACAGGCTTTATTAGATGGCGCGATGAGAAGAAACCCTCGCTGCGGAACCGCGAGCGGTAGCGACCGGATGCTGCGGTCGACAATGGATAGCGTTCGGTCCGCCTTCAACATGGTCGCCGACATCCGGTCGCTACCGCTCGCGGTTCCGCATTGGGCCGTGAACAGTTAGAAATGGACTCCGTTAAGGTTCTAATGAAGATTCAACTGGTAAAACTTGCGCACGCGCGGTCCGGCGACAAAGGCGACACCGCGAATGTTGGATTGATTGCCTTCAGCGATGAAATCTATCGGTTACTGGTGCGCGAAGTGACTGCGGCGCGTGTTAAAGAGCACTTCAAAGGCATTTGCAAAGGCGACGTAGAGAGATTTGAACTGCCGAACATCGGCGCATTGAATTTCCTTTTGCATCACAGCCTGGGCGGCGGCGGGACGCTATCGTTGATGACCGACGCGCAGGGCAAAACATTTTCGACTGCACTGCTGCGAATGACGATCGACGTCTCCGATGAAGAAGCGCAGTCGCTCGAACTGATATCCCGATAAATCGATCGTTCCGCGATGACCAACAAAACCCTAGTTGTTCTTTATGCCGTCGAAGGCGCAATCGCTACGCTCACGCTTAACCGTCCCGAAAAACGTAACGCCCTAAACGACGCATTAATCCAGCAGTTGAAGGCGTCGTTGCGTAAAGCAAACGACGACGCATCTGTCAACGCGATAATAATCACCGGCGCCGGTAAAGATTTCTGTTCGGGCGCCGATCTTTCGGCGTTGCAAAAAATTGCGGATGGCTCTGTCGCTGAAAACGCTGAAGACGCGCGTTTGTTGCTGGAGTTGTTCACTTTAATCCGTTCGGTAACCGTGCCGGTAATCGCCGCGGTTCGGGGAAGAGCACTTGCCGGCGGTTGCGGACTCGCCAGCGCTTGCGATCTTGTACTGGCGTCGGCCAATGCCCGATTCGGTTATCCGGAAGTGAAAATTGGTTTCGTGCCGGCAATGGTAACGGCGATTCTCCGCCGCAACGTTTCCGAGAAACGTGCTTTCGAGTTATTGACACGCGGGTTGGAAATTGACGCTCAGACCGCACAGGAATTTGGACTCGTCAATCAAGTTTTTGCAGATGAGAATTTTGATGCGGAGGTCAGAGCTTACGCAGGCCAGTTTGAAAAGCTGAGTCGTTCAGCCATCGGGCTTACCAAAGCGCTGCTCTATCAAGTCGATGGCCTGGCATTTCCTGAAGCGCTCGCCGCCGGTGCGGATACCAATGTTATCGCTCGCTTCACCGACGACTGCCGCAAGGGCATCGACAGGTTCCTTGAGAAGAAAAGCAACGCACGGTAGTTGGCCCTCCAAAAAACTAAACAAGATCAATCCAGAATTTTGAATTTGCAACAATGACCTCGAAACTTTCTTTAAGGTTTCTGGGATAAATGTTGACATAAATGAACGTCACGGTTGAGAATGTGACTTGCGTTCAAGAAACCCGTCACGGTAACTAGCTGGTCCAACAGAGGAACTCACGAGCTCTTAAAGGAGACGCGCCGTTGCTGCTGAGAGATTTGAATCCAATCGAGGTCTTTTGGGAGGTATGGTTATGGACCATTCCCAGCAAACACTCTCTTTCCTTGCTCGGCTACTCCCCGTCGCGCCTACACGCCGTCAGGTCGGTCCCAAAGGAGACATTATGATTAAACGCATTCTCTACACGCTTGGTCTGCTCACCACTTTGTTCCTGTCATCGTTTGTTGCCAGTGCGCAATCAACAGCGACGATCATCGGTACCGTCGGCGATCCCAAAGGTGCCGTAGTCAAGGATGCCACTGTTGTCGCGAGAAATGTCGACACCGGTATCGAGCGCACTACTACGACCTCGTCTGACGGAGCGTATCGCTTCGATAATTTGCCGCCGGGCAACTACGATGTACGCGTCGACTCAGCAGGCTTCGCGCCAGCCAAGGCAGAAAACGTAAAACTGCAGGTCGGGGAAAAGAGAGATGTCAACTTTAGTCTCCAGGTCGGCACTGCCACGGGCGAGGTAACAATCACTTCAGAGCTTCCCTTAGTAGAAACAACCAAGACGGACGTTTCAACTGTGGTCACCGACACGCAGGTCGCGACCTTACCAACTACCACCAGCTTCAACGGCATTGGCGGCGTTTCAAACGACTATGCCGGTCTCGCGTTAACTGCGCCCGGAGTGAAGTATGACACCACGGGTGTTTCGAGCGATCTGGTGGGACCAGGCTCGGCCAATAATCGCGGCGTTCTGGTAAACGTGGACGGCGGCGATATTTCTGACCAAGTCGTTTCTACGCGTGACGCGCTCGGCGCCTCGGTTGAAGAAGTCAAAGAATTCCAGGTGCTGACCAATAACTATAACGCTGAGTATGGCCAGGCAGGAGGTGTCATTCTCAATGTCATCACTAAGTCAGGTACCAACGGGTTCCATGGTGATGCTCACTATTACACTCGTGGGCGCAATCTGGCGGCCAATAGCTATTTCTACAACCAAAGCTTTGATGCGAACTTCCGACGGGCGCCCTTCCACAAGTATGAAGGAGGACTAACCGCGGGAGGACCAATCGTCAAGAATCGCACCTTCTGGTTTGTGAGCTATGAGCAGGTACGTCAGGGAGTGCCACTCACTTTGACGCCTCCTTCGGGCGTGATCACAATTTCGCAACCGACGAAAGAATTGCTCTATTCCGGTAAGATTGATCATCAAATCACCAAAAACAATTTCTTCACTGCGCGCTACAACGTGCAGCGTGATATATCCGATAATCTCGTGGTCCAAATCGCTCCAATACTTACGCCTGAGTCCCTGGTCGCATCAGTCATTCATGACAACATGCTAAACCTTTCGGACACATGGACCGCCAACCAGACCACAGTCAATGAGTTCCGCTTCTTTTGGCATCGGTTCCTGACCCAGACCCCAACCAAGAGCAATAGTCCTGGTTTGGAAGGTCCGAACTTCTACCATGGCGCCGCTTTCTGTTGCCCCCAGGGCGGACTGCAGAAACGGTATCAATTCATGGACAACTTATCGATAACCACCGGTTCGCATACCTTCAAGGTGGGGGCAAGCGTTAGCCACTTCCCCTATTACTCATTGTTTACGCAAATCAATAAGGGTCTCTACGATTTTGACAATCCTGAGCCGCGGGTTGCGCCGCCGGGCTTCTTTACCTATCCCAATGCGAGCTTCTTCAGCATTGGCCTTGGTCCTGCGCAGGTCACCACAACCGATAACATCTACGGGTTCTATGGTCAGGATACGTGGAAAGTCAGACCAAACGTTACGCTCAACCTGGGCCTTCGTTACGATCTCGAGAGCGGAGCTTTTAAAGGCGGGCCTATAAAAAGTGGTTCGGGCTGTCTACAGGCTAACGGGATCATTCCTGCGTGCTCAAAGGATCATAACAACCTGCAGCCAAGAATTGGCATTGCCTGGAGCCCACGCTTTAGCAGTGGTTTCATGCATAAGATTTTTGGTGATGCAGACAGAAGCGTCCTGCGATTCTCATTTGCTGAGATCACTCAGTTAGCTTATCTGAATATCTCGCTTGACTCGTTAAACTTCGACGGCGTGAACTTGCTAACGGTGGGCACAGATGATCCAGCGGTACTGGCATTTGCACCTAATCGGCCGTCTGACGCGGTACTGGCTACCCTTCGCCCAGCCGGTTCCTTTGGGCGCGTAAGACCGATATCACCAAACCTGAAGAATGCTGAGTCTCGCAACTTCAACTTCACTTTCAGCCGGCAATTAGGTAAGGACTTTGTCCTCGACCTCGGCTATCTCGGCGTTTTCGGGCACGGACTCTACGGTGAACGAGACACAAACTATCCGGTTATCAATCCGGATCCCGCCCATCCAGGATTCTTTTACTTCGGTGCTCGACCGGATCCTCGTTTTACAGCTGTTCGAACTAACGAGAATTCGCGTCGCTCGACCTACAACGCTCTGGTCGTCAGCCTGCAAAAGCGTTACTCGAACCACCTTCAATTTCAGGCGGGATATGTCTTCTCGAAACTCCTGACAAATGGCGAAGACTTTTTCGGGATTTCTGAGCCGGCAGATCCGCGCAATGTTAACCTCGATTTCTCCCGTGCTTCTAATGACACTCCGCATCAATTTAACTTTGGGCTGGTCTATGACACCAAGGACCTGACAGATGGTTTTGCCAGGCACTTGGTGAACAACTGGACGATCGGAATGATCGGCAGGCTGGAATCCGGCAGGCCTTATCCAATCTCCAGTGGAGATGGTCCATTTTCCGGTTCAACCTTCTTTGGCGCCGGTAACGAAACCGTGCAGCGGCCAAACATCCTGGCAAACGGTGTCCTGAGTACAACGAACATTGCTGGTCGTGGCGGCAACTTGTTGGTCGGCCCTGCAGGACATGTAGACTGCCCAGCGTGCCCTCAAACCACGTTCGCAGCACCCGCTGGTGCCTCGAGTTCCGGTCCGCGCGATAGCTTGAGGCCGTCAGACCCAATTACAGGCGCGCCAAACATCGTTGACTTTCAGTTCCTTACTGGAGACTTGGAACGCAACGCCGGGATAACCAACCCCTTTGCTCGATTTGACCTGTCCTTCATCAAAGCCTTTCCTATTCGAGAACAGATGAGGTTGGAGTTTAAGGTTGACGTCTTCAATGTTCTTAACCACTCGAACTTCTTGCTTTTCAACGGCAACCCCAACCTTAACCAGTTGCCCATTTCCACCGACCCGAACTGTCGTGTCTGCCTCAATGCAACCAACGGTAGATACATTGGCGCTGACGGCCGGGTCTTAACGCTCAGCGATTTACAGAAGGGTTACACGGCTCCACTGAAAGCGGGCGAATTCGGGGCGCTGGGAAATCCATCCTCCACGGACTTGCCACGCACGATTCAATTGTCCGGCAGATTCAGGTGGTAACCAAAAACGCGTAGTCTGGTACGCTTAATTTTAAGAGCTGGATTCTTTCGAGTCCGGCTCTTTTTTTAGTTCGGTTTCCGAGCAATTGTCCCAGCGAATCGGATAGCCGCCTCAAGCGGGATCGCTTCCAGCTGATTAATGAGCCTGACTTCGAGCGCTTCGTGGCCCTTCATCAGGCGCGCTGAAAGCAAAAAGTCGAGAGCGCGCGCGCGACCAATCAGTCGCGGCAATCTCTGTGTTCCGCCCCAGCCGGTGATGATGCCCAAACGTGCGCCGGGGTGGCGGAAAACAGCCTGCGGCGACGCGATCCGAATGTCGCAGGACAACGCCAAATCAAGTGCGCCGCCCATGCAATAGCCGTTGATGGCGGCAATCGTTACCTGCCCGGCGTCCGCAATGGTTTGAAAAAGTTCCTGACCGACTTTGGAAAACTCAGTTGCGCGTTCCGGGTCGAGTTCGGCCAATTCACGAATGTCGGCGCCTGAAGCAAACACGTCCTCCGAACCTGTGAAGATGATCGCTTTCAGTTCTTCACGAGCAGTTAAGGACGAGACTGCGTTCGCAAGTTCGTTCAGGGTGGAGCTGGAAAGAGGGTTGCGTTTGGCAGGTTGGTTGAAACGAATGACTGCGATTGATTCCACGACGTCAATAACGATTGCAGACGCCTGTGCCATTCGTCTATTCGCGTGGCTTAACGTTTTCGCGGAGAAACTTGACGATGTTTTCGGTGGATGTTCCGGGCAGGAAAATTTCCGCGACGCCTTGCTGTTTCAGTTTAGCGATATCGTCCTGGGGAACAATGCCACCGAGCAGCACCAGGCAATCGTCCATACCCTGGTCGCGCAGCAGTTGCACAATACGCGGGCAGAGCGTGTTGTGTGCGCCGCTCAGAATCGAAACGCCGACGGCATCGACGTCTTCTTGTAGCGCTGCTGCCGCAATCATTTCCGGCGTTTGGCGCAGGCCAGTGTAGATCACTTCCATGCCGGCATCGCGCAACGCGCGGGCAATGACTTTCGCGCCACGATCGTGGCCGTCGAGACCTGGCTTCGCAACCAGCACGCGGATTTTTCTTTCGTTCATGAACTTATTTTTAGCCTTACTGTAAGAAGCAATTTGCGGAGGTCGCGAAAACTAGAAAGCAGGTTCTTCATAGATGCCGTAAACATCGCGCAGCGCAGAACAGATCTCGCCAAGTGTGGCGTAAGCGCGCACCGCCTCAATCGTCGCCGGCATCGTGTTCTCATCGTTCTGAGCAGCGCGGCGGAGTTTCTCAAGCGCGTTGCTTACGGCGCCGCCGTCGCGCCGGGCGCGCGTTTGCTGCAAGCGATTAACCTGATGCTCGCGAACGGATTCATCGATTACGAGGGTGGAAACCGCGGGCTCGTCTTCCATCGCGTACTTATTAACGCCGACAATAACCTGCTCACCGCGCTCGACCGCCTTCTGATACTGATAAGCCGAGTCCTGTAGCTCGCGCTGCGGAAAACCTTTCTCAATTGCTTCAACCATCCCGCCCATCGCGTCGATGCGGCGAAAATAATCCCGCGCTCCTTCTTCCATTTTTTGCGTCAGCGATTCGACGTAATAAGACCCACCCAGCGGATCTACCGTGTTCGCCACGCCGGTCTCCTCGGCAATGATCTGTTGGGTGCGCAAAGCGATGAGCGCGGCGCGATCGGTTGGCAGCGCGAGCGCTTCGTCGTAGGCGTCGGTGTGCAGGCTTTGAGTGCCGCCCAGGACGCCGGCCAGCGCCTGGATAGCGACCCGTACGATGTTGTTCAGCGGTTGTTGGACGGTTAATGAAACTCCGGCCGTCTGCGTATGGAACCGCAGCTTAAGCGTACGCTCGTTGGTTGAGCCAAATCGATCGCGCATTTCGCGCGCCCAAATGCGACGCGCAGCGCGATACTTAGCCACCTCTTCAAAAAAATCATTATGCGCGTTGAAAAAGAAGGAAATCCGAGGCACGAACTCATCTAACTCAAGGCCGGCGCGAATACCCCATTCCACGTATTCAAGCCCATCGCGCAACGTGAAGGCGAGTTCCTGTACAGCGGTCGCGCCGGCTTCGCGGATGTGATAACCACTGACCGACACCGGATTGTAGCGGGGTACTTGTTGCGTACAGAATTCAAAAGTATCAATGACCAGCTTCATCGCCGGACGAATCGGATAGATCCATTCCTTCTGCGCAATATATTCCTTGAGGATGTCGTTTTGCAGCGTGCCGGAAATCTTTTTCCAGTCGGCGCCTTGTTTCTCGGCCACTACCAGATACATCGCCAACAAAACGGAGGCCGGCGCGTTAATCGTTTGCGATACGGTGACGTGCTCGAGCGGTATCTTGTCAAACAGCACTTCCATGTCGGCTAACGACGATACCGCCACGCCGCATTTACCGACCTCGCCTTCTGAGAGCGGGGAATCAGCGTCGTAACCCATTAAGGTCGGCAAGTCGTACGCTACCGAAAGACCGTTCTGGCCTTGTGCCAATAGGTATTTGAAACGCGCATTAGTTTCTTCCGGCGTGCTGAAGCCGGCAAACTGGCGCATGGTCCAAAGCTTGCCGCGATAGCCGGTGGGATGTATGCCGCGGGTGTATGGGAAATTGCCGGGAAACGAAATGTCGCGTTCGAAATCGAGCGGCTCAACATCCGCCGGCGAGTAGAGTCTGTTCGTCTCCTCGAGCGAGACAGTCTGGAAACTGGATTTTCGTTCGGGATGTTTTTCCAGAACCGGTTGAAGCGTGTCGCGCTCCCATTCTTCGAGCGCTTCCTGTGCTGGTGAAGTGACCTTGGTTTCAGGCATAGAACTTTAATCGTTGCTAAATGGAGTTCGATATTAGTTTACAGGTATAGACGTGTCAACACGACTATCACTGACGTTTGCTAATGATTCTTTAAGAGGGGAGCGCGGCTGTGATGGCAGTCACAACCGCGCGTTCTCGGCAGGCACTCGCGATACGTGGCGTTCAAGAAGGGGAACTAGCGGGCAACCGGCAGGTAAAATCGAATCCAGTGTTGTCCGTTGCGAAGGAGCTTCCCCAATCGCTCATTCGACCGGCACTACAATCTCGTTTGGCCGTACCATGTTCAGCCGGCTGCGAGCAGCGACTTCTATGGTGCGCGGGTCGGTACGCAACTTCTCGATTTCCAATCGCAGCGACTGGTTGGTGTTACGTAGTCCCTCAACATCCGTTTGCATGCGAACATATTGATCGGAAGCCAAAGACATCCTGTTACGCGTCCGCATGGTCACGCCGACGCAAATCGCAAACGTTCCCAGGATAATCATTCCAAAGATTACCCATGCTGGTATTAATCCACCGCGACGTCGAACTTCGGCGCGAGTGCCAATAATATCCAGAGAAATCTCTTTGACTGATGCCAACGGAGAAGCTACTCGAGGCGCAACGCGCTGCGCCCGAATCCGTTCATCCACCCAATAAGTATCTATGACCCTGCTCAAGGAGCACCTCCACGTCTTTTGCTGATTCTGATTCCGCGTAAATACGAACTACCGGCTCAGTTCCTGACGGACGCATTAAGAGCCAGGAGCCGTCGGCAAAAAGGAACTTCACACCATCAAGGCGATTAGTGCGGTCAACGCGACGGCCGCCAATCTCTTTTGGATCCTGTTTAAGTTTGTCGGGCAGCACTTTCATTATTTCCGGAGTCAGGCGAATTCCCGTGCGACCGGAATAAAGCTTACCAACCCGCGCGTACAACTCATTCAACTGCTCCGTCAAACTCGTGCCGCGCGCCGCAACTGCCTCCGCTGCGAGCAGACACGCAAGGATGCCATCTTTCTCCGGATAGTGACCTTGGATTGACAGTCCCGCCGACTCTTCACCACCGATGACAATCTTGTTTTCATTGATCAACTCTCCGATATATTTGAAACCGACAGGCGTTTCGTAAATCGGCAAACCACGTGCTTCCGCAACGCGATCGACCAGATGCGAAGTTGCAACGGAGCGGGCAGCGCCCCCACTCCATTGTCTTGACTCCACCAAATAATCGAAGAGAAGAGCAATCAATTGATTGGGGGAGATAAAGGAACCGTTTGCGTCGATGACACCGAAACGATCGGCATCCCCGTCTGTTGCCAGACCGAGCACGCATTTCTTAGACAAGACCAGTTCGCGCAATTCGCTTAAGTGACTTTCTTCCGGCTCTGGAGCTCTGCCTCCGAAAAGGACGTCGCGCCAATCATGAATCGTTTCTACTTCCAGGCCATGCATCCTTAACGCTTCATCAAGATAACCGCGGCCTGTGCCCCAAAGTGGATCGTAGGCGTAGCGACCGCCCGCGCCTTTGATTACGTCAAACTTAATCTTTGTACTCAGATCAGCTAGATAATCGGGGCGTGCGGAAAACGTTTGCAGCGATGACTTGTCGGATTGAGTTTTGCTTTGGCTCCGCTCCACGTCCTTGATGAGTTGTTCGACGTTGCGTGTGACTTCCGGCAGAGCAGGAGCACCATCTGCGGTGGACAGCTTCATGCCGTTGTATTCGGGTGGATTGTGCGAAGCGGTAAAATTGATTCCGCAGACAGCTTTGCGCGTGCGGATGGCGTGCGAAAGAGTGGGAGTCGGTACCGGGCCGTCACAGAGCAGCACTTGAAAATCGTTGGCGGTTACGATGTCGGCGCATTCACGAGCGAACTGTTCCCCAAGAAAACGAGTGTCATAGCCCACCACCATCATGTCATTCGCGGCTCTCTTGGAACCAAAGTGGGAGCAAATCGCTCCGGTCACGGATCGCACACCGGCGAATGTGAATTCGTCAGCAATTACAGCTCGCCATCCGGAGGTTCCAAACTGAATAGCCATGTTATTTTTAAGAGTCTGCTTAACTAGACTGAATCGTCTATGCACAAGATAGCGGGTGTTTTCGCTATGTTTCCACAACAGGCTGCGCTAAAAACTTCGTTCAATCCGTTGCCAGTCAACGGTTTAGGGTCAAGGTTGGCGGAATGTAGCACCGGTGCTTAAGGGTGTAAAGCAATTTCTTTGTAACGGTTTCGTAACGTAAGTTCAACGGTTACATGAAGTAAGAGCGCTTAATGGACCAAAAGGGCGAACGGCTGGCGAACACAATTCGGGGCCGGTTCGAGAGGCCCGTGCGTGCGTTTAAAATTGTTGACACTCTTGGCTTGGCGCGACTAGACTCCAAGGCGAAACCCGTCCCAGTTTGAACACGGGTAACCTGACAGCGCCTTCGCGACCTTGCCCTCAAAATTGATTCCGCTCAGCTTTTTCTGAAATGGCTTCGCTGTAATTTGCCGAAGCATCGTGTGAGAGTTCGATTACACCACCAGGATTGCGCCAACGCTTTGACCAACAGCAATCAATTACCGATGAGTTCAATTCTGCGGGCTTTGTGCCAGGGGGCCGAGTCTGGTCCGGAGCTTCTCTATGAAGTAATGCTCAAGCTCAGTCTGGTAGTGGAAGCGACCGCCCCTATGTATGGTCTTTCGATTTGGAGTTTCGGTCCCGGCTCGACGCCCCACCTTCAATGGGTCGAAGGCTTGCAGGAGACAGAAATCTCTCTGGCCGAGGCGGATTTGATGAAAGTGTTGACAGGGAATGCCGACTGGCCCAAGGTCAAAGCTGGTGACACCTGCGTGTGGTTTGTTTTGAGTAGCTCGCAATCACAGCGCGAGGGCGCAGCTTTATATGGTCAGTGCGTGCGTCCAATCTCCGCCGTTCAGGCAAGAGATCTTGGCGGCATCATTGATGCGACGCGCCTGGCCCATTCTCACGTGGCGTTGCATCGGCCAACTCGCGCGCAGAAGGTCGCAGAGGAAAAAGATGACAAAGCCATACTGCCGGGGATGATTTTTGCGAGCCGCGCGATGGACGAGGTCGCTCGGGTTGTGGCCCGGATCAAAGATTCAAATTCGACAGTTCTAATCACAGGTGAGTCAGGCACGGGCAAAGAACTGGTGGCTCACGCGATTCACAGGCTGAGCAAGCGCACAGACAAAGCGTTCATTCCATTCAACTGTTCGGCGGCGCCGCCCGATTTGATCGAGAGCATGCTGTTCGGCCATCGTCGCGGAAGTTTTACCGGCGCGCTTAGAGACAGTGAAGGATTAGTTCGCGCGGCCGAGAATGGAACGTTATTCCTGGATGAAATTGGGGATCTGCCACTTGCGTTGCAACCAAAACTGCTGCGGTTCCTGCAGGAAGGCGAAATCCATCCGCTCGGCGAACAGTCTCCACGTAAAGTAAACGTCCGTGTCATTGCCGCCACCCATAAAGATCTTGAGCAGTTGGTGCGTGAGCGACTGTTCCGAGAAGATCTTTATTACCGCGTCGCCGCGCTTACCGTGAAGGTTCCGCCGCTCAGGGAACGTCCTGAAGATGTGTCCGCGCTCATTTCGCATTACCTCTCCCATTTCGCGCGCCGAAACGATCGCGCGGTTGCGGGCATTACCTGGGACGCCGTTCGGATTTTGGAAGCGTACCCGTGGCCGGGCAACGTTCGAGAATTGGCGGGCGAAATTGAACGACTGGTCTTGTACGCTGAAGAAGACGAATACATAAAGCCGAACAATCTTAGCCAGCACATCTGGCCGGCTCAGTTTCATGATAAAGACGGAAAACAATCTCCGGAACGGCTTGAGGAATTGTTAGAAGAATACGAGCGGCGCGTCATAACTGAAACACTCAAGCGCAACCACTGCAACGTGGCCCGAACCAGCGAAGCGTTAGGTCTCGGCTCGCGGCAAACGCTTTACAAGAAGTTGAAGCGGCTTGCTATCGACGTCACGGATTTTCTCCAGGAAGATACGGAGCCGGGCCTGCAGTTTCGCGCCGAACGCAACTAGCCGAACACTACTTAAACTCTAACAAGCACTCGAGAGCAATCTCGGGTGCTTTTCTTTTTTGACAGAACCCTGTCGCCCGCGCGGCTGATCGCGGCCGTTGGCTGTCAACCGATGGCGACAACTCACAAATGCTCCGCATAAACCCCTAAACCCTCCTCTTCGCAAGCGAAAGACAATCTGACAGCGGCGAGATTTCGTTAACCGCGGGCTACAAAGTTGGGCGCATATCGCTCTGAAACCTCGCAATTGCGCGCATTTCCGGATGCGGGTTAATGGCACGTCGCTTGTTAAGTGCAAGAACGTCGCGCGCAACATTGTGTCGCGAGAGAGAAAAAAAGAAAGGCCCAACAGGCTAACGGAATCTCATGAAGTCTATAACCACTAAAGAGTTCATCTCGCTGGTAGCGATTGCGATCGCCGCGCCCGTGCTAACGCTGGCAGTTCTAAATGTCAGCGTGATGCTCGCGCGCGGCAACAGTCTTTTGCTTTTGGCGCTAACTCTCTGTGGCGCTGTGGTGAGTGGAATAAATGGCTTTGGCCGCCGCACGGTCAACGCCGCTTCCGCATCGCGCAGCAGCCGCGAGGGGCCACATTCAACAGTGGCCCTTCCGTCATGAGTCTTTCAGGGGCACGCACAACCAGATGAAGAAACGATCAGCAACAACCCAAACTTAAAGGAGCAAACACAAATGATTAGCAAATTCTTTCGCGATGAAACCGGTCTTGAGTTGTCGGAATACGCAGTTGCCGCAGCCTTGGTTGCGATCGCAGTGGTCGGTGCTTTCACCGCCCTCGGCACCGCCATCAGCGGAAAAATCACCACGCTTGGAACCACGATTTCCAAGTAGTTGTGACAACGAGCTGGACCAGCGCGTTCTTATCGAATCATGAACTTCGTAAGAACGCGCCTGGCCCCGTCCAATTCAAAATTTTGAAATCATTTCTACGATAGAGGTGAAGACGATGAAAAAGTTCCTTCTTGATGAAACAGGTCTTGAACTTTCGGAGTACGCAGTCGCGGCGGCGCTGGTCGCTATCGCGGTCGTGGGCGCTTTTACAGCTTTGGGCACTGCCATCGGTGACAAGATCACTTCGTTGGGCACGACGATCTCCAAATAGCATTAGCAAAGGCAGAACGACATGAAGAATTTTCTGCTAAATGAGACTGGTCTCGAACTTTCCGAGTATGCCGTAGCCGCAGCGCTGGTTGCCATCGCGGTGGCGGGTTCATTTTCAGCACTCGGCAATGCGATCGGCGTCAGGCTCAACGAACTTGTGGCGCGGGTCGGCGGCTAGCTCGCACGTCAACGCTTTCGAATTTCAACCGTCGGCAATAACCGAAATGTCTCAAGCAATCGTAAACATTGGACTGTTGGTGCCGTTGGCAATCGTCATCGGTTATTACGACGTTCGCTATCGTCGAATTCCGAATGCGTTTGTGCTGGCGGCACTCGCCGGCGGTCTGGCACTAAACGGAATTTTTGGCGGACTACCAGGGGTCGCAACAAGCATGGGCGGTTGCGCTCTGGCATTCGTTCTCATGTTCATACTTCATATCTTCGGCGCGATGGGCGCGGGCGATGTGAAACTCTTTGCAGCAATCGGCGCGGTAACCGGCGCGCAACTTGTAGTTCCAACTTTCCTGGTCGTTGTTCTTACCGGCGGTTTGTTGGCGGTAGTTTCAATCATACGCGCCGGTACCGTCGTCACGACGCTGCACCGCGTCTTGCAAATATTAGTTGGCTTATTACCCGGCTGGCAGATGCCCAAGTTCGCGGTGCCGGCTGATCGCACTCATACCATTCCCTACGGCGTCGCTATCACCATGGGCAGCATCATCTCCATCGCTATCTTTCGAGCTTGAAAATCCAGGGTCGTACTTTGCGACCAGCTGAACCACACGGAGAGTTAACTATGCGCAACAAACGCTTTTTCATCGTTTTAGTCGGAGCACTGCTGTTCGGATTACTGGCGGCCTTTTCGGTCAGCCGTTATTTGTCCAGCGCTCAGGCCTACACAAAAAATCTGAATCGTGTGGCAGTTGCCAAGGTGGCGATTCCCGTCGGCACGAAGATCATCCCTGAACAGGTGATGGTGGTCCAATTCCCAAAAGAATCGACTCCTGACGGCGCCTTTGAGTCAGCCGACAAATTAACCGGACGCGTTGCGGTCACCAACATCGCTCCGCGCGAACCAATCACGGAAGCGCGCCTGGCGCCTGAAGGCACGGCCGGCGGACTTTCCGCTGTGATTCCGGAAGGCTATCGCGCGATGACGGTCAAGGTTGATGACGTTGTTGGAATTTCCGGTTTCATCATGCCCGGCACGCTGGTGGACGTGGTCGTTGTTATTGACCCGGCTGAAAAGGTCGGCATGCAGGATCCGATTTCAAAAATTGTACTCCAGAACATCAAGGTACTTGCCAACGGCCAGAACATCGACAAGCCCGAGGACCAGCGCGAAGCAAACAGTGTTAAGGCCGTGACGCTGCTGGTGCTGCCCGAGCAGGCGGAGAAACTGGCACTAGCGGCTAGCGAAGGTCACCTGCAACTCGTCATGCGCAATTCAGTGGACCAGGGTGATGAGCAAACAACAGGCATTAATAAACGCGGACTGTTGGGCGGCGACCACGCTGCACCTGTGCCTGACCCCGGATCGCTAAAGAGTGAACAGGTTAAGCCGGCCACTCAACCGACAGTGCACCACGTTCGGGCCGAGGTGAAGCCCGCCGCGACATCACCCAGCCCAGCACCTCCGCGCGCGTCGGTCGAGATGATCGAGGGCGCAAAAAAACGGAACGTGGATTTTCCTTGAAAAGATTCGCGCGCGCTTTTTAATTCAACGCGACACAACGAGTATCGAAACCAAAGGAGCAAGAGACATGTACAGCCGTTCCCCAATCACACGCCGACCCCATTTGCTGCTGGCGTCGTTGATCATCGCAGTGACCAGCTCGTTCGCTTTCGCGGATGAGAACTCCTACAAAGCGTCTTTCAAACAAAACAAAGAAGCCGTTGCAGTCAACGTGCTGGTTGGCCAGTCGCGCGTGATCAATTTTGACAAGCCGGTCGGTCGCTTCTCGGTTTCCAATCCGGAGATAGCCGAAGCAGTGCTGGTTACGCCCGATCAGGTTGTCGTTAACGGCAAAGCGTTTGGCCAGGTGAACTTCATTGCCTGGGAACAGTCGGGAAACGAATACCTGGTGTTCGACGTTTACGTGCGCGCCAATCTTTCGCTCATCGATTCCCAAATTCGGGCGCTGTTTCCGAAAGATGACATTCGCTTGAGCCAGGCTAATGGCTCAGTCGTGCTGTCGGGCAGCGTCGCGGATGCAAAAACCGCCGGCCAGGTGCAGAGCGTCGTTGAGGCCGCGGGCTTTAAGACCGTGAACATGCTTGCCTCGCCGGTGAAAAGCGCGACACAGATCCAACTTTCGGTACGCGTCGCGGAAGTTTCGCGTAATCGCATGAAAGATCTCGGCACTTCATTCACTTATCAAGGCGCGCCAAGCCACGGCGGATATCTAAACAGCGGGCTTGGACCAAGTGGTCTATCAAGTCCGCCATCGCAACCACGTCCGCTTTGCACCGGCTGCGGCGTGATTGAAGGCGCGCTGTCGTCGCCGGCGCTCAACTTGTTGCTGATGGGCGGAAACTCGCTGGCAATGCTGCGAGCTCTAACCACCGAAGGCGCAGTTCGTGAATTAGCGGAGCCCAACATCATTGCGATGGACGGACAGGAAGCCAGTTTTCTCGCGGGGGGCGAGTTTCCCATTCCCGTCGTCCAAAGCGATGGGACGCGCACGGGCGTGACAATCGTTTTTAAGGAATACGGTGTGCGCCTGAAATTCAAACCGACGATTATTGACGAAGATCACATCCGGCTCGAGCTGATGCCTGAAGTCTCGACTATCGATTTTTCCAACGGCGTGAAGTTCGACGGTTTCGTAATCCCTGGGCTCAGCACGCGTCGCGCTACAACTGGCGTCGAATTGCGCGATGGACAGAGTTTCGCGCTCGCCGGCTTGCTCGACAACCGCGAAATCAAAACGATGTCCGAAGTGCCGCTGCTTAGCCAGATTCCGATCCTCGGCAATCTGTTCAAATCAAAGTCATTTCAAAAGAACGAGACTGAGCTGATGTTCATCATCACGGCAAATGTCGTGAAGCCCCTCAACCGCGATGACATTCCGCAATTTCGCGGCATCGATGGTCTGAAGAAGGGCTCGCCGTTGGGCGTTGAGCCGAAAGGCGAAGGCATTCAAGGACCGACAGGTTTTTCGATCACCGGCCAGAAATCCCAAGTGACGCCAGATGCGGCTCCGAAAACTCCGGTCGCGCCTGCGACAGTTGATCCAAAAACAAAGAGCGCGACTGAAGTGAGCAGTAGTTCGGTCACAACTACTTCCGCCAATACCACGCACATCGCTGAGCAAGCAGCGCCCGTGGCCCAAGCTGCGGTTACACCCGCGCGCCCCGAACCTCTCAAGCCATAACCGACTGAGACCATTACGATCATTTTGGCAGGAGGGGAAAATGAAGACGTTGAATACCAACAAACGAAAGGGCGAGCGCGGTTCCATCCTGGCGATGTCAGCGATTGGAATGTTGGCAGTGTTACTGGCGGTTGGGCTCGGAGTTGATATCAGCCGTTTTTACCTGGCGAAGACGGAGCTGCAAAACGCCGCTGACGCCGCCGCCCTGGCTGCAGTTTCAGGTCTGAATTCCTCGTCGACGGGAATAACTGAAGCCACCAACCGCGCGGTCCAGGTAATGAACAAGTACGACTTCAATCAGCAGTCAGTTTCCTTTCCGCGCGCCAATGTTTTGTTTGCGAAGAATCTTGATGGTCCATACATGAGCGAGGGTTCGGCACAGGCGACGCCCAAGGACATTCGCTTTGTTCAGGTAACCACGCCACCGGCGCCCATTGCTGTGTCATTCGCTGTCAGCGTGCTGGGCAGCAGCAAGAATTTGAGCGCGACTGCGACGGCAGGATATTCAGTTCCGCTGAATGTGTTTTGCAACTGGCTGCCGGTTTCTGTGATTGATTACGACGTGCCGATGATGCCCGGTCAGACGTACACCATTCGTGCTGGCTCGGGAAATATGGTTTCGCCGGGCAACTACCAAATTCTTGCCGTCGCCGGCTCAGGAGGAAAAGACGTGCGCGTCGGCCTGGCGAGTGGCGTTGACATGTGCGCCGAAGCCGGAGCCACCTACGCGGTTGATACCAAGACCGGTGTGACCGCCGGCGCCGTGAGACAGGGAATCAATACGCGCTTTGACGAATATCAGACATCGCAAGTCAATCCGGTTGATATGCCTCCGGATGCAAATATCAAAGAGAACATTGACTACACGCAGTATCGCGCCGGCAGCCCTTCGCAATCTCCATCGCATACGCCGGTTCCGGGTCGTCGCGTCGTGATTATCCCGATCGTGAAATTCGCCGAATACGACCAGGGCAGAAACGTCGTCAAGTTCAACCGCTTCGGCCAGTTCTTTTTGCAAACAAAAGTCGGCAGCGGCAACGGTGGCGACATTCAAGCCGAGTACATCAACGACATCGTCGTTGCAGGAAAAGGCGGGTATGACCCAGCCGGCGGTCCAGCAAATAACCTGATGGCCACGCCGGTTCTCTACAAGTAAGCGAGGATGTTCATGCATTGGCGACTGAGAAAAATCCGCTGTTCACGCCGCTTGCGACGAGTCATCAGACTGCGCCGCACCATCGCGGACGAGCGGGGCGTTCAATTAGTTGAGCTCGCCATCGTCATTCCGATTCTCTTAATGCTGTTCGGCGCCACCGCGGAGTTTGGCAGATATTTTTACGAGTACACCACTCTGGCAAAAGCGTCCCGCGCGGGTGCGCGGTACCTGGCAACGGCCGCGGTTAATTCAGCCGAAGACACGAAAGCAAAGAACATCGTGGTCTTTGGAAATTCAGGTGGCACGGGTTCGCCAGTGCTTCCGGGAATGTCGGTTTCGAACGTGACCATCACGCGTCTGGGAGGTGTTCCGGTTCTGCCGCAGACGGTAACGGTGCAAATCACCAGTTTCAAGCACCAACCGATTTTTGATTTGGGCGCGCTAACCAAAGTGACATCGCTGTCGACGAACGTCGATGTTAAGCCAAGCGTGACGATGCGCTATCTGTTGACGCAACCGCCAATTTGAAGGCAACCGAGATGTTGAAACTTAACAAAGCGCGAAAGAACGAACGAGGATCGACGTTGGTGGAATTTGCCATCGGAGCCTCGGTATTTCTGACGATACTGTTTGCCGTGCTCGAGTTTGGCCGCGCACTTTGGGTTCACAACGCTTTGGCGGATGCAGCCCGGCGCGGCGCGCGTTACGCGGTGGTCCATCCAGCCTCGGATTACGCTTCAGTCAAAAACGTCGTTGTCTACGGCGATGCTGCCGGCGGATCGACACCGCTGGTGGATAAACTGACCACCTCGAACGTCAACATTAACTATTCCGGTTTTGGCCTCAGCGATGGTACGGCGACAGTCAGCATCACTGGTTATCAATTCCAGTTTGTGCTGCCGCTGGTTTCGACTTCAATCACGATGCCCAGCTACTCGACGACGCTGACCGCCGAAAGCGCGGGGCTCATTCCGGCAAATCTTTAATGTCAGTACCGCCTGCGGTAGCGGGCTGGGTGAACTTTAAGAGAACAGGCAAACAGCAAATGACGCAACCATTAACAATGGTAGTTCTAAGTACCGGCCTCGATGACTTCAAAGCCATGCGCGCCGCACTGTCCGGGGACGGTCGGGTTCAACTGTTGGCCGGCGGCGATGACGCGGAACAACTTCATGAAGAAATTATTCGACTGAAACCCGCGGCTGCGCTTATCAGTCTGGGTCCGAACGCGGACCAGGCAATCAAAGTCATTGAACGTCTCGTTACCGAAGCGCCGCGAACGGCGCTAATAACCGCGGCGCAGGATGCTTCGCCTGATTTGATACTGCGGAGTTTGCGGGCCGGCGCGCGCGAGTTTTTGCGTCTGCCGATTAGTCAGGACGAATTGAAAACAGTTCTCGATCGCGTTCAGGAATTTTGTTCCGGGCAGGTCGAAGCGCCGAAAAAGAAGGGCCGGATGATTGCCGTATTTTCAAGCAAAGGCGGCTGCGGAACTTCTTTCGTGGCCACGAATCTTGCGGCGGCAACAGCGGCGCGCACTGTTCTCGTCGATCTCAATCTTCAGGCCGGCGACCTGCCGCTATTTCTTGGCCTCGATCCAAAATATTCGTTTGCCGACATGGCCGAGCATCGCAATCGGCTCGACGATGCGCTCATCGGCAGTTTTGTTACGCCGCATTCGTCGAATCTGTCCTTGTTGGCCGCGCCGAAAGAGGCGGATTCGGCCGATGAAATCGAACCGGAACACGTTTTTGAAGTTCTGCAGCGCTTGCGTGAATCTTACGATTACGTCGTGCTCGATCCGCAGCACACTTTTGATTCGATCACTTTGGCCGCGTTGGACCAGGCAGACGAAATTGTGCTCGTGCTGACGCTCGACATTCCCGCCATCCGAAGCACGCAGCGCGCGCTGGAAATTTTCGATCGGCTTGGTTATCCGCGACAAAAGGTTCGCATTGTCGTCAATCGCTGGAGCAAACAGATCGATTTGGATCTGCGGCAAGTGGAAAAGTTTTTGGGTGAGCCGGTTATTGGTTTCATTCCCAGCGACTATCAGACGGCAGTCACGTCAATCAATCTGGGCCAGCCACTGGTCCAATCAGACGCGGGGTCGAAAATAGCGATCGAAATCAAGCGCATAGCGCACACGATCACAAGCGGGGCTGTCGCAATTCAAGAGAACCAGGGTCCACGTCCGGCATTCTGGAAATCACTCTTCAAACGACATGCAGCGCCAAACGCGCTGGAACTGCAGGTAAGTAGCACAGACTTTAGTCTGTGATTGAGTGGCAGAGACTTTAGTCTGTGATTTTGAACGAACGCCACAGACTAAAGTCTGTGCCACAAAGGTAAGCACAAAAACAACATGGCACTTCGAGAAAGATTGATAAAAGAGTCCGCCGGCTTTCCCGCAAACAGTAATGGCAACGGCAACGGCGCCGATGCCGGCGGTGCGCAATCGTTTCAGGAGATGAAGTCGCGGCTGCATCGCGCCCTTATCAACCGCATGGACCTGACGAAACTGTCGGCGCTGAGCCCGGAGCAGGTCCATGCTGAAGTTTCGCGTCTCGCCGAAAGCGTGTTGGCCCAGGAGGCAATGCCGCTGTCGACGTCCGAGCGGGACCGGCTCGTTAACGACGTGCAGCACGAACTGTTTGGCTTGGGACCGCTGGAGCCATTACTCGCCGACAGCACTATTTCCGACATCCTAGTCAATACATACGGCAAGATTTACGTCGAACGCCGCGGTAAACTCGAAATCACAAACGTAGCCTTCAAGGATGACGAGCACTTGATGCGCGTCATCGAGCGCATCGTATCTTCGGTGGGCCGGCGCATCGATGAATCGTCGCCGATGGTTGATGCGCGACTGCGAGACGGCTCGCGCGTGAATGCGATCATTCCACCGCTCTCAATCGACGGCCCGGTACTTTCAATTCGTCGCTTTGGCGCCGAGCCTCTGCGCATGAATTCCCTCATCGAAAACAAAGCGCTGACCAACGACATCGCCGACATGTTGCAGATGTGCGTGAGCGCGCGGCTGAACGTCTTGATTTCCGGAGGCACCGGCGCCGGCAAGACCACGCTGTTGAATGCGCTCTCGGCTTACATTCCGGAAGACGAACGCATCGTTACGATTGAAGATTCCGCCGAGCTGCAACTGCAACAACCGCACGTAGTGCGTCTTGAAACGCGTCCACCAAATATCGAAAGCAAGGGTGAAGTCACGCAACGCGATTTGGTCCGTAACGCGCTGCGCATGCGTCCCGACCGTATTGTTATTGGCGAGGTGCGCGGCGGCGAGGCGATCGACATGTTGCAGGCCATGAACACCGGCCATGACGGCAGTTTAACTACGGTGCATGCCAACACTCCGCGCGACGCGCTGACTCGTCTGGAAACAATGATTCAAATGACCGGCATGCGTTTGTCCGATCGCGCGATGCGCCAGCAGATCGCATCCGCCATCAATCTGGTGGTCCAGGTTGCCCGTTTATCCGATGGCACTCGACGCGTTACTTCCATTTCTGAAATCACGGGAATGGAAGGCGAAACAATCACGATGCAGGAAATTTTCCAATACGAACGCACCGGCGTGGACTCGAATGGAATGGTGATTGGGCGCTTTCGTCCCACCGGAATTCGCCCGCGCTTTGCCGAACGACTCAAGACCAGCGGGTTCACGTTGCCGCGCGTCTTTTTCGAGGAAGCCTAGAACCCATGTTCATCTCCTTCTTAGTTTTTCTGTTTGGACTGTTCCTCGTGCTCGGCGCGTACCTGCTCGCCACACATGGCACCGACGCCAAACGTGCGCGACTGCGACAACGCCTTTCGGAAGCGCTGCTCCATTCGGCTCACACCGAAGACACGGAAGTTGTGCTCGCGCGCGCCGAGTTGATGAGTGAGATTCCCTGGTTGAATCGTTCGCTCGTGCGCATGCAGGCGGCACTGCAATTAAAAAGGATGTTGGACCAGGCGGACCTGCACATCACACCGTCGCGGTTGGTTATGTTTTCAGGAATGGCCGGGATGATGGCAGCGCTCGCCGCATCGATGATCACCGTTTCCATCCTGGTGATGTTCGTTGCTGGAATTGTCGCCGCTTCGCTGCCGTTCGTTCACGTTTGGTGGAAACGGAAGAAGCGCTTCGAACACTTTCTCGAGCATCTGCCTGACGCCCTGGATTTGATGAGCCGCGCGCTAAGCGCTGGTCACGCCTTTTCGGAAGCGATGCATATGGTGTCAGCCGAAATGCCGGAACCGATCGCTACTGAGTTTCGCAAAACTTACGAAGAACAAAACCTTGGTCTGTCGCTGAAGCTCGCGCTGGAAAATCTGATAGACCGCATTCCGTTGCTCGATTTACGGATGTGCGTGACGGCGGTGCTGATTCAACGCGAAACCGGCGGCAACCTCGCCGAGATTCTGGAAAAAGTCGCCTATACCATTCGCGAGCGCTTTCGCATCATGGGCGATTTGAAAACATTGACAACCAGCTCGCGGATGTCGGCGTGGCTTTTGTGCGGGCTGCCGATCTTCGTGACTATCGCCATCACGGCAATGAATCCCGATTACATGACGGTGTTGTGGAAAGATCCGCGCGGCCATTACCTGATTGCCACCGCGCTGTTCTTACAAGTGACTGGCATGATGATTGTGCGAAAAATTTTGAGGATAAAAATTTGAAACCTGGTTTGAAACTTGGTCAGTTGTCAGTGGTTAGTGGTCCGTTGCAGAAAGCCGGCCGAGCCAACCTGCCAAGACAGACCCACTGACGCCATGAACCCCCAACCAAGAACGACACCAAAGTTATCGACGGACCACTGACCACTGACAACTGACCACCAACTACAAACTGCGGATGAAAAATGCAACTGACCACTGACAACTGACCACTGACTAAAATGCTAATAATCATCGCCATCTCCACTTTCGTTTGTATCTCGCTCGCGATGCTCGGCGCGTACTGGCTTTTGTATCGCCCGCAAAGCGCGGCAACCGAACGGCTGAAGCGCCTGGGTGAAAACAATGCTGGTCCGGTCGCAAGCGCGGTCAACTTGGACGAGCGTCGTCCCAATACCGATTTGGCCCAACGCCTCGCGTCGCCCGTTAGTCGTCTATTGCCGCCTTCAGCCGCCGAAGCAAAGAAATTGCAGCAGCAGTTAATGCAGGCGGGATTTAGATCGCCGGGCGCCGCCGTCACATATCGCGCGATTCAAGTTTGCACCCTTGCAGGTTTGCCGGCGCTGGTCGCACTCGTTTGCGCGTTAATGGCGCGGCCGCTGCAAAGCGCTGTGCTCTACATTTTGTTCGCCTTCGTTATTGGATTTTTCCTGCCGCGTTATGCGCTACGCCGCATGATTCGGTCGCGGCAACAACTGGTGCGCTGGGGCTTGGCTGACGCGCTCGATTTGATGGTGATTTCAATCGAAGCGGGCCTGGGCCTGAACGCGGCGATGGTGAAGGTAAGCACCGAGCTGAAGGAAGTTCATCCGGACATCAGTGACGAGTTTGAACTCGCAAACCTCGAAATTCGCGTGGGCCGCGATCGCGATGAGGCATTGCGCAATCTCGCTGAGCGGACTGGTGTTGAAGATTTGCGCAGCCTGGTTGCGATGTTGATTCAGACTGACAAGTTTGGAACCTCCATCGCCAAAGCCATTCGCGCTTTTTCAGATTCACTGCGCACCAAACGGCGGCAGCGCGCGGAACAGGCCGCGCAAAAGGCCGCAGTTAAGCTCTTGTTCCCCCTCGCTTGTTTCCTGTTTCCCACGTTGTTCATCGCGATTCTTGGCCCAGCCGCACTGCAACTAATGGATACCCTCGGCAAGATGTAAAGGAGTCTAGTTATGAATAAGCGAACAATACTCGCCGTTCTAATCGCATTTGTTTTGGCCATTGGCGCCACCGCGATGTGGAGCGCCACGACCACCGAACGCGAAGGCGACGCTGACGTGAATGCAATTGAAGATTCGGGGTCGATCGCCGGTGGTGCTAAGGAACAAAAAAAGGGCGGCAACAAAGTGGTCAAGGTCCTGGCCGCTCCTTTCAAGGCAATAGGAAGGCTGTTTGGCCATGGCGACGATCATAAGTTGCGCCGCATGACCGAGAAGGATGCCGACCAGTTTGAGAGCGTAGGCGTCGAACGCGTTGAAGATGTCCGCAACCCATCGCCGGCGAAAATGAATGCGACAGCTTCCGCGAAAGAACACCTCGCGAGCGGGCGCTCCTATTTATTGAATGGTCGACTCAACGAAGCAATTGCTGAACTTTCAACCGCCGCTTCGCTGGATCCGAAATTGAGTGAGGCGCACAACCTGCTCGGCGTTGCTTACGATCAGAAAGGTCTTGCCGAACGCGCTCGCGATTCTTATGAACGCGCGGTGAAGGTGGAACCAGAAGACGCTGAGACGCTGAACAATCTTGGTTTCTCGCTTTATCAAAACGGAAATTATCGCGCGGCCGTCGATCGTTTGAAACGCGCCGTGAAGTTGGAACCGACAAACGAGCGCATCCTCAACAATCTCGGTCTGGCCCTATGTCGTCTCGGCAAGTTTCAAGAAGCATTCAGGCATTTCGCACGTGCGGCTGGGCCGTGGATGGGAAATTTGAACACGGCCCGCATGCTCGAAAGATTCGGTCGTGAAGAAGATGCGATCAGGTACTACGAAGACGCGCGCCGCATTGATCCGAATTCAGGCTTTGCGCTTAGGCGCCTCGCCGATCTTTACAAACGCCTTGGCAAACTGGAACAGGCTGAAGCGGCGAAAAACGCATTGGACGGAATTCCAACTACTGTTGCGGCGGCGGGACAATAGTTCCGACTTAACTGCCCTGGAAAGGTGAACAACGATGATGTCGCCTACAACGATGCTCTCGCGTGCGGAAGTTGAAGCAATGGGCCCGCCCGTGCCCGAAGAGTTGGCGGATTTGGGAGTTGGTGAAGGATTTCTTTGCGAACTGGCATTGAAGCACATCGCGATGCTTCCCGAGCCGACGACGACTGCTGTAGCCGAGCGGCTGCATTTGCCGCGCGCCCTCACCGAAGAAATTCTGCAAAAGCTTTATCGCGAGAAATTGATCGAGGTGCGTCTGCAAACGACCGTCGGTTCTACGCGTTATGCGATGTTGGACCATGGCTGGGACCGTTTGATTCGACTGCTTGCCGTTTGCGGGTACAGCGGCGCCGCGCCTGTCTCGCTTAACGATTACGCGCACATGATGCGTTTGCAGTCGATCCCTTCGCATGCGGCTTCGATGGATACCGTGCGCCAGGCATTTCACGATTTGATTTTGCCGGACTCGCTGTTGCAAACACTTGGTTGCGTCATCAATTCCAGACGCTCACTCTTCCTGACCGGCTTACCCGGCACCGGAAAAACTGCCGTCGCCGAACGTATTAATGGCGCGTTGCCGGGCGCGATTTGGATTCCTTACGCGGTTGAGATCGATGGCCAGATCATTCGCGTGTTCGATTCGCACTGCCACCGCGCCGCCTCAACCGAAGTAACGCCGGTTGAATATGACCGCCGTTGGGTGTTGATTGATCGGCCGCTGGTTGTCGTTGGCGGGGAACTGACTTTGGAGAATGCCGATCTCACCTGGAGCGACACGGCCAAGTTTTATGAAGCGCCGTTTCAGATGAAGTCCAACGGCGGCACGCTTGTGATTGACGATTTTGGCCGGCAACGCGTCGCGCCTCAGGACTTGCTCAATCGTTGGATCGTTCCGCTGGAACGTCGCGTCGATTATCTCGCGCTGCACACCGGCAAGAAAATAGAAGTTCCTTTTGAACAACTCGTCGTCTTCTCGACGAACCTGGATGAGAAGGATCTTGCGGACCAGGCTTTTCTTCGGCGCATGGGTTATCGCGCGCGAGTTGAGCCGCCGACAGCGCGCGCCTACATCGAAATCTTCAAGCGCCAGGCTTACAACCGCGGAATTCAATGCGATGAGCCGGCGCTCGATCACGTGCTGAACAAATATCGTATTGAACATCGCCAAATGAAGGGATGCGAACCGCGCGATCTGCTCGACCGCATAACCGACCTTTGCTTGTTTGATGGCCATTCGTTGGCGCTCACCCCAGCGGTCATCGACGTTGCGTGGCGTAACTACTTCGGCGCGTCGCACTCTTTTGCACCAATGGCCACGCAGGAAACAATGATTGAAAGGACCTTGGCCGATCCGCTGGAACTGTAAAAAAAACTTCCAGGCGCCACTAAATGAACTTTCAATACCGCACAGTCCGGGTTCTCGCCATCTGCGCAATGATCGCGTGTTGCTTCTGCGTGGCTGACGCCAGGAAAACCAAAGCACGGCACCGCAAGTTACCGCCGACTCAAGTGGAGGAACCCCAGCCTGGAATTCATTTGAAGTTGATCGACGGCAGCAGTTTTCCTGTCGATGAAGCGTGGGAAAGCCCACAGGGAATCTGGTATCAGCGCGGCGGGATAAGTCACTTGATCGCTCGCGAACGCGTGAAGGGAATCGAGCGCGGTGTGAAATCAAAGCCGCACGGCGACGACCTCGTAGTTAAGGTTCCTGAGCCTGAGAAGCAAAAGCCGGAGCCCGGCGATGGACCAGCCTGGATTTATCTGCTGGGCGGAGCGCGCGTCGAAGCTGATAACGCCACCGAATCAGCGGCGGGTGTCTGGTACCGGCGCGGTTCGCTCTCGATCTTTGTCGAGCGCGCCCGCGTGGACCACATTGAACGCGAGCTGGAAAGTCTGGCTGAATCCGACTCTCCTAATAAAAAGGAGCGGGGCTGGACAACTGGAAAGCCAAGCATTGATAGCTTTATCAGACAGAGTGGTGTGCGGTACGGCGTCGATCCTTATTTGATTTTTTGCGTGATGGAACAGGAATCACATTTCAACACGCGCGCGTTATCGCCAAAGGGCGCGCGCGGCTTAATGCAGTTAATGCCCGGCACCAGCGCGCGTCTGGGCGTCAGGCATCCATCTGATCCGGCACAAAACATTGCCGGCGGCACGCTTTATCTGCGCCAACTGTTGGAACAGTTCAATGGACGCATCGATCTGGTGTTGGCCAGCTACAACGCGGGTGAAGGCGCGGTTATGAAATTTGGTGGCCGGGTTCCACCGTATCGCGAGACGCGGGATTATGTGAAGCGAATCAGCTATCGCTACCGGCGCACAAAGTCTGTCGCCGTCGTTCCGACTTCAGCCATCACCTCAGCCAACGCCGGGAATTGAGAGTCGCGTGCGGTCACGAAACGGATATTAATGAAATCTATTCTTAAGTTTCTACTCATTGCGCTCATTATTTCGCTGGCGTCGGTGGCGAGGGCCCAGTCGCCAGCGACTGCGATGACCAACAGCGCTGTCATTAAGTTGGTGCGCGCCGGATTCAAAGACAAAACTGTTATCGCAATCATTCACAGCCGGCCGAATCGTTTTGATCTCGATCCCGATCGCTTGATTGAGCTTAAACACAACGGTGTTAGTGAAAACATTATTCTCGCCATGCTGTCGCAGAGTGACAACCTTTTCGTTGAGGACGATTTGAGTTTTCCAGACAGCAATCCCACAAACAAAAAATCAAATGCAGAGTCTGGCGGTAACGACATCTTTGGCGACCGCGCCGGAACAAGGGGCGAGACGCGGGGAAGGGGAACAAGCGGCTCGAACCAGGGCGACCGAACAACAACTGGCAGCGCAACGGTGCGCATCCTTAGGCCACCGGCCGACGAGAAGGGTGCCGGCCTGAAATTGGAAAAGACACCAACGCTAACTAACGAATCGATCATTGGTCTGGTTGATGCAGGCTTCTCCGAAGGCACCATCATCAAGCGCATCGAAGACTCGCCGGTAGACTTTGATCTTTCCGATCCAAGAGTTACAGAGCTGCGCCGGCACCGCGTCACAGAACCGGTGATCATCGCCATGAAAACCGCCACACGTTACGAGTCGGATTCGAACCAGCCGAAAATCAGATCCAATTAGCATTCAATGTGGTTGAGGAAAACATCTATATTGGCGCTGTTGTTCTTTCTCATCGGCACCGCATGCGTCGCGTCGACGCAAGCGCAAAATCCCTCGCCTAAACCGACTCCTCAAAAAGACGAACAGGAAATTGATCCGGATGATGTCATTTCGGTTAGCACGACTGAAGTGCTGCTGCCGGTGACTGTGCGCGATCGCTCAGGCCGGCTGGTGACTGATCTGAGTCGGAAAGACTTTCGCGTGTTTGAGAACGGAATCGAACAGGCACTCAGCGATCTTAGTTTGCGCCAGGTGCCGGTGGACGTCGTGCTGATGATCGATGCTTCTTCATCCGCGGCAAAAAATCTCGACGACTTTCGCGTTGCTGCTGAAGGATTTGCCGCGCACCTCGACGCAGAAGATCGCGTCAGCTTGATCCAGTTTGATGACCGAGTGGCGCTGCTTCAGGATTGGACACGAAGCCTGGTGCAGTTGCATCGTGCCTTGAAGAGAGTAGCGCCGGGCACGTTCACGCGGTTTCATGATGCGGTGCTGTTGGCCTCTCGCGATCAGTTGGCACGTCCGACTGCTCGTCACGCAGTTATCGTCCTAACCGACGGCATCGATAGTGGTCGCGGCTCAACCTTTGAAGCGGCCCTGCGAGCTGCTCTTCAATCTCAAACTGCAATTTATGTAGTTAGCAATACGCAGATCGAGCGTTCAGCTAAGCAGGAAGAACTTTCGCTTTTGCTGTCGGCGAGCGATTCTGTCCGGCGGTTCAACCAGCTTCGGATTGATGACTTACAACTCGGTCTGGCTGCGCTTGATGCGAGCGAACAAAATCTCGAACAGTTGACCGCGGCAACCGGTGGCAGACTTTACAAACCGGCGAGCTTTAAAGATTTGGAAAAGACCTATGCCGAGGTCGCTGACGAGCTAAGGCATCAGTACGCCCTTTACTATGCGCCATTGAATGCGAAGAAGGACGGCCAGTTCAGACGTGTCCGCGTCGAGACTTCGAATCCCACTCATCAGGTAACCGCGCGTGTTGGTTACTTCTCCGGCAAGCTTTAGAAAGCTCGCCAACTCTTGCTGCGAAAACCCAACAATTGCCACTTGGCGAATGGCGGCCAAAATGCTACGCTATGCGCCCGCGGGACCAGCGCGCGTCGCAGTGATACACATTGAACGCTAAAGTCCGCAGCAGAATTCTAGCGGTTTCGCCGATAAGTCTAAATATCTTAACAGTTGGCGGACAAGAGCTGATGGCGGCATGGTCATTGCGAAGAATTTCTGGAAGTTTGCGAGGCGACGTGTGCTTTCCCTCTATCGCAAACAAGCAATTTTAATCAAACAGTAGAGAGTTTCGAGGAGAAAAGATGCGACTAATCAAGCGCGCCGAAAAGGGATTGACCCTGGCAGCCGGCGGCCTTCACGACGTTATTCAGTCGGTTAATAAATACAAACCGAACCCGTCATTTACCCCCAAGTGGTCAGACAAGCCACTGCTGAAATCGTGGCAGAAGAGCAAGCCGACGCTTGGCTGGCCGCGCACGACCGATTCGCTTTGTCCCAATTGCGTGATCGAAGCCAGAGAATCAATTCTCAGCGGCAAGCAGGATGTCAGCGTTCTTATTAATGAGAAGGTTGGCGAAATCAAGGCGCAGATTATTGAACGCGACGGCGAAGTCTGGATGGTAAAGGATTGTCCGATCCACGGGCACTTCGAAGACATGATGGCCATCGACGTCAAGTTTCTGACGCACATCGAAAAAATGTTTCCCGGGCGCGACATCGATGCTCACAACGACGAGAAGCTGCACAACCACGGCACCAGCACTATCAAGTATGGTCGCGGCGCTGTCTTGACGGTTGACCTTACGAATCGCTGCAACATGATGTGCGACCCCTGCTTCATGGACGCGAACCAGGTTGGCTTCGTCCACGAGCTAAGCATGGATGAGATCAAGGAAATTCTCGACAATGCGATTTCGATTAAACCGCGCAGGCAAATGTCGGTTCAGTTTTCAGGTGGTGAGCCATCGATTTCCCCGCACTTTCTCGAGTCGATCAAATATTCACGCAAGGTTGGTTACAACAGCGTGCAAGCCGCGACAAACGGAATTGAATTTGCCAAGAGCAAAGAGTTCTGTCGTGAAGCTGCTGCCGCCGGCTTGCGTTATGTCTATCTGCAATTTGACGGCATCGGCAACGACGCCAACAGTCATCGCCAGGTTGGCAATTTGTTTGACGTGAAGATGCGCGCCATCAATAACCTGCATGAAGCAGGTGTTGAGATCGTGCTCGTCACCACCCTCGTGAACGGTATCAACAACGACCAGGTTGGTTCGATCGTTCGTTTCGCTCTCGACAATCCCAAGAAGATTGCGTTTCTTTCGTTCCAGCCGGTTTCGTTTACCGGTCGCGACGAAGAAATTACGCCGCAGCGTCGCCTGCAACAGCGCTATACGCTTTCGCATCTTGCGCACGACGTCAAGGATCAGGTCGGAATCACTGAGCCCACGCGCGATTGGTTTCCTCTTTCTCTGATGGGCGCGTTTGCTGACTTTGCGGATTTGGTCCATGGACCACAGGCCGAATGGGGCCAGGTGTCCTGCGGTTGCCATCCGAACTGTGGCGTCGGCACGGCGGTGATGGTGGACAAGGAAACGCGCGAAATGCGCCCGGTACCGGAGTTCCTGAATATTCCGGGGCTGGTGAAAGATATGCAGAAGATCACTGACGCCGCGCGCGGCAAGTGGATGTCGAATTTGATGATGGGCCTGGCGCTGCTCAAGCATTACAACCCGTACAAATCGCCATCGCAGTTTACGCTTTACGAACTCTTCAAAAAGTTTGACAAATCGTTTGGCTTAACCGGCAAAGATTACGGCAAGGTTGGCGGCGATCGCTCGGAAGACGACATCAAGATGCGTCGCGCCGATCGTTGGAACTTCTTGTTTATCGCGGGCATGTGGTTCCAGGACTTGTTCAACTATGATTTCCGTCGCACAGAGATGTGCATCATTCCTTACGGAACGCAGGAAGGTGAGATTTCATTCTGTGCCTACAACACGGGCATTGGCTGGAGAAACATCATCGAGAACATGCATCAGAATGCAACCGTCGCAAAATGGTATGAAGAGAATGGCCGTCACGAAATCTTTGCTCGCGGCAAGGAAGTCGAACTCGCGGATAAGGCACACAATATGGTCTTGAATCCGATCGACCTGGCGCGGCCCAACAAGCCCGAGATGGAAGGTCCCAAGACCGCGCATGAAGAAGCCGTGATGATGCGCAAGCTTTACCAGGAGATGGTACTGAAGAAGCAGCTCGATGTTAAGGAAGCCGATAAGCCGGTCCAGATTCAAAGTCTGAGCCGCAAAAAGCAGGAAGCACCTGAAGCGGTTCTCGCTTAGCTTCTGCTTTCCGGGTAGATGAAGAGCCCCGCGAATAGCAATGTTCGCGGGGTTCACTACGTGAATCGTTAATCGTGAATCGTAAATCGCAATCAAAATCAAGTGTTTGGCTACGCCTTTCGTGAGAACCGTCTTTCTGTTTCCGATTCACGATTTACGATTCAGGATTCACGTGTTCCGTCCTACCTACTTGACCGCAGCGGTTTTGGGCGTGTTAAATAGCCAGGTTGCAAAACAGCAGACGAAATTCTTTCAGAAAGATGAGAAGTGAATGGCAATAGTTACTATTAATCAGGGCGAATCGATTGAAAGCGCTTTACGCCGTTTCAAACGCAAAGTAATGACGGAAGAGATCATCAAGGATGCGAAAAAGCACGCATTCTTTATCCCTCCAGGTCAGAAGGCGAAACTAAAATCAGCATTGGCGCGCAAACGCAACAAGAAGAAAGGCCGCATGCGCACAACTCCTCGCGACTAGTTTGGCCCAACCGTATACCCACGCGCATTATCGAAAAACTCAAGCAACTAGAACGCCGGGCAAGCCGCGGGCGATCGTAGAGCGAGGAGAATCCAGCGGCCAGGTGGGTTTGCTATGACAAGAATTCTACTTACGAACGACGACGGCATCCAGTCTAACGGCCTTATTAAACTTGAAGAGGCGCTTAGTCAGATTGGCGACGTTTTCGTGGTTGCGCCGGCATCGGAGATGAGCGGCGCGTCGCACAGCCTTACGCTCGCGCGACCATTGCGAATTCGCCAGATTGATTCAAGGCATTGGACCGTCGACGGCACACCAACTGACTGCGTTACGCTTGCGCTTAACAAAATTCTTTCAGCGGACGAGATGCCCGACATTTGCGCTTCCGGAATTAATCATGGCGGCAACCTCGGTGACGATGCTACTTATTCCGGCACCGTCGCCGGAGCGCTCGAGGCGACAATCCTAGGCGTACCCGGACTCGCTTTCAGCTTGGTTGCGCGTGAGAATTTTGATTTCCGCGAAGCAGCGCAATTCGCTGTGACCGCCGTGCAAAAAGTTCTAACCGAAGGATTGCCCGATGGAACCTTGCTGAACATAAATTTTCCGGCTGGCGAGATTAAGGGTGTCAAAGTTACGCGACAGGGAATTAAGAATGCGCGCCCGGTGATCAGTGAACACATCGATCCGCGTGGCAAGCCTTATTTTTGGATCGGCGAAGAGTACTTCAACACCAACGCAGCCGATGGCACCGATTACAATGCAATCGAACAGGGTTACATCTCGGTGACGCCCTTGAAGAGCGACATGACGGACCATAACGCGCTTACTGCTATCGAAACCTGGAACTATTTGAATGACGCCGAACTGATTCAGAAGAGCTAAGGTCGGTTTTCTTTTAGAGTTCGGAAAGCTTTGTGCAAACAACCGGTCAACAGCCTTCCCATAGAAGTCAGGACTATGCCATCCCTCGCGAGCGCATGGTCGAAAGACTTCGCGACCGTTACCAAATCAAAGATCTGAAAGTGTTGGAAGCCATGCGAGCAGTCCCGCGCCACGCGTTTGTGCCGGAGGCTCTGCAATCGCGCGCCTACGGCGACCATGCATTGCCGATTAGTGGCAGTCAAACGATCTCGCAACCCTACATCGTCGCGCGCATGACTGAACTGCTTGAGTTAAAGCAGGAAAGTCGGGTACTCGAAATTGGCGCCGGATCGGGTTATCAGACTGCGGTGCTCGCAAAAATTGCCGGACAGGTTTACTCGATCGAGCGCATCGCAGATCTTGCACGCCAGGCACAGGCCCGCATTCGACAGTTGGGAATATATAACGCGACCGTGAAATGTTTTGACGGTACGTTGGGATGGGCCACGCACGCGCCGTACGATGGAATATTGGTAGCGGCCGGCGGCCCAGACGTTCCTGAGCCATTAGTTGCGCAACTTAAGGTCGGTGGCCGGCTAGTCGTGCCCATTGGCGGCACCCGCGAATCGCAACGATTGATTCTAGTGATCAAAACCGCCACGGGATCGACGCGGGAGGACCATGGCGCTTGTGCCTTTGTTCCACTTATCGGGCAGCACGGCTGGAACCAGTGATTGCCGATTTGCGAATGCCGATTGCTTGTCTGACGTTCGTTGACTTCTGACTTCTGACTTTCTGACTCTTGAAACCATGATCGCACGCCTACTTGAATTTCTTTCCGCCATCATAGTCGCCGTCATATCGACGCTTGGTTATTCCGGAATTGTCTTGCTGATGGCTATCGAGTCAGCGTGCATTCCGCTGCCTTCTGAAATCATCATGCCGTTTTCGGGCTATCTTGTTTCAACCCACCTCATGAATTTGTGGTTAGTCGCTCTCGCCGGCGCCGTTGGCTGTGTGCTGGGTTCACTTGTCGCGTATTGGGTGGGCATGAAGGGCGGCCGTCCATTGATCGAAAAATATGGGCGCTACCTTTTAGTCTCCAAGCACGATCTGGATCTTGCGGATCGCTGGTTCGAAAAGCGTGGCGAGATCATTGTCTTTGTCAGCCGCATGCTACCGGCGATACGAACTTTCATCGCTTTTCCCGCCGGCGTCGCTCGGATGAATCTCAAGCGGTTCATAATCTACACCTTCGCCGGATCATTTCCCTGGTGTCTTGGCCTGGCTTATGTCGGCCAAAAGCTGGGTGAAAAGTGGAACAAAGACGACACCCTAAAGACGTGGTTTCACCGCTTTGACTTCCTCATCGGCATCGCCGCCGTCATTCTGGCTGTCTGGTGGATTTGGCGACACGTGGGCCACCTGCGCAACGAAGACGCTCAGGCGTAACCAATCGCAATAATTTAAGAACCCTGAATTGTAATGCGGGAAGCAAAGTGGCTGGGGCGAGAGGATTCGAACCTCCGACCTCTCAGTCCCGGACCATGGTTCCCCTTAGCAGCATTCGATCCATCGCCTGTCAAAAAGGTCCGTTTGTAAGTATTGCCTTCTTAGACGCCGGAGGATTTTACATGAGCATGGAGTTTAACACCTGATGGCCGACGAAATGTTTTGTCCCAAAACATCATAACGATTGATTAGCCTTGCTGAATTCTTGTTGACACAGTCTCCCTACTTTGTTAATTAGGCGGTTGTAACTCAATTGATGTGTCGGTCGCCTCTCGATCCCTCAGATCTTGGACCCGAAGCGACACATATTTTTCGAGATTCCCGCGTCGAGAGAGGTTGCTAGCAAGCGCCTTTACCTAAAGCCTCTCCTTTTCCGATGACGTTCTTGCGACTGAATCTCATCCACGCAAACTAGTCTTAGACACCACTGAGGCCCTCTTATGAAAAACATGCTTATCTCCCTCTTGCTGATAGTTTGTTTTGGCTCCGCAACTCTGGCGCAGGACGCGCACGATTCCCAGACCAAAAAATTGCTCGAACAGGCCGCCAAAAATGGAAGGGCATTGAAGAGCGAGATCACGGTCAACTCCAGCGTTCATGTTCAGGCCGTGCTGATTCCGCGAGTCGATGCCAAGCGAGTTTTTGGCAAAGAGATTAGCGAGAATTACGCGGTGATCCAGTTAACTGTTGGCAACAAGAGCCCGACGGCGGCGTTTATTGTCCACGGAGTATTTATCGATTATCGCGATTGGCCGCTGAGCGGAGCTGCGCCTTCCGCAATGATGGTAGAGGGCAGCACCGACAAATATCAGGCCCCCTCCGTCTCCAGCCAAGTGGCAAGTGAGGAGTATCGGGTTGTAAGAGGGCAATTGCTTGATGCCCAGACTGACACGAATCGGAACCGTTTTCTCCGCTGGCTGACATTTGCGGGCAACCTGGCCGGCGCCTTCACGTTCTCCTTGAGTGAAGAAGGCATTATTAAGGGGATAGCCGCCGCAACCGGCGTTGGAATTCCCGGCGTCGCCACCGCGTGGCCGGATCGCACTGTGGAACAACTCAACCGGGTTAGTGACCTCGGATTTCGCACAAACAAATTGGTCCCCAAGGAATCAGCGGAAGTTATTGTTTGCTTTTTCCCCATTGATAGATTCTTAACGCCGGGGTTTCGAAAACTCTTCTTGAAGTCACCGGCGCTATTCTTTGCGCCGTTGCAGATGCTGGTCGACCCAGCAGTCGAAAGTGATGCCAGAGCAATTCTTGGGGATTTGCTTCAAGAGGGTAACGCTGCCCAAGGCGTGACCCTCACATTCGATAGATTAAAAAACGGGCTGCAGTGTTACATGAAAGTCCGTCATCCCGACCCCGATAGGCTTGGCTATGACGTTTGCCTGGCTGAAATGGGTCTCGAAACCTATAGAGACACTCGCACAAATCAAGAGAAGGTCAGAGTCATTGTCGTAAGAGATGGTAGGGGAGACGTTGTGCTGGGTACTGACCGTAAGCCACAAGTCATCAACAAACTGGGCTTCTACCAATTCCTGGCTCTTGATTTTATCGGCAACGTCAGTCTCAATCGCGTTACCGTGACAGTCGATGGCGTGATGGCAGTGGACGTAAATACGATCCCCGCCAGAGTCGACGAAGTTGTCATAAATCCAGTAGCCGATTGCGGCGACGCCGGCAACGAATGTCTATGGACAAACATGACCGCCGGTGGCGGCATACGCACAGGAGTAATTCGCGGAGCCTACCTGAAGGGCGCCGAAGTGAAACTGGCCGAGGCAGACGCGCTGACGATTACCGATCTTCAGACAATCGATGGGGAATCTACCGACGACGAGTTGCGTTTTTCCTTCAAACTGAACGCGCCGGTTCGTAATCAAACCAAGCTTCATTTCACTCTGACGAAGCCTGCCGACCGTGCTGACGGTAAACCACTTGAAAGCAATACATGGGAGCATGTGGTCACTTACTCTCCTTCCGCGACAGCAGTTAGCTCCGTTACGGCCGATTCGGTTTCGGCGCCGACCAAACTGAACGTTAAAGGAAAAGGGTTTAAAGCGACTCCCTTGATCGTTTCCCTCATACCGCAAGCGGGGGACGCAGTAACAGTTGAAGCCACGGCAGTGACGGCATTGACTGATACGGCCTTAGATGTGGCGGTGCCAGTCGCGGAGCTTCATCCAGGGTGCTGGCAGGTGCAGGTAAAAGCCGGAGGGTTTGCTTCGAACCAGTCAGAGATGTTTGCTGTTCCGCCTGATCCGTCCCTGGATTCCGCGGAACGCACTGAAAAATTCATATTCGTAAAAGGTAAGGACCTAATCGATTTCGGAGCCTGCGGCGGTCAGCGGGTCAGTTTCAAAGCGATGAAGACTGACAACACCAGCCCGATAGACCTTGACGTCAGAGATTGGAACAATGGAGAACCTGTACTGAAACTGCCTGACAAAATGAGGGAAGGGGAATGGAAGGTACAGGTCTTCCTAAAAGGGGTCAAAGACAAAAAGGGTGAGAAGCCTTTGACCATTCGCCCGTAACCGGCCTGAAAGAGGGAGCGCCATGATCAATTCCATGGCGCTCCCATCTATTCGTGGCACCCGACCTCGTCTTTAAAGCTGAGACACGCGCGTCTTCTACAGCCTGACGCACCTGCCTTTTGCAAAGCCGTTTAGGAGACTCCTCGATGTCGATCAACCTCTCAGCTGGCGCGACCAAGCCACCTGCTTTCCCCCTTGCTAACTACACAAAACAGGTACGCTTCGCAGTCGTGATGTATGGTGGCGTTTCGCTGGCTATATACATCAATGGCGTGACTCAGGAACTTCTGCACATGGTGCGTTCGACATCAGAAGGTGCCACGGACGCTAAGGATCAGGCTGTTCCACTAAAAGGTTCGGCTCTACCAGATGGCTTGAACGGAACGGGGAGAGTCTATCGGAAACTCAGCTATCTCTTATCAGACGATGTTTTGCTAGCGGAGTGTCGCGAGTTGCTGAACGGTGCGGATCTTAATCAACGCAACACACGCTTCAGAGAGAAACTTGATGCTCTCATAAACAACAATGCAGACATCAACACAGCTTTTATCGTAGATATTTTGTCAGGCACTTCAGCAGGCGGCATCAACGCCATCTACTTGGGCAAGGCCCTGGCAAACGATCAGTCAATGGATCGCCTCAAGGAGTTATGGATAAGCGAGGGGGACATTTCCCTGCTTCTGAATGACAAACGATCGGTTAGCGGCCTCAACCTTAACTCTCAGGACCCTCCTCAGTCTCTGCTGAACAGCCGCCGCATGTATATGAAGCTTCTCAACGCGCTCGAAGACATGGACGGGACAAATACCGCTGGCAAAAAGCGTTCGTCACCGCACGTCGACGAGCTCGATCTCTTCATTACCACTACCGACATAGAGGGTGTGCCGGTAGCGCTGCGCCTTTCAGATATGATCGTCTACGAACGCCGTCACCGGAACGTTTTCCATTTCAAATACGCCAGAGGCGACAAACCGGAAACCGACTTCAACGACTTCGAACGTTCATTAAATCCCTTCCTGGCTTTCGCCGCTCGCTGCACCTCGTCGTTCCCTTTTGCATTTGAGCCAATGAGACTCTGCGATATTGACGAGATTCTTAAACTTTCAGCTCGCTATCGCGATCAGGTCGATTGCAAATCCGACAGCCCGAAATGGCGGCGGTTTTTTAAAGATGTATCAGATCCCTCAGCGGGTCAGCCCAACCTAAGAGTGGAGATGCGCTCGTTTGGCGACGGCGGCTACCTTGATAACAAACCATTCAGCTATGCGATAGATACGCTTGTGAGGCGACACTCCGATGTCCCGGTAGATCGAAAGCTAATCTATATCGAGCCCTCTCCTGAGCACCCCGAAGACCAACCCGAACTGGATTACAAGCCGGACGCTCTGGCCAACGTCAAGGCTGCACTATTGGACCTTCCTCCCTACGAAACGATACGCGAAGACTTGCAAAAGGTACTGGAGCGCAACCAACTCATCGAACGAGTGAGAAGGATCATTAGCGGAACTGAAAGAGATGTTCACACCAATTTATTGGCGGACCTTGAGGAACCTTTTTCTGATAGGAAGGTTGAAACCGAAAAGAAGGATTCATCCGGGCGGGGGCAGCCTGAAAACGCTAACGGATCAAAGGGGCAGTTCTGGTCTGAGAGAACCTTGACCCAGATGGTCAAGCAGTATGGCCGCTATTACCTCCCTTACCGGCACTTACGTGTCTCCTCAGTAACAGACGATTTGGCACGTTTGGTGGCCCGACTTGCAAACTTCGACGAAAACTCCGATCTCTTCCTCGCGGTACGTTGCCTTATTCGGGCCTGGCGGGAAACAACCTATAAGGACAATGGGAAACCCTCGGTAAATGCGTTTCTCTGGTACTACGATTTTCAGTATCGGCTGCGCCGGCTGAGTTTCCTGCGCAACAAGCTGGATCAGCTCTACCTGTTCGACAAGCAACTTCTGAATGATTTGAAAACGTTTGAGAAAATCAATATCGACGTAAAACTACAATTGCGAGCAAACGATACGACGCTGGGACAGGCGGAAGCGCAGACACCCGAGTTGGTACTGCAATCTTGCGGCGCCGAATTGTCCGCACATCTATCACTGATAAAAACGAAAGGAATGGAGAAAGAGCTACGGCGATTTCGTAAAGCGCTATTACTGACCAAGGGCGAGATCAATAACGTCTACAACGATTTGAGGGTGAGAGGGAGGGAACTTAACTCTCGCCGGATGGCGGCGAAGCTCGACCCTCAAAATGAGAAGGGTGAATTACCTGCGCCGCTATTCGAGAGCGTGAAAAATATTGGCCTGACGGCGGAGCATCTCACTCAGATACTGGGTGCTGCACCGAACGGCCTCGGTGCTGCACGAAACAACACGTCGTCCGCGACGGAAGAAGATGTGTTCCAGCGTGCAAAGGACTTTCTCGACAGGAAAGGCACGATCAGAGAAAGGTTCGGTGAGACCGCCGAACTACTCAAAGAAGAACTCTCGGCTGTGCTGCAAGGCGCTCGAAAGGATTGCGTTGGTCTTTTTAACCCAATGATAGGCTTTCCAACAAAAAGCCTCCGAGGTCTTGCCCTACAAGCTTCAGACAAATCTGAGGATTGGAGCGAGCTGATGAATCTGGCTCCGGTTAGGGCCCTGCGTAGATATTTGGGTTATTACTACAACAACTTCGATGACTACGATCAGATAAGTTTTCCAATCTTTTACGAGGCAAGTGTCGGCGAGGCTGATCTGATCGAAGTGATCCGAATAAGTCCTGAAGACGCTACCACTCTTATCGATGAACGAGCGGAAAGGAAAAACAGCTCAGACGGAGTGGGCCGGCAAAAGCTGGCCGGCACGGCATTGCACCACTTCGGCGCTTTTCTCGATCGCGTATGGAGAAAGAACGACATCATGTGGGGCAGGCTCGATGGAGCTGAACGGCTGCTAGCTGCGCTTCTGCCTGGGGCAGAAAACGACAAGGTGAGAACCGCTCTCATAGAAGAAGCCCACGAAGCGATCCTTTTTGAAGAGATGTCGGAGGAGAGCCGCCTGCAACTCGGCGGCTTGATGACCGAAGCCATCGTGCGTGCCGGTTCGGGTGAGCCCATTGAAGAAGCCATCGGCAAGGTATTGGGCAACCTGGATTCGTCGCCAATCAAGACAGGATTGGAATCCGTGATTAGAACAAGTCTGGGCAATCAGGAGCTTCTGGAATTTGTCAGGAAAAGCTACAAAGTCAATCGCCGATTGGATCCCCAAATGCTGCTCAGGGCGCTTTCGCGCTCGACCCAAATCGTGGGCAAAGTATTCGAAGACATCGCCAACAAGAATCAACTCGATGGCAAGAGCCTGGCTTGGATCGCTCGCTTAGGCCAAATGTTTTGGGGACTTGTGGAAGTGGCAGTGCCTAACAGCATCGCCAATCTACTTTTGAAACGCTGGTTACAGGTGATTTATGTTTTCGAATTCTTCCTGATAGTCGGCGGCATCCTTTTGTCAAGACCTGGAGCACAACAGTTTGGATGGACCGCGTTCGGGATCACCGCCATCCTCAACATAATCATTCTGATGCTAAAAGACCGCATGCAAAACCGCCGCGGAGTTTTGTATGCAACTGGCTTGGTAATCGGAATTACCTTTCTTTTTCTTGCCGCCCTCGGAGCACTCGATGTTTCAGGCGCCGTCTTTAATGTCAAAGTCGGCGAGCTGCATCCGCGAGAGTGGTTGCGGCAGAACATCCAAGCAATACTGCCCCAAGGTGGCTGGTGGGTTTATCTGCCGGCGGGTTTGTTCATAGCAATCGCCCTGCTTTTGGTCGTTGCCCTCAACCTGATAAGCGCACACAACTTTCGTTGGCTGAGTATGCGAGTGAGCTTATGGAAGAAGTGGCTGATGCAGAGTCCGCTGGCAGCGTTAATTCCCGGGGGAAAATTCAAGCCGATCAAGTTGGACAATAACAAACTCAAGGCTGGGATCAGGTCTTATCCTGGTCCAGATGAACAGCTCTACTTGTTGCCTTTTCATCTATCAGCAGAACCTCCCGTCGAGTGGACGAGAATCTTTCACCAGCAGTTCAAAGAGGCTGCTGAGGATGAGGGCGCGGGGGTGCAGACAACCGTTTACAACGATCAGTGTTGGCTGATCGCCCCAGCCCTCAGGATTAGGGCGCTCCATTCACGTTTGAAGGTCGCTTTGGACCGCGCCAATCAAAAATATGAAGTCGTCGCCAGGGAAGAGGCGCGGGAAAGTTATCTGAATCACAAGCGGTTGGTGCAATCCCTAAAAGAGCTGCCATCCAGCGATCTTCTCTATCCTGAGATAAAGGGGACGCTCCAACATCTCGCAGAAGACGCTACCAAGCTCAGCCGGTTGCTGAGCCGAGGTGGCCGGATTGTGGGGGTGTTAACCGCCCTAACAGGCCTGGCCATCCTGCTGTTTGTTGGCGCGAACTATGTTCGGGATCCAAATGCCAATGTCGTACTACCGGCGGGCCTTCATATGCCGGGACTGGCCCTCGAGCTTGTGCGTACGCCCGCAGAAGTGGATCAGATCATTAATGCCACAGCGACCTTAAACGAAAACAGTAGCCCTTCACTAGCGACACAGTCGCTGGTATCGAACATCAAAATGGACTACTGGTTTATCGCCTGGTATGCGCTGGTTCTGGGTAGTCTCAGCATTTGGCTCTTTAAGCGGGCCTATTCGAACAAGGCCAGGAATCTTGTAATCGCCGCCGGCTTTTTGATCCCGGTTGCGGCCATTTTTGATGTGTTAGAAAACATCAGAATGTTGCGAGTACTAACGGAAGGCCTTCGCACCCAACAGGCTATAGATGCGATTCGGTTTGCCGGAACCATGAAGTGGGCAAGTCTTTTTGTCTCTATCGGCCTTTTGGCCTGGCTCTTTATTCCTCGGAAAGACAAGGCCGCCATCATCGGTTATCTTCTGCTCTCAACCGCACTGCTGGGATTGATCGGCCTGGTTTACGCTGGAGCAATTGAAGCCGCGTTCCTCATGATGGGTCTCAGCATGTTCGTGCTTGGGGCCGTCGTGCTGATAACTCCCCGTAGACTCGTTCTGGAATGACGGTTTCTCAGGCCTGCTTATAGTAAAGCCGCCTATCTGGATTTTGGGTAAGGAGGAACAGAGTTGCAGGTGTATAGGTCTATCGCTTACTTAAATTGGATATCTGTGTTCCGGCAATAGCCTCTGATGGGCCACAAGGATTTGAAGACGACGCTGCGATGCATTCGTGCCGTTCAGCTTAAGAGAAATGTGCGTTCTCAAAATTTTGGTCACAAAGTGGCCATACAAGCGATACGGCCGCCAACATTGGCAGCCGTAAGTTCTTAATATGAATGGTCGGGGCGAGAGGATTCGAACCTCCGACCTCTCGGTCCCGAACCGAGCGCTCTACCAGGCTGAGCCACGCCCCGACTAATTGCACTGGATGATAGGCAAGCGGCGATGCAGTGTCAAACGAGATACTTGAATTCCATAAGCCGGAGACGCCTCGGGCCGATGTGATAAATTGCCTCGTTAAGACGTAACGTAACGACCCTGACCTTCCTACAAGCTTTTTGCCAAATAACTCGCAAAGTTTCTCTCGACTATTCTGGCCCGTGAGTCGTCTAAATTGTTGACCCAGGGACCAGCGAGAGTGGTATAGTTATTCCACGCCTGGGTTATTGGCCGGGTGGCCCCTCCACCAATCCAATTGGGATCAGCCTCATCAAATTGCCGTTTACGGTAGTACTTTTTGGCAGAAACTTGTGTTGGAGAGCCAGCCTATGACATCCAGTCTCCCTCCTTTTTTTTCGCGACATTATCGTGCGATCTTTGCCTCGTTGGTTTTTGCGATCGTTGGCGGTGTCGCCAACTCCGCTTACGGCGCAAACCCGAATAAAGCTCCCGTCTTAATCAGCGACTCAGCTTCGACTCGCGCCATCGCTTTGGAATCGATCACGCTGAACGCTGAGCCCTTTCCGTTGACGTCAACTGTAAAGTTCGGCAGCGACTCGCGCACGCGCATTTGCGTCTTCGCACAAAACCTGGAATTGCTCGCCGGTGAGGGACTAACTGCATTCACCGCTGACGTTCAGGACGCAGCGGGAAAACTATATTCGCTGAAAGTTGAATACGAAGCTCCGGTGGCCGGTTTCCCCGGGATTAGCATGCTGGTCTTGCGTTTAGCTGACGACCTCGGCGATACGGGAGATGTTCTGCTGCGGGTAAATCTTCATGGCGTCTCGAGCAACCGCGTGCGCGTGGCGATTGGTCATCTTGGCGGTGGACCAGGCGACGACGCCGGGGCAGTTGCAACTCCAATTGTCGGCGATCCTACAGTCGCAGTTCCGGCGGTAACGCAGAACAGCTACGCCGATCCGGCGTTCGCGTCAGGTCCCGACGGTATTAGATTTCTTGAACAGGCGACCTGGGGACCGTCAGATACTGATCTCGCGCATGTTCGCAGCGTTGGCTACGCGACTTGGCTCAACGAGCAGTTCAATACCGCGCCTCAGTTCAGCACAACCCAGTCTGACTATCCGGCGTTTTCGCTTTATCCGCAGTTTTATCCGGCCGCACCCGCGCCTCCCTGTGACAACACGACCGTTTGTTTTCGGGATAACTACACGCTCTACCCGCTGCAAAAACAGTTCTTCACAAACGCGCTGACGCAGTCTGACCAATTGAGACAGCGGGTTGCGTTTGCGCTGCACCAGTTCATCGTCGTCGGTGGCGTACAACTGAACGGCAATGAAACAAGTTGGTATGCACCTTACTTGCAGACGATTGATCGCAACGCGTTTGGTAACTTTCGCACGCTGCTGTTCGATGTCACGCTCAACCCCGGAATGGGCGAGTACTTGAACATGCGCGGCAATTCAGTTGTTAACCGCGCGAACCCAACGCCGAACGAGAACTACGCGCGAGAGATCATGCAATTGTTCGCTATTGGGGTAGACACATTGAATCAGGACGGAACGCCGGTGCTGGATGGCCAGGGCAATCGCGTCCCGAGTTACGACCAGAATACGATTGCAAATCTGGCGCGCGTCTTTACCGGCTGGGACCTGGATGTTCCCAAACTGTGGAGCGTGGACGGAACGACCGCCGTCGCGAATTATCTCGACCCGATGGTTCCCAACGGTAACGTAAACCGGTACGACATCGCGCAAAAGACTCTCCTGCCCGACGTCGCTCACGCAAGTCCGGTTGTTGTGCCCGCCTGCAACAATTGCACTGGAAATTCTTCGGCGGTGAATCTGGCGAACACCAAGGCCTACGCGATCGCTTCGCTTAATACCGCGATCGATAACTTGTTCAACCATCCGAACACGGGGCCGTATGTTTGCACGCAAATGATCCACCAGTTGGTTACCAGTAATCCGAGCCCTGCGTACGTGGGCCGTTGCGCGGCAGCCTTTGCTAACAACGGGTCCGGCACTCGCGGCGATATGAAGGCCGTTATTACATCCATCCTGCTGGACATCGAAGCGCGCGGCGACGTGAAGAACGCTCCCGAGTATGGACATCTGCGTGAGCCGGTGTTGCTGATGACGCATCTAATTCGCACCTTCGGTGGAACCAGCGATGGTGTATTAGCCAGCACGCCTTTTAGTTACACCAACGACCTTGGTCAAAATCTATTCAATCCGCCAACTGTCTTCAGCTATTACCCGGCTGACTATGGTTTGCCGGGGACGAACCTCTTCGGTCCCGAGTTTGGTTTGCTCGATACCTCGACAACTTATAAGCGGGCCAACTTTGTGAACACATTGTTTCTTGGAAACAGCGGCAACGGCATTCCGATTAGCAATCCGAATCGACCGCAGGGCACACAAGTGAACACCTCGACGTATCAAGCCCTGGCCGGCAATCCGCAGCAACTGGTCGACGCGCTAAATACGAGGCTGATGCACGGAACTATGTCGCCGGCGATGAATGCGAACATCGTTGCCAGCGTGACGGCGGTAACAAACGCAAACGCCACGACGCAAGCCCAGCAGCGTACGCAGACGGCAATCTATTTAATAGCGACCTCATCGCAGTATCAGGTGGAGAAATAGACAATGAGTGAATCACGGCGCAAATTTCTCAAGACATCGGTATGCGGCTTAACGGGCGCTACGATGCTCGCCAGTTTGGACAAATTCAATCTGGTGAATGCGATGGTCCAACAACAGACCGAGGCCGCTGCGGATTACAAAGCGCTGGTTTGCATCTTTTTGAACGGCGGGTCCGACGGCAATAACATGGTGATTCCGTACGACGACTACACAGTGACGGGCGGCGGTACTACCAACGGTTACGACAACGTACGCACCGGCTCAGGACTCGCGGTGCCTAAGTCGGCGCTGGCAAATACGAAAATTACTCCTTCAAACAGTAGCGGCGTTTCTTATGCGTTCCATCCAAATCTTTCGCCGGAGTTTGGCTCAGTTGCCGGACAGGCAAAGGGCCTGATGGATATTTGGACCGCCGGTAAACTCGCCGTGCTGTGCAATGTTGGATCTCTGGTTCGGCCAATCACTCGCGCGCAATATGCCGCGGGTACCGGCCGTCCTTATCAACTCTTCTCGCATTCAGATCAGGTCAGTCAGCAAATGACGTCGGTGGCCAACACGGTGGGCCAAACCGGTTGGGGCGGACGCATTGCCGACAAAACGAATACTCTAAACCCTAGCATGACGCTGCCGATGAATATCTCGCTGGCCGGGACGAGTCTTTTTTCCACCGGAATTAACTCGCGCCAACTGGCAATCGCGGCCGCGCCCACGACGCTCGCAAATCTATTGGTTTTGAATTGGAATGGAGTAGGCGGGGCAAATCCGAACACCAGCGGCAGCAGCTACCGCGCGCTACTGGGATTTGATACAAATTCGTTTCTGGTTAAAGCCGCAAGCGATACCACGAGTCAGGCGCTGTCTGCCGACCAGGCGTTGAATCAACCCGATCCGGCATTGGCGACAACCTTTCCAGTCACGTCTTTAGGAAACCAATTAAAGCAGATCGCAAAGCTGATCAAGATCCGTGACGCTGCCGGCATCACAATGAAACGTCAAATTTTCTTTTGTTCGGTCGGCGGGTACGACACGCACACCAATGAAACCGGAACTGACCCTGCGAATCCTGGCGGACAATCTGCCCAATCGGGAACGCAGGGCGGACTGCTCACGCAACTGAGTCAGGCGATGAAGGCTTTCTACGACGAGATGGTGGCGCAGGGAATGAACAACAGTGTGACGACCTTTACGCTGTCGGATTTTGGCCGCACCTTGCAACCCTCGGGTTCCGGCGCCGGCAGTGTCGGGACGGACCACGCCTGGGGCAGTCACGCGTTCATCATGGGTGGCGCAGTGCTGGGCGGCGCTTTCTACGGATCGACACGTCCCGATGGCACCGGTTTGCCTTACGGTTATCCGTCACTGCAGCTCGCCGGACCCGATGATACAAGCAGTAACCGTGGTCAATGGATTCCCACGACCGCCATCGATCAATATGCAGCGACACTAGCCAACTGGTACGGCCTCCCGGCCAGCGATCGAGCGTCTGTGTTTCCGAATTTGGCGACGTTTGCAACGCCGACCTTGCCGTTTCTGAGTTAAGCCGTTTCGGAGAGTTAATAAGCACGAGCGATTGGTTCTATCGATTAAGCGGAGAGTTGAGGACCGAGGTGTTTGAACACAGGTGAAGTTTCGGTGTTCATGCGCGCTCGGTTTTTTTGTGAAGATCGTAAAGCAAACTGTTAGTTTGCTGGATGCGGGTTACACTCAAGTTGAGGGATTTGCACGACCGCAAACTAACAGTTTGCTTTACAACGCTCCGCGGGTTCGTTGGCGCATTGATATTTCGTAGTGAACTTAGAACATAAAACAATTCTGGGTTGTCTCTGCGGCGTTGTTGCGTTGTTCGGACTCTGCTGGTCGGACTTGGCGACGAGAGTTATTGCCAGCCGAACTGCAGACAAGACCAATGTGTCAAAACCCGAAACGGCTGACGCTGTTCCGAACCCGGGACTTCGCGACTCCGCAAACCTACGTGAGTTTACCGCGCGCCTTCCGATCAGCTTTGAACAGAACATGGGCCAACTGGACAGCCGGGCAAAGTTCTCGGCTCGGGGCGCCGGCTACAATTTATTCCTTACTTCTACTGGTGCTCTCCTCGAGCTGAGCCAGAATCGCTCCAAACCGTTTCCGAAAACGCTGAAGGACCAGCACCGACGTCAAACGCGAACCTCATCATCCTTACTTTCAATGAACCTGCTGGGCGCAAATGCGCAGGCGATAACAACAGGTGTGGACCAGCTCCCTGGACGCCGGAATTATTTCATCGGCAACGACCCGTCTAAATGGCGCACCGATGTTTCAACCTTTCGCGCCGTCCGTTATGAAGAAGTCTATCCCGGGATTAGTCTCACCTATTACGGCAACCAACAGCAGTTGGAATACGACTTCATCGTCGCTCCGGGCGCCAATCCGCAAATGATTCGCTTGGCTTTCAACCCGTCAGCGCGCCCGCGAATTTCTGCCGAAGGTGATTTGGTATTACGAGCTCCCGCCGGCGAGATCCGTCAACGCAAGCCGGTGGTCTATCAGGAGATGGACGGGCAGCGTCGTTTAGTTGACGGACACTTTGTGCTGATTGACAGGCAAACTGCAGGTTTCGAAGTTGGCCCATACGATCACACCAGCGAACTGCTTATCGATCCCACGCTGGTTTACTCGACCTATCTCGGTGGCGCCGGTGACGACCTCGGCAGCAGCATTGCCGTCGACAGCAATCACAATATTTATGTTGCCGGAACGACCAACTCAACCAACTTTCCGCTTCAAGGCGCGGCGTACAGCGCGAATGCGGGATTGGCTGACATCTTTGTGACGAAGATTGATGCGACCGGCGCAAACATTCTTTACTCGACTTACATCGGCGGCATCGGTCAGGATCGCGGCGACGGCCTTGCGGTAGATGCAAACGGCAATGCTTACGTAGTCGGGCGGGTTGATTCTTCGTCAGTAAATTTTCCAACCACGCTTGGATCTTTTGCGCCGAATTATCGCGGCGGCGATTTTGACGGAGTTGTTTTCAAACTGAATGGACAAGGAAATGCAATTGTCTATTCCGGATTTCTTGGCGGTGAAGAAAACGATTCGACCGAAGGCGTCGTCGTTGATGCGTCGGGAAACGCCTATGTGACCGGCGGCACTAAGTCGACGGCTTTTCCCACGACCATCAATGCTTACCAGGCGACCCGCGCCGGCGACACCGACGCCTTCCTGACAAAAATAAATTCCGCGGGTTCAGGATTGCTTTACTCGACCTATCTTGGCGGCTCGGGCACCGATCGCGGCAGCGGCGTCGCGGTGGACAGCAATGGCAACGCTTATGTCACGGGCTTTACCAGCGCGAGTGACTTTCCTACCGAAAACGCTTTTCAGAATGGCTTTGGCGGAAGCTTTGATGGCTTCGTTGCCAAATTTGATACGAATGGCAGCGGCGTGAGTTCGCTGCTCTTCTGTTCGTATCTCGGCGGGACAGGTGACGACAAGGCGTACGGGATCGCGATCGACAGCGGCGGCAATAATGTTTACGTCAGCGGTCAAACATCTTCGAATAACTTTCCGCTGCTGGCGCCGGCGCAACCGGCGTTCGGTGGATCGTTCGATGCGTTCATCGCAAAAATTTCGAACGCTGGAACGAAGGTTTATGCGACGTATCTTGGCGGATCCGGCGATGACCGTGGTAGTGGTGTCGCTGTAAATTCCTCCGGCGCCGTTTATGTAACTGGTGCTACTTCATCCACGAATTTTCCCAGCGTTACTCCGTTACAGCTCTCCAATGGCGGGGGCTTTGACGCGTTTGTAGCAAAGCTAAATCCGGCAGGGAGCGCATTCCTTTATTCGACCTATCTGGGCGGCAGCGCAAACGAGAGCAACACCAGCACCGGCACTTCAACAAACCCGATCGCGCTTGATTCTGCCGGCAACGCTTACATCACCGGCTTTACCACGTCGACAAATTTTCCCACTGCGACACCGTTGCAATCTACTAACGCGGGTGGCCAGGATTCTTTCATTGTGAAGATTGCGGACGCTACGCCAGCGGCCGACTTTTCGATCTCGGTCGTGCCCGGTTCGCGGACTGTACTTCCGGGAGGCAGCACCAGCTACACAGTTACGGCAACGCCAGTCGGTGGGTTCACCGGCACGATTTCGTTAAGTGCCTCGGGTTTTTCAAACGATGCCACGGCGGCTTTCAATCCTGCGAACATCGTTATCAACGACGCGTCGGCGCAGTCGTCAACATTGACAGTCACTACCACCGCCGCAACACCGGCAGGAAACTATTCACTCAGCGTCAACGCAACGAGCGGAAACTTGCAGCACACGGCCGCAACCCAACTGGTTGTTTCGGGAACGCCCAGCGCAAATCTGGCGATCACAAAAACTGCGTCACCCAATCCAGCGATCTCTTTGGCAAGTCTCACCTATCGGATCGTTGTGACGAACAATGGCCCATCGCCAGCGACGAATGTATCTGTGACCGATCAGTTGCCATCAGGTCCTGCGTTTGGTTCTGCGATCCCCAGTCAAGGTTCATGCACTGGCGTAACGACTGTGACCTGCAACCTGGGGGCTATAGCGAACGCATCGTCAGCAACCGTCAGCATCACGGTAACGCCGCAAGCAGTTGCGCAGCTCACCAACACGGCAAGTGTCGCGGGTACTGAAAACGATCCGGACCTGAATGACAATTCAGTCACGATACAGACAACGGTCGCTGCTCCTTCCAGCGGGCCAACAATGCTGGATCCTAATTTGTCGGTCCAAACAGTCATCAGCGGACTCAGTCAGCCGACGAGTATCGCGCTTTTCGGTAACGCTTTTTTTGTAACTGAGAAAGACACCGGCAAGGTCAAGTTTGTTATGAACGGCGCGGTCCAGGGGATTCCGCTCGACCTTGCGGTTAACAGCGCCTCAGAACGGGGCTTGCTGGGCATGGCTTTGCATCCCAACTTTGTGTTCAATCATTTCGTCTATCTGTATTGGACCGAGAGCAGCACGGGATCAGACTCCACGAACCTTGCCGATGTTCCGCTGTTGGGAAATCGCGTCGATCGATACATTTGGAATGGCTCCACGCTCGTCTTTGATCGCAATCTCATCAAGCTGCGCGCTTATCAGGCTGATGCCAATCAATCGCTCCGCGGCAATCATAACGGCGGCATTCTGCGTTTTGGTCCGGACGGCAAGCTTTACATTCTGATGGGGGACAATGGCCGCCGCGGCTTTTTGCAGAATAACCAACTCGGTCCGGTGCCGGACGATCAATATGGTGGACCAGAGCCCGACGATGCGCACCTCACCGGCTTTGTGCTTCGACTCAACGACGATGGTTCGACACCGGCGGACAATCCTTTCTACAACGCAGCGACCAGTCTGACCGGGCAGGCCGCCGCGAATATCCAAAAGCTTTATGCTTACGGCGTGCGCAATGGTTTTGGAATGGCGTTCGATCCGCTGTCGGGAAACCTGTGGGACCAGGAAAACGGTGACGATGCGTTTGATGAAATGAATCTCATAACCGCCGGGTCTAACAATGGCTGGGTTGAGACAATGGGTCCGGTTAGTCGCGTTGCCGAGTTCAAAGCTATTGAGTCAACCTATGGCGCCGGCAATCTACAACAGTTACGTTGGCCGCCTTCATTGATTGCCGACACACCCGCCGGCGCGCTCGCCCGGCTTTACATGCTGCCCGGTGCACACTACAACGATCCCGAATTCAGTTGGAAATACGCGTTGGCGCCGGCAGGGATGGGATTTGTGCAGGGCAGGGAACTCGGTCCACAGTTTGAAGGCGACATGTTGGTCGGCGCCGGGCGAACTTTTCTGTCCGGCGGTTATCTCTTCCGTTTTAAGTTGACGCCGGACCGTTTGCATTTCTCTTTCAACGATTCGCGGCTGCTTGATCTGGTCGCTGACAACACCGACAAGTTTGACATCACTGAAAGTGAGTCGCTGCTAATCGGAAAAGATTTTGGAATCGCGACCGACATCCAGACCGGGCCCAACGGCAACGTTTTCGTAGTGTCCAACACCAACGGCGCTGTTTACGAAATCACGGGCAGCCAGGCAACTCTTTATGTAGCCCAACTGACCGGAACGCAGGAAGTGCCACCCAACAGCTCAACGGCCAACGGCACGGCTACGCTGCTTCTCAGTCCGGATGAATCTACTGCGCGCGTCTCATTAAACTTTAATGGACTCTCAAGCGCGGAAACTGTCGCGCATATTCATGGACCAGGCGCGGTCGGTGTTATTGTGCCGGTGCTGTTTCCACTGCCGCAAGGGGAATTTAGCGACTTTGCGATCACGCTCACAGCTTCGGACGTCCAACATCTGAAGAACGGATTACTTTACGCGGACGTTCACAGCAACACCTTTCCGGCCGGCGAGATACGCGGGCAGTTTCAAGCGCTAACGGCTGCCAACACTGTTCAGTTTACTTCTGGAACATTGCTGGTGGGCGAGGGAACTCAAGAAGCCGTCGTGAAGGTTACGCGCTTGGGAAACACCACAGCGCCGGCGACGGTAAACTTTGCGACCAGCGACGCTGCCGCACTCAATTGCAATGCGCTCAATACTGGAAATGCGTCCTCGCGTTGCGACTACGAAACAACTCTCGGCACCTTGAACTTCGCCGCTAATGAAACTTCGAAGACGATCTCGATTCCGTTGATTGATGATTCCTACGCCGAGGGCAACGAATCTTTCTTTGTCACGCTAAGTAATCCCGGCACCGGCGTCTCGCTGGGGTCGCCGGCCAGAATCTCAATCACCATCACCGACAACGATTCGACCAATGGCCCAAACCCGATCGACTCGCCGGAATTCTTCGTGCGGCAACACTATCTTGATTTTCTGAATCGCGAGCCGGACCCGCCCGGCTACGCTTTCTGGACAAACGAAATTAATTTGTGCGGCACGAACCAGCAATGCATCGATGTGAAGCGCATCAATGTTTCGGCTGCGTTTTTCCTGTCGATTGAGTTCCAGGAAACCGGTTACCTGGTTTATCGGACTTACAAAACCGCTTACGGCAACATAACTGGTACTCCGGTACCCTTGAGGCTGGAGGAATTCTTACCGGACACTCAGCGAATCGATCAGGGAATCATTGTTGGCTCGGGCAACTGGGCAGCGCAGTTGGAAAGCAATAAGGCTGCATTCTTCGTTGACTTTGTTTCAAGGTCCCGCTTCTCTAATGCCTATCCAACAACAATGGCCCCTGCACAGTTTGTCGACGCTCTATTCTTAACCGCAGGGATCACTCCCGCATCGTCCGATCGAATCGCCGCAATAAACGAATTCGGCGGCGCCGGGAATACTTTGGATCAGGTGGCACGTGCGCGAGCATTGCGGCGCGTGGCGGAAAACACAACCTTCAAACAGCAGGAGTTCACCCGCGCGTTTGTGTTGATGCAATACTTCGGCTACTTGAGAAGGAACCCGAATGACCCACCCGAGCCGGGCTTGAATTTCGACGGTTACAATTTCTGGCTTAGCAAACTCAACCAGTTCAACGGCAACTTTGCCGACGCCGAAATGGTCAAGGCTTTCCTGGTGTCAGGTGAGTATCGCGGCCGGTTTGGACCCTGACCTCGTTAATAGGTCGGTGACACCAGAAAAACTCTGTCTTCGACCTGCCGCCAGAGGCAACTGTTTTCGTCAAGATCGTCACTAATTCACTTCTGTCTGCCAGCTTCACAACCCGAAGTTAAGCCCAGATACGGCAATTCACTAATAGAAGGTCGCCCACCCTGCGCGCGGAAATTTACTGCGCGAGTTCTCGATCTTAGGGAATTTGCGGAAGTAATGAATTGGCAACGTAGTTGTCCAACCATAGCATTGCAGCGAAGTTGCAACCTGCGTTAGCGTTCGGTACTCCCTCCCGATAGCTAACGCACTCATCACCCGAGCCGCAGAAAAATCGAAAGGTAAATCATGCCTCGCATCCTCCGTCGCCATCGCTATGCCCAGCGGTTGCTGGTTCTTCCCTTGCTGAAAGCTCTACGCAAAGGCGTACAGACAAAAAGCACGAGTGCGCCTAAAAGACCTACTCCCAGGTCCTCAGCTCAGACGACAGATTGTCCTGGAGGTAGGATCGCAACCAAGAGAAATGAATTTATGAAATTCCTTAAACCTTTCGCTGTCTTGAGCATGTTACTGCTGACCGTCGGTATTGTTCAGGCACAATATTTTACCCTGCCTGGTACTTTCTTTTACGCTATAAACTCTACCAGGCAGGTTTTTGATCTAAGTCCCGATGGAAAGCTCGGCGTAACTGTGCGAGATAATGGCGTGCTGACCAGCTTTGACCCAATAGTCGGCACTAGCTTCGACAGTAAGACTTCTGGATTCGGCCCACTAGGCGTCCGTGTGGTGCAAACAGCAAATGGCCTCCGCGTGGTGGTGCTGACGAGTGAGGGTGGACCGCGGGCAATCTATCTTTTCGATCTCAGTCCCACCGGACAACTTACCCAACTGGCAACAACGCAACTGACCTGTAAACTTTGTTTCCAGTGACATCGCCGGCGCCCAAGCCTGCAATGTCTTCAACGGCCGCGCTTCGTCTCGCTGTGATTACATCCCTGCCGTTGGAAAGCTTAATTTTGCACCTCGCGAAACCTCTAAATCCATGACGGTATTGATCGTCGATGATTCCTACGCCGAAGGTAACGAGACTTTTACTGTTTCTCTAAGTGCGCCTGTGGGTGCGACGTTGAATAACTCAACAGCGACGGTGACGATCAAGGATAACGGTGATACGAATGGTCCGAATCCGATTGATCAAGCTGAGTTCTTCGTTCGACAACACTATCTGGATTTTCTTAATCGCGAACCCGATGCCGGTGGCCTGGCGTTCTGGAGTAATCAGATAACGGAGTGCCAGCAGCCGGGTGCGACCTGTGACGCTGCGGTGCGGCGCATAAACGTCTCGGCGGCTTTCTTCCTGTCGATCGAGTTTCAGGAGACCGGTTATCTGGTGGAGAGGCTCTACAAATCCGCTTACGGCGACGCGACGGGAACGTCAAACTTTGGTCCCGCACATCAACTCGCAGTGCCAATCGTAAGACTGAATGAGTTTCTACCTGATACGCAGGAAATCGGCAGGGGATTAATAGTTGGCCAGACAGGTTGGGAGCAGGTGTTGGAAAACAACAAGGTCGCGTTCATCGCATCATTTGTGCAGCGCGTGCGCTTTACAACGGCGTTTCCAACAACGCTGACGCCAGCGCAGTTTGTTGACATGCTGTTTGCGAATGCCGGCGTGACGCCATCAGCATCAGAACGAACGTCAATTATCAATGAGTTTGGCGGAGCGGGAACCAGCGCTGATGCAGCGGCGCGTGCACGAGCCTTGCGGCGCGTGGCAGAGAACTCAACTTTGAATCAACAGGAAAAAAACAAAGCTTTCGTCTTGATGCAATACTTTGGTTACCTGCGCCGTAACCCAAACGATCCCCAAGACACAGACTACAGCGGTTACGACTTCTGGTTAACGAAGTTGAATCAATTCAACGGCAACTTCGTCAACGCCGACATGGTCCAGGCGTTCATTGATTCCGGCGAGTATCGCGGCCGCTTTGGTCCATGAGAACCTTTCAACGGCTTGTGCCTTGACGCATATGTTATCTCGCGGTAGCATTTCGCGAACTCGTCAGGAGTCGCGTTAAGGCCGGGTTCTCCCGCTCGACGACGCTAGCGCCCTAACACCCTAGCCGCTGCAGCAGAAAGATAATTGTCGCATTCCTCCGCCGCTATTGTTATGCCCAGCCGTTGTTTGCGCATTCGTCACTGTTGCTTTCGGGGAGTGCGTTGTGTATCGAAATTAATCCAGGGGAAAGAAATATGTCTCACGTTAACTACCTCAGTCCTTCGAAACGGCGCAAAGCTCTAGTCATTCTGGTCTCTCTTTTGTTAGCCGTTGTCGCGCCATTTGTTTTAGCCGCAGGCGATTTTGAAGCCGGAGCTTCGGTCGCCGATGGCAATGCGATCCTGGCGCAAACCGAGTTCATAAGACAAATACCATTGACCACGAATGACGTTGCCTACAGTGCTGCGTCGGGCAAGCTTTACGCGAGCGTGCCGAGCAGTGCGGGAAGCAACGGCAATCGTATTGCCACCGTCAATCCCGTAACCGGCAGCATCGAGAACTCAGTATTCATTGGAAGTGAGCCAAACTTGCTGGCGATGTCCGACGATGGCAATACGCTTTACGCCACGCTCGAGGGAGCCTTTGCTATTCGCCAATTTAACACGCAAACGGAAACACCTGGTCAGCAATTCTCGGTCGGCCAGGACTCATTCTTTGGACGTTACCGGGTCAATGACCTGGCCGTAGCACCCGGCAATCCGAACCTGATAGCAATCGCCAGACAGTATCCCGGAACCAGTCCACCCGAGGCAGGCGTTGCCATCTTTGATAACGGCGTGCAGCGACCGACCACCGGACCGGGGCACATAGATGGCAGCGATTACATCGCGTTCTCAGCTTCCGCCGCGAAGCTCTACGGTTGCGGCATTTATAGTAGTTTGAAAACATTGAGTATTAATAGTTCCGGCGTTACTGTCACCTCGACGGTACCTTTTTCCGTATCCACACGAATTAAGTTCAACAATGGATTAGTATTTAGCTCAAACGGACACGTAGTTAACCCTGATACTCCGGCGCTACTGGGAACCTTCTCCGGAGTGAGCTCAAATGCATTTGTTGCCGATTCTTCGGTCGGACGTGCTTACTACGTTGTAGGCGATCAGTTTAGCGCGCTCACCTTAAAAGCCTTTGACATCAATAATTTTTTGCTGGTCGGATCGCTGACGATTCCGGGAGCTACGGGCTCTCCGACTTCGTTAATACGTTGGGGTACGAATGGCTTAGCTTTGCGGACTAGCACTAATCAATTATTTCTAATTCAAACAGCTTTGATTCCTTCGCCGGATCCTATTCCAACGCCGACCCCAACTCCTTCACCTACGCCCAGCCCGTCGCCCGCGAGCTTTCCCACTTTTGTGCGACAAGTTTCGCTTCCGACGAATGATCTGATTTATGACCAACCGACGCAGAGGCTTTATGCCAGCGTTCCCAGCACGGCCGGCAGCAATGGGAATAGCATTATCCCAATCGACCCTATAACGGGCGCGCTCGGCAGTTCAGTTTTCGTTGGTAGTGAACCGAAAAAAATGGCCCAGTCCGATGATGGCCAAACCATGTACGTTGAGTTAGATGGAGCCGCGTCTGTGCGGCGTTTCAATACCGCCACACAAACCGCGGGTCAACAGTTCTACTTAGGACAGGATAGTTTCAACGGGCCGTACCACCTCAGGGATCTGGCTGTAGCTCCCGGAAATCCCGGACTGGTTGCCGTTGCCCGCTCAAACGCCGGCGTTGCGATCTTTGACAACGGAGTGCAGCGCCCTAACACCGCGTCTTCCAGCGACGTGCTGGCATTCAGCAACACCGCAGCGACACTCTACGGGGGCTCTCTCCTTACCACTATGACGGTTGACGTCGGCGGGGTTACCGTTGTCGGCACGTCGAAACCGTTCACTTCCGGCAACAGTATGAAGTTCGTCAACGGTCTGGTCTACGGGGCATCCGGGCAAGTAATTGATCCAGCGAGCGGAGGCATAGTAGGAACCTTTTCCGGTTTGAGTTTCAGCAATTTTTCCCCACTGATGGCCGTAGATGCGCCGAACAATCGCGTCTTCTTTTTAACCGGTCAGAACTCAAATACGCAGTTGACTGCTTATGACATTAACACCTTTGTTCCTCTCGGCTCAGTTACGATCGCGGGAGTTTCCGGATTTTCTGTTACTAGTTTGGTGCGCTGGGGAACTAATGGAATCGCTTTTCGGACGAATGACAAAGTCTTCATAGTGCAAACATCTCTGATTAGCTCTGCAGATCCCGTGCCGACGCCTACACCAACGCCGTCCCCCACGCCAAGTCCGTCCCCCGTTTATGTGCCCACTTTCGTGAGAAAAGTTGAGCTTCCGGCAAATGGGCTGGTTTATAGTCAGGCGACCCAGTCTCTTTATGCGAGCGTGCCCAGCAGTGCTGGCGCAATTGGAAATAGGATCGCCAAAATCACGCCTGAAACGGGAGTTGTTGATTCGTCGGTCTTCATCGGCAGCGAACCAAACAAATTGGCGCTATCGAGTGACGGCCAAACACTGTATGCAAATCTCGACGGTGCGAACTCGATCAGGCGCTTCGATATTCCAAGTCAAACGCCGGGTCCACAGTTCGCCAGCTCCCCAGCCCCAGTTGATATGGAGGTGTTACCCGGAAACAATGATTCGTTGGCCATATCACGAGGCGGTTTTACTGGGGTTGCCGTTTATGACAATGGCGTGCAGCGGCCCAAGACAGGAACCGGTTCGTATTATGCTGTCGGCCCGATCGAGTTTGGAGCATCGGCAGCGACGCTCTACGGCTATGACAGTTTTTCCAGCGGTTTTGAACTTGTGAAATTCTCAGTTGACAGCTCGGGTACGACTGTCGTTAACGTGACTAACAACCTGCTTGGTGGATTCATAAACTCGTTGAAGTTCTCCAACGGTCTTTTGTATTCGGGTGCCGGTCGGATTGTAGATCCGGAAACCAGGAAGCTGATCGGTACGTTCCAAGGGGTTGGGAATCCGAATGCAATAGCGATTGACGCAGTTAGCGGACGAGTCTTTTACGTGTCCAGTAGCGGCTCAAACTTCGTCTTGACCGCGTTCGATCCCAATACCTTTCTGCAGATCGGATCAGTGGTTCTGCCTAATGCTGCTGGTAATCCGGTTAATTTAGTCCGGTGGGGCGCAAATGGATTAGCTTTCAATACTGTAAATTCCTTTGGTTCAACCAATGGCAGCCAAGTCTATCTGTTGCAGTCCGCCCTGGTATCGTCATCGGGTCCGGTTCCTACCGGCGTGCAGCTCAGTGCGTCCAGCATTTCGACTTTCGAAAGTGTTGGAAGTCTTCAAGTGAGCGTCTCTCGCACCGGCGATGTTACATCCGCGACTTCGGTTGATTACGCCACCAGCGACGGAACAGCGACTGCCGGAAAAGATTACACCGCCAAGAGTGGAACTCTGACTTTCGCCGCCGGAGAGCTGACTAAAACTATCACTATCTCGATCATTAACGACAACCTCTATGAAGCAGGCAGCGAAACGTTCAATCTTAGTTTGAGCAATCCAACGAACGGGGCTTTGCTTACCACGCCTGTTGCAGCGGTTACGATTAACGATGACGAGACCAAGCCGTCAGTTGCTGTTTCTTCCGTACGCGTGCTCGAAGGAAATTCGGGAACGACCACGTTCAACATAAATGTGCGTCTGTCGAACCCCACGGTGCAGGTGGTGACACTTAATTATGCAACTCAGGATGGAACGGCTGCCTCGGGCAGCGACTACGTTGCAGCGTCCGGAACGTTAACATTTCCAGGCGAAACTACAACCGTGTCCTTCAGTCTTGTCGTTAACGGTGACACCGACATTGAGAATGATGAAACCTTATTTGTGAACCTTAGCAACGCCACCAATGTTGGTTTTGTTACGCCGCAAGGCGGCGTCACGATTGCAAATGACGACAGCTCGATTCAATTAGCTTCTTCCAGCTACTCCATCGCTGAGAGTGGCAATTCTCTAAGCGTTTCGGTTACGAGGATCGGTGATCTTTCGTCCGCGGCCACGGTGAACTACGCAACCAGCGATACTGCTGGGGTAAACAGTTGTGCCACAGTTAATGGAATTGCTTCATCGCGTTGCGACTACTCGAGTGCCTTGGGCACGGTGAGGTTTGCCGTTAATCAAACTTCCAGAACCATTTTGATTCCCATCGTCGACGACGCCTACGCCGAAGGTAGTGAGACCTTTACACTGGTACTTAGTGCCCCATCTGTTGGTGCGCTTGGGGCAGCACCCAGCGCGACCATCACAATTACGGATAACGAGAGCGTTAACGGAAACAATCCGATCGACCAGGCCAACTTCTTTGTGCGGCTACACTATGTCGACTTTCTTAATCGTGAGCCTGACGCGAGCGGGCTGGCGTTCTGGAGTAATCAGATCACCGAGTGCCAGCAACCGGGCGCAACGTGCAACGCTGCAGTTCGGCGGATAAATGTTTCCGCAGCCTTCTTCCTTTCGATTGAGTTTCAGGAAACTGGCTATCTTGTCGAGAGACTCTACAAAACTGCCTACGGCGACGCATCGGGAACTTCAAACTTTGGACCGACGCATCAAGTGGCGGTACCCATTATCCGGCTTACCGAATTTCTACCTGACACACAAGAGATCGGAAGAGGTTTAGTAGTGGGTCAAACAGGCTGGGAGCAGGTGTTGGAAAACAACAAGGTCGCTTTCATTCTCCAGTTCGTGCAGCGTTCCCGCTTTACATCTGCGTTCCCAACGACCCTGACGCCGGCGGAGTTTGTTGACTTGCTATTCGCGAAAGCGGGAGTAACACCATCAGCCGCGGAGCGAACGTCAATCATCAACGAGTTTAGTGGCGCCGGAACCAGCGCCAACACGGCGGCGCGCGGGCGAGCTTTTCGCCGAGTAGCGGAGAACTCAACGCTGAACCAGGCAGAAAAGAATAAGGCGTTCGTGTTGATGCAATACTTTGGTTACCTGCGCCGCAACCCAAACGATCCGCAAGACACAGACTACAGCGGTTACGATTTCTGGCTGACGAAGTTGAATCAATTCGACGGCAACTTCGTCAACGCCGATATGGTCCAGGCGTTCATTGATTCCGGCGAGTATCGCGGCCGCTTTGGTCCGTGATTGGCTGAGATTCCAGCATAAAATTTCCGCAGAATCCGACCCAAAGAGGCAACTTTTTCCCCGGCACTTCAAACTTTGGCCCAACCCATCAACTGCCGGTACCGATCGTCCGGCTGAATGAGTTTCTGCCGGATAGTCAGCAGATTGGCAGGGGATTGGTAGTCGGACAAACAGGTTGGGAGCAGGTGCTGGAAAACAACAAGATCGCTTTCATTCTTCAGTTTGTGCAGCGCTCGCGGTTTTCAACTTCTTACTCGGCGCTGCTGACCCCTCCGCAATTTGTCGACAAACTATTTGCAAATGCTGGTTTCATTCCAACAACGGCAGAACGCAATGCGGCAATCAATGAATTTGGCGGCGCGGCAGCGGCCGATAACCAGCCGGCTCGTGCTCGTGCTTTACGACGCGTCGCAGAGAACGCCACCTTGAACGGGAACGAAAAGAATCGAGCGTTCGTGTTGATGCAATACTTTGGTTATCTGCGGCGTAACCCGAACGATCCACAAGACACAGACTATAGCGGCTACGACTTTTGGCTGACGAAGCTGAACGAGTTCAACGGCAACTTCGTCAACGCTGACATGGTCCAGGCATTCATTGATTCCGGCGAGTATCGCGGCCGCTTCGGACCATGAGCTCCAGAAGGCAGAAGGATCTGACTACTGGGATCGCGGGCGTCCCGCCCGCATGGCTACGTTACCACTAACGTTAAGTGATCGAATTGTTCGCGCTCCGCGCTCATTGCGGGCGAGACGCCCGCGGTCCCAGGAAAGTAGAGCCCTCCTTAGTACCGGGCTGAAGCCACGGTGCTATGAGAGCAGTTCGCGTCATGACTGTTACGCGAATGCTGAAGACACAGGCCACGCCAGTCATGCGGCGACTATTTGTGCAAACCCTCTTGAGAACTTATTTCGGCAAGAGACTACAGGGGAGCGGATGGAAACCGCTCCATTGGAAATCTGATCCGACGGCAATAGGTTGATCCGAAGTTACCGTTACCGCTGTCGACACATTGGTAACGCCATCGAATCCCGGCCCGCCGGCCACCGGCATTTGCCAGTTAACGTTCAACGTATTTGCTGCGGCCAAAGCCACGGTGGTGCTGCCGGTTTGACCTGGGTACGTAGAGGCTGGACTGGTACCAGGAACGTTGGCGCCTGACAGGTTGTTTCCATTCTTGTCCAGAATGTGTAGCGCGACGTTCGCCGTGGCCGAACCACCGTTGAAGATATAAACATCAGCCCTGGTATTACTGCCGCCGTTAGCAAAAACCGCGGGCGTACAGACCCAGACGTAGGGTGGTCCACCTCCTGAGCCTGATGATCCCGGCGGTCCCGGCGGGCCTTGTGGACCAACGCAGGCAACTGAAGCAATTAGAGAAGCGAACGCAAAACAAGCGATGGACGCGCGAAGAGAAAAGGTGTTCATTGCAATCTCCTTATGGGTGAGCGAAGTGAAACGTAAATCGTAAATCGTGAATTCTGAATCGGTTGTCCTGAGCGCCAAAGGCGCGGGAATGTAATAGCCAGGGGCAAAGCGCTGAGCGCGGCGAAGCGCGACGCCCCTGGAAAGTTAAGCGGATAGGTTCCGAGCTCTGAAAGAGCGGCATAACGTCTCAGCGATAGAATCTATTGCGCACTTTCAGTGCTCTCCTGGCTTTTGTTGTGTCCCAGGGGCGACGTGCTTCGCTTTGCTCAGCACTTGCCCCTGGCTATTCCATCCCGCGCCTTTGGCGCTCAGGACGTCGCACTTCTAATTGAGTCACCATTGAATAAGCGCGCGAAGTATTTTAGTAACGGACCCGAAGACGTGTCCGAAGAGATGAAGCCAATGTAGTTGTCGGGTCGCAGAAGCAAGTTGAACGGCTTGTCCGTGCCGAAGATTTTCACTACCGGCGGCGAAAGCCGAAGAACATATCGGTCAACCAATAGAGCATAACTTCTAATTCCGTCCAGTTCACTTTCGCGTTGCCAACGATCCTCGGCGGGATCGTTCGGGACAGGCGGCACATCTCCGGTCTCTCCATTCGAGAAAGTAATCAGATGAAACTTTGGCGCGCGCAACTGATCGTAAACGCTCTCGCCATCAACTTCGAAATAGGGCATACGGTCGCCGGCTTTCACCTCGAACTTATCATCTCCGTCGTTCCCTCCGATCTCGTGCATGCTTAGCGAGCCGGCGCGGTAAGTAATGCCAATCTGAGAAATCAGGATGAAGAACTTTTTGCGCACCGCCTCGATCGAGAGAATGTATTTCGCCAGCGGTGGAAATATCGTCGTACGGATCAAACCAACAAACCAATCTTTGCCCGCCGCGAGATTGAACATGCGATCGGTGGTCGCGGTCAATCTCTTCGCATTAGGCAGGCGCTCTTCGTTGTAAGTGTCCAGGATTTGCGCGTGGCCTGCGTGTTTTAGGACCAGCGCGAGTTTCCAAGCCAGGTTGTAGGAATCCTGAATTCCCGTGTTCATACCCTGCCCGCCAGCCGGTGTGTGAATGTGCGCCGCGTCGCCGGCGACAAAACATCTGCCCGCAGAAAACTTGTCGACGTGCCGCGTGTGGACCTTGTACGTTGAAAACCAATCAACGCGCGTGATGTCCAGTTCGAGTTGCGCTTCCTTCTTGATCTGCGCCTCAATCTCTTCGTAAATGATGTCGCGCTCATCTTTCTCGAGGCCTTCAGGAAAAGCGCCGACAATGCGCCAACGCTTTTCACCGGGCATGGGAAAGAAAGCGACAACGCCATGCGGTGCCAGGCAAACGGTCAAGGCGTCGTGAGTAAACTTCCAATCGATCTGCACATCGGCGACGTAGAACAAACGCTCAAAAGTGCTGCCCTCAAAAGCGAGACCGAGGCCGTGTCTGACCAGACTGTGTGGTCCATCGCAGCCAACCAGATACTTTCCTACGATGGTTTGAGCATCCGCGCGTTTGATTTTGACTTGAGCGGTCACGGTTGTGTCGTCCTGCGAAAAACTCTCGAGTTCGGTCTGCCAAAGGACATCGCGTCCGTGCTGTTTCAGCCAATCGAACATCAGCTGCTCGTTGCGGCTTTGCTCCAATACCAGCATAAACGGGTAGGCGCTTAGCCCTTTTCCGATGTTCGACAGTTCGACCTGGCCCAGCACTTCACCGCGTTCCAGCAGTCGCACCTTGCCGGCGATCGCTCCTTGCGCGACAGCTTTTTGCGCCAGGCCTAGTTGTTCGTAAATTTCGAGCGTGCGAGCGTGAACACCGAGAGCTTTGGAATAGGGAGTTACCCCTTCGCTCTTTTCGATGATGACAAAATCGATGTCATATCTGACGAGCTGACAGGCAAGAGCAAGGCCGGTTGGACCAGCACCGACGATGATTACGTCGGTCGTGATTGTCGTCGGCATGGGCCAATCGTAACGGAGCAAAGTTGTAACGAGCAAGGTTTAGGAAGACAGGCGGAAGGCGCAGTCGGCAGTAGGCAGACGGCAGCAAGCAGAAGCCAAGAAGCAGCAATTGCTCGTGGGCGCGGATTTTAATCGGATCGCGGGCGTGCCGCCCGCATGGCTGCGTTACCACTAACTTTGAGTTGATCGAATTGTTCGCGCTTCGCGCTCATTGCGGGCGGGACGCCCGCGGTCCCAGTATTAAGGCTCATTACTCAGTCTCAGTCTCAGTCTCAGTCTCAGCACTCAGCACTCAGCACTCAGTACTCAGCACTCAACCCCGGTCACGCATGTTCCAACTGCTGAGCTTCGCGTTTCGTGGCAACGTCGCGATCTTTAATTGCGGTGTAGACAATAAAGATCACCAATATCGCCCCGAGCACGATCGACGATCCAATGGTGCCGAGATTTAGGCCGCCTCGCTCAATCGGTTTCGTGAGTACATCTCCAAAAGTGGCGCCAAACGGCCGCGTCAGCACGAAAGCGATCCAGAACAGCACTACTCGATCAACTTTTGTAAAGTAGTAAACGAGTACAACCAACGCGAGTAACGAGCCAATCAGTATCGCTCCCCCGAGAAACCCCAAACCGGAACTGTCCGCCAAAAAGTCACCCAGCGCCGTGCCGAGAGTGTTTGAAAATAAAATCGCAGTCCAGTAAAACATTTCAGCCTTCTTTGTCCGGATGTAATTAACGGACAACGTCCCTTCGCTGTAGCGCCAAACGGCGAGAACGACAATCAAGCACGAAATTAAAATCAGCGAACCTTTCAAGTAACCGAGCCCAAGAGTTCGATCCATGTAATCGGACATCGTGGTCCCGGCGGTGCTGGTCGAAACTATGACCAACCAGTAAATCATCGGATGATATTTTTTCGACGCAAGTTGAATCAATAAAGTGATGAAGGAAGCTCAGCAGGATTAGGGAACTGACGCCGTAGCCAACGTTCATGGTCATCGAGAGCAGGTCACCGCCCGTTTCACCGAGGGTGGTGGCACATATCTTCATTATCCAAAAGAAGATCGTAACCTTCGCGACCTTGTTCATGGTGCTGGCGGCTTTGTTCATAGTTCTCTCAAGGTTCGTTAAGACCCGCTAATGGCAGCTCGTTACACGAATTCAGAACCGGGCGGTGGTGTCCCAACTGCCCGGTCTGGAACCCGACGCCGATGCGAACTGTTACTCGACGTGGATACCACGATGCATTGCAATGCCGCGCGCTTTCATGACGACATCGTCATCGATAAGTTCGCGGCCTGTGGTCCAACCTGTTACTTCTTCCACCGGACGTCCCAAAGCCAGTGAAAGCTTTTCATCACTAGCTTCGAAGCCGCGATTGCGCAAGTTAAGTAAAATCTTCGCGGCTTGCTGCTGGCCCGTTCCCTTATCATCAACAATATGTTCACTGAAAAATTCGGGTTCTCTTTCCGCGCTCCCCAACACTTTGGAGAGCAAGTATGCGAGCACAGAACCGAGCCCAATGCCGGCGGCAACTATGCCAAGCCGGGGGCGGCGAGCCTTACCGTTCCTAAGTGCTTGCTGATTTTGCACGTCGAGTTTGTTATCCATTTCGAATGTGTCTCCCACCTTGTTTTTTTTGTCGACTCCAGCGATGCAACCCGAATCCCCGCCTCCGTTACAAAAACATGCACGACCGTATTCCTGCGGCGCACTTAGCGGCTGCGCGTGTACGATTTCAAGTTGTTTTCTTTCGCCGATTTACTGAAAGCAAATTGTCGGCCAATAGGTTAATCCGCAGATTGCACAGATTCCGCAGATGAAAACTGAGGGTAAAGGCGATAGCGTTTGAAGCCCTTGTTTTCTTATCGGTGTAATCTGCGTAATCTGTGGATTGATTCTCACTAATGCTTTAATTAAGCACGTCGCGAGAGTATGCTAGTGGCGTCTCCCGCAAGCGTTGCCGGACATCCCCTGACCGGCTGGATCCGAATCAACGAAAATCCTATTTGACCTTTGATTCTTTTCGGAAAGGAAACACTGCAATGACAAGTCAGTTCTCAAGTTTGAAGTGGAAACAATTCGTGATTTTAAAACTAAGCGTGGCATTACTTTTGTTGCTGGGCACCTTTGCTTCCGTAGGCGCTGCGCCAGTTCCCAGCAACCGCTGTAAAGATCGGTGCAATGATGCTTATCAGCTGAGACGGGATCTATGCCGGGCAATACCACTGAAGCATGAACGCAAGACTTGCGAAAACGCCGCGAAGCGTGCGAAGGACAATTGCAAACATCGCTGCCGGTGAAGGTAGGCGACAGTCGACAGTCGGCAGGAGCAGATGGCAGAGGGCGGCAAAGAGCAGCGAGCAAAGAGCAAAAGAAGAATTGTTTGACTCTCTTCTCTCTGTGTAATCGGCGTAGTCTGCGGATTATTTTTCTTTGCTAAACGCGTAGGGGCAATGGCGGCAACCACTTTCGCAACAGTAGCCGCGGCGCAATAAGAAGCGCTCAGTGAATACCATCAGACTGCCTTCGAGGTAATAGTCTTCGCCTTCAATGGGAGAAGATGGCGCCTTTGCGTCGTCATGTTTGTCGGAAATATTCTCGTCTGCTCTAAGCGCCATCTGAAAGCCCAAATCCAAACCGACTACTGTTTTCTAATCACCCGCGAGTCGTCCAGAATCGCATTCTCAGGATCAACAACCAAAGAGGTTGGAGCGAAGTCGAGCTTGATCTCTTCGACGGCATGTTTGCTCTTAGGCTCAATGACCAGGACCCGGTTGTTGTTGCCATTGACGATCCGAACGGTTACTGCATTGGGAAAAGCAGCTTCGGGTTGAGTTTGATCGAGCACCAGTCGCAGCCGTTTACTCTTAGCGGCCCAATTCCAAGTCAGCTCATACCGCGGATGGCCGGAGCCATAAACCCAGCGGGCAAAAAATTCCTTCAAATTCTTTCCGGAGGCTTTCTCTAGTGCCGCACATAAGTCTTCAGTCGAAGCAAGTGAGCCGCGATGGGCGTCGTAATAATCGCGAATGCCGCGAAAGAACTTCTCGTCGCCAAGCTCCTTGCGCAACATGTGCAGCACCCAGGCGCCTTTCTGATAATTGTTCGCGTTCAGTAGCCTAAACAAGTCTTCGGTTTCGGTATCATGAATCGGGATGCGGGTCGTTTTCTCAAAACTAAAATACGTATCCGCGGCCCGTTGCATGTAATCGTTGAAGCGCGCCTCGCCTTCATAGCGTTGGACCATTAAGCCGGCAAAGTAAGTTGCAAAGCCTTCGCTCAACCAAAGGTCTGACCAGGTCGATTCCGTTACTGAATCGCCGAACCATTGATGCGCAATCTCGTGCGCCACAACTTCAACCAGACCCTGACGCACCTTGAAGACGTTGCTCAAAGGTCCGGCGACGTTTGAATCAAGCAACCGGTTCGGAAAAACAATCGCGCCGGAATTCTCCATGCCGCCAAAACGTGTGGCGCCCACAATCAACGCCAGCTTCTCGTATGGATACGGCGCGATCGTCTCACGGAAAAACGTCAGCGAAGGATTTGCGGCAGCGAAGCCAGACACGGCGTAAGCCTTATCAGGCAGCGGCACGTAGTAACTCAACGGTGTGACGGGCACGTCTTGCATATTGATTTGAGCAAACTCGCCGACTGCGATAATCATGCAGTACGGCGGAATGGGCGCCGCCTCGGTGTAAGTCCAGGTGCGGGTAGCAGCCGATGAATTCTCAACCTGAGCGAGTTTGCCGTTCGCGACGACCAGGTCGCGCGCCGGCGCAGTAACCGTGAACCTGACCGCAGCCTTGGCTGAAGGATGATCGAAGCAGGGAATCCACTGGTGCACGCGGTCGGGCCAGTTGTCGCCGATCGCTGAAGGCTTGCCGGCTTTGTCTTTACCTAAAACCAAACCGTCCTTCGGCGTACCGTGATAGGAAACCAACACAATCGCACGCGCGTCGCGAGGCAAAGGCTTTGTGAGTTCAACTTTCAGCAAGCCTGGCGCTCGCGAAAATGGAGTCGCTGTTCCGTCTACCGTTATCGAGTCGACTGTGAGGTCACCAAAGTCAAGATCGATTAGTGAAACGTCGTTGATGGCTTGGACCGTGATGGCAACTCGCGCGCTGGCGATCTCGCTCAGTTGATCATTGAACAGAAGCGTGATGTCGTAGTTGATAGGTTTCCAGGAATCGATGTGACGCTCGCGGCGCGCACCGAGGGTGGAAGGCAGCGAAACGATAATTATAGACAGTGTCAGAGTTAAAAGTCTGACCCATCGGAAAAGAGCAGCCCTTGATTGTAGAAGTTCGATTCTGTCCACCATCATTTCCATCTGGAGCGAGATTGTCATTGAAACTCGGCGCCGCACCCGGTGCTTCGCCGCAGCGCGGCGAGATGTTTATAGACTTGAGTTCTCTCCAAAGCTCTTTCCTCGGCGAATTGGAAGGCTGCCTTCTAATTCGCCGAGGAAGCCGCACGCTATGCCATTAAGACCTATAAACATTCGGCGCCTACAGCGCTCGCGATTCATGAGGGGCATTACTTCTTTCAGTTGCGGGAATTTTGTTCAACTACTATTTACCGAATTCCCAACAACAACAATGCCGAGCGATCCGAAACTTTCCTTTCCGACTCCAACCACTTGCGATAGCCGGCAAGCTCCTCGTCCTGCACGGGTCGATTACCGAGCCGGGCCGCCGGCGTCCGCTCAAATGCGCGATCAGTTAATGCCATGTGCGCGTTGCGAATCTTGAGCGGGCCCGGACCTGCAAGTGCGCGCTCCGCTGATTCCACGTCAGGAAAGAACTCGTCATAGGCGAGCAAATGCCAGACAGTCTCTGCGCCGTCACCTTCCACCGCGATAACGCGCAACAAACCGAGTGCACTCTCGAGTTGAAAAACCAAGTCGTCGCCGGCTGCAAATTGTTGTGTCATGATTGCTCAATGCGATGTTACGAAACCAAAACGGTAACCGCAAAGTCACGAACGATTCTGCCGAATTGAAATACTTTCATTGCAAATGGGCAAACGCAAAACTAGAATCTTTCGAGTAGTTCAGAGTCCAAAGCTTGAGCTTGTGTAGTCGGTCACGAAAAACACAATCTGAAGATTGAACTCTTAACTACACCACCTGCATGAGCGAGTTTAGCGCAAACAAAGACTACTATGACATTCTCGATGCGCACGAAAGTGACTCGCGTCGCGAGCTTGAGCGCCAATACAAGCGCCTGGCCGCGCGCCGCCATCCGGACAAGGGCGGCAGTGAAGAGGAAATGAAGTCGCTGAACGAAGCATACCGCGTGCTGCGAAATGAAGAGACGCGCCGCCTGTATGATGCCGAGCGCGTGGCCCGACCCGTTGCGGTCATTCCCGCATCGTCGCCAACGGCGGCGGACGTTGGTGTGCTGGGCCACGGCCTGAGCGCGCTGCTGTGTTTGCTCGTTGGTTTGTTTTTATTGGTCCTGGTGCGGCTGCAGTGGATTTGGTTTCTATGGCCGCTCGCAATTCTCGCCGTGCTCGTAATTCTGTTCGGAGTCGTAATGGCACGTAGCGCTATGCGCTCGATGAATAGATCGCTGTCAAAGTCAAACCCTTTGCGACGGCACACGCGCCTGCAAGAGGCAATGTTCTGGAGTGCGGTTGCGGGCGGCGGCTATGGCATCTATCTTCTTTTGACTTCCGTGTAGGTAACAGTTAAATGGCGACCGCGCTCGGCGAAATTAATACAATGCAAATCTCGGGTTTGGAATTTTTGTTTCTCGAAGTGAACAACCTCGAAGAGTCCGTTGCTTTCTATCGGGACTCGTTAGGCTTTGAAGTCAGCAAACACAGTCCGGAGTCGGAACCGCCAATGGCGACGATCGAGGCCGGCAACTTAAAAATTTCCCTGGCGCAGCATCTGGAAACGATGTTGAAGCGCGGGCGCGGTGTTAGTTTTTTTATAGGAGTGAGTGACGTCGATGATTACTATAATCAGTTGCGCGCAAAAGGCGTCGAGGTTTACCCACCCGCTGATGAGGGCTGGGGCGGGCGGTTCATAACGCTGCAGGATCCAGACAAGTATCGACTTTTCTTTGTTACCTGGGGTGATGACCGTCGCGATCGTTGATATTTGCGCCATTTACGGGAGGACGAATGGAACGACAACACACTGAAAATTTGTTTCGCCGTTATAAGGGCCAACTCGTAAACGTGAAGACGGTTTCCACCGGCATTTACAAAGGGCGAGTCGGCGAGATCACGAACGACTATGTCGCGCTCACCGATCGCGATGGCGCAGACGAGACGCAAACATTCATATTTTTCACCGCGATTGAATCAATTGTTATTGAGGCTGCGGCCGCTCCTTAGTTGAACTCGCCAAATAAAATCGAATCTGCTAAGCTCTGTTGCATCGATAGGACAGAATTGCAGTCATGCATTCGATTAAAAATCCTCCCAACCCGTGGTTGACGCATTCGGTGGAGTGGCTCGGCGAGCCGCCGGAAGCGAAGCTCGAAGTCTTTGAAGAGACTGAGACGCGAAAAATAATCACGCACAACGACAGTCCCGACGTGGGCTTTGACTATACGATCAACTGCTACCGCGGCTGCATTCATGGTTGCACTTACTGTTTCTCGCGGCCGACCCATGAATATCTCGGCTACGGCGCCGGCACCGACTTTGATCGCAAAATCGTTGTCAAGGTCAATGCGCCGCAATTGCTGCGCAAGGAACTGATGCGGCCCTCGTGGAAAGGCGACGAGATCGTTTTCTCCTTCACATCCGATCCGTACATTCCACTCGAGGCCCATTACAAATTGACGCGCCAGTGTTTGGAAATTTGCGCTGAGTTTTGCAATCCGGTTGGCGTGATTACCAAGTCGGCATTGATTCGCCGCGACATCGACGTGTTGCAACGACTAACCCGCGAGGCGAAAGTTTCCGTGTTCTTCACCATTCCGTTTACCGATCGCGAAGCCGCGCGAGCAGTTGAACCTTACGCGCCTTTGCCTGATGCGCGCTTTCACGCGATGGCTGACCTGGCCGCTGCGGGCATCACGGTGGGCCTCGGCATTGCGCCAATCATTCCCGGCTTGACGACGGATATTCCTGAACTGCTCGAACGCGCCAAAGAAGCCGGCGCAACGATGGCGTTCGTAAACATGCTGCGTTTGCCCGGCAGCGTCGCGCCGTATTTTGAAGAACAATTGCGCGCGAAACTACCGACGAAAGCGGATCGCATCATGAACCGCGTACGCGAAGCGCGCGACGGCAAGTTAAACTCCGCGGTCTTCGGCGAACGCATGCGCGGCAAGGGGGAATATTGGGAGGCAATCCACAGGCTCTTCAAGATTCACTCAGAACGGCTTGGCTTTAAACAAAAAGTCAGCGCGCGCAGATGCAGCGCATACAACTTTCCGCAGACCTACATCGCAAGCAAATCTTTTCGGTTAACGACGCCCGCCGTATCTGTTTGACTAAATAATGTAGCGAGGACAAGCGCAATGTCATTGGTAGACGCAAAGAGAAGGAGTAGTCGGATGTTCATGTTTTATCTTTTCGCCCTCGCGCTTGCGGTGTTTGCCGCTTGGCTCTATGGACGTTCAACGGATCGGGTAATCGCTGAAACCAACAAAGAAACTGAGGTTGTTAAGAATGAAAACTTGAAGTTACGAAGAGACCTGGACGCCGAGACAGGGAAAGTTGCGGGACTGCAAAAAGACGCCGCTGAAGCTCAAAGGCTACTCTCCGAGCAACAAGGCAAGACGGCAAAGCTTGAGCAAGATGCCGCTGATGCTAAGACCGCTTTGTCCCTCCAAGAAGAACGAGCAGCACGCGCTGAAAGCCAATTAGCCGGATTACAGAAAGACGCCGCCGACTCTAAAGCTGCGCAGCAACGGGTAGAAATTGACTTGGCTAACGCAAGAACGGAGGCGGCGAAGGCAATCGAAAACGAGCGGGCTACTAGATTAAAGCTTGAGGAATCGCTTGAACCTTGGGTAATTACGATAACGCAGCACTCGGTTGCAGAATTAAGACTCTTTTCTGGCACGCATATAATAATTTCGGTTGCGGATGACCCGGAAGCGCGCGATTTAGCGCAACAATTAGTGACCGCTCTTGGTCCGTCAGAGTGGCAGATCAAGATGACCAACCAGCCTTTGGATGGCGTATTTATGCAGGGAGTAAGATTATTAACCCGAACAGCCGGAAGACCAGACGATGCGCCAGCGCCTGCCGCAGAATTGTTAGCGATCCAGCTAAGAGATAACCATATACAAGCTGTACACCACGGCGCATTAGACGTATGGCCGAGATCCGTTCCTAATGATTGGGTAATTATCAGTATTGGCCGTCGTCCGAGTCCGTATTTTGATGCAAAGCGCGAGAGGGAATGGATAAATACCCTTCCTGAAGACGTGCGGAAGAAATTTGAGCGAGTTGAGGATGAAAGGGAGCGAACAGACAAGATACGGCGTGAGTACGACCAAGAACAGCGTCGCCGAATAATCGGGGATGCAATACAGAGACCGTGAGGCGCACGGTCACACTGCGCAAACTGTACCACTACCCACTAGAGACAGAAATTGCCTCTTTATCTATAATGGCATCCGATCCAGTCGACCGCGTTCGCTACAAATAAGTTTTCGAACCAATTGAGGTGACAGCGTGGAAAATTTTGTTTTAGTCACAGACTTTGAAGGCCACTCGACGATCGTCAACTTCGATAACGTGAAATTTGTTAACTACTACGCAACCGCTGAGCCCGGGGTTGAGTTTCATTTTATCGACGGCACGACGCTAATCGTGTCGAAGCAGGAAGAGGAGACGCAGCGGGTATGGGCACTGTTGAAAAGTCGAGTCTTAAAAGATCAGCCATCAGGGCCAGTCGATTTCGTAAGTAGTGGGGAGAAGTTAGCGAGTGCGAAGCTTCAGGGTTTCTAAGGCCAACGCCTGGCACGGGAGGTACTCGCATGGAGGACGACGACAGACCGCTCTTCACCATTGGAAATCAAATGTTCAATGTTCACCAGGTGGTGCGAGCGCAGTTTTCCCCGCCGGGCGATGTCTTAAAGATTTGGTTCACTTCCGATGCTGGCTTGAAAGGCAAGCCGCTGGTTTTTAGAGGAAAACAGGGTGACTTCGTTTGGGCGTATCTGAAAACCTGCAGTGATGATTCGAAAGAGTTAATGCTTCTAACGAAATGAAATCGAGCGCCAAAAAGTTGACAATGGCGTTGTCCCGGTTTCCCAGTACAAACGCTCAAATGCCTACATTTGCAGGGCGGAAGTAATGGAGGCTCCCCATGATGTTAGTGAGACATGTGATACGTGATCGCGAGCCCTATTCGTTGAATGCGTCGGCTTCAGTTCAGGACGCGGCGGAGTTTATGGCGGCGCGCAACGTTGGCGCGGTTTGCGTGGTCGATGACAGCGGCAAATTGTTGGGCGTGTTTTCCGAGCGTGATGTACTACGCCGCGTAGTCGTGTTGCAGCGCGATCCCTCCTCGGTGAAAGTGGGCGACGTTACCAGCGAACTGCGCGCGGTCATTAACTGTGACGAAACTCCGCACCAGGCTCTCGAGCGCATGGAACTGATCGGCACGCGCCACCTGCCGGTGGTTGACGGTGAACGTTGGGTCGGCATGCTTTCAATGCGCGATCTAATGCGAGTCGAGTTGAGCGAGCAGGGCGACGAAATCAAGTTGCTGCACGAATACATTCAAACTTAGTTGGCAATCGCCACCCGCAACCACGCAAAATCAGAGCTTTAAAGGAAAAAGCAATGAAACGAATTCTGTTTGCCGGCTTCTGTGCACTCGTCATTCTTGCTTACGCCTGTGGCCATCCGCCGCCGGGGCGCGGCGCGGGCGAAGTCGAATCCACTTCCTCACAACCCGAACAGACTCAGACTGCCGCACAAGGCGCAGTACAATTTCGCATTGAGACTGTCGTTAGCGGACTCGAGGTGCCGTGGTCCATTGTTTGGGCGCCGGACGGTCGCATGATTTTCACTGAGCGGCCGGGCCGTGTGCGCGTCTTCGAAAATGGCAAGTTGCGACCGCAGCCGTTGTTTGTTGTTCCGGATGTCGAGCCTGGCGGCGAAAGCGGCCTAATGAGCGTCGCGCTGCATCCGCAGTTCGCTTCCAACCACTGGCTCTATCTCTCGTACGCCTACAAAGGTGATGGCCAGCGCGTGCGCGTCGTGCGTTATCGCGAAACCGAGGGCGGCCTAACTGATCGCAAGGTGATCATTGAGAACATTCCCGCTGCGCAGTTTCATGCCGGCTGCCGCCTTCGCTTTGGACCAGACGGGAAACTTTATGTCACCACTGGAGATGCCACCGAGCGCGAGTTGGCGCAACGATTGGATTCACTCGCTGGAAAAACATTGAGACTGAACGACGATGGCACGGTTCCCGCAGACAATCCCTTTATCAGTCAGGCCAACGCGCGTCCCGAGATTTGGACCTACGGCAATCGCAACGGGCAGGGAATCGATTTTCAACCTGGCACAAATCTTTGTTTCGAGACCGAGCATGGTCCAAGTGGCTTTGATGGACCAGGCGGCGGCGATGAAGTGAACATTCTTGAAAAGGGAAAGAACTATGGCTGGCCCGTGATACATCACACCGCAACCCGCGCCGGCATGGAGTCACCTCTGCTGGAGTACACACCTGCATGCGCGCCCGCCAGCGGAATGTTTTATCGCGGGAGCGCATTCCCACAGTTCAAGGGAAATTTCTTTTTCGGTTGCTTGAGGGGCACGCGGCTGATTCGCGTCGTGCTTGATGGGCGTCGCGTTGTAAGTCAGGAAAATCTACTTTCCGGCAAGTACGGCCGCATTCGCGACGTGGCGGAAGGGCCCGACGGCAACCTCTACTTCTCGACCTCGAACCGTGATGGCCGCGGTTCGCCTGCAAACGATGACGATCGCATCATTCGGCTTACACCCACCAAATAAAGCGAAACGAAAGCAGCCATGAACTTAGTTCTTAGCAAAACAGCGCTTGCAGCAACACTAGTTGTGCTGATTGGTATCTGCGCTTTAGTCGCCTCAGCCCAATCGGGACGCGGCTCAATGCATGGTTATGTCGGTTTCGAGGATCTTTCTTACCTCGAAGTCGCTGAGAAAAAAGTGCAGGCCACCATTGAATTGCGGGGTAACACAGAATTCAATCATGAACTCTATACGGCGAAAACGAACGAACATGGCTCATACGACCTGAAGAGTATTCCAATGGGCCAATACGTGTTGAAAATCTCGTCACCGGGTTACCGCGACTACCAAACTGAGATTTACCTGCCGTCTGATTTCAATTGTAGTCTGGCGGTGATGCTGAAAAAGGAGAAACGTTAACCGAATGACTACTGCACAAAAGCAAGCGAGTATTCGCGAGCAGATTTCCAAAGAAGAATGGGAAGCGCGCGTTGACCTGGCTGCTGCCTATCGTTTGGTGGCGCATTACGGTTGGGACGATTTGATCTTCACGCATCTTTCGGCGCGCGTGCCCGGGCCCGAACATCATTTCTTAATCAATCCGTATGGGATGATGTTTGAAGAAATCACGGCATCGAGTTTGGTTAAAATAAATCTCGCCGGCGAGATCGTCCTGCCGTCGCCGTATTTCATTAATCCGGCGGGTTTCACAATTCATAGTGCGGTGCATGCGGCGCGCGAGGACGCGTTGTGCGTTATTCACCTACATACCGATCATGGCATTGCGGTGTCTGCGCAAGCTGACGGGCTATTGCCAATCTCGCAGCAGGCGCTGTTTGCGCTATCGTCGCTTGCTTATCACGACTACGAAGGACTGGCACTGAATGAAGATGAGAAATCGCGTTTGGTATCGGACCTGGGCAACAACAACAGCATGATTCTCAGGAATCATGGTTTGTTGACGATGGGAAAAACTGCGGCTGAAGCTTTTCTTTCGATGTACATGCTCGAGCGCGCTTGTCACATTCAGATCTTGTCGCAGGCGGGTGGTGGCAGTTTGTTGCAGATAGGAGAGCCAATACTGAAGAGTGTCGCCGGGCAACTGGGAGCAGTTACCGTGGGCCAGGGAGCACAACTGGCGTGGCCTGGGCTGCTACGCAAACTCGATCGAATGGATTCGTCTTTTCGGGAATGAGTAAAGGCTAACGCTTTTGCGCCAGCATTGCGGTTTTGCTCCAGCCGATGATGTGCAACGGCGGGAAACGATATTCATGGACCATGCGGAAGTGTCGTTCTGTTTCCGCAAGAATCTTCGGACGCGGATGTGACTTGAAGCGAAAGAGGATTTCTAGAAATGCGCTGGCTAACGTGGGCCGGCAGGGTAGATGAAGCATATGGCCACCCGGCGCGATCACCCGCGCGATTTCCGACATGCCTTCCCCAAGCGGCACATATTCCAAGGCGCCGCTGGTTACCACTAAATCCAAAGAGTTATCGGCGAAGGGAAGCGAAAGCAGATTGCCTTCGGTGAAGGTCACGTCTCGTATTCGCCCCGAGCTTTCGTCCAGAGCTTTTTTCGCGGCGCTGATTGAAGTCGCGGACAGATCCAGAGCAGTGATGTTGACTGGGAATCGCAGATTTCGAAGCAACGCGAGTGTCAGCAGCCCAGTGCCGCAGCCAGCATCAAGAATTCGCCCGCCACGCGAAACCGGCAACGGGTGATTGGAAAAATACTGATCCAGCGAGCGCCCATACCCGTTCAGCTTAAAAGTTAGATCGTAAAAAGCCGCAATCTTGTCGTAATACGAGCCGGCGCGCGCCTCGTCCTTGGTTGCAGTCAGTACGTATTCCATCTTTACTCCTAAAAATGCCTGTATATGAGAATAAATAGTCTCTCGCCGAGAGCCGCTAAGATTGGCGCGTAATTGTAGCGTCCCTTGCTTTTTTACTCAACACATAACGCTGCTATGGTGATGTTTGGATGTCCGATAAGCTTTAGCTTGTCGTAACGCCGCGACAAACTAAAGTTTATCGGACATAGGCGAGGGAGCCGACCACTGCGCGCCCTTGCCGAACTTCACAGGATCCGTCCGTAGTAACTTCAAAAATCTACCCGCCCCTCTGCAAGCATCGCAACTGAGTCCGTTCTTAGTTCATGGACTTTTCTCAAGAAAGGAATAACGCATGACAAAAAAGTTGATATTGGGCTGTGCGAGCCTCGCAGCGATTGTCGGGCTAGGCGCGTTCTTCGGACTCGCCGGTAAGGAACCTATGCCGGATAGTGTCGAGAGCGCTGAGAGCGCGGCGCAATCTGATGTTGCCGTCCGAAACTTTGATTTGGAAATATTGGTGGGCGGTCGTCCACTTGAAGAATACTACGCTCGCAACAAGAAGTACGTGGAGGCCATTCCCGGAGCGGAGTATGAAGTCACGGTTCGAAATCCATTCCCGTTTCGCGTGGCGGTGGCGTTGTCCGTCGACGGGTTGAATACTATCGACGCGCGCCGGACCAGTGCCTGGAATGCGAGCAAATGGGTGATTGAACCCTACGGAACGATTAGCATCAATGGTTGGCAAATGAGCTCCGAACGCGCGCGCCGTTTCTATTTTACTTCTGAGCAGGATTCGTATGGTGCGAAGCTGGGCCAGACTTCAAACCTTGGTGTCGTCTCGGCAGTTTTCTTCCGAGAGCTTCGTCCAATTCCGGTTCCGGTTACGCCCGCGCCACCGCCTGAACCGCGCTATGAAGAAAGAAGTGAACGCGAACGCAGTTCAACCGGAGCGGACAGCAGCGCCGGGACCAGTCAGGCTCCAAGCGCACGCGCGAACCAAGGAATAATGTCGCGTGATGACGACTATGCTGCGACGGGAATAGGACGCTCGGTCCACAACGATGTTCAATGGGTGAACATGAACCTCGATGCCAGAGCGGTTGGTGAAGTAACGATTCGCTACGAATATTACGCGACGCTGGTTCGGCTCGGAATCATCCCAAGGCATTATCCGAGTCCCGATCCTTTAAGAAGAAGAGAAAGCGCGAGCGGCTTCGAGGATCGAAGATTTAGTCCAGAACCGTAAGGCAGTAGGCAGACGGCAGGAGCAGACGGCAGTCGCAGGCGACAGTGGAATTTAATGCAGGGTTGAGGTGCGCGCTTGATGTCTTTTGCCGACTGCCGAGTGCCCCTGCCTCCTGTTCCCGCCGACTGCCTACCGCCGTCTGCCGTCTGCCTACTTTCTTCTCAGGTCGGCAGTATACAGTTGCTGATAGACGCGGTAGTTGTTCATCACCTTTTGCACGTAGGCTTTCGTTTCATCGAAACCAACTTCGGAAGTGAACACGCCGGCGTCCTTCTGTTTCGCGCGCCGCACCCAGCGCGCGACGTTGTCTTCGCCGCCGTTGTAGGAGGCGGCAACAGCTTCCGGTAAATTGGGAAACATCGTCGCTAACTCTGCCAGGTATTCGCTGCCGAGGCGAATTGAAGTCTCGGGTTGGTAAAGTTGGTTTTCCTCGACAGATGCCATCCCTGCATGTGCGGCGTATTTTTGCGCCGCATCAATCGTCAGTTGCAGCAGTCCGCGCGCTCCCGCGGGGGATTTTGCCTGCGGACGAAACACGCTCTCTTGTTTGATTAATGCCAACACAAAACGCGGATCAAGTTTCCTTTTCGTCGCTTCGTTGATAATGATCTGCCGGTAAGGAATCGGATAGCGATCAGACACCTGGTCTATTTGCGCCTTCACAATTTCAATGCGATCGCCGGCAAACCCGCGGCTGCGTCCGTCTGCAACGCTCGCCAGATGATCGGTCGCCAGCCAGCCATAATAAGAATCCATGCCGCCCGGCACAGCCATATAAGCGCTGTAAGCCTGCGCTTGCCGGCCAGCCCGCTCAAGGCTGTAAGCTTTCAGGTAAGCGACTTCGGAAGGCGAAGTTGCCACGCCTTTCTGAAAACTCTCGCGGCTCAAATCATCTGCAGTCGTAATTGCTCTGGCCCAATTGCCCTCGGAAATCTCCAAACGTAGTTGACCAAACAGCGCGTTGGTTGCTGTCGCTGTGCCGGCGAAACGCTGTCGCGTACGCGTGACCCACGATAGCGCTTCCTGAATTCGGCCGGCCTCTCTTAACGTGTCGATAGCATTGAGGTGCGCTGTGTCGATTCGTTCGCCGTCAGGAAAGCGATTGATGTATTGAATGTAACGGTCCGCAGCCTCGGAAGTTCTGCCGAGCCGCAGCAGGGAAGCCGCGCTGAAGTTGAGACCTTCGCGGCCATCTTTGGTCGCGGGATATTCACGCGCAAGACGATCGTAGGCGGTATACGCTTCCTGATAACGACGCCCTTGAAAATACGATCGGCCCATGCCCAGTAACGCCGGCGCGACCCTGGGATCGTTAGGGTAGTAGGTTATGAGTGCCTGCCAATGTTCGCGTGCTTCATCGAAGGCGCGATTGGCAAGATAGATTGCGGCGCGACGAAGATGCTCGTCGGGACTGAGCCGCGTCATTACACCCTTCGCGTTGCGCGCGACACGATCCTGCTTTCGCACTGTTAACAGCGCTGTGTCAGAGTTTCCCTGGACTCCAACCGGGAGCAATAGGCTCGAGAGCGATTCTGGAAGCGGCGGAAGAGCGCTCGCGCTAAGCGTCGCCGCCAATACCAGAATCAAAACGAAAGCCAGCCCCGATTCATGAAATCTTGCATTACTCATTTGAACGGTCTCTATCCTTCGATGATTTCAAAGCTCGAAACGATTTCCGCGGTTGGTCGCAATGTTGCCGCTACGCTGCAGTACTTTTCTTCAGAGAGTTGTATAGCCTGCGCAACTGATTGCTCTGAAATATTACGTCCGGTGACGGTGTGATGCACTTCCATGCGCTTGTAGCTGCGCGGGTGCTCGTCACGGCGCTGTCCTCGCACTTCAACCCGATACGCTGAAACTGCTTGCCGTTTCTTTCTCAAAATTGAAACAACATCGACGCCGGTGCATGAGCCCAAAGCTACCAGCAGCAGTTCCATGGGAGTAGGAGCCGAGTTTCGCGCGTGGTCCGTATCTAGCAAAATTGAGTGCCCAGATGGTGTATGACCTACGAATAGGTCTGCATCTTTCAATTCAACAACTGCTTTAGGATCATCGGCGGCCATTTATTTCTCCTCCACTTTGAGAATATCACACTCGATCAACCAGTCCCTTTCGCGAGGTTACGGGACCAGAAACAAACTCTCCACATTAAGCACACTTTCGCAAAACGAATTGGAAGGGCATGGCACAGGCATTGTAGCGGTCAGGTCACACGCACTTTACTGCTTGTTTCAAAGAGAAGATTGGGGCGCGCCGTGAGTGCGATGACATCTTAGTAATGAACCAGGAAAAGTGTTTTCAAGTTAATTCTGGAGGAAACAAAAATGATTATGGTTAGAAAAACAATGGCTGCGTTACTAGTGGCGCTGGTCGTATCAGCGGGTGCTTCTTTTACGCAGGCACAGCGCCAAACGTACCGCGGGACGTACCGCTCGGTACAACTGCTTTTAAGCCGAATAGGAACTGGTACCGATCAGATGCTTCGGCGGGTCAACACCCGGAATCGAACCTTTCAAGCCGACCTTGGCAGTTCAGTGCAGAGTTTGAATTCGACCGTGTTGCAATTGAGAGAGCGGTTCAACAATCGGACATCGACAAAGGCCGATGCGCAGGAAGTGCTTAATAGCGCCGCGCTGGTCGACAGCATGATTCGAAGGGATGCGACGGACGCGGTGACACTTCGCGTGTGGACTAACTTGCGCGCGGATCTAAATCAACTGGCAAGCGTCTATGGATTAAGTTGGCCCACAGTTTCACAAACCTACCCGTATCCAGCCAACCAATCTCAATATGGAGTGAGCCGCTTGACGGGGACCTATCGCCTGGATGTGACGCGAAGTGATGACCCAGGTCAGGCAGCCGATCGCGCGACGCAATCGGTTCGCTATGGCGACCGAACCGGCATCCGCGATCAAGTGGCAGCGCGCTTGGAGTCACCGGATCAGATTGCGATCGAACTTCGGGGCAGGGATGTCACCTTGGCATCATCGCGCGCACCGCAGATCACTTTCGCGGCTGACGGTACTGAGCGCGTGGAAACGACGCCCAGTGGCCGCACGATTCGTGCTCGAGCCACATTGAATGGCGAACAACTAACGGTTAGTTCAACGGGTGACACGGGCAGTCAGTTCAATGTCACGTTCGATCCGATCGATAACGGGCGGGGATTGAGAGTTACGCGCCGCGTCTATGTCCAGGGGTTGGCGAATCCCGTCGTAGTACAGAGTGTCTATCAAAAAACCTCTGACGTTGCGCGTTTTGATATCAACACCGGACCGCAGGCCTATCCATATCCAGGCAACACGGGTCCCAATGGAGACTTCGCGATAACTAACGGCGAAACTGTAATCGGCGTCCTGGAAAACGGGCTTTCGACGCAGACTGTTCGCGAAGGGGACCGTTTCACGATCACCGTGCGGCAACCTGCGCAATACGAAGGCGCAGTTATCGAAGGGCACGTTTCAAATGTTCAGCGCAGTGGCCGTCTAACTGGACGCTCACAAATGACGATGAACTTTGACACCATCCGCCTGCGGAACGGTGGATCGTATCGCTTCGCCGGTATTCTTGAGTCAGTCAGAACAACTCAGGGAGACATCGTCAGAGTTGATAATGAAGGGACGGTGAGAGACACCAATCAGACGACGAAGACTGAACAGCGCGCAGCCATCGGCACAGCGGTTGGAGCCATAATTGGCGCGATAGCCGGCGGCGGCAAGGGCGCTGCCATCGGGGCGATAGTCGGCGCTGGTGGCGGTGCAGGATCTGTCTACGTTCAGGGTCGCGACGATCTTGACCTTGGAGCAGGCACGGAACTAACAATCCGCGCGTCGGGTCCCAGGTAGGAAGCTAGTTCGCTATTTGTGCAGAAGGCCGGTAACGAAAGTTGCCGGCCCTCTTTTTATTTGACGTTTGTTAATCTATGTTATTATTTGAGTCCCAGGGCCGCTAAAACGTCACAGCTTTTCCTCCCGTTATTTTGAATTGAGTTAGGGTTGATGTTCAAACGTGGGAGGCCTGACACATGCCGAGAGTTCTTTTAGTCGATGACGACGAGACTATTCGCGACACACTGTACGAACTTTTATCTGACCATTACGTTTGCCAAACTGCGGAGACGGCCGAAAAAGCGTTTGCGCGGTTAGAGGCAGATGAATATGACGTCGTTCTCACAGACATCTCAATGCCCGGTCTTAGTGGTCTCGAACTCCTCGGGCACGTACGTCAAAAATATCCCGATACTCCCGTAATAATTATTTCCGGCATTGGCGACCAGGAACACGCACAGGGACTGATCAGGCTCGGCGCTTTCGATTTTCTGTTGAAGCCTTTTAGTCTTGACGGAGTTGAGAAAAGCGTCAGGCGGGCTGTGGAATATCGCAAGCGACAGGCCGAAGAGAACCAATCCCAGGACGACGAAGCGTCTGGAGATCTGACGCACGCCGCCGATTGGAAGATCATAAAAAGCTAACTGTGTCTGTTTGGTTTTTGCCGCTATGCAGCAACGATCGCCATAGCAGCGCGTTTGACTGCGACGGTGCGCTTTCGGGACATCTCTTGCGCGATCTCGGAAATCTTTTCTGCGCGGAATGGTTTGGCAATCACCCAATCGACACCGGCTTGTTTCTGCTCGTCTGATCCCACTGCCTCGCCCCAGCCAGTCACGACGGCAATCGGTATTTCCTTATTGCGCTGGCGAATGGCGTGCGACAATTCCCATCCGCTCATGCCCGGCATTCCGACATCGGTGAATATGCCATCGAATTGATGAACTTCAAAAAGTCCCAGCGCCTCGCGGCTGCCGGGAGCCATATAGACTCGGCAACCTTCGTGTTCCAGTAAGTCGCGTAGCAACTCACGCACCGGTTCCTCGTCGTCTACGACCAATATCTTTGGCTGATTCTCGCTAAATGTGCGCGTGATATTTATGCTGCGAGCTTCGGTGCGTTGCGGCTTCGGAAGCTCGGCCTCAGAGATATTTGCTTCTTCGGTCACTTCCGCCTTGGGCAAACTAATCATGAACTTCGTGCCAATGCCGACCTCGGAATCTACTTGTACCGAGCCTTCATGGCGACGAATGATGCCAAAACTTACTGCCAAACCCAGACCCATTCCGGCTTTACCCTTCGTCGTAAAGAACGGATCAAAAATGCGCGACTTGACTTCGGCAGGCATGCCGGAACCCGTGTCAGCGATCATGATGACCACCGATTCGTCGATGTCGAATGCACCCAGCGTCAGTTGACCGCCAGCCGGCATGGCATCCACGGCATTAAAGACCATGTTCACCAACACCTCACGCAGTTCGGATTCATCGCCCATCACTCTTGCCTTGGAGCGAATTTGCAAGTCCAGGCTGATTTGTACGTTGGCAGCTTCAGCACGGTCTTTCCAACGCGGCCTCGTAATTTCACTGACGTCAAGCAATATCTGATCAATGGAAACCGGCTCAAAGTCATGATCTCGCCGTTGCCGCGCAAAGTCCTGAATTCTCTTGACGGTCTTGGCGCCGTCCTCGGCCGTCTTGATGATGATATTAAGACCGCGACTGATTTTTTCCGGATCGTTGGTGCGCTGGATCAACTGCGCACGTCCGAGTATGCCGGCAAGTGTGTTGTTGAAATCGTGAGCGACTCCCGAAGCAAGTTCACCGAGCGCCGAGAGTTTCTCGATCTGCGAAAACTGCTCACGGATGCGTTCCTGTTCCGCGATGTAATGGGACAACTCGGCGACGTGGCGTTCCGCTTGCTCAGCCTGTGCGACCGAGGCCTCAATGTTCTTCAGATAAGTACGGTAAGTGAAAAACACGATGGCGATAATCGGAATCGTTATTACAAGCGCATAGAAGCCAAACTGTTGAATGAGCTTTGCGATTACTGCAGCGGCAGACGCGCCGGCAAAATATGTAATCGAGGTCCAAAGATAGTGTTTCTTCCATGTCTGCCAGATAGGTTGCCGCGCCTGCAACGCGCCGCAGGTAGCGACTACGCCTGAATTCGCTCCGTATTGAATCAGCGCCATTAGCGCCATAGCCGACACGAACTTGGCAGAGAGAGGAGCAGCACTGAGCTTGGGAACATCTCCAAAAAAGAAGCGCAACGTGTAGACGGTGACGCAGGTCGAGAGTGCCGCACATCCCAAATTGAAAGGAACAAGAATCGATTTGCGGCAGAAGCGTGAAGAAGAAAGCAGCGCCTCAGTGGCCGCCATCAGAATCGCTGCTTCGCCGCCATAAAGTAATAGCGTAAGAAAAATGAATGTATCGGAAACCGAAATGTGTGAACTGAATTGCGGAATCTTGATTACAATTCGCGAGCTGAGGAACAGCGTCAACAGCGCAATAAACAAGAAACGAAGGTCCAGCACCCGCAGGTCTAACCAGTAAGCCGCCAGGAGATACACCGCGCCGCCGCCAAGGATTGTGGCCCAGATGTAGGTCCGAGTTAACTTCTCGTGATTGCTGTCAGGGTTGAAAAACATATCAATTTACTCAACTTCGTGACTGCTCTAGACCGCAACCGCCAAGTGGTTCCAGTCAAGCTGACCATCTGCAATTTGCGCAGGACCAAAATTCCCTGATGAAAAATGACTATCGCCGAAGCCAAGCGGAAATAGGTTTGCCAATACGGCCCTCATCCTTACCTGACCCAGCAGCGTTTCCAGGTAGCAGCGAAATTGATGAAGCACGGCCGTTAGTTGTTGCGCATCCTGTTGCGTGTCGATCCTTTCGCAAAGACTCTCGAATTGAGGCCAATCTGAATACATCAGAAGCTCCATGCTTTCATTACGAAACTTCCGGATTCCATTGGTCAGCGCGGCGCCTTCAGCTTGCTTAGGATCGTCTTCGGACGCTGATACGAGTTGAATTAGCCGGCCGAGGTCTTCACACAACTGCAATGATTGGCGAAAGCGCATGTCTGAGTTATTGAAGAGTTGTGCGCCTTCGAGTTCCGGATCAAATACCATGGCCAAGGTGATTGTTGACTGCTGGAGGCAATTCGTAAGCACGTCGTGGGCGCGGTAAAGTCTGCCAACGACAGCATGAGAATTATTGCCTGTTGCCGATATTGTCGGACTTGTTTCAAACACCCGCTGTAAATCGTGATTGACGGCGAATGAGATGCCATCAAGAGTATCAAACAATTCTTGCGTCACGACCTCAGGTCTTAAGCCGTCGCTATGAATGAAATCAACGAGGACGCGCGCGTCATCGTGAATTAGCTGGAAAAGTTCGAAAGTTTGTTCTGCGAATTCGACCTTGCGCAGGTGAACCTCGATCATATCCAAACATTCCAACAGTCGCAGCAGATCGTCGAAGACCACATCGACAACTTCCCTAATGGCGGGCGACTCGATCCCGCTCACCACAGAGCTTATTTGGGACCGGCAGTCCAGGGTATACGGTGTGGTCGATCTGAACGTCTGCGTTGAACGAACGATGTTCGTAACGCACGATCTATTTGAAATTAGGTTTGTCATGGTCATTTCCGCACTTAGACCTTAATTGATTTGTGACTAGCCCACCGAATCTCAAAGCTTCTGAGCTTTTGCAGCGCTGTCTCAGCCTTACTTCATGTAGCCTGTGACATCGCCACTGACCAGTAACGAGCTGGCGCCCATGCGATCGGAAAGCAAAACACCATCGCTGAGTAACACGCCGTCGCTGATCAGAACTCCATCCGAGAGCAGCACACCGTCAGAAAGCAGCACGCCATCGCTCAATAGAACGCCGGCCGGCAGTAGACCAGGTCCGCTACCGAGGGTTGTGCCATTGCTAATGACAATGTTGTCAGAGAGGAGTACGCCGCTTGAGATCATCGTTAGATCCGACAACAACACTCCGTTGTTGTAGAGGGTGGCGTCTGACAGAAGAACTCCCAGTCCGTAGATTTTCTGGTATTGGGTAATCAAAGCCGGACCTTTTGCATAGGCCTGATCGGCAATAATTCCCTGGGCCCAGGAGAAAGTCGTTCCGTCGATTGTTGACTGTGGGGTCGGGGCAGCAGAGGTAAGGAGGGGCGAGCCGAGGGTGGTGGTACTGTTCAGAGTAGAGCGGACTAGTTTGCTGAGGCGCACAGCACCTTCGATGTTCAGTTCACCCGCTCCCTGTTCGAGCATATTCATATTAGGGAGTTGTTGCGCCGTGTACATGAGAATCATCTTCACCATGTTGGGCGTCAACTTTGGATTGGCCTGAAGCAGAAGTGCGGCGGCACCGGAAACTAGGGGAGCAGAGACGGATGTACCGCTCAGATACATCATTTTTTGATTAGTCTTGCCCGGAGCCATGCCGGTTTCCAATTCCGGATGAGTAGCGACCAGGTAATTATTGGCAGCTTCTGCGAAGATCAATTTGTTGCCCGGAGCCACGACGTCGGGCTTAATCAGATTGTCGTAGTGGTTAACACCGTAGCGATCGGTCCAATAGCTTCTGGTCGGACCGCGTGAGCTGTAGGACGTGATGGCATCGTCCCCGCGCGAGTTAGTACCAAAACTATTCGAAGCGCCGACCGTGATCGCCGCTGGTTCGTTGCCCGGAGAATGAATCGCCCCATATAGCTTGCGACCAAACTCATCCTTGCCATCGTTGCCGGCAGCGGCGACGACAACCACGCCGGCATTGGAAAGCTTGCGCACTGCCAAACAAAGCGGATCGTTCTTGTACGATGCGATGGCAGGAGCGCCAAGGCTCAAATTGGTTACCCGGATGTTGTAAGCCACATGATTGGAATAAATCCAATCAAGGGCAGCGAGAACTTGAGAGGTTACGCCCTGGCCTTGCGAATTCAGCACTCTCAAATTGATCAAGTTCGCGTTGGGCGCGATACCGACATAATTTCCGTTGTACAAGGATCCGTTACCGGCGGCTGCGGCTGCTACATGAGTACCATGGCCAAAAGGATCGTCCACGCGATTCTCGCCGGTGAAGTCCTGGCTGTAGATGACGCGTGTGGCGAGTGATTTGTGGTCGTAGTAAATACCCGAATCAACGATTGCGATCCCGACGCCTGTTCCGTCCAGAGTATAACTGCCGCCGCTTGAAGTCGTTTGTATGCGCACATCGTCAGCGCCGGTTGTCGAACTGACATGGCCCATCGAAACAATCTGATCGTCGAGGCTGAGAAACTGGACCTCATCGTAAGAAGCGAGCTCGTCGATCACACTCACCGGCAGTTGCACAGCAGAAGCGTTGAAGTTCTTGAAGAGCTGTTTTACATGTACTCCGTTTCTGTTAAGCAGAGCATTGAGTCGACCGCTGGCCGGTCCATTGAGCTGAAGAATCACCGTGAGTGTTTCTGTGCTACCTGCTGAAACATGTCCGCGCAAATTCGATGCGACTTTGTCGCCCTTCGCGTTCTGATCGACTGAGGCAGCGACCTTTGTCAGGAAGAAGCCGCCGCCCGAGAGGGACAGCGCCAACATTAGACATGCTGTAAAGGTGAGTGTGTGTGAAAGTTTGGTTCGCATTGTGTTTTCGGCCCTGACTAGGAATCGACTTTTGGTGCTTGTCCGTTCAAACAAGAATTCCGGACGCGACCCAATTGGCAACGCTTATGCCACTAGGCGATACGCCTCAAAATAATCAAAAACAAGCGGAATTCCTGGGATTTCTTACTTAACGGCTCCAGCGAATCGGTCAGGCATGCAAGTCAGTCTGATAGACTCACCAGTTCAATTTGATAGGATTTCTGCCATGCGTTTGGTCCAATTACCTGAAACGATAGAGAGCTATCGCGACCGTTCCTGGTGCAGGGAACCAGAGTTGCGCATTGAAGATCCGCTTGAGGCAGAGAGGTTCATCGAGCGAGTTGGCTTTTGCGCGGCATTAACTGACTCGCGCCGTCCCGGTCCGTCCTTGTATATCGCAGTGTGCGGACGGCGTGATGCGCATATGCCGCGCAATGTGCAGAAAGATCCCGAGAGCAGCCTCGCATGGACCATAAAGGATGAGGTTGTGCGGCGTGGTCGAGTTTACTACGGCAAGTTGCGCGGTAACCGGGCCATCTTTGTCGCGCGCAGACTCCTGCCCTATTTCCACGCGCTGACCGGTGCACAGCGAAGTCGTAACCAGCCCGTCCTCTCCGAGAATGCCCAGAACATCCTTAAAGTTTTGCGCAAGGAGTGGGAGATGGCGTCGCGCGATTTGCGACGAGCAAGCGGAATGAGCGATCGGTATTCCTTTAATAAGGCGCTTGATGAGTTACAGAAAGCATTAAAGGTGATACCGAGCGAGATAGTTTATGAGCCTGTGTTTACCTACATCTGGTCGTTGGCGGAGGCGAGATTCCAGGATGAGTTGAAGCAAAACGTCGGCAGGGAAGAGGCACTGATTGAAGTGGCCCGTACCTATCTGACGAGCGCAGGCATGACGCTTCGGGGTGAACTAGCGCGCGCGACAGGGTTATCAAATCCTGATGCGGGCGTGGGAAACTGGGGTCTGGTTGATGAAGATTTTGCCGCCCGTCTGGCGCCTGGCGTTTATCGACTTAAGGGATTGGAGAGTTAGAGCCTTCGTTGCTGTCTTACCTTTGATCGCTTAGATCCGGGTTGAGAACCCGCTCCGTGCCGGTTTGGCCGAGAGTTTCTTGTTCCAGATTGAGCATCTCTAATGCCAAGGGGAACTGTTCCTGAGCAGCGGTGAGGCGGCGCAACATCAACTCCGTTTCACTCTCACTTAGAGAGCGGTTGGCGGCAGCCTCGATGGTTTGCAGGCGCGCCTTCGCTTCAGACAAGCGCACGGTCGCCTCGCTGCGAATCAGGTCAAACCGCTGACGATCCGAATTCAAATCATTTAGCAGCGAGCTCGTATCTATTCCGGCAAGGTTTCTCGTGCGAGTTATCTGCCTCTCAACCTTCAGGATTGCGCCGCGGGACCGGGCAACGATTCGCGTTGCTGTCAGACGTGCGGCCAGCGTTTCGCAGTAGGCATCAGCCAGCATCGGATTTTTCTGTTTCAAGTCTGACCAAACAGTTCGCTCCTCCGACGACAGTTCCGCCGAAAACCATGGCACCTCGTCGGCCGTGATTCCATCTGTCGCCAGACGGTCGCGAAGCCTCGCCTGCCAACGGCGCCGGTAAACCAAAAGGAGAATAAGCAACAACAGTCCGACAACTAATCCGGCGCCCAGCGAAACAAAGGAAAGAAGCAGATAGATGGCTGCAGAATCGGTCGTCGCAGCTGCGGCGAACAGCAACAGAAAAATCACAGGCAGCGGAAAGGTCACGAGAATGAAGGAAAGCCACGGCGTCCAGGCCAGCACCCGTGCCGTTCGTTCGTCGCTGTGTTTGATTTTTCCGAGGCTGGAATTATTCATATTCGCTAGGGGGACCGCCGATGGGTACGGATCTTAGCTGGGAAGTCCCTGTCGCGCCAGTTTCAACTGGGAGTGACAAGCGTACAGAAGCGGATGTTTGTATAATGTCTCTAACGCGCAAAGCTAAGGAGATTCCATGAAGCGAGTGAAAAGCGGGAGAGTTAACCAAGTCTGTCTCGTCGCGATTTTTTCTGTACTTCTGCCGTTCGCCACCAGCCTCAACCTCATGGCCCAGTCAGGCGGGTTATCCCCCGTTACTGCTCTGCCAGTTACTATTCCAGTGACTATTCGCGTTAAAGGACGTGTGCCGCCGGAGTCGGAGTTGCGTCCTGTCGATTTCACAATAAGCGAAGATGGGCAGCCTCAAACAATACTTTCAATCAGGGCGATGGGTACAAACTCGCCGATCAATCTGCTAGTGCTGATCCAGGATGATGTGGTGTCGTCCGTTGGGCTCGAGATAAAGCCGCTCGCGGAGTTCATTAGAAAATTGCCGCGAGGATCACGCGTGTCGGTGGCCTACATGCGAACGGGCAGTTTGCAAGTGCGCCAGAAATTTACGCCTGATTTGGATAGGGCGGCCCGCTCGCTTCGGACGCCCCTTGGCCTATCCAGCGCTGCGCCTTACAACCCGTACGTTGAACTCATCGATGCGATCAAGCGTTTCGATTCCCAGCCGGCCGGACGGCGAGCAGTATTGATGGTTTCGGACGGCGTCGACCTTTCGCGCGGTTTTGAATCAACGTTCCAAAGCATCGACCTTGAGCGGGCCATTACGGAAGCGCAACGCCGAGCCGTCGCAGTCTACGCGTTTTTCGCGCCAACAGTTGGCGCCTCCGTTAACGGAAATCTGATACCTAACGGACAGAGTTCGTTACAGAAACTTTCAGATCAAACGGGCGGCCACGCGTATTTCCAGGGCTTTAGTGCGCCCACAAGTTTTGATCCGTTCATCAGAGAACTAAGCGCGGCATTAGACAGACAAATCGCGCTGACCTATCTCTCGACACACCCGAAAAAAGGGTTTCATCGAATTAAGATTGTTTCTTTGACTCCGGATGTGGAACTGAATTATCCCGCGGGCTACAGGCGTTAAACCTTGCGTTTCGCTATTGGACCGTTGCCGGCAGCAGCGAGCCACGTCGATCGGTGGCTGTGGCCCAACCATCGGCCAATCTACCAATCATTCCGTGAAAATGAATCTCGCCTTCTGACAGCACAACCACGACATCGCCTGCGTGGTAGCGCGAATCTTCAAGCTGGAAACGAACGACGGTGGCCTGGCCGTTTTGTTGCTCCAGAGTTTCATAGGAAAACGTGTCAGCATCGACTACGTAGGTTTGGGAATTGTTTGCGACTCTTTGCTCGTCTGGCACGTTGGTCTCCTCGGTTACTGCGTGGTCGTATTCTAGCGGATAAATTGCTTTGATGATTATTGAGGTAAATGCGATATTCGGCAAGCACGCCTATTTCGATCTATTCTCATCAGTGGTCAAAACAGGTGAAGGCCGGGACTCGTTCTCTTAGAATTGCAAATCAGTCAGCTGTAAGGGAGCGTTATGGATCTGCATTATGTTATCGAGCGCATGGCGGGAAACGCCGGCATGTTCGAGAGTCTTACCAATGGCCTAACTACCGAGCAGGCAAGCTGGAAGCCGGCGCCTGATAAGTGGTCCATTTTGGAAGTGGTAAATCATCTTTACGACGAGGAGCGGGAAGATTTTCGTCAGCGACTTCAGTTGGTTTTGACGGATCCAGCTTTGCCCTGGCCACCGATTGCGCCGAAGGAATGGGTTACCGCCCGCGCCTACAGCGAACGTAACGTGGGTCAGTCAGTTGTTAACTTTCTAAGCGAGCGCGAGAAATCATTGACCTGGTTGAGAACCTTGCGGTCGCCGAAACTCGAAAGCCGCCACGAACGTGAAGCCGGTTCGCTTAGTGCCGGCGATCTTTTGGCGTCGTGGCTCGCGCATGATTTCCTTCACATTCGCCAACTAACTCGACTGCATTGGCAATATCTGACGGCGAATGCGAATCCCTTCCAAACCGATTACGCCGGGCCATGGAAAGAATCGTAGGACAGTCGCACCACAATGCTGCACCTTTGGTTCAATGCTTTTTCGGACGCGCCGATGTAAACTCAAGTTCGCCAACCCCCAGATGAATACATCCATCCAAAGCGAATCTCGACGGAGGCCCAGATGAATCACCTCGTTATCAAACAATCAAAACGAAGTGTTGGCGCGATACTCTTGCTTGTGCTTAGTGTGACATTGTTCTCGGGTTGTGCTGCGGTGCATGAGGCGCATTCCAAATTGCAAAGCGATCATGGCCATGCGGATTCAACTGCGCCTGCTGAGACTCAGGACTGGGCCAAGCAGCGCCTGGCAAAGTCACCCCGCCATCAGGAATGGGTTAAGATAAAATACAAGCCTGCAAACGCCACCACCGAACGCGAAGTAAACGCTTTCCTTGTTTACCCGGAAGTGAAAACCAAGGCGACAGCAATCGTTGTGGTCCATGAAATTTTTGGCATGAGCGATTGGGTTCAGAGTTTGGCTGACCAGCTCGCGGAAGCAGGTTACATAGCCATTGCACCCGATCTGCTTTCCGGGATGGGACCAAATAAGGGAGGGACCAGCGACGTTGCCACCGGGGGTAGCAATGCGATCGGCATCGCGATCCGAGCCTTGCCCCCTGACCAGATAACTGCCGATCTCAACGCCGTCGCCGATTATGTCGCTTCGTTACCATCCGCAAATAGCAAGCTAGCGGTCGCAGGTTTTTGCTGGGGCGGCGGAGAGACGTTTCGTTTTGCAACTAACCGGCCAAGTTTAAAAGCAGCGTTTGTTTTCTATGGCCCGACGCCGATGACTGGCCCACAAGGGAATCAGGTCATCGATAAAGCTGCGCTGGCGCGTGTTGGCGCGCCCGTCTATGGTTTTTATGCCGAGAACGACATGCGCATTAACGCCACGCTGCCTGCGACAATCGAGGCAATGAAACAACTGAACAAAAAATTCGAGCCGGTTACATATGCGGGAGCCGGTCACGGTTTTATGCGCGCCGGCGAAGATCCAAACGACAAGAACCCAGCGAACAAAAAAGCACGCGACGATGCTTGGAAACGTTGGCGAGAAATCCTCGCAAAGATTTGATTAAAGTGCAGATTGAGTCAACGACTGGCGAGACGAACTTGTCCCCAGAAATTCAGAGATTCTTGCAATGGTTTTTTGCGGTTGCTCCTCTTGAGGGATGTGTCCGCATTCTTCGAATACTTCCAAAACAGAATTGGGAAGGACCTGGTTGAGCAGTTCGCCTACTTTCAGCGGGATAACTTTGTCATGTCGTCCCCACAATATCAGCGTGGGCACAGAAATGCTCTTGAACTTCGTCACCAGTTCGTCAGCGTCCGGAGGGATGCATTGCCGAACTGTTTGCAATAGCGCAGTACGCGCACCTGGATCGTCGAGGGGACCGGCATAGGCTGCAACTTGTTCTTCGGTGATTTTTGTTTTATCGAAGCAAGAAAGATTCAGCACAAATTTTACACTTCGTCTCGCCGGCAGCAAAAAGATCATCAACGTGCCGAGTAAAGTTCTCATCAGTTTTACATATCCGGGGAGATACTCCTTGTAAGCGCCGGCATCAATCAGCACCAACTTCAATAAGCGCGACGGTTTACTGTCCTCAAGTCGTGCCGCCAAAAGTAAAGACACCGCGCCCCCATAGGAGTTGCCAATCAATGTCAGTTGACGCCAATCGTTTTTGAGGATCAATTCATAAACGGCGTCGGCATGATCGTGAAGAGAATAGCGGTCATCGTCGGGCTTTGCGGATTTACCGAATCCCTTTAAATCGACGAGGATCAATTTATTGTGCCTTGAGAAAGGATATATGAAGTGACGCCAGGTGAAGATATTGGCCCCGAGGCCATGCAAGCACAATATCGGATCACCATCGCCGTGCTCTTCTTTGTAAAGATATTCAGAAGCCATGCAGACAGTTTGTTGAATGGATCGTAAACCGCGAGGCAAGGAATTAGAGACAGGGAAGTAGAAACTTTGAGTGGGGCGGCTAGTGGGACTCGAACCCACGACCTCTTGATCCACAATCAAGCGTTCTAACCGACTGAACTATAGCCGCCACAATTACGCCAACCTTACTTGCTTTTGGAAATGCCCCTGGCAGGACTCGAACCTGCGGCCCTCTGCTTAGCTTCCAGCATCAAGTTTCCCTGACCGCCTGTAGAAGTACAGGTTTGCTGGCTGGACTATATCTTGGACATCCCAGTCCCGGCCCGTATAGTCTCTGAGGATCCCCGTTGGTTCCAATGAAAAACCCAAACAGGTTTCCTGCGGATTACCCAATCCTCCCGGATTTTTACTCAGCTTGCGAGTACCGGAGGCTCTAAGGGCGTCCCCGCATATGGGGCCGTCCACTCAATGAGTTCGCTGCAAATCATTCCTCATTAAGGCTCCTACAAGGCAGATGCTCTATCCGCTGAGCTACAGGGGCACATGCCTGGCGCCCGGATGTTAGCACGTTGACGAGAGGCGCGGTCAATCGCCGGCACAAAATAAAGAGATCGCCAAAGAACAGGCGATCTCTTTAAGTTGATTGGCGACGGATTACGCTGCTTGCGTTTGTTCGGTCGTCTCAGCAAACACTCTACGGCCGTTTATGGCATCGTCGATGATTTCACGAACCGCGGAAGTGTCTGGGTTTACATCCATGCGATCGCAGGCGCGCAAATGACGGAGAATTCCCTCCGTGGCAATTTCCGCGGCGACCCCAACAAGTTTAGAATAACGTCTCGCTTGAATATGATCGATTCGAAGAATCCGCTCATCCAGCGGCAAATGTCTATCAAAAGTCACGATTACCTTTTCCCCTCCAAAAACCGCCGGCGCGGTTAGTTTTAAGTGCGAATCTTAGATGCCTTTGGTGCGCCCCAGGATGCAGATCCCTTGCAATTCGAAACAATTTCGCTTCCGGAAGAGGTCGCTCTTCCCGTTAGCCACGATTTTGGGGGTGCAGCAAACCAGAGATTATAGCGGAGGATGCAGCGGATTACCAGACTTTTCTGAGCCTGCTTTTAAGCTCCGTCGTCAAGACGTTTAGCAGATCATTTCACATCGTTTCGCTTTCTGGAAGCAGGGAAACTCTATTGGAACAACGCAGTGCAAAACGTTACGCGACTCAACATAAACGTAAGCGCCGCCCGTGTTCACCTGAGATGAACCACTGGACAGCGCTTGTGCTTTGTCCTCGTTAAAGAGGGTGGACTACATCATTTCCGCGGTAAGACCGTATCTTTCATGCCTTTGCCAACGCGAAACTTAAGGGTGGTCTTCGCGGGAATTTGAATCGTTTCTCCAGTCGCGGGATTTCGCCCTTCTCGCGCCTTCCTTTCGGACTTCACAAGCTTGCCGAAGCCGGGAAGTACAAATTCACCATTGGACTTCACTTCGCGGGAAGCCAGGTTATAAAGTTCGTCAAAAAACTCCTTTACCTGTGCACGTTTCATTCCCGTTTTTTCGGCGAAATGGTTGAAGACTTCCGACTGAGTCATGCGCTTTCTACCTGTCGCGGCTTTGGTCGCCATAGTCTGGTGTAATACCTCCGATGAAACTTAAATTAAAAAGCTGGTCAGGCACTCATATATCACACTCAAGCACCAATGTCTGCAAGAAATCTCGATTTCAGGCGGGTTTTTGAAAAATATTTGTCCTCTGGGGCATTGAAGGCCTACGAATCGAGCACTCGGCAATCGCAATCAAAGCCACGACCTCTTAGCGGTGACCTACTTCCATGCACTTTTGGTGTTTCCCAGTGTTTCTGGCAGCTCATGCCGCACCGGCAACGATGTCGCCCGTTCAAGCTCATCAACTTCGTCGTAAAGGTGCTCAGGATCCTTTAAAAGCAAATCGGCCACCCATAATGGTGGCCGTCGCGTTTCAATGTAAATGGTCGGGGCGAGAGGATTCGAACCTCCGACCTCTCGGTCCCAAACCGAGCGCACTACCAGGCTGTGCTACGCCCCGAAGCTTATCTCGATGATCGAGAAGTGGCCACGCGCATTCTATGAAGCGCTTCTACCTGCGGTCAAGTTTGGTCCAAGAAAGAGATCTAGTTGCTGGCGCATTGTCTCTGCCGCGCGAGCGCGATGACTGATCTTTCGCTTGATAGCTTGGTCCAATGCCGCAAAAGGCACGATGTGACCGTTGGGAATGAAGATTGGATCGAATCCGAAACCATCTGTCCCAGTTGGTTCATGGGCTAATGAGCCGTCGCAAACGCCTTGGCTCACAGCCAGGAGTTTTGGAGCCGATAATTCTCCTGGTGGCGAAGGCGGCGAACCATACAGCACCATGCAGCAAACGAATCGCGCGATGCGTGAAGTGGGTGCAATTTGATCCAGCGACGACAGTAAGGTTTTTGTGCGTTCGAGGTCCGTCAGATCAGCTCCGCCGAAACGGGCCGACAACACGCCCGGTCCGCCCTGAAGGGCCGCTACTTCAAGTCCTGAATCGTCTGCGAGTGCCGTGATTCCCGTTTGTCGCGCGTAGCTCATCGCCTTGAGTGTTGCGTTCTCCAGGTAGGTCTTCCCAACTTCTGCGACCTCCGAAATCATTTCAAAATCCTTTAGGAAGCGAAGCCTTACTGGCAATGTGGCAAAGGCCTGGCGCAGCTCGGCAATCTTTCCTTCGTTGCGAGTTGCGATTAGCAATTCAAATTGAGTCATGACAACTGCGCGCTTCTAGCGGCTCGATCTTTCATTCGACCTCTTTCGTTCGGGAAAGACCAATGGCAGCAAGCTACTGAACTGACCGAGGGATGACCGCGTAACGCGCACGATGCCATGTTCTCCTAAATTCGTTTCGGTAACCGAATAGGGCAATAATCTCAGGCCCTGTTCTGTTTTATCCGACCAAAGCGCTGTGCTGCCTCCTACTTCAGCCGCAGTTGATACAAATGCGCGGACCCGCTCCGAGTCATTCGCGTAAGTCAAGACACATGCTCCGTTGGACGAAGGAGTCGAGCGAACGCGGGGTGAAGCGCTCGATTGATCAGGCGAAGCGGAAACCGCATTTTCAGTAGAGCGAGCGACATCGGTAGGGGAGCCGATTGCGACGAAGCCGTTTACAAAACCGGCGACAAATTCGCCATCTGAATTACTGAAAATCTCGTCGGTTTGCTTGGCATTGATTAGCCGAAATCCCATTCCCGCGATCAGGAACTCACGCATTGCAGGTTCATCGCGCACTTTTGCGATAAGCATTGAACCGGCGGTGTCAGGGTCCAAACGCGAAGTGATTACCGGTCCCTCGACCAAGTTCAGAAATTTGTCCGGCTCATTGATTCCAAAAGGCAATAACGCTGATTTTAGTAACGAAGAAAAAAATATGGCGGACAGCGCGTCCACCTGAGATGCGACCGACGTCTTTAGACCTTGCCAGGCCATGGTTGGATTCTGAAACCTGTAATAAGTAACGGAAGAAAAGTTGTCAGGTAACCTTGGGTTCGAAGCTGGGTCAGCTCGCTGACATGAAAAGCTTTCTTTGAGTTTCGCCACCATCGCAGGCTGGAGATCAATTCGGTAGCGGTCTTCGATGCCGTCCATAAAGGACAGCGAACTCCATCCCAGGCTGGCGACAATTTTCGCAGAGGCAGAATCAATCAGGCGCTCAAATTCACTATTGCCCGGGGCCCGGCCCAAAAGCATCGGCACCGCCACCGAAAGTAAGCGGCCGCTGCTTTTCGCAGGCACGTAACCAAAAGCTAGTGCTTGATCTGCCTGAAGATCAAGTCGCAGCCGCTTCAAGTCCTCATCGTCTTTCAGGCTCGGCTGACGATGTGACGCGACCGCCAAACTCTTTTGCACTGCCCGCTCGGTATTCCCGACGATGACGAGAGTCCCCACGAAAGTTGCTACAACTTGGCGCGAGCCACCAGGGGCAATCCATTCAATGAATTCAAAACCGTCTACGTTAGTTCGCCTCAGAGTCGGCTGACCATACGCGGTCTCGGCAAACTTCTTTAACGCTTGTTCCACTGGAGATTTGATGCGGCTGGCTGCGGTATGAGTTTCGACCAGTAAGGCACCTTCCGGCTTCACGGTGAGACTTTCACCGTCTTGCGACACGCCCAGGTCGGTTACAACCACAGCAAGCTGTGCGCGTGTCACAATCACTGAATTGGTCGGACCGATACCGGTCCACCTCACGAACTTCGTTGACCAGTTGTCTTTGCCCGTTCGCCACTTATTTCCAGTCAGTTCATCCACTAATTTCCACGCATCAGTTTTGGCTAAAGCTGCTGCGACATCTGTTGGGTTGTTTGATTCGAGATAGAGCAGGGAATCGGCGGGCGCATAGGCTGCCATATCAACGGCTCGAGGCCTAACCCACCATAGCCAGGCACCAAGAACTGCAAGCAGCAGCAGGACGATAATGAGAAACCAACGAGTTCGTGCCATCGGCCGCATCCTAACCGCGACCCAGGGGATGCGCAAGCATCAGAGTTTTTTCCTCCCTTCGTTTCTGGAATTAGCGGGGCGGGTTCCAGAAAAGTTGTCGAAATAGGCAGAATTACTACCGCAGTACCGACTGTAAACTAGACGGAATATAGAGTTAAACCATGGAAAATAGGGGTTGACATTGTTTGGGCCCATGCTGTAGTCTGCTTGACGTTGGCAGTGAGGATGCTGCCCCGATCAAACTCTTGCCACGCTCCTCGTCCTCGTTTCAGCGGCCTTCATTTTTCGGAAGGCAAAAATCCCTGAAAACTCCTGATTGTTGAATGCAGCGCTCAACGCGCGTCCCCCCTCGGAGTCATTAACCCGCCGCAGAAGCCTATCTAAGGAATTAGCCTTGAAAATCGACAAGCCAGCAACTCCTGCGAAAACAGCCAAAAGCCGGGTTTCAAGAGCATTGAAAGCTCGCGCCCGCCTGCGGCAACAGCACAGAATGCGTTCTCTCTTCGCCGTGAGGAATAAATAAACATGTTTAAGAAAAGTATGGGCAAAAAGAATCTCGTCGGACTCGACATCGGTTCCAGCTCGGTCAAAGCCGTCGAGCTACAAAGGAAGGGAAGTAGCCTTCATTTGGTGAATCTTGGTTTTGAGAACCTTCAGGCCGACACCATCGTCGATGGTCAGATCATGGAGTTGAACAACGTGTCTGACGTTATCAACAGCATCTTCAACGAGCACCAGATTAGAACCTCGAGGGTTGCAGCCGGCGTCAGCGGGCATTCAGTGATCGTTAAAAACATTGTGCTTCCCCAGATGAGCGAAGACGAACTGCAGGAGTCGTTCAGCTGGCACGCGGAAGAACATATCCCTTTCGACATATCTGACGTGAACCTCGATTACCAGGTCACCAGCAGTTCTTCCGACGCGCTAAACGTTCTCATGGCGGCCTGCAAGAGTGACAAGATCGCCAACGTCAAACAGGCGATTCAATTGGCCGGCAAACAGCCAGTAGTTATCGACGTCGATTCGTTCGCACTGCAAAACTGTTACGAGATGAACTACCAGCCGAAAGCGGGCGAGGTCGTGGCGTTGCTAAATATTGGCGCTTCGACGATGAACATCAACATATTGAATGGCACACGTTCAGTCTTCGCGCGGGACGCTTCGGTAGGTGGCAGCCAATACACCAGTTTGCTTCAGAAAGAGCTGGGTCTGACATTCGAACAGGCGGAAGCCGTGAAACGTGGATACCCACTGCCCGAAGGCATTGAACCGCGTCCGATACAACCGATTATTGAAACCGTTTCCGACATTCTCGCTCTGGAAATTCGCAAGACAATGGATTTTTACCGAGCAACTGCCGAAGAAAGCGAAGAAGCCATTCAGAAGATTCTAATTTCGGGGGGCGGTTCAAAGCTTCCCGGTCTGCCTGAGTATCTTGCGAAGCGGTTCGAAATTCCCGTCGAATTATTCGATCCCTTCCGGCAAGTGCAGGTTGACGGTCGAAAGTTTGATCCGGATTACATGAAAGAGATCGTCCCGGACATGGCAATTGCCGTCGGTCTCGCCTTGAGAGGAGTTGAAACGGCATGATCAAGATCAATTTGCTTGAATCAATTACAGACCGCCCGACCGGCGCCGCGATGGTTGAAGCACGGGTAGCAAGCCCGCGCATGCAAACCCTCCTGTTGGCGGTAACGGTGTCTGGTCTATTGGTCCTGGGCGTGGGCTATGACTACGTTAGCTCAAAGTCCAACCACGAAACCGCACGCGTGGAACTTGAAAAGCAGAGAGCCATCAACTTACAGATGCTGGCTGTGAACAAGGAACAGGTAGAACTCGAAAAGAAGGCGCAGGAAATTCAGAGCCGCATCGACGCTATCAAGAACCTGCGCGAATCCCAACAGGGTCCGAGCGCAGTGCTTCGCGAAATCAAAGCGCGATTTGATGGCGTGCCTGGATTGTATTTGAAGAGCCTGGAACAGAAAGACGGTGAACTCACCATCAAGGGTCTTTCGCCCAACGAATCGGCAGTGACTCGGTTTGGTCAAAGCCTGGAGTTCTCATCAGGGTTGTTTACGAACCTCAACATCGAGACTTCGCGCGAAACGGCGCAAGCGACCGCTACAGCCGGGACAGCCTCAGCCGATGCCGCCGTAGTGCTTCCTGAAGTCGTTGCGTTTACAGTGAAGTGCAATTACGGCAAGAAACCTCAAGCACAAGCAGGCGCGCCAGCCTCCAACCAGGTGGCATTGAAGAAGTAACCTACCGAAGGTAATCCCGAAAACGATCGGGGAAGGAACTAAACAGATGAAAATAGGTAATCTTAAAGCACTGCCCTGGTACCTGCGGCTAGCGATCTTCGTTGGCGTCGCTGCGGTCCTGTATGGCGGTTTCTGGTATTTGGTCACCAGGCCGACACGCGCCGAAACGCAGCAATTCAATGACGAGATTGCGCAACTGCTGCCAAAGAACGCGCAAGCCCAAATCGCTTCACAACGGTTGAACGAATTTCGCGCGGTTTATAAAGCGCGTCAGGAAGAATACGAAGAGTTAAAGGCGTTGCTGCCCGAGCAGCGTGAGATCACGATGGTATTACAGGGTGTGCAGGATCGAGCTCGCGGCAACGGGTTAGTGCTCAAGAAGTTTTTGCCTAAAGAAGACGTGCAGGAAGGAAACTACAGCGGGAAGAAGATCGAGGTGAGCGTTACCAGCTCGTTCGCGTCGCTGCGCTCTTTCTTTGAACAGTTGGCCCACTACCAGCGCATTGTTTCAATCAGCAACTTTCAGATCAAGCAGGTCGATAACCAGACGTCAATGAAAACGGTCGACGCCACTTTCGATCTGACCGCGTATTACGTGTCTGCAGAGAAACTGAGTTCCCCGGCGGCACAGCCCGCCGGCTCTGGCCAGGTTCCACCCGCAGCCGCACCGCCGAAGAAGTAAGCCTCTTGCTAAACGCCAACCAGGAAAAATAATCATCATGAAATATCAAGCGAAAACCCTTCAAAGTGCGTTAGTCATGTTTCTATGCGCTATTGCCTTGGCATTCACCGCGAGCATTTCCGCCAAGGCGCAAGACAGCGTTGACGACAAGGCACCGATGCGAACTAATTCAGGCGGCCGCGATCCATTCAGGAAATATGAACCACCGCGCGTCACAGTCAAGAAAAAGGGACCGCTCGTGCCCCCCTCCGTTCAAGTCAGAATTGAGCAGTACCGGGCGCAGAAACTGGCGGCGATGAGTGCGCATATTGCGGCACCCAAACCGACAACCGCGTTTCTGCTAGATGAAATCCAGGTAGTCGGCATTTCACGCTCGCCGCGTGGTTATGCAGCGATCGTTGAAGCCTCGCCAATCAAACTTGCCTACGTTATCTATCCTGGCGAACGGTTTTACGATGGTCAGTTAGTAGCTATTGAAGACAACCGTTTGATCTTCCGTCGCGAAGTAGTTTTTTCTGACGGTCGACACGAGCGTTCGGTTGAAATGAAGCCGTTGCGTCAACCAACCACCGTCGATGCACTTGCCTCCGTGAAAACGGCCCCTGCCAGTTCCGCGCCTGTCGAAGAAAAGAAGCCTGTCGCCGACAAGCCGTAGTTTTCGGTTTCGAATCATTTCTACCGGTTCGAAACCATTCCCCGCGTAGTCACCCATCAGTACCAATTCTGCTACGCAGTTTGACAATCAACCGCGGACGAGTCGCATGTGCGGCGCGCGCTTCAGGCTGAAGGCAGCACGAGCGTAGCGTGTGGCGGCTAGCGTTCCGCAATTCCCCAGGAGGGAAAGATGCTTTATCTGCCTCTAATTCAAAAAGCAACCAAGAGGGCCACGCTCGTCCTCGTCTTTATTTGTCTGTGCGGCGTGCAGAGTTTTGCTGCCGGCGATGCAGCGGCAGTGCCGACTGCATCTTCTGTCGACGCCACGGCGACGACCGAGGTAACAGCCGCCCAACAGATGCCTTCGCCTGTACCGGCGCCGACCAGCAACATTTCGCCGGCGTCGAATCAAGCGACACAGTCGCAGCAGGGCAGGCAGTATGGCCAGCCCGGGTTTGTCGGCGAACCGATCAATCTGAACGTCGTTAACGCAGACATTCGCGACATTCTCAATTACATCACCGAACAGTATGGCGTGAACTTTGTCATTGATAGTTCAGTTGCCGCCGTGCCCGTTACGGTCAATGTTCAGGATGTGCCCTGGAACGTTGCGCTGGACGCAGTCTTAAAGGCTAACCGTCTGGGCATCGAATCAAGTGGTAACATTCTGCGAGTAGCGACCACGGAAGTGCTTGCTAAAGAATCAGAGACGCAGAAAGTTATCAACGATTCGCGTTTGGACGCGTCGCCATTGGTGACTGAGTTCATTCGTCTAAACTATGCACGCGCTTCGGGCACGTTGGCCCAGGCTGCCGGTTCAACCGGTGCATTCTCGGGTGGATCGACCAACCTCAGCTTCAGCGGTGGAGCAGGTGGGGACGCAACCGGAGGCAGCGGCGATCAAGGCTTGCTACCGATTATCTCGCGCCGACTTTCACGCCGTGGCTCGATCGAAGTCGATGGCCGCAGCAACACGCTCATCATTACTGACGTGAAAGAAAACATCGAAGCGATTCGTCAACTGGCCGCGATTCTGGATCAACCGGAACCGCAAGTTGAAATCGAAACAAGAATCGTTATTGCGCAGCACAACTTCAGCCGCGACCTCGGCGCCCAACTTTCGGCAGGTGTCGTTAACCTGGGCACCGGCGGTTTGGCAAATATTTCTTCACTGCCGGCAACTTCAACCAGCTCTTCCGGCAGTGGCGGTACTGGCGGCAGTGCAAGTAGCGGTGTCAAGAGTGGTCCAAACCCGTTCGGTGTCTTCGGTGGCCTGAGCGGCACCACTCAACCGCTCGGTTCGCTGGGCGCGGCCGCGGCGAGCACCGTCATCGGATTAACGACAGGTCTTATCGGTACGGCGCAAATCAGCTTACTGATAAGCGCGGCAGAATCGCGAGGCGAAGCGAAGACAGTTGCAACGCCGCGCGTCACTGCTTTGAATAACCGGCCGGCGCAAATTGAAAGCGGCTCGCAGATTCCTGTGCAAACCACACAGGCTGCCAGCGGCACCGCGGTTGTGACCACGACCTTCGTTTCAGTTCCTCTGCGTCTTTCGATTACGCCGCAGATTACTGATGTTGGTACTGTTATTCTTCGCGTCACAATCGAAAACAACACAATCAATACCGGTATTGCCGTGGGCGGCGTCCCCGGCATCGACACTCAACGCATGCAGACTGAAGTGCTGGTGCCAGATGGTGGAACCACCGTTATGGGTGGCGTGTTAGCCGACACCGAAGGCGAAACGCGACAAAGAACGCCAGGCCTCGCTTCAATTCCTATCGTTGGCAACATGTTCAAGCGCAAACTTACGACGCGCCAGAGCAGCGAGATCCTGTTCTTCATCACGCCGCACATCTATCGGCCTGACTATCAGGGTCGTCCAACTGCGGGAACCATCAGCACTGGACCGCGAACCAAAACCATCTCGCAGCCAGTTCCGTTGGGCAATCCTTCCAGCAACACGCCAACGCCGACGCAATTGCAGCAACAGCAGCAGCCACAGTCCGTGCCACAGGGCCTGAACGCGCCGGCGCCAAATGCACCGCCAGCAAACGCGCCTAGTGCACGTCCTGGCACCCTTGGCGGTCAGCGTCCATAAGGATACAAACTATGTTCAAGGACGTCTTGGAAAAAATAATTGAGCGCACCGAGGGCAGCCTCGGTGCACTCATTATGGGAATCGACGGCATCGCCGTTGAGCGCTCGCTCAAGCAGGCGGGCGACGAAGCAAACCTGGACATTGCGGCGGCTGAGTTTACTTCGCTGGTTCGAAACGCACAGAAAGCTGGCAACGATACCGGTTTGGGAGCGTTGCGTGAGCTGGTGATTTCGCTCGACGACGCAATCCTGCTGGTGCGCTTGTTAGGCAAGGAATATTTTGTCGTGCTCGCTATCAGTCCCGAAGGCAACCTCGGTCGCGCGCGCTTTGAATTGCGCAAGGCTGAATTACAAATCGCGGGTGAGTTTGCGATGTAAGTAAATTCGCCTTCACTATCTAAAACGCCGCTTCCCACGAAGCGGCTTTTTTATTGTCACGCGCTCCGAATCGAACGTTAGTTACGGCGACCGAACGTAAGGCATGCCGCGCAGAATGATTCTTTGGCGGCGTGCAACGCGGCGTGCATTAACCTGGGGATTGAAGACGGTGCGGGGGTTAGGAATCATCGCGGCAAGGAAGGCAGCTTCATTCGCGCTAAGCGCCGATGCGGGCTTATGAAAGTAATGTTGGGCTGCAGCTTCAGCGCCATAAATGCCATCGCCCCATTCAATCACGTTCAGATAAAGTTCAAGGATGCGTCGCTTGTTCAGTTCGCGCTCGAGGAAAATAGTCAGAATCGCTTCTTCGCCTTTGCGAAAAAATGATTTCTGCGAAGAGAGATAAAGATTCTTAGCCAGTTGCTGCGAGATTGTTGAAGCCCCACGTTTAAAGTCAGGCAGGTTCGGCAGCCAGTCATCGTTTTCGCCTTCCTTCTTTGCTTCCCTGGCAGCTTCGCGCATGCCCTGGTCCCAAACCTTCTGAATCGCGCCGTAGTCAAAGCCATGGTGCGTCACAAAGTTTGTATCCTCGCCCGCGAGCACCGCGCGTTGTAGGTTCGGGGAAATTCTATCGAGCGGAACCCACAACTGTTCGCGCTTAGGTTCTCTACCTTGCGAGCGGGCTTCGTCCGCCCGGGTTTCGATAAGAGAAGTTGACAGTGGAGTTTCCGTCTTCAATCGCGATATGCGAATGAACATGATCACTTGATAGGCGAGAAAGCCCACCAAAATTCCGGCAAAGATCAGGACTAGAGTCTTGAAGATCTTTCGCATGTTTAGCGGGAGCGTTGGCGGGGATCGAGATACTCGCGCAACCCGTCGCCGATGAAATTGAAGGCCAGCACCGTCAGCGCGATTGCTATTCCCGGGAATATCAAGGCGTGTGGCGCCGCCTGAAGTGTGGAGAGGTCGCGTGCTTCTTCAATCATAACTCCCCAGGACGGCGCTGGTGGCGGCACGCCCAATCCGAGAAATGAGAGAGCTGCTTCTGAAAGGACTGCGCCGGCCATGCCCAGGCTGGCCTGGACGATCAACGGTTGAATGGCGTTTGGCAAAATGTGAATCATCAATATGCGCGTGTCACTCGCTCCCAGTGCTCGCGCTGCCTGCACAAAATCGTATTCGCGGACTTTCAAAACCTGTCCCCGGATTAATCGTGCGTAACCGACCCACCCAATAATGCACAGCGCGAACATCAATTTATTCAGGCCGGCGCCCAAAAACGCAACCATCGCGATCGCCAACAGCAAACCGGGAAAAGCGAGAAAGACATTAAAGACATAGCCGGAGACAATTCGATCAAGCCAGCCGCCGTAATAGCCGGCCAGCGCCCCGAGAATTGTTCCAACGAAGGTGGAAACAGAGACAACGACTATTCCGACTTCAAGCGAGATGCGCGCGCCAAAGACAACGCGCGAGAAAATATCGCGACCAGTGGAGTCAGTTCCGAAAAAGAATTGCGCCGAAGGAGGAAGATAGCGAAGCGGGAGGTTGGTTGCGCCGACGTCATGGGTGGCGATCCACGGCGCGAATATGGCGACGATGACGAGCACCGCGACGATCACGAGACCAACAATAGTTAACCGATTCATAATCTCTTGGTCTTTGGTCTTTGGTCTTTGGCCTTTGGTCTTTGTCTTTGGCCTTAGGTCTTGAGCGCTGTTACTGCCGGCCGTTCAAAGACCAAAGACCTAAGCCCCAAGTCCAGGTCTAAGAAACTCGAATCCGCGGATCTAACCATCGATAGACCATGTCGGTAAGCATGTTCGCGACGATGTAGGTAATGCTAATCACAAGCACGCATCCCTGGACCACGCGGTAATCACGTTTGCCAATTCCGTCTTCAACCAGCAGCAGTCCCAAACCGGGCCAGCCAAATATTTTTTCAGTAATGATTGCGCCGGCCAGCAAAACACCAAGCTGCAAACCAAGAATTGTAACTACCGGGATCAAGCCATTCTTGAGGACGTGTTTGTAGACGACTTTGGTTTCGCTTAACCCTTTTGCTCGGGCCGTGCGGACGTAGTCTTCGCCCAATTCCTCAATTACCGACGAACGAACCATCCGCGTCAGGATAGCAGCCAGGGCCGCTCCCAGAGTGAATGAAGGCAAAATGAAATCAGTCCAATCAAAACGGCCGGACGGCGCCAGCCAACCGAGTTTCACGGCGAAAACGTAGACCAGCATTGGCCCAATAACGAAACCGGGCAGACTAATCCCAATGAGCGCGACAATCGATGCCACGTTATCGATCCACGTTCCACGATTCTTGCCGGCGATGACCCCGAGCGGAATGGCTATCAGTATCGCAATCAACAACGCCGAGAGCGCGAGTTGAATGGTTGCCGGATAACGCTCAAGTATTAGCTCGATAACCGGGCGGTCAGTGCGGAACGAACGGCCCATATCACCGTGAAGCAAACGAACCCAATAATCCGTATAGCGATTCTTGACGCCGTGCCATTGAAAGTGTCGATTGTTCTGCGCGTCGCGGGGAAATGAAAAGAAGAATGGCGGTTGGTCAAGACCGTGTAATTGGCGAAACTGCTCGATCTGTTCCGGCGTCGCTTGTTCACCGAGCACCGCAACTGCCGGATCGCCCGGAACTAGTTCAATTAAAAGAGTGACCAAAGAGACGACGGTCCAAACGACGAGCAGAAAGATTGCGAAACGCCGCAGCGCCGAAAAAACTTTATGCTTGAAAACTGAACGCACTTTGGCGTGTCTCGATTAACGGAAGGATCAAATTCGTGAGGATAATAGCATATGGGTAGGACAGACATTCCTGTCTGTTCTCTGCCGGAATCCAGGAGTGGCCGACCATGAACCAGGTCGCAAAAAATAAGAACGTAGCCTAAGAGGAAACTGAAATGAGTTCGTGGCCCCGACAACCGCGCACTCGCCAGGAAATCCCTCCAGGCTACGCTCTTAAATGGTTCCAAACACGATGTGCTTGCAACCAATCCTGTGTAGGACAGACATTCCTGTCTGTCCTTTTATGTATCAGGACAGGCAGGAATGCCTGTCCTACGCAGGCACGAATGCCTATCCTACAAATTCGGCCGCTTACCCGTATGCAGCGCCGCGATTCCGCCGGTAAGGTTCTGAAACGTTACCTCACTAAAGCCGGCTTGCTGCAACAGCGCCGCGAGTGAACCTTGATCCGGAAAACGCGACACAGAGTCCGGCAGATACTCGTAGGCGCTTTTGGAGCCGCTTATCAAACCGCCGAGCAACGGCAACAGCTTCGTAAAGTAAACTCGAAACAAGGACCGCAAAATTGGCATTCGAGGGGTTGAAAACTCTAAAACAGCAACCGTTCCACCGGGTCGCAAGATTCTGAATAACTCGTTCAATCCGCTTTCAAAGCTCGCCAGATTTCGCAGACCAAAAGCGATCGATACTCCATCGAACGACTGATCGCGAAAGGGAAGCTTCAGCGCATCGCCTTCCACAAAAGGAATCGCCAAGCCACGCTCCGCTGCCTTGACGGCCGCGACGTCGAGCATCGGACGGCAAAAATCGACACCAATAACTCGCGCCTTCATCCCGCCAGCTAATGCCAGTGAAAGATCGCCCGTGCCGCACGCGACATCGAGAACGCGAGCCCCAGTCGCGGTAAGATTCGCGGCCATCGTCTTCACAACCAAACGTCGCCACCGCTGATCGATGTTTCCTGAAAGCAGATGATTTAAAAGATCGTAACGAGTTGCGATCGCCGCAAACATTTCGCGGACGCGCTGCGCTTGCTCGCGTTTGGTGGCGCTCTCTTCGTCAGACACAGTTAAGCGAATGTTGCTGTCGATATGGTTGCAGGCAGATTGCGAATGATTTGTGATTGCTCAGGTTAAGGGGTTGGTTTTTTCTGTTGCCTGGAAGTTGCAGGATCCTTTTTCTCGTTTGCCGCAGCAGGAAGTTCACCAAAGAGTTCTATCTTTCCATAACGTTCGAGCTGTGGTTTCAAGACTTCGGAGTTTCCAATTACTGCCAACGCAATCGGAACATCCCAGAATAACCGGTTCGCCGCGCGTTTGAGATCGCTCGAAGAAATTTTCGCGAGCTCGCGCAATAGATCGTCTCCTGATTTGGCAGAATAAGTATCAACGTCGAGCCACGCGTCGGCTGTTCCATCTTTAGCATCGAGTTGCTTGCCCAGCGCGGCGATGGCCTGGCCCCTCGCTGCCTCGAGCTCTGGTTCGGTTGCCGGCTGGCTGATTAAAGACTTAACTACCTCGCGCGCGGTCGAAAGACTTTTCGTGGCCAAAAGATTGTCCACTGTGGCGCCCATCACAAACATTCCGGGCAGCACAAAGGAATCGTGCCGGACAAAAACCGGGTTATGAGCCAGGTCCGGAAATAGCGTCTCCCAACGCTTGCGCGCGATGAGCGCCAACAATTCCGCTGCCTGCGAATCAGGGTCGCTGCGCGCAAAGCCTCGCACCGCCAATCTGACTTCAGCGCTCTGTTCTGTTGGTGCATTCATGATGAGAATGCGCGCATCGGGAACCGCAGGCTGCTGAAATGTTGCGGGGATAACTCTTTCACTCTTCCGCCAACCACCCAGCAACTGTCGCAGGGCGCGGCTGGCTCGGTTTCGTTCGACGCCGCCGATAATCACCAGCGTGGCATTGTTGGGATTCAGAAAGCGTTCGCGCGCCAGCATTAGATCGCCGCGCTCGATCCGCTCCAGCGATTCCGGGGTTCCGGTGGACGGACGGCCATAAGGGAAATCGCCGAACAGTCTGGCGGCGATAGCCCGATCGGCCAAAGTGCTGGAAGAAATGCTGGTGTCCTTTATGATTTTGATGCGGCCACTGCGCGCTTTGGTCACATTTTCTGGTGTCAGTTGGGTCGTTACCAAAGCCGTTCGAAGAATCTCAACAATCTTTTCAAACTCGCGTGTCCGGCCTTGCAGGATAATTGTTATTGAGTCGTAATCAGTAACCACGTTGAGTCGTCCCTGCATTTCCTCGGTGAAGAATTCTCGCGTGGCCGGGTCCGGAAAGAGTAAATCCCCGAGCAACGCCATGCTGCCGCCCTTGCCTGCGAGGTCAAACGCAGCGCCGCTATGGATTCTGAGTTTCAACAGAACATCCTGATCGCCCGGTCGGGAAAGCAACAGGACGCGCAATCCATTCAAAAGCTCGAATCGCTCGGGAGGCGTCAAAAGCTGCCCCTGGACCGGCGCCTGAAACACTGTCGCCAGCGCGAGTACGAGAGCCATCTTTGTCAGAAAACGGTTAAATACAGGAAGTTTCATAGAGGTTTGCAAAGCGAACCGCTCCAACTCGCTCATGATTAGGCCAAAAAAAGGGGAGGGCGAAAACATCTTAGAGGCCCGATATTTAGCCGTCAACCGTTTGGCTTCTAAATGCATCCAAAGCCTCGGGTTGAACAGTATTGGCCGGCTGTTAAGCTTGAACAAGCTCACAAACACAGTGCGGCTGTGCGCAGCTTTGTCGGTTCGGTATTTGAAATGGCGCCCGTGCGAACGAAAGTTGACGGAAGGCCGTATCCTTTATCTGTTTGTCGGTAATACTAGTAGGAAGCGATTCCTGCAGAATCGAGCGGCGATTGCCAGACAGAAACACAGACGAACTTTTGCTTGAATCCGCAGGAGCCGGCGACGCGGCCGCTTTCCACCAGTTGTACGAACGGCATCGAAATGCAGTCTTTCGCTTTGCCTATCGCTTGTCAGGCAGCGTGGAAAACGCCGAAGACCTAACCCACGACTGTTTTCTGAGTTTGATAAAAAGGGTCGCGAGTTTCGAGCCAGGGCGCGCATCGTTGCGGACTTATCTTTTGGCGGCCACTCGCAATCTGTGGTTGAAGCAGTTGCGCACAATTGGTCGAGAGTCGGCGCTCGATGAGTTTGATGAAAATGATTTCGTCGCTCCAAATAGGGCGCCACTCGGCAGATTGCTTGATAACGAAATGTCATTGAAGGTCGCCGAAGCAGTTGCGAGCTTGCCTCCTTTACAGCGTGAGGCGCTAGTTCTTTTTGAGTATGAAGGCATCTCGCTAAGCGAAATTGCGAGCATGGTCGGCAGCGATGTCGGGGCCGTAAAAGCGCGGCTGCATCGGGGCCGCGAACGTTTGAGGAAAGCGCTGCATCCTTATTTGAATAGCCACAGGGAAATTGTTACTTTGGAGAAGGCTTGAAATGAGTAGCATTGAACCGGGAGACAGCTTTATCTCGGAAGATGATTTGAAGAGTTTGCTGGATCAATGGATTGCGCCAGATCCTTCAAGAGTACTCGATCAGCGAGTAGCAAACAGTTATCATAGGGAGTTTGGAAACGCAGATGCTGCTGCCAATTCAGTACTGCTCCCCCAAAGCCAAAATGAGGTACGTGCGATGAAGTTGTGTTCCACTTGCAAAGAAGAGTTTGCTGACAAGTTCAGTTTTTGTCCCGTCGATGGCACGCCCCTGGTAGCACCGGTTATCCCGGTCGCGGAACCAGAGAAGAGGGTTGTCAGTAGCTCGACCTTTAACGAGAGCGTCGCGGCGCCGGTTCTTGCCGGAGCGGCGGGTGCTGCCATCTTGCCGCGTGGCGAATATCACCTGACGTTTATGGATGACGCGGGATTGGTGTCGCGCCTCAGCGGGGCGTTACGCGAAGTGGCCCATGAGTCGGAGTTGACCTGGCCCGAATTCAAGCGCGACCCGTTTGGTTTCTCAAAGCGGATGATCGTGGGTTACAGCCAGGCAGGCTGGCGATTTCTTTCGCAGCCGAATGTGGCTACCGGCGTGCTGACAGCACTGCTCGTAATGATCACCGCGGTGTTTGGACTGTTCTGGCTTGATCGAGTGCAAGCGCGTCATGCTCAGGAACAGGCAGCCGCGGAAGAATTGGTTGTCGAAAATTTGATCGATATTCCTGCGGACCAGCCGACGCCTGACGAAGGGACGGCAGGACAGGCCAAAGGTAACGGCGGCGGCAGCAAGCCGAAACAGGAAAAGGCCGGCGGCGGTGGGGGCGGCGGACGCCAGGAAGAGAAACCCGCATCGTTCGGAAAGACTCCGCAAGTTTCGCTAACGGTTCCGCAGGTAGTCGCGCCAGACCCGCACCCGCCCGCGATAAAGAATCCGTCATTGCCAGTGGCGGCCACGCTGGTTGCCGATCCAATGTTATTTCCACCAGATACGCGCAATCTTAATTACGGTCTGCGCGAGTCAAAAAGTACTGATCCATCGTCAGGTTCCGGCACCGGGAATGGCATGGGCACCGGCACTGGTGGCGGTATGGGACCCGGCGAAGACGGTGGTTACGGACCGGGCCGCGGCGGCAACACCGGTGGTGGTGATCGCAACGATGGCGGTGGTGGACTCGGCGGCGGCGGTACTGACTACAACAAGGTGTTTAGCGGTAAAGACGTGAATTCGAAAGCGCGCGTTCTTTCCAAGCCGGAACCGCAGTACACCGAAGAGGCACGAAAGAACCAAATAACCGGGACCGTGATCCTGCGGGCGGTGTTCACGTCCGGGGGACAGGTGACCAACATCAGTGCTCGGTCTGGTTTGCCATTTGGTTTGACTGAGCGGGCGATTGCAGCCGCGCGGCAAATTAAGTTTGTGCCGGCAACAAAAGATGGACGTCCCGTATCGATGTATATCCAACTGGAATACAACTTCAACCTCTACTAAGGTTGACTACGAAGTAGCAAAAGGGCGACGACTGATTTCAGTCGCCGCCCTTTTGTATTTTGCCGCGGATTAATGCGGATACGCGCGGATCAGATAACAAGATCAAAAAGAGAACCGAACGCGGGTGCTGAGTCGCAGTTTGTTCTTGGTTCGTATCCGCGTGTATCTGCGTTAATCCGCGGCTAAAATCCTCTTGCTAAGCCCCTAGTCGCTCGACGAAGCGCTTGATGCGTGTCACGCCCTCGCGCAATTGTTCCATCGAGGTAGCGTAAGAAATCCGAATACAGCCATCAGCGCCAAAGCCGGCGCCGTCCGTTACCACGGTCTGTTCCTCGGCCAGCAAACGCATAGCAAACTCACCTGAGTTTTTTACCTCGGCGTTCAAACAGTTCCGCACGTTGGGAAAAACGTAGAACGCGCCTTCAGGCTCCGCGCAACTCAGGCCCGGGATTTCTTTCAACGCGTGCAGCAGCCAGGCGCGTCGCGCTGTGTATTCATTCAACATCGCGGCTACTGATTCCTGTGGGCCATTCAAGGCTTCGACTGCAGCGCTTTGCGCGATCGAGTTTGCGTTGCTGGTCGAGTGTCCCTGGACCGTGAGCATTGCGCTGGTCCATTCGCGCGACGCCAACGCATAACCAACGCGCCAGCCTGTCATCGCATACGTTTTCGAAAAAGAGCCGGCAATGCATAGCCGCTGACGCAGCCTTTCGGGTAAACCAGCCGCACTGAAAACCTCAGCCGGTGGGTAAACGAAACGCAGATAGCATTCGTCGGAAATCACATAGATGCCGCGATCGGCAAGCAGTGCCATGATCCGTTCGAATTCGGCGGGCGGAATCACGCGGCCTGACGGATTGTTCGGTGAGTTAAGAATTATCAACTTGGTGCGCGGTGTTATTGCCTTCTCAACCTGCGCGGCCGTCAGCAGAAAATTGGTTTCTTCCGTATCGATGAAGACCGGCGTCGCGCCCGCGAAAATCACAATCTCAGGAAAAGTTACCCAATAAGGTTTTGCCAGCAAGACTTCGTCGCCGGGATTTACCAGCGTGACTACCGCGTTGAAGATCGCCTGCTTGCCGCCTGAGGTGGCCATCACTTCCGGGCGTTCATAGCCCGCACCAAATTGCCGTTGGTAAAAATCAATGATTGCTTGTTGCAGCTCGCGCGTGCCGGCGGTGGCCGTGTACTTCGTGCGGCCCGCGGCCATGGCCCGGCCGGCAGCTTGTTTGATGTTCTCGGGAGTATCAAAATCCGGCTCGCCGGCACCAAAGTCCACCACGCTCACGCCCTGCGCGCGCAAAGCTTCAGCGGCTTGCATGGCCGCAAGAGTTGCAGACGCCTGCATCTTCGCGACGTTCTGTGAACCTGGAAATAGCGATGGGGCTGGCTTAGTCATTTGCGGCTGGTCTTACTTTCTGCTTCATGCGCGCTTCCACCGCGGGCGGGACCAACCCATCCAGCGTGCCGCCTAATTGGAAAACCTCTTTCACCAGGCGCGAGCTAACGTATGAATACGTTTCGGCGGGCATCATGAAGACAGTTTCGATTGATGGTTCTAATCGCCGGTTCATTAAAGCCATTTGTAGTTCATACTCATAGTCAGAAATCGCGCGAATGCCGCGCACGATTGCATTCGCCTGTTGCGCCAAAGCGTATTGGACCAGCAAACCTTCGAAGTGGTCCACGCGAACTTTGCACGAGGCGCGATCAATTTGTTGCAGTACCTGCGACAGCATTTCGCGTCGTTCATCAATCGTAAAGAAGGGCTGCTTTTCGGGATGGACCAGGATGGCTACGATGATTTCATCAAACAGTTTGCAACCACGCTCGATGATGTCGAGATGTCCGTTGGTGACTGGATCGAATGAGCCGGGATAGATTGCGCGTCGCATTGGGGCAAATGGTAAAGGCTAAAGCGCGAAATGGGAAATGAAAATTCGGTTGGCTTAATTGTGCCGCTGACGTTGTGCTTGACAGCCCTGCGGTGCGATGCTTCAATAACTGCCGGACCAACGTGGTGAGTTAAGGCGACTTGCGGCCACGTAAAACAATCGGCTAAACAGCTCGGCGAGTCTTACTTAATAAGACTGACGAAAAGGCTTTGGCAAGCCCCGCGTTGTTTGGCGCGGGGCTTTCTCATTGCCGATTGCCAATTTCCGATTGCCGATTTATAAGGCAATGACGGAGACAAGTGAATGGCATGGCGACAATTGATTAGTCTTAGCAAAGCGCAAATCGGCAATTGGCAATTGGCACGGAAATGAATAAGTTTCTCGACACTCTAAACCAGCGCATTGTCGTCTTTGATGGCGCGATGGGCACCAATATTCAGGTGCAGAACTTGACGCCCGAAGACTTCGGCGGCCTCGACGGCTGCAATGAATATTTGGTCGTTACTAAACCCGAAGCTGTCGAGAAAGTACATGCCGGATTTTTGGAAGCCGGCTGCGACGTTATCGAGACTGATACTTTTGGCGCCGCTTCGATCGTTCTGGTCGAATACGATATTGCCGACAAAGCTTATGAGCTGAACTTAAAAGCAGCTCAGCTTGCGAAACGAGTCGCTGCCGATTTTTCAACGAAAGAAAAGCCGCGCTGGGTGGCCGGCTCGATGGGTCCCACGACCAAACTTCCGTCGCTCGGTCACATTTCATTCCTCGCCATGAAGCAGTCCTACTACGATCAAGTGCGTGGACTGATCGATGGTGGCGCCGACTTGCTGATCGTCGAAACTTGCCAGGACTTATTGCAAACGAAGTCTGCGCTGTCTGCAATTTTCAAATACTTTGAAGAGATCAAACGTCGTGTCCCAGTTATCGCACAAGTTACGATCGAAGCTTTCGGCACGATGTTGATGGGCACGGAGATTGGCGCGGCATTAACCGCGCTCGAGCCTTTTCCTATCGACGTTATCGGCATGAACTGCGCAACCGGTCCAAAGCAGATGAGCGAAAACGTTCGTTATCTTTGCCAGAACGCGACGCTGCCCGTCTCGGTGATCCCCAACGCGGGCATTCCTGAAAATGTCGGTGGCCACGCTCATTATAAGGAAACGCCGGAATCGCTGGCCGCCGATCTCGCACACTTCGCGCGTGACCTTGGCGTCAACATTGTCGGCGGGTGTTGCGGCACGACGCCGGCTCATTTGCGCGCAGTCGTTGAAGCCGTAAAGGACATTACGCCCGGCAGACGAACCGGCGAAAGGTTGGCGGCGGCTTCTTCAAACTTTATGCAGCAGCCTTATCGGCAGGACACTTCGTTCCTGATTGTAGGAGAGCGTGTGAATGCCAGCGGCTCGAGAAAGATGCGAGATCTGTTGGGCGCCGAAGACTGGGATGGTCTTGTTTCTTTGGCGAAAGAACAAGAGCGCGAAGGCGCGCACGTGCTCGACGTAAACGTTGACTACGTCGGCCGGAATGGTGAAGCCGACATGCACGAGCTGGCATCGCGCCTTTCGACCAACATCAAAATTCCGCTGATGTTCGACTCGACTGAATGGCAGAAGATGGAAGCGGGACTGCAACACGCCGGAGGCAAGTGCATTCTGAACTCGACTAACTACGAAGACGGCGTGCCGCGTTTTACGAAAGTTATTGATCTTGCGAAACGCTATGGCGCAAGCGTCGTCATCGGCACGATTGACGAAGAAGGAATGGCCCGGACTGCGGACGGCAAGTTGAAGATTGCGACGCGCGCCTTCGAACAAGCCACCAGCGAACTCGATTTGCCGGCGTCCGACATCTTTTTCGATCCGCTTGCGCTGCCGATTTCGACCGGTATTGAAGAAGACCGTCGCAATGCCCTGGAAACGATTGAAGGAATTCGCCGCATCAAGAACGAGCTGCCGGGTTGTTTCACCATCCTGGGCGTCTCGAACATTTCTTTCGGTTTGAATCCCGCGTCGCGCGTGGTGCTCAACTCCGTGTTCCTGCATGACGCAGTTGAAGCCGGACTCGACGCGGCAATAGTCAACGCCAGTAAGATTGAACCGCTTAATCGTATTGGTGAAAAGGAACTTCAGGTCGCGCGTGAGTTGATCTACGACCAGCGCAAATTCGAGGGCGACGTCTGCACTTACGATCCGTTAATCGAGTTCACCAAACTTTTTGAAGGCGTAACTGCGAAGTCCAAAAAGAAAGCCTCGAAAGGCGAAACCGTCGAAGAGCGTTTGAAGAACCACATCATCGACGGCGAAAAAATCGGCCTCGAGGCTGAACTGAAGACCGCGCTCGAAAGTTATCCCGCGCTCGACATCGTCAACAATATTCTGCTGGAAGGCATGAAGGTCGTTGGCGATCTCTTCGGCAGCGGCCAAATGCAGTTGCCGTTTGTACTGCAGTCGGCCGAAGCGATGAAGGCTGCGGTGCGTTTTCTCGAACCATTCATGGAAAAGAAGGGTGGGGCTACCGCGAAGGGCACGATGGTGCTGGCGACCGTCAAGGGCGACGTCCATGACATTGGCAAGAATTTGGTCGACATCATCCTGACCAACAACGGTTACAAGGTGATCAATCTCGGCATCAAGCAGCCCATCGAAAATATTCTGCAGGCCCATGACGAGCACAAGGCCGACGCCATCGGCATGAGTGGCCTGCTCGTTAAATCGACGCTGGTGATGAAAGAGAATCTGGAGTTGATGAACGAGCGCGGGATCAATGTGCCGGTCGTGCTTGGCGGCGCGGCGCTCAATCGCCGTTATGTCGACGAAGATCTAAAGCCTGTTTATAAAGGACAACTCTTTTATGCGCGCGATGCGTTTGCCGGTCTGCACACAATGGACAAGCTGGCAAGCGGGAATGGCGCGGAAGTAATTGCTGGTGAGCTGGCAAAGGCCGCAGGTGCGTCGGCTGGCGACGATGTTGAACCGGCGGAAGACACGGAAGATCTGGTTGGCGAGGAAGCGAAGCTTGGTGTTCGCAAGGCTGCCCAGCCGCGCGCTATTAGAACGATTGGCGACACGACGCACACGAAGCGCTCGAACATAAGTCCTGCGGTTCCCATTCCCCAGCCGCCGTTTTATGGCTCGCGCGTGGTTAAAGACATTGCGCTGGATGACGTCTTTTCGTTTGTTAATGAGAATGCGCTCTTCAAAGGACAGTGGCAATTCAAACAGGGAAGACGACCAGCGGAAGAATACCAATCGTTGGTGCGGGACACCGTGCGCCCAATTTATGAGGAATTAAAAGAACGCAGCAAGCGCGAGCGGCTGTTGCTGCCAAAGGTTGTTTACGGATATTTTCCGGCGCAATCGGCAGGCAACGATTTAATTATTTATCAAGACGATCAGAAAACTGAGCGACTGCGTTTTAGTTTTCCGCGCCAGCCCGAGTCAAAACATCTTTGTCTCGCTGACTTTTTTGCTTCTGTAGAATCGGAACGCATGGACGTTGTTGCATTTCATCTGGTGACGATGGGCCGCCGTGCCAGCGAATACGCGCACGAGTTGTTCAAAGGCGATAACTACGCCGACTATCTTTATTTCCATGGGCTGAGCGTTGAAGGCGCGGAAGCGTTGGCTGAGTTTTGGCACAAACGGATTCGCGAGGAGCTTGGAATTGCCGGCGACGATGCAGCCGACATCAACAAACTGTTCCGCCAGCAATATCAGGGCTCGCGTTTTAGTTTTGGTTATCCGGCGTGTCCGGACCTGGAAGACCAGGCGAAACTATTTGAGCTGCTCGAGCCGGGCCGCATTGATGTGGAACTGAGTGAAGAGTTTCAATTGGAGCCTGAACAGTCGACCTCTGCGATCATTGTTCATCACCCGGAAGCGAAATACTTTTCAATCGACTGACAAACAAATGAACTGCAGTCCGCAAAGCGGACGATTGAAAATAGCCCAGCGATTCATCGCTGGGACTCACCAAATAATTAATTAAGTCCCGTAGGGACGACTGAACCTGCAACGAGTGTTCCGGTCAGTCGTCCCTACGGGACTTGTTGTTTGTTTTGTTCGCGCCCCACCGATGAATCGGTGGGCTATTCTCAACAGTCCCTACGGGACAATTGATGAAGTCCGCAGTATCTTGGACATTGCATGTCCACCCAAATACCTAAGTCTAAAATCCGAGAGACGGTTGTTAATCAGAACAGCGCGGACATTGAACATTGGACATTGGACATTGGACCGTTCCCTGAACCTACGCCTGAAGAATTCAACGTCTTATCATCGTTCGAACAGTTCTCGTTTCATCTTGTCAGTCGTATGAACCGGGGAAACTGGAAACGGTTTTGGACCTGGTGTCAGAAAGTCTTTGGCGCTGGCTGGATTCATTTTGCCACGTACAATCTAATGCGGGTTTACGGTTTGGAGAATGTTCACGCCCTGTCTCCCGAACGTCCCATCCTGTTGGTGGCCAATCATCGTTCGTTTTTCGACATGTATACCGTGTCAACGGTACTCTTCCGTAATACCAAGTGGCGCAAGCAACTTTTTTTTCCGGTGCGCGGCCGTTTCTTTTACCAGGGACCGTTGGGGTTGTTTGTAAATCTGGTGATGGGCTGGTGGTCCATGTACCCGCCGTTTTTTGCTTCAGGTGAGAAACCGCTGATTGAAAAGCGCGCGTTCGATAAGTACTCGTTCGCGCTGCTGGCCAGTCTTTGCCGAGAGGGCGCGGGGAATGTTATCGGTTTTCACCCCGAGGGCACGCGCAACAAAAGTTTTGATCCCTATTCCTTTCTGCCGGCGCAGCCCGGCGTCGGTAAGTTAATCAAAGATGCCGCGCCGCAAGTCATTCCAGTTTTTATTGCCGGACTGGGAAACGATTTGCCTAAGCAAGTGCTGGGTAATTGGACCGGCGGCGAAAAGATTCGTATTCACTTTGGACCACAGCTTGATCTGACAGATTATTTGCTGCGCAAAGATCAGGCGAGAACGTATCTGGAGATTTCCAGATTCGCGATGAGCAAGATTGCGGAGTTGGGTGAACAGGATCGTCGGTTGAACTCTGCTTGAAAGATCAAAGAGCGGGGGCAAGCCCACCTTCCCAACCTTGAGCTGATCAGAGTTGAATTTTGCGATCGTGATGGAGAGTCTTTCAACACGAAATCAGGCAAGCGAGTAAAGAGTCTCACAGGTCGGGAAGGGCGGCTTGCCCCCGCTCTTAGCGCGTACAAAAAATGTCTCTGCCACTTGTAATAATTAATCCTGAATCGGCAGGAGGTGCGACTCGCAAAGCATGGCCCAAGATCGCCAGCGAGTTGGCAACTCACTTCGGCCCTTTCCAGCCCGCCTTTACGACGCGGCCAGCAGAGGCGATCGAAATCGCCGCCGAAGCCGCGCGCCAGGGAACGAAACTGATCATCGCTTGCGGCGGGGACGGCACGATTTCGGAAGTTGCTAATGGAATCCTCGCTTCCGGACGCGATGCGGAGCTGGGAATTCTACCCAGCGGCACTGGCGGCGATTTTCGTCGCAGCCTTAACATTCCAGCCCGGACAAGAGAAGCAGCCATAATTTTGCGGGATGGCCAGACGCGCAGCATTGACGTCGGTCGAGCATCGTATGCAACCGACGCAGTCGAACAAGAGACGCGTTATTTTCTTGGCGTTGCATCGTTCGGAATGAGTGCGGATGTTATCTCGCGAGTAAAAACCGGTCAGCCCGATTGGCTGCCGGTAAAAACGCCTCGTTGGCTAAGCGGCCGGGTTTCTTTCGGCGCCGCGATGCTGCAAAGCGCTGTAAGAATGAAACCGACGAGGGTCCTGGTCCAGCTCGACGACAAATCCGCGCAGCGCACGACGGTCGCAAATTTATGCATAGCGAATGCTCGCTACTTCGGCGGCGGAATGAAGATAGCGCCTAACGCAAAACTCACTGATGGAAAGTTTGATGTCGTTAGTATCGGCGACCTCGGCTTTACGCGCATACTTTCCAATGCGCCGCGATCATATTTTGGTGCGCATTTAAGTATGTCTGAAGTTCAACATGCGCTGGCTGCGAAAATTACAGCCAGCCCAATTGATAAGGATCAGCGCATTGCGCTGGAGTTGGACGGGGAGCTTCCCGGGTTTCTGCCTGCGACTTTTCAGATCATTCCGCGCGCTCTGCGCATTCGTTGTCCGCGCTAGCATCCACGCAAATCAGAAAACTTCTTGCCAGTAATTCGCAAAACAGGTTATAAATACGCACCGCGCCCCGATTCATAAGTTATTATTTGGCACGGGTTATTCATGTATAGACGAATATCGTGTTCGTGCGCAGAGGGTGATCCCTGCATGGCGGGGAATTGTATATTTCACTCTGCGACTCGCGTTGAAGTGTATGCGTAAGTCAATTGACGGAGGTCGAGCGTAGTGGATAGCGTGAAAGATCCACAATCATCCGCCGAAGTGCCGAGCACGCCTACAGCCCAGGCGCCCGCAGGTGCCGGGCCCGCTGCGCCTGGACCGCCGCCCGCTGCTGCGCCGCCTGCTCGTGTGGTTACCGCCAGCGCTGCTAAGCCGGTTGGCGCGGTTGTTGAAAGCACGCCTGATCCGCCGGTAAACAAGATGCGGCGCCGCATTGTTTGGGCCAGCATCGTCGGATTTCTAACTACGTGCTTCCTGATGTTTCTGCGGTTCTTCCTGCCGCGCTCTATTCTTGAACCGTCCAGCAAGTTTTCCGTCGGCTTTCCTTCCGACTATGCGCTGGGAGTAGACACGAAGTGGCAGCAGCAATACCGCATCTGGGTTGACAAGACTTCCGATCGGATTTTTGTGATCTATGCGCGCTGCACGCACCTCGGTTGCACACCCGATTGGAAGGCGAGCGAGAATAAGTTCAAGTGTCCCTGTCACGGCAGTGGCTATGACAGTGAAGGAATTAACTTTGAAGGTCCCGCACCGCGACCAATGGACCGCGCATCGGTAGAACTGGACGCTGAAGGGCAAATCGTGGTGGACGTCGGCAAGCTGCACTCGTGGCCCAAAGGCGGAACGAATCAATTCAACGACAAGGACGCCTACATTCCGTTGTAATTCTGTTTCGAATCGTTAAGAGGAATATGGACGAAAAGCCCGAACAAAAAGAGACGAAGCAACTAACCGGCGATGAAAAAGCCGGCGCGGGCCTCGTTGAGAAAATGAAAGAGGGCGGCACCGCACTCACCAAGCGGGCTATCGAAGAAGCCAAAGGCTATAAAGACGTTCAGGATACTCAACTCTGGAAATCAATTTTTCGCGTCTCGCACGATCGTTCCGATCCGCGCAACCGTTCGCTCGCCGTACTCTCCAACGTCTTCCTGCATCTCCATCCGGCAAAAATTAATCGCGACGCGGTTCGCTACAGGTACACCTGGGGAATGGGCGGCATAACTTTTTATCTGTTCATCGTGTTGACCTTTACGGGCGTGCTGTTGATGTTTTATTACCACCCAACGAAGGTCGACGCGTTTCGCGACATTCTTTATCTCGAGCATGACGTTCCGTTCGGCAAACTTCTACGCAACATGCATCGTTGGGCCGCGCACTTAATGGTCATCACGACATGGCTGCATATGTTTCGCGTGGTGCTGACGGGATCGTACAAACGACCGCGCGAATTTAACTGGGGCGTGGGCGTGGTGTTGCTTGTTTTGACGCTGCTGCTTTCGTTTACCGGATATTTGTTGCCGGACGATCAACTTGGGTTCTGGGCGGTAACGGTGGGCACGAACATGGCGCGCGCTACTCCGATGTTTGGTTCGGAAGGACCATTCGGTGCGCAGCTGGGCATGACGCCTTTTAACGACGTGCGATTTGGACTGCTCGGCGGATCGATAGTCGATTCGAATGCGTTGTTGCGTTCGTACATTTGGCACTGCATCGGCATTCCGCTGGTCGCGTCGATCTTTATGGCAGTGCATTTCTGGCGCATTAGAAAAGACGGCGGCATTTCCGGGCCGGCGCCGGTGATGCTTGAATCGGAAATGAAAGCGATTAAGAAGAAGTAGCGCAAAGTTCGGAACGGGGAGAGAGGCACAGTCGAAGAAATGGTTCAAGACAGAAAAGCTCGAGGTCGGGAAGGGTGGCGTGCCCCCGCCTCGGTTGGATACCACTCAGTCTAAGCGGGGGCAAGCCACCCTTCCCAACCTCGAGGTTTCGGATCTTGAGTGTTAACCAATTGCAGTAAGTTGACCCTAACTAATGGCAAGTCGATTCAAACTCAGCAAAGGTAAATTGATTGGGCTCGTCGCGCTGGTGATCCTGGTGCTGCTGGCTGTCTTCTTCGTAGAAGACTGGCATCAGCTTTGGATCATTTCGTCCGCGCCTGACAACATCCCCATCGTGGCGATGTTGTTCCTGGTGCCATTCTTTACCTGGCTCGGAATCAAGCAGTCGCGCGCGAACGATCGTTTGATCGTGGCGCTCGAGGCAGATCCGAAACTTGCGAAAACCAGCCATCGCAAAGCTGAACCATGGCGTCCGGGTTGGGCCAAAGAAATTCATGTCTGGCCCTATCTCGTTCGCATCGAATTTCTGGCGGCGGTGATTGTTACCGTCGTCCTTTTTGTGTGGTCCATAGTTCTCAACGCGCCTTTGGAAGAACCCGCCAATCCGAATCTGACGATGAATCCTTCCAAGGCGCCGTGGTATTTCCTCGGCTTGCAGGAGATGCTGGTTTATTTCGATCCCTGGATTGCCGGCGTGGTGATGCCGTCGATCATCATGGTTGGGTTGATGGTTTTTCCCTATGTCGATTCCAATCCGCTCGGGAACGGGTACTACACGCTCAAGCAACGCCGCTTTGCCGTCGGCATGTTTTGCTGGGGCTTCCTGATGTGGATTCTTCTGATTGTTATCGGGACTTTTATCAGGGGGCCGGGTTGGATCTGGTTCTGGCCGGGCCAAACTTGGGACCACAACGCGGTGGTGTTTGATAAAAACGTCGACTTGCACGATTGGATTGCGACCAGCCGCATCGGCAAGGCGCTGCATCTCGGGTTCCTGTCAACGAATCCCTTCAAATTTATTTTTGGCTTACTGGTGGTGAGCGGCTTCTATATTTTAGGCGCGCTGTTTTTCCATTGGCTGATGACCGTGGATTTCAAGAAGCTGTCGCTGCGTCCGCTGCGTTTGTTTCCGCAGGACGCGTTTGAGCAAAAGCTTTTGGCCAGAACCAGCGTGCTGCAATACCTGACGTTCCAGTTTTTCGCGGTCAGCGTTTTGTTGGCGATGCCGGTGAAACTCATTTTGCGGTTGGCGCTGACGATTAAGTACGTTTGGGTTACGCCCTGGTTCAACATTTGAGGTGGCATAGACTTTGTAGCATAGACTTTAGTCTGTGTTGTTTCAGTTACCACAGACTGAAGTCTATGCCACTTACAGAACACAGACTGAAGTCTGTGCTACTTAAGAACGGCGAGGGGAGACTCGTTTAGTGGCCGATGGTCCCGAAAGCACCGATTCGTTGGTGAAAAAAGAGCCCGACATCCCGGCGCATGATCCGATCGTGAGCCGTTCGACGAGCGGCATCATGCTTGTGTGTGCGCTGCTGCTCACGTTCTCGCTCGCCTGGTCTTTGTACGATGAAGCGATCGGCCAGCGTCCCTGGAAAGGAATTCAACGGGAATTTGTCAGCCGCTACACACGTTATCTGAAAAGTATTAAGCCGCAGGCCGGCAAGACGGAAGCAGAAGTAAAGCAGGATCCCGAATACCAAAAGCTTGACGACGAGGCCAAGGCAGCGATCGAAGCAGTCGCACCGCAAACAAAAGAGATCGATCAGCAGGTCGTACAAATACAAGCCAAGCTTGATGCGGTAACCGATCCCTTTCAGAACCAGCGCGGCAAACTTACGGTCATTAATTACAACGTCGAAATCGCGCCACCTGCCAGGAAAGATAAATATCGGAAGCAGGCCGAGCAAAAGCGCGCCGAGTCGGTCGAGGTAGAGCTGCCCGCAGCCGATGGCTCGAATCGCAAAACGACCCAGAAGATGAATTACGAGCAGCTCGAAAAGTTTTACAACGACCTGCGCGACGAGAAAGCCCGGCTACTTGGTCAAAAAGCGGAAGTGCTCAAAGAGCCGACAGAACTTGCTCGCAAGCGAGACGATTACCTCAAGCATCACATGCCCGGCTTAGGCGCGAGTCAGATCGACGGGCTGATTCGCAAAACGGAAAAATTTGATTACTCGATCCTGCCGCACCAGATCAGCGTCAACGAATTCAACATCGTCGACCGTTGCGAAGTTTGCCATGTCGGCATTCGCGAGCCGCTCGACATCCGTCCGGAAGACTTAGCGCCGGGCGGCCCGGGCAAGAAACCTGACAGCCTGTCACGCGCGTTCGTCAGTCATCCCAACAAAGAGCTGCTGCAAATTCACAACCCGGATCGCTTTGGATGTTCCAGTTGTCATTGGGGCAATGGCCGCGCGACGACCGGCGACCTGAAGGCCCACGGCCAAAATAAATTCTGGCTCTGGCCGATGTTTGAAAAAGAAAACACCGAAGCCGGTTGCCAGCAGTGTCACGGAAAGGACCGTGTGACGCAGGGCGCCGACACGTTGAATCTCGGCCGCGACCTTTTCTATCAACGCGGCTGCGTGGGTTGCCATCGTTACGAAGGCTTCGATCGCGAAGCTGACAACCTGGGGAGCACGCGGCAAAGTATCAGCGCGCTCGATGATCAAATCAGCGCTAACCAAAAACAGATTCGCCTCGACGAAAATCCGCCCGAGGGCACCAGCGACGACGACGCGCATAAGATGCTGGCTGAATCGGAGGCGTTGAAAGTAACGAACAGCATTCTGGCGGCGCGCATCGATCAGTTGAACCTGCAATCCAAATATTTGATGCAGGATCAGAAGAAGGTTGGACCAAACTTGAAAGACGTGCGCCTGAAACTGCGCAAGGAATGGATTCCGGTTTGGCTCTCGGACCCGCAAGCTTTTCGGCCCGGCACGAAGATGCCGACGTTCTGGCGCTTCGCTAATCCCAGCGGCCATGGCCCGCCGATGCGCGACAAAGATGGTCAGGATCAAATCAACGCAATTGCCGCGTACCTTTGGCAGGACAGTTTTGATGGCAAGTTGCCCGAGCAGCAGCGCGGCAATGCCGGCCACGGTAAAGAACTGTTTGAAACCAAGGGTTGTCTTGGGTGCCACTCGATCGGCGACGAAGAGAACAAGTTGGGCGGCACGTTTGCCGCGAATCTGCAAAAGGTTGGCGAGAAAGCAAACTTCGATTACATCGTTCGCTGGGTTCACAATCCGCGCGAACGCTTTGCGCCTTATTGCCCGAAAGAAAAACGCGATCTAACTGCGGACGATTACGCGAAGCACAACCTGCCATACGTTTTTGATACTGAACTACACTCGCGTTGTCCGAACGACGGTACCGAGCTGCAAGTGCAGAACATGACCGTGATGCCGAACTTCCGTTTGCCGGAATCAGACGCGCGGGACATTGCCACTTATCTTTTCTCTTTATCAGCGCCGCCGCAGTATCCGGACGCTTCGTTCATGGACAGTCCGGAACTGAAGGAAAAAGGGCGCGTGCTCATCAAGCAGTATGGCTGCGCCGGTTGTCACGAGATTCAAGGGTTTGAAGACGAACAAAGAATCGGTAAGGAACTAACGGTTGAAGGCGCGACGCCGATTGAACGTCTCGACTTTGCTTTGCATACGAAGCACGCAGAAGAGGGAACTGATCCCCTGGGTCTCCATCCACAAGAGAAAGAAAAACCCTGGTATAACCATAAGGGATTTTTCGAACACAAGATTACCCAGCCGTCTATCTATGATGAGGGCAAAGAAAAAGATCCCAAAGATCGTTTGCGCATGCCGCAGCCGTTTTTGACGCCGGAGTGGCGCAACGCGCTGACAACTTTTCTGCTTGGCAGCGTTGGCTCGGAAGGCGCGAACGTGCCGTCGTCGCTCTTCTACAATCCCGAAGACCAGCGGCGCCAGGATATTCAAAACGGTTGGTGGGTGATAAAGAAATATAACTGCGTTGGTTGCCATCAGGTTCAGGTGGGCCAGCGTTCAGTCGTGATGGATTTGCCTTTCTACCAAACTCCGGAAGGTAAAGATTTGCTGCCGCCGCGTCTGTCGAGTGAAGGTGCGCGCGTCGATCCGAACTGGCTGTTGAGGTTTCTGCACGATCCATCTCTCAGTGGAGAGAAGACGCCGGAACAAACCGCGGCGATTGATAATGCGGCTCGGGCAACACCGTCGCCGAGCGCCTTGCCGGCCACTGCGCCCGTTAGCTCGCCGAAACCCGCAGCGGGTCAGGCAGCAGCGCAAACAATCGGGCACTTGAAACCACAGCCCGGTCTGGATCGCAACGGCGTTCGTCCGTACCTTAAGTTCCGCATGCCGACGTTTAATTTCTCGCCCAACGAATTGCAGACGCTGGTGCGATTCTTCATGGCCATGTCCGGCCAGCAGGAGCCGTACATTAAAGAGCCGTTGCAGCCACTGACCGAACAGGAGAAGCTGACCGCGCGACAGATGTTCACCTCAGGAACGCCTTGTTTGAAGTGTCACATCACTGGCGATCCGGCCCACGATGCGACGGCGATTGCGCCAAACTTCCTTTTGGCAGGCGAGCGCTTAAAGCCGGAGTGGACCTTCCGCTGGTTGCTGGATCCATCGCAGATTAGCCCGGGCACCGCGATGCCAACCGGCTTGTTTAGAAAAGAGGACGAGCGCTGGGTGATCAATCTGCCGAATCCGCCGGCTAGTGCGACCGCCTATCATGACGATCATGCGCGATTGCTGGTGCGTTATATGTTCCTGCTGACGCCTGACGAGCAAAGGAAATTGTTGGCGACGGCGCCTGCAGCGACCGCTGGGCCACCGCCGACGCCGCCGCCCGTAAGCAAGGCGCAAAATAGATTCAAGCGCAAAGGTGGAGAGACGGCGCTGAATAGACTGCGACGATCAAGACGCAGTCCGCTGGCGCTTAATAGAAGCGGTCGCGCGAATTTGAGAGCGCCGGGAATGTAGTTTTCTCTGTGCGTCCTTTGTGTTCTCTGTGTCTTCGTGGTGAATCTTTCTGGCACAGTTGCTCACCACTGAGGCACAAAGAACACAAAGGTCGCACTGAGATTAATTCGAAACCAAAACCTGCCGGGCGCAGTTCTGCTTAGAATAGCGTCCCGTGCTAAAGTTAAGCTGAAAGTTATTCTGATTTGGAGGAACTGATTATGTCTATGAAGCAGACTAAGGTCTGGCTGATTCTGACGATTGCTCTTTCGCTGCTGGGCCTGGCTTCGGCTTGCAGTAAGACTCCTGAAGGCACAAGCGACAACGGTGCGCCCACAACAACCGGCAAGGCCTTCACGCCCAAAGGCGACGAAGGGACCATAACCGGCACGATTGCTTATAACGGCACGCCGCCGGCGGCAAAGAAGATCGATACTTCTGCTGACCCGGTATGCGGCCAAAAGAGCCCGAACCTTGCCACAGAAGACAATGTCATAACGAACGGCAAGCTCGGCTATGCTTTTGTTTATATCAAAGACGGCGCGACGACTGATGGCACGAAGGTGGGTGATTACACTTTTACCGCCCCTTCAGACACCGTGACATTGGATCAGAACGGCTGTCACTACCGGCCACACGTGTTGGGTGCAATGGTCAACCAAAAGTTGAACATCACCAACAGTGATCCGACGCAGCACAACATCCATTTCACGCCAAAGAACAATCCTGACTGGAACCAATCGCAGCCAAACGGCGCGCCGCCACTGACGCATTCGTTTGCTCGCTCGGAAGTATTAGTGCCGGTCAAGTGTAACCAGCACCCCTGGATGAAGGCATACGTCGGCGTGTTAAAGCACCCATTCTTTGCGGTTAGCGCCGAAGACGGCACGTTCACGATCAAGGGTGTACCGCCGGGAACTTATACTGTCGCCGCGTGGCACGAAGGCGGCGCCACCGGAACAGAAAAAACGATGTCGGTCACCGTGCCCGCAAGTGGCAGTGCAAAAGCGGACTTCGCATTCGGCGAAGGCGCAAGTGCTGCAGGCGCGCCAAGCCTGGAGATGATGCCGGCGATCGAAGTTCCGGTAGTCGGTCATCACTGATTGTAATTTCCGATTGCCAATTTCCGATTGCCGATTAAAAATTAAGTAGTTCAGAGTACAACCTCAGGTTGCTCTTAGCTCGGTGAGAAGCAAGCCAAAGCGTGGACTCTAAACTATTGATCTTTTCACCAGAAGTCGGCAGTCGGAGATTGGTGAATCGCTTGACGTTTTGAATGAGTAAAGGTTTGCATCGATTCGCGCTTCTCGTCGCTTGCGCGACTTTTTTCTTGATCATTGCCGGCGCTTTGGTGACGAGTCACGACGCCGGGTTAGCGACAAACGACTGGCCACTTTCAAACGGTCAGGTGTTTCCGAAAATGGTGGGTAACCTTTTTTGGGAACACGGGCACCGCATGGTCGCCACCACCGTTGGATTATTGACAATTGCTTTAGTCGTTTTTCTGTTTGCAAAAGAGAAGCGGCGCTGGGTGCGGCGGTTGGGGTTGCTGGCTCTGTTTGGCGTTATCGCGCAGGGACTGCTGGGCGGACTGACCGTAAAGCTGAACCTGCCGCTCGCTGTTTCGGCGGCCCATGCGACGTTGGCCCAACTATTTTTTTGCACCACGGTCAGCCTGGCGGTTTTTACTTCGCAAAGCTGGATGGCAAACAGGCCACTGTTGGATGAGCGTCCCGGGCCACCGCTTAGATATATCTGTAGTGCAGCGGCGGCAACGATCTTTTTGCAATTGATAATTGGCGCGACTCTGCGGCACTCGGCAACCTGGGACAAGCCGCTGCCAACTGATCTTTTATTGACGCATATAGCCGGCGCGTTCGCAGTCACGTTGTTATTGGGCAGTGCGTCATTGCTGGTCCTGCGGCGTTATCGCGACGAGGCGTTTCTGACCCGACCGGCCCTGGTCGCTCTGGCACTGTTACTGGTCCAGTTGTCCCTCGGCGTCGCCGCTTATATCGTGCGCGCGGCTTCGCCGAACGATCCGCAGCCGCTGAACCCGATGGTGGGAGTTACGGTTGCGCACGTCGCCTGCGGCGCATTGGTTTTCGCGACCACAATAGTTTTGACATTGAGGGTATTTAAGGTGTTGCGACCGGCCGAACAGGCGTTAAAGTTTTCCGCGGCAACGCAACGCGGTTAAAGTTCAAGCAGTTCAGAGTACAACCTTCAGGTGGCTCTTCGGTTAGTAAGAAGCAAGCTAAAGCTTGGACTCCGAACTACTTTGGCTCTGAACTGCGGGCATTTCAAAAAGATTAGATGGAAGAATTCGCAATCGAACTTAATCCAGCGGCAGTTCAACTCGAGCGTTTGAGCGCGCGCGATCGTTTGGCCGCGTATCTTGAGTTAACCAAACCGCGCATTACTTTTTTGATTGTGCTGACTGCGGCCGCCGGCTTTTCACTGGCCTCGCCGGGCCGCGTCGACTACCGGGCGATGTTGACCGCAATGGTTGGCATCGCTCTTTTGTCTTCGGGCATCGCTACGCTCAACCAGTACATGGAGAAGGATCTCGACGCGCTGATGCGGCGCACCGCAAACCGGCCGTTGCCAACCGGAAAACTTCTCCCCTGGGAAGCGCTAGCCTTTGGCGTTGGTCTAACGGTACTCGCCGAAATGTACCTGGTAGTTTTAGTGAACCCGCTGAGCGCGGTATTGGGGTTGACTGTCATAGCCGGATATTTATTCGCCTACACACCGCTGAAGACCAGAACGTCACTTTCAACTTTCGTTGGCGCTTTTCCCGGCGCCGTGCCGCCGCTTATTGGTTGGGCGAGCGCGCGCGGGACAATCGGCGTCGAGGCCTGGGTGCTGTTCGCCATTCTCTTTCTCTGGCAGTTTCCACATTTCCTGGCGATTGCCTGGATGTACCGCGAAGACTACACCCGCGCGGGCATTCTCATGTTGCCGGTAGTCGAGCCCGACGGCCGCGTCACCGGCCAACAAATCGTTTTATATACCGTCATGCTCCTGCCGGTTAGCCTGCTGCCAACACTGCTGGGAACTGCGGGTAAGACTTATTTTGTAGGCGCAATCGTTTTAGGGTTGCTATTCCTGTACTTCAGTCTGCGGGCCGCGTTTTCAAAATCGCGCCAGGCAGCGCGACAGTTGCTGCTCGCTTCAGTGATTTATCTACCGCTCTTATTTATCTTGATGGTTTTGGATAGGTAGCACAGACTTCAGTCTGTGATTTCAATTTCCGATAGGCATACCCGCACCGACTAAAGTCTGTGCTACTTAAGGAGCGTAACCGATGGGACGAGCTCTTGCGGTTATTATCTGGATCCTGACACTGGGTTCAGTGAGTCTCTTTTTCGTTAAGCAGTGGTGGTTTCCGACCGCCATTTCTTCCCACGCCGCGGCACTCGATCGGCAATTCCTGATCACGATCATCGTGGTGGGAATTTCGTTTGCAGCGGCCCAGGTAGCACTGGGCTACATGGTTTGGAAGTATCGCGAACGCCCGACAAACGACCGGGCAGTCTACACGCATGGCAGCAATCGGCTCGAGGTTATTTGGACCATTGTAACGGCCGTCATTTTTATCGGACTCGCCGTGATGGGCCAAAGTGTTTGGGCTTCGCTGCACTTTAGTAAAGCGCCCGCGGGCTCTTTCCAGGTTGAAGTGGTAGCGCAGCAGTTTCAATGGAATTTTCACTACGCGGGTAACGACGGCGTCTTTGGCCGCACCGATCCCAACTTGATAGACGATTCCGCGCTCAACTTCATCGGCCTCGATGAAACCGATCCGAACGCCAAAGACGATCAGACCCACAGCGTCATTGCAATTCCCGTCAATCGGCCCGTGGAATTGATCCTGCGCTCAAAGGACGTGATTCACAATTTCTGGGTGCCGCAACTTCGGTTCAAGCAGGACCTGGTTCCCGGCATGGCGATTCGAGTCCACTTCACCGCAAATCAAACGGGCAAATATGAACTTGCCTGCGCGGAACTTTGCGGCCAGCTCCACTTTAAGATGAAGAGCTACATGCTGGTGCTTCCCGAAGCTGAGCATCAGGCGTTGATGGCGCTGCCGCAGGAGCAGTTTCAGAGTCGTATCACCGAATTGTTAGCCAAATATCCGTTGCCGACTTACTAGACGAAAAAGAAATATTCCAGCTCATTCGTTCCCTACGAGGAGATTAGAGATGTCAGCTGAAACGCACGAAGCAGTCCATCGACACGAGCCGCCGACCAGCTTCATTCGTAAGTACATCTTCAGTCTGGACCACAAAGTAATTGGCATCCAGTACATCATCCTGGCGCTGGTCGCGGTGATTGTCGGCATGACGATGTCGGTGCTGATGCGCATGAACTTGTCCTGGCCCGGCACGAACTGGCCCATCCTGGCGACGCTGTTTCCCGGTGGCGCGCCCGGCGGCGTGATCAATCCGGAATTTTACCTGTCGCTGGTGACGATGCACGGGACCATCATGGTCTTCTTTGTGCTGACGACTGCGCCGCAGGGCGGCTTTGGCAACTACTTTCTGCCAATCCAAATTGGCGCCGAAGACATGGCGTTTCCGGTGCTGAACATGTTGTCGTTCTGGGTAACGCTGGTCGGCTTCATCGTGATCCTGTCCGCGATTTTCTTTTCCGGATCTGCTTCGACGATCGGGCCGATTGGAGGTTGGACCGGTTACGCGCCTTTGAGTGCCCTGGGCCAAATAGCCGGGCCGGGGCAGGGAATGGGCATGAACCTATGGATCATAAGTATCGCAATTTTTTGCGTGGGTTCATTGCTGGGCGCGCTCAACTTCATTACTACACTTTTGAACATGCGCACCAGAGGCATGTCGCTGATGCGCATGCCGCTTACCTGTTGGGCCTGGTTCACTACGGCTGTGCTTGCGCTGCTCTCGTTTCCAGTGCTGCTCGGCGGCGGCATTCTGTTGTTGCTAGATCGCCTGGCGGGTACCAGTTTCTTTATTCCCGGTGGGCTCTACGTCAGCGGTATTCTCTCAGGAACGACCCCAAGCTTTCCAATCCACACCGGGGGCTCGCCGATTCTGTGGCAACATTTGTTTTGGTTTTTCGGCCATCCGGAAGTTTATATCGCAATCCTGCCAGGCATGGGCGCAACGTCACATATCTTGTCGACGTTCGCGCGCAAGCCGGTCTTCGGTTACCGCGCGATGGTATTTGCAATCTTCGCGATCGGGCTGCTGGGATTTTTCGTGTGGGGACATCACATGTTCATCAGCGGCATGAGTCCCTACTCGGCGATGACTTTTTCGATTCTGACGCTTTCTATCGGCGTGCCTTCAGCAGTTAAGACTTTCAACTGGCTGGGCACTTTATGGGGGGCGAGAATTCGCTTTACGACGCCGATGCTTTTTGCGATCGGCTTTGTGTCGCTGTTTGTTGCCGGCGGCATTACTGGGCTGGTGCTGGGCCAGACTTCACTCGATTTGCCGATGCACGATACTTATTTCGTGCTGGCGCATTTCCATTTAGTGATGGGCGTGGCCTCAATCTTCGGAATGTTTGCGGCGACTTATTTTTGGTTTCCTAAAATGTTTGGTCGCATGATGAGCGAAAGGCTCGGCAAGATTCATTTCTGGATAACGTTCGTAGGCGTCTACTGCATCTTCGTTCCGATGCACGTGATGGGACTGGTAGGCATGCCGCGTCGTTATGCGCAGTTTACTGAATACACGTTTCTCTCGCGACTGCATCCATTGGTGGTGTTTGTTTCCGTCGTGGCCATCATCACGGTGCTGACGCAGTTTATATTTTACTTCAACCTGATCTGGAGCATTTTCAAAGGCAAGAAGGCCGGCGCGAATCCCTGGGAAGCCACCACACTCGAATGGACCACCGCCAGCCCGCCGCCGCACGACAATTTTGCGGGAGTGCTGCCCGTTGTTTATCGCGGTCCTTATGAATTCGCAGTGCCCGGCGCGCCAAACGATTTTGTAATGCAAACCGAACCAGAAACCGAAACCGAAAGGGTAGGTGGGAATGGCCACAACGGTCACCGGCACTAAGCCACTTACAAAAACGGGACTTGGCGGCGGCTCGAAAGGTCGCGGCCCGAACGGCAATGGTTCGCCGAAACGCAACGGGCATCGCGATGCGTTTTTCGACGCGCGCTCCGCGGCTAACCGCTATCGCATCGGAATGTGGGTGGCGATGGCGTCAATTCTGATGCTGTTCACTGCGCTCAGCAGTGCCTACATCGTTCGTGCGGCCTCCGCCAACGATTGGCAGCCGCTGCGCATGCCGCGTGTTTTACTATTGAGCACGGCACTAATCATTGTCAGCAGCATCACTTTGGAATTCGCGCGCCGCAAGTTGAAAGCCGGCCAGCAGAGCGCGCACAAAAGTTTGCTCGTGTTGACCACGTTGCTGGGACTTGGTTTTCTCGGGTCGCAAGTGTTTGCCTGGAAGGAACTGGCGCAACAGGGAATTTACATCACTTCAAATCCGCACAGTTCGTTCTTCTATCTCTTGACAGCAACGCATGGAGCGCATCTGTTGGGCGGGCTTGCCGGGCTCGGCTTTTTGACGTTGCGCTCTCGTCTCAGAACTGACGACGAGTTGGCGGCCACGAAAAGCCAGGCACAAACCGACGCGGTTTCGCTTTACTGGCATTTCATGGACGTCTTGTGGATCTATTTGTTCGTACTGCTTTTCTTTTGGCGGCAGGTGTAGCACAGGCTTTAGTGGTGTAAAGCAAACTGTTAGTTTGCGGCGGTACGTTATGATCCAACGTAGAGTTTAGGGTACCAACGCAAACTAACAGTTTGCTTTACAAACCAGCGGACGAATTTTGGAATTTCAAAACGCGCAGACTGGAATCTGCGCCACTTGGAGGTGATAGGTGAGTACTGAAGCACGCGCAGTACATTTTCCCGCAGCCGATTGGGATGGTGGTGTGCACCCATATCGTGTTGGTCATCGCAAGCTGGGAATGTGGTTGTTCATCGTTTCCGACTCGCTGACGTTTTCCGCGCTGCTGATGGGTTACGCCTATCTGCGCGCCTCAAACGTGTGGCCCACGCCATTTCCTTTTTACCCCAGCATCGTTTTTTCGTCGGTCATGACATTCTGCCTGCTGTCATCCAGCCTGACGATGGTGTTCGGCGTGTCAGCGTCCAGCCGCGGCGATAAGGTATTGGCCCGCAAATGGATCCTGGCAACCATATTTTTTGGCGTAGCGTTTATTGTGCTGCACTTGATCGAGTGGAACCACTTGATTAGTGAAGGCCTGCGGCCATTCAGTTTGCCCGCGCATTGGGTTTCGACCTTTACTACAACCGACGGAAAACTGCCGTCGCCTTTGTTCGGGGCTACGTTTTTCACCATCACCGGCCTGCACATGTTTCACGTTGCGACCGGCGCGATTTACTTGAGCGTAGTCGCAGCGCGTGTAAAGAAACTGAAGCACGAGGACATCGAGATCAGCGGGCTCTACTGGCACTTTGTCGATCTGGTCTGGATGTTTGTATTCCCGCTTATTTACATTCTGTCCGTCGACGTTGGCGGACATCTGGCGAAGTAGCTGGTAGAGCAAGCTGTTAGTTTGCGATGGCGAGAAGTGGAGGAATCAAAGATGAGCACACATGTTGAGGAAGAGCACTTTGCCGGCAGTAACAAACTGTTTACATCCATCTGGGTTTGGCTGGTCCTGTTGACGCTGGTGGAAATCGGGCTTGCTTACAAGCCGATGGCCCTCCACCTTATGTTGACGATCCTACTCGGTCTTTCAATCATCAAAGCCGCTTTGATCGTCGCGTATTTTATGCATTTGAAGTTTGAGCGCCTGAGTTTGATTCTGACCATCGTGCCCATGTTGGTAATCTGCATCTGCCTGCTGTTTGTGTTTTTCCCTGATAGCTTCCGATCAGCTGGATTGCGTTATGAGTTTAAAGAGCAGCCGCCGGCCGCCGAGGAACATTGATGACCGTTAGTTCGATAAGGCTGGTGTTACTGAGCGTGGCAGCAGCGATAACTCTACTGTTGATCGCGTCGCCGTTGTCAGCGCAGTGTTCGATGTGCCGCGCGGCGCTGGTCGGATCGAACAATGCTTTTTTTATCAGGAATTTCAACATCGGGGTGCTGGTCCTGTTAGTGCCGCCCGTTACGATGTTCTGCTCAATCTTTGTGGTGCTGAAACGTTATCATCGTGATGACCAGCAGTCCGAGTCTGCAGTAAAAGGAAAAGAAGAAGACTAGATGCCGGAAGAGAATTTGCTGAGGATCGACGTTGGGAAAAGGACCACGCGCGGGCGGGTTTGTCCGCGTTGCGGCGGCAAGATCATTCCTTCCGACCGCGCTATTTACCAGAGCACGGCTTCGCCCGGCGATGTTTTTCCGATTTGGCAATGCGAACGATGCGGCTACGAAGAGATGTCAGAAAAGCCAAAACCGGCGGGCAAGGTGAAACACTAAGGAGTTTCAAGTTCCATGTTTCAGGTTTCAAGTAGCAAGCATGACGTCGCGGTCGTTTGGTTAGAATTGAAACTTGAAACTTGAAACTTGAAACTTGAAACTTGAAACTAAGGATGGGTTGATTTGGCTGAAGCGAAAACCGGTGTAATGGAAATGAAGGGCGAAGTTCGACTCTTAAATTTCATCTGTATCGTAGTCGCCCTCGTTTTCGTTGCGCTGGCGGTCTTGAACGCCTTGTTCTCCGGAGACTTCCTGTCGACGGATAACCTGTTTATTACGGCGGTCTGTTTTTTGATGGCCCTGATGTTTGCGGCAAACCCGCTGCTCTATTTGAAGTCGGAAGGAAAGCTGCCCATTCCTTTTATGAAACGCTCGGCAGTGCCCGCCGGCGCCGAAGCTCGCGCCTTTCCCAGGGCGCCGGCGTCGCCGCCGTTATTGGATGCTCGTGGCCGCGCAGTCCCGCCTGATGTAAAGTCTATGATGGCTAACATGAAACAGAAGCAGCCATAAGCCATCTCTTTAGCAATCCTGCCGTGAATGAAATAACCAAACGCGTACTCAACAGCTTCGCTCGCTGGAACAAAGAGAAGCTCGATCTGCACGAACTGTTTGAGGCGGGCGGCAACGATCCCGATCAGCGCACGGCGGTTTTCGATGCCGTTGAAAAGCTGGTGCGTGACGGACTACTCAACGAAGAGGGAAACGATTTCTATTCATTAACGGAAAAGGGAAAGGAAGCGACGGCGAGTAATGAGTGAAGTGCGAGCGTGAAGAAGTTCAGAGTACAAGCTTTGGCTTGCTTCTCGCGAGCGCAAGAGCAACCTAAAGGTTGTACTCTGAACTTCTTGACTGTCACAACAGAAGCCCTCATTAACTGATCGATTTATCTAATGCCTGAATTCGTCCCTTATCTGCCGCACGTAAACGCAATCCTGAATTCCACCAGCGCGATTCTCTTAATTGCCGGATATTTTTTTATTCGCAAGGGAAGAATTAATGCGCACCGCAATTGCCAGCTAACGGCGTTCACGACGTCCACGCTGTTTCTAATCAGCTATCTGACCTATCACTACTATCATGGCGCGACGCGTTTCCCCGCGCAGGGAATTGTGCGCACACTCTATTTTACCATTCTGATAACACATACCATCCTCGCCGTCGTGATTGTCCCGATGATTCTGTTGACGCTTTACCGGGCGGCGCGAATGGATTTCATCAGGCATCGCCGCATCGCCCGCTGGACGCTGCCGTTGTGGTTATATGTTTCAGTTACGGGTGTCGTTGTATATCTAATGTTGTATCACCTTTATCCTTCGTGATGACGGGTTCAGTCTGAATGTGTGGTGGTCTTAGTTGGCGTCCTCTATGTTCTCTGTGACTCTGGGGTGGATCCTTTTAGCGAGCGCGCTCACCACAAAGGCACAGAAAACACAGAGGACGCACAGAGAAAACTGAAATTAAGCTGTGTACTTTGAATGACCGGCAACGGAAACAATCCTGAAGTAAAGATCGTCACTCCCCCGGCGAAACGCATTCGCGCCTCTGGTCCAATCCTCATTCTTGCGGTTCTGTTCGTGGTGGCGTCTTTTCTTACCTGGTACCTGACCTGGTTTGGCCGCGGCCTTTCAGATGCCGAGATCACAAAATACTTGTCTGACTATGGCCACCCGCGCCACGTTCAGCATGCGCTGCTGCAAGTCCAGGAACGCATCGAGCGAAGAGATCCGGCCGCGCCGCAATGGTATTCGCAGATTGTAGCGCTGGCTGATAATTCAGAAATAGAATTCCGCCTTACCGCCGCGTGGGTCATGGGCTCTGACAACAAATCCGAAGAATTTCACACTGCGTTGAAAAAATTGTTGATGGATCCGCAGCCGATCGTCAGAAGAAACTCCGCGCTGGCGTTGGTGAGATTCAACGACGCGAGTGGCCGTGCAGAACTGACGGCGATGCTCACTCCTTTCACCGTAAATGCGCCGGTTGCTGGAACGCTGGAAAGTAGTCTGTTGAAAGCGGCCTCGATAAGCCGAGGTACTTTGCTCGCCCGCATTCGAGAAGCCAATAATGAGGTGGCGGCAATGCGTTCGCCACTCTCGGGATCGATAGAAAGCATCATCGCCGCGACCGGCTCGCCCGTCACAATCGGCCAGGCGATTTTGACGATCAAGTCTGACGAGCAAAGTATTTGGGAAGCATTGCGCGCCCTGGCGGTGGTGGGAACGCCTGATGATCTGCCGCTGATTGAAAACTACGCGAGCGGAGTCGCGACAAACAGCGACCGTCTAAAACAACAAGCGGCTCTGACAGCCAACGCCATCAAGAGCCGCATGAGTATTAACGAGAAGAGTACTAAGCAGTAGGCGGCGACGGTGGTAAGTCGGGAAGCGTAATGCCGTGCACCGCTTCCCAGTCGTCGGTCGGCACCATTTCAATCGCATCCCAGGGACACCCGTCGAGGAAAGCGCCATCCGGCCCTTTGCTAATGCATTTCTGGCAGCCGATGCAGAGATAAGGATCGACCTCGATGCGGCCAAACGGCGGATGGTCTTCGTCGGGCACCCAGAACATGCAGGCTTCAATCGGGCAATACTCGATGCAGGCCGGCGAGCCCGCGCAGCCTGTGCAGCAGTCCGTCGTGATAGCCAGTATGCGCGGCCTCTTTTTGCGAGCTGCTTTGCCGTCGCCTTCCGACATGGGCCAATGTTTTTCTACGATGTCGAACATATGATAAGTCAGAACCCAGAATACAGAATACAGAATACAGAATACAGAATTAGGAATTTAATACTCGAAAACTAAGAAAGTGATAACTTCTGTTTCCTGAATTCTGACTTCTGAATTCTCACTTTTAGAATTCTCAATCTAACATAGCTCTGCTAAATTCCTCAACGATTTGTGTCGTTAACGACTTAGCCTTGCCGATAAAGCTTCGAAGGTTTACAACGTTTGCGAAACAAAGGAGACAGTTAGAGGAGGAACCGAGATGGAAACAGTCGCAGGGATCTTTCAAACGCGTGAGCAAGCCGAGCGAGCCATAAAACAAATTCATTCGCTTGGTATCCGCAACGATCGAATCGCGTTGCTGACGCCGGACACAGACGTTCCAACAGCCGAGCGCGCCGTGCCCACTTCGGATACCGAACAACCGGGCATGGGAAAAGCGATGGGAGGCACGGTCGGCGGCGCGATGGGTGTCGCCGGCGGTGCGACGCTGGGCGCAGCTGCGGCGAGTGTTTTGATACCCGGGGTTGGGCCAGTTATTGCCGGGGCGATTCTTGGCGCGGCGATTTTGGGCGCCGGCGGAACTGCAGCCGGAATGGCGGCGGGCGAGGCTTTGGAAGAGGGACTCGTTACCGGCCTGCCGCATGACGAGTTATATCTCTACGAGCACGCCGTAAGAAAAGGCCGCTCGGTCGTGATCGCGTTTGCGGAGGATGAGGAATTGGAGCAGAAGGCGCGCGCGGCGATGGCAAACGCAGGCGCGGAAAGCATTGATGCAGCGCGCGAAGATTGGTGGCTGGGTTTGCGAGACGCCGAGGCCGAGGACTATCACGCAACCGGAAAACAATTTGCCAACGATGAGCCAAGCTATCGCCGCGGTTTTGAAACTGCCTTGCGGAATCGCGGTGAAGATATCGCGAAATTGTCTAGTTCCGGCGATGTGTTAGACGATGCCTTTCGCCACGGGTATAAACGCGGCTGCGCTTATCACCGGAGCGTGCGGGAGAACTACAAAGCTTGAAAGATTTGCTCTTGAACCTGCTGGTGCTGGTCGCGATACTCGGGGTGCCGGCGATCATCACCGGCTGGTTTGCGCGCACGATGTACATTCGTTGCTTAGGCTGTGGCACTCTGAACGCGCGCCGGCGCTCGCAGTGCCGTTCGTGCGAACAGGATCTTTTCCGCGCTTAGAGTTCGTTGCGAGACATTTAGAATCGGTGGCGGCCGGATTTTTTTTCTTTGTGAGTACTTTGTGTTCTCTGTGTCTCTGTGGTGAATCTTGATGAATGAAACGCGGCACCACAAAGGCACAGAGAACACAAAGTACGCGCAAAGAAATTCAACAGAACATTTTCCTCTAGTTCTTGTCTTCTTGTTGGTCTTTCCAATTATCGTAATGTCACAACAGCAACATCCTCCTGTTCCTTCCGAGTGGCGTACTTATGCCGAGCAAACCGACTATCGCGAAACGCCGCGCTACGATCCGACCATCGATTACGCGAAACGACTCGACCGCGCTTCATCGCTGATCAAGTACGAAACTTTTGGCAAAAGCGGTGAAGGCCGTGACCTACCGCTGCTGATCGCGTCGGAAGGCGAGACGTTTACACCGGAGTCAGCCAAGCGGGGTCACAAGGCGGTGATTCTGATCCAGGCATGCATTCACGCTGGCGAGCCCGACGGCAAAGACGCCGGTCTGGCACTGCTGCGCGATATCGCCATCACAAAGACGCGCGCCGGCTTGTTAAAGAATATCGTCGTGCTCTTCATTCCGATCTACAGTCCTGACGGTCATGAACGCGTCAGTCCTTACAATCGCATCAATCAAAATGGTCCGGCGGAAATGGGTTGGCGCACCACCAGCACCTATCAAAATCTAAATCGTGATTACATGAAAGCGGACACGCCGGAAACACGCGCGTGGCTGGCACTCTGGAACAAATGGCATCCCGATCTGTTCATCGACTGTCACGTCACGGACGGCGCCGACTATCAGTACAACATCACTTTCCAACACGAGCACCATGCGGGCGTGGACGCCGGCGTGCTCGCCTGGGAAAGAGCAGTGTTCGATCAACGCGTGGCCGCGAAAACTGAAGCGGCGGGAAACGCGGTGTCTTGGTATCTCGAGTTTATCGACAATCGCGAACTGACGAAGGGCATCCGGGACTTCAACGGTAGCCCGCGATTCTCGACCGGTTACGTGCCGCTGCGAAACCGGCCGGCGATTCTGATCGAAACGCACATGCTGAAGGACTATCGCTCGCGCGTGATCGGCACCTACGATGTTCTGCGCTCAGCTTTGGAAGAAGTGAGCAGCGATCCACAAAGTTTGCTCAAGGTCGTAAAAGAAGCAGACGAGAAAACGACAGCCGCCGGACGCAGCTACGACCCGGCTCATCCGTACCCGCTTGATTTCGAGTTAACGGATAAGGCCACGCCTTATCACCTGCGTGCGGTTGAGTCGCACACCGAAATGAGCGATGTCTCGGGAGCGCCTTATGTGACGTTTGGAACGAAGCCGATCGACGTCACGGTACCGCTTTATAATGAGTTTCGTGTGACTGCGGCTGTGGCGCCGCCGCTCTACTACATCGTGCCGGTACAGTGGAAAGAAGCAGTCGAGGTTATCAAGGCGCATGGTCTAAATTTTGTTGCGCTGCCACACGCAACTGCGATCGATATCGAAAGCTACCGCTTCACCGACGTAAAGTGGCCGGGCGGACCTTTTGAAGGACGACTGATGCCTTCGTTCAAAACCGTGCCGGTACGCGAGCGTCGAACTTTTCCCGCAGGCTCGGTTCTTATTCCTTTAGCACAACCTGCCGCGCGGGTTGCGATCAATTTGCTTGAGCCGGACGCGCCAGACTCGCTGGTCCATTGGGGATTCTTCGATGCGATTTTCGAGCAGAAGGAATATGGCGAGAATTACGTATTGGAGAAGCTGGCGCGCGAGATGCTCGCCAAAGATTCGAAACTGCTTGACGAGTACCAACAAAAACTGGCAAGCGATCCAAAGTTTGCCGCCAGTCCGCGGGCGCGGCTTGAATTCTTTTATCGCCGTTCGCCTTACTGGGACTCGCAAATGAATCTCTACCCCGTTGGCCGCATTGTCACGCCGCTTGATTTTTGAGTTTCAAGTTCCAAGTTTCAAGTTTCAACTTCACGGTTCCGGTTTCAACCTGTGGAACAGATATAATCCAGACTCGAAAAGTCGTTGTCGAAAGTTGAAACCAGGAACTTTGAAACCTGGAACTTGAAACTTGAAACTCTAATGTGACATCGCCTCGGGATCTTCTGACACTTCCTCAACCGCGCGGCTGCGACTCTTGATTGTCACGACGGCTACGCCAGCGAAAATCAAAACGCACGACAACAGTGTTCGCGAGTTTAGTGTCTCGCCCAGGATTGCCGGGGCCAAACCAAACGCGACCAGCGGTTGCAGATAGATGTAAACCGCGACGATCGTCGGTGCGACTTTCGTCAGCGCCCAGGCATTGAGATAGTAAACAAGCACGGTTGGCAGCAACACGATGTAGACGATTGCCAGCCAGGCACTGCCGGGAACATTGCCCAGACCGTCAGTGCTCCAGGAATAGATTGCGAGCGGCAGCATGATTATGGCGCTCACGAGAAATAGCCAGGTGATTACATTGAATGCGCCATACCGCTTCACTAAATCTCGCGAGACAGCTATGTACGCGCCGTATGAAAACGAGTTTGCGACGATCAGGAGGTTGCCGCGCGTCGTCGACGCGGAGAACGTGGCCCGGAATGGATCGACCAGGTAGATAACGCCGACGGCCGCGAGCACGATTCCCAAAATATGCCGCAGCGAGGCGCGGTCATGGCCCATCGCAATGCTGATAACCAAGGTGAAAACCGGGATCGTCGTCGTCAACAGTGTGGCGTTGATTACGGTCGTGTATGACAGGCCTTTAACAAATAGAAGCTGATTGACAACCACACCCAGCAAAGCCGAGAGCACAACCCACGCCAGGACACGCTTTGGCAAATGACGAAGCGGTCCGAACCTTCTGCGAAGCAAAGCAAAGATGAGCGCTGCGCCGACAATGCGAAACCCCACCAGGCTGGTACTTGAGACCGAGCGCAAGGCGATTTTTCCAAAGATGGGCCACGTACCAAAAAATATTTGCACGATCACCAGCGCAACGTGAGGCGCAATACCACGGTCCTTGAATGAAGTTTCAGAATGCATTAGTGATCGTGGCATAGACTTTAGTCTGGGGCGATTCGCAATCACAGACTAACGTCTTTACTAGAGAGTGGTACAAATTCTAGTCTGTGCCCGCCACGCACACACAGACTGAAGTCTGTGCTACAACAAAGTCACAATAAAAAAGATCGGGTTGCCCCGATCCCACGTTAAGCCGGCGTTGCTGCTGGTCTCAAACAACCAGGAACAGCGGGTTCTCGAGAATCTTCTTGAAAGTTTGTAGAAACTTAGCGCCGGTGGCGCCGTCGATCACGCGATGATCGCAGGACATGGTCACCCGCATCATCTGCCGCACTACGATCTCGTTGTCTCTAACTACCGGCTTCGGAGACATAGCGCCGATTGCAAGGATTGCTCCCTCGGGCGGGTTAATCACGGCGGTGAATTCATCGATACCAAACATACCAAGGTTGCTGATTGAAAAAGTCGCGCCTATGAATTCTTCAGGCTTCAGTTTGCGTTCACGGGCACGGCCTGCAAGTTCACGCACCTCGTTGGCAATTTCGCTCAGTGACTTCTGATCTGCCGCTCGAACAATCGGCGTAATCAATCCTTCTTCAATCGCCACAGCGACGCCGATGTCGGCGTGTTCGTAATAGCGTACGACCTTGTCTTGATAAGAAGCATTGACCTGCGGATGTTGCAGCAGCGCGGCGGCGGCAACTTTGATAATGATATCGTTGATGCTGATCTTGAGTCCCGGATCGAGCGCGTTGATCCCGCTGCGCATTTCCGCGGCGCGATCCATTTCGATTTCCGTGGTCAGAAAAAAGTGTGGAACTGGTCCAAGCGAAGTCACTAAACGTTTGGCGATAGTGCGGCGCATTTCGCTAGCTGGTTCGTCGCGATAAGCCGATGGTGCGTTAATCGCTGATTTCTGGCCTGGACTGGGAACTGCGCGCAGTTGCGTTTGCTTCTTTGCAGCAGTCGGCGCGGCTGAGCCTTGCTGGGTAATCAATCCTTCGACATCGCGCTTAATGATTCTGCCACCTGGCCCGCTGCCATTCACTGAACGCAAATCGATTCCGGACTCCGCCGCCATACGCGCGGCCAATGGGGAAACGATTAGCCGGCCACTTGCCGGTTGCGCGGCGGGTGCGGGGGTGTGACTGCCATTCCCGCTGGCAGGCGTCTCAGTTTCAGCAGGCTTCGCAGGTTTCGGTTCCTCGGCTTCTTCTTTCTTTTCGACGATGGGAGCGTCAGCTTCTGCAGGCGCATCGGCGACGGGCGCGTCGGCTTTTGCAGCCGCACTGGCGGGTGCCTGGTTCGTAAACGAGGAGATGTCCTCGTCTGGCTCGCCGATGATGGCAATCAACTGGCCGAGCGGCGCGGACTCACCTTCCTGGATAAAAATCTTGCGCAGCACGCCGTTGCCGAGCGCCTGCATTTCCATGGTGGCTTTATCGGTGTCAATCTCCGCGAGCGGCTCACCCATTGACACCTTATCGCCCTCTTTCTTGAGCCAGCGAGAGAGTTGGCCCTCTTCCATGGTTGGAGAGAGCTTGGGCATGATCACCTGAGTTGCCATTCGGGTTCGTCCTTTGTCAGTTGTCAGTGGTTCGTTGCGGAGTTTTGCTCGGACCACCACCACATTGCAACTGACAACTAACAACTAACAGTCTCTACAAATACGAAACTTCTTTAACAGCGGCGACGATCTGTTCGACCTTAGGAATTGCCGCGTCCTCGAGATTCTTCGCGTAGGGCATTGGGACGTCGACGCCGGAAACGCGTTTGACGGGCGCGTCGAGATAATCAAAAGCACGCTCCATAATCTCGGAAGCGATCTCGGCGGCAACGCCGCAGAACGGATGCGACTCTTCGGCAATGACGACGCGATTAGTTTTCTTGACCGATTCGACGATGGTCTTGATGTCCAAAGGCCTTATGGTCCGCGGATCGATTACCTCACACGAGATGCCTTCCTTCTCAAGCGCTTCCGCCGCCTTCAATGCCACCGGAACCATTAACGACCGCGCCACGATCGTCGCATCTTTGCCTTCGCGTTTGATGTCGGCAACGCCCAGCGGAATGGTGAACTCGGGATCGTCTGAAACTTCGCCCTTGTTGCCATACATTCTTTCCTGTTCAATAAAAATGACGGGGTCGTTGTCGCGAATGGCTGATTTTAACAATCCTTTAGCGTCGGCGGGCGTGGACGGCATAACGACCTTCAACCCGGGAAAATAAGCGAACCACGATTCGAGCGCTTGCGAATGCTGCGACGAAACCTGGAACGCAGAACCTCCGGGGCCGCGAAACACAATAGGGATATTGAACTGGCCGCCCGACATGTACAGCATCTTGGCGGCGGAGTTGATGATTTGATCGGTTGCGAGTATCGAGAAATTGAACGTCATAAACTCGACGATTGGCCGCAGTCCCGCCATCGCCGCGCCCACCCCGAGTCCCGCAAATCCAAGTTCGGTGATGGGCGTGTCGATTACTCGCTTAGGTCCCAACTCTTCGAGCAGGCCTTTGGTAACTTTGTATGCGCCCTGATAGGCCCCGACTTCTTCGCCCATCAGAAAAACATTTTTGTCGCGCTGCATCTCTTCTCTCAGTGCCTGATTGAGCGCCTCGCGCATTGTTACGATAGCCATTGAACTAGATCCTGTTTGACTGTCAGGTGAAACTATCTATTCGTTTTTCGGTATCGGATCAGCATAGATGTTGGTGAACAATTCTTCGGCCGCGGGCAGCGGACTTTCTTCGGCGAAGCGCACGGCATGCTCAACTTCCTCACGCACCTCGTCGTCGACGTTCTTCATTTCTTCGTCGCTCATGATCCGTTCTTCTTTCAAGCTTGTTGAGAACAGCTTGAGCGGGTCGCGTTCCTGATGGCGTTCGATTTCGGCGCGCGTCCGATAATTTCCCGGGTCGGACATTGAGTGGCCCATAAAGCGATAGGTGCGGACTTCCAACAGCGTCGGCAAATAAGTTTTTCGCGCGCGCTCAACAGCTCTCAAGGTTGCTTCGCGAACCGCCAGAACATCCATCCCGTCAACAAACTCGGAAGCTATTTCATAAGCGCAGGCCTTTTGAGAAATATCCTGAAAAGACATGGCACGCTCGAGGGAAGTGCCCATTCCATATTGATTGTTTTCGCAAATGTAAATGCATGGCAGTTTCCAAAGCTGGGCCATATTCATCGACTCGTGAAATGCGCCCTGGTTCACCGCCGCTTCGCCGAAAAAACAAAGTGTCACTTGATCGGTTTCCTTGTACTTGGTGGCAAAGGCGACTCCGGTCGCTAAAGGAATTTGTCCGCCGACGATTCCATGCCCGCCGAGGAAATTTACCTCTTTATCAAACATGTGCATGGAACCGCCCTTGCCATGCGAGCAGCCACCCGCCTTGCCATACAGCTCGGCCATCACGGAATCGGGAGACATCCCTTTCGCGATCGCGTGCGCGTGCTCGCGATAACTCGTCAGCACATAATCGTCTTTGCGAATCGCTGAAATGGCGCCGATGGCGACGGCTTCCTGCCCAATGTAAAGATGGCAAAAGCCGCCAATCTTGCCAGCGCTGTAGGCTACCGCAGATTTTTCTTCAAAGCGACGGACCAGCAACATCTGGCGGTAAATATCTATCAGCGTCGCTCGATCGAGTTCAGCAAAGCGGCGCTTCTGAGCGTCCTTAACGGCTTGAGTTGGATCAAGGCGCGCGTCAACTTCCTCGGCCGCGTCGTGGTCCATGACACCAGCCGCACTCGTGTCCTCAGCGCCTAGACGTGAAGGCTCGGGCGTTCGCTTTCTCATATCCTGGGTTGACTTTGCCACGATCGGATTCGCTTTGAACTGATTAGCCGCCATCAAGGCGGCCCACAAACTGCATAAAAAACAGGAGAACGGAATTATACGCGAGGATTGCGAAAGCGCGCAAAAGCCGATTTATTTCTAAGCTAAAAGGCATGACGCAAACGTTAGTTTGCGTTCCTCGTAAAGCAAACTGTTAGTTTGCGTTGGTTCGTTGCCACTCAACTGGATGTTACCAACCACCGCAAACTAACAGTTTGCTTTACGTATAAGGTGCGCAATAAAAAAGCACGCCGCACACGCAGCGTGCTTGATTTCAATGTTTGCCTGCGTGACTAGCGCAAGGCATCCAGGTTCGTAACCGGCAGGTTTGCCAGACTTATGACCGTCTTTCGCGAGTGCTTGTTGGTCTGCATTTTTCGGGCGGCAGCCGTCAACAATTCTTCGGTGGTCTCGCCTTGATCGGGATAACAAGCGACGCCCATGCTGATGCCGACTTGAACGAATGTACCTGGGCGCACTGAGAATTTCTGAGACTCGACCGCACTGCGGATTCGTTCGCTCACTGCCTGGGCCATACTGCCCGACGCCATTGGCATGATGGCTACAAATTCGTCCCCGGCATAACGGGTAAGAATGTCCATTTGTCTGAACTCTTTGCGAATGACCGCCGCCAAACTCGCCAGCACCCGATCGCCAACAGTGTGGCCATACTGGTCATTGATCGCTTTAAAGTCGTCCACGTCCATGCTCATTACCGCCAGTGATTCGTTGCTCATACGCTGGCACTCCGCCAGCCGCTGTTCCAGCATCATGTAAAAGCCACGCGCGTTTGGCAGGTTGGTCAGCGAATCAACCAGCGCACTCTCTTTCGTCTTCTCGAAAGTCATCGCATTGTTAAGCGCGGTTGAGGCGTGCTGACAAACAGACTCCAACAAGCGAACGTGTTCAGTGGTGTATGAAGTGCGGCTCTTTGAATAGAGAGTCAGTGCGCCAAACGCGCCGTCTTCCCTCAGCAGCGGCGAAACCAATACGCCCTTGTAACTCTTCGCTAATTCTTCAGGCACGCCCACCAGGTCGAGTTCCGGAGAGGCATTACACATCGACCGCTCGTTGGCTATTACCCAACCAGTAATACCATCCCCGATGTTCATGCGGCGCTCGCTGAATGCGGCGGCGTCTTCGCCGACGGCGTGTGCCGATACGGCTTTTCCGGACTTTTCATCAACAATAAAAATAATGCACGTATCAAACGGAACGATCGCTTTCAATTTGTTTGAGATAAGCGTCACCGTATCGTTCATATTTAGCGACGAACCGATCGTCTGCGCGATCTCATGAAGAGCAAATACTTCGCGTTGTGCGTCGGTGATCGATCGGAACCCCGCTTGATCGTCGTCTGACGTACCCACCAGGTTAGAGGCAAGACCAGCGTCCGGCTTAGTCTTGGTCTCATAGTCATGTGCCGCAGTTTCGGCGGGCACTTGCTCCTGAATATCCTCGGCATCGATCAACCGGTCGAATTCTTCGACGTGCTCGATAAACTTGTCCACTACTTTCGGATCGAAAGCGCTTCCCGACATCCCTCTTAACAGGGCAAGCGAGTCTTCGCGCTTCATCCCTTTGCGATATGGTCGATCGCAACGCGTGGCATCGTAGAAGTCCACGACCGAAATAATTCTCGCAACGAGCGGAATACCTTCACCTTTCAGACCCTTCGGATAGCCGCTGCCGTCCCATTTTTCGTGATGGAAACGAACGATGTCTTCCACCGGATAGGGAAAATTGACGCGCCGCAGAATATCGCCACCCACTGTGGGATGGATCTTCATCTTTGCGAATTCCGCTTCGGTAAGTTTCCCCGGCTTGTTCAGAATGTATTCAGGCACGGCTAACTTGCCGATGTCATGCAGCAAAGCGCCGGCAAAGAGCGCTTGCAGTTCCTGGCCTCCGACCTTGCAGAGTTTACCCATTTCGGAAGCGTAAATTTGAGTGCGTCGCACGTGCCCATGAGTCGTCTGATCCTTTGCGTCAATCGCAATCGCCAGGGACTCAATGGTGTTCATGTGGATGGTTGCCATCTCTTCAACGTGCTTGCGATTTTCAACCTCGGCGCGTCTTACTTCATTCAAGCGCTTTTCGTTGAAGCGATATAACAGGTGCACCATGGTCGTAATCAACAGTCCGAGCAGGATGAACGCAAAACCGCCGCCGGTCAGGGCCGAATAAAAGAGAACTGCCGAAGCAGCGCCGGCGACTTGCGTCGTCAGCGTCCAAACGAGACTCTCCTGTGAAGGAAGAGCACGCGGATTATCGTCAAGCAAATTCAAAAAGTGCATCGTTGCCAGCGTGCTAAAGAAATATTGGAGCACTGCCAGCACGCAAAGCGGTACGAGGAAGACGCTCAAAGGCAATCCTTGCGCTGCGCTCTTTGGAAGATCGTCGGCGAAAACTGTAGCGAGAAACCCATAGCAAGAAGCCGACAGAAATGTGGAGATGATGGCGATGGCGGTAGTCGCGATTGATTCGCGCCGCCCGGCGAGACCATAGGTGGATACGAATGCGACGATCGCCGCAAGTAAAGTCGCCGGGCCGGCGGTGTCCGCCGGAGGCACTGCGTAAAGAATCACCGCAAAGAAGACCAAGGCATCGGCAACCGATTTGCGGCTTTGGTGCGCACCAAGATTTGAGGTGATAGAAACTGTGAAGCGGCTGGCGACTACTGTCAGGACAAGTAGCACCAACCAGGAGAACAAACCGGCGCGAGTGAGAAAGGGAAGTTTGACCGTCGAAATCAAGGCCGAAACCAAGAGCAGCAGACCGACGGCTGAGATGCTGCCTAAGAGTAACGTGCTTTTCCAGTTCCTTGGAATATTCATATTGGTTGGTCGGCCGCCGAGACGAAGCGACGGGAGGTTAACTTTGAGTTTTCTAGAGTGGCACTCGAACAGGTAAACGAAAGGAAGAGTCGGATCAGTTTGCTGGGGCGTGCCAAACAATGTTTGGCAGCTCCTAAAAATAGACCAGTCAGGTGGTTGGAGTCAACGTGTAAATTATTTGCGGTGGGTGAAAAGGTGCTTTTCAGGGAGCGGTGGCGGTGTTTCTGTCCAATTGCGCAGCCAGTTCGGCGGGAGTTATGACAGGCTTCTTGCAAGTAAAATGTTCGCAAACATAAGCCGTCGGTTGTCCATTCAACTGTATTCGACCCTGAAGTAGCGAAATTGCGTTTGCGGCGGCGTCGTCCTGCGGCGCAGCTTTGGCGACCACTTTGTTTGGCAGGTAACGAGACCAAACTTCCCGGGCGAGTGAGATGGTCTGAGGCGAATCCGACGGTCCGATTAATGCAATTTCTTTCGGCGTATCCAGATAGAAATCGAGCGCGCAAAGCACGCGCCCAAAACCAGACGGATAACGGAGCATGCCGTTGGCTGTCAGGCGCAAAATGGTAGCAGCTCGTCGTTGGTAATCCTGGTTCGTCGTAAGGGCACCGAGGCGCAAGAGGACTTCGGCCGCAATCGAATTTCCGGAGGGCGTGGCGTTATCAAAAAAATCTTTGGCGCGCACAATCAATTGTTCGTGACTGTCGCCGGTAAAGAAGAACCCGCCCTCTTCCTCGTCCCGGAATTCCCGTATCATGACATCGCAAAGACTACGCGCTTCAGTAAACCACTCGAGCTCACCAGTAGTCTCAAACAGAGTCAGCAATCCTTCTGTGTAAAACGAGTAGTCCTCGAGATAGGCGTTTAGCTTTGCTTCACCATCCTTATAGCTTCTGAGCAATAATCCGTCGCGCCGGAGGTTGTCTAATACAAAACGCGCATTCCGTTTCGCAACTTCGGTATAGTCCAGACGATCAAGAATTGCTCCGGCCTCAGCAAAGCTCGCGAGCATTAAACCGTTCCATGCCGTCAGGACTTTTTCGTCGCGTGCAGGCTTTATTCGTTTCTCGCGAGCAGCAAACAAGATCTTGCGACCCTTGAGAAGAGCGGCTTCAAGATCGTCGACGGTCAGCTTTTTGCGTGCAGCGACCTCGGCAGCATCCTCTGTGATATTCAGGATGTTCTCGCCTTCGAAGTTGCCCTCTGCCGTGACGTTGTAATATTCGGCAAACAGGACTGCGTCTTCTTTTCCAAGCAAAGATACAACTTCAGCAAGACTCCAAACAAAAAACTTTCCTTCGACTCCTTCCGAGTCGGCATCCTGGGTGGAATAAAAGCCGCCTAGTTCGTCAGTCATCTCTCGTACTACATAATCCAAAATCCCTTCGGCAATCTTTCTGGCTCGTTCCTCGCCGCTGAGCTGATAATAATGAAGATAGAGGCGCGACAGCAGCGCATTGTCGTACAACATTTTCTCGAAATGGGGGACCAACCAGCGCGCGTCCGTTGAATAGCGATGAAAGCCGCCGCCAAGCTGATCATAGATGCCGCCATCCGCCAGCTTGCGCACACTATGCTGGACGATTTCCAATGCTTGCGGATTGCCGGTGCGATAGAACGTGTGCAGTAAAAACTCGAGCGTCATCGCGGGTGGAAACTTTGGTGCGCCGCCGAACCCGCCGTTGGTCGCGTCGTAGTTTTTGATTATTCCGCGGTAAGCGGCGTCCAGCAAATCAACCGTCAACACTTCGTTTGACTCGACCAGCGCCGTCGCGCGCTTGAGTTCGCTCAACACCGATTGCGCTGTTTGACTAACGTCTTCAGGTCGTTCGCGAAAGGCGTCAGCGACGCTGATAAGCACGCGCGGAAACCCGGGCATGTTGTAACGGTCTGCAGGCGGAAAATAGGTGCCGGCGTAGAAGGGTACAGCGTCCGGCGTTAGGAAAACGGTCATCGGCCAGCCACCGTGCTGCGTCATCATTTGCACGGCGTTCATATAGATCTGATCCAAATCGGGCCGTTCTTCGCGATCCACTTTGATGTTGACGAAGTTGTCGTTCATCAGTTTTGCGATCGCTTCATTTTCGAACGACTCGTGCTCCATCACGTGGCACCAATGACAGGCCGAGTAGCCGATGCTGAGCAGCAGCGGCTTTTGTTCGCGACGCGCGATTGCAAAGGCTTCTTCACCCCACGGAAACCACTCGACGGGGTTGTGCGCGTGTTGCAGCAGGTACGGGCTGGTCTCTTTGATTAGGCGATTCGTGTGGGCGTGTTCAGTCAAGCGCAAATTCCTAATTTTGATTTCTTACATTCTACAGTTTGAAGATAGGAACGCGAACTCGATGGGCATCGTTACGGAGCAAGTATGATGTCCGATGAGCTTTAGCTTGCAGTAACGCCGCGACAAATTTAAGTACATGGTTCTGGTTCAGTCCTTAAACCAATATGGCGTTTGCTTAGTCCAGGTGTTGTTCGGATAGCGGCGATGAAGAAAGTCATACGCCGCTTTCGACCATTTACCGGTCTGCTTATCGGTGCACCCGTGTCGCGTCGTGTTGACGGCGAGATGCAGCGCTTCCGGAACGCGTGGATCGTTTGGATTGCGCGTGGCCCATGCGACAACCTGCTGCGAAATGTAATTCGGCGCCGCTCCGAGTGAAGAAAGAAGCGCGTATTCTTTGCCGGCGTTTGCTTGTTGGGCGCTGGTCAGAAATGCCGGCGCCATTACTTCGTTCGCCGCGCGCTTTTTCGCGCTTTCTTCCGAGTTATCTGTGCTTGCGATGTACGCCGCCGAGCACCACCAGTTGTCGCGATAGCTGTCCTGTTCGCTCAGCGGAATCTGCCGTCCAATGCCCGTGTCCACGGTTGGTTCCAAGCCGGGAAACCTCAACCAGGCATAAATCGCCGCGAACTGCTTCGCTTGCCAATCAGGAGCGGCGAGAAAATTATCAAGCTGCGAAGCCATCTCAGGAACCAGGGCTTTTAAGGTCAGCGCCAGTTCCGCGGCGGTAGTTTCATCACGAAGGATCACCGCCCGTACCCAAGCTGCCTGGGCGACATCGCGACGCAAATGCTCCGGCAATGTCTTGCTTACCGCCGCCTGCTTCAGGAGTGAGAGCGGAATTTTCTCGTTCAGCACCTTCGCCGCATCGCTGTCAAACAACGGCTTACCTTGAAGAGATTTCAGGCCTTCCGAAACGTCGTCGGCCTCTGCGGGAATCTCGCGGCCATCGTCATTCCAGCTCATGCCTGCGGGCGCGCTCTGGGAATAAGAAAGAAATTCATCGAGATTGTTTGCGACCAGCATGCGTTGGTGACGCAACGAGTTGAGAGCCGAGGCATTGAGATGCGCACGGTCTTTACGCAGCAACTCATCAAGCATCGCGCGCGCTTCGCTAAAACGACCAGCGGCGATATTCAAACGAACAATCTGAAACACAGCGGATGGAAACGCGGGCGAGTTTGTTGGTATGGCAGACCCGGCGCGCTTTAGCGCGGCAACGCTGGGATTATGAAAATCGACTTTCGCAAGCGCGGCAAGAAGCCAGGGCAGGGACGAAGTCGCCTGCCAGCGCTCGATCGCGTGTGCAGCCGCTTCAGATTTGTCCGACTGAAAAGTGAAAAGCCAATCAGTCAGGTCATCGCCGGCAAGTTCAGCAACTTTCGGAGGGAACGCAGACGCCGGCTCATCGCCCACGAACTGGTCCAGCAAAACCGTGTAGTCCCAAAGTTCCTGTTTAAGATTTGGATTCGCCTTCTTGCCGGTTAACGAAATTGCCAGTTCACGAACGACATCCTTCGGATGTAACCGTAGTCGCACGAGACTGAGTAGCCGGCGGGCATTATCATGCGACTCCTTCAGTTCCTGACTCGCGAGAATCTTATCCAATTGCTTTTCTGATTCGGTTAGAGACGCCGCTTTCTGCTCCTCAGCCCCTAGACTGGCTTTGCGCAGGAAGGTCCGCGCGATGAGATAGGGCGCTGCATCATGCCAGGGCGAACCGCGATCGGCTGCGATCGCCTGAAACCCAGCGAGCGCCTGATCGAAATCTCCGGCATAAAAATTTGCGGCAGCGATTTGATATTGCCGGTCCGCGCGAACAAGTGTGTCGGCGTCCGCATCCGTCGCTGCCGGAACGTGCTTTCCTTCGGAGCAGTTTGCGAAGACCTGATCCTGCGCCTCAACCCACGTTTTGACTGACGCGCTGTCAGCTCCCCATTGTTTATTCCTGGCTTCCAATGTAGCAACAGCCGTTTCGAAAGAATCTTTCTGGCAATTTAAATAAGTCTCGTACTCGTTGGGCTTCTCCCGGCTACGATAGACTTCAATGTTTGTTATCGCGGCGGCGTTCGCCACCTTGTTTCGCGCCTCAAGCCAGCGCTTCACCGATTGTTCTTCAGTCGGTTCCCAGCGCAAATTCAGCCGATCGCGCCACAGTTCGACCAACGCATTCTGTTCATCGGGCGTGAAGCTGTTCCCATTCAAATACCGGTAAGCAACATAAAGATACGACCGCGCGTAACTCGGCTGAATCGTACCGAGGTCGCCGCGCGCAAAGTTTTCCAGTGGATATTCGGGGTGGACTGTGAACACGAAAATTGTATCCAGCGAAAATGGACCACAGGCAAGCGCGGTCGACGGACCGGATAACAAGGCAGCGATTAAGGCGATTGTTAAGAGGCTAGGCAATCTTCGTATCATCGTTGATAGGTCTCCATCACTTTGTTTAGAGTGTCGCGATTCCAACTATTCGGATTGAAAACATAAAGGCGCGACACCGGCGGCAGGTTTTTGACGTGTTCATCCGTAGAAATTCCGGCGCTCGAATCGCAACGCGTAGCCGTAAAGCCATCCCCGGCCAGCCGCGACAGGATTGCATTGCGGTCGAGCCCCATGCGAAACAGCATCGGCACTGCCTCGTCGATTGGCAGATCCGCCAGCCAGTCGTCACCCTGGCACCATGAACCGAGCGCAGTTATCGACAGCTTTGTCGTTGGCGGCATTCGCTTGCGAAGCTCGAATAATAACGTTCGATAAAACTGACGCTGGCTGGTGGTCGCATCGAAATCGACTTGAATCATCGATGTGTTTGCGATCGACGAAAGTTTGGCAATCTCGGTGGCGGTCTCTTCTGCCTGCTCACTTGAGAGCGCGGGAGGTTTCTCAGTATCAATTTCAATTCTGGCGACTGGAATCACAGTTGTGCCGGCCGGCATCGATAACGGCTGCAGTCGCGGTTTCGATAGCAGCCCCGCACCTCGCAGGAAAACTGTCTTGGCTAAATATGCGACAGCGATTTCTTGTGGATTGATAAAACTTAGATCTTCCGGTCGTTCCCAAGCCCAAAGAATCAGCGCCGGTTGGAGAGCTATAGGCGCTACTTTCGAAACGCCTGCGGAGTTGTTAGCGCGATGATGAAGGGCAACAGCGGACAGCGAAGCCGCGAGCAGCAATAGGAGAATCAGAAGATGGCGCGGGGGAACACTTTTCATAAGGAGGTCGTGGAAAGTTTACCTCAGCTCCACTTAAGAATGTGCGGCAAAGTTCTGTCAAGGTACTTCCTCACTCAGTTTTCTGTGCGTCCTTTGTGTTCTCTGTGACTCTGTGGTGGACCATTCTTCGAGATTGCTCACTCCCCGAGACACGGAGGAACACCGAGGACGCACAGAGAAATCAAACCTAATCACAACGGCGCGGTGCACACCATAGAGCGTCAATTCGGATTTCAGAACTGAGGATTTAATTTGCTATACTCCCGCGAACTGAATGGCTATTCATTTTTCTCGATAGGACTGTTCATTGGAACGTGAAACTCTGGAAATGGATGTGGTGTTCGTTGGCGCCGGCCCCGCGAATCTTAGCGGCGCGCTGCATCTGGCGAAACTCATAAAAACCCACAACGAGGATGTCGCAAGTGGCAAACGCACGGGCGCGGCGCTGGGCGAGATTGAAATCGGCGTGATCGAAAAAGGCGCGACTGTTGGTGCGCACATTTTGTCCGGCGCCGTCATGGATCCGCGCGCGTTGCGCGAGTTGATTCCGGATTTCGTCGAACAAGGCGCACCGTTGGAATCGCCGGTGAAGGAAGACTACTTCCTTTATCTGACAAAGAAGCACGCGCTTCGTTCACCGATTACGCCGCCGCCGCTCCGGAATCACGGCTACTACATTGTTTCGCTCAATCGTCTTACGGCCTGGCTGGGTGAGAAGTGTGAGGAAGCCGGGGTAAATATTTTTCCTGAGTTTCCCGGCGCAGACATTCTTTACGACGAGGACGATCGCGTCGTGGGCGTGCGCACCGGCGACAAGGGCATCGACAAAGAAGGGAAGCGCAGACCAAACTTCGAGCCCGGTGTCGACCTGCGCGCCAAGGTCACAGTGCTCGGCGAGGGTCCGCGCGGTTCGTTGACCAAACAGTTAACTGCGCGCCTGAATCTTAATGCCGGCCGCGAACCGCAGGTTTACAGCATCGGCGTGAAGGAACTTTGGGAGTTGCCTGACGACAGATATCCCACCGGCCGAGTCACGCACACACTTGGCTTTCCTTCGGACGCGCATACCTATGGCGGCGGCTGGATCTATGGAATGCAGAACCGCATCGTGAATCTCGGCTACGTGACCGGCTTGGATTACCAGGATCCGTTGCTCGATCCACACGCCGAATTTCAACGCTTCAAACAACATCCATTTGTCAGTCGGTTATTGGAAGGCGGCAAGATGATCCGCTACGGCGCGAAGACGATCGCTGCCGGCGGCTATTTTGCGATGCCGCAAATCTACGCCGACGGCGTGTTGCTCGTTGGCGACTGCGCCGGCTTTCTTAATTCCCAAAGATTGAAAGGCATTCATTCCGCGATTAAAAGCGGCATGTTGGCAGCACAGACTATTTTCGAATCGTTGTTAGCCGGTGACTATTCCGCAAAGCAGTTGCAACGGTACGAACAGCTCGTCAACGACAGTTGGATTATTCCGGAGCTGCGCAAGGTTAGAAACTTTCATGCTGGTTTCAAGCACGGCCGCTGGCTGGGATTAGTGAACACCGGCCTGCAATTTATTACTGGCGGCCGCTCGTGGGGGCTTTTCGATCGTGCGAAAGCGGAAGCCGGCCACGAAACGATGAAGAAGCTTTCAGCTTACGGATATCGCGGCGACAATATCGAACAACGTTACGACGGCCTGCGCTTTGACGGTAAGATTGCCTTTAACAAGTTGACTGACGTTTACCATGCCGCCGTTGGCCACAGCGAAGATCAGCCGGCGCACCTTCATGTTCTCGATACCAACATCTGCGCGACGCGGTGCCGGGAAGAGTATGGAAATCCCTGCCAGCGGTTTTGCCCCGCCGCCGTTTACGAAATGGTTGATGACGGCACGGACGGGAAGCGCAAGCTGCAGATCAATTTCTCAAACTGCGTGCACTGCAAGACGTGCGACATCATGGATCCCTATCAGATTATTAACTGGGTAACCCCGGAAGGCGGTGGAGGCCCGGATTACAAGGGAATGTAAAGCTTTCCAGCTCTGAGCGAAAACGACAAGTTATTCTTTATCGCCGTCTGGGTCGGTCAAGGTAAAGTTGACCCGGCCTCGCATCACCTCTTCCAAGGCAATGCGCGTGTTTTTATGTTTGACCGTATCGATCTCGATGCGCGGCCGTGCACCTCTTTGCAATTGTTTACTTCGCTTGGCGGCGAGAATAATCAGACGATACTTGGAATCAATTTCCGGCGCCTGCGTTTCTTCAGCTACTTCTTCAATCACTTCTTTGGTTGCCATTATTAATACTCATCCTCCTGCTCAAATAAGAACCTAATTTGAATTGCCTTCTTCTTTTGCCATAAACGCTTCGACGACGTTTTTTACTTTCCGTTCCTGCCGGCTTAGGCGCGCCCTTTCAGCAAATACAATTGCGGCCAGTTGATTCGCCGCGAGTTCGGCATCATCGTTGATGATCACATATTGAAATGCGGAATAGTCCTTCAGCTCGACCGGCGCGTTGCGCAGTCGCACGTCCAATTCTTCCGGTGAATCGGTGCCGCGCGCGGTCAGTCGCGTTTTCAATACTTCAAACGATGGCGGCAGGATGAAGATACTGACCGAGTCGCTCATCAGTTGGCGCACGCTGGCCGCCCCCTGGACATCCACCTCGAGAATGATGTCGCGGCCTTCGGCGATTTCTTGTGCGACCTGTTTTCGCGCCGTGCCGTAGAGGTGGCAATGAACAGTTGCCGATTCCAAAAACTCATCAGCCGCGACCATTTCCTTAAAGTGCTCAGGCGTGACAAAGAAATACTCGCGCCCATTCACTTCACCGCTTCTCGGCGCTCTGGTTGTAAACGAAACAGAATAACTAAGGTTAGGCACCTTATTCAACACGCGCTGGATCAACGTGCCTTTGCCACCGCCGGAAGGTGAACTGACAACGAAGAGAATGCCACGGCCTTCGGTCGCCTCCGCGGGAAAGTTTTCCGCTTGGTTCTGATCTATTTCACTCAACATTCTGGACCTGTTCGCGAAGTTTCTCGACTTCCGCCTTGATTGCCAGCGCCGATTCTTTCATTGAGAGATCGGTCGACTTGGACAAGGTCGTATTGGCTTCGCGGTTAAGCTCCTGCAAAAGGAAGTCGAGCATCTTGCCGGTTTCACTGCTGGAATTCAAAGCGTCGCGAAACTGGATCAGGTGACTGCGCAGACGGACCATCTCTTCGCTGACGTCGCTGCGATCCGAAAGATATGCAACTTCCTGCGCCAGCCTGCCGTGATCAATCTCGACTAACTGGCCATTCCGCGAGAGCAGTTCTGAAATGCGTTTTTGCAAGCGCGCGCGATAGGCGTCAACCAAACCAGCCGCGGCGCTTTCGATCAGCGGCACTAGCGCCTCGATTTTGTCGATGCGTTCGGACATTTCCTGGCGCAGCGCTTCGCCCTCCTGCGCGCGCATCCGTTCGAGTTCGTCGAGCGCACCCGCCAATGCTTTTTCAAGACCAGCAGAGACGTCGTCGGAAAGACCGTCGCGCGACGGCTGTAACGCACCCGGCAAGCGCGCGATCAGATTGATGTCCAATTCGCCGGCGATACCAAACTCCGTTTGCATTTCGCGCAGCGCGTTAACGTAACCGGCGATTAACGGCCGGTTCAATTCATAGGCAGTTTGCGATGTCTTTTCCAAATTGATGGTCAAGTCAACGCGACCGCGCGAAAGGCGCGAACTAATCTGGCGCTTGATCGCAGGTTCCAGCGGAGCGAGCTCGCCTCCGAGGCGCAGGTGCACGTCGAGGAAACGATTGTTCACCGTCTTTACATCTACGGAAACAGAAAAAGTGTCACCTTCCGCTGAGCCGCGCCCGTATCCGGTCATTGATTTCATAATGTTTGTTTGGGTGTCAGTAGTCAGTAGTCCGTTGTCGATAGTCAGTTGTCAGTAGTCAGTCGCGAATTCAAGTTGGAAGTGCAAACGAATATCATTTGGCGCTGCGCCCCGGCGGGGCGAAATGTTTATAGTCTGGTGATCCATTCTTGGCTCCTTAGCTCCGGAGGAGCGCAACCGCTTTTGCCAGGGCCGGGCTATTGCCCCGCCGCCAGGTTTCGCTCCTACCGGAGCGAGATCCTTTTTGGGGGAACGTTCGTAGCTATAAACATCTCGCTCCGCTGGAGCGAAAGCCAATTCTACTGTTGCACTTTCAACTTGAATTCGCGACTGACAACTGACTGCGAACAACTGACAACGAATCAACTGACTACTAACCGCTGACCAACTCTTCCTCTTCATCAGCAAATTGAAGTTCATAGAGTTTGCGATACTGTCCGCCACGCAGCAGCAATTCGGAATGAGTGCCGACCTCGGTGATGCGACCGCCTTCGACCACCACGATCGCATCGGCGCGCCGAACAGTTGAAAGACGATGCGCGATGACCATCGTGGTGCGGTTGCGCACCAAATTCCCGATGGCCTGCTGCACAAATCGTTCCGATTCAGCATCCAGCGCCGAAGTCGCCTCATCCAGAATCAGCACGGGCGCATCAACTAATAAGGCACGCGCGATTGCCAGCCGTTGGCGTTGACCGCCGGAAAGAAAAATACCGCGCTCACCAACGATCGTTTCATATTTCTGCGGCAGCTCTTCAATAAAGTCATTCGCGAAAGCGATGCGCGCTGCCTCTTCAATTTCAGCCTGCGTCGCATCGGGTTTTCCGTACGCAATATTGTGGCGCACCGTGTCATTGAATAGCACTGTCTCCTGAGTGACCAGCGCAATCTGCGCGCGTAAGCTCGAAATGGTCGCGTCGCGAAGATCAGTACCGTCCCAGAGCACCGCGCCCGAAACTGGGTCGTGGAAACGCGGCAGCAGCTTGGTCAGCGTGGATTTCCCGCCGCCGGATTCGCCAACCAGAGCAACCATCGAACCGGCCGGTACGGTTAAGTTGATGTTGCGCAGAACGGGACGTGTTTCGTTCGCATAACCAAACGAAACGTCCTTGAGTTCGATCGCTTGGGTCACTGGGGCAAGCACGACTGCGTTCGGCTTTTCCGGCAAATGCGCGTTTTCGTCCATCACTTCCCAAACATGCTGCGCCGCAGCCATCGCTTGTTCCATCGCGTTTTGCAGCCGCGAGAGTTTGCGCATTGGGTCGTAACTGCGGAAAAGGAAAAATATGAAAGCCAGAAACTGCGCCGCGTACATGCGACCCGAAACGATTTCCCGCTGGCCAAAATAAAGCAAAAACACGACGAAGATCATGCCAATCATTTCAATCGTCGGTGGGGCAAATCCCGAGATGCTTGCCGTTCGCAGGTTGGCGCGCACAATTCTTTTGGCAACGGTTGTAAAGCGTTCCGATTCGCGCGATTCTGAGCGATAAGCCTTAACGATCGTTTGATTAGACAACGCTTCCTGCGCAGTGTCAGTCAGTTGTTTGTTACCTTCGAGGCTTTCGCGTGAAAGATTGCGCAACGCGGTGCCGAAGCGCGCGGTTAGAACCGCAACGATAGGTGCGATTGTCAGAGAGCCGAGCGTCAACCGCCAACTGTAGTAGAAAGAAGCCCCGAGAAAAAAGAATAAGGTAAAACTCTCCCGCAGCATGTCGCGCAGTGTGCTGGATACTGCCGCTTCAATAGCCGCCGCGCTCGATACCAACCTGGAGACGAGGTAGTTAGTGCGATGACGTTCAAAAAAACTGGCAGACTGGGCCAGCAAGTGGCTAAAGAGATCTTGTCGTAGTTTCAATACCGCCGACTGGCCGATGCGCGCCATCAGGTAAGTCGAAAAATATTCCGCAATGCCCTTCGTCAGAGTGAACACAAGGAGCAGAACAGAGATCATTTTCCAAGCGCCAAGACCCGACGGCGGAATGATTCGTTGGAGTCCAAAAAGGGTAGATGTACGCTGGCCGGCGCCCTGAGCAAACGCCTGATCAAAGATGGGGACAATCAGACCGCCAATCGCGGTTTCCAGCAAACCGACGACGAGCATCGCAATGGTCGCCAGTGTGAAGGTTCCCCAGTGAGGTTTTAAGTACCTGAGCAGTCTTCTAAGATCGCGCATTCTACTTCGGGAAAGTCTCTGGTTTAGTTAGTCACAAGGAAGGAAAGACGGCTGTAAAATTAAAGAGTAACTATACGTATCAGGCCGCAAAAGCGTCAAGGCAAAGTGATCTTGGGTAGTGTCCTATTTTCTTGTGTTGCTGAGGACTGAAGGCTTTGTACACGCTTCGCTTTCGTTTGCAAATGTGAACGAACAGAGATCGCCTTGACCGCGACGTCGAACAATGCGGAGACGTTGCCATAGTCCGGCCCCTCGTCGTCCCTCGGTGTTATTAGCCTTCGCAATTCCTCATCAAGTTGTAAGAGTAATTCGATAGCCTCAGGGTCTATGAGAAACGCGGACGTGTCGAGGATGGCATTGAGTTTTCCCTGCGCCTCCGGGAACGGTCTGTAATCAAATCTAAGCCTTGACGACTCAGAACGAGCACGATTTGCCTCAATGACTCTGAAGATGTACTTGGAATCAATTTGCTCGGCATTGCAATAGCTCATAACAGTGGCTTCTCCGAAATAATACATCCGAAGTTTTCCCCATGCTTCGTAACCTTCTCCGATGCCTATGACTGCGAAAATGATCTGCTCAGCCAGTTTGAATAGCCGGGCTTCAAGCAGATTTTTCGCCGGTGCCCAGCGTCGATCTTCACGCCGCTTCAATAAGCGATCGACAAAGAAAACCGTAACCAGGATTCCGATGACTTCCGACAGTAAGTTAAGCGAAAAGTCTCTAAGTGATGCTGGAAGCATGTTTCTAGTCTATACGTTCGTTACTGCCATTAGTAAATCTTTCAAAGTCCAAACATGCTTTGTAATTCCTGCCGTTATTGCAGGGGTACATCTTAGGCTTTTGTGAATCCGGCAGAAGTTATGGTAAGCGAAGTACAGAGCCAAGGCCGCGTGATGCTTCTTGCATCTTTCTGCGACTAGCCTGCCAGTTACAAACCTTGCCGAATAATTTGCATCGGATTATAACCTGATTAGCTTTAGTGCGGACTGCTGAATGTATCCGTGGGTTGCTGGGTGAGGACAGTGACCGCGCTCAGATAGGGCGTTGCCGCTGTAAGAGACGGCAACGCCCTTCTCCTTTTGGACACACTCCCACTCGACCGCCAAGAGCGCAGTTTTCCGTCGTTCGACTAACTGGTAATACTTAGCCGACCGCTAGACTAATGATCGTGAGTAACGCCGCAACAACGGCGCTTGATTGTGTCTCGCTCGGAGCGGGAGCGGGCGCAGCCGCGCCGCACGTTGGCATATCACCGGCCAGTACGGAGCCTGACAAAACGCACGTCAACGCGATTGCCAATAAGAGTCGCTTCATTTGATGTTCTCCTTTTTGAGGTTAAGGCATGCAAAAATCTTTACATGAAAATCAGTAGAACAAGAAGAAACAGTTGTTGCAAGGATGCTTACCTACGACTAATATCCCGTTCGCAGTCTCAGACTTACTCACGCTCAAGCAGTCATGCGAACAACCTCTCTAAAGCAGGACATATCCCACTTACCCGAAAATGAGCAGGCACGATCCCGTTGTGAAGCTGCTTTAGAACTAAAAGACAAAGGCCACTATGCGGGCGCACAAGAGATCATGCGTCCGCTCTGGAAACGGGTGGGCGAGCGGCCTGATACGACCGGCTTATATTCCTCGGTCGCTGCCGAAGTCTTATTGTGTGCGGGAATTCTGACGGGTTGGATCGGCAGTAAGAATGAAATAAAAGAAGCTGATAACTATGCCAGGGATTTGATCACTGAGAGTATTACGTTCTTTGAATCGGTTGGAGACTTACGCAAGGTTGCGGAAGCGCGAACGGAGATTGCTTATTGTTACTGGCGAGCGGGCGCCTTAGATGAAGCGCGGATCATGTTCACCGAGGCTCTACAAAAATTAACCACCGCAGGGAACACACGGGCAAACGCTTTGCTCGGATTGTCAGTCGTCGAATGGTCTGACTCCCGATATAACGAATCTCTAAAGATTCTCACTGACAATGCCTCCCTTTTTGAAAGCATTCCTAATCGCACGCTGAGAGGCTTCTATCACAATCAGCGCGCAATGATCCTTCGTAAGCTAGTAACGCCGGATAACAACACCGAGCAGCTTAATCGAGTGATCGATGAATACGAATCAGCAGATCGCGAATTCAAAAAAGTACGCAACACCGTTTTCCGTGCTCACGTCCAGAACAATATTGGCAATGCGTTTCGCGATCTGTCCCGCTTTCGCAAGGCACACGAATACTTGGATCGGGCGCGCCGATTGACAGTCAGCGTCAGAGATAAAGTGAGAACGGCACAAGTAGATGATAGTCGCGCACAGGCATTTATCGCGGAAGGAAAATATGCGCAAGCCCAAACTGCTGCTCAACACGCGGTCAGAAGTTTTGACAAAGCCGGTCGGCAATGTTTTTTGGCCGAGGCTCTTATCACTTACGGGATCGCGTTAGCCAGACTCGGAAAGACTGTCCAAGCAGAATTCAATTTTCGCAAAGCCATCGAAGTGGCGCATCAAGCCGGCGCACTGAATCGAGCGGGCCTGGCTGCGCTTACCTTGATCGAGGAAATAAACGATCTGTCACCGGAGATTCTTTTGAGTGCTTATGAGCAGGCCGGGGAATGGCTGTCAACCAGTCAAAGCCAAGACATCTGGCAAAGATTCAAGGCGGCAGGAAAGAAGTTAGCGATGAAGATGCGCGAAGGCACAATCCAACAGTCGCCGGAAGTTTTATTTAACCAGCCGCGCAACTTCAAACAAGACTTGTTGGACGTTGAACGTAAGATGATTGCCAAAGCACTGGCAGAAGCAAACGGGAGCGTTACTCACGCCGCTTCATTGTTGGGCATGAGCTATCAGGGACTAGCCTACATGATCCAATCGCGGCATCCTGATCTTCTGAAAGAACGGACTCCGATTCGCCGCCGCGCACCTAGAGGACGTTAGGCGGTAAGCAGGTCTCGGACAGTCCAGACGGTCTTTGTGATTCCCGCGTCCATTGCTGGCGTACAACGGATGCCGGAATGGACGCGACAAAAATTGTAGCAAGCGAAATGCGGACATTAACGGGTGCACTACCGAAATTGCGCTGATGCTCAATACTCCGAACCCTACCGAATCGTGCTTTTTTTACCCACACACCAACGGAACACTACTGAAATCCAATTCCTCTATGTTGCCCAACAAGAACTTGACGAAACCCGCCTGACGGTATTCGCGCGCGCTTTTCTTAGGCCACGCCCACCAAACTGAGATATAATTCCGGTCGTTCCATAAGCCACCTAAATACACCCGACAGGATCAAGAAACTTGGCACAGCCATCACAGGTAGAGAGCAAGTTCAGTGGAAAACGCTTGTTGATAGTCGATGACGATGCAGACATGCGTCTTCTGCTGGCGGAATATTTTCGCCGCCTCGGTTTCCAAGTCGATGAGCGCGACAGCGGCAACGCGGCGCTGCAGCCGGCTACGACGGGCAAATTCGATTGTTTTATTTTCGATGTTTCCATGCCTGGGATGTCTGGCTTTGATCTTCTAAAGCGCGCACGCGAGCGTGGCGTGCAAACACCGGCGTTGTTTTTGACCGCACACGATGAGTTGGATTACAAGGTCGCAGGGTTCGAAGCCGGCGGCGACGATTATCTCGGCAAGCCTTTTAGTCCGCGCGAACTTGAGTACCGCGTCGAGGCCTTGTTAAAGCGTTCGACATCCGTGGCCGCCAGCACCGACGACGAACGCGTTGCGGTTGGCGATTTGGTAATTGATAAGCGCCGTCACGAAGTTATTCGCGAGGGTACGCGTATCGACCTGACGCCGCTCGAGTTCCAGATTTTGGAGTTGCTTGCTTCTGAGCCCGGCCGCGCCTGGTCGCGCAATGCGTTACTTGATCGCGTTTGGAGCACCGAGTACGAAGGCTATCAGCGAAACATCGATCCGCACATAAATCGGTTGCGTAAGAAACTTGAAACTGATCCCAAAAATCCGCGCTACGTGCTCACCGTTCGCGGCGTTGGTTATAAGTTAAATGAAGCTCCGTAATTCATCGGCAGTTAAGGACCACCCGCCTTCACACTTGGACCATGGCCGCTCAAGACTGTCCCTAAATTCCTTAACGAGATTCTTCAAAGTTCAACTACTAAGGCTGGTGCTGGTTTTGTCGTTGATGCTCGCGGGTTCTATGTTAGCTGTGGGCCAGCAAGCCGGCGCACGGTTGATTTCGTTTCCAGTATCTATTCAATGGACCAGGCAAAAAGGCGTCACTAAGTACCGTCTTCAAATCGCAAGCGATGAAACGTTTCGTAACATATTCTTTGATCGTCGCGTGCAGGGCGAGCGCTTCACGGCGACTGGTCTGCCGCCCGGCTATTATTACTGGCGCACGGCGCCCGCCGATTCTTCAACCGGCCGATATTCAACCCCGATGCGGTTTTTTGTTTCCGGCGGAGCGGCAATATTGCCGGCGCTCCCCGACAAAACTGGTCGCCGCTCGCGCGTTCGTACCGTCACCAACAGTCATTAAAGGAATTTAAAATGTGGGCAGTTAGCGCAATACTTTTCATCGTCTGGGTGGTCTTTAAGTTCCTCTTGCACAAAAGCGGGTTTGTCCACATCTGGTTGCTTGGCGCGATTTCGGTTTTTGTTGTGCAACTCATTACCTATCGCAAGACCCGGTATCAGCGGCTTTCCTCCGGAAGTTAGGCTTGACCCTTTTCCTGCCCGTCGGCAACAATGATCAGGCTTGGAGCATCAACAGAAACAGCGGTTTTTCCTTCGCTGATTGGCAGATTGTCGGCAATAAACGCCCGAGGATGATCATTATGACTTGTTATAAACGCCTACTGCTCGCTCTATTTGTTTCTCTGGTATGCGTCGCGATGGGTTGCACGGCAACTCTTGCGCAAAGCGACCAGGCGCGCCGGACCGTGGCCGTCACCTATCCGCTGGATGAAAGTGTGACGGTGAAATTTCGCGGCACCACGCTGTTACCAAGACTAAAAGGAGAGGCGAAAGTAAAGCGAGTCGGGCGCCGCGGAACGCGCGTTGAGTTGTCGATTGATAATTTGCCGCGTGCCAATGAGCTAGGCGGTATTTACACGACTTTTATTTTGTGGGCCATCTCGCCTGATGGGCACGTTGATAATCTCGGTGAGATCAAACGAGGCGGCAGCCCGTATATCGCTTCGAAACTCGACGTGACTACGCCGTTGCAAACCTTCGCGTTAGTCATAACCGCTGAGCCGCACTTCTTGATGAAAGTTCCCAGCCGCATGGTCGTGCTGGAAAATATTCCACCGCAGCGACCAGGCAATAGCCAGGCTGAAACTGTCACCGTTCAATACATTGGTAATTCGAGCGACTATTTTAGAGATACGCGCGTGCCGGAAATTGCTTCGTCGGACTATCGCGATATTCCAGTCTCGCTCCTGGGCGCGCGACAGGCTGTGAACCTCGCGCGCTTCGCCGGCGCACAGCAGGACGCTACGCAGGAACTTGAACAAGCCGAAGCAGACCTGCTGGCGGCTGAAAAAGCACTGCGGTTTAGTCAACCTACAGCTGAGGTCGATGTGCTCGCGCGCAAGGCGACCTCTTCTGGCGCCAGGGCTGAGGAGATGGCATTAACGCGGCGCGCCGCTCGCCTGCGCCGCGAAGACATTCAGCGTCGTGACGAGGCGCTCCGCTCCGCTGAGCAAACTGCGCAAACCGCGCAACAGGAAATTGAACAGCTTCGCGGCGCATTGGACCGCGAGCAACGCGCGCGTGAGTTGGCAGAACGCGACGCTTCAACGGCCAACGAACAGTTGCGTGAGCAACGAATCGAAGTAGCGCGGCTGCGCGATGAATTGCAGACCGTGCGCTCTGAAGGCGAAGCGGCAAAAGTGAATCTGGCCCGCCTGGAAGGCGAGCGGCACGCGGAACAAACGCGCGTGGAAGGCGAACAGCTTGACCAACAAAGGCGCGCAGCCGAAGCAGCCTTGAAGAGTAGTTTGGCGAAGTTTGGTACGGTAAAAGAAACTGCGAAGGGCTTCCAACTCTTGTTGCCGGAATCCATCTGGAGTGGGCCACGCGCGACGACCTTGGTTTCGGCGGCAGCGGCCAAGCTTGAACCGCTGGCTGCGTTGCTGGCAAGCAATCCTGACTACCAAGTGGTGATCGAAACATATACAGACGGCAAGGGCGACGAGGTTACCTTGCAACAGTTGACGCAGGATCGCGCGCGCGAATTATCTGATCGCTTTCAGGCAGCCGGCGTGGAAGCCGCCCGGCTGCAAGCCAACGGCATGGGCGCAGCGAACCCCGTGGCCAGTAACGCGACAGTCGCTGGCAGGGCCCGCAATCGCCGCACGGAAATCACATTCATGCCAGTAGCTGCGCGCAGCGCATCGAACCAGTAGGGATTCAGCAGGAACTGTCGGCAGTCGGCAGGAGCTGTCGGCAGTCGGCAGCAGCAGTCGGCAGTTATCAAATGCGGGTGCTTGGTGGCGACATGTTTTTTGTTGCCTAATGCTGAATCTTGCTGCCTACTGCTCCTGCCGACTGCCTACTGATCCATGTCCCCACTCGAAGTCCTACAACTTGTCGGTTACTCAATTGGCGCGGTGTTGCCCGTCTGGCTGGGCATTCAACTCTTTTCGCGCCGCCGCAAGCTGACCACAGTTGAACGACTGCTGTTTTTGCTGGCGCTGACGATGGGCGGCTGGCATGGCAGTAACCTGATCATCACGCTGCATGGGCTCTTTGGTTTCAGCTACGATAAATGGACCACCCTGCTGCGCGCCGCTGACACTGTTTCGGTAGTCAGCATCACCTTTGCTTATTCTTTTCTGCTTCACGTTCATCTCTATCTATGGGCCGCCGCCTCTAACCGTCCCTTAAAGCTGAGCGAGAAAGCCCGCGTTTATCTCTCCTACCTGCCCAATATTTTCCTGGCCGTTGCGCTTTACAAGATTTGGTTTCGGCCTTACGCGCCGATGATGAGCCGGCTGCATTTTCTGGTTTTGCCGATGGCAGTCTGGATCACTTACGTGCTGGGCGTGATAGCCATCACCGAAGTGCTGATCGCCAGGAAGACGCAGAATCAAAGCGAGCAACGGATCATGCGCACGCTGGCCGGATCGTTTGTCGTGATCGGAATCGTGATTCTTGCGGCACTCGCTTTCGGTCTGGGCGAGGGAACTGAGGCGGGTCTTTACTTGAAGACAGTTGCGAACCTTGGCTCATTGCTGCCTTCGCTGCTGCTTGCGTATTACATCTATCGTTATCGCTATCTCGAGCTCATCATTGAAGAGAGTTTGATCGTCGCCTCGTTTGCCGCCGTCGTTCTCATCATCTACATCTACGGAATTAAGACGATTGGCGATTGGATGACGGTGCGTTATGGCATTCGGCCGGGCGTCATCGAAGCGTTACTGATCCTGGGGCTGGCACTGGCGGCCGCGCCCTTGCGCCGCTGGCTGGAGAAACGATTTCACAAACTGTTCGAACGCGAAGCAGCGCTCTATCGCCAGATTGTTTCGCGAATTGGCTCGCAAGCCGGGCATTACAAACAGTTGCCGCAGTTGCTTGATTTTGTTCAGCAACAAACGACCCAGGCACTCGGCCTGCGACGCACGCGCATTGTTTTGCGAGAACGTTTCATCTCGGGCGAGCCCGTACTCGCCGCCAACAATGATGCCGCCGCTTTTAGCGAAAGCGTGCTGGAGAATGTGATCGAGCTTGCGCAGGCAAGCAGTTGGCGGCCCGTCGAAAATCATCCTGCGCTCGCGAGTCACGGATTCGGGCTGGCCTACACATTGCGCCGCGACGAGCGAGTGTCGGGAGTCCTTTTGATTGATGCCGCTGCGGCCACACTCAACGAAGACACGCGCTCGGTTCTTGAAGTACTCGCCGGGCAGGTTGCGATCGCGGTCGAAGACTGCCGCCTGGTTGAAGAAAACGTAACGTTGGAACGAAAACTCGCCGAGCGCGAACGCCTGGCAGCGCTGGGACAAATGGCGGCCACGGTCGCGCACGAAATCAAGAATCCGTTGTCAGCAATAAAGTCGATCGCGCAGGTGATGGGTGAAGACGAGAACATGAGCCGTGAGTATGCGCGCGATTTGAGTCTGATTGTCGGTGAAACGGATCGGCTGGGCCAGAGCGTCACGCAACTGCTGAGTTTCGCGCGCAGCAAAGCACCGGCTGAGTTGCCGCAACTCGCCAGTCAACTCGTTGAATCTGTCGCTAGATTGTTTCAGGCAACCGCCGATGGACGCGGGGTTAAGTTGACGACGAAATTTGGTAACGACCTCGAGCTGAGCGGCGACGTCGTTTCATCGGTGCGTGTGGCGCTCTCGAACTTGCTGTTGAACTCGCTGCAGGCAACCGGCAACGATGGTGAGATCACGATCGCTCAGAACATTGAAAACGACACGCTCGTTATCACCGTTCAGGACACTGGCCCAGGCATTTCTGAAGAATTGCGAAAGCGCGTGTGGGAACCTTTTTTTACCACCAAGCAAAGAGGTACCGGCCTGGGCCTGGCCATTGTGCGCAAGCGCATGGAAGAAGCAGGCGGAACGGCGCAACTCATTGCGCAACCGAATGGCCGAGGTGCGCAGTTTGAATTGCGCGTAGCTTTAAATGCCGAACAGAAAAAGTGATCGAGCCGCAGAGCTGGTTGATCGTAGTTGCATGAAGTCAGAGCTTCCTCAGCGGTAGCGGGTGGGTCGTTCGTGGCATTCAACGGCCTAAGTTGAGTTAGACCTCATCGCTAAGTTGGAACTTCTCATCCTCGCGCGCGTGTTAGCAAGCGATTGCCGGCCCATCGCAATTAAGGAGTGTGAGCCCACGCAAGGCTACAAGCCCTACGAGCCAAGCTGTAGAACAACTGTCGCCCCTCTCCTCGTTTTAGAGTCACAAACAACCTTGAAGGAGATAGGTCTATGAATGTGTCCAAAACAACTACACGAATTCTGTTCGTAACGCTTTTGCTGGTGCTCATCAGCGGCGGACAAGTGCTGGCCCAGACTTCAGCAACTGCGCAGCAATCCAGTCAGGCCGACAAAAAGGACGAGGAAACAAATCTCGACACGCAACTTTATGTACTGGTCGCCACTAACCAGGAGAATGATGACGCTAAAATGCCGGCGCCGCTGGACTCAGTGATCAGACAACTGCGCGCGTCCTTGCCGTTTAAGAACTATCGACTCAACGCTACGTTCATCAATCGCGTGAGGAATGGGGGACGTTTCAGCCTGCTTTGGGTAGTTGGGCCAATGACGGCATCTGGGGCTGCGGCCAGCGGCACACTCACTCCAAGTTTCAACGAATTTCGCGTGAACGGCGTCAAACTGATACAGAATGCCGCCGGACAGCAGTTGGTGCGGATCGACGGCTTTGTGTTCGGAGCGCGCCTCCCAGTTCAGACTGGTATGGCTGCGGCGTACAATCCGTCGGCCTCGCCAATAATTAACGCCGGCCCAATGATTAACTACGAAAGTACCGGACTGAACACCGAATTCAGCATGCGGGAAGGCGAGGCCGTGATAGTCGGCACCCTGAATGTTACTTCATCCGGCGACGCCATCATTTTGGTAATGTCAGCTCGACGAACCATGAAATAGCAAACGTATACGTCTGTAGTTTGCCTACGATCAGGAAAGGGAAGGGGCAACAAACGGAAAGCACCCGCAACCGTTCTACGCTGCAACGTCGTTTTAGAACGATGAGTAAAGAAAAAAGTAGGGCGTCATTTAACATGACGCCCTAAAGTTTTTAGCGATTGGTGGGTCGAACTCGGCGAAAATTCTAGCGAGTCTTTGCCGCCGCTTCTGCATGATTGTTTGAACTCAAACCCCATGCTCCCGAATACCAGAGTCCGCCGGCCGACTGTTGTGCAGCAATAGCGACGCAGCCGCTGTCATCCATGCAAGTGGTTCCACCGGCGGCGCCGGCATCCAGTGGAATCATCTGGCTCTTCGCAATAAATACTATCTGCATTGAGCCTTCGTTATCCAGAGCCACCTTAGTTCCGTTTGACATTACTTCGTAGACGTTAGTCTTTGAAGCGAAGGCTGTCGCACCGGAAAGAAGAGCCGCTCCAGTCAGAGCATTGGTCTCGATCACGTAAACGTGATGAGTCGACGGCTTGCCTGCAACGCAGCGCTTGTCGAGGGAGCCGTCGGGTTTGTTGCAGCTGCGTACCGTAATGCTAACCGTTCCTTCTGCGTCAGTGCTGGACGAAACATATTGCGCCGAGCTGTCGAACAGACTGCTAACCCAGTTTCTGCCCAACAGGCCGTCAGCAGAAAAGAACTTGCTGGTGTCCGAACCATCGTTATCAAGCTGCGCACGGCCGGAGAACGATCGTCGTTCATCGGATCGCGCCGCACTTGATTTAACGACGGAGGGAACGGATGCGTTAGCCGTAGTGGAGTTTGAAGTTCCAACAAACATACCCCTCAGAGTCGAGACAAGGGAATTGTCTGTTACTGGGGGCGATGCGTTCGTTGCGGCGACCGTAGTTGCCGGCGCGGTCGTCTTTGGCGTTGGCGTTGTGGGCGTGCCCATAATCGTTAATATATTTTTGGACGCCGGGCCGCCTGTGAAAGCGATGGTACCGCTGAGCATGGTCTTCATAATCGTCTGGGGCAGATCGCCGGCGACGACGGGACCCCAAGCGCTTGAGAACCATACTCCACCGCCCAGGCCGTTCGATCTGTAAATAATGATTGACGCGCAGCCGGTTGGCGATCCCGACGGGCAGGTCAGCGTTACGCTCTTAGCGCCTTGAGTGGACGTGTAGGTGTACGAAGCGCCCGGATTAGCAAAGATCATCTGCATCATCCCGCCGCCATCGAGACCGTTACTTACGCCGCCAGTCGTTTCAGACAGATTCGTCTTCGCGCTGAAGAACCCGGAACCTGAGGTTGTAGTGCCCCAACCGGATATGGCATTTGTTTTCATGAAGTAGTGGTGAATGGTTGTATCAACGCTGCCGTCAGGCTTGTTGTACGTGTCAATCTTGGCGTTGATCTTGCCCTGTGGATTCGTGCACTTGCTGTTGTTGCACTGCACGAAGCCGCCGAAGGACACGTCTCCGCCAGCCAATCCACCGCTCGTAGTTCCGTTGCCATTCCCGAGATAACCGTTCGCGTAGTAGGTCTGACCCGCGACAGTTGCCAGGCTGGTCTCGGAGTTGCCGAGCTTCCCGCCCGCGGTCAGCGTATTAGGCTGGCCGGGAACGGCGATAACAATCGGCACGTCGTAGTCGGAGTTGTTGCCGCCGGGCAAGGCGTATTCACCACCCACGACGACGCGGACGACCAGCGTGATGGCCAGGTTACTGCCGATGTTGTACTGCGACGTTGTGCTCGCGGTTCCCACCGACGTGTCGCCTGGATTCACCAGACCGACCGGCAAGTTTTGCGCATTCGAAACAGGGTTGAAGCTCGCGCCATCGTTCGAGCTTACGAAGAACGATACCTTCGCCTTCGTAATGTCGCCCGCGCACGCGCCCGTGTCTTTGATTGTGGCGTTGAGCGTTAGCGTAGTTGTGCTGCTGGTCGGGCTCGTCGTCCACGAGAAGGCGGGTCCCGTGTATAGCGACGTGGCGTTTGTGCCCGGTCCCACATTCGTATCCGGCATGATGGTGAACGATGCCGACTGAGTACCCGGGGTGTTGCGATTAGCATCGGTCCAGGCACCCGTTAGGGCAACCGTTTCAGTTACCGAAGCCGGCGTTTGATTTAGCACTATCGTGAAAGTCGCAACGCCTAAAGCATTGGTCGTTCCCGTTGTACTCTGCGTACCAATGGTCAAGGTCAAACTCACGCCCTGCAGGAAGACGTTGTTTGAAGTGTCTTTCAGGGTCGCCGTGTAGGTCCCTAAAAGGCCGCAGGCAAAGTCTTGATTACTGTTGGGGCCGTTGAAGGTGATCAGGGTGGATGCCTTGCTAATGGTGTAAGAGCCGTTGACCGGCGTCACGGTGAAGTTAATAAGATCAACCCCGCTGGTTACCGGACTGATGGTCGTTACGCTTACTCCCGGTCCCGCAGAACTGGGACTGTTCGTGCAACTCAACCCTCCCGTGTAGGCGCCCGTCACCGCGCAGGCCGATGGCGAATGACTCGACCCGTCATAGACATTGGAACCCCCGCCGGCTGTCGCCGTCACTGAGGCTTTGTTGATGGAGAAGTTCTTGTTGTTGTTGCTGCCCGTGTGGTTGGCATCGCCGGCGTAGGTCGCCGCTGCGTTGGCAGTGCCGAAGTTGGTGTTGTTCGTATAGCTCGGCGTTAGTGCAGCGCCCTCGCCGTCTGTACCCGTGCTCGACCAGCTGGCCGTGCAAGGCGTCTGCGCCGCACCGTTGTAGGTCACGCTCGCCGGGCAGACTACCGTCGTCGTCGACCCTGCCTGGCCAATGGACCATGCACCCGCCACGTAGGTCACTGCAAAGTTGTCCGTGTTCTGATCGACCGTGGCGCTCACCGCTCCGGAGCCTACCCCAGGACCAACCGAAGCTGGACCGTTTGTACAAGTTAGACCACCCGTATAGACCCCGGTAACCGCACACGCCGTGGTGGCATGCGACGCACCGTCGTAAGTGCCACTGTAGCCGCCCGCCGTGGCTGTTACAGAAGCCTTGTTGATGGAGAAGTTCTTGTTGTCGTTGCTGCCCGTGTGGTTGGCATCACCTGCGTAGGTCGCCGCTGCGTTGGCAGTGCCGAAGTTGGTGTTGTTCGTATAGCTCGGCGTTAGTGCAGCGCCCTCGGCGTCAGTACCCGTGCTCGACCAGCTGGCCGTGCAGGGCGTCTGCGCCGCACCGTTGTAAGTCACGCTCGCCGGACATACTACTGTCGTCGTCGACCCTGCCTGGCCAATCGACCATGCACCCGCCACGTAGGTCACTGCAAAGTTGTCCGTGTTCTGATCGACCGTGGCGGTCACCGCTCCGGAGCCTACCCCAGGACCAACCGAAGCTGGACCGTTTGTACAAGTTAGACCACCCGTATAGACCCCGGTCACCGCACACGCCAAGGTGGCATGCGACGCACCGTCGTAAGTGCCGCTGTAACCACCCGCCGTCGCCGTCACCGGCGCCTTGTTGATGGTAAAGCTGTTGCCGGCGTTGGTGATGTTGTAGTTCGAGAGCACACCAGCCGGGCTCAGCGTCGCCGTGATGTGATATGGGCCACCGGCCACCGTCTCACCCGCGGCGCGGCTGTAGGTCGCCGTCACTGCGTCGGCCACCAGGAAGTTACCGCTGCCGGTAGTCAGTCCCACCGGATCGCTGTCGCCGTAGGTCTTGCTGTTGGCGTTAGTGGTCCAGGTCGCGTTGCGCGCGTTGATGGTAAAGCTGTTGCCGGCGTTGGTGATGTTGTAGTTCGAGA